>JADKHW010000003.1 GCA_016721565.1 bacterium | reverse complement strand
GCCTTTTCTTCAATCTGATCGCGCGGTACCAGCCTCAGGTGCCTAAGAACGCCTCCCCAATTCCCCCAAAACCCTCGTAACTCCAATGCCAAAACTCCCTAATCATAATTTGAACAAAACTTTACAAAAAATCATCTTTTTTGGAACAAACTCTTGACACAAATGTTCAAATAGTGTATATTAGATGCATAATTTGTTACCCGCCAGATTTTCCGCCAAAAGAAAGCGACCCCAACTTTCGTCAAGGCCGCTTCACTAAGCCAACGCTTCTGCGCCAGCGCAAAACCGCATTACATGCGGTTATCTGAGCGCTTTCCCAACTGCCAATTCCAGCGCAATCAAACTCGACTGATACTCAAGTTCCTTTGACAAATGATCCGTCTCTGCGCGTTCATAAGTCACCTGTGCATCTCTTAAAGAGAGCGCCGAAGTCGCACCCAAACGATAGCGCTCGCGCTCAAGTTCAAGCGTGCGATTCGCCAATTCGCGATTGCGATTCGTCGTCTGCATCTGGTCATACACCGTCGCCATATTGCGATAGGCTTCGCGCACACTGCGTTCAATCGAGAGTCGCAAATCGCGCTCACTTTCCTGCGAGCGGCGCAAATCTACTTTCTTTGAAGCCACGTCAAATTCGCGCGCGAACCCGTCAAACAGATTCCACGTCAACGAACCGTAATAGGTCGTGTTTCGGTTACGCGGATCCAATGTAAACGGCTGATCCGCGCCTGCCTGCTCACTGGCCGAACGCGATGCGCCAATGCTCACTCGCGGCAAATAATTACCCCGCGCGAAACTCACATTATCCTTCGCCTGCTTTGCTTGCAGAACGGCAATTTCCAAATCCGAACGGTTCTGCCAAGCCTGATCAATCAAGTTATCCAACTGAAATTGATAAGGCGTAAGCCCGCCGGTTTCAGCAATCGGGAAACGGCTCTCTAAATTAATTCCGAGAGTCTGATTCAATTCTTCGCGACGCTTTTCAAGTTCGCGCTCAGAACTCGCTATCGTATTCTCAGCCGTTCCAAGTTCAATTTCCGCTTGCAAAACATCAAGCTCCGTCACTGCCCCCACCTCAAATCTCGCTTTCGCCAAATCAAACGCGTCCTTGCGTTGATCCCGCAAACGCTTATTCAGCGCGACAACTTTCTCCAAAGTAAGTACACCCACAACCTCTTGCGCCAACGTGCGCGTCAAAGATTTGTGAGCTTCCTCAACCGACAGCGTGTTGATCTTCTTCTGCGCCTGAGCAATGCGATAGAGAAAAATTCTCTGTCCGCCTTCAAACAGCGACAGATTTGCATTCACATTCCATGAACTGGAATGTAGCTTGCCCTCCGAAGCATTCTCCGTGACCGTAATCGTATCGAGCGTCAACTGCCCGTCATCGCCCTGAACAATCACAACCTCTTCAAACGTCACCGGCAGAGTCGAGACACTCCCGTCCGGATTTCGATATGTGCGATTCTCGAATTGTGATTCAGAAAAATCCAATCCGAGCGAAATCGTCGGCAAGAATCGTCCAATCGCCGCAAGATCGCCGATGCGATTGAGTTTCAACGCCAATTCCGATTGCCGCACCTGCGGATTATTCCGCAAGCCAATCGAAACCAGCGAATCAAGCGAAATCGGAGTTTGGCTATCTACCCTTAACAGCCGCTCTTCCGCGCGCACTACACCGCTCATTACCCCTAATACCAATACCCACCAAATGACACTCCGCACGCTTAACACTCCAAATACTGATCTTTGATTTCGTACAAGTAGTCGAGCACGGCGTCGTGCTCGTTGGCAACCTTACCCTCAAGAATGGCCTCTTCAAGGGCGGTCTTAATCTTTCCGACTATAGGACCGGGTGAGAGGTTGCAAATCCGCATAATCTCCTCCCCCCGGACTGGGCTTTGAAAGGCCCGTAACTGATCCCCTTCAATGACTTCAGCAATGCGCTTTTTCAAAGCCTCAAATTGAGTCAGGTAACGCTTGACTTTCTTGGGGTTAGCTGAGGTAATGTCGGCCCTGCAAAGGGTCATCAAACCGTCCAAATCTTCCCCCGCATCCACAATTAACCGGCGTACAGCCGAATCCGTCACCTCCTCACGGGTCAGGTTGATAGGCCGCATGTGCAGGGCCGTCATCTTGACCAATTTCGAGATCGTCTTCTCGGGTAGCTTCAATCTTCGGCCAATCGGCTTCATCATCCGGCTACCCACATCCTCATGCCCATGAAACGTCCAACCCTGATCCGGAAAGAACCGTTTCGTCCGTGGCTTGGCAATATCATGTACCAGCGCGGCCAACCGCAACACCGGATCCTCCGTCAATTCCGAAATCCGGTCAACGACTAACAAAGTGTGGTCAAACACATCTTTGTGGTGATGCTGCCCAACTTGTTCAACGCCTGAAAGTTCGGAAATCTCCCGAAAAACAATATCCATCACTCCGGTCTCATACATTAACCGGAGGCCAATCGAGGGTTTAGCCGCACTCATTAACTTCATTAGTTCATCTGTAATTCGCTCCTGACTCACAATCTTGAGTCTCGGAGCCATCTCCTTACAGGCGGCTAATGTTGCAGGCTCAATTGTAAATTCAAGCTGTGCCGCAAACCGAAGCGCGCGCATAATTCTGAGCGGATCTTCAGAGAACGTCTGTTCAGGCTCTTTGGGTGTTCTAAGAATTTTACGTTCAAGATCACCAATGCCATCATATTGATCAATCAGCAATCCGAAATTCTCTCCGTTCAGACTCGCAGCGAGCGCGTTTACGGTAAAGTCCCGCCGTGCGAGATCATCATCGAGAGCGCCTTCCCAAACTTTCGGTTTACGCGATTGTGACTCATATGATTCAGCCCGCGCCGTAACAAAGTCGAGTTGATAACCGCGATACGGAACCATAGCCGTTCCGAATCTTTCAAACAACACAGGATCGTGAACACCAAACTCTTTGGCAACAACTTTTGCAAATGCAACCGCGTCACCAATTACTGAGAAGTCAATATCCTTGACTTTCTTGCCAAGTAATTTGTCTCTAACAAATCCACCAACAGCGTATATTTCTAACCCGCGTTCATCCGCAAGATGCCCCAGTCTTTCGAGCACCTTTGAATCTGAACGCTTAATCACTTTTGTTTGTGCAACTGCTCTTACTCCACTCATCGCGCATCCTTTCGACTTAACCGAGCACGGAGCGCCTTGAGAGTATCCTTCCGACGTTCGAGAGCATATGGAGTTGCGGTTGCGTCTAATCCTGCACGCGCATAATTAAGAGCCGCTTCCGTTTCTCCTAACATATCTGAGCAATCCATCAATGTGCGATAAAGTCCAATCACTTCGTAACCATTTTGAAATTCAAGTTGCTTATACTGACTCAACATTAATTCGTGCGCCGTTTCACGCGCGCTTTTCCACTGACTTGTTTTTTTCTCCAGCGCAAGTTTCGGCATCAGAAAAGTTCGACTGTTCGGAAATCGCTCTAAGCCTGCTTTGACCATGCTGTCGGCAAGTTCGTAATTCTCCTCTTGAAGCACGAGCCAAACCATTGAGCTTAAGGCCGCAAAGCGAGAGAACTTAGCCCGCCCCAGTCCCAAAGTCAAATCAGCCCAGCCCTGTTTCTTGGAGGGCACTCCCGGCAACCACCTCAAGAACCCCAAATTCTGAGCCGCCGCATAACGATAGGCCCCGCGCCCAACGTAGGCATCGTAGAACTCCGGATCAACTTCAATCGCTCGGTCAAAATGGCTCCGTGAGGTCATCAATCTGCGGATTCCATCCACGGTTTTGCCTTGCCGATGCCGTGTCAATCCCGAAACCGAGTAAGCGGCTCCAATCAAGTATTCCCGCTCGGCCTCGGCGCTGTCCGGGGCCTGTTCTTCCCAAAGCTCACAGGCTGTGAGGCACTTTTCAGCCTCAAATTCAAGCCTCGCTGTCCCCGTAGTGTCTTCAAAATCACAGAGTTGCGCATAGATCACGCTGGCTCGGGCGTAGTGAGAAGCCGGGTGCCCCGGCCAGATTGAGTCAAACTCTGAGCACATCGAGTCCGCCACTTCGTAGTGGTGACTCATCAAGGTGTCAAACAGGGCTTCGTACCTGTCGAATGGGCTTGCCGTGCGCACGGGTTGCGCGACACAAACTGCACGACTGCTCACTGCCAAGAGGCAGAGAATTATACAGTACGAATGACACACTACTCTGGTCAGAGGGCTATTCACCGAGATTTCAATGGTTTTGACTGCTTGAAGTTACGACAATTGCGGCAAAAAGCAAGTTTTGGACACCCAGTTCGTGTTTAAGAACTCACTTTAATCTCTGGAGTTACGCGCGCGAATTTACTATATTTTAGGGATTTCGTGGACTTGACAGAACAAACCTGTGAATGAGATGAGAATGAGTGAATGGAGGAGCCTGCGGTGCCTCGCGTGGCTTACGGCGGTTCTCGTGCTGTCGGCTGGATTTGCCGTTGCCGGGACCGACCGCGTTTCCGTTTTCCTCGTTCTTGAGCCAGAACCTTACGTTATCAGCGAAGTCCGTGCCCGTGCTGGCCGAACCCTCGACCTCGCTGTGGCCCACGAGATGTCCCTCAATGCCGCACAAGAGCATGCCAAAGTCACACAGGCTCCTGTTCTGAAGCGGCTGTCCGAAGTTACTCAGCTTGCCGATCTTCACAATATTCGCGCCTATTGGGCTGCCAACACGATTTCCGTCGAGTGCGACCCCGCTTGGATCCCCATTTTCCGCCAGTGGCCTGAAGTCATTGACGTTCAAGAAGAACAGCTTCTCGAACTCGACCCCATCACCACTCCGATTCCCGATAATCCTCGCCGCTCTCTCGACGACGGCGTAACGGTTGCTCTGACCGACATCCGGGCTCCCGAAGCGTGGGCACTCGGTTTGACCGGTGTGGGTGTTCTGCTCTCGAATTTCGATTCCGGTGTTTACGGTGCGAACCCAGCTTTGTCTTCGAGATGGCGTGGCAACAACGGTCATCCGGCAAACCAATGCTGGTTTGACTTGGTAGAACCGATTACCTCAACTCCCGGTGACAACGATGGTCACGGCACGCTTACCATGGGTTTGCAGTGCGGAATCGGAGTCAATGACACCGTGGGTGTGGCATGGAATGCGCAATTTATTGCCGCCGCCGTTGCCGAAGGCGGGTTTACAATTAACAATGCTCTTGCCGCATTTCAGTGGGTCTTAGACCCCGACGGGAATCCTGCCACGTTCGATGATGTTCCGCGCGTGATGTCGAACTCATGGGGTTTTAACGGTGGTGTCGAAATTTGCAACAACGTACTCTTCCAAGCAATCGATCTCGCCGAAGCCGCAGGCATCGCAATCGTCTGGTCAGCAGGCAATGAAGGTCCGCCGAGTGGCACAATCCGTAATCCTGCCAACCGTGCTGATAATTTAGTTTCAGGTTTCGCTGTCGGTGGTTGGGACGGTGTGATCGATTCCGTTTGGGTTTCTTCCAGCCGTGGCCCGACGCCCTGCAATCCTGATCCCACTCTTCGAGTCAAACCTGAAATCGTTGCTCCGTCGCGCGATGTTCGCTCAACGTATATTGGGAGCGGCTATGCGTCCAGCAGTGGTACATCTTTTTCGGCTCCGTTAGCGGCGGGAACTCTCGCATTGATGATTGAAGCGAATCCGATGCTGCCGCCTGACTCGTTGCTCGAATTATTGATGTACACGGCAGTAGATGAAGATATAGCAGGTCTTGACAATAATGCGGGTTATGGTCGTCTCGATGCTTATCTTGCGTGTCAGGCCGCATTGACAGGCTTAGGTTGGGTGCGAGGCATTGTCCAAAACCAATGGGGAACACCGATTGGCGCGGCAGACATTGACATACTCAATCAGCCGCATCATACGCTGACCGATTCTTCCGGAAGATTTCTATTTCCCTACCCTGCCTTTTTGCCGTTGCAGATACAAGTTGTTGCCAACGGCCACGTGCCGCAGACGACGGCTTTGACCGTCTTACCGCAGGACACGGCTTACGTCACGATCACGATGCAAACGACGCAAGAGGGAATTCTATCCGGTAACGTGATTGATTGTCGTGGTCTTCCTGCCGCCGGAGCATTTATCACGATTCCCAACGAAGCGTATCCGCCTGCTTTCACG
The DNA here is from genome assembly GCA_016721565.1 of bacterium. Lineage (GTDB taxonomy): Bacteria > Electryoneota > RPQS01 > RPQS01 > RPQS01 > JABWCQ01. The sequence goes on along the minus strand of JADKHW010000003.1, from coordinate 159,253 downwards.
GATGGGAACGGAAGATTCGTGATGACGATGCAGCCGGGAACGTACTCTGTTGCTTGTTCAAGCGGTGTATGCGGCTCCATAGTTGTAAACGGTGTGATTATTCAAAGTCGCGCCATTACGGATATTGAAGTGGTTCTCCCGCTGAACCCTGCGTTCTTGTGTTCCGGAGAAGATCCATTCGGATACTTCTTCTGTGATAACAACGATCCGGGTGGCCCGACTGAGACTTACACATCAGTTTCTCCGACTGAAGGCGGACATGGCGTTATTCACAATTTGGCCGACGACGGTAACGTTCCGTTAGCCATGCCGTTCCCTGTTAAGTTTTACGGACAGACGTACAGCCGAATGTTCTTGAACTCAAACGGAATCATCAGCTTTGTCAGATATGCAACGGCGTTCAACAATTTACCTTTGCCGTACAATCTGACTCCGGCGCTCTTTCCGTTCTGGGATGACTTCAGTGACAATTTAGGCGGACACATTTTGTCCGACTACGATCCCGCTCACGGTACATACACCGTTGAGTGGTACGAAGTTCCTTATTTCATCTTGATTCCACCGCCGACGGATAGTGCGAACTTCCAGATGGTCATCTATGATCAAGCAGTGCTGCCAACTGCGAGTGGAAACAACGTCATCGAATTTCGTTACGGCAGAATCCCGCGCAACAATAGTTGCACGATCGGAATTGACAAAGCCGTTGCGAATACATATCTCCGATACGGCTATAACGGCACATGGGAGACGCACGCTGTTCCAGCGGGAGACGGTGTGACCGTTCGCCTTGCTGATGAACATCCCGCATCCGGTGTTCCCTCGCTCGCACTTGAGCCTGCGAGCCTTGCTATTTCGCTTGATCCCGGCGCAACGCTTGATACCTCTATTTTTGTGCGCAACCTTGGCAGCGCGCCGTTGGCCTATCATGCGATTGCGAGCAATGCCGCCGGGCTTGGTCAATCGCAAGATACGCTCGCACGTGCTGTGGTGTTTCCTGAATTGCCAAAGGGATACATGCCGACTCGCATAGAATCCTCTGATAACACACTCGATGAGTGGATGCCGGATGCGAACGGCTACGCGTGGCGCAGTTCGCATTCTGATACGTCTGTCCATTACCAGTTCTTCGATATTTCGACGATAGGCACGAACCTCGGCCTAACACTTGACGACACCACGTCGTTTCCGCGACCATTGCCGTTCGAGTTTCCCTTGTTTGGCCGGACCTTCAAGAAATATTGTGCCTGCACGAACGGATTCATTTCGTTTTGGTCGCAGGTCCGCAATTATTTAAATGATCCGCTGAGTACGGTGCGCGATCCGTACTACATGGTTGCTCCTTATTGGACCGACATGAACCCAACGGCGGGTGGTCAAGTTTGGGAGTATAGTGATACCGCGAATGACCGGTTTATCGTGCAATGGAATCGCATGCCGCCCTGGGGGGTGCCGTCATCGAACACGCTGACCTATCAGGTGATTCTCTATCGCGACGGCGGGATTGACTTGGTTTATGAACGGATGCGGGGAATTGTACCTTTGAAAACCATCGGTATTAAAGGCGGCTCATCAACTGAGTTTTTGCAGTTGTCTCATAATGGATCGCTTGTTGATAGCATGATGACGCTGCGTATTGCTCGGCCCGACACGGCAGCTTCGTCGATTCGCATCTTGAGTGGACATCAAGCGGTTGTGCCACCACAGGGACTGCAAGAAATTCGCTTCCGCATTGCCAACAATTCCGTTGCCCAGGGACTAATTTCGCTTCCGTTGACGATTGAGTCGTCAGACCCCGACGGCAGCGGAGCGGAGCTTGTCGTTGCGATGCAGGGCGGGACGCCGTTTGAACCACATACTGTAATTATTGCTGAAGGCAGCAATATTAGTTTGCATTGGGTGTCGCATCCGGTTGACAATTTTGCCATCTGGACCGCGCTGCCGAACGATACGCTGTTTGTTCCGTTTGTTACCTCCGTGACGGACACGCACTACACAATGACTTTGCCCACGGACGCGGCTCGCATCTACGCAGTTACACTGGCTGGAGCGCCTGCACCGGCCGCCACAAATATTAAGTCCGAAAAATCTGTTTCGTACCGTTAGCCACTATTGGCTCTTACGATGAACCGAGGTGCCCTATGATCCGTATGTTGTCACTGCTACTTTTGTTTACATTGGGATTCACCACCGCACAAGCGGGTATTGATGCACCCCATCACTCGTTAATTCGCGTCTTTGGAAAAAATATCACGCAGGAGAAGATGCTCTTGCATGATGATATGCTTGATGTGATGCCGCAAGACGGCCAACCCGGCGTGCTGATTGCAGCTTTGCCGGGTGATTTTGCCTACTTGCAAAACAGAGGCTATCGCTGGGATGTTATCCATCAAGACCTCGAAGATTTTTATGCGCGTCGTGGTCGCGACGGCAATTCACTTGACTTGATGGGCGGATTCAAGACGAATGTCGAGATCAATGCCGCGATGGACACGATCCATATGCAGCATCCGACCATCACGACGGCGAAGTTCGTGATTGGCCAGACGCTTGAAGGCAATAACATCTATGCGATGAAGATCAGTGACAATCCGGATATTGACGAGAATGAGATTGAGTTGTTTTATAACTCGCTCATTCACGCTCGTGAACCGGGGGCGATGGAAGTGTTGTTCCTGTTTATGAATTATCTGACGGATCAGTATGGAACAAATCAAAGTGTCACGGATCTTGTTGATAACCGCGAATTCTATTTTGTTCCTTGCATCAACGTTGACGGATATCTCTACAATCAATCGACGAATCCCAACGGCGGTGGTATGTGGCGCAAGAACCGCCGCAACAACGGCGGCAGCTTCGGCGTTGACTTGAACCGCAATTTCGGTTTTAATTGGGGCTATGACAACAACGGTTCTTCGCCGACTCCGGCAGCTGAAACGTATCGCGGCAGCGGCCCGTTCTCGGAACCTGAAACGCAAGTAATTCGCAACTTCGTCGAGTCGCGTAATTTCGTGGTCGCGATGAACTATCACACGTATTCGAATCTTGTGCTCTATCCGTGGGGTACGCAAGCGTATCAAGGCGGGGTTACTCCTGAGAATGATGTATTTGCATTGATGGCAGATTCAATCCAGCATTACATTCAACAGGTCAATGGCGCGGTCTATACAATCGGCCCGCCGTGGCAAGTGCTTTACAACGTGAACGGCGATTGTAACGACTGGTCTTATGGTGAGCAAGGCACTAAGCCGCGCATCTTCCCGTTCACTACGGAAGTTGGTGGCGCATCGGACGGTTTCTGGCCCGCGCAGAATCGCATTTCTGCCGCTCGCAAGAGAATTTGCCCGCGAATTTGTTTGTCGCGCGTTATGCCGTGAATCTTCTTCCACCGGATCTGCAAGTGCGGCGAGTCAGGCAATTCCAAACTGAGCAAGCCGGTGACAATGACGGAACGGTTGAGCCGGGCGAGAGCGTTTCGTTGACAATCTATTTGAGAAACACCGGATTCCTTGATTTGACAGGTTTGACAGGCACGTTGACCACCTCGACCCCCAATGTTACTGTTGCTTCTGGTAACGCGAATTGGCCGACACTTGCCTCGCAAGATTCCGCCGCAAACTTAACCGAACTTGTGCTCAATGTTGGAGCAGGCTTCAGTTCCCCTGGCGCAATCAACTGCCAATTGCATCTTTCATCTATCGAAGGGCTCGACACGACGATTAACACTTCTGCCGTTGTGGGCAATCCTGTGTTCTTTGACAATGGAGAAGCGGGTACCAACGGCTGGACGCATTCCGGTGGTGTTGATCAATGGCATCAGACGACACATCGTTCGGCTTCGGCGACTCATTCTTGGTATTGCGGCATTGAAAATTCATGGCAATACAGTTCAAACCAGAATGCCGCGCTGACTTCGCCTCCGATTTTGCTGGGTAACAATTCTGTCCTCACGTTCTCGCATTACTACGAACTCGAAGCAGATTTCGATTACGGGTTTGTCGAAGTGACGGACGGTACGGGTACTTATAGTGTTGCCGGCCCGTTTACGGGCAGCAATGGTTCGTTTGAGACTGTGAGCGTATCGCTGGCGCAATTCCCTGCGGGAAGCGTAGTCAACATTCGCTTCCGTCAGACGAGCGACGGCGCGTTGGTGCAAGAGGGCTGGTATGTTGATGATGTCTTTGTCGGACCGCCGCCAAACATCAGTGTAAGTCCGGCTTCGGTTAGCGCTTCGGTCGACACGACGGCAATTCAAGAAGAAGAGGTCTATGTCTCCAATAACGGTGGCTCTGACCTTGTTTACTCACTCCTGTTCCAAAACGGCACTGCCGCTGCGGATACCGGTGGCCCGGATGCTTACGGTTATCGCTGGCAGGATTCTGATGACCAGTGCGGCCCGATCTATTCGTGGCTGCCGATCAGTGCATTAGGCACTCCGATTACTTGGATTGACGGTGAAGGTGATCAGGTGCGCGGACCGTATGCGCTGCCGTTTGAATTTCCGTTCTATGGCGCGATGTACAACCGTGTGTTCGTCAGCGCCAACGGCTGGGTGAGTTTTGCCGACAGCATCAACGAAGCATTTAGCAATACCAGTTTGCCGAACGCCACGGCTGCTGAAGCCGCAATTTTCGCGTGGTGGGATGACTTGAAACCGCAGCTTGCGGGAACCAATGTTCGCTACTGGGATAACGGAGTTGACTCAGCTGCTGTCAGCTATGAGAACATTCGAGCAGGTACGGCTCCGAACCAGGGAACGTATAACTTCCAGGTTCTCTTGACCAAGCGCGGCGAGGCTCGCGTGTTCTATGGCAACATGGGCACGATTCGTCTTACCAGTGCGACGATTGGTGTTCAGAACGAAGAGCGCAATATCGGTTTGACCGTTTTGAATAATCAGGCGGGTATTGCCAATAACGAATCGCGCCGCTTCGCCCTCGGGCCACGGTGGGTTTCTGTTCTGCCTGTTTCGGGCATTGTGCCCCCCAATTCAGTTGATACTTTGCGACTGAGTTTCCTCGGTGAAGAGTTGTGCGGAATTCCCAGCCTGAGTGGTTTGGTGATTCGCTCAAATGATGAAGACTCGCCGGAAGTCACGATTCCGATTATCGCGACGCCATTGGCCAACCTTGATGCTCCGACCAACTTGACTATCATGCCGATTGGAAATGATATTCAGTTGCGCTGGCAGGCTGTTCCGGGCGCTTCGGCGTATCGTGTAGAGTATTTGTTTGATATCGGCGGACTCCCGACCATCGTTGGCACGCCTGCGACTAACAGCTTCTTGCATGTTGATGCGTTGAACACGTCGTTTGGTTATTATCAAGTTCGCGCACTGCCGTAAGGAGAATCGTAGTTGCACTTTTTTCGCACCTGCATCGTATTGTTTGTAGTCGTTGGGCTGCACTCGGCCAAGTGGGCCGAGTGCGCCACTCTGCGACCGGCGTGGGCGCCGCACGCCATGATTGCATCCGCTGATTCACATGCCACGCGCGCAGGTTTGCAGATTCTTGAGTCGGGAGGCAATGCGGTTGACGCGGCCTGTGCCGTTGCGATGGCGCTTGGAGTTACCGAAGGTTATTCGAGTGGCATCGGCGGCGGATGCTTTATTGTATTGCACATGGCCGATGGCCGTGAAATCGCGATTGATGGCAGAGAAGTAGCTCCGGCAAAATCATCGCGGTTGATGTTCGTGCCGCGCAAGCCGACCGATGCAACCGATTTGTCGCTCTATTCGCCGCTTGCCGCCGGAGTCCCGGGACAAGTGGCCGCATTTGATTTGGCTGTGCGCGAATATGGCACGATGCCTTTTGCCGATTTGCTGGCTCCGGCTATTGCTCTGGCCGATACCGGATTTGTACTCGATGAATACTATGCAAGCGTTGTGCAAAGTTATGCCACGCGCATGATGAACGACCCCGGCTCGCTGGCGGTATATTTTGATAATGATGGCCGCCCGCTTGCAAAAGGGGAGAGGCTTGTTCAAAAGGACCTTGCCGCAACGCTGACTCGTATGGCCAAGAACGGAGCGGCTGAATTCTACTCCGGTGAAACCGCAGACCTGATTGTCGAGTACATGAGAAAGTCCGGCGGCATCATCACCAAGCAGGACTTGGCTGGTTACAAGCCCGTCGCACTTGAACCTGTGCGTGGAAACTATCGCGGCTACGACATCATCTCGATGCCGCCTCCGAGTTCGGGTGGAATCCATCTGATACAGATTCTTAATCTGCTTGAGGACTACCCGCTGTCGTATCTTGAAGCAGGTTCATCCGAATCGCTGCATCTTATTGCCGAATCGATGAGTCTGGCCTTTGCTGATAGAGCAGAATTCTTAGGTGACCCTGCGTTCACGCCTGTTCCGACGGAAGCTCTGATCCACAAAGCGTATGCGGACACGTTGCGCAAGAAGATTTCGCGCACGCGACATCTGCCTCAGCTGAGCGCCGGTGATCCATGGGCTTTTCTCTCGATGATTGACCATCATACCACACATTTTTGTGTCGTGGATGAACAAGGCAATGCCGCTTCTGTTACCGCCACGGTTAATACACCGTTCGCAACGTGTATTACGGTTCCGGGCACGGGAATCTTGCTGAACAACGAGATGGATGACTTTGTTACCGAACCCGGCAAGGCGAATTTCTTTGGCTTGGTCGGGAAAGCGGTCAATGAAATCGAGCCGGGCAAAAAGCCACTCTCGTCCATGTCCCCCACGATTGTTTTGCGGGACGGGAAGCCCTACATCCTCGCGGGAGGAGCAGGCGGCCCGAGAATCATTACGGCGACGCTATTGGCTATCGTTAATGCGCTCGATTTCGGCATGGACATTCAGGAGGCGATTGACTATCCGAGAATGCACCAACAGTGGGTCCCCGACCGCCTGTTCATGGAACCTGAGCACCCGTTTGACGTCCGGGCCGCTTTAACGGCTAAAGGACATGCAGTCGAAGTCGGTTCGGCTCGCTCCAGAGTTCAGGCAATTCAAGCGGATACGATGCGTGGTGGCTGGAACGGTGCTGCCGATTCAAGAGGCGTAGGTGCCGCAATTGGGTACTGAACGGTATGTGCGACGCAGTAAGAAGGCCTTTTTGGTCTTGTTGACAATTTAACAAGCCCTCCGTATCTTTAAGCTATGAGCCAAAACAAAGCATTCCCCCTAAACGTCGGCCAGCGCTTGCACGATGCCCGCAAGGCCGCCGACATGTCGCAAGATCAGCTCTCCAAGGCTGTGCATGTCAATCGTTCCTATTTGTCCTTGGTTGAAAATGGGCGCTCTTCGCCGACTATCGAGTTTCTGGAAAAGGTCGCGGGAGGATTGAATCTCCGAGTTGAAGAGCTGTTGCTAAGCCCTGAGGTGTTCAAGTATTTGAGCATTTCTCCCAAGCACGGCTATCTCTACAAAGGGCTTCAAGACCTGCTGGCGGATAACGAGCAGATGTTGCTGATGAACCCTACGAACGAAGAGATAGAGATTCTGAAGAGCATTCAATTGCATGCCGATCACGATCCCACCAAGCGATTCTTCGTCGACGCATTGCTTGATTTGCGCCGTACGCGTTTTTAATCGTTTTCCCAAACGTTACTGAAGACAGGCAATTACAATGCAAATGCGTTCATTTTGGGACAAAGACGTGTTCGTCATGGAACTGACCGGCAAATTGATGGGCGGCCCGGATTCAAGCGGCTTTCATGATGAAGTCAAACATGCCGTCGAAAACGGGGGCCGCAGTGTGGTTGTTGACTTACACGGAGTTGAATGGCTGAACAGTTGGGGCGTCGGCTTGCTGGTCTCAGCTTATACGACTCTCAAAAGTCGCGGCGGACAACTTATCTTGGTCGGCTGTACTCCCAAAGTTCTGACCGTGTTTCGTATGACCCGCTTTGATTCTGTTTTTACATTCGGTTCCGACGTTCCGTCGGTGCTGCAAGGGCTGAGCCGTCCGGCTTAAGCTCAAGTTTATAGATTCTTTTTTCTTTTCATATAACTGAACCCCGAAGGAGCCACTGGGCAATGAAGTTGAAGACCACTGAAACTAACGGCATTTATCTCGTTGAGATGTCGGGCAAGATTATGGGCGGTCCCGAATCTGCACAATTCCACGATGCAATGAAGCATGCCGTCGCCAACAACCTTAAGAAAGTTGTGATTGACTTGGGCGGCGTGGAATGGATGAACAGCTCTGGTATCGGACTGCTCGTTTCTGCTTACACGACCCTCAAGAACGCCGGCAGCGAAATGAAGCTCGCGCGCACCACTGATAAGATTCAATCGTTGCTCGTCATCACGAAGTTGAATTCCGTGTTTGACAGCCACGATAGCGTTGAGAACGCAGCTAAGAGCTTCAACTGAGTTGGTTGAACCCGTCGTACCAGATCAACTTTTGCCCGGCAAGAAAGACGCGGGGCTTGAGGCCTCGCGTTCGCTGGCGGCATTAGAAGAGCTGGAGCGTAAGGTACAGGAGTTCTTGCGCGACGATAAGAGCGCAAAGCTCGACACAAAGCGCCTTGCATCGCTGAAGTCATTGCTTGAACTGGTCGGATCTGCCGAGCAGAACTTCAAATTGAAGGCTGAGTTTGAACGTGAGCGGCAGGAAAACGCGATTCTGCAGGAAGTTAGCCGTAGGCTCTCCAGCGCTGCGGAAATCCGCGATGTTTTGCGGGCAATTCTGGAATCACTCCGGCAGGTCGTGGAGTTTGACGCTGCCGGAATTTTTGTCTTTAACAAAGAGATGCAGCAGATCGAAGTCGATATGCTTGCCGGATACGGTGGAGCACAGCGCCGCAGAGTCTATACCAAATTTCAGGAAGGCGTCAAGCATGGCGAGGGCATTGTTGCCACCGTTGTGTTCTCGGGCAAGCCGCTTTATGTTCCCGATGTCAAAAGTGATCTGCGCTATGTTGAGGTCCGACCGACGACGCGTTCGGAATTGGCTGTCCCGATCTTTGTTCGCGATGAACTGATCGGAGCGTTTAACCTCGAATCCGACAAAGTTGACGCCTTCAGCGAGCGTGATTTGCGCACGCTGATGACGTTTGCCAGTCATGCGGGTGTCGCACTCGAGCGCGCGCGGGCCGACCGTGAACGCCAGCATACTCAGAGAATTGCTGAAGAGCTTGCTCTGGCACGTAGAATTCACACGAGTTTTTTGCCCAAAGTCATGCCGCAATTTGCGCCGTACGATTTGGGTGGTATGAATTTCCCTTCGAGTGAAGTTGGTGGTGATTATTACGATTTTGTCCGCATCACTGATGACGATTTGGGAATTATCATGAGCGACGTGGCCGGACACGGCGTGGCCGCTGCGCTGTTGATGGCGAACTTCCGAGCGTGTATTCGCATTGAATCGCGGGCACACTATGCCATCAAAACGATTCTTGAACGTGTCAACGAGTTTCTTGTTGAGACAAACCCGCCGGATAGTTTTGTAACCGGGTTTTACGGAGTGCTGAACCGCAAGTTCAACGTGTTGACTTATGCAAACGCTGGGCACAATCCTCCGGTCGTTTTGCGCAAAGGTGAAGTTCCGCACTTGTTAGAGGTCGGTGGCCCGATCTTGGGAGTACTTCCTGATGCAAAGTACGAAGAGGCTCAAATCGAGCTAATGCCCAATGATATTTTCTTACTCTATACCGACGGCGTAACCGAGGCGCGCGACGAACATGATCAGGAATTTGGTCTGGATCGTCTTATCGAACTCGCGGAGCGCCATCGAAATCTATCTGCGAATGAACTGGCCCGGCGCATTAGCCATGAAGTACAATCGTTCAATGCTCCGGATTCGACTATGGATGATCTCACCTTATCTGTGGTGAAATATGATGCAACCGATCCGCACTGAAACGCTGAACATTCCCTCCTCGGTTGACCAAATCGAAAAGGTTGACGAGTTCGTGGAGTCCTTTGCAACTTCGCTGGGATTTCAAGCGGACGCGCTTGCCGATATAGGCATCTGCGTCACAGAACTCGTCATGAATGCCATTGTTCATGCGCACAAAGAACACGCTGAAATTCCCGTCAAAATTCAGATTGAGGGCGGGGAAGACGGTTTGCGCGTTTCTGTTCGTGATTTCGGGCCCGGATTTGAAACCAATACAATCCCCGATCCCACTTCGCCTGAAAATATTTATGAAGATCACGGTCGCGGCATACTCATCGTTCGCGCGATGATGGATGACGTACAATGCACTCGTCTTGAAGACGGGATGTTGATCGAGATCTTCAAACGGCTAAACCACAGCGCATGAAAACTGCGATCTATCCCGGCACCTTCGATCCGATCACATACGGCCATCTCGATGTCATTGAGCGCGCCGCAGATCTCTTTTCAAACGTCATCGTCACTCTTGCAATCCACTCACAGAAGTCACCACTGTTTTCCACAGAAGAGCGCAAAGGGCTAATCGAAAAGTCTATCACCCACCTTTCCAATGTTTCCGTTGATACTTGCAGTGGGTTGCTGGTGGATTTTGCGCGCAGCAAGAGCGCGACGGCAATTATTCGTGGATTGCGCGCGGTGTCGGATTTTGATTACGAATTCCAGATTGCGTTGGCCAATAGAGTGCTTGCACCGAAAATTTCGACGGTTTTCTTGATGCCCGGCGAGCATTACACCTATTTGAACAGTTCTATCGTGCGTGAAGTCGCGCGTCTTGGGGGGTCGGTCGAGAGTTTTGTGCCGCCGCATGTGGCTGACGCGCTGAAGCAAAAATACGGAGCTAACCGCGCGTGAAACCGCGCGTTCTTGTTTCACTCGAGTTGTTTCCGAAGGTCGCGGCCGTTGTTCCCGGAATGGACGATCTCGACATTGCTTATGCGTGTTCCCGCGCGGGAGCGGATGGGCTTATGGTGGGTGTTCCATCTGAAAATGCCAATCGTGAAAGTCTGGCGCGCTTTGACCGAGCGGGTTTACCGCTATTATGCGTGCATGCGTCGCTGCATCAGCTCGACAATTTGAACTCGCTTGGTTCCGCGCCTGACAGGTTTTTGATTTCTGATGATGGCCGAGTTGTTAAGCAGTTTGATTCGATTGCGGATTTGAAACAGCGACTCTCTGGTACTCATCAGGAGATCGCGGTCCTGATTGAGCCCGAACCGCAAATCATAAAGGCCGTTGCGAAGACCCGCGCAAACTGGGTTGCGTTTTCTACAACTGACTTGCAGCAGGTTGAATCGCTTGCGCACGCTGAGCAGGAGATGCTCAGGTTGCGCTCGGCGACTCTGCTTGCCAGTCGGAATAATTTGCGAGCAATGTTGTATGGTGATGTAGATAGACACCTCGCACCGTCGCTGGCGAGGCTTGAAGGACTTGAAGAAATTGTGCCGACAAACACATTGTGGGCACTCGCATTACGACATGGCTGGGAACAAGCACTCGAAATTTTCCGTCGTTGGATAGAGTAATGCGCCCGCACGGGCGCTTTGCATTTTGGTCCGTCTGGGCTGTTTTTGCATTCGGCTTCTTACTTTGTCGCTGGACGTTGTTTGATTCGGTCTTTTACAATGTTGACGAAGCGGAGTATGCAGTCGCGGCACAAGCGCTTAGCCATCACATGCTTCCGGGACTTGATCTTGTTGGATCGACAAAGCCGCCCGGGATTGTCTTTTTCTACAAAGCCATTTTCGCTTTTGCTGGAGAATCAGTTTTCGCATTGCAGGTTGTCGGATTTGTTCTTTGGCTACTTTTGCTTGCGTTGACGATGAAACTCACTGAGCGGTTGTTTCCTGAGATTCCGCTCTGGATGTCTGCGCTGAGTTTCTTCTTGCTAGCCAATAGTTTCGGAGTACCGCGTGATTTTCAGGGGCTGAACGTCGAGTTGCCGGGCATTGTATTGGTTATGTTGTCGTTCTTGTTTGTTACAGGTGAACGAACACCTCGAAGAATAATTCTTGCCGGAGTTCTGTTTGGTTTTGCTGTCATGTTCCGGCAGAGCTTCGCAATCTTTCTATTGCCGATGTGGTTCTTATTTCGTCCGGCAGATCGTGGCGAATATGTACGGCTTGGGATTGGAATCGCTGTGCCGTGGGTGTTGTTGACTATTATCTATACGGCACATGGGGGACTGAGTTGGGCTTATGATTCGTGGGTGCGCTTTCCGATGCTCTATGCAGGCGATACGGGACTCTTTGGGTTCTTTGAGGCGGCGCGGTACTCAACGAGATCGGTTTTCCTGCAAGCGTTTGTACCATTCACGCTCACGGCAATCGGAATTGGCTTTGCGATCAAATGGCGCAACTTTCCAGTTCTGGTATTGACATTGTGTGCGGCGCTGGCTGTTGCATCTGGCTCGCGCTTCTTTGAGCACTATTACATTCAAGCATTCCCGGCATTTGCTCTGGTGGGTGCAATTGCTATCTGGCAGTTGAAACAAGTCTCCGCGTTATTGAATCGCTTGACCGGTGCCTTCTTAGCCGTTGGAGCAATCATTGCCTTGCTGCATTTTCCGTTCTGGCGCTATTGGGATACTTCGGCGCCGCCGCGCGGAATTTCGATGGAATCGCTTGACCTGAACGGGCTTGAAATAGAGCTGGAGGAATTTGCCATGCAACATAGTACTCCTAGCCAGCGCATTTATGTATGGGGGTACTGTCCGCAAATCTACTTTTATTCCAAGCGACTCCCTGCGGCGCGTGACTATCTTTGCGAATATGTGACGGGTTATTCTCCGTTTTCCACAAGTCCGCGACCGTATGCGCGCCCTGATGCAATGCAGATGCTGTTAGACGATCTTACTCGAAATCGCCCCGCCGTTATCTTCGACCTTTCCGCCGACGAATATTATGAATATTCGTTTGCAAGATACCCGATTACAAATTATCCTCCTTTGGCCGATTACATAAAAGCGAACTATCGTCCAGCCGCAGTGGTTGAGCAAGTTGCTGTTTACACTCGAGCCAATTAGCATCACGAAACATCATACTACTTATGCGCTTCCCAGCCGAACCCTTTCGTATTAAAGTTGTTGAAAAAATCCGCCGCACGACGCGCGACGAACGCGTTGAACTCTTGCAGCGTGCCGGACTAAATGTATTTCTAATTCCCGCCGATGCCATCTACGTTGACCTGCTAACTGACAGCGGCACGGGTGCGATGAGCGATCACCAATGGGCCGGATTAATGATCGGTGACGAGAGTTATGCGGGATCAAAGAGTTTCTTCAAATTCGAATCGGCCGTGCGTGATGTAACCGGATTCCCCAGTGTGATTCCGACGCATCAAGGCCGCGTTGCCGAGAACTTGCTTTTCTCGACAATTTGCTCTGAAGGCAAGACAATAATCGCCAATACGCATTTTGACACGACGCGCGCGAATGTCGAGATGAATCACGCCGAAGCCCTTGACTTGCCAGTCAAAGAATCGATGGATCCGCAACTTGGGTCGCTGTGGAAAGGCAACATGGACTTGGCGAAGCTTGAAGCCAAGCTGAAAGCCGACCGTGACAATGTACCCATGGTGGTGATGACGGTCACGAATAATTCCACCGGCGGCCAGCCCGTTTCGATGGAGAATATTCGTGGCGCGTCGAAGCTCTGCAAGCAATACGGCGTGCCATTCTTTATTGACTGCGCGCGCTTTGCCGAAAACTGTTGGTTCATTCACGAACTTGAGCCGGGCTACAAAGGCAAATCGATTATTGAAATCGCGCGCGAGTTGTTCAGCTATGCCGACGGCTGCTGGATGTCCGCGAAGAAAGATGCGTTGGTCAATATCGGTGGTTTCATCGCAATGAACGATGTTGAACTCGCGCGCAAGCTGCAACAGAAGCTCATTCTGATTGAAGGTTTTCCGACATATGGCGGACTGGCAGGGCGCGACCTTGAGGCGGTTGCCATCGGTCTTTATGAGGGAATGGAGCAGGAGTATTTGCAATACCGCACGGCGCAGGTTCGCTATCTCGGTGAAATGCTCTTGGATGCGGGAATTTCGATTGTGCGGCCCGTCGGTGGACACGCCGTGTTCATTGATGCCAAAGCATTCTGCGATCATATTCCGGCTGAGCAATTCCCCGGCGTTGCTTTGACGAGCGCGCTCTATCGCGAAGCTGGTATTCGCGGTGTTGAAATTGGATCGTTGATGTTCGGTCACAAGGACCCTGCGACAGGCGAGCATGTGGGTCCGCATCTTGAGCTTGTGCGTCTTGCGATTCCGCGCCGCGTTTATACGACTGCACATATGACCTACGTTGCCGAGTCAATTGTTGAACTGCACAAATCGCGTCATGCCATCAAGGGCATGCGCTTGACCTACGAAGCACCCGTCTTAAGGCACTTTACTGCGCGATTGGAAGAAGTTTAGTAATGATTCAAGCCGTTTTCTTTGATTTTGATGGCACGCTGATTGATTCCATTCCCGCTCATGTGATTGCGTGGGAGCGCATCTTGGGAGAAATCGGCATTGAACTCGATGATCATTATGTGCAGATGAATGAAGGCGAAAAGGCCGAAGATACGGTTTCGCGCCTGTTGTCTGAGCATGGAATTGACTATTCGGCTGAACAGCAAGCGGATTTAATTGAACGCAAGCGCAAATTGTACCGCTCAATGGCACCAAGTGGTTTGATTCCTGAAGCAGTTGACTTGCTAAAAGAGCTTGGTCGCCGCAATATTGCTTGCGATATCGTCACAGGTTCGATTCGCAGCAATATAGAAGCGGTATTGTCACCAGAAGAGTTCGCACTCTTTCGTTACATCTATACTCCGACTGAATATGGCAAAGGCAAACCTGCGCCGGACCCATATGCAACCGCTCTAAATCGCAGCGGCTTGAAAGCATTCGAGTGTATGGCATTTGAGAATGCACCGCTCGGAGTTAAATCCGCCAAGGCCGCCGGCCTGAGAACGGTGGCGATTACCACAACACTTCCTCCGCAATATCTTAGTGAAGCCGACTACGTCATTCACAACTTTGCGGATTTTCTTCCCCTATTGGATTCTTGAGGTTCACGATGAGTTCCCTCCGCACCTGTACGATTGAGCGCCATTTTATTGAGCAGCAAGAGAAGCACCCCGAGGCCACGGGTGAATTGACGCGCTTGATGCACCAGCTCGCCTTTGCCGCCAAGCAAATCACGAAAGAGGTCCGCAGCGCCGGACTGTCCGATATTCTCGGCGCGGCAGGCCACACGAATATTCAAGGCGAAGTGGTACAAAAACTCGATGAGATCAGCAATGACATGATCTACCGTGCGTTTGACCACGCGGGAGTTTTGTGCTGCATGGCTTCCGAAGAGCGCGAGAAGATGATTCCGATCCCGAATGAATTTCATTACGGGAAGTACACGCTCGCGTTTGATCCGCTTGATGGAAGTTCCAATATTGATGCTAATATCAATGTCGGCACAATCTTCTCGATTCACCGCCGCGTGACTCCTGAAGGCACGCCGGGCACCGAGGCAGATTTACTACAAACTGGCCGCGAGCAGGTGGTTGCAGGCTACATCGTCTATGGAAGTTCGACGATGATGGTTTATACGACGGGTCATGGTGTCAACGGTTTCACGCTCGAACCGTCGCTGGGCGAGTTTCTGCTTTCACATCCGGACATGCGCATCCCGAAACGAGGAACTTATTTCAGCATTAATACGGGCAACTATCACTACTGGAGTGAGGGCGTTAAGAGATATGTCGATCATGTGATCACCCCGAACAATGAGCATGGCACGCCGTACTCACTACGCTATATCGGTTCCATGATTGCTGACGTGCACCGTACTCTGCTGTACGGCGGAATCTTCATGTATCCGCTTGATTTCAAGGATCCAAAGAATCCTAAAGGCAAATTGCGCTTGCTCTATGAGGCGGCACCGATGTCGATGGTGATTGAGCAAGCTGGCGGCTTATCAACTAATGGTAAGCAATCCATTCTTGATGTCGTTCCGACCGGACTGCACGACCGCGTGCCGCTGTTCGTGGGTTCGGAAGACAATGTTTATGAACTGCTCGGCTTCCTTGACAAATTCGACCACTGAGTTCGTAGCTTTCTGCAAAAGAAAAGGCCCGGACATCCGGGCCTTTTTCAATATGGCATGGTTTGGGTTACGTTGTCTTCTTTCCTATGCGAATCCACGACACCGATGCAATCAACAATCCACCGACAAAATATGGAGCCGATGGGCCGAAGAGTTGAAACAACCCTGTTCCGCTTGGTGGGCCGAACACTCGCGCGAGAGCACCGAGGGATTGCGCGGTTCCCATGGTCAATCCTTGTTTATCAGGCGGAGCGGATTTCGAAATAAGCGAATTGATGGTTGGATTCATCAGCGCTGAGCCAATCGCCAATAACGGCACTGCGGCAATCATCTGTGGAGTTGTGCGCACAAAACCGATAACAAACAAACCAATTGCCATCAACACAAGACCAATATGGGCAAGCTTAGCTTCGCCGTAAGCTCGCACTAATCTGCCCATCAATCCGCCTTGAATGATTGCTGAGATAATTCCCACTTCGGCGAGAATCCAGCCAACGTGTTCAGCATCAAGGCCAAGACGATGTTCAGAGAAGAGCGCGAATGTCGCTTCCATCTGCGAGAAAGCATACACTTGCACAAAGAATATCCCGATCAATACAGCCAGCACCGGGGTGGAGAAGATGAACTTCAAGGCATCCGGTGAGAGCATCTTGCGTTGACTCTCGTCAGACTTGTTGGTCAACGTTTCGGGTAGTTTCCACAATGCCCAAAAGAAGTTTATAGTGGAAAGTCCCGCTGCAACTAATGCGGGAAAACCGTAGCCATACTTCGTGAGAATGCCGCCTAATGCCGGACCGAAAATAAAGCCCATTCCAAACGCAGCCCCAATCAAGCCCATGCCTTTGGCGCGATCCTCAGGCGAGGTTGTGTCGGCAATGTAGGCTTGCGCTGTCGGGAGAGTTGCACTCGATAAGATGCCAGCCAAGATGCGGGCAGCGAAGAGCATGACCAAGGTTGACGACAAACCGAACATCAAGAATGCCAAAGCAGATCCTGCTAACCCGATTAACATTACAGGCCGTCTGCCAATGCGATCCGACAACCTTCCCCACAACGGCGAAAACAAGAAGTGCATCAACGAATAGGATGCTGATAGCAGTCCAATCGTTATGTAACTTGCCCCGAAACTCTCTGCATAGAATGGCAACGCCGGAATAATCAGCCCGAAACCGAGCAGATCAACAAATATCGTCAGGAACAGAATAGCTAATTTTGCGTTCATAGAGGATTCAGTATAATCACGAATCCGCAAATGTAGCGAACTTTGGCCGCATAGTAAAGGAAGAATCTTCCCTGACCCGGCCTGTACGGCTTTTGGTCTCGCTTGATAATTCGCTTATGAATTTGTATTTTGGTGTTTTAGGCGCGAGAGTGGCGGAATTGGCAGACGCGCCAGATTTAGGCTCTGGTATCCGGAAGGATGTGGGGGTTCGAGTCCCCCCTTTCGCACAAAATCCCTGTTGGAGGCCGTTTTGGATATAAGTGTAGAAAATAATAAGCTTAACGATGTAGAGATTGAGCTAAAGGTGGCGGTTCCAGCCGAGTTCATGAAGAACGAGTTGGAGCGCAATCTTGCCGCAGTCATGGCGCAGGCCAAGCTACCCGGCTTCCGGCCCGGTAAGGTTCCCCGTAACATTCTAGTCCAGAAGTTTGGCCCAGCAGTTACTGAGGACACCGTTCAGCGCGTCCTGCAGGAGGCGTACCGCGACGCCTTGGACCAGCAAAAGCTCTATCCAATTTCTCCTGGGGAAATGCGCGATATTGCTTTTGAGCCAGGCCAGCCCCTGACCTTTCGTGTGATCGTTGAGGTTTTGCCTGAGATTGCACTGCCTGAGCTTTCTGAAGTCGAAGTTGAGCTGAAAGAGCCGCAAGCCGGAGACGAGGATATTGACACGGCTATCGAAAGTCTGCGCGAGTCTCAGGCTGTGTTAGTCCCCTCTGAGAATCCGGTGGATATGCATTCGGTGATTACCTTTGACATGCAGGAACTTGATGAAACGGGCGTGCCGATCATTGGTCATGTGCAGAAAGATGTCACGATTGACATGAGCCGCCACCAGTTTGGCGAGGAGTTTGCTTCTAAGGTTCTTGGTGTGGCGTGCGATCAGACGGCAACAGTTGTCTTCCAGCGCAATGACCACTCCGGTGCCAAGCCGCTCCGTGCCGAATTGACCATTCGCAATATCCAGCAAAAGGAACTGCCCGAACTGGATGATGAGTTCGCCAAATCGGTCAATCCTAATCTTGATACGCTCGAAGATTTGCGCCGTGATATGCGCAAGTATATCGAAGCTCGCGCTGGACACTCAGCGCGCCAGCAGATGTTCCGCACACTTGCCGATGAACTGATGAAACGTTCAGAGTTTCAGGTTCCGCCGCGCATGCTGGACAATTACCTTGATCGTATGGCTGAAGAAGCCACGCGAAATTCAAAGGGCAAGCCCGATGAAGATGCGCTAAAGAAATTCCGCGAAGAATATAGGCCGTCCGCGATCTGGACATTACGCTGGTATCTTTTGCGCAATACCATGATTCAGAATTTCGATCTGCGCACGACCAAAGATGAGATGGATCAGGAACTCGCGAATCTCGCCACGCTCGAAGATGAGCTGGTTGAAGACTTCCGCAAGCGTCTGAGCCCTGATCAAATGCAGCAAGTCGGTGACGACCTGCAAGAGCGCAAGGTCTTGAACTACCTCGAAAGCACGGTCAAGCTCAATCGTATTCCAATTGGATTGGCTGAGTTTGAGGGCCGGACTGAACCGTCCAAAATCATCACAGTCTAAACACAATGTCCGAAACAGGAGATAAGCATTCCATGGCATTAGTCCCCATGGTAGTCGAGCAGACGGGCCGCGGTGAACGCGCGTTCGATATCTATTCCCGGCTGCTCAAAGAACGCATTATTATTCTGAGCACTCCGATTGACGATCACATCGCCAGTTTGATTATTGCTCAGTTGATTTTTTTAGCCGCTGAAGATCCTGATAAGGATATCAGCTTGTACATCAACAGCCCCGGCGGCGTTGTTACGGCCGGCTTGGCGATCTATGACACAATGCAGCACATCAAGCCCGACGTGGCTACGATTTGCATTGGTCAAGCCGCATCGATGGGTGCGTTCCTGCTTGCGGCCGGTGCTAAAGGCAAACGCAGCATTCTTCCCAACGCGCGAGTGATGATTCATCAGCCGCTCGGTGGTGCGCAAGGACAGGCGTCTGACATTGATATCATGGCTCGCGAAATTCTCAAGATGCGCGCACAGCTTAACGAACTGCTCGCATATCACACTGGTAAGCCCATCGAGAGAATTGAGCAGGACACCGACCGCAATTACTTCATGTCGGCCTCCGACGCGAAGGAGTACGGTATTGTGGATGAGATTATTTTCCCCCGCCACCTCAACGGCGCCAAGTAAAGGATTGATGCAGTGACAGATCAACGCCTTGAGCAAGTCTGTTCGTTTTGTGGACGTACTGAAAATCAGGTTGCAACGCTGATTAAACATCAAGACGGTATCGCCATCTGTGATGTTTGCGTCGAGCACGCGCACCAGATTGTCGCGATGTCTCGGGCCGGCCGAAAGAGTATCAACCTGTCTGAGTTTCCGACTCCACACGAAATGAAGCGCAAGCTTGATGAGTATATCATCGGGCAGGATGATGCCAAGCGCAAAATTTCCGTAGCGGTGTATAACCACTACAAGCGCATTGCGAGTGCGGATCAAGCCTCAGATGTGGAAATTGAGAAGTCGAACATTCTGCTCGTCGGCCCGACTGGCACAGGTAAAACTCTGCTTGCTCAAACGATGGCGCGATTCCTTCATGTGCCGTTTGCGATTGCCGATGCCACGACGCTGACTGAAGCAGGTTATGTTGGTGAAGATGTTGAGAATGTGCTCGTGCGTCTGTTGCAGAATTCGGACTACGACGTAACACGGGCGGAGATGGGCATCATCTACATTGATGAGATTGACAAGATCGCGCGCAAAGATCCGAACATGTCGATTACCCGCGATGTGTCAGGTGAAGGTGTGCAACAAGCCCTACTGAAGATTCTCGAAGGCACAGTTGCCAATCTTCCTCCTCAGGGCGGCCGCAAGCATCCCGAACAGAAGTTCATTCAGATGAACACGAAGAACATTATGTTTATTCTGGGTGGTGCGTTTGAAGGCCTTGAGAAGATTGTCCGCAGCCGCGTGTCAAAATATCCGATGGGGTTTGGCGCGGGGTACATTCCTGAAGACACCTCTAACGAATATGTCGTCAAGCGTGTCAGCTTTGAAGACTTAAATGCTTACGGCTTGATTCCCGAGTTGATTGGCCGTCTGCCGGTTGTCTCTGTGCTCGAACCGCTTTCTGATGAAGCGATGATGCGGATACTGCTCGAACCGCGCAACGCGCTGGTGAAGCAGTACACGCGGTTGTTTGAGATGGAAGGTGTCAAGCTAACGTTTGAGCAAGACGCGCTTCTTGCGATAATTCGTGAGGCCCGCCGCCGCAAGACAGGTGCGCGCGCATTGCGAGCCATCGCTGAAGAAACGCTAATGGACGCGTTTTTCGATATCCCCAGTCGCAAAGATGTTGGCGAAGTTATTGTTGGCGCTGACACTGTTGTTGACAAAAAGCCTGCGCGTTTCGTCGAGCTGAAAAAGAAGAGCGCGTAGCCTCTTCTACGACTGAGTTCCCCCTCGGCGTGACGACCCTTGTGAGTTGTCGCGCCGCTTTTTTTATGCGCTCACATCTCCAAACTTTTATACTTCTATTCGCTTGCACTGCACTTATTCAGAGTGTCCGTGCCGTTGCTCCTGCACCGCCGCCGACTGAATCGTTGTGCGACAGCGTCGCCGTGCGTTGGGAGGAGGGAGCGGAATTGACACGTTGGCTTGGTACGGCGCGCTTTGACTTATCGCTCCCACGCACACCCGCACTTATTTCAATACAGATTGGATTACGGGTTTGTCGCGAGGCCAAACGACCGAAGGCCGTTTGCGTCACGACGTGCGTTGGAATCTGTCCGCATTGCGAAATTACAACGCGCGATTTGGCCTATGGGGCGCGGCGAGTGGACAGCACTATGTGGATCGTCCGCGCAGTGACGCGCTCTCTTTTGCGCAAGAGAACCGTTCGCATCTTGTACGAGCAGGAGTCGGTCCGTCAGTTCGTTGGAATCGATTGCTAAAGTCCACACACAGCATTGGGTTGGTGGCGGATTCGCGAGTGAATCAAACCGATGCCGGATTTGGTTCGTGGAATCACGGCGACTTCAGGCTTTTCGCTTCGCCACAATCCACGCACGAAGCTGAAGCGCGGTTCGAATACGAGGCTCCTGGGGATCGTGTCGGCAGTGATGTGGGACTTAACTATAATCTGCGTCAGGACTATGGTGTCGCTTCAAATCAGGCCGATCTTGCTTTAGGTTGGACGCGCCGCGAAGTCTTAACCGCTGCAGAAATCCCTTCCCAACTTCGTGAAGAGCGCACGCTTAGGTTTTCTGACGGCCTCGACTACGAACTTGCACAAGGTGCGGTTCTACGTGGCACGGGAGATTTGCGCTATCTTGACACGCGTATAAATGACCAGCGCGGTAGCAGCTCTCGTCTCGAAGAACTCGAATCCGGCATCAAGGCAGAGCTTGCGCTCAGTCACAACCAACACTCTGGGATTCTGTCAGTTGGTCTTCGCAATGCCACACAATCTGTTCGCGGTGAAATCTTGAGCGGGCAGAAAACGGAGATTGCGTTGCGCGGTCAGACAACCGTGCAGCAAACTGCATTGCACGCGCGCGCAGCGTTCGGCAAGTATACGCTAGATACGCGCTCGGATCAGAATTTCGATGATCGTGATGAACTTGCATGGCGCTTGGAAGCTGGAGGTAGCCGTAAACTAAATGGAGCATTCGCGATTGATGTGCAGGCCCTTGCTGACCTAAATCATCTCGTTTACATTTACGGCCGAAACAGCGCAAATAATCGCTGGACGAGATTGCTGCTCCTAACGACGAGATTTGTACACCGACCGAATCAGTTTGTCATGCACATTCCTGAGTTTCGCATTAGTGCAAACTATCAGGCTTACGATTTCGAACTGAATCCTCGACAAGTCCGTTCAACGGTCTTTCGCCGAGTAGCACTTGGTGACAGTGTCGCGTTTCAAGTGCAGGACAAGTGGACATTCGTCTTGAGAGGCGAGGTATCACGCGAAGAGTTGGGCCGATTATTTTGGGAGCAATTTGAAGAAGAGCGCAGCGATCAAACGGACGTATTCAGTTCATCGTGCATGATCATGCGCACCCTTTCTGAAAACTCGGATGTCGGTTTAGGCGCGGCATATGGTCACAGAAAGAGCGATCGTTTTGAATTGGAAGGCGATCCCCGGCGTGTGCTTGATATTGAATCATGGGGACCCATTACACGGCTATCTTGGTTGTCGCAAGTGTGGTTTGTGAGCGCAACGGGGCAGTTTGTCATGCAATCAGAGCTTAATCGCGAAGACCGTGATTACATTTCAGGATCGCTTACAGCAGGTCGCACATGGTAACTCAAAATCACGGTGAATTTACGTATGTTGGAGATGCGGTCATTGATAGCAATCGCATCACACTTTCCGAGGCGGAGTCACATCATCTGACCTCGCGTTCGCCGCGCCAGAGTGGGGAGAAGGTCATGGCCACAGATGGCAGGGGGAATGTCTATTTGTGTAAATTACTCAATTTAGACACGCTTGAGATCGTAGAGATTTACAACGAGTTCGGCGAATCCAATATTCAAATCACTCTCATCTGCGGGTGCTTGCAGGGTGATACCTCCCGCGACGTCGTATCATCAGCTGTGCAGCTTGGGGTGCGCAACTTATGGTGGGTCAAGATGGCGCGCAGTCAAGAGATGTACACAGCGAACAAAATTGAAAAGCTCGAACGAGTAGCGGTACAGTCCACAAAACAGACAGGTCGAGCCAGATTGATCGGGCAAGTGCATTTCAAGTCGTTGCAAGATGCTTTGACCCAAGCAACTAATTCATGTTTGTGGGTCGCACATCCTGATAACAGTTCTGAGGCGAGCTTGTTTGAAGTTGATACCGCAAGCTTCCACAGTATTGTTGTTGGTCCTGAAGGTGGATTTGATGTGCATGAGTTAGAGCTATTGAACTCATCCAATGCGCGGTTTATTGGACTTGGGTCACGCAGATTGCGTAGTGAAGTTGCTGCCGCCGCAGGCTTGATGTACCTGCTGACACGTGGCAACGACTTGTAGAACGCTTACACATAACGGAAGAAGGCCGAACACAAGTTCGGCCTTCTTCCGTTTATCGTGACCCTGTGATCTTATCAGCAATTGCCTTCAACACGTTCCCTGATTCGTAGTAACCCTCGCGTATCCGTTCGCGAATCTTGCGAAACATCGCCCCGTCTCTGCGTCTATTCTCAGGTGTGAAGCTACGCGGGAGAGCGTTACTGCTTTCCGAGTCCCATGATGTGTTGTTGCTGTCGCGTTCTGCCATTCGGTGTTTGCCCTCCAATGACAGTATCGGCGCAAACAACACGAACTTAACGAACTATACTGTACCGGTCACTTATTGTTGCGCGGACCCAAGATGTGAATCAGTTGTTTTAGCAGACCCGTGTCAATCTCTTCGTACATTCTGTCCCGCATGAAAGTTAACGCTTCGACCCCACGCAACGCTGGTTTGTAAACACGATGTGATGTAAGAGCATCATATACGTCGACGATAGTACAAATGCGGGTCTCCACAGATATTCTTTCAGGTGGCAGCCTCCTCGGGTAGCCGCGACCATTCAATTTCTCATGATGTGAGAGAATAATGTCCATCGCAAGGTCTGTTACTTCATCATGCGGCCGCATGAGTTCTACTCCGTGCTCAGGGTGGCGCTCGATTTCTTTCATCTCCATCGGCGTCAAGATTCCACTTTTGCGAAGAATCTGAGATGGGACACGACACTTACCTACATCATGTAGCAAGTAACCCATTGCTGCATCTTTCACGCGCGTTTCTGTGCCGAATAGCTCAAGTAACAAGGCAGTCCCCATCGTCGCGACATGTACTGCATGAGTGTAGAGTGAGTAGTCGAGTGTAAACGTTGCGGCCATCGTGCGCAACAAAGCTGGGTCGGATGCAATTGCGTCAACCGTGTGTTCGACAACCGTACGGTTAGTTCTGATTAGCACGGGTGATTCAGGCCGTGAAAATGTAGCCTGAACGAGCGCGGCGGTTGTGTGATACAATACTGCGGATTTCTGTTCAGGCGTTGCGGTTTCCGAGCGCAAGGCATCACCCACCGTGCGATCCACAAACGTAAAGTAGTTCCCCGCGTCGTCATCTGTCACGTACAGGAACTTCACCCGCGATCGATTAACTCGCGCCGTTTCTCTTCAGTCAGGTCGAGATCGGCAGACTTGAACAATACATAGCGCTGCCCGGCTCGTGTAGGGATACCCAAATAGAGATCAAAGTGCGCCCCCTTGCCCGCATGCAGTGTTGCAAGTGGAGCAGGGTGGAAGATCTTTGAATCTAATTCTGGGTCAGTAGTTAAGGTATGGTCGCGCCATGTGTTCGCCTAATTTAGACAAATACATTTGCGCAAAGCATGTGCCCTAAAACTTAAAGCCCGAAGCGAATACTCGCTTCGGGCTTGTTTTGTGAGAGCGCCGGGGCTCGAACCCGGGACCATCGCCTTAAAAGGGCGGTGCTCTACCAACTGAGCTACGCTCTCAACCTCTGGCTCCACGCAATTTGCAACGCGGCGTCATCTACGTTTTTTTATCGCAACATGATGGTTTGTTCGCGCGACGCGCCTACCGACACAATTGAAGCCGGCACTCCGGTAAACTGCTCGATATAGCGTAAATAGTCTTGCGCTTCGCGAGGAAAATCTTCCCACTTTGTCACGTTGTTGATGCTTGCCTTCCAACCCGGAAGCTCTTCATAAATCGGTTCAATAGTCGAGAGAACTCGGCTATCGGACGGGAAATTCTTGTAAGTCCTCTGACCATCTGTGTATGCCACACAGAACTTGATCTTGTCCATGCCTGTGAGAATATCAAGCTTTGTTACGGCCCATGCGTCAATACTGTTTACACGCGCCGCGAATCGCGCTGCCACGCCGTCGTACCAGCCGCAGCGACGGGGACGGCCAGTCGTTGCCCCGTATTCATCGCCCTTCTCGCGTAGCTTCTGCTGCTCTTCGCCGTCGGTTATCTCTGTCGGGAAAGGTCCTTCCCCAACGCGCGTTGTATAAGCTTTGATAATTCCGATAACGTGGTCAATCTTGCGGGGTCCAAGCCCCAAGCCGGTACACGCTCCACCTACGGTCGGATTGGACGAGGTGACAAACGGGTACGTTCCCATGTCCACGTCTAGTAGAGTTCCTTGCGCACCTTCCAATATCACATTCTTGCCCGCGCGAATTGCATCATCCAACAGGACCGACACATCTTTTACGTACGGGTCAATCTTTTGGTCAAAGGCGACGTACTCTTCGACGATGGCTTCTACGTCCATCTCAGCTGCTGCATAGACTTTGGACAGCAAGCGGTTCTTCTCTTCGACGTTGGCGCGAATCTTTTGGCGCAGGTAATCCCTGTCAAGCAAATCTACAATCCGGATTCCCACGCGTGCGACCTTATCAACGTACGCCGGGCCAATACCTCGACCTGTAGTGCCGATTCGCACTCGCTCACCCTGAGACTCATGCAGGCTGTCGAGCAGCTTGTGATACGGCATAATTAGATGCGCCTGATGGCTCACAAACAGTCTGCCATCCAAATTGATTCCTGCGGCTTCAAGCTGCGCAATCTCGTCCAACAATGCGCCCGGATCAACCACTACACCGCCGCCAATTACGCAAACTGTGTTCGGCCGCAAAATTCCTGCTGGCAGAAGATGGAGCACAAACTTCCGGCCACCTTCAATAATGGTATGGCCGGCATTTGCTCCACCCTGATAGCGGCACACCACATCGGCACGCTCGCTCAAGTAGTCAACTATCTTGCCCTTGCCTTCGTCGCCCCACTGGGCGCCCAAAACTGCTGTGACCACGTTAAGATACTTTCTTCAAAAAAAAGGCCCCGCTCTCGCGGGGCCGCGAGGCACTGAGGTCGAATTACTTTTTCTTGCCCTGCAAGGCTTTTCGTTCTGCCCATTCCAGAACAACGGGCGCTGCAATAAAAATCGACGAATAGGTACCGGTGACGACACCCACCAACATCGCGAAGCTGAAGCCTTTCAAAACCGGACCACCGTAGAAGAACAAAACGAGCACCGTCAAGAACACCGTCAAAGAGGTGATAATCGTTCTCGACATCGTCTCGTTGATGCTCTGGTTCATGATGTCTGCCAGCTTTACTTGTCGCAGTTTCTTCAGGTTTTCACGAATACGGTCATAGACCACAACCGTATCATTCAACGAGAAGCCCAACAGCGTCAAAAACGCGGCAAGTACCGAAAGGCCTACCTCAAAGTTGAAGAACATGAAGAAAGCCCACGTAATCAACAAGTCGTGAACCAACGCGATAATTGCGCCCACGGCGAAGGCAAACTCGAAGCGCCATGAAATGTAGATCAGAAGCAGGAGTATAACCACCAACGCGGAATATATCGCTTGCGCGCGTAGTTCACTACCTACTTTGGGGCCTACCACATCAATACTGCGGATTTCGAACTTATTACCCGGAAACGCCTTTGTCAGACTTGCTGTAATCTTCTGCTGAAGTGTCTGAACGTCCTCAGACAACTTCATGCGGATTGAATAATCGTCAACGTTCCCAAGGCTTGAAACCGTCTTGACTTCGCCAACGTCGAGATCCGAAAGCGCGGAGCGCACTTGTCCATCTGATACGGATTGTTCAAAGCGAACAAGAATATCCAGACCGCCGCGGAAGTCAATGGACCAGTTCACCGGACGCATCAACATGACGACAAAGCCCGCGAGAATGATTATGCAAGATATCGTAATGGCTTTCCAACGATACTTGACGAAGTCTACGTTGATATTGTGGAAAATCTGGATCATCAGATGCTCAAGGTTTGAACTTGACGACGACCAATCCACAGGTCATAGACCAAGCGGGTGAAGAAGATCGCCGCAAAGAGGTTAACAAGAATACCAACCGTCAGCGTAAGACCGAAGCCCTTAATTGCGCCGGTGCCCATGTACCACAGGACTCCGCCGGCAATGGCCGTTGTGACGTGCGAGTCTATAATCGTAACAAGCGCGCGGTCAAATCCTGCGTCAATGGCCGCTCTAACCGTTTTGCCATGCTTGAGTTCTTCGCGAATACGCTCGAAAATCAGCACGTTCGTGTCAACCGCCATACCAATCGACAAAATTACACCGGCTATACCGGGCATAGACAGCGTCAATTGGAACAACGCCAAAATTGCAAGTTGTAAGAAGATACTGAATATCATGGCGATGTCAGCCACGCCGCCGCTCATGCGGTAGTAGAACAGCATGAATAGCGTTACCGCAAGGAAGGAGAGCATCAAGCTCATCTTTCCAGCCTCGACAGAATCTGTACCCAATGACGGTCCGATTGTGCGTTCTTCGACTATGTTCACCGAAGCCGGAAGCGCACCAGCGCGCAACACGATTGACATGTCACGAGCTTCTTCAGTATTGTCGAGACCCGTAATGACCGCTGAACCACCCGAGATCTTTTCACGAAGATTCGGAGCCATATAAACTTTGTCATCCAGCACAATAGCCAAACGGCGGCCAACGTTCGCGCCAGTTACTCGGGAGAATACCTTGCCGCCTTCTTTGGTGAACTCAATCTGTACAATCGGCTTGCCGGACTGTTCAGGATCGTAGCCTGAGCCAATAGAGGAGCGTGCGTCAGCCAGCTTCTCACCAGTCATTTCGGCACGAGACTTTACAACGTAGAGACGCCAATACTCTTTTTGGTCCGTGCCTATTTTTTCGGATTTAGCTGACCACTTAAATTCCATGTCCCGAGGAATGAAACGCTGATTGTCAAGCGAGGTAATCATGCGCGTCACTTTGCTGCGGTTCTCTAAGGGAACAAGAATGTCGCCTGTCCCGCCAACCAACAATGATAAGAGCGGATTTTTCGCGCTTGCTGATGTATCGCCCAGCGTCGTGTCGCTTTCAGCAAATAGGTCTTCAGCCGTTTGAGCTGAGTCCGTCTTCACGGAATCTGCCAAAAGGGAGTCGGACATTGTGGAATCGTTGGCGCTCGTAGTGCTGGTGTCACCCTTCATCCGTCGGGCTATGCCTCCGTCCAACGCGAGCAAAACGTCCTGCGAGCGATCCGTTTCAGCCAAGAGCTTGAACTCAAGTAAAGCGGTACGGCCCACGAGCGCGCGTGCGCGTTCCGGATCTTTGACGCCTGGAAGTTCCAACGCGATACGAGAAGTACCCAGCTTGCTGATAGATGGTTCAGACACGCCGAATTGGTCGACACGGTTACGCAAAATTTCCAAAGAACGGTCAATCGCATCACCAGCGGTTTCACGCAGCTTCTTCAGAACATCAACATCGGTTTGACCCGCATCGCCCCAATAACGATTCAGAGAAACACCCTTTTGGCTGGCCGATTCTTCAAGTGCGTCAAAGGCATCCTTGTCGGTACCCTTTGTTGCTGCGCGAACTTCGGACATGACGCTCTCGTATTGATCGTCCTTGCCTTTGGCAGCATGCTCAAGCATCTGCACAAGATCGACTTCCAATACGAGGTACATACCACCCTGAAGGTCGAGACCGCGCTTGATAGCCAAATTACGATTTGCGGCCAGTGATTGCTCAAATTCACCGCGCAGGTAATTCAACTGCTCGATTGCAGACATCTTGTCCGCTTCGGAGATGTTGGATTGTTGAATTTCACCCGCCAGATCAACGTCATCACGATTGATGTCAATCGCAAGACGAGAAAGTGGAATGCCGGATGTTTGTGATAGGCGGGTCAACAAACTTGTCTCTGTCTGAGACAAGCTGTCATAGCGAAAGGTCGGATACAAGATGTATCCACCTAACACTACCAGCGCTATCATTACAATTACTCTAACTCTGTGTGATTTCATGGTTTAGAAAATGGCAAACCGAAAGGGTGAAGTTTGCAAAGACCTCTAATATACAACGTTAGAGCTTATTTGTCAAGCTCTGTCATTGCATCTTTTTCAGTAATTCCAGAACCTTAGAAAACAGTTCCGGTGGTTCTGTCGCGAAACTAAGAGCAACACCCGATACCGGATGAATGAAGCCCAATGTACGCGCATGCAACATAAAATGCTCTACTTCACCAAAGATATCTAAGTAGAGCTTCTTGCGCGCGCCTCCAAAATGTCCGACACGTTTGAGCCGCCCTCCATATGAGGTATCCCCAAAAACCGGATGGCCGATGTGCTCCAGATGAACTCGAATCTGATGTGTCCGCCCTGTGCCCAGTTTGAGTCGCAGGTACGCTGTATCAACGTAGTTCTCAAGCACATGATAGGTCGTAATGGCTTCTTTGCCACCACGACGCACAACCGCATATCGTTTGCGATCTCCGGGATGCCTGTCGAGCAACGTTTCAATCACGTCGCTATCTGTCTTAAATCGTCCCCACACGAGCGAACGATACTCTCTATCCACTGTCCGGTTGCTGAATTGTTCGGTCAGCTTTCGATGAACCTTCTCATCTTTGGCCACCACAAGCAACCCTGATGTTCCTTTATCGAGCCTGTGGACAATTCCGGGACGCAAATTCTCAGGCCCGGTTGTCTTCCCCAGATGATGCAAAAGAGCATTGACAAGCGTGCCACTGAAATTGCCGTGGGCCGGATGGGTTACCATCCCCACAGGCTTATTCACGACCAGCAGAAACTCATCCTCGTAATGAATCTCAAGCGGAATCGCTTCCGGTTCGATGTCGGAAGGCTCCTGTGCGCGAAACAGAATTTCAACATTGTCACCGCCAGATACGCGCCACGATTTGCGCACGACCTGACCATTGACAAACACCAACCCAGCCTCGATCAGGCTGTGAACTTTATTTCGGGAGATCGCCGGAAGGGCTTGCGTCAGAAAGCGGTCCAGCCGGAGCGGTTTCTGTCCCGCTGCCGCTTGCAGACGAAAGGGAGGATGTGTCGAGTCGTTCACCAGAAGTTGGGGGGAGAGGAGCAGGGTGCTTGACAAACAAAGTTTGCCACAGCAAAATCGTGATTCCAATTGTCACGCAGGAGTCCGCAATGTTAAACACCGGCCAGCGAGTCATAATGAAATCGGGGAAATCCATATCCGCGAAATCTGTCACTGAACCAAGCATTGCACGATCAATCAAGTTGCCAACCGCGCCGCACAAAAATAGGAAAACAGGCCAGCGCATCGGATCGTGGTCGCGTAACAAGTAATACAGGTAGCCGCCAAGTCCAAGCGCGGCCACCGAACCAAAGATCATCAATATCGTCGGTGAAAACGGCTCTAACCCAAAGGCCACACCGGGATTCTGTACATACGTAAACCTGAACAGTTCACCGATGACCGGAACGGATTCACCGAGGACGAAGTTCGCCCGCACCCAATACTTTGCGAGCTGATCCAAGCCCACAAACAAGACAAAGCCAAGCACCCACGGCCAAAGATTGGGCCGCGTAACGGAAGAAGAGGTCATTCGATATTGTTCTTGGCCTCTTCAAGGCGGCGCTTCGCCTCAATGCACAGCTTCGCATGGGGAATTGCTTCCAAGCGGCGGAACTCGATCGGCGCATTTGTGTCCATGCAATAGCCGTATGTCCCGTTTGACATGCGTTCTTCTGCTTGGTCTAGCAGCGTCAGCATCTTGCCTTCACGGCTTGCAAACAAGAAAGCCTTTTCGCGTTCCTGTGCGTCCGTTCCCTGATCGGCCATGTGATAGCTGTAGGTCGATGAGTCGCCCGAATACGTGTCAGACGTTTGTTCCATCGAGCTTTCGCGCAAATAGCCGATTTCGCGCATGATCTCTTTGCGCCGCTCATTAATCAGATGACGGAAATACTCCATCCATTCCGGCGAATAGAGCGCTGGCTTGGGACCGTCCGGCCACTTGTGTGCCGGGCCGTTGTTGGTTTCGTCCGCTTTCTTCTTCTTTTCTGTCGCCATGATGAAATTATTTCCCTTAAGCCTGTGTCAATACGTTGGATTCTTCTGTGCGGCGCGAGACGATCAGCCCGAATTCATACTCCCCGGCTTTCTGATCTCCTGAGCCGTGCGTAATGCTAAGCTCTGTGCACAATGTTTCGCGGCAAACGTACTCTTCAAATTGCTTCAGTGCGTTTGCCAGTTGCTCTGATTCGGTCGCTAATTCAATTGAAATACGATCCGTAATTTCAAATCCCGCATCCTTGCGTGCCGATTGAATCGAATGGACGACTTCGCGCGCCAATCCTTCGTCAATCAACTCGGGCGTCATATTCGTATCTAATGCAATCGTCATGTGACCGTCGGATTGCACCGCGTAGCCCTGAAGCTCTTCGCGACGAATGATAACATCTTCGGAACTCAGTTCAACGCCGCCAGCTTCAATACTGTTCCCGCTTTCGGAGCTTGGCGATCTGTTCAGCACTAAGCAATTCAATCAGCGCCGCGATCTCTTTCATGCGACCGCCGACCTTTTTGCCCAACACTTTGAAATTTGCCTTTGCAGAGAGCGAGACCAAACCCGCGTCATTAGAGCGAATCTCAATCTCTTTGACGTTGATTTCGTCCGTCACCAGCCAAATATACGGTGCAAGTTCTGCTTCTGCTCCAGCTTCCGGTACGACCCACGTCATCCGAGCCAGAGGTTGGCGAACTTTCAGCTTTCGTTCTTCTCTGAGCGCTCGAGCCAGCGAAACCGCTTCCTGCACTCGGGCCATTTGCCGTTCAAGATTGCGGTCGCGCTTGCTTTCATCGGCAACGGGATATGTCGCTAAATGTACGCTATCCGGCGCGTTCGCATTCAATCCGCGCACAAGATTTTGATATATGTGTTCGCTGATAAACGGCAAGAACGGGGCCAACAGTCTAACTAACCCTTCCAGTACCTCGTATAATGTCGCGTAGGCAGCATCTTTATCGGCATCGCTCTCCGATTTCCAAAATCTGCGGCGTGAGCGGCGAATATACCAGTTCGTTAACTCATCCAAAAACGAGAGAATTGCTTGTGAAGCTTTGCCCACGTCATACTGGTCAAGGTTCGTCGTAACTTCGCCAATCAAACGATTGTAATCCGACAGAATCCATTGATCCAGCTCTGTGCGCTCGACTTTTGCGTTGCTCGGCTTCCAACCGTCAATCACAGCATACGTCACAAAGAAGCTGTAGCTATTCCACAGCGGCAGAATCACCGAGCGTACCGCTTCGCGAATCTCTTCTTCACCGAATCGCTTGGCTAACCACGGATTCGTGGCAAAGAAAATCCAGCGTACCGGATCTGCACCAAACTTTTCAAACAGAGCCATCGGATCAACCACATTGCCCAAAGACTTTGACATCTTAAGACCCTTGGAATCCAACACCAGCTCTGTGCAAATCACATTCTTATAACTCGACCAATTGACCGGATTGCTCCAGAAAGCAAGAGCCTTCTGATCCCCACGCTTCTTTGCATCCTGCTGCTTGGCTTTTGCTACTAAACACGAGCAAGCTAAAAGCGTGTAAAACCAGCCGCGCGTCTGATCTTGGCCTTCACTGATGAAGTTCGCGGGATACTGCGACATGAACAGCTCTTCGGAATTCGGAGCTGCCGGATAGCCAAACTGTCCCCACGGCATAATCCCGGCATTAAACCAGCTATCCAAAACGAAATTTTCGCGCCGCATTTCACGGCCATCTTTGGTCTTGAGAATAACTTTGTCGATGGCTGGCTTGTGAGGATCCCAATCACGCGCGAGATCCATTCCGGATTCATGTGCGAGCGCATGAAGTTCATCAAGGCTCTCGACACAGATAGCGACAGAGCCATCTTCCGTCATCCAAACCGGCAGCGGTGAGCCCCAATATCTCTCGCGCGTGACGTTCCAATCCTGCACATTTTCCAGCCAATTCCCGAATCGTCCGTCGCGCACATGATCAGGCTTCCATCCGATATGCTGATTGGCCTCAAGCATCATCTCTTTTAACGCCGTCGCTCTGATGAACCACGCAGGCCGCGGGAAATACATCAGCGGCGTTTTCGTACGGTAATCGAACGGATAGGTGTGCGTGTACTTTTCTTTGCCGAGGAGAAGTCCCTTGGCTTGCAGATATTTCAAAATATCTACATCAAGCCCCTCTTCACGGAATTCGCGGCCTGCAAACGGTTTGGCATGTTCTCCCACAAGACCGTTCGCATCCACCGTCAGCACAACCGGAATCTCCATCTTGCGCAAAATCCGGAAGTCGTCTTCACCGTAGTTTGCCAAATGCACAAGCCCCGTACCGTCTTCGGTGGTCACATATTCGTCACACACGACAGAGCAGGCCCGCGTTCCCGGAAGATTGAGCCAGTCAAACAACGGCTCATATCGCATTCCTTCAAGCTCTTTGCCGAGCTTCGTACCGATGACGCGGTATTCGCCAAGCATTGCGCTCAAGGCTTCCAAGCGTGCCGTGGCAACGATCAGTTTTTTTCCGGTCGCGGCGCGTTCGATAATCGAGTATTCGATATTCGGCCCGCACGCGACCGCAAGATTCGAGAGCAGCGTCCACGGCGTCGTCGTCCACGCGGTCAGATAGAGATTCGCTTCACCGACGACTTTGAACTTCACATACAGCGTAAGGTCAGTGACTTCCTGATAGCCCTGCGCGACTTCGAAATTCGAGAGCGTCGTCCCCGTGCGCGGGCTATAGGCCATCACGCGGTAATCCTTATAGAGGTAGCGCGGCGATTGGCCTAATCTTAAGGCCTTCTCGCGCGCTTCACCCTCAAGCTCAAGATTCCAAGCCTGCTTCAGCGTCCACCAATCCGACTGAATATAGTACGGCTCGTAGGTGGCGTAAGCATTTTCAAGATCAAGAAAACGTCCGATCCTTCGAATCGCAACTTCCCATTCGCGCTTGAAACGGAACACCGTGTTGCGGCAGTAATCCACATACTCGGCTTCACCGTACTTAACCACGTCAAGTTTCGAAGTAAACCCAAGCTCTTTGTCTGCGGTCAATTCAATCGGCAAACCGTGCGTATCCCAACCCGCCTTGCGCAGCACGCGATAGCCCTGCATCGTCTTATAGCGCGGCCACAAATCCTTCAAGGCCGACTGCATCATATGCCCGATATGCGGTAACCCGTTCGTCCCCGGAGGCCCGTCAAAAAATACAAAATCCTGCTTCCCATCACGCTCCGATATAGAGCGCTCAAAAACCTTCCGCTCTTCCCAGAGCTTCAGGATGTCATGGTCAACTGCCGGTAAATGTAATTTTTCTGAAACGGGTTTTAACATGCGTGTCTAGATTGCGTGTCTCAATTAGTGAGGTGTAACTACAATAAGTGAATAATTACGAAGTACAGCAATGTATTAGATTATCGGCGTGACTTGCGGTGAGGGTTTGACGCGGCTGTAAAAGTCCGTTAACAAGGTCGACCGCCTTTTTCTTTAGCGTCTCTGCAGGACAATATCAAAGGACGCCACCATTCAAGGAAACAATAAAAACCAAGCCAAGAAACAGTATGGGAACGATAAACCAGAACCATAAGACTGAAAAGAAATCGCCAACACTCGATATTTCACTAAATTTGGTGATCAGAACAATACGTGCCAAACAAAACCATAGAAACCCTTGTTAGATGATTTGCCCTTGCAAGTGAATCGCTAACCATCGGGAATTCCTCAAGTCAGAACCCAAATGAACTTCCAGAACCAACTTGAACCGAAAAACAACAAATTCTAACTTTCAATTTGATACAGGTTTAGAAAGTTGAAGCCATTACTGGTTGGGCGCGATAAAGAAGGTAACTTAGAAGGCCAACAATACAAATACACGTCAAAACAATCAATTAAGCAATTTTCATGCTTTATGCCCTTATTGCAAGATGTGTCGTTATTAATCTGGGCCTAAAAATAATTGCTCAAAACGGCATGAATTGTCTACAACCTAAGTGAATTCCATGTGTCTTGTGCTGTTCTATAAGATATAGTAAGCTCTCTGCATTTAGGCCAAAAGGACCTTTTTTAGTTTCCAGACTTGGACATCAGTTCCATCGAAGATAGTAATATGGTCATCTCTAAGCAATATATAGACAGCATTTTCTACAGCTTATGGCATCAATGGCATGACAACCCTAGCTCTTCTACCAGGCATGCCATTGGTTTGTTGCAGACCATCGTCAAACACATATCTTTCTTGCTAGTTCTTGTTCCGGAAAGCTCGATTCAGAACCTCTGGTAAAATCAATAATTCTAGATTCAGCGTAAATCCAGCTGGCCATAGTTGATTTCGATTTCTGGCAATTCAGCATTGCGCTTGTAATCGACGCAGATTTTCAACCGAAACGCCTTCAAGCGCGATGAGTATGGCTTTCCTCTCATCACGGATCAAAGATGGCGACGGCAATCGTCTAGATAGAATCCCAAAATTCTTGCCCAGGCGACATCTCTTTTATTGCCATCCAACTTGTTGAACATCGGAGTCCATTCCCAAGATGCAAATTCTACTTGGAGGCTATCCTTATCAAAACTAATTGAGATCTTACCCAAGTTTTTTGTGCGATAGTTTTCTGTCATCGTCACACCCTCTCAATCAACCCCGTCATAATCTTCGTCATCTTCGGCTCGGCTTCGGCGGCATTCTTTAAGATGTGCTCAATCGAAGCGGGCTTCAGACAATCCGCAAAACCTTCGTCGGTCACAATAGAGATGCCAAAGGCTTCAAGCCCCGTATGATTGGCTACAATCACTTCCGGCACCGTGGACATTCCCACCACGTCCGCACCCATCATTCTGAGCATCCGGTATTCCGCGCGAGTTTCAAGATTAGGTCCGCTAACCGCGACATAGGTTCCGCGCTGCACCTTGAGGCCCAAATTCATCGCGACGTTTTCGGCAATACCAATTAACCTGCGCGAATACGGTTCGCTCATATCCGGGAATCTCGGCCCAAGCTTGTCTTCATTCGGACCAATCAGCGGATTATCACCTAAGAGATTGATATGATCATCCATAATCATCAAATCTCCTGCCTTATAGAGCGGATTCACACAGCCGCATGCGTTTGAAACCAGCATAGCCTTGCAGCCCATCGCTTTCATCACTCGCACAGGATAGGTAATCTCCTGCATGGTGTAGCCTTCATAATAATGAAAGCGGCCCTGCATCGCCATCACATACTTGCCGCCGAGCATTCCGAAGTGCAACTTGCCGTGATGTGTCTCAACCGTTGATTCAACGAAATGCGGAACTTCCTTGTAATCAACCGTAACATCAGCCGTAATCTCTTTTGCTAATCCGCCCAGACCCGTTCCCAATATGATCCCCACTTCGGGAGTCTTGGTTACTTTTGATTTAAGAGCGGCGGTTGTCTCGTCAAGTTGCTTGAGAATCTTGCTCATTTGTATTCTTAGGAATATCTTTTTCCATCAAATCTAACACCCAGCCGTGAGAGTTGTGCAAGTATCTCAGTCTTTCGACAAAAGTTTCCTTTTGCACCTGCATCTCGCGAATCTGTTCCCGGATTTTTGCCATTTGCCGTTCGCCTTCGAGCAAAATCCGGTCGGCCTCAATTTTCGCTTCAGCTAAAATTGTCTCTCGCTCGCGCTCAACTTGCTGACGTGAGTCGCTCATCCCTTGCTGGGCATTCACCACGGCGTCGCGGAGGTTCTTCTCCATTTCGCGGAATGACTTCAGTTGTTTTTCCGCCCCGCGCGCCGCTTCTTCAGCCTGCGACAAATTTACCTGAAGCTGAGCCAATTCAGAGGCCACAGCTTCAAGGAATCCGCGCACTTCACCAACGTCGTAGCCGCGAAACGAGCGGCTGAACTCATGCCGGGCAATATCTACTGGACTTAAGCTCATAGTTCACGGGGTCCCCATAAAATGGTGCCCAACCGAATTTCCGTTGCGCCTTCCTCAATTGCCCACTCAAAATCATCGCTCATCCCCATCGAGAGGACTGGAAGGGTCTGTATTTTAAGCTCTTGGCTTACCCTATCTCTAACTTTTCGCAGATCTTCGAAGCTTTTTCGCACCGCTCGTTCATCCCCTTCGAGCGGCCCGATAGTCATAAATCCTTGAAAATCAAGATTTTTAAGATTCAAGAGGCATGACCCAAGTTCAACGGCCCGATCCGGTTCAATCCCAGACTTCTGAGGCTCACCAGAGGTGTTCACCTGCATCAGCACTCGGAGTCGTTTTCCGGCCTCATTAGCCAACTTGTCCACAATTTGCGCCGTGTCAGGCTGGTCAATTGTGTCGATAGAATCGAACAGTTCCACCGCTCGTTTGGCCTTGTTAGATTGCAAATGGCCAATCATGTGCAGTCTTACAGAATAATCTATCGCACCCACCCGCATATCGCTATATTTTTCAATAGCTTCCTGAACCTTGTTTTCACCCAGATCGGTAAGTTTCAGGGCACGGGCTTTGCTCAAAATTTCCTTTGAGTGACCCTTGGTTACC
Source organism: bacterium (assembly GCA_016721565.1). Taxonomy (GTDB): domain Bacteria; phylum Electryoneota; class RPQS01; order RPQS01; family RPQS01; genus JABWCQ01. Next base: position 121,721 of record JADKHW010000003.1, on the reverse strand, counting down.
CCCACAATCGTCACCTCGTTCGGATTTCGGCCCGAACGCGCACAGGCAGTGGCGATTCTGTCCAATACCCGCTGATACGAGTCTAAGTTTGCGGGGGGCATGTGGTCAGGTTCCTTAAGTCGAGCCTAAAATATAGGGGTTTGGCTCTGAAGGTGCAAGCCTTTGCCGAGAGGCAATTCATCTCACAACCTGTTGCCTATTGGAAACCGCCAATTGGCGGCAATTTATCACGTTAATTGTTGATTTTGAGAGCCATATAGAGTTGATTTTCCGCGTGAACTTTGTTACCTTCCATAGCTCAAACTGGGTTACTCTCACGAGGCGAATGAGGGTGACCGGAGTTATTATTGTCTTTGGCGTGGAAGAACTGCGACTTCCACCCGAACTGCGACACCCACAAACACGGATCTGCTCATGATTAGTGGACGCACAGTTCTGCTCGCGGTTCTGACCGCCAGTTGGCTGCTTATCGGCTGCTCGTCCAGCCGCCAACTCTCCGGAACTCCCGGAAATACAGAATTTCGCGATCGGCTTAGCCAATCCGCCCAACTTACTGACCGTGAAAAATGGAGTCTTGCCCGGAAGGCCTATGCCTTTGCGCAAAGGGCCGAAGATCGCAAGAACACCGAAGACGCAGCGTACTACTATGAAGCGTCGCTCGAGCTATTAGGCGATATTGATCTTGCCTCGATTGACCTCGAGATGCACCGCGTCGCAAGCTTTAACAGACAAGTTCTGGAAAGCTACGACCAATTTGTATCCGAAACCAAGAGCCTGCCCGCGTCCAGCGGACTGACTGCTGTTATTGAAGCCGGAGAGGCACAGCACGCTGGCGAAGAGGAAGAGGATGATGCTCCCGACGAAATTGAAATCGTCGCACCCGAGCATATTCAACCTGCTCCTGAAGTGAACATTCAGCCCATGAAGACACCGCTGCCGAGTGTCCCCATGGAGATCAACAGCAAGGTTCGCAATCAGATCCACTTCTTCCAGACCAAAGGCAACAAGGTCATGCTCCGTTGGATGGAGCGTGCTGCCACGATTTTTCCGCGCATGCGCCCGATCCTGAAAGAGGAAGGCATCCCGCAAGAGATGCTCTATCTTTCGATGATCGAATCCGGCTTGAACCTGAATGCGTATTCATATGCCAGTGCTGCCGGACTTTGGCAGTTCATTCCCGGCACAGGCCGCCTGTACGGTCTGCATATCGACCGAACATATGACGAGCGCCGCCATGTGGAACTTGCCACCCGCGCCGCATGCGGATATCTGCGCAATCTCTATGAGATGTTTGGCGATTGGTATTTGGCTATGGCCGCATACAACTGCGGTGAAGGCCGTGTTGCCCGCGACATAAAGCGTTGCAATACCACCGACTATTGGGCCATGCACCGCTTGCCGCGCCAGACTCGAGGTTATGTTCCGACATACCTTGCAGCCCGAGCTATTTGTGAAAGCCCTGAGCGCTACGGCTTTCCACCTATGCCGCCGGAACGTCCGTTTGAGTGCGAGCGGGTTTATGTGCCCGGTGGTTACAAACTTGATGATATCGCGCGCGCTGCTGGACATGATCCGCAATCCGTTCGCGATCTCAATCCTGAGTTCCTAAAAGGTATTGTTCCTGATCGCGGTCAGGAATTAATGGTCCGCTTACCGGGTGCTGCATCAGAGAACTTCGATGTTGATCTGGCCAGCCTGCCAAAGACCGTAATTGTTCCTACGTCAACGCACCGTGTTCGTAAAGGCGACACGCTGAATAAGATCGCGGACAAGTACGGCACGTCGGTGGAATCCATTTTGGCTATGCCTGAGAACAAGCGCGTGAAGCCGCGTTCACTCCGTGTCGGTCAAGAGATTTCGATTCCGGTGGCTGAAGTTCGCTACGCAGAGGAATCGCGCAAGACCGTTAAGCAAGTTGCCGCCGAAGAGAAAGCTGAACCGCAAGTTGCGATGGAACCCACGATGGACCGGATTACCTACACGGTACATCGCGGTGAATCCCTTGGCAAAATCTCGCAGCATCTCGGCGTTTCTGTCGATCAGATCTGCCGCGAAAATAATATCAGCGACGCCAGTAAGATCTTTCCAGGTCAGAGGCTGAATGTCACCGTCAAAGGCGAGCCGCGTTACGCGCAGGCCGCGCCAAAGACCACCAAGAAAAGTGATAGTGTGGCGCAAGCAGCAGCTAAGCGATACTACACCGTTCAACGCGGCGACACAATGTGGAGCATTGCGCAAGCTCACGGCGTAGATTTGCAGACCATGCTTAAGATCAACCGCCTTTCGAAACGTTCTAATATCTATCCCGGCCAGCGCCTGATCGTCAGCAAATGACGACTGTTTCTTGCGCGATGTTCCGATGTTCACTTCTTGACGGAGATGTGTTGTGGGCCGCACCGTGACCAAACAGGAGCTGGTGGACAAGCTTGCCGATGGCATCGGTCTGACCAGAATCGAAACCCAAGCCGTCGTTGACGGCTTTTTGGCCCTTGTTATGGAGGCCGTTTCTAACGGTGATCGCGTCGAATTGCGCCGTTTTGGCGTCTGGAAACCCGTCCAGCGCAAAGGCCGAAACGTCCGCACGCCCGATGGCTTGCACGAAGTACAAATCCCCGATCGCACTGCCGCCGTCTTTGTTCCTGCCGACGAATTTCGCGAGCGCATGCTTCAAGAATAAAGTGCATGTGTAGCGCCCAGCGTGCTGGGCATGCTTGCAAACGTGTTTGTTGCGAGCGCTCAATTCAATAGATTTCCTTTTCATTTCCATAATTCACCCTAACCCCAAGCCAAAGCACCTGCCGCGGTAGAAACGGAGAAACCCTTGCCCTGTGGTAAGAAGCGTAAGCGTCACAAAATGTCGACGCATAAGCGCAAGAAAAGACTTCGCAAGAATCGTCATAAAAAGAAACTGCGCTAAGGGTCGTGCGGGTGAACCGCACGGCCTTAGCCTGCAAGTTGTTTACGGTAGCGGGCCTTCATTGTGAGGCCCCGCCGTGTTTGTGGGCTTTTCCCTTTCTGTGGAATTCGAGACTACTGACACACCTAAATCCGTTGATTCCGGCCGCAGCATGACTGTGGCTGAGGTCACGCGCGAAATCAAACGGTTGTTCCGCGACCGCTTTGAACCGTTGTGGATTGAGGGTGAGTTGTCAGGTTATAAACTCCACGGAAGTGGACACCACTACTTCACGCTGAAAGACGCAACGGCTCAACTCTCTTGTGCCATGTGGCGCATGTATAGCAAGGGTCTCAAGTTCACGCCGCGTGACGGCTTGCTCGTGCAAGCATTTGGACAACTCGAAGTCTATGAGCCGCAAGGCAAGTATCAGCTCATCGTGTATGAGGTGCGCTTGTCCGGCGAAGGTGAGTTGCAAAAGGCCTTTGAAGAACTCAAGCGCAAGCTCGAAAAAGAAGGCCTGTTTGACACGGCGCGGAAACGATCACTGCCAAGTTTTCCCGAACGAATTGGTTTGGTGACATCTGGTACGGGCGCTGCCTTGCATGATATTCAAAATATCGCCGCTCGCCGGTGGCCGCTTGCACAGTTGATTTTGAAACCCGTTCGTGTGCAAGGTAAAGGCGCGGCCGAAGAGATTGCCGAAGCGGTCAATCAATTCTCGCACGAAGGCAACGTTGATGTTGTCATCGTTGGGCGGGGTGGAGGATCGCTTGAAGATTTGTGGGCCTTCAATGAAGAAGTTGTAGCTCGCGCAATCTTTGCCAGTAAGATCCCGATCGTCTCGGCAGTCGGGCATGAAATAGATTTTACGATTGCAGATTTTGTTGCCGATCTGCGCGCACCTACTCCATCAGCCGCCATGGAGCTTGTGCTACCGGACGGTGAAGAGATCACTCGCCGATTGCATCAACTCGAACGCCGTCTGTCGCGTATGACCGTTGATCGCGTCGCATACTTGAAGCAACAGCTCCGATTGCTCACCTCGCACTGGGCCTTGAAACAGCCGCAGCAGCTTGCTAACACAGTAGCGCAGCGGCTGGATGATTTGAACGAGCGATTGCGCGAAAGTGCCATTGGTGTACGCGAATCCGGTCAGCAGAATTTCAATCATCTGGTAGAATTGTTGAACGCCGTTTCACCGCACAGGGTGCTTCAACGCGGTTATGCCATCGTGCGCGGCCCCAAAGGCCTCGCGCTACGTTCATCTTCCGAAACCAAAACCGGCGAATTGCTTTCCATAGAGCTTGCTGAAGATAGCCTCGCCGCGCGCGTACAGAATTCCGATATTCCCGACCTCTTCGATGACCGCTAAACCCAAACCCGCAAAATCTGAGTTCGTAGAACCCAAGAACTTCGAAGAAGCTCTTGAACGCCTGCAAGAGTTGGTCGAAAAACTCGAAGGCGGAGAGGTCTCGCTCGAAGAATCTGTCGCGGCCTTTGAGGAGGGGCAAAAGCTCTCGGTATTCTGCCAACATAAGCTCAAAGCCGCTGAAGTTTCGCTGAAGAAATTGCTCAAGAATCCGGATGATGCAAACTCCGGGGAAGAAGTGTAGGATGCGCGCGTGATTCTCGGGATCATGGGAAATGCTGCCAAGCCGCGCTTTGTACCAACCGTATCGAGCTTTGTACTGCTCTTGCGCGAAAGGGGAATCAAGTTTCTTTACGATGATGAGAATCGCGATTCAATTCAGCTAATTCCGTCGGAACTTGCTCCACACGCAACGCTTGGTCACGATGCGGACATTGTTTTGAGTTTTGGTGGAGACGGAACCCTCCTACATACTGCCGCTGCCGTTGCCCCCTTTGGTAAACCGATTCTCGGTATCAACCTCGGCCCCGGTTTGGGTTACTTGACTGATCTTGAATCCTCAAATCTCCATGAGCGATTGAACGACATTCTGTCGGGCAACTACGCTATTGAAGAGCGTATGATGATTCAGGCCATCTCCGAACATGACAACAAAGTCTATCACGCGCTGAACGATTTTGTGATCGGCCAGCATGAAGTCTCACGCACGCAGGCCTTTCAAGTGTTTATCGACGGCACTCCCGCTGCGAACTATCGCGCAGATGGCTTAATCGTCGCCTCACCCACTGGCTCCACGGCTTATTCACTCTCCGCAGGCGGTCCGATTATCGAGCCAACTTTGCAAGCGATTATCGTCACGCCGATATGTCCTCATACGTTGACCATGCGACCTTTAGCCATTGCGGATCATCGAACTGTCACCATTCGTTCTAGAGGCAAAGGAATTTTGACTGCTGACGGCGAGCATGTGAGGTCACTCGAGATCGGTGAACAGGTATTCGTGCGCAAATCTCCGCAATCCGCAAAGCTCGTAAATATTCAGCGCCGTGACTTTTATCAAGTCTTGCGGGACAAATTGAACTGGGGCGCAGCGCCCGATTTCTCGGACGAAATATAAGGCCCTATGGGACTATTCGACAAACTTAAGCAAGCGCTCACCAAGACCCGCGAAGCCATCACGGACAAACTTGCCGCCGTATTCAAACCCGGTCGCAAATTGGACAAAGTGCTTCTGCAAGAGCTTGAAGATGTCCTGCTGTCTGCGGACGTCGGTCTCGAAACCACTGAGCATTTGATTGCCCAACTGCAAGAAGCCGGACGCAAAGCCGGACCTGAAGCTGACGCAGATTCGCTCCTTCGTCAAGAGGTCGTCAAGCTTCTTAAAGAGGCCGAAGGCACACCGCCGCCGCCCGGAAATCCACACGTCGTGCTGATTGTCGGCGTAAACGGCACAGGCAAGACGACGAGCATTGGCAAATTGGGGAAATATCTTACGACACAAGGCAAATCTGTGATGTTTGCGGCGGCTGATACATTTCGTGCCGCAGCAGTTGACCAGCTTCAAATTTGGGGACAGCGCAGTAACATCACAGTAATTGCTGGTGAATCTAACGGCGACAGCGCCGCAGTCGCGGTGGACGCTCTGCAAGCCGCGCAAAGCCGTGGCGTTGAAGTTTTGCTTGTGGACACGGCGGGTCGCCTGCACAATAAGAGCAATTTGATGCAGGAACTGGAAAAAGTTTCGCGCGTGCTAAATAAGCGATCGTCCGGCGCTCCGCATGAAGTATTGCTTGTGTTGGATGCGACGACTGGTCAAAACGGATTGAACCAAGCGCGCGAGTTCACACGGACAGCAGGGGTGACCGGATTGATCCTTACTAAGATTGACGGGACTGCCAAAGGCGGCGTTGCTTTAGCCATCGCGCGGACGATGAGCATTCCGATTCGTTACGTCGGTTTTGGTGAAGCACTCGACGATTTTGACGTGTTTGACGCTGAGAAATTCGCGCAAAGTTTGTTGGGCGAACGCGCGGAGGCCACAGCCTAAAATATGCTTTCGCATTTGCCTGCCGGACGCGTGGTGATTATTCGCTCGCGTTATCACGAAACGATCACAGGAGCCTTGCTCACAGGCGCGCTAACCGAACTGCGTGAACAAGGCGTCGCCGACTCACAAATCGACGTCATTGAAGTTCCCGGAGCGTTCGAACTTCCTGCCGCCGCTGCGCGCGTAGCCAAGCGACTATCTGTAGAAGCCATCATCACCCTCGGCGCAGTTGTCCGAGGCGAGACTCCGCATTTCGATTTCATCTGTCAATCCTGTGCCAACGGATTGTCACGCATCGCTGAAAGCACAGGCAAGCCGGTTGCTTTTGGTGTCATCACCTCCAACACCGTTGAGCAAGCTTTCGAGCGAGCCGGCGGGCGTGTTGGCAACAAAGGTCAAGAAGCGGCTCGCGCCGCACTCGAACTATTTTCCGCATTGAAACAATGGGAGCAGCAGCAAGCATCAGGTTCGTAACTTTTTCTTCGGTCAATCATGAGGGCATGACATGCCGCTGCTAATCGCGCTGCTTGCGCTGATCCACGTTACCACCGTTACGGCGAATCCGTTTCGCTGGACAACCTATACCTCTGGCTCAAACGTTCGCGACTTGCTTGTCACGTCGGACGGTTTGTGGCTCGGCACCTCTGGTGGCCTTGTTGCTTTCGATCCCTCTTCAGGTGTTTTCGATATCTACAACAACACGCGGGGGCTTGCCATGAATGCCACCGTAGGATTAGGCGCCGACGCGCAAGGTTGGATCTGGATTGTTGCTCCGGATGGAAGAATAACGAGACTTAATCCCGTTACCGGTCAGACAAAAGTTATCTCGGACTTACAAGACGAGATTTTTGAGGTCTCCTCGATCGTGAAGGTCGGGGAGGAAATGTTTTTGGGGGCCAATAATGGCATCTACCGTTTCGCATATTACTCGATAGTCGATAACTACCGAGTCAGTGAACGTGTGCGCGTACTGGGTAATTTCCCCACGGGAATCGCTGTCAATGACATGGTTGCACTTGACGGCTATCTCTATGCCGCAACGGTCTCAGGCCTTGCTCGCGCACCTCTCACGACGCAGCAATTTTCTGCGCCTGCTTCTTGGACCGATTACACCATCGCCAACGGTTTGCCAGCCAACAATGTGTTAGGTCTGGGTGTGCAAGGCAATTCGACGCTGTGGGTCACGACCCAAACGCGCACGGCATCATTCAACGGCAACATTTTTGGAACTCCGATCACAACTCCTGAAGCGTTTTTGTCTGTGATTGAATTTCAAAGCGCAATGATCGGTGCCAGCGAGAATACACTTTATCGTTTGCAAGACGAAGCGTGGATCACAACAGGCGTCGGCCAGCCGGGAATTTCGGCTTTGGCCAATGTTACACTGGACGGCGATCCGGTGCTTGCTGTCGGAATTGCAGATCGCACGGAACGCGCAGGCGGCATTCGCTTTTATGACGGTGTAAGCCTCTCACCATCGATCGCTCCGCGCGGAATTGGCGGAAACACGGTTCAAAGTGTTGAGTATGACAAGCTTGGTAATCTCTGGGCTGGCACCGGCGGATCCCGTATGGGTGTCTAAATTTCACTGACGAAAATGGACAGCCTACACTCGCAGCGATTCACCCTCAGGGCACTTCTGGCTATTTGGTCCGAAATCTTCTTCTGCCGATAACTTCGGCGGAATGTGGTTTGGCTCTGACGGTGGCGGAGTTCTTAATTATCGCGATGGGGAATTCCACCGCTACAACCCAGTTGAATCTGCCGGATATGACACGAGCGGCGCGCGTGTAAACGGTATCCCCGGCTCACCGACGTTTTGTGTTACAAGAGTCGGCAAACATATTGACGGCAGTATTTTGATTTCCAATCGCCTGGCAACAGTTCCGCAGACGGTTGCGCTGGTTACTCCCGGCTGGATTCAAAACGGCGACAGCGACCAACCGTGGGTCTACTATCGTACGCAAAGTGAAGAAGCAATAGCGAGACCGTACGAAATCAGCGAGATCATGGGTGATCCATTCGGACGATTCTTTGTCGGAGCAAGCGGCGACGGTAATCACACATTCGTATGTGATCCAAACAGAACATTAACGGATACGACTGACGATTCTTGGGAAAGCTACGACCCGGTCGCGTTGCAAGATGCTGCAACGACGTGTTTTGAAGACATTGCCCGCGAAGTGCTGACTTTTGCTGTTGATCACCAAAATTATCTCTGGGTCGGCACGCCGGGAGGAGCCTATTATTCGCAAGGTGGTCTGAATCCAAATGCGAGTGTCGGATCAATGCGCTTTATTTGCCTTTATGACCTTCCGATTGGCAATCGTGTGAACGCAATTCACGTAGATTCGCAAGACAACAAGTGGTTTGGCACTGACAACGGTGTAGCAGTCCTTGATCCTTCGTTCACTTGGATTCACATCTTCCAAACTTCCAGTAGCATTGATTATGCATCCGATCTCGCGTCAAACGGCATAACCTCGATTACATCGAATCCGCACACTGGCGAAGTATGGCTTGGCACACTGGATGGTTTGTCGCGCTTGCAGACGCCGTACGTTTCGCGCGAGCCTGCACTCGACACGGTAACGCCTTATCCGAATCCGTTTCACGCGGATGGCTCGCAATCGCTTTATCTTGATGCTGATGCACTCGGTGGACGATTCGATCAGTTGCGCGTGTTCACTCTGGGAGGTCGTCTCGTGCGCGAACTTTCCTGGACGCAAGCGATCACGAACGGGTGGGATGGAAAGAATGCCGACGGTGATTACGTTGCCGGTGGTGTGTACCTTTTAGTTGCAACCACAGGAGACGGTCACTCTGCAACCGGCAAGGTTGCGGTATTAGGCCGCTAAACGATGCTTGCGCGACTGCACATTCGCAATTTTCTGCTCGTCGAGGAAATCGAACTTACCTTCGATCGTGGTTTCACTGTAATCACAGGTGAAACAGGTGCGGGCAAGAGCATGATTCTCGGTGCGCTACGCGTCGTTTTTGGTGACACATTCAGCGAACAGATGATTCGCGATGGCGCTGACCGCGCTGTTATAGACGCCGAATTCAGGTTGTCCAGTCCGGAGGAACTCGAAGCTCTGATCGGTGAAGAATATTGCGACAGCCCGACAGAAGTTCTGTCCGTTCGTCGTGAATTAGGCCAAGGCGGCAGAGCACGCGGTTTCATTCAAGATCGTCCGGCTACTATTGAGCTTTTGAAATCCGTCGGTGATGCGCTGATGGATTTTCATGGCCAGCGTGATAGTCTGTCGGTGTTCAAGTCGTCACGCCAACTCGAATTTCTGGATGCCTTCGCACAATCTGGTGATGAACGAGATGCCGTCGCCGCCGCTTACAAGATCCGTCACGATCTATTGGTTGAGCGTGACGAAATCATGCGTGATGTTCAGGATCGCCGCAAAGAGCAGTCTCTGCTTGCCTATCAGCTCGAAGAAATTGAACGGCTCGGCCTTCGCGAAGGCGAGGACGTTGACATCGCCACTAAGCTTAAGAAACTTGAGCAATCCGAGAAGCTAATCGTCCTTGCAAACCAAGTTGCGGGAAAGCTTGAGCAAGATGATGTCTGTGCTGTTTCGCTGACAGGCCAAGCTCGTCAGCTTGCTGAAGACATCAAACGCATCGACGACGAGTTTACTAATATTGCTACCGAACTGGCGGACCTCGCAGCACGACTTCGCGACGTAAGTGGAGAAGTCAGCCGTTATGCCGAGCACATCGACGTAAACCCCGAAGAACTCGAAAAGCTTCGACAACGTGCGGCAACGCTTTCCGAGTTGCGTCGCAAACACGGTCTTGACTTGAATCAGATTCTTGAGCAGGCCGCGCATATGAAGAGTGAGCTGGACACGCTTTCCGAATTGGAACGGAAGCTCGCCGGAATTGATTCTGCACTCGAAAAAGCTAATCAAGCTCTGTTGGTAACCGCGCGCGTTTTGTCCAACAAACGTAAAGCCGCTGCGATCTCGTTCGCGATGGCGGTCGAGCAATCACTCAAACCTCTGGGGTTCAACAAGCCCGGATTTGAAATCAAAATTGATTCTTTCGATTTGGCAGATGTTGCAAACATCTCGCGCAGCGGCGCTGACAACGTTCAATTCATGTTTTCAGCATCCGCTGGTCAATCTCTTCAGCCATTAACTGAAGTCGCGTCCGGCGGCGAGTCATCACGCGTGACACTGGCAATCAAGAGTGTCGTTGCCGAACGAATGCACTACCCGCTGCTTGTGTACGATGAAATTGACTTAGGTATTTCTGGCCGCGTCGCTGCATCAGTCGCCAGTTTATTGTTCGAACTCGGTCGCGAACAACAGCTTATTGTGGTAACGCACTTGCCGCAAATCGCCGCGCGTGCCGTTCACCACTTGCACGTTTCCAAAAGTACTTCACGCAATCGCACAGTTACAACTGCCGCCATGCTCTTACCGGCACAGCGCGCCGAAGCTGTTGCCGCATTGCTCGCGGGTTCGGAAATCTCCGGTAGCGCCCTTGCTGCCGCGGGCGAACTCCTAAACTCTCACAACTCTACGTCGGAACAGGCAGAATAATTTGGATAGCCTAATTCTCCGCGGCGGACGACCGCTCGAAGGAGAGATACCCATTTCGGGATCGAAAAATGCGACGTTGCCGTTACTTGCAGCCACGCTCCTTGCCCCCGGTTTCTATCGCTTCACAAACGTTCCGCAGCTCAAAGACGTCCGCACCATGTCGAATTTGTTGCGTATTCTTGGAGCGAAAATTGACGAGTCTGGACATGAACTGCTGATTGACACCAGTCATGCATCGCATATTGAAGCGCCGTATGATCTTGTCAAGACCATGCGCGCAAGCTTCTATGTGCTTGGTGCGCTGCTCGGAAGACACGGCGAAGCGCGTGTGTCATTGCCCGGAGGCTGCGCATGGGGACCGCGCCCGGTTGACTTGCATTTGAAGGGTATGGAAGCGCTGGGGGCGACGCTTACACTTGACCAAGGTTACGTTGTTGCGTCAGCCTTGCCTCTAAAAGGAGCTACGTTTGAGTTTGGTATCTCCAGCGTCGGAGCATCGGCCAATGTCTTGATGGCTGCCGTCCGAGCAGAAGGTACAACCGTTTTGAAAAATGTTGCACTTGAACCTGAAGTCACCTCGCTTGCTCTGTTCTTGAACAAGATGGGCGCGCGCATTTCAGGTATCGGTGGACGCGATCTGACCATTCAAGGTGTCGCAGAGCTTCAGCCCGCTGATGCGGTGATGTCTCCTGACCGCATTGAGACAGGTTCCTTCATGTGCGCTGTCGGTATGACCAAAGGAAAAGTCAAGCTCACACACGCCGATCCACAGCAGCTCACCGCTGTTATCGAGAAAGCTCGCCAAGCTGGGTTGACTGTGAGCGTCGGCGCCGATTGGATATCAGTTGAACATTCACATGGCAAGCTGAGACCCATTGACGTAACCACCGACGTTTATCCGAATTTCCCGACTGATTTACAGGCGCCATTTATGGCCCTTGCGACAATTGCCGACGGCGTCTCGCACATCACAGACACAATCTACGCCGACCGCTTCACGCACGTTGCTGAACTGTTCCGTCTCGGTGCGCAGATTCACATGGACAACAACATAGCCGTGGTGACAGGCGTGCCAAAATTAACTGGCGCACCTGTAATGTCCACTGACTTGCGTGCATCGGTTTGTTTGGTCTTGGCGGGCCTTGCAGCCGAAGGTGAAACGGAAGTCAAGCGAGTCTATCATTTGGATCGTGGTTATGAGAAACTTGAGGAGAAGCTTTCTCGGGTCGGCGCGGACATTCGCCGGGCCGAAGGTGATCTATGAGTTCGGATTTCGTACATCTTCACAACCACTCAGAGTATAGTCTGCTCGACGGCGCATGCAAGGTTACTGATCTTGTTAAGCGGACAGTCGAGCTAGGCATGCCCGCGATTGCATTGACCGATCACGGTGCGCTACACGGCGCGGTGGATTTCTATTCCATCTGCAAGGCACAAGGCGTTCAGCCAATCATCGGTTGTGAAGTGTACATCTGCAAGGATCGTTTCGACAAATCCGGCGGACAACGCAAGCGTAACGGCGACGAATACGCCAACCACTTGCTCCTGCTTGCCAAAGACGAAATCGGTTACAAGAACCTCGTCAAGCTCTCGTCCATCGGTTATACCGAAGGCTTCTACTACAAACCGCGCATCGACTCCGGTCTGCTTGAGAAACACTGCAAAGGCCTGATTGCCACATCCGGCTGTATGTCTTCGGATATTCCTTCGCTCTTCATGTCCGGTGATGAGTCCGGTGCGTGGGAAAAGGCGATGTGGTACAAAGAACTTTTCGGCGACGATTTCTATGTTGAAATTCAGCGCCACGATCTCGCCGACGAAGTAAATCTTAACAAGCAGCTCATCAAACTGGCAGGTAAGCTTGGTTCGAAGATCATCTGCACGAACGACACACACTATCTGAATCGCACTCATGCTGAAGCGCATGACTGTCTGCTCTGCATCGGCACAGGTAAAAACGTATCTGACATCGAGCGCATGAAGTTCGACACACAGGAGTTCTACCTCAAAACTCCTGAAGAAATGGCTGCACTCTTCAGCGACGTTCCCGAAGCTCTTTTGAACACGCGTGAAGTTGCCGAGAAGTGCAACATCAAGCTGGATTTCTCGACGCGCCACTTGCCGCGTTTCCCCTTGCCCGATGGCGAAGAAAACGAAACTGGCTATCTGACAAAACTCGCTCGTGTGGGCATGACGCGTCGATATCCCGCCATCACGCCAGAGCTTGAAGAGCGTTTGAACTATGAGTTGCGAGTGATCGATCAGATGGGATTCTCCGGTTACTTCTTGATCGTCTCCGACTTCGTGCGTTACGCACGTTCAATAAACGTGCCGGTTGGTCCCGGACGTGGTTCAGCAGCAGGTTCGCTCGTTTGTTATGCTTTGGGCATCACGAGTCTCGACCCGATCCGTTTTGACCTATATTTTGAGCGCTTCCTGAACCCAGAGCGTATTTCGATGCCTGATATTGACATCGATTTTCACGATGAGGGACGCGCGCGCGTCATTGAGTACGTGCGCGAAAAGTACGGCGCGGAGTCCGTTGCGCAGATTCTCACCTTTGGTCGCTTGAAAGCCCGTGCTGTTGTCCGCGATGTCGGTCGCGTGTTGGGGATGAGCTACGCTGACATGGATAAGCTTGCGAAGAAAATCCCCGATGGGCCAACGTCCAGCCTTGCCACAGCCACGGACGGCAATCCCGAGTTAGTGGAGTTGCTGAAGGATCGCGAGGACTTTCGCAAAGTTTGGTCGGTCGGTGGCGCGCTTGAAGGTCTTTGCCGTCATGCTTCAACACATGCGGCAGGCGTAGTTATTACTCCGGGGCCTTTGACCGATTACGTTCCGCTGTACCGTCAATCTGACGGTTCGATTACCACGCAGTTCGATATGAACATCGTGGACAAGATCGGCCTGTTGAAGATGGATTTCTTAGGCTTGCGTACACTGAATGTCATAGATTTGTGCATGAACATGCTCGCTAAGCGCGGTGTGGAGTTAGATCTCAATTCCGTGCACGAATCGTTTGATGAAAAAACCTATGACCTGCTGGGCCGCGGCGACACAACCGGAGTTTTTCAGCTTGAATCCGGCGGTATGCGCGAGTGGTTAACGAAGTTAAAACCAAACTGCATCGACGATATCGTTGCGATGGTTGCGCTCTATCGACCCGGCCCGATGAACATGATCGGCGACTTCATCGACCGTAAGCATGGCCGCACGCAGGTTGCCTATCTTCATCCCAATCTCGAGCCTATCCTTAAGCAAACTTACGGCGTCATCGTCTATCAGGAGCAAGTTCTGCGAATAGCGCGCGATATCGCGGGTTTCACGCTCGGGCGCGCCGACATCTTGCGCAAGGCAATGGGCAAGAAGAAGAAAGAGGAGATGGAGAAAGTCCATGCCGAGTTCATTGAAGGTTGTTTGAAGCACAGCGGACTGAACAAAAAGCTCGCCGAAGAAATCTACGAACTCGTCCGTAAATTCTCCGAGTACGGATTTGTGAAAGCTCATGCCGCCTGTTATGCCGTGCTTGCGTATCAGACTGCGTTTCTGAAAGCGAACTATCCTGCCGAGTTCATGGCTTCCGACATCGCTTCATATCATGGTGATACGAAACAAATGCCGAAGATCATCAACGATGCTCGCCGAAACAACGTGTCTGTTCTGCCGCCCGATGTAAACAAATCCGAGCGCAACTTTTCGGTCACCGAAGGCGCGGTACGTTGCGGCCTTGAAAATATCAAGAACATCGGCCAAGCTCCTGTTGAAGCAATAATTGCCGCCCGCGAAAAAGACGGACCGTTCACAAGCTTCTTCGACATGGCCGCCAGAGTCGATTCACGCGTCGTTAGCCGCAAAGTTATAGAAAGCTTGATCGGTGCCGGCGCACTCGATAGCTTGCCCGGTAATCGCGGCCAATTTTTTGCTTCTATCGAAGCCTTTCTTTCTTTCTCGCTTGAAAAAGAGCGCGAACGCGACTTCGGCCAATCTTCTCTATTCGGTGAAGCGTCAGGATCGTCTTCAATGGAGCCGAAACTTCCGGAAGTAATTGACCAAGTATTCGAAGAGAAGATTTCCAAAGAGAAAGATCTTTTGGGATTCTATGCCTCTGGTCATCCGCTCGATCAAGAGCGAGAAGTGATCGAGAGTATAACTACGGTATCGCTCGGGGACACCTCTGAACTGATTGACCAGGATAGTGTTCGCATCGGTGGTGTGGTCACCGACGTGCGCCGTCAGCTTACCCGCAAAGGCAAGCCGATGGCGACTGTTACATTTGAGGACTATACGGGTTCATCCGAAATTTTGGTGTTTGCAGACGTTCTCGAAAACTATGCACGTTCTCTGCAAAAGGATGCCAAGCTTGTCATCGTTGCCCGCGTGACGCGTCGTGAAGAGGAAGAACCTAAGTTTATCGCCGAAGAGATTTACACGATTGAAGAAGCTAAAGCCCGTTTTGCACGCAAGCTTTTGATTCATCTTGCGCCACAGCCGAACTTGGAGCGCACATTGAATGCGCTCGAAGACCTTTTCGCGCACCACAATGGTGACGTTGAGATTCTCTTCCGAGTCGAGCAAAACGGTCAGGATAGATTCATACGTTCGCGCCGCTATCGTTTGAAAACGTCGCTTGATGTACTCACGCAAGTTCGCAGAATGCTTGGCGAGAAGAACGTGGAGTGCCTGTGGCAATGAAACGACACTGCGCCGCCGACCTGCGCCCTCCGCGCGTCATGATTCAAACTCTTGGCTGTGCAAAAAATGCCGTTGACAGCGACACGCTTGCGGGCCTATTGAAGCAAGGCGGCTTCGAGTGCGTAGCACGCGAATCGCAAGCTGACGTCGTTGTGGTGAACACATGCGGCTTCATTGACGACGCAAAAGTGGAGTCTATTCAGGTCATGTTGGAAGCCGTGCGCTGGAAGCAGGCCAAGCACGGACGCCGTGTCTATGCAATGGGTTGCCTTACACAGCGTGACGGCCCCGAGATTCGAGCGGAGCTTCCTGAACTGGACGGCATCTTCGGCATTGGCGAGTGGTCAAGCATGCTCTCTGCTTTAGGTGCAAATCCGCTCAGCGTTATGGAGTCTCCGAATGTCACGATGTACAGCGGCAAAGCCGGTCCCGGTTCTGCGTATTTGCGTATTTCCGACGGCTGTTCGCACGCCTGTGCGTTCTGCGCAATTCCGCAGATGCGCGGATTGTATCGCAGCGAACCCATAGAAAAGCTTGTGCAAGAGGCCAATCTGCTCGCACGCACAGGCGTCAAAGAGATTTTGATTATTGCGCAAGAGAGCACCAGCTACGGCGTAGATATCTACCGTAAGCGTATGCTTGTGGAGTTATGCAATCAACTCTCCGAGATTGATGGCATCGAGTGGATTCGCATTCTTTATGCTCATCCGCCGTCTGCTCCTCCGAAATTTATGACCGAACTCGCGCGCGTTCCCAAGCTTGCTCCGTATCTCGATTTTCCCATTGAACACGCTTCCGACCGCATGCTGAAACTCATGAATCGCAAAACCACCGCCGCGAAAATGAAGGAGTCCATTGATGCCTTTCGTGACGGCCGCGATAATGTGTGCGTGCGCACAACTGTTCTGGTAGGCTTTCCCGGCGAAACGGATCAGGATTTTGAAGAACTCTACCGCTTCATGGAAGAGGTTCAGTTCGAGCGAGCAGGAGTATTCACCTACTCACCGCAAGTCGGTACAGCAGGAGCCGATCTGCCCGGTCGTGTCGAAGAGGGTGTGGCTCTCGACCGCTTGGATCGGTTGATGAAATTGCAAAAACAAATTTGCCTGAGCCGCCATAAAACGCTGATTGATGCGACAATTCCCGTATTGATCGAGCGTAATGTGCGTGACGCATCATGGGGCAGAAGCGCGTGGGACGCTCCTGATATTGATGCCCTCGTGCGCGTGCGCGGCACATTGTCTCCGGGTATCATGCACCTTGTGAAAGTTACTGGAGCCGCGGCATATCAATTGGACGCTGTTCCCGTTCATTCGGATAATCTGCAACGGAGTGATTCATGCGGAAGCTTTGCACTGCCTGTCTTGTCGCACTAACTCTGTTAGTCTCAATTGCCGCCGCACAACGCCCGCGCGATGACACGCCAGAGTCTCGCGGTTTTCGTTGCCGCAGCGGTCAGCGCTTGTCGAGCAAAGCGGATAGCGCACTTATCTTCGTCGCTCTGTCCGTTCCTTATGACAACTTGACTTTCGTTCGCGGCCAACAAGACGGATTTGCAGCGCGTATTGAAGCAGCGTTTACATTGATAGACAACGAAGGCAAGCTTGCTGCCGAACGCAGCGTGGATATTGAGGTTCTGACCAAGGAGTTCAAAGAGACAAACAGCCGCATGCTGAACGCTGTCCGCACTGAAGAATTTTACGTTAAGCCGGGCGATTTCAAAGTCTCAGTGGTCATCACGGATCGCGAGACGAAACGTAAGTCGCGTTGGAGCGGAGAGGCATCCGCTGCCTTGATGGATTCTTTATTGTCGGTGTCTGATCTTTACTGGCTCGATCGTGACTCCTTGCTGAACGAGCCGAACACTCCGCGTGTCATCGAGAATTTCTCGAACCGTGAAGAACCTGCTCTCGTCGCCATCGACTTGGTTTCAGTCGCGAAGGACACTTTGTTGATTTCGTGGACCGTTTCCGGCGAGGACAAGAAGCCCGTTGTGACGCAATCCGAGAAGATATTCCCGACAGGTACTGTACAACATCTCGAATACTCAGTCGTGATGAAAAACTTGCCTGTTCAAGAGTACAAGGTTACATTTGAAGCGATAGGATTTGGCCGTCGCGAGGCACGAGACGTGACCTTCATGGTGAATATCCCCGGTGTCCCCGCCTCGATTTCTGATCTTGGACAAGCAATTCGACAAGTGAAGTACATTGCGACCGCCGAAGAAAATCGTCGTTTGCGCGGGCCCGCAGTAACCGCTCGTGCGCAACTTTTTCGCGAGTTTTGGAAGAAACGCGATCCCTCCCCAGAGACACAGCGGAACGAATTGATGGAAGAGTATTATTTCCGAGTGCAATACTCCGATGAAAAGTATTCGACGCATCGCCCCGGATGGGAAACGGATCGCGGCCGCATTTACATAATGTATGGAGAGCCGACTGATATCGAGCGTCATCCCTTTGAATCAGGTTCGCGCCCCTATGAGATCTGGTACTATCACAACCTGAACCGCCGCTTTGTCTTCGTAGATTACACGGGCTTCGGTGATTATACTTTAGCCGGGCCGCAGTGGGGCTACTAACGTTGTGCTGAAACCGATCTCGCCCGATGCTACAATTGGAATCTGTGCCCCTGCAGGCGCCGTTCGGGTGGACGTCCTTGAGCGCGCTATTGCGCGCATCAGCTCGCTTGGTTTCAAACTCAAATTGACGCCAAGTGTTTATGGTAAACACGGATTTCTTTCTGCAACGGATGAAATTCGCAAAGAGGAATTAGAATCGCTGTTCAATGACCCCGAAGTGGATACCGTTTGGTGTGCTCGCGGAGGAGTGGGTACGTCAAGACTGTTGTCAACCCTGAATCTTGAACTGATTGCAAGTTCGGACAAACCGTTTCTCGGCTTCTCTGACCTGACGGCTTTGCAATGGGCGCTCTGGGGCAAGCATCGTGTGACCTCGTTCAGTGGTCCGCTCGCAATTGAGTTTGATGACCAATTGACTCAAGAGACGCGCGAATTCGCATTACAGATTCTCGCAGGTACATCTCCGGACAATTGGTTGAACAGTTTTCCCAATTCAGACCTTCAGCTGTTGCGTTCCGGTGCGCGTGAGATTATTGCTCCACTCATGCCCGGCAATCTCACAATGATAACCACACTCTTGGGTACACCGTGGATGCCGGATTTGCGTGGAGTGATTCTCGTGATTGAAGACATTGCCGAGCCGCCCTA
The DNA here is from genome assembly GCA_016721565.1 of bacterium. Classification (GTDB taxonomy): domain Bacteria; phylum Electryoneota; class RPQS01; order RPQS01; family RPQS01; genus JABWCQ01. Next base: position 102,920 of record JADKHW010000003.1, on the reverse strand, counting down.
TCGAGTCGATCGTTTGCTCTTCCACTTACGCAACGCCGGTATCCTACAAAATCTTGCGGCGCTTGTTGTCGGCGATTTTGGATGGAGCGGGGATGAGGCGCAGGGCAACAACGAATTACTCAAACAGAGCCTGCTCGATGCCACGCATGGTACAAGCTATCCAATCATCACTGGTTTCCCCTACGGTCATGGTGCTACACGCATGACGCTCCCTGTTGGTTCGCCCATGCGCCTAAGCATCGCCCGCGATCAGTTTGCCCTTTCGTACGCAATTTCACCGTTTGATTCTGATATCTGAAGCATGCGTGTAGCATTCTTTGCCTCCGGCAACGGCTCAACGTTTCAACATCTTGTTGAATCTATTCGATTGGAAAACCTGCCTGCGGATCCCGCACTTTTGGTGTGTTCCAATCGCAAAGCACTTGCTCTCGAACGCGCCGGAAATCTCGGAGTGACTGCCGAGGTAGTTTCGCGCAAAGCCTACTTGAATACAAGCGAGCACGGCGAAGCGTTGCTTGCCGTTCTGCAAGAGCACAACTGCGACTTCATCTTTCTTTGCGGGTACATGGAACTCGTTCCGCCACAAGTCGTCGCTGCCTATCGTCATCGAATTGTGAATATTCATCCGGCGTTGCTACCCGCGTTTGGCGGAAAGGTATGTATGGACATCATGTTCATGAAGCGGTGCTGGCCTACGGTTCCAAGATCACCGGTGCGACTGTGCACTTCGTCGATGAAGAGTATGATCATGGTCCCATTATCGCGCAGCAAGCCGTGATGGTCAAGCCGGACGACACGCCCGACACGCTGGCCGCACGCGTGCAAAATATTGAAAAATCCCTTTATGTTGGAGCCTTGCGCATTATTGCAAAAGGCCGCTACACTATAGAAGGCCGCACAGTAACTCTGCTACCCTAAAACTCATCAATGATTCAAATCCGCCGCGCACTGCTTTCTGTCAGCGATAAAACTGGTCTTATCGATCTCGCCCGCGCCCTTCATGATAGCAAGGTAGAACTTGTCGCTTCCGGTGGTACAGCTAAAGCTATCGTTAATGCGGGCATCCCCGTCACCGAAGTTGCCGATTTCACGGGCCATCCTGAGGCCATGGAAGGCCGTATCAAGACTCTTCACCCACGCATTCATGGCGGCATGTTGGCGCGCCGAGATCATGTTGGGGATATGGAAGATATGAAGCGCCTCGGTCTCGATCCGATTGATCTGCTTGTCGTGAACTTCTATCCCTTCGCGCAAACGCTCGCGCAAGGCAAGTCTAACGAAGAAACCAACGAGAATATCGACGTCGGTGGGCCTTCGATGGTGCGTGCCGCGGTCAAGAATCGAAAGCACGTAGTTGTATTGACCAACACCGGGCAATATGCCGAGTTCATCAACGAGTTCAATACTGGCAACGGTTCCGTTAGTGAAGAACTTGCGGATAAAATGGGTCGACACGCATTCATGGAACTCGTTGCGTACGACGGAGCAATTGCCAATTGGCTAAATCCCGGTGATTTTCACGCGCTCGCGTTGCACAAGTCGCGTGCACTGCGCTACGGCGAAAATCCGCACCAACAAGCCGCGCTCTATGCCCCGCTCCACGCGCACTCTGAAGGTTTAGTTGCCTCTGATAAGCTCTCAGGCAAGCAACTCTCATACAATAATTTGCTCGATGCCGACGGTGCGTTAACCTTATTGGGTGAATTCACTGACTGCGCTTGTGTTATCATTAAGCACGTCACGCCCTGCGGAGTTGGCCTCGGCGACACCCCCGCGCATGCGATTACTACCGCATTGCTCACCGATCCCGTTTCGGCATTCGGCGGTATTGTTGCGCTCAATCGCCCGTTAGATGAGGATTCAGCTAGCATCCTATCTGATATCTTTCTTGAGATAATTCTTGCGCCTTCCTTTACTGACGGTGCCCGTGAGATTCTTGCGAAAAAGAAATCGCTGCGCTTGATCTCGTTCGACCCACAATCATTGCAAGCGCGCGGTGCCTCAACGGAACTTCGAGCGATCTGGGGCGGCTATCTACTGCAAGACAAAGACACAGGATTCCCCGAGTGGGCGGACGCCAAAGTTGTCACCAAGCGCCAGCCGACTCCTGAAGAACTTGCCGCCATGCATCTTGGCTGGATCGTTTGCAAGCACGTCCGCTCGAATGCAATCGTGTTTGCATCACGGAACGGCACGCTCGGAATCGGTGCCGGGCAAATGTCGCGCGTTGATTCTGCTCGATTTGCTGTTTTGAAAGCTGAGGCCTCTTCAATTTCACTGCGCGGGTCGGTCTGCGCTTCCGACGCTTTCTTCCCCTTCCGCGACGGCTTGGACTTCATTGCTCAAGCCGGAGCAACCGCCGTGGTTCAACCCGGTGGGTCCGTTCGTGACGATGAAGTCATAGACGCCGCAAATGAACACAATATCGCCATGCTTTTTACCGGTCGCCGGCACTTCAAACATTGAGATGATCCCATGAGCAACTGGCCCAAAAACCTCAAACAACCGCTCTATGTACGTCCGCCGTCACGCGTGCGCTACATGGGCAAAAACTACATCGTTAAGCGCGACGTCACGGGTGCGATCTACGCCATAATCGGACGCATGACGCGCAAACTCCCGTCGCTTGCTGAAGCTATTGCCGCTGCGCAGAATCAAAAGATGATCTGCTCGTGGGGCGCTTACTATTCGGTCTACGTTCAAGTTGACACGGAAGAAATTCCGATGATTCTTGACTACCTTTGGGCCGAAGAAAAGAAACGTGGCATTAACCCACCCAACCTCGCCACAGGTATCGTTCTTTCAGACGAGGGTTAAACCTCTCTTTACTTCCTTATAATCGAGGAGCATATGTCCTTTTCCCTTTCGGGATTTTTCTCCAACGAAATTGCAATCGATCTCGGCACGCGAAACACGCTTGTCTTTGTTAAAGGCAAGGGAATTCTCGTGCGTGAACCGTCCATGGTCGCCATCCGCAAAAGCGACCGCAAAGTCATCGCCATCGGGAATGAAGCCCGCGAAATGCTCGGCAAGACCCACCGCGATCTTGAAGTCATTCGCCCCATGCGCGACGGTGTGATCGACGACGACGAGGTTGCCGAAATCATGATTCGCGCGCTGATTCGCAAGGCGCAAACCAACCGCTTGCTGCGCCCGCGCGTCATCGTCTGCGTGCCGTCAGGTGTGACAAAATCCGAAAAACGTATTATTAGAGACTCTGCCGAGCACGCCGGTGCACGTGAGGTCTTTTTGATCGCTGAACCTATGGCCGCCGCGCTTGGCGTCGGTCTGCCCGTTTTGGATCCCATCGGTAATATGGTTATTGATATCGGCGGTGGTACGACGGAAATTGCTGTCATCGCTCTTTCGGGAATCATTACCGATACCTCTATCCGTGTTGGCGGTGATGAGCTTGACGAAGCTATCATCCAATTCATGCGCCGCAACTACAACTTGTTGATCGGTGAGCGTACCGCAGAGGAGATCAAGACTCGTATCGGTTCGGCCGCCAAGCTCGAACAAGAGTTGTCCATTGTGGCCAAAGGCCGAGACCTTGTTGAGGGCGTGCCCAAGGCTGTCGAAATTAACTCCATCGAGATTCGCGACGCCATTGAAGAACCGATTTCGCAAATTGTCGATGCCGTCAAGAATGCGCTCGAAAAAACGCCGCCCGAACTTGCCGCAGATATTCGTGATCGCGGTATCATCATGACCGGCGGCGGCGCATTAATTCGCGGACTCGACGTGCGCCTCCGTGAAGAAACGTCCTTGCCCGTATTCCTTGCGGAAGATCCGCTGACGTGCGTCGTCCGTGGCACGGGCAAAGTTCTCGACGATATGGAAACCTACCACCGAGTCCTTCTTCCTAATTAATCTGCGATGCCAGCGCGAAACCGCCAGGCAAGCGGTACTCTTGAATGGATTGTCTTTCTCTCGTGCGCCGCGATCTCTTTGGTGTTGCTGTTAACCAGCCCCAAGCCCGGCGTCCGCGAGCTTAAGGAAACGGCTACGGATGTCGTCGGTTATGCCGCGTCTCCGTTGCACATCGTCCGCAGGCTCTTTTCCATCTGGTCAGACTACGATATTCTGCAACAACATGCCGTCGCGTTAAGTAAAGAGAATGCCAAATTGCGCGATGCTGCGCTTGAAAATGAACGTCTCCGCGCACTGCTCGGTTTGCGTGAACGTTCGAACATCTCTACGATTTCTGCGTCGGTGATAAGCGCGGTCGGTCCGGCTCTTGGCGGGCAATTCCGCATTGATATGGGTCGGAGCGCAGGAGTGCCGTTGCATGCCGCTGTCATCACGCCGCAAGGCTTGGTCGGCAAGACTGTCGAAGTTACTGATCACACCGCGTTAATTCAAACACTCGTCGGCAACAGTTACGGCGTCGCTGTAATGCTGGAGCGAACGCGCATGCGTGGAATCTTGCGTTGGACAGGTCCAGATCGCTATACGTTAACCGGATTGCCGCAGGGTGTTGACATTAAATCAGGTGATTTGGTATTAACGTCTGGAGCAGGCTCCGTTTTCCCCAAAGGTCTGCGAGTCGGCGTTATTACTGATGCTCCATCCGTCATCTCTATATATGGAGAAAGCTGGCTGGTTCAGCCGTTTGTTGACCTACGTACAGTCGAAGATGTGTTCGTGGTCACCGATACTGGTTGGCCTGATGAATACGCTGGACAGAATGATGTCCCGATCGGGGGTGACCAATGAGCGTAAAAGCACTGGTCACCGCGCTCAGCTTGCTCGTTTTGCAAGCGGGAATTGGCCCGCTCTTAACCATCGGCAACGCACGCCCGTCGTTCCTGCTGCCTTTTATCGTTTATGTCGGCATGCAATACGGTTCGCTCTGGGGAACAGCAACGGGTTTCATTTTGGGCCTGGCAATTGATGCGCTCGGCTCACTGCCGCTCGGCATGTCGGGCTTTGCATTTAGCATTACCGGATTTTTCTCCGCACGCATTGCTGAAGGTGCGCCGTTCCGTCTTTGGTGGCCGTGGACTGTCTTGGTCTTTCTCTTCGGACTCTTGCTTGAAGTTTTGCGCATGCTCTTGCTTGCGCGAGCAAATGAGCTACCGTTCCTAAGTTTACTCCTGTGGAGCGGTGTACCTTCCGCGCTTTGGACGACAGGGCTTGCGGTGCTCTGGTTTCTTTCCCCGCTTCACAAGCGTGACAACGCATCTCGATGAGCCAACGCAACGAAAACTTTCGAGACGCAGGTTTTCTCGGAGTCGGAATAGTCGTTTTCGCCCTCTTGATCTATCGACTCGTACAATTGCAAGTTGTGCAAGGCCCTGAATTTCGAGCGAAGTCTGAAGATAACCGTATCCGCTTTGTTGAAATGCTCGCACCCCGCGGCGTTATCCGTGACCGTCGAGGAGCACTTTTGGTTAGCAATCGCCCGTCCTATACGTGCTACGGTATCCCGCGTGATCTTTATAAAGACAGTTTGGCCGTCGAGAAAATCGGTTTTGCGCTTGCAGGTGATCCTGCCGAGATTCGTGAAAAGGTTCTAAAGCCGTTTCGCACATCATTTCGTCCGCAGCGATTGCGTCGCGACCTGCCATACACACTGCTCGCGCGCTTTGAAGAGACTCGCGATGAGATCCCCGGCTCCTATCTCGAAATTGAGCCGAAGCGATTTTATCCTGGCGGTATCGCTCCCACGCCATCGGCTACGTTGCCGAAATTGCTGATGAAGAATTCGCTAAGTTCCCGGGCCTTGAATCAGGTGATCTCGTTGGCAAGCGCGGACTCGAACGGCTCTATGACAAAGACCTTCGCGGTGAAAAAGGTAGCAGACTTTCCGTCGTTGATGTTCACGGCCAAGAGGTTGACACAGGTCAAGAGTTAGGCCGTATCGATCCTGTTCCCGGCCAAGAGCTTTGGACGACGTTGGACCGCGATGCGCAAATTCTTGCAGAATCGTTGCTCGTTGACAAAATTGGGGCCGTAGTCGCGATGGACGTACGTACGGGCGGTGTGGTTGTGTTGGCCAGTTCACCGACCTACAATCCTGATGTCTTCGCTGGTTCGATATCGTCCAGCGATTGGCGAACCTTGCTTAACGATCCGAACAAGCCGATGCTCAACCGTGCGGTTCAAACAATGTATCCGCCCGGCTCCACGATTAAACCCGCGATGTTAATTGAGGGTCTAAACAGTGGAGTCATCACTCCATCCTTTAGCGTTTCTTGTCCCGGCAGTTTCACTTACGGCAACCGCACGTTTAAGTGTTGGAAGAAAGGTGGGCACGGTCATATTGATGTTGTGCAGTCGCTCGCGCAAAGTTGCGACGTGTTCTACTACAAGCTTGGTTTACAGCTCGGTGTTGACGGAATCAACCGCGCGCTAAAACGCTTTCATTTCGGTTCCGTTTCGGGAATCGACCAAACCAGCGAAGCTGCTGGACTCGCACCGTCGCGCGAATATTACGACAAACGCTACGGTGAAAACGGTTGGTCCACAGGATTTCTTGTTTCAGTATCAATCGGTCAAGGCGAAATGCTCGCCACACCGCTCCAGCTCTGCGCGTTTTCTGCAGCAATCGCCAATGACGGCGTTTGGAAAGAACCGTATTTGTCGATGGTATTTTCGACCCGAGAACCCGAACTCTGAAAAAAGCGCGCCGACCCTGAAATTCCGGCAGATCGGATGTTCCGCTTAGCATCATTGAGTATGCGCAACACGGAATGGAGCAAGTTGTCTGGGGTTCGTCTGGCACAGCCCGCAGGCAACAAGATGACAGCTGTAAAATCGCAGGTAAGACGGGCACGGCGCAAAATTCGCACGGTGATGACCACGGTTGGTTCATTTGCTATGGCCCGATTGACAATCCGATGTATGCGTGCTGTGCTCTGATTGAGTTTGGAAAGAGCGGTTCAGGTGCAGGTGGTCCCGTTGGCGGCGCAGTTTTGCGCTATTTGATTCGCCGTGAACTCTATCCTGAATTATACGAGAAGAAAGCCGTAGCCGAAGAAGATCAGGACGTACCGACTCCACCCAAGAAAGCGGAGCCCGTTGAAGAGCCTTCTGAGGAGGTCGAATGATCAGCCGCAGTAAGTTTGCCGATCTCTGGCTCGTTCTGGCTATTCTGGTTTTGCTTGGCGTTGGTTTGTTGTCCAACTTCTCAACCAGCCACGCCGAAGGCTCAGGACTTTTCCACTTTCAACGTCAGTTCTTTTGGATCGGCTTCGGCTCCGCCATTGCACTCGGCATCCTTTCGTTGCCGTTGCGCATCTTTGAGATGCTGGCCTACATCTTCTATGGCATATCGCTCGTCACGCTTGTTCTCGTCTTAGCAGTCGGAGCGACGCACAAAGGTGCAACCAGTTGGTTCGAGTTCGGTGGTTTGCAGATTCAACCCTCCGAGTTTGCCAAAATCGCAACACTGTTAGCACTTGCGAGATTGCTCGCCGAGAACCAAAAAGATCTCGACAAGCTCTGGCTATTTGTAACTGCTTGTGGCATCACAATCGTTCCGATGGGACTGATTCTGGTTCAACCGGACTTAGGCACCGCGCTGATTTATCCCGTGATGCTCTTTGTAATGACGGCATGGATCGGCGTCGCACCGCAATACTTGCTCTTGATGGTTATGCCTGTAGCCGCTGTCTTGACTGTCTGGAGCATGCCGCTCCACATCTTGTTCTTAGTGATCTTCACGGCCATCGCTTACTTTTCCGTTCGCCGACTGCCGTGGGTTGCCGCTCTGACAGGATTATATCTTTTCTTCGGCACGCTGACTCCGAAACTCTGGAGCAAACTTGAGCCGCATCAGCAGCGCCGTATAACCACATTCTTAGATCCCGAGTCAGATCCGCTCGGTGCCGCTTACCAATTGATCCAATCCAAGATTGCCGTCGGTTCAGGCAGTGTGATGGGCAAGGGGTTTTTGAATGGCACGCAAACGCAATTGCAATTTCTCCCCGAGGGTCATAACGACTTCATCTTCTCGGCCTTCGCGGAAGAATGGGGCTTTATCGGTGCGATGGTCGTGGTGATTGCGTTCTTTATTTTCTACTATCGCGGAGTGAGCATCGCCTCAAAGTGCCACTCCCCGTTCTATTCGCTCGTCGCAATAGGCGTCGTCGGAACGATTATTTTCCAGACTTTCACCAATCTCTTAATGACCGTCGGCTTGCTTCCAGTAACAGGCTTGCCTCTGCCTTTGGTAAGCTACGGCGGCAGTTCGATGTTGGTTACGCTCGCAATGGTCGGTTTGCTCTTTAGTGCGGCTTTGCGGTGGCGCGAGTACTAATCTTTCTGCTCATTTGCGCTGCACGAGTATTGGCCGTCGAATACCTTTGGCCGTTGCCCGATTCGCGCACACTCACCGGTGGGCATGCCGACAGCCGCATGGATCACTTCCACGGTGGAGTGGACCTGCGCGCACGCACTCCGCTAAGAGTAATTGCTCCTACAGATGGCTGGATTGAACGCATTGGCATCAATCCTCCCGGATACGGCCGCACGCTTTACTTTCGCATGAGTGACGGCAACACAGCCACCTTTGGCCACCTTAGTCGCTACGAACCCGCTCTGCAAGAGACGGTGCGTGACAGTCAACTTGTGATAGGCACATATCGTGTTGATTTTACCTTTGACAGCACTGATGCTCCGCGCTACAAAGCTGGTGAGACGATTTGCTTTACGGGTTCCAGCGGTCGAGGTCCTGCGCATTTGCATTTCGAGGTTCGCACAGGGGCTGTTCAACATGATCCGCTCGCTTTCTATAAACCGAAAGATTTTGACAAGCCCGTCATTGTTGGTGTGCGTTGGATCAAGCTCTCGGATTACATTCCGACAGCAATCGGCAATGATCTCGTCCTCAGCGCCTCCCCGCGCGTAAAGTCGCTCGAACCTATTGCCTTTATGGTTCGCACGTTCGATCCCGGCCCATGGGGACGCAACGCCGTTCCGTTTGCCGTGCGCGTTTACGAGAATGAACGCCTGATCTTTGAAGACCAGTGTTCCGAGATTGATCTGCTTGGCCCGTCCAACATCTATGAAAAGCTCGTCTATCCTGAGTTCAAGAACAACGACCGCGATGTGCGCCGCCTGTTTGAATGGCCTGACCGCAATCTTGCAGTGGATGACGATCTCCCGTTGGGATGGATTGAGGATTTCGTCGGCGTCGTTCGTATCGAAGTAGAAGACCGAAACGGAAACTCCGAGTCGGTTCGTATTCCCGTGGAAGCCGGACTCCCAAAGAGCGCATGCGCAAAGAGATGTCGTGCGAATCTAAACGGCTACGCGCTGACCGGCGATGAAGTTTCGCTTAAGTTGGGCTGAACTTTTTCCCTTTGGAAACGAGTGCCGAATCAACGACGAGAATTTCGCTTTCCCGGCCAAGCAGGTTTTGACTGCAAGCGAGAGTTTCGAGCCTGGCAAGTATTTCTACAAGCGATCAGGTGCCACGGGCCGCACGCCACTTTGGCGTATTCCGTCCGCAGATTCGACCAAAATGTCTTGCTTTATTCTACGGGGTGGAACCTACGGAATTGCAAGGGACGATACACCGCCCAAACTCACACTTTCAGGCGTGAGCGGCAAAGTTTCGTTCGCATTGGTTGACCCTGAGTCATCAATCGATGACAGCCGCGTGCGCTGCATAATAGACGGCGAAGTCGGTATTCCCGAGTACGAGTACGAGGAAGACGGCGGAACAATTTGGACTCAATCCAAGCTTTCCTCTGGCAAGCATCGCGTTGAGTTCGAGGCCGCCAACCGCGCAGGCATGTTGAAAACCTGGGATACCACGGTCACGATCCCATGATCCCGATTCGCGACGAGAATCCCACCCGTACAACGCCCGTGATCACGATTGCATTGATTGCAATCAATGTGCTCGTGTTCGTCATGCAAATGCTGCAACCGCCAGAAGCGCAGCAGCAATTTGTCTTCGCATGGGGCGCAATTCCGCGCGACATCACTATGAGTTGGGACTTGCTCCCGACTGTTCCGGTAGCATGGCTGACGCTCTTTACATCGATGTTCATGCACGGCGGCTTGATGCACTTAGGCGGTAACATGCTCTACCTCTGGATCTTCGGCAATAATATAGAAGATCGCTTAGGTCACATTCAGTTTCTGTTCTTCTACATCATCGGCGGATTGGTCGCGGCACTCAGTCACGTTTTCTTCGACCCTTCTTCGCAAATTCCGATGGTCGGAGCATCCGGCGCCATCAGCGCTGTCCTCGGTGCGTACATGCTCGCCTACCCTAAAGCGCGCGTCGTCGTGCTATTCTGGATTGTTTTCTTTGTTCGTTTCATTCGTGTTCCAGCCATTCTTATGCTCGGTGTCTGGTTCGTCATGCAAATCTCAGGTTTCTTCGGTGACATGAGTAGAGAGGGCGGCGGAGTCGCATGGCTTGCCCACATCGGCGGCTTCATTGCCGGAGTGGTATTTGGTTTCATCGCCGGTTTAAGACCAGCTCGTTCGGCATACTATTCTCGATAGATTAGCTGAAACCCGTTTTCAGTTTTCGATTATCAATTTTGAAGTTTCAGTTGTCATGCCTAAAATAGAACTCGATAAAGCATATTCGCCCACAGCCGTTGAATCCCGACTCTATGAGATGTGGGAAAAGAATGGCTGTTTTCGTGCGCAAATTCGCAAAGATCATAAGCCGTACGTCATCATGATGCCGCCGCCCAACGTCACGGGTATGCTGACCTTGGGCCATGTCTTGAATAATTCTTTGCAAGACTTGCTTGCGCGCTGGCGCAGGATGAATGGCGATGACGTGCTCTGGCTTCCCGGCACAGATCACGCAGGCATTGCAACTCAAATCAAAGTTGAAGACCAGCTTGCCAAAGAGGGCTTAACTCGTCACGATTTAGGCCGTGAAAAACTCGTGGAGAGAATTTGGGAGTGGCGCGAAAACTACGGCGGAATAATTTTGCAGCAACTCCGCCGCATCGGTGCAAGCTGTGATTGGTCGCGCACGCGCTTCACGCTTGATCCTGAAATGTCGCGCGCGGTCGCAGAGATTTTTGTGCGCCTTTACAAAAAGGGACTGGTCTATCGCGGCAAGCGAATTGTCAATTGGGATCCCGAAAAGCGCACCGCGCTATCGGACGAGCAAGTTGAATACCGCAATGTCAATTCAAACCTTTGGCACTTCAAGTATCCGCTTTCCGACGGCAGCGGTCATCTCGTTGTTGCTACGACTCGTCCCGAAACGATGCTTGGCGACACCGCCGTTGCAGTGCATCCCGAAGATGAACGCTATTCGCATCTTCACGGTAAGACGATTGACTTACCGCTCACCGGCCGCAAAATTCGCATTGTTCCCGATGATTACGTGGACCGCGAATTCGGCACAGGCTGTGTCAAAGTCACTCCCGCACACGACCCTAACGATTTCGAAATCGGCAATCGACACAATCTCGATTTCCTGATAGTCATCGGCCCAGATGGACGCATGACGGATTTGGTTCCTGAACAGTTCCGTGGCCTTGATCGCAAAGAGGCGCGCAAGCGCGTCGTCGCAGCGCTCGAAGAGCAAGACTTTCTCGAAAAAATCGAGCCGTACACCACCTCTGTTGGTCACAATGAGCGCACAGGTACAGTCATAGAGCCGCTCTTGTCCGAGCAATGGTTTGTGCGCATGCAGGAACTTGCGCAACCTGCCATTGCCGCAGTCCGCGAAGGCCGCGTCAGATTTCATCCCGAGCATTGGGAGAAGACTTATTTTCATTGGCTCGAAAATGTTCGGGACTGGTGCATCTCACGTCAAATCTGGTGGGGGCACCGCATTCCCCTTTGGACAGTCAAAGAAACCGGCGAGATCATCTGCTCACTCGATGACCCAACAAACGACCCGAAGTATAAAGGCTTGACTCTCGATCAGGATCCCGATGTCGTTGACACATGGTTCTCGTCATGGCTCTGGCCGTTTTCGACTCTCGGTTGGCCAGAAAAGACGGAAGACCTCGCGCACTTTTTCCCCAGCACTACTCTTGTGACCGCGCCTGATATTATTTTCTTGTGGGTCGCGCGCATGATCATTGCTTCGGAAGAAGTCTTCGGAGTGTCGCCCTATCAAGATGTGTACTTCACAGGTCTGGTTCGGGATATGCAGGGCCGCAAGATGTCCAAGTCGCTCGGCAACTCACCCGATCCGATTGAGGTTATTGAATCCTACGGCGCTGATGCGTTGCGTTTTACGATGATTTCGCAGACACCGCGCGGTGGCGATGTACGTTTCGGTAGCGACATGTGCGAACATGGCCGCAACTTCGCAAACAAACTCTGGAATGCTACGCGGTTCTTGTTGATGAATGTGCCCGAAGAAGGAGAATCGTTCGCATTTGACCCCGTTGAGATTCTTCCCAGCGCCCCTGTGAATCTCATTGACCAGTGGATTACGTCGGCCTTTTTCTCGTGCGTTCGCGATGTTGATCGTGCGCTCACCGAGTTTCGCTTTGCAGATGCCGCCAAACGTATGTACGGATTTGTTTGGAATGACTTCTGCGATTGGTATCTCGAGCTGATCAAAGTTCGCTTGCAAGGCACGCTAAACGAACGCCACGAAGCCTTAAAGCACGCCTTCGGGATTTTGCACGGCATCGTTCGCATGCTGCACCCGATTATGCCGTTTGTCACGGAAGAAATTTACCAAACACTTAGCAAGCTTTCCGCGTCGAGCTGGCCTGCGAATCTTCGCTTTACGAGCATCATGCAAGCGAACTTCCCGACCTATCAAGCTTCGCTTGTCGAAGAAAAGGTCGAGGCGCAGTTCAGCAGATTGCAGGATGTCGTTAACGCCATTCGCAATATTCGCGGCGAGCTTCGCATTCCGCACACGACCCGCATTCCCGCAGGTGTGCGCGGTGACCATGTCAAACTCGCCAAAGAATGGGAGCCGTTTGCAGACTTTGTGATTCGACTGGCAGGTCTGTCCGAGTTTGAAATGGATCAGCATCGCCCCAAAGGCAGCGCATCTGCTATTGTTCAAGGCATTGAAGTTTATGTTCCGCTACAAGGCCTGATCGACGTAAATGCCGAACGTGCCCGCTTGACTAAGGAAGACGAGCGTTTGCTAAAACTGGTTGAAGGCACCAAAGTCAAGCTGTCAAACCCGAGTTTCGTGGAACGCGCCAAACCTGAAGTCGTTGAAACCGAGCGCGAGAAACTATCTGAACTCGAACACGCGCACGATAAGATCCGCCGTTTCTTGGACGAACTTGATGCCGCAAAGTAATGTATATCTGTGAAAAGGAAATCTATGACAAGCAAACTTTCATTACTCCTCGCACTGCTCGCTGTTAGCCTTCCCGCTTTCGCCAAGCCCGGTGTATCCGTCACTGTCTATAACCAAGACCTTGCCCTCGTGCGTGACGTACGCGAGATGGGCTTCCAAAAGGGCAACAGCGAATTACTATTCCGTGACGTTGCCGCACGCATCGATCAATCTTCCGTGCATTTCAAATCCAACGGCGTAACGCTGCTTGAGCAAAACTTCGATTTCGATCTCGTTTCGCCTGAAAAGCTGCTCGAAAAGTACGTAGATGAAACCATCGAAGTCGTCAACGAAAAAGGCGACGTCGTTACCGGTAAACTCTTGACCTCGTCCGGTAGCACGATCGTCTTACAAACAAACGACGGTTCGCTGCGCTCGTTGCTGATGGAATCCATTCAGGAGGTCCGCTATCCGAAACTTCCCTCTGGCTTGATAACTCGTCCGACGCTTCGTTGGCTGGTCAATGCACCAAATGGCGGTAATCAAGAGGCCGAGGTGTCCTATCTGACAGGCGGAATGAACTGGAATGCTGATTACGTTGCGGTCATTGACGAGAGCAACAAAGCCGATTTGTCCGCTTGGGTCACGCTGAACAACATGTCCGGTGCGTCATATATGGATGCCAAGCTGAAACTCATCGCCGGAGAGGTTCATCGCGCACAACCGCCGATGCCCAAATACAATGATATGATGCGCGTTGAAACTATGGCAATGGATGGCGGTTCGCAATTCTCCGAGAAGTCCTTCTTCGAGTATCACCTGTACACGCTGGAGCGTCAGACAGATTTGCTTGACAATCAAACTAAGCAAGTTAGCCTGTTCCCGAATGCCACCGTTCAAACCAAGCGCATCTACGAATACGACTACAGCCGCAACAACGACAAAGTCAGCGTCTCGCTTGAGTTCTTGAATTCCAAAGACAATCAACTCGGCATTCCGCTTCCTGCCGGTCGCGTGCGCGTCTTCCAAAAAGATACTGATGGCTCGCAGGAGTTTATCGGTGAAGACAATCTTGATCACACACCGCGTGACGAAAAAGTCCGCGTGACGATTGGCAACGCTTTCGACATCGCCGTCGAGCGCGCGCAAAAAGATTACCGCCAAATTAGTGACCGCGTTTACGAGCAAGACATTGAGGTCAAGCTTCGCAACCGCAAGGACGAAGCGGTAACTGTAGTTGTTGTCGAGCATTCTTGGGGCGATTGGACTGTAACTAAATCGAGCTTGCCGTTGCGCAAAGTCAATGCAAACCAATTCGAGTTTGATGTCGCCGCCGCTCCTGACAAAGAAGTAGTGTTGACGTACACGATTCGCAATAAGTAATCTCCGTTGTGCCCGATCTCCTCAAGGAACCCGTAACGATACTTCGCCAAGTCGGCGAGTTTCGCACCAAAGCTCTTGAGAAGATCGGAGTCAGCACGCTTGATGATCTGATTCGCTTCTATCCGCGCCGCTACCTTGATCGCTCTCGACAACTGACGATTCGAGAGCTTGTCCCGACCGAGTACGAAGTCACGGTAGTCGGCAAAGTTGTTTCAGTTGACACGCGCCGCACGCGCACCGGCAAAGTCATGTTGACCGCGATGATCAACGACCTGTCAGGAACATTGAAATGCGTCTGGTTTCAAGGCGCGCAATACTGGCAAAAACAGCTCGTCGTCGATGAGCTTGTCGCCGTAAGCGGAAAATTGACAGATGAAGACTCCCGCGTCTTTACACACCCTGCCGTAGATCGTTTGGGTGAAGATGGCGACGAGAGCCGCATGTTCAACACCGGTAAAATCGTTGCTCTCTATCCGATGTCGCTTGATTTGCGCAAAGTCGGTCTCGAGTCGCGTAACATGCGCCGCATTCAGCAGGAAGCGCTCGGGCTTGTTCGCACGGAGTTGCACGAGTATCTTCCGGCAGATGATCTAGCTGTGGCCGATGCGCTGCCGCTTCCCGAAGCGCTCTTTCAAATTCATTTCCCCGATTCGCCCGACATGCTCGCAAAAGCGTGGCGGCGCGTGCGCTTTGAAGAATTATTGTTTCATCAACTGCTCTTTGCGCTCCGCAAACACTACAACAAAGTGTTGCCCGGAGTTGGCCCCTTTGACAACATTGGCCCCATCACGCGCAAAGTGCTCGATGCACTGCCGTTCCCATTGACCAACGGACAGAAGGAAGTCTTGACGGAAATTCGTCAAGATCTCACCAGCCCGATGCCGATGCAGCGTTTGCTTCACGGCGAAGTCGGCGCAGGCAAAACTACCGTTGCGTTGCTTGCGGCTGCAATGTCCGCTGATGCCGGATTTCAAACCGCGTTCATGGCGCCGACCGAGATCCTTGCGCAGCAACATGCGCGGAGTATCGCGCCACCCGCGCAAGCCGCGGGACTTTCGATTCGCATTCTGCGCGGGAAACTAACGGTGCCACAAAAGCGCGAGATATTTTCCGCCGTCGCCGCAGGAGCCGTTGACATTCTTGTCGGCACGCACGCTCTCCTAAACGAGAAGTTGACTTTTCCGCGCCTTGGATTATTGATCATTGACGAGCAGCACCGCTTCGGAGTTGAGCAACGCGCACAGCTTTCAAGCAAAGGCAGACGCCCCAATCTACTTGTAATGACAGCGACGCCGATTCCGCGCACGTTACGATTATCTGAACTTGGTGATCTCGATGTTTCCACTTTGCGCGAACTCCCCGGTGGTCCACGCGATGTTACGACCGCCGTTCGATACGGCCCAGATCGCGAGCGAGTTTACAAGTTCCTGCTCGATCAAGCCAAACTGAATCAACGCGTTTTCATCGTCTGCCCGCTCGTCGAAGAGTCCGATAAAATCCAAGTTGAAGCCGCAGTCGATTATCACAAAAGAGTATCAACCGGCGCATTAAAATCCGTCAAAGTGGGCTTGCTTCACGGCCGCATGGATTCCGACGAAAAGGAGGCCGCCGTCAAAGCTTTTCGCGATGGCGTCACTCCGATTCTCATAGCTACACCAGTGGTTGAAGTCGGTGTTGATGTTCCAGATGCATCCGTCATGGTGATCGAAAACCCCGAGCGTTTAGGTCTTGCGGCGCTTCATCAATTACGAGGTCGCATCGGACGCAAAGGACAAAAGTCCGTTTTCATTTTGCTTCCCGGTCCTAAGTTGACCGAAGAAGCCAAAGCTCGTCTCGAAGCGATCCAATCTACAGACGACGGCTTCGAGATTGCCGAACTCGATTTCAAATTGCGCGGCGCCGGTGAACTATTTGGCACTCGTCAATCCGGTGAAGCCGAGCATCGTCACTACATTCCCGAGCGCGATGAGCCGCTCCTGAATTTCGCCCGTGAACGAGCCTTCTCAATGGTCGTACAGGACCCCGAGTTGAAAGACTATCCTCTGTTACGCGAAAAATTCCGCGAAACTCATCTACCCAAACTTGGTCTCCTCGCCGGAGGATAACTCACATTTGTTCGCCGACGTGGGCGTCCTCGCCCCGCCGGAATCTGTAACCACCGCAAATTGGAATTTGTAAACTGTAAATTGAAATTCCATTGGGGAGAAATATGCCAACAAAAACAGTCGCAATAGCAAACCAAAAAGGCGGAGTGGGGAAGACCACCACTGCCGTGCACCTTGCCGCAGGAATGGCCCTCGAAGGCTATCCCACGCTGCTGATCGATCTGGATCCGCAGGGCAATGCCACGGCCGGACTTGGAGTCACTCCTGCTGAAACGCAAAACGGCGTGTATGATGTCTTGATCAACGAGATGCCCGCCGCTGATGCGATTCGCGCTACAAATATCGCTGGATTGAGTTTGCTCCCTGCCGACACGCGATTACACGGCGCAGAAATTGAGCTGGTTTCCAAGCTCGCACGAGAACGCATTCTCGCCGAAGCATTGTTAAACCTTGACGATCAATTTCAATTTATCGTCCTCGACACGCCGCCCTCGTTAGGCTTGCTCACGCTCAATGCAATGGCCGCCGCGCACACGATTCTCGTCCCGATGCAATGTGAGTACTACGCGCTCGAAGGTCTTGCACAATTGATGAAATCCGTCAATCTCGTCAAGCGCCACCTCAACATGACGCTCGAAATCGAGGGCATTCTGCTCACGATGTATGACGGCCGCTTAAATCTCACCAAGCAAGTTGCTGATGAGATCACCGGAGTATTTGAGAAGCGTGTTTACAAAACCATGATTCTGAGAAACGTTCGTCTCTCCGAAGCCCCAAGCTTCGGTCAAACGGTCTATACATATGATCCGCAAAGTCGCGGTGCGCAAAACTACCGCGAGTTCACTGTAGAGTTTTTAAGTCACCAGCAACTTCCGCCCCGCGAGGCCGTCGCATGAAATCACACAAGGCTTTAGGCAAAGGATTACGCGCGCTGATCACCGAAGACGAGGTTAGCTCTTCGGCTTCGACCGCGCAAGAGATCAACCAATTATCTGTTGATCTCATCGATCCCAATCCCTTTCAGCCTCGACAAATCTTCCGTGACGAGGCCATTGACGAGCTTAAGAATTCAATTCTGAAGCAAGGTCTGTTGCAGCCCGTCGTCGTTCGACCTGCCGGTAATCGCTATCAATTGATTCTGGGTGAACGTCGTCTGCGCGCCACACGCGCCGCAGGATTGAAAACGATTCCCGCGCAAATTCGCGTCGTCGAAAGTTCTGAAGAGATGCTGGAACTCGCGATTCTCGAAAACGTTCATCGCGAAGATCTGACTCCCATTGAGATCGCGCAAGCCATCGTGCGTTTGCAACAGCAATACACGTTAACACAGGAAGTCATCGCCGAAAAAATGGGCATGAGCCGTGCGCACATCGCCAATCTCGTGCGTCTGTTGAAACTTCCACCTCGTATCCAAACGGCCTTAATCGAAGGCAAGTTGACGATGGGTCATGCGCGCGCATTGCTCTCTGTCGTGGACGAAGGCGAGCAGTTGGATCTCTTTGAACGCTTTTTGGTAGACGGCAAATTGACGGTCCGCAATGCCGAGGAGATGACGCGCAAGCCCAAACCCGCCAGAACAAAATCCGCCAACACGGTTGCCACAGAATCCCGCGAAGCCAAAGCCCTCGCCCAAGTTGAAAACAACTTGAGCCGTCAGCTCTCCACAAGAGTGAAGATCAAACCCAAAGGACGTGGCGGTACAATTGAAATCACCTACTACAGCATAGATGACTTGAATAGGCTCTTAGAGATCGTTGATAAATAGCCTGATTCTCATCCTTCATCCTTTTTCCCTTATCCTTTAGTTGCCCCGCAGCCCTTACAATGACCGCGATCGCTCACCCTACGGCGATCGTCCTTATTCCGATAACGTGCTGACCATCTACGGTCGCAATCCCGTTCTCGAGGCATTGCGGCGCGGGCTCGTTCAAGAGATTACCATCGCTCCCGGTTCGCACGGTGAAGTGATTCAGCACATTCGCGAACTCGCGCAGAAGCGGCACGTTTCGCTCCGCGAAGCTCCTATTCCCGTCACCGATTCCGATGTCCCCACGCAAGGTATCAAAGCTCGCATCGAACTCCCCGAAATTTATGGCGATTTCGAAATTCTCGACGAAATTGTAGATCGCAAGCCCGCTCCTTTAGTTCTCCTGCTCGACGGCATCGAAGACCCCCGCAACTTCGAGCGATTCTTCGCACGGCCTACGCCGCCGGAGTGGATGCCGTGCTCTTTCGCAAACGCCGCCAATCACCGTTGACGGAGGTTGTCTTCAAAGCATCCGCTGGATGTGCCGCACTGATCGATCTCTATCAGGTCACTAACCTCGATCAAACGGTCCGCACACTTAAAGAGAACGGCTGGTGGGTTGCCGCTGCCGCCGCCGATCCGCATGCAAAGAACTATTCCGAACTCGATTGGGACCGCCCGATCGTCCTCATCCTTGGAGCCGAGGGCGCCGGTGTTTCGCAAATCCTACAAAAGCGCGCAGATCTCGCTGTAAAGATACCCCTTTACCGACATATTGACAGCTTGAACGTCTCAGCCGCCGCCGCTGTGCTCCTCTTTGAGGCCGCAAAATGTCGTCAGCTTGAGCCTGAAATTTAGTATTTACAAATACTTTCTGAGCACATCGTTTATTTTTTCACTTGACACTCCGAGTCTAATTCTGTATATTCCCGAATTATTGATGGACTTTCTGGTCTGATTACGATGCCAAACCACGAAAAAGAGTGGACGGTCGTCGTCCTTTCAGAAAGTCAAGCCAGAATGCGCCAGTTTCGCCTCAAGCGAACCTGGTTCTACGTTGCGGTTGGAGCAGGCATCGCCATGCTTGCTTTGCTCATTACATTCGGTTTTATGACTTGGTCGCTGTCGTCGCAGGTTTCGGACAACACAGCCCTTCAAGCCAAAGTCAAAGACCTTGAAGCAACCAACGAGCGCATCCGAGATATCGCGGAGCGTTTGGCCGAGCTAAAGCAGTTTGAACAGCAATTGCGTCGCGGTCTCCAGCTTCCCGAAGGTGAAGTACCCTCCGATGAAGCTCTGGCCGCGACTCCGCTCGAGGAATCGTATTCACAGGCAGTAAGTCTTCCCGAAGACGAATCCGTTTTGCATATCTACGGTGAGAATCAAACGGAAGTCCCCGCCGAGAGCGTTCTGCCTTCCGATATTCCCACGCATCCTCCGGTGCGCGGTTACATTACCCGCTCTTTTGAATCCAAGAATGCACTGAATGACCCCGGCCACTATGGTCTTGATGTTGCCGCCCGTGAAGGCACGACCATTCAAGCCGGTGCCAACGGCATCGTGCTCTTCTCTGGCTGGAGTTATCCCTACGGTAACCTGATTGCCATCGGACATAAATCCGGCTACGTTACCTTCTACGGCCACAATCAAATCTTGCTGGTCGAACCCGGAGACCGCGTCCTACAGGGACAACCTATCGCGCTCCTCGGGAATTCCGGGCGCAGTTCCGCGCCACATCTTCATTTCGAAATCTGGAAAGATGGCGTTCGGGTTAATCCCGAATCTGTCTTGGCGCGAAGTGCAGGCTAAGATGCTGTATTTCGTACCATTCACAGCCAATTCCCAACAGGGAGGACGGGCTTTATGGCTAAATGGACTCGTTTGACTTCTTCAGAGAGTTTCTCCGGAGATATGTCCACCTTACTGGCCAAGGATGCTGAAATCACTGGCACTCTGAAGACCCAAGGTTCACTTCGTATCGATGGCCGTGTCGTCGGTGATCTTATCTGTTCAAAGATGGTCACCATTGGCACCACCGGCATCGTCGAAGGTAACATCCAAGCCGAGAGCATCATCGTTGCTGGACGAGTCAAAGGTTCGCTCGTGGCCAAGCAGAAGATTCATCTTGAAGCCTCAGCCGAACTCGAAGGCGACCTTTCAGCCGGCAAACTCTCAATTCAAGAGGGTGCCAAGGTTCGCGGTCACGCGGCCACCGATGAGAAGGGTGTGCCGATGTCGCGCCCCACGATTACGCTCCCGCCTGACATTGACGATGTCAACATGGTCCCGCGCAATCGTCCCATGACTCCCGTCTCATCCTAACTTGTTCAAAGGCTATCAGCCGCCTAAGCAAGATCCGCTTGCCATCGGCTTAACCATCGTTGCGGTAACAGCTCTCTTCGGTCTCGTCGGCTGGTGGATTGATAATAGGCTAAAAACCTTTCCCCTGTTGATGGTTTTGGGAGCAATAATCGGCTTTGTCGCCGCGCTCTATCGCACTATCCTCATGCTACGCCAGCAAGATTCCCGCAACGATTCCGACTCCGCCGAATGAATTCGTTCTTGATCGGCATGGCCATCAGTGCCATTGCTTCTATCCCTGCACTCATTCTCGCTTGGTTCAAAGCCCGCCACAGCATGGCCAATTTCGTCAAGCTCTGGGGCATCGGTGTTGCCTTACGCTTCACGTTAATTGGCGCTGGTCTCTTCTGGCAGATGCAAAATCCCGAAGTAGGCAAAGTCGCTATTGTTCTCGGAATCGTGCTCGCTTTTTATCTCAGTCTCGCTATTGAATTCCTGATCTCCCGTTCAGCCAAATGAAATTCGCTCGTACGCTACTTATTTTCGCCGTTGTCGCTCTTTGCGGACTCGCGTTCGCTAAGGAGGACCATCAGGTTGCCAAACGAGACCCGCACGCGCAGCCCGTCAAGACAGAACAAGGTCACGGCGGTCACGGAGAGGGTGGATTGGGTGCCACGCTCGTTGCGATCCTTGAACACCACTTGGTTGATTCTGACCACATGGAGTTCTTCGGCGCGGATATTCATCTTCCTACATTTCGTTTTGGTGATTACGAATTCACGCTTACCAAGCACCGCGTTTGGTGGCTGATTGCTCTGACTCTGATGGGCCTGATGGTTTGGTTGGCCGCACGTCAGAAGACTGCTGTTCCCAGTGGCTTCCGCAATGCGCTTGAAGGTCTGATTGTGTTTGTCCGCAACGAGGTCGTGAAACCGAACCTGCATGAAAAGACTGATGCGTTCATGCCGTACTTCATGTCGTTGTTCTTAGGCATTCTCTTTTCCAACCTGCTCGGCCTGCTTCCTTGGGGAAGTTCGGCAACAGGTAATGTCAATGTTACCGCCGGACTTGCTCTCTGCACATTGAGCTTGATGGTTGGCATGGGTGTCAAGGTTAACGGCCTCGGCGGCTTTCTGCATTCGTTTGCCCCTCCCGGTGTTCCGGGTTGGCTGATGCCGTTGATGATCATCATCGAAATCGTCAGCTTCATGATTCGTCCATTTGCACTGACAATTCGTCTCTTTGCTAACATGCTCGCCGGCCACGCTGTACTTGCAGTTTTGCTCGGTTTGATTGTCAGCTTGATGTTTGCCGCTCCTGCAATTGCAGTTGCAGTCGGTGTCTTCATGTTGGAAATCATCGTAGCCCTTATCCAGAGCTACATCTTTATCATGCTCACGGCCACGTTCATGGGCCTGACCATGCACCCCTCGCACTAATTTTCTTTTCATATCACGCAATCTTTTTCGGAGAAACTCGAAAATGGAACTCGGAAACGGTCTCGCTCTTCTTGGCGCTGGTTTGGGCGCCGGTCTGTTCGCTCTTGGTGCTGGTATCGGTATTGGTTCAATCGGTAAGGGCGCAATGGACGGTATCGCTCGTCAGCCCGAAGCCGCCGGTAAGATTCAGGGTGCTGCCCTTGTTATGGCCGGTCTTGTCGAAGGTGCCGCCCTCTTCGCATTCCTGATCTGTATCCTCATCTGGACCAAGTAAGTTCTTGGTGTAGCGGCTGCCCCTGTGGCTGCCGAATGAATTATGCACTCGCCGAGGGATTAAGCGTAGCGGTTCCCCGCCGGAATCTGAAACTGTAGCACAAAAGCACTCATGGGCCTGCAAAATATCCTCAACATCGAACCCGGTTCCATTCTCTGGACGATTATCACATTTCTGATCGTCGTTTGGATCGTGGGCAAATTCGGCTGGAAGCCTATCATCAAAGGTTTGACGGATCGTGAAAATTCGATCCGCACGGACCTCGAAACAGCCAAGTCCGAACGCGAAAAAGCCGGCGCAATGTTGGCCGACTATAAGCAGGCCATGGCCAACGCGAAAAAAGAGGCCGCCGATATCATCCAGTCCGCGCAGGATCAAGCTGAAAAGCATCGCGCCGAAATGGAAACAGTGGCTAAAGAGCAAGGTCAAAAACTGCTCGAAAAGGCTCGCGTTGACATCGAACGTGAATCCGACCTCGCCAAAGCTGATCTCTCGCGTCACGTCGCCGAACTCACGGCCAAAGCAACCTCGCGTTTGCTGGGCCGCGTGATTGATGACAAAGAACACGAGAAGCTCATCATGGAAGCTCTGAAGGAGGACCGTTGAAAGGTATTGACGGCGCAACTTCGCTTCGCTACGGCAAGTCGCTTTTTCAGGCCGCTCTGAAAGTCGGATGTGCCGCTGAAGTAGAGCAAGATTTGCAAGCGCTCGCAGCGATCTATCAAGAGAACCGCGAACTCCCGTGCTCTTGGCCAGTCCGTCATTCAGCAATGCCAAACGCCGTGCGATTCTTATGAGCATCGGTGACAAAGTCGGCTTTTGCGAAATGACACGCCGCTTTATTGATCTCCTGATTGAAAAAGCTCGGTTAGAAATTCTCGCGGCGATTCCAGCTCGTTTTCATAAGCTTTACCGCGAATCTCTCGGTGAAGTTGAAGTCACCGTCTCCACTGCTGTTCCGCTCTCTGATACGATGAAACAAAACGTCGCTCAGAGCATCGCCACTCGTAGCGGCAAGACTCCTGTCATCACCTACAAAGTCAATTCTGCCTTAATTGGCGGTGTTGTCGTTCAATATCCCGACCGTATCCTCGACGGCTCGCTATCCCGCAAAGTCCACGACTTGGGCAAGCTAATGTCCGCCGCTGTCTGATTTTTTCTTTTCGATTTTCTATTTTCAATTTTCTTTCCCCATGTCCACGAAACTTAAGCCCGAAGAAATAACTTCAATACTCAAAGAGCAGATTGCCGATTACAAGTCGCTCTCTGCCGTTGACGAAGTCGGCCGCGTCGTCTACGTCGGTGACGGTATCGCCCGCGTCTATGGCCTCGATAAGGTCATGTATGGCGAACTCGTCGAATTCCCCGGCGATATTCAAGGTATGGCCTTGAACCTCGAAGAGGACAACGTCGGTTGCGTGCTCTTCGGATCCGACGCATCGGTGAAAGAAGGCGATATCGTCAAGCGTACCGGTAAAGTGGTTCAAGTCCCCGTTGGTCCCGAACTCGTGGGCCGCGTGGTCAACCCGCTCGGTCAACCGCTCGACGGCAAAGGCCCCATCAATGCCAAGCTCTTCAGCCCTGTTGAGCGCATTGCCACCGGTGTTGTAAGCCGCCAGCCCGTGAAGGAGCCGCTTCAAACCGGTATCAAGGCTATTGACGCGATGATCCCCATCGGTCGTGGTCAGCGTGAGTTGATCATCGGCGACCGTCAGACAGGTAAAACCGCCATCGCGATTGATACAATTATCAATCAGCGAGGTCAGGGTGTTATCTGCATCTACGTTGCAATCGGTCAGAAGGGTTCGACCATTGCTCAAGTCGTCAAGACGCTCGAAGAAAATGGCGCGATGGAGCACACGATTGTTGTATCATCCACCGCTGTGGACTCGGCACCGTTGCAGTTCCTTGCTCCGTACGCGGGCGCCGCGATGGGCGAGTATTTCCGTGACAGCGGCAAGCACGCCGTTTGTATTTATGACGACTTGACCAAGCACGCTTGGGCCTATCGTCAGATGTCACTCTTGCTGCGTCGTCCGCCGGGCCGCGAAGCCTATCCGGGTGACGTATTCTATTTGCATTCACGTTTGCTCGAACGTGCCGCGAAATTGAACGACGCATTAGGCGGAGGATCGTTGACCGCACTCCCGATCATCGAAACTCAGGCCGGTGACGTGTCTGCATACATTCCGACTAATGTGATTTCGATCACCGACGGTCAGATCTTCTTGGAATCAGAACTCTTCTATTCCGGTATTCGTCCCGCTATTAACGTTGGTATCTCCGTTTCGCGTGTGGGTGGTAATGCGCAGATCAAAGCCATGCGTCAAGTGGCAGGTAAGCTGCGTCTTGACTTGGCTCAGTATCGTGCTCTCGCGGCCTTCGCGCAGTTTGCCTCCGACCTCGACAAAGCCACCAAGGCTCAGTTGACTCGTGGTGCCAAGCTCGTCGAAGTTTTGAAGCAAGGTCAATACTCACCGTGGCCCGTTGAAGAGCAGGTCGTGATTCTCTGGACTGCCGGTCAAGGCTATCTCGACGACATCGAAGATGGTGACATCGCGCGTTTCCAAGCCGACTATGCCAAGTACGTTCGCTCGGTCGGAGCACCCGTTCTCGAAGGCATTCGCACCAAGAAAGCCATCGACGACGATCTCACCGGCAAGCTGAAGACTCTGATCACAGACTTCAAAGCCACCTGGACTAAGTAACTCCCGCAAGGGGGCGGCACACTCGTGAAACGCCCACCCGATTGGTTACTCGCGATTGTTCTTGCTGTCGGAGTATTTCTTTGGCAAAGAACAACGTTCCCGCTTTGGCACATTGATCTTTTTCATATTCAGCTTGCGTCTTTATCGTGGCACACCGATCAGCCCGATAATATGTACACGAGCTATGCCGAATATGATCAATGGGTGAAGGAATGGTACCACCCTCAGGCCGAACGGCTCGGTGCGTGGGGTGATGAAAACGCTTTCTTCTATCCGCCGTTCGTTGCCGGAGTGTTGGCTCCGTTCTCTGATGTGCATGTCTATGTCTGGCGGAATTTTCTGCTCGGCATCAACATCCTTCTGCTCTTTGTATTTGCATCGCAAATCGTTCGCACTATCGGCGAATCTTTTCTGGCGTGGTTTCTTGTGGGCACTCGCTCTGGTGCTGGTTTGCTATCCGATGGCCAGAGCAAGCAAGCTTGCTCAAATCGTTCCCTGCTTGCCGCGCTCTTCTGGGAAGGATTGCTAAGACTCAAATCCTCGCGTTTCGCCGCAACAGCATTGCTCGGCTCAGTCATTGCGATTAAGATCTTTCCTGCCGGTTGGTTGATGCTGCCTTCTTGCGAAAGCAATGGAAGATTCTGGTTCGTTCGCTTGGTGTGCGCTTGATTTACCTGTTGTCCGTTGCGACAATGGGAATCGAAATTCACCTGCGCTGGTGGCAAGCCGTGCAAGAATTTGGCAACGTCGTGTACACCTTCTTCGGCAATCAATCGCCTTCAGGGTGGTTCACACGCGCAGTCTTGGGCCACGGATTGCTTGAACGCATTTCGCGCCGACGCTGACAATCAAGATTGCCTCGATTGTTCTTTACAGTGTTCTTCATGGGCGGAACAGCCTTGCTGTTATGGCATTCGCAAATTATCACCCCGTTCGCTCTTGAAAACGGCTTGGTGATATCAGGCGTCTTGCTCGCTTTGCCCGTGACGTGGGAACACTATTCTTTGTTTGCCTTGCCTGCGCTTGGGGTTGAGTTCTGCCAGAATGGCAACGCGGCAAGATTGATGTTCAGAGTGTTCTTTTGATTGCCGCCGCGTTCTTCTTCACCATGAAGCTGACTCGCTTTTATACCGATGACCCAATCGGTCATATAATTAGTGGTAGCCAGTGTTTCGGGTTGATTCTGTTTTGGTTCTATTGTGTGTTGCAGATTGCCGCCGAGCGCGGACGTTCTCGTCTCGCCGGAATCTGAGTCTCTTTCCCATTTTGAATTTCCTATTTCCTATTTTTTGATCCATGGCCGGTCTAAAAACAATTAAGCGGCGCATCTCCAGCGTCAAGTCCACGCAGCAGGTTACGCGCGTCATGAAAATGGTCGCGGCGGCCAAGCTCCGTCGTGCGCAGGAAGCCATGATGAATGCGCGCCCGTATTCGCTGACGCTCCGCGATGCGATTCGCGATCTGTCCGCGCGTGTCGATCGCTCGCACCATCCGCTGTTGGAGGTTCGCGAGGTTGATAGCATCGGCATCGTCGTCGTCACGGGTGACAGAGGATTGGCCGGTAGCTTCAATGTGAATATCATGAAGAAGGCACAACAGTTGATGCGTGAAAACGCGCAGCATGAGGTGCACTTGATCACAGTTGGTAAGAAGGGTTCAGAGTTCTTTACACGTCGTGGTGCTGATGTCACGGGCCGCATGTCCGGTTTCTTCAATAATCTCGATTTCAATCACGCCGTCGAGTTGGGCGAAACCATCACATCGCAGTACTTGAACAGCACGATGGACCGTGTGTATGTGGTCTATAACGAATTCAAGAGTGTCATTCAGCAGCAAGTCGTCGTCGAGCAATTGCTTCCGATTGTCCCCGAGCATGAGCCGAAAAACTGCGGAACCGAGATCATCTTCGAGCCGAACGAGATGGAGATTCTGAACACCATCCTGCCCAAGTACGTGAATGTACAAATGTGGCACATCTTACTCGAATCCTTCGCATCAGAAATGGCCGCCCGCATGACTGCTATGGAAAATGCGACGCAGAACGCAGGTGAAATCATCGACCGTCTGACGCTCCAATATAACAAGGCTCGTCAGTCCGCCATCACCGGTGAAATCTTAGAAATCGTCGCCGGCGCCGAAGGCCTTAAGTAGGGGCGGAAGGCGTTCCGCCCGCTCCTGTGCAACTCCCGTTCTTTGATTCATCGTCCAGCGCACGCTACTTAGCCGATCTGCTTCAAGAAGCTGATCCGCCTTTTTCCTCTGTCGCGTTGATTGGTCCGGATGCAAATGTTCTGTCTGAGTTGATGCAACCATTGTTTCAAGGGATGACAATAACCTGCGGCGAAACCTCCTCCGACGTTGTTATCTCTTTTGACTAGGTTCATCATTTACCGACAAGCGAACGCACAGCCTACGTCAAGAAGCTGGCCGCACTCGCGAAACGCGAAGTGATTGTTGCCTGCCCCCTCGGTACCGATCTGCAAAAGACGATCTATCGCAGCCTTGAAAAATTTGCCGTTGAACTTCAGCTATCAATTCCCGAATTGACTGAAGCAGTAAAACACGGTTTACCTACACCGCCTGATGCTGCAAGCTGGGCGCACGGGTTTTCTGATCTTGATCTTTTCTACGCGGGCGACGTCGCATTCTTTCAGGAACAAGCCACCCGTTTTTTGGAGCAATCAAAATTGTCTCCACTGCGCCGAAGCTGGCACAAGTTAACGTCAGCACACGCTCCTTCCGCCTCTGAAATGGATTTGCCACCCGAAACGGTGCCCATGAGACGGCACAGACGCTTATATTTATTGATACGCAAAAAGGTAATTTAATTCGTGCCGCAACTTCCTCGCAAGCGCGTGTCCATCTTCGTGGATGGCGCAAATATGTTTTACACGCAGAAAAAAGGACTCGGTTGGTTCTTTGATCCTGCAAAATTATTAAAAGTTCTACGCGGCGACGATGAGCTTACGGACGCTTATTGGTACATGGGTCTTAAGCAGCCGCCCGACCCGCGCGATGAAAATTTTGTGCGCTTCCTGTCCTATGCAGGCTATGTCGTGCGCACCAAAGGTTTGAAAACGATTTATGACAGTGAAACCGGCGAGACCACGCAAAAGGCCAATCTCGACGTCGAAATCGTCATGGATATGTTCAACACCATCGACAACTTTGACAAAGCGATTCTGCTCTCCGGTGACGGAGACTTCGAGCGCGCCTTAGAGCTTCTGCGCTCACGCGGTCGTCAAATCTGCGTTGTCTCAACGCAAAACTGGATTGCCGCCGAATTGCGTCAAGCTATCGGTTCGCACTTCATCGACTTGCAGGACATGCGTTCGGTAATCGAGCGCGCCGCTCCCGAACCGCGTGAACATCGTGGGCATGTTGAGCACCCCTCTGATCCTTTGCGTCCCCCCGGCGGATCGTTCCCGACCTCGTGAGTGATGCGCTTGAAAGCCGCGACGCTCTCGCTGCTGCAATCTTAACGTCGATTAAGCGTTGGCGCGATGTGCCGGATCAAGCCGATCTGCACTTCGCCGACTGCGAACAACTGCTCTCTGAATACTCAGCCGAAGAGACGTTTCGCATTCTCGAACTCGGCAACACCGTCGCCGATGCCATCGAGCGCAACCCCGATGCCGCTGTGGACATCACACTCAGACTTTCGAGTTCGGCCTGCGAAGCCGCTCGCGCGCTTGGATGTGTGTTGATCGGAAGAGTCGGAAAGTTCAATCCGCGCACTTGGCTCTCGCTCATCAAGCATCTTGCCGATGACGAAAGCTCCGGAGTTCGCGACACCGTCCCGATGATTTTTGATCTGCGTCCCGAGCTTGCCGGTTGGGCTGAAATGCACGCAGATTTCGTTTACACGGTCTTTGATGAATGGCGCACTGATGCAAACTATCGAGTTCGCCGCGTCGTTGCTCGCGGGCTTGTTGGATACGCTTCTCAATCCGCTCAAAACACCGAGCGCGTCTTGAAGTTGCTCATGCCGCTCTATGAAGATGCCGCTGAGTTTGTCCGCCGCAACGTCGTTTCCGCGATGCGTGAAATCGGACGTGCACAACCCGATGCCATCTTAACGTTCCTTGAATCCCGCACCACCTACCCCAATGCTTACGACCGCGAATTGATGCCGCTGATATTGCAAGCAGCTTTCGCTCGTAAGCAATCCGAGTGGCGCGACGCGATCCTCGCAAAATTGTAATTTTCTCTTAATCAAATATAGATCCGATGAAAAACGGTACCATCAAGCAGATCATCGGCGTCGTAATTGACGTCGAATTTCCGGACGGCGATCTCCCGCCGCTTTACACTGCGCTTCATTGCGACAAGCAAGGCACAGAGGTCACGCTCGAAGTGCAGCAGCACTTGGGCGACAACACCGTTCGCGCCGTGTCCATGGACCCGACCGAAGGTTTGACTCGCGGCATGGCTGTCGTCAACACTGCGCAACCCATTAATGTGCCTGTCGGTGCCGCAGTGCTGGGCCGCATTTTGAATGTCACTGGTGCACCTGTGGATGATCTTGGTCCGGTTAATTCTGAAAAGCGTTATCCGATTCACCGCTCGGCTCCGAAGATGACGGAACTCAATACCAAAGCCGAAATTCTCGAAACCGGTATTAAGGTCATCGACTTGATTCAGCCCTTCTCAAAGGGTGGTAAGATCGGGCTTTTCGGCGGCGCCGGTGTCGGCAAAACCGTTATCGTGCAGGAATTGATTAACAACATCGCCAAAGAGCACTCTGGTTTGTCCGTGTTCGCAGGTGTCGGTGAACGTACGCGTGAAGGTAACGACCTTCTGCGCGAGTTCGTTGAATCCGGCGTTGTGTCTTACGGCAAGGGCTTTGATGCGCACACCTTTGACCTGACGAAGGTTGACAAAGGCGCGTTGAAGGATTCCAAAGTCGCAATGGTCTTCGGTCAGATGAATGAGCCGCCAGGTTCGCGTTCGCGCGTCGCTTTGACGGGTCTCACGATGGCTGAGTATTTCCGTGATGAAGAGGGCCGCGACGTGCTGCTCTTCATTGATAACATCTTCCGTTTCACGCAGGCCGGTTCCGAGGTGTCCGCACTTCTCGGTCGTATGCCGTCCGCCGTGGGTTATCAGCCGACGCTCGCAACTGAGATGGGCGCGCTTCAAGAGCGCATTACCTCAACGAACAAAGGCTCGATTACGTCCGTGCAGGCGATTTACGTTCCTGCCGACGACTTGACCGACCCTGCTCCGGCGACCACCTTCTTGCACCTTGACGCAACCACCGTGTTGTCCCGTCAGATTGCTGAGTTGGGTATCTATCCTGCTGTGGATCCGCTCGACTCGACTTCGCGAATTCTCGATCCGATGATTGTCGGTCAAGAGCATTACGATGTCGCTCGTGGTGTGCAGTCCACGCTTCAGCGCTACAAAGACTTGCAGGACATCATCGCGATTCTCGGTATGGACGAACTTTCTGACGATGACAAGCGAGTCGTCGAGCGTGCGCGTAAGATTCAGAAGTTCCTGTCACAGCCGTTCCACGTCGCTGAAGCCTTCACGGGCCGTCCGGGTGTGTATGTCAAGACTGCCGACACCATCAAGGCCTTCAAGGGCATTCTGAACGGCGATTACGATCACATTGGCGAGCAGAGCTTCTATATGTGCGGTGGCATCGAAGACGTTATCCGCAACCACGAAGCCGCGCAAAAGTAAGTCATGGCCAATACGTTTCACGTTGAGCTGATCACTCCTGAAAAGCACTTGATTTCGGCTGAAGTCGTGCATGTGCGCGCCCCCGGTTCCGGTGGTGATTTCGGAGTGTTAGCCAATCACGCGCCGATGGTTGCAGGTCTTGGACCGGGCCGTTTGCAAATCGATTTCCCCAGTCACAAAGAAGAGTTCGCCATCGGCGGCGGCTACTTCACCGTGCAGGACAACAAAGCCATCATTCTCGCTGAAACCTGTTTCAGCAAGAATGAAATTGATGTTGCCAAGGCCAAGCAAGACAAGCTCGAAGCCCACAAGCGCATTGAGTCCGCCGAAAACTCCGCCGACCGCGACGAAGCCCGTGCCGCGTACAACCGCTTCAACGCGCTTGTCCAAGTCGCTGAGCATAAAGTCGATTAAGAATCTTCGTCAACAATCGAATTCAACAGCCCCGCAAGGGGCTGTTTTGTTGAGCACCCCGCGCCGCTTGACATTTCCTCCTGTCCGCACTACCTTGTTTACATGCCCATCCTGCTCCTAACATTGCTGTTTCTGAATTCCCCCCTGCTCGCGGGGGGGCAAGGGGGGGTGTCTGCGGCTACCCCATATTGGATCGCCAACGAAGGCCAATGGGAAGGCGATTTTCAGTTCAAATGCGAGGTTGGGAGCACCGTCTATTATGTGACACCGAAGGGGATGACCGTGGACTTTCGGGAGTTCACAAAATATGTAGGGGCGGATGGCAATCCGCCCGCGTCAAGCAAGTTCGACCCCTTTGAACGCAAGCGTGATCCCGTCACGGTGCGGGGGCATGTCGTGCAGATTCACTATGTCAAAGCGTCGCGGCGGCAGGTGTCTTCACCTGCCCCGCCCACCGAGATAGCAATCGGCGAGAACAAACTCACCCACTATTCAAACTACTTCTTAGGCCGCGACTCCACAAAATGGCGGAGCAGGGTTGGGCATTATGAGAATGTCATCGTCCCCGAAGTTTGGCCCGGCATTGATGTAGAATACCGCGCCGACCAACAAGGCGTAGAAACCATCTACCACGTCAAACCCGGAGCCGACCCCACTCAAATCCAAATGGAGTATCTCGGCCTCGATGCGCCGTTGCGAGTTGATGCACAAGGTAATCCTATTCTCAAAGCTTCGCTTGGTGATGTGAAAGAGAAAGCACCGTTTGCGTGTCAGCAAGAAGCAAGAATGCAAAAGCGCGTGGATGCGGGTTTTCGAGTGATGGATGAGACGAGAGTAGGATATGATGTTGGAGTGTTTGATGCGGGGAAGGAATTGGTTGTGGATCCTTTGATCCATAGCACATACTTTGGTGGTGATGAAGGACTCGATTATCCTGACCGTACTACAGTACTTCCGAACGGTGAGATCGTGTTGTGTGGTACTTCTACCTCTTCAGATTTTCCGACGACTACGGGTGCGTACCAAGAGGCACTAATGGGGAATGCAAACGTATTTTTGACAAAACTAAGTTCTGATGCAAGGGTGGAAGCGTTCTTCTTTATAGTGCTTACCTCGGAGGCTCCGGTCTCGACTATATAGAAGACGCGGTTGTCAATTCGTCTGGCCACCTTATTCTAACTGGAAACACTTCGTCTGAGAATTTCCCGATAACACAGAATGCGTTGTCTCCCGGCATAATTGGAGGCGGCAACGCGTTTCTTATAGATATGGATATTAATAGTCCTTTAGTCCTCTATTCCTCCTATTTGGGTGGAACCAATTGCGTCGGCGTTGACCTGAAACTCATAAATGACGATGAATTGTGGTTATCTGGGTTAGTCTATTCAACGGGTCTGCACCGTTACAAACGACGCTTTTCAAAGCGAATTCGGAGGTGGAGGTTCTGCGGACGCTTTTCTGGTCCGCTATCAGTTGACTCCACCGGCCATTCTATATTCAACATATATGGGTGGCGAAAATCAAGATGAAATATATTCCTTTGAATTGATGGAAGGCGGCAGACTTGCGCTATTTGGGTCAACACGGTCTGAAACGTGGCCAACAACGCCCGATGCGTATGACACAATCTTAGAAGGGGTGCATCAGCAAGCAGATGGTTTTATCACCGTTTTTGCGCCGCCGGATACAATAGTTCACTCCACATTGTTAGGCGCACAATTCCACGATGAGGTTACTGCTGGTGCAAGATCTCCTGATGGTTCGTTTGTTGTTGCAGGAACTACGAATGATGTGGCTTTCCCGATGACTCATGATGCCATTGATTCTATCTTCGGACCTAATCGTGAAGGTATAACCACGGACTTGTTTATTGCGAAACTCTCGCCCGATCTTGCTTCACTGGAGTACGGCTCGTATTTCGGTGGGGAAGACTTTGAACAAATAATTCAATTGTGGGTTCAAGATGCATCAACGATTTGGCTCACGGAGGAACTCAATCAAACAGTTTTCCGGTAACTCCTGACGCTCTTCCACAGATAGGCCAGCCGGATTACGATGGATTTATTTCCCGCATTGGACTGACAACCGCATTGATGAACACATCCCCAAATTCGTCCCGTCGGATTTTGCCCTTTCCGCCTACCCCAACCCCTTCAACCCCACAACAACACTGTCGTTCACATTGCCGCATCTCACTAACGTCACGCTCAAAATTCACGACATCCTCGGTCGTGAAGTTGAGCGATTCGAATTGGGCAACATGACTGCCGGAGCACACGAGTTCAAAGTCAATGGTGATAAGTGGGCCTCTGGTCTCTATTTCGCAACTCTTGAGACACCTGTTTTCTCGCGAACTCAAAAGCTTCTTCTTCTTCGCTAAAGAATTCAACGGCCCCGCTTACGGGGCTGTTCTGTTTCGTAACATTACCCTCCCCCACAAAGCGCATGCGCCAGCGCAAAATCCGCTTAACAAGCGGGCATAAGGATTGCCAAATACATTGTAGCTAACTCAGGAGTGTTTTCCCGTGCGCTACAGAATTACGATGTATTTCGCTAGTCTTTGCATGATTTTCACGGCTTCCGCTGCGGGAACGGTCACCGATTTGCAGCAGCAATTGCAAACTGCAAGAATCTTGCTCGATCAACCCTCGCCGGATGTCGCTCAATTGAAAAATTTGGGTGACGAACTCAAAGCATCGCTGTTGACTGACAGCGACGAGAAGTGGCGGGATTCCACCTATCACACGATTGCTCTAATCGCGCGCGCCACTTCAAATAACCCAACGGGTCACCAATGGGCGGTTGAGTTATGCAAAACTGACCCCGAAGCTCCGTGGACGAAATATGTCCTGCCATTTTGCTGGCCACTGAACGGAAACCCGAGGATCAACTCGCCGTCGCGGATATGTTGCTCGATATGTCTGGCAACAATCCCACTGCTTCATGGGCAGGTGATTTCAAAGCCACGCTATTTCGCGCCTACTCGCAAGAGCAGCTCTGGCTGCCCGCCGCATTTATCGGCATCGGACTCCAGCGCGCGAACTATGTTTTACCCGCACAAGATCAACTGACGCTGGCAAATGTTCTGTTGCGTGCCGATCAGGAAGAGGCCGCGCGCGAAGTTCTGTTCACGTTGAGCAACAACACCGCTCCGAATACTCCACAAGCCTTGCGTGCCGCTGTTGAATTGGGTTTGATTGAGCAAGTCTTAAGTCGTGACATTCAGGCCAAACAAGAATTTGAGCTGGCGTGGAACGTGTGGCAAAAACACAAACGTCGTCCCGGTTTCAGCGATCCGCTTGTAGCCAACGCCGCCGCGCGCGCGCGCTGGGAGTTGCTCCAATTTGAGTTTGCCGCACTTGACAAAACTTTGCACGTTTCACTCGAATGGAATGCTAAAGAAGCCTCGCGTTGGTGCAACGACCTCGAAAAGAGCACGAATGAACTGTTGACCATCGCGCCGTCATACGAATCTGCGGTTGCCTTGTTAACCGGGAAACTTCATCGCTTGGAAGGCGACGCGCTGTTGCGATTGGGCATGTATTCGAGTCGCCCCGAAGATTTGGTCATGCGCGACAAATTGCGTGACCAAGCACTTGCCACATTCGGAGAGGCGGCGGACATCTTTGTCTTTACCGCACAGCATGACGATCAAAATCTACCCGAATTGGCACCTGATCATTGGTCAACGCAAACGCGGGACTTTCAGGCCGAAGCTCGTCAAGAAACCTACGACCTCTACGTTCACGTTGCCAATCAATTAGAAGGTTGGGCCGCGTCGTTGTGGCAGCAGACTCCGTTGCGCAGTTTCGGACAAAACGGCTATTCACCGCGCTTTGATGCGATCGTGCATGAAGCGTTTCCGGTTCTGCAAAAATGCGCCGACTATCGCAAGCTCGCGTGGCGATATGCGCGGCAAAATCAGAGTATAGAGGGAGCAGATTATTCTGTCGCTTCACTCTATCAGGACTTGCTGAAGCCTGTGATGGAATTGCGGAAGCTCTGCGGTAGTCAATGGCAAGCCACATCGGCTAATGCGACGCAGATTTCGCGCACGCTGAATGCCACGTCGAATCCTGATGCCGTTGTCTCCATGACCGAAAATCTTGGTGCGCAAGTTGAAGGAAGCCAACAAGCTCGCGTCCGAATCATCCGAAGCGCTTGCCGAGGTGTTCACACAGCTTTTCGCAGCCGTGCCGGATCGTGATTCGCTGTCAATATTGGCAGAACACAAGCTCGCGCTCGACCGTGACTATGCTTTGATGAATCGCACCGTTCACGAGACGCTTGATCTGGCCACGCATTCGCTGGATCGCCGTGATCCAGATGCCGCCAGTTTGCGCTCGAAAGCTCTATAAGTTTAGTTCGCGCGCGGCAGATCTCGAAATGGAGTCGCTGGAAACAGGCTTTGCATGGGCCGAAACGAACGGCTACACGTCGTCAGGCGGCAAAGAGCTTTACGCACGCTTAGCCGAGCGCGACCCCACAAAATATCCCTTGCGCGGCGGAATCTGGCAGGCCGGAAGATAGCCCGTCGCCTGCGCAAATTTCAGCAATGCCGTCTCATTTTGGGGCGGCATTTTGTTTACTTGCGGATTCACTTATTCTGTCGTAAATTCAAATATGTCCACTCCGCCATCTGACCTCACATTGCACAAGCTGCAAGAGCGCGTCAAAGAGCTTACCGCCCTTCATAAAACTGCGCGTCTGCTTCAAGATGATGACCGCTCGATGCGCGACGTTTTGCGCGATGTTGTGGCTCTTTTGCCTGCCGCTTGGCAGTATCCCGAAATTGCAGCGGCTCGTATCTGCTTTCGAAATGTTGATGAATCCTCGTCTGGCTTTCAAACTACACCGTGGATACAGTCGGCTAAGTTCACTCCGCTCCTGGGCGAAGACGGCATTCTGCAGATTGTCTATCTTGAGGAGCGCCCTACAGAAGACGAAGGCCCATTCTTGGCTGAAGAGCGCGAGCTTGTCGATTCCGTGGCCGAAATGCTCCGCTCGTATGTACAGCATAAGCTTGCCAACGAGAATCTGGAATTACAAGTCCAAGAAAGAACCTCGGAACTGCGCCGCTTGGCCACTGAACTTTCGCTTGCCGAAGCGCGCAAGAACCGCGAAATCGCCGTTGATTTGCACGACCATGTCATACAAGAGTTTGCTTTCATCAAATTGCGTGCACAGCAATTTCGCGGTGACGCCGTCTTTTGCGGATTTGAAAATCGCTTTGATGAGATCATTGCCTTAATCGAGCGTGCCATTCAATTCACGCGCCGATTGACATTTGAAATCAGTACCCCGATTCTTTACGAACTCGGACTCTCTGCGGCACTCGAATGGCTTGCTGAGCACTATGAACAGCATCACAAGCTGAGCACGAAGGTCAAACCTCAGTCCCGTTTCGCCAAATCTTCCTGAAGCGGTTAACATCACTCTTTTTCGCTGCGTGCAAGAGCTGCTCACGAATTGTGTCAAATATGCGCAAGCCAAAACAGTAAACATTTCAACCAAAGTTGAAGGACATTGGTACGTCGTTACCGTCAGAGATGACGGCATTGGTTTCGACACGGCAAAGCTTGATCAGCCTGCCGCGCGGGAAGGCTTTGGTCTTTTCAGCATCCGTGAGCGACTGCGCTACTTCGGTGGCTCGATGAGCCTTGATTCTAAAATCGGGCAGGGAACAATTGTCACGTTGTCCGTGCCGCTGGAGGCAAAATGAGCAAAGTCCGAATCGTTCTCGCCGATGATCACAAACTTTTCCGCATGGGTTTGCGGCAGCTAATCGAGCGGCATCCTGATGTTTCCATTGTGGGTGAAGCCGCAACCGGGCTTGAAGCTGTTTCAATCGTTAAAGAGCACATTCCGGATGTTGTTCTGATGGACATTTCGATGCCCGAACTAAACGGTATTGAAGCCGCACGACGACTGCACGAAGAGGTGCCCGAAGTGCGAGTCGTTATTGTCTCCATGCACTCGGATCGCCGTTATGTTTTGGAAGCTTTGCGTGCTGGTGTTCGTGGCTACTTGCTCAAAGACTCGTCACCGGAAGAGATATTTCGTGCGATTCAGAAAGTGATGAGCAATCAACTTTATCTTTCTCCACAAATCAATGAACAAGTTATCGCCGGTTTCGCTCAGCAAGGCAATGCAGCCCTAAAGTCGGCATTCGAGATTCTCAGCGGCCGCGAGCGCGAAGTCTTGCAGCTTTTGGCCGAGGGAAAAAACAGCGAGCAGATTGCGGATCTCTTGAATCTGAGTGCGAAAACCGTCGAGACCCATCGCATGCATATCATGAACAAGCTCGACATTCACACCCTCCCCGAACTCACTCGTTATGCCCTCCGCGAAGGCTTGACCTCGCTCGAATAGCATTTGACTAAGGGAAGACCTGCCTTAAAATCAGGAATTTCCTGATACCGCATCTCGTTCTTTATCCTATCTTGTTGAACAGGTATCATTCCACTCTTATTTGAGGAATTATCATGTTTGACACAGGTAACACAGGTTTTATGTTGGTGGCCACAAGCCTCGTCATGTTGATGACGCCGGGGTTGGCCTTTTTTTATGGCGGGCTGGTGAGCCGTCGTAACACTCTGGCTATTATGATCCAGAGTTTCGTTTCGATGGGCGTCACCACGATTGTTTGGTGGGCTGTTGGTTATTCGCTTTGTTTCTCGGGTGACGGCGCGATTGTTGGAAACCTTGATCAGGCGTTCTTGAACGGAGTAGATCTAAACACTCCGTGTCCACTGAATCCGAGCATTCCGTTGTTCGTGTTCTTTGCTTATCAGATGATGTTCGCGATTATTACTCCGGCTTTGATCACGGGAGCATTCGCCAACCGCATCAAGTTTCCGGCTTATTTGATCTTCTTGGTTGCGTGGCTTTTGTTTGTCTATTGCCCGTTCGTCCACATGGTGTGGGGCGGCGGCATTTTGCAGAAGTGGGGAGTGTTGGATTTCGCGGGCGGTATTGTCGTTCACAATATTGCTGGTATGGCCGCGCTTGCTTCAATTCTTTATGTTGGCAGGCGAAAAGTTGTTGAGAATATTCCTCATAGCATCCCGTTGGTTGCTCTGGGAACGGGTTTGCTTTGGTTTGGATGGTACGGCTTCAATGCGGGAAGTGAATTGAAGGTTGATTCGATAACCGGTCTTGCTTTCTTGAATACAGACATTGCCGCGTCGTTCGCCGGTGTTGTGTGGATGATGCTGGCTTGGATGTTGGAGAAGAAACCGAAATTTGTCGGATTACTCACGGGCGCGGTGGCAGGACTTGCGACCATCACTCCGGCGGCGGGATATGTCTCGACGACCAGCGCTGTGATTATCGGTTGTATTGCCGGTATCGTTTGCTACTTTGCGGTGTCACTCAAGAATAAGCTGCAATGGGATGACGCGCTTGATGTTTGGGGAGTCCACGGCGTCGGCGGGGTGTTGGGTATTGTGATGTTGGGCATACTTGGCAGTAAGTTGGTCAATCCTGCCGGAGCAAATGGATTGCTCTATGGCGGCGGAGATTTCTTTATTAAGCAGCTCGTGACAATCGTTGTATCGTCTATTTACGCTTTCGGTTTCACCTATGCCATGCTCGTGATCATCAACAAGTTCACTGCGGTCAAGACTACCGAACAAGAAGAAGTCGCAGGTTTGGACTTGACACTGCACGGCGAAGAGGCTTACGAACATTAATCAAATTTTTCGAGGAACTTTATGAGAAACATTCTCATCGCTTTGACTTTCCTTTGCGCCGCGTCCGCGTGGGCGCTTGAACTGCCTGGCGTGTCTGCATCAGGATTTGTGGATGCGGCTTATTTCAATGACGCGAATGCCAATCCCGATTCGGGAGAATTTAACGGCTTCAGTCTTGATCAAGTCGAAGTGGATTTGCAAAGATCGCTGGGCGAAAAAGGCTTTGTCCGCGCGGACATCGAGTATGTCAATGGCGCGGATCCGATGAACGCGATTGACTATCTTGAGCAAGGCTACATGCAGTATAACTTCCCGATTAATGACAAGAGTTTGGAAGTCATGTTCGGTAAGTTCAATGCTCCGATTGGCTATGAATTGCTTGATCCGGTGGATATGTTTCAATATTCGCATTCGGAAGTTTTCACTTACGGGTTGCCGACGAATCTAACCGGCATCAAGGGCTACATGAGCTTCTCTGATCAGGTTGATTTGCATGCTTACATCGTGAACGGTTGGGATAACAACGCCGAAAACAACGATGCGATTACGTTCGGTGGCCGCTTGGGAATTAAGCCCGTCGAAAAGATCGGATTGGGACTCTCCGCGATTTTGGGTCCCGAAGCTGGCGGCAAAGATGCGAAGGATCGGACTGTGATTGATGTGGACGTTACGGCGAATGTGACTGAACAACTTCTGCTCGGCGGGGAACTGAATATCGGATCGGAATCCGAAGCCGGGACGGATGGGGAAGTTCCAGCAGACGCCGGCTGGATAGGATTTCTCGTCATGGGCCATTACGATTTCAATGGTACGTTTGGCTTGACGGGAAGATATGGATCGTTTACTGATGATTTCGGGATTCGAACAGGCGTACCATCGGGCAAGGACATGATCTACTCGAGCATCACGATTGCTCCAACGGTAAAGCTCGGCAAGAACATGGGTTGCTTGCTCGAAATTCGTATGGATTCGGCAAACAAAGAAGTTTGGCTGGATTCTGATGGTAAGGCGACGGATGCGCGCACTACGGCGGCGTTTGAAGTAACCTATTCGTTTTAGTACTAACCAATTCTCCTTGGTTGACGCGGCGGCTTGAAAGAGTCGCCGCGTTTTGTTAGTTTGACTCAATGAAGAATTTGCTCCTCATTTTTGTCGGCGGCGGGATTGGGTCGGCGCTGCGGTATCTGATGTCGGGGATGGTGTACCGCTTGACGGCACTGGGATTTCCTTACGGCACGGTGGTGGTCAACATCACGGGCTGTTTTGTGATCGGATTTTTGATGTCCGCTCTGGCCGCGCGATTTGATGACTCGCCTGCGCTGAAGGTGTTTCTGACGATTGGAGTGTTGGGAGGTTTCACGACCTATTCATCGTTCAGTTACGAGACGATTGCATTGCTGCAGGACGCGAAGGTGGGTGCGGCGATGGCGAATGTGGGCATTACGCTCATCGGGTGTCTGGTGGGAACGTGGGTAGGACTGGGAGCAGGGCGGATGGTCTAATTCAAATAGGAAATTTGAATTAAGAAAGTTCGGAACGCGGTGGCCATACGGTTGCCGCGTTTTTTTTGATTGGAGGGCAGAGCACCTCCCTTGCCCCCCGCTAAAGCGTGGGGGAATAACAAATCGGTGTCAGTATGATCTTGTGGGTACGGTGCCGCCTGTATCAGCGAATCAGTTCGCCCCCGTTGTGAGAGGTACTTTGATGTGCCAGCACGGCAAGTTGGTTGCTGATTCTCCTCTGGCTTTGTTGATACTCTTCACTAGTAAAAGAGGACCCGTCCAGCTTTTGGTCGATTAGCTGGTTACAATATACAATGATTTGAACGGATGGTCAAGCGCTATTTTCATTTTATTTAACTTAGTAAACATTTGTTCAAAATGAGATTAGGTAAAAGAGGGGTTTGGGGGAGGCGTGGGGGGGAACTGCTTGATCATAAGGGGCGTTACGAACATGGAAAGCAACTTGGTACGCCGCTTGCTTATTTTGTGATTGTTGTAAGCCGTATTGCAGGTGAGAGCAAACACCGCTATATTGGAGTACTTTGCTTTCATGAGTTCTTCTTAGCGGCGTTATGCGGATGGTTCAGAAATTTCCTGAAGACATTACAACCGTCACCGGACTACAGAAATGCACCGCGAATGTAAATGAAGCTCTCAGGCTTTGTGATGGCGGACTTGCAGAACTCGTTCTTGACCTAAGGGATATCCCATTTATTAGTCCAGCATTTATTGCGATAATTTCGGCTCTTGTTGCACGAGTTTCCGCAAAGAATGACACTAAACTTTTTTGAACCCTCCTGGCTCGAGGCAAATTCGACAATATCTAGCGAATATCGGATTTGATAAGCACTTTGTTGAAACAAGGGCGCAGCTTCAACCAGACAAGGCAGAATCATGTTATCAACTTCGTTTTACATCGCCGCAGGTTAAGGAAATTGTTGGAATAGCAGAATTTTGCCAGCGGTATGTAGTAAGCTCGTCTGATTCCTTTTCACGAATTGAACTTGCCTTAAGCGAGATTATGGATAATGTGAAGATCCACTCGCAATCTCCAATCGGTGGCTGCATGGTTGGACAGTATTACTCAAGAAAGAAGTTGATTAAGATTGCGTTATGCGACCTAGGGGTATCAATCCCTTTTCACTTATCCCAGAAGCGGCCGTATAGTGATGGGTGGAATGACGAGCAATTACTCGCAGAGGCTTTTAAGCTTGGTGTTACTGGAACTACAGAAAGAACTGGTCTTGGCCTATTTGAAGCCGCTCAATTTACTCGAGATTTAGGCGGAAGACTAATCGTTTGTTCACGTTCGGCGGTTTACCATATTGAGGGGCATCAAGAAGAAACTTCTTCTATTTCTGAGAATTTTCCGGGCACCATCATTTCATTGCATTGGCCAACTACCTGAGGCACTTCTATGCGAATAGTTGTATATGATATCATTCACGGTGATAGAGCTTTAACATCAGAGTTAGGTGTAAAGGTTCGAGACGCTATTGGTGAAAAGTGGCGCAATGAGAAAGTAATATTAGATTTTCATGGTGTCAGAAATGTATCATCTTCGTTTCTGTCTCAGGCAAACCATGCCAATCCTGCGGAATACTAGGCTTGCCGAAATCGCAAATAGATTGTCGTTTGAATCTCCACCACCTGCACTTGAAGATGTGTACAAGAGAGTCTTAGAAGCAATTGAGTCGCATAGTAACCAAAATTAGTTTGAGTTTCTTCGTTTTGTTCACATAAAGCGCCTCA
Source organism: bacterium (assembly GCA_016721565.1). Taxonomy (GTDB): domain Bacteria; phylum Electryoneota; class RPQS01; order RPQS01; family RPQS01; genus JABWCQ01. The sequence goes on along the minus strand of JADKHW010000003.1, from coordinate 60,712 downwards.
TCTGTGGCGTTTTTCGTTTACAGAACCTTTCTGTCCTATTCATGACATCTATTCCGCATCTTGGTGAGATATTGGCGCTGGCGACGGCGATGTTTTGGGCTGTGGCGGTGATTCTGTTTAAGAAGAGCGGCGAAACGGTTCATCCGATTGCGCTGAATCTGTTCAAGAGCCTGCTGGCAACCGCGCTGATTCTGCCCACGGTGTTGCTGATTGAAGGTGGAACGATACCGGATTTTTCGCGACGTGATGTTGTGTTGCTGTTGGTGAGCGGCGCGCTGGGAATCGGAATTGCCGACACGCTGTTCTTTATGATGCTGAACCGATTGGGCGCCGCGCTGTCATCCATTGTCGATTGTGTCTATAGCCCGATGGTGATTGCGGCGGCTATGATTTGGCTCGGAGAACGGCTTGGTTGGTTGCAGCTTGTGGGTGTTGTGCTGATTGTCTCGGCGGTGTGGGAGGCGACTCGCATGAAATCTACCGGCACTGTCTCACGCTCTGGTGTCGGCTGGGGAGTGATGTGGGGAATCTCGGCGATGGCTTGCATGGCTGTCGGCATCGTGATGATGAAGCCGATTCTGGATACTTATTCGCTGTTGTGGGTGCTCGAAGTTCGATTGGTCGGCGGGATCGTTGTGTTGTTGCTCATTCTCGCGTTCAATAAGAAACGGCGAGAGATTTTGGGGACGCTGTTTGTGAAGCAAGGCTGGGGATATTTGCTGAGCGGATCGTTTATCGGTGCGTATCTGGCTCTGATTCTGTGGGTGGCGGGAATCAAATACACTCAAGCATCGCAAGCGTCGGCCCTCAACCAAACGAGCAACATCTTTGTGTTCGTGTTGGCGGGAGTTTTTCTGAAGGAGCGCATGACAAAGCAGCGGGTTATCGGGATCGGGTTGGCGGTTATTGGGGTTTATTTGGTGACGTTTGGCTGAGTGCTTGTTAAGCACGATTTGCGTTGGGTTGATTTTTCAGCTAATTTCGTGCATATTGTCCCCTGAACGCACGACCTGCGCCGCCACCTTGGCGGCGCTGTTATTTCCGCGCCGGACAGGTGGTTGCAGATTCGGCATGTTGCCCTGTAACGCAATACTCGGCGAACCGACTGCTGGGCGGCACGCCTGCCGCCCCTACAAGAAGACTTATGACTACAAGAACGCATACATGCGGGGAAGTCCGCAAAAGTGATAGTGGCAAAACGGTTGTCCTCCAAGGGTGGGTGGCGCGAGCGCGCGACCTCGGTGGGCTGGTGTTTATTGATTTGCGTGACCGCTACGGCAAGACACAGGTGGTAGTGCAGCCGGAAGATTCGGCTGTGGTGGCCAAGACCGCACACGAACTCAAGAACGAGTGGGTCGTGGAAATTCACGGCACGGTGCGCACGCGGCCTGACGGGATGATTAACTCCGACTTGCCGACGGGTGCGGTGGAAGTGGTGGCGACTTCGATTGAAGTGCTGAACCGCTGTCCTGAACTGCCGTTTCAAATTGAAGGTGCGGACAAGGCTTCGGATGAGATTCGTTTGAAATACCGCTATCTTGATTTGCGCAGAAATGAACTGCAGGACGTGCTCATCTTGAGACACAAGGTCTCGAATATCGCGCGCAATCATTTCACAGAGTTGGGTTTCATCGAAGTCGAGACGCCGTGTTTGGTCAAAAGCACACCGGAAGGTGCGCGTGACTATCTCGTGCCGTCGCGTGTGTTTCCGCATCAGTTCTATGCACTGCCGCAATCGCCGCAGATCTACAAGCAGATTCTCATGGTGGCGGGATTCGATAAGTATTTTCAGATCTGCAAATGTTTCCGTGACGAAGATCTCCGCAGTGACCGCCAGCCAGAGTTCACGCAGATCGACGTCGAGATTTCGTTTGCCACGCGCGACATCGTGTTCAGCACGGTGGAAGGGCTGTGGGTGAAGATTCTCAAGGATGTGTGGAATACTTCGATTGAAATGCCATTCCAACGGTTGTCGTATAACTACGTGGTGGAAAACTACGGTTCGGATAAGCCGGATTTGCGATATGATCTCAAGTTTGAGAATGTCACTGAGCATGTGAAGGATACGGAGTTTCGCGTGATTCGCGGAGCGCTGGATGCCAACGGTGTGGTGATTGGTTTAAGAGTTCCGGGACAGGGAGAGATTTCGCGCAAGCAGTTCACGGAAGTTGAAGAGCTTGCGAAAGCTTCGGGGCTTGGTGGAATCTTGCCAATTAAGATTGGCGCGGAAGGTTTAAGCGGCGTACTCGTTGGCAAAGTGGATGACGCGGCAATAGCAAATATAGTCAAACAGTTGAATGGCGAATCCGGAGACTTGTTGTTACTTGCAGTGGGGAAGAAGAGCGAGGTGCTGAAGGCGCTGGGTTTTGAGAATCAAGCTTGCCGAGCATTTCAAGTTGTTTGATCCGAACGATCACAAGAATGTCTCGATGTTCTGGGTGGTGGATTTCCCATTGTTTGAACGTGATGAAGAGACGGGCGAAGTTTGGCCGGCGCATCATCCGTTTACTGGTTTTCATCCGGATGATTCGCACATGCTCGATACGGAGCCGTGGAATGTGCGCTCGACGTCATATGACTTGGTGATGAACGGAAATGAGTTGCTGTCGGGTTCGATTCGTATTCACGATCCGGAAATGCAGTCGAAGATTTTCCAGATGCTGGGGATTTCGGATGAGGAAGCGAAGATGCGGTTTGGGTTCCTCGTGGATGCGCTGAAGTACGGTGCGCCTCCGATGGGTGGCTTTGCGCTGGGCTTCGACCGGATGATCATGGTCTTGACGAACCGCCCGATCCGAGACGTAATCGCCTTCCCGAAGACGACATTGGCGCAATCGCTGATGGATGGAAGTCCCTCACCAGTTGATCCTAAGCTCTTGACCGACCTGAAGATAGCTCTACTCCCTGCAAAGTAGGTAGCAGAGGTTGTTGGCATTCCGAAACGGAAGTGCCTAATTCACAAAAGCCTAACAAACTTGCCCCGATGGGAGAATTTTCCTGCCGGGGCAAGTTTCATTGACAAGGGGGCTGTTTTTTGTTACATTTAGACAGGTGGTCCGTATCAAAAAGGAACAATAGGGCAACCATGCCCCAAACTGAGTGGATAAGTCCCGAAGTAAAATGTCCGAATGTATGTGAATGGTACCTCCGCCGGACAGTTTCGTCCTGCGCGAGGTATTTTTTGTGTGATGAATACTCTATGGAGGCACACCACTGACGCAACGACCTATGGCCGCTGAACAAACGCCGCAGGATTTCATTGAGATCGTCGAACTTCCCGTTGAGGAAGGCGTTCTGCGTCCGTTGCTTGGTCCGAACGATGACAACCTGCGCTATTTGCAGCGTCACATCCAATCGAAAGTCACCGCCCGCCGCGAAAAGATTCTGATTCGCGGCACGCAGGCGGATAATCTTGAAGCCGTCGAACTCATCATGGAACTCGTCGGCATCACTCGCAAACAAGGCTCACTCACACGCGGCGATATTGACCGCGCGCTGCATATCAGTGCGCCGGTGCGTGAACTGCGTGCCGATCCGGATGCGCCGTTTGCCGCGATGTTCCGCACGGGTGACCGGAGTTTCAATCCGCGCACGAGCGGACAGAACGAATATTGGGAAGCGATTCAACGCAGCGATATTACGTTTGCGTTTGGTCCTGCGGGAACAGGCAAAACGTTTATCGCCGTTGTCTGTGCGGTGCAGATGTTCCAGCAAGGAAAATTTGACCGCATCGTGCTCGTGCGGCCTGTGGTTGAAGCAGGGGAGAGCTTAGGCTTCCTGCCCGGTGACGTACGTGAAAAAGTTGATCCGTATTTCCGCCCGCTGTATGATGCGTTGATGAAGATGATTCCGGGTGACCGGCTGCGTAAATTGCTCGACCGCCAGATTATCGAAATTGCTCCGTTAGCTTATATGCGCGGACGTACGCTCGACAATGCGTTTCTGATCATGGACGAAGCGCAGAACACGACTGCGGGTCAGATGAAGATGTTCTTGACGCGTATGGGTGAAGCATCAAAGGCCGTCATCACAGGTGATTTAACGCAGATAGACTTGCCACGTAAGAGTGACAGCGGATTGCTTGGCATCGAGCATATTCTGCAAGGCATTGAAGGCATCGAATTTGTTAAATTGAAAAACTCCGACGTTGTGCGCCATCCGCTCGTGGCTCGAATCGTCGGAGCATATGATCGACTCTTGAAAAACAATGCGGACGCGAGCGGCGCCGCAAATAACGAATCAGGCGAAGCTCTCGGCAAGCTGCCCGAACCAGGCAACAACCCGTCCTCCACCTCACAATGACAGATCAACCCCCCCCGCGGGCGCGCTCGAGGTAAGCTCGAATTTTATTCCGAGATACCCCGTGCGCGCGTGCGCAAAGACTACGCGCTGGCCTGTGCTAAAATTGCCACGCGCAAAGTTACCAAATCCGTCGGAACCATCCGCTTCGTGCTTGTTGATGATCGCAAGATGGCCAAGTTGCATCGCGAGTATATGAATACTCGCGGTACGACCGATGTGATTACGTTTAACCTCACCGATCCCGGCGCGGCACTCGAAGGCGAAATCTATATTTGCCTCGATCAGGCGCGTCGGCAAGCGCGTGACTATGGCGTGCCGCTGTATCATGAGATTGCCAGGCTTGCAACGCACGGTGTGCTGCATTTGGCGGGCTTTGATGATCACAGCGAAGCGGACCGCAAGCAGATGCGCAAACAGGAAGACTTTTCTCTGCAAGCAGGAGCGGCACGATGATTGATGCTTATCTGCTGTGGAGCATTTTCGCATTCCTCGGCCTACTTGTCTTCTCGGCCTTCTTCTCCGCCTCGGAGACCGCACTCTTTTCGCTAACGCGAACGCAGATTAGCGAGCTGCTCGAAGATTCCGAAGACGATCCTCGTGCGCGGATTCTTGCGAATCTGCTCAAAGACCCGCGACGAGTTTTGATTGTTTTGTTGACGGGCAATACTACTGTTAACATTATGGCCGCAACGATTGCAGCGATGGCAACATCGCGGATTGTTGATCATTTTGCCGTGAGCCATTGGGTGGTTTTTGTACTTCAGGGTGTCGTTGTGACGCTTGCCGTGCTCATCTTCGGCGAGATCCTGCCAAAATACTTAGCGGTGCGCAATCCATTGAAACTCTCATTGGCGATTGCTGGGCCGCTTAGTTTTATCGGTTTTCTCTTGACACCCATTACAATGCTTATTACTCCAATCGCTGAGTGGGTGGCGCGAGCGCTCGGAGTTGAGAAAAAGAAACTCTGGATTTCGGAAGAAGAGATTAAAACACTGCTTGAAGTCGGTGAAGAACATGGCGCGCTTGAGAAGACCGAGCGCGATATGATTCACTCGATATTCGAATTGGGAGAGATTTCCGTCCGCGAGATCATGGTTCCACGCACCGACATGATTGCGGTGGATGTGAAGACTCCTCTGGCCGATGTGCTTGCTTTGTTAAGGAAGTGCGGACACTCGAGGTTGCCGGTTTTTGAAGAGCGGATTGACAACGTTATCGGTATTTTGCACGTCAAAGATCTGATGACCTATTACCCGTTCAAAGATGAAGTCGATCTGAAGCGCATCATACGCGCGGCGCACTTTGTCCCTGAAGCCAAGACGATTGACGAACTGCTGAAGCAATTCCAAGAACAGCGCGTGCACATGTCCATAGCGGTTGATGAGTACGGTGGTACGGCTGGACTTGTAACACTGGAAGACGTGATTGAAGAGATCGTCGGCGAGATTCAAGATGAGCACGATGCCGAACGCACGCTCTGGACGCGCGTAGATGAGAATACAGTCTTGATTGATGCCAAGCTGGATGTCGAGGCTGTGAATGACGTGCTCGGCGACGATGTGATACCGATTGATGATGATTTCGACACGCTGGGCGGGTTTATCTTAGCCGAGTTGGGCGATTTCCCCGAGATGCAAACCCGTGTCGAATTCCACAACTACGAATTTGTGGTTGAAGAGGTGCGCCGCCATCGCATTGGCCGCATCCGCGTGATTCGCCGCGAAGCTATAGCAAATAAGAACGATGACCATTAAGGAACGACTTGGCTGGAAGATCTTGTCGTGGCGCAAGGGCGAGCACGCGAACGGTCGTGTGGGTCTGCCAAGTGCCGCAAAAGATGCAAAGACAGTTTGCATTATCCTTCCCGCGAATTTCGATGATTTTGATATTGTCCGCACGATTTTGCCGGATATTCTGATTCGCCTTGCTTATGCGCAAACGACGATCTGGGTGCGCGATAATTTCCGAAGCTGGCTGATTATCAACGAATCGTGCAGCATCATGAGCTACGATCCGACCGAAGCCACGCGGTTGGGACTCCCTGATACTGACACGCTGAAGCACATCCGCTCCAAAGAATTTGATCTGTTGTTAGATTTATCGCTAAATCCCGAACTCTACATTGCGGCCTTAGTCAAGGAAGCCCGTGCCGAAATGAAAGTCGCGCTGGCGCATCCCAACACAATGGATATGTACAATCTGTTAGTCGAGAGCGACTCGCAGGATCAGGGCCGTCGGCTGATGGCGCTGTTAAATTATCTGTAGATGACGATTTGAAACAAACTTTCGAAAATACTGCATTGACTGACCAAGCCGCCGCTGAGTTCGCGCGGCTTGTGCACATTATGGCGAAGCTTCGTTCACCGGATGGCTGTCCGTGGGATCGTGAGCAGACGCACGAATCGTTGCGCCCCTACCTGATTGAAGAGACTTACGAAGCCCTTGACTCTATCGACCGCAAAGCCTATGCGGAATTGAAGAAAGAGCTGGGCGACTTGATGCTTCACATTGTTTTTCACGCGCGGCTGGCCGAAGAAGAGCAGCTCTTCAGCGCCGCCGATGTTTTGCGTGAGATAAACGAAAAGCTGATCCGCCGTCATCCGCATGTGTTTGGAGATGCTGTCGTAAATTCGACCGACGATGTCAACAAGCAATGGGAGCAGATTAAGCTTAAGGAAGATCACAAGCCGCAACTGCTGTCAGGTGTTCCCAAAAATCAACCGGCCTTGAACCGCGCGTTCCGCGTGCAAGAGAAAGCAGCGGCGGTTGGCTTTGATTGGCCATCTGATGCGCCGGTATGGGCGAAGCTGACCGAAGAGATTCAGGAATTGAAGATCGAGTTAGCCGAAGGCAACCGCGAGAAGATTGAAGCCGAATTTGGCGACCTCCTGTTCACGATGGTGAACCTGGGCCGCAAGCTCAATATCCATCCCGAAGAAGCCTTGCGAACTTCAATTCAGAAATTCACTGACCGCTTCGGCCAGATCGAGTTGGATTTGCAGGATGAGGGGATTCCTTTGCATGAGGCTGGACTTGAGAAGATGGATAAGCTATGGGACAAAGCTAAGGAACGAGAGGGGGCGAGGGTATGAGTCCACCCAGAAGTAAGATTGGTGATGATCGCTCACGTTCGTTAGGCTATGACCGTCTCAAAATTGAAGACGAGTCCAAGACCATCGGCGACAACGATCCTCACTCCTAAGAAAGAGCGAGCCTTGTTGGTTGGTATTTGCAGGCCGGGTGAGAATATGACTGCCGCTCTCGAACATTTGGACGAGCTGGCCATGTTGGCAGAAACTGCTGGAGCCGAGATAGTCGAGCGCGAGATGGTCAAGATGCGGCAGTACGATCCCGCTCTATATGTGGGGAAGGGCAAAGCTGCCGAGCTTGCGACGTTGGTAGCTGAATTTAATGCGGACTTGGTGGTATTCGACGAAGACCCTGCTCCAGCTCAAGCTCGAAACCTCGAACGGATATTCAAGTCAAGACTTGTAGATCGCTCGGGGCTTATCTTAGATATTTTTGCCAAGCGTGCCCAATCCCGTGAAGCCCGGACTCAGGTCGAGCTGGCTCAGCTCAAGTATATGTTGCCGCGGCTCTCGGGAGCTTGGACGCATCTTGAGCGGCAGCAGGGTGGTATCGGCATGCGCGGACCCGGTGAAACACAGCTCGAAACTGACCGCCGGATTATCCGAGCCAAGATTGGCAAGCTTGAAGAAGATTTGTCCATGATCGAGAAGCAGCACAAGACTCAGCGTGCCAAGCGTGCCGATGTCTTCCGCTTCTCTCTGGCTGGCTACACGAACGTGGGCAAGTCTACTCTAATGAATGTGCTGACACAGGCCGGGGTCTATGAAGAGAATCTCCTCTTTGCCACGCTGGATTCAACCACGCGGAACCTCCCGCTTGGGCAAGGAATTAAGGCTTTGCTTTCGGATACAGTTGGGTTCATCCGCAAACTTCCTCATGGTTTGGTAGCCAGCTTCCGCTCGACATTGGCTGAGATTTCAGAAGCTGATTGCATCGTTCATGTGATTGACATCGCCTCGCCGACCTACCGTGAACAAATGGAAACAGTTGAAAAGATTCTGAACGAGATGGGACTTTCTGACGTGCCCGTCATTGAAGTTTTCAACAAGATGGATGCTCTGGATGATCCGTCGGTGCTCAAGTTGGTGAAAGAGACGAAACCAGAAGCCGTGCTTATCAGCGCAGTTAAAGGGACGGGGATTGACACTCTCAGAGAACGTATGAGGCATGTCATGGAGCAGGACAAGGTTGTGCTCGACATCCAACTGGATCCAACCAACGGCAAACTTTGGCAGGAACTCTACAGGGTAGGAGAGATCCAAAGCACCGAAGCCGTCGGCGACACGATTCAGATGAAGGTTCAGCTTGACCGAGTCAACGCAGGCAGGCTTGGTTTGCTTGAACCCAAGAGACCCGACCCGTGGAGACGGGAAATCAGTTCTGTTTCTGAAGATGAGGAAGAAACGCCCGAAAAAGAGGCGTAAGTACTGAAGAATTTTGAAACGAGCGGGGGTCAGCCTGGCCGATTGATAGCATTCGCGCCCCACGACAAGACTCGTTAACTGTCCTAAGAGTACATATTTATTAAACTTTCGGACGGGTGGCTTTTCCGATTAGGCGTTGGAAACCCAGTAGGTTAGGAAGTTGAGTGAATGAAGGGGGTCTTGACATGACCCCCTTTTCTCTGTATATTTCCGCTTCACTTTATTGAACAAGAAGTTTAATATACTTGGAATACAGACCGGTGGATATCGGAGCACGGCTTAGGAATCTCCGACTGGCCCGGAACCTGACCCAAGAAGAGTTGGCGGAGCGCGCCGATCTAACTAAAGGGTTTATTTCCAGCTTGAGCGCGATCAGACCAGCATTTCGGTGGACAGTCTCCTCGGGATCCTAAAAGTTCTCGACGTCAAAGTCGCCGATTTCTTCAAAGAGACACAACCTGACCAGGTTGTGTTTGCCAAAATGGAGCGGATCTCACTCACCGAGACCGGGGCCGAGAAATTCGAGCTGCTGATTCCCGGCGGGGCAGACCGTGAAATGGAAGCCGCGCTGGTTACTCTCGAAGAAAACCAGCAGACCTATCCGATTAAACCCTATCAGGGTGAAGCGTTCGGATTCGTGCTTTCAGGTACGATTCAATTGGTTTTCGGTAATGACAGTTTTTCTGCTCAGGCCGGGTCCAGTTTCTATTTTTCCGGTGAACGCGAACACTTCATTCGCAATGACGGAAAGCGCACAGCAGAGTTTCTTTGGGTTACAACGCCGCCCACTTTTTAAGTCGCGTTGCTTTTTGCCTTTCACCTCTTTTTGGGTAGGAGAACCTAAATTGAAGTCTTTGGGACAACAAATGGTGGTAGATTACCACATGTGTAATCCTGAAATCCTCAACGATGTGGCCGCAGTCAAGCGCGCTATGCGTGAGGCTGCACTAAAGGCGGGCGCGACCATCGTGACCGAGGCCTTTCACCTGTTCAACCCGTACGGAGTCTCGGGTGCGATTATCATAGCTGAATCTCATCTTGCTATTCATACGTGGCCGGAGTTCGGCTATGCGGCAGTAGACCTGTTCACCTGCGGTGATGAAGTTGATCCTGCTGTCGCTTTCGAGCACCTGAAGCAAGCTTTAGAAGCTGCCGAATTCACAGCAGTGGAAATGAAGCGTGGGATTTTGAATTCGCACGGCTTGCGTTTTGAGTCGCATAAGCCGGCAGCCCATCACGCGGCTGCGGTAGCGTAAATGATCATAAAGACCCCCGACAAGTATTTTCTTGTCTCAGGATTTGCTGAAGGTGAGACGGAGCTAAACGCGTTCGATAATGCGTTGCTGGCTGCCGGTGTTGGAAACACGAACCTCGTGCGAATGAGTTCGATTCTGCCGCCGTCCTGTCAGGAAGTCGCTCCGGTGAAATTACCTTATGGTGCGTTGGTTCCGATTGCCTTTGCCGATGAGGCAAGCTCAATCCCCGGCGAGACCGTAAGTGCAGGTGTGGCGCTTGGTGTCACCGATGATCCTACCCTCCCGGGTGTAATCATGGAACATCACATGCACGGCTCGGAAGATGAGTGCCGCACGATTGTAATTTCCAAAGTGGAATCGGCATTTCGTGTCCGCGGATGGAAATTGGCCGACATGAAGGTGGCGGTGGTTTCCGGAAAAGTAGAGAGAATTGGTGCCGCGTTTGCTGGCGTGGTTCTCTGGGCATAGAGTAATTCAATGTTAAACTATCGGCCTCCTATTGTTAGGAGGCCGATTTCTTTTGCTTATTCTCGTAACTCCTTTATTTTACAGACTCAGACCCACTGAAGGGTGTTGAGATTCTGAGAGCTGTTCAGTATCTTCTGTCTCCCCTAAGTGACTTATGGAACTCTGGTTAACTGAAACATACGGGCCGATTCGCGGCGGTTGGAAGGCTGGTGGCGTTCTATACTCCAAACAGTCCAAATACCAGCTCGTCGAAATCGTGGAAACCGAGCGGTGGGGCAAGACCCTTGTTCTCGATGGGTGCATGATGACCACCGAGAAGGATGAGTTCGTTTACCACGAAATGCTGACCCACCCCGCGATGGTTTCGCATCCGGCTCCGAAAAGCATTTGTGTGGTCGGTGGGGGAGATGGCGGAACGGTTCGCGAGGTGCTCAGGCATCCGGGAGTTGAGCGTGTCGTGCTGGCGGAAATTGATGGTGATGTTATTGACGTGTGCCGCAAATATTTTCCGGACCACACCTCAAAACTCGATGATCCTCGAGTGGATATTCAAGTCGGTGACGGCTTTGAATATCTCAAGAACCATCAGGGTGAATTTGACATTATTCTCTCCGATTCAACCGATCCTATCGGCCCCGGAGAAGTGCTGTTCACACAAGAGTATTTTGCACTCACGAAAAGAGCATTGCGCGATGGCGGTGTACTGGTTACTCAGTCGCACAGCCCGTGGGATCCCGATTCTCGCTTACGCAATATTCGTGATGTTCTGCTCCATAATTTTTCGCAAGCTCATTGGTACGGTGCAGTGATTCCAACTTATCCGTACGGTTGGTGGAGCTTCTTTTTTGCTTCTGACAAAGTGCACCCTCTTGAGTCCGCGCGCATTGAGCGCATGCAAGAGATCACGCAGAATTCAAAGTATTTTACACCAGCAGTGCACGATGCCGCGTTTGCAGTGCCTGCTTTTCTCGCCCGTGAGTTAGGCGTCGCCTGACGTCTTGATTACTGTTCCGACAGGACCCACTCCCTTCAACATTCCGACTACCCGAACTCAAGTTTACATGGGTGCTCAAGAGTCTCTCGAGGGCGCCCGCTTGGCATTGTTTGGAATGCCCTATGACGGAACTTGTTCGTTTCGGCCAGGTACGAGATTTGGTCCTGCGGCAATTAGGAACGTATCGGATGGTATCGAAACCTACTGTCCTATTGCCGACCGCGACCTCGAAGACGTGCGTTTTGCAGATCTCGGCGACCTCATTTTGCCTCCCGGGGATAAGTTAGAAAGCCTCCAACTCATTGAACAAGCCGCTGGCGAACTCTATAACAGGGGGATTATGCCGGCCGGGTTGGGTGGTGAACACTTGGTAAGTCTTTCGCTGGTCAAGGCCGCCTTCAGGCGCCACCCTGATCTTGTTTTGGTGCAGTTTGACGCACACCTGGATTTGCGGGATGACTACTTGGGAACCAAGCTCTCGCACGCGACAGTTATGCGCCGAATCATGGAGTTTGTGGATCCGTCACGAATATTGCAGATTGGGCCAAGGTCTGGACCACGGGAGGAGTTCGAACTTGCTAAGAAATTTAGAACTTACCGTCCAGACACGGTTTCTCCGTCAGAGCTGAGTGCATTGATTGCGAATCGACCTGTTTATGTGACGTTAGATTTGGATGTGCTTGATCCATCTATACTTCCTGGAACAGGTACCCCCGAGCCGGGGGGGGTCAGTTTTGCCACTTTGCAAAACTGGATTATGGCACTTTCTGGTTCACAATGGGTGGGCTGGGATGTTGTCGAATTATCGCCCGACTACGACTCAAGTCATGTATCCTCAGTGGTTTCCTCCAAAATCGTCCGCTCAATGATCCTGGCCTCCACCGCAACGCTTTGCTAATTGGCTTGCATTTTGCCACGGCTTGAGCCATAGGCTCGCCCTTGCAGTTGCTATAAGCTCTATAAGAAACATTGAGATAGACAGTTCGTAGCCCCTGAGGGTCTCTGTCGATAGCGAACCCCCTGAGGATTATAGACTTTCGTTTTGCCGAGGGTTGAGAATGTTAAAAATAGGTAAAACATTTTCCTTGACAAGTTGATTCCGATTGACTATATTTGGGGAACTTTGACCAGTATAGAACTTTTTTGAACTTAGGTCAGACCCCCGTTAGTAAGTTCTTGAATTCCAGCATACCCCCAAAAACGAAAACTTCCCAAAACGGCCGCCGCGAGGCACCGCGAAATGGAAGCTTGTGTTTTTTTCCTCAAGCTGGGTTGATTAAATACGGATGCGTTCATGCCAGATTCTAGTAACCTTTCAGAATTGAACAATCAGTTCATGACCACGCAAGTTATCCACAATGCCCACAGGGTTATTAACCCTACGAGTGGGCATTCGGCATGCGTATCCGACGCAGCCCTTTACACTCGGACTAAGAAGATTTCCCATATTCAGGAGAATCACAGAATGAGGTCCAAGACTCTTTTTGTGTGGCTGATGAGCGCGCTTGGCCTGTTGGCCACTCTCGCTCTTCCTCAGCAAGCGAACGCGCAGATCAACATTGACTTTAACGTCAACGCGATCTGTGTAGAAGACCCCGCGACCACGCCCAACGGCATCATCGATGAACTCGGTGACGTGCTGACGATGACCGCGCGGGCCGCGTATTTTGACCCCTATTGCGACTCGATTGACGTTGGTTTAGATCCGCTCCCGGATCTTGGTGTGCTTATTCCTGCACTCTATCCGACGATCATCATCAACTGCCCGTCCAGTTTGACGTCGTCACTTTATGAGATGGCGTACACTCGGACACTTGATACGGGTCTTGATGGGGCGCCCGGTACTGATCCCGACAGCTGCTTGATTGTTGCGACGCTTACCTTCCACCCGGAAGGTGTTGCTGTTCCAGCAGGCACGCCACTCGATTTCGGTATTACCTGGTTTGGTTTTGCAAACACACCGCCGCCGGGTGGTCAAGCGCCTGTCTGTTTTGACGCTGGCTATACCATTGCCGCGCCGTGTTCAATCAACTCGGGTTGCGCCTTTATTCAGTTTGCTGAATACGGCGGTATCGAGTTTGACGGTATTGTTGCCATTGGCGACTCTATCTGGTTGGACAGCGCACTGGCTGTGACGATGGACTCGCTACCCGCTGGTGACTCCCTTGTTTGGGATGTTGGCGGAGTAACGTGTGAAGGCGCGGTTGATTGGCGCGGTATGCAAGATACCGTTGAGGTCACTCCATGCTTCATGGAAAACGAATTTAACGGATGTGCGTCTGACACAATTTTCTTGATTCGATTTGTGTGGGACGATGCTGGCGGTGAAGACTGGGGTGATGTTCTTGCCCGATCCTGCCGCTTTCGCCGGTTGACACGTTCTTCTGCGTCCGTCCAATCGACAACTTGCCGCCTGTTATAGATATCTATTGTGTCGACTCCTGTATGGTTGTAAACAACAACTACATGGATAATGATACGATCGCCGGTTGCAACGATATGCTCCGTATCTTCCTGAGTACCACGGAAGCGGCGCAGGGTAAGTTCCCAATCAATTGTGATGGCGACTCGGTTGACCTGACTTACAGTTATGTTCCGGATCGCGTTGATTGTGATCAGCGTGCGCCGAATGACGACGTTGAGTGGTTGGGTGTGAACTTCGGTTTAGTGGTTCAGCCCGGCGACACCTTCCCGCAGAACTATCCCAGTTTTGGGATGCTTGCCGTTGACAGCCTTTGGGTTTCGGCACGCTTTGGAGCTGGCGCCAATCCGGGAGCGGCGAACAACCTTATCTATGTCGACGTGCCAATCAATCAGCTTGGTTGGGACTCTCTGGAAATTTGTATTTTCGAAGCGGCTGCGGCTGGTGACTCAATCTATGTTCAATCGATTGACGATGCAGGTAACCCGTCCAACTCAATTGCCTGGGGTTATGAAGACTTAGCGGCAACTCCGGAAATTGAAGGTTGCGATGCTTGCTTGGATAACCAAGCTCCACAGCTGCCCGGCTCGGATGTTTACTGGTCATATGATGGCGTGGACAACTACTGCAACCAGCGCTTCTCCCCATATGATAGTGCGCTTGCCACCTATTATACGAACCTAACACCGGATTCGATCCGCTGGTACCTTAGTGGCGTTGACACCAGTAACTATGATGTAACAAACTATATCGACGTTTTGACCAAGGTTTACTTGATCGGCTTCGATGTTCGTCAAATTCCTGATGATGACAATGATACGCCGACCGGCGCCATCATTTCTTGGCTTGATTACTACACCCCGACCGGTGCGCCTGATTCTATTAATTGGGAATGGCGTAATCCTGTGGTGCCTTCTCTTGAAGAAGACGCCTGCTTTACCTGGTATGGTAAGGACGGTCCGGACAGTTTGGATCCCGACTTTGATTTCCTGGCTGATTACTGCCCGTGGGGTATGTTGGTCGGTATCACCGAAGGTCGTTATATGGACGCCGGTGGTTGTAACGCTGTTCTTGGTTCCGACCATGACGGCATTACCAGCATCCTTGATGGCTATACCCAGTTGAACGCTCTTTATGCGGTTGTTGACTCCTGCTTCCCGACCACCACGATTGCCCTGGACATTGACACCCTCAATGGTCCGGCACTTGGTCTTGGTCCGGATTATGGTTCGGTCAATGATCCTTATCTTTGGGTTGACGGCGACGATAACCCGTGGCTCCAGTTTAAGGCTCGCCGTTGGTTTACCCAGGGCTTGCTGGATACCTGTTTGGCTGAAGACCTTTGCTACTCCATTCGTCTTGACTCGGTCTATACTCAAGGCCCATGGCCGTTTGGTGCCGACTCCGTCATCTATTATGATCACACGGACGGCATGAACGGTTCGTTTACCCGTGTTTGTGAACCGTTGCAGTTCTTCTTCAACGACATTAATACGGATACGATCTCTTTTGAGTGGGGACTTCTTGGACCCACAGGCGATCCGCTGCCGGACGGTCTCTATTGTTTGACGCTCGAACTTCAGGATAATGCCGGTAACGTTTACCGTGGCGACCAAGTTTGTATGTGGTTGAACGGACTCGGACCGGACATTGACTCCGTCGCGATCGTAAACGAAATCCTCGACTGCAACCTGAATTTCTTCGCTGGCGAGTCGCTCTGTGTTTGGATCGAAACGGATACAAGCGCCCAGAGCGTACTCTTCGACTTCTCATGCATCTTGAATGCTGATAGCATTGCTGACCCAGGTGACTCTGTTCTGGTTACCACTCCTTATTCTACGGATGGTGTCAGCTTTAAGCGTTGGAAAGCATGCATGTTGGTTGACCTTGGTATGATTGATACTACCAACGTCAATCTGAATGATTATCGTATCGGTGAGTACGATGCGGATTGTTTGGATCCGTCCGATTACGGTATCATCAATGTTAAGGCATTTGACTCGGATGGGAATTACAGTCAGGCAGATACACTAGACGGTACGTGCATTATCGCCCTGTTGGGTGAGAGCCGTTGCCCGCGTATCGTTGGTCCGATAGAGTTCTACTTCTTTGATCCGGATACGATTTTCCCGGCTGGCGTGCCAAACTTGGGTGATAGCATCAATAGTTTGTTTGCAGGCTTTGATGACTTTGGCCCGATGCCCGAGTGGAATGCAATGTCGCCCGGTTCAGTTGACTCAAGTGGTGCTTACAACTCGATGACGAACCCGGCTCATGACCAACGTCATGATTCGATCTTCGTGCGCATCTTGCTTGATACGCTTTCGATTACCAATTGGGATATCGTCGGCCCGGACACGACCTACCATGATACTCTTGTGCTCGAGTTCCGCAACCCGAATACGGTTGAGAATCGTCGTCGTCAAATCCGCAAGCCGTTGTTTATTCCTGCATGCGCAAACCTTGACGGTGCGCCTCCTTGCGAAGATCCAGACAACAACACCATCTATGATGGTCGTCTGGAACTCGACGAAGTGATTGGTGGCCTGGCTGAGTTCCGCTATCAGTGGAACGGCACATGGTTCATCAATGCCGGCACCGACAGCCAGATGCTCGTGCCAATCACGGGTCAAGATACCATCATCGTGTCCGCTTGGACCGTTGACGGCGACTCTCTTATTGACTCGGTTTCGGTTGACACGATGTACTTCCTGATCTGTGATACCACCTTTGCTTCTCTGGATGTTGACAATGACAATCCTGAGTTTGTTGAATGGACAGGTATCGCACCGGGAGCGGTTGACCCGCTTACCCACAGCACTGCAACGGTTGACAATATCGGTTGGGATGGCGATTGCGGCTTCCGTTATGCGGAAGGCGACACGTTCCAAATCGTTGTTCGCGCTGACGAGCAAGTCCACTATGATCCCAATGCCTATCCAAATACGGACGGCTCGGATTATGACGCGATTTACGGTCAGTGGCTATTAACAGGTAACTGGCAGATTTCATTGGTTGATAGTTTGTCCGGACAGTTGATTGATAACGGCGCAGCGCCTGGTACTTACATTCAGCTCGAACTTATCTCGGTTGCTCCGGAGAGTATCGATGTCGATGAGTGGGAGTACACGTTGACCGGCCGTATCTATAACATGCCGGCAGATACATTCATCTACAATTCATGCTTCGTCGTGCGCGGCGCTTGGGATCAGGGTGCTAACCCCGGTCGCTACAATGAGCCGCCTTTCAGCGATGCATTTGAGTTTGACAGTTTTGAAGACACAACGTTCTGTGTCAATCTGATTCCTTGTGATCCGTGGGCCGATGGTTGCCCGGATGTCTTTGGTCCGGACAGCATTCTTGGTTGGATTGCACCTGAAGACACGAACATAACGGTTGCCGCAACCATCATCGAAACCTGCGAAATCCACGACTGTGTGCCCGGCACGCATGCTGATTCGCTGCGCGTCGTTGAAGGTAACTTCCAGCGCATTACCGATGACCCGAATCCGTGGATCGTACCGGATAGTGTCGGTGGTTGGTACATTTACGTTGGCCCATTAGGCGACAGCCTTGGTTGGGCGCGTGATTACTTCTGGACCTTGCGTGCTGACTCATCTGACCTTGCTACCATTTGGTGTGACGGTTCCTTCCTTGACTTCACGATTCGTTTTGTAAGCTGGGAAGGTGTTGGAAGCTCCAAGCTGTTCGACGAATGCGTGCAAGTTGACGTCAATGAACCGATGTGGACCAATTGGATGCTCCTTGACAGCGCCAACAACACGCTTGATCTTTATAATGAAGATTACAGCTGCGTTGATGCTGACCAGTCGCTTACCCTTGTTGGTTGCTTAACTGACAATGGTATTGACTGCCCGGATGGCGTTGGAATTGGTATTGACACTTCGATGATTTGGGCTGACCTGTCCACACTTCTGCAAGATGCCGCGATGGACAGTGTTCGTCCTGACAGCGTTGTAATTGTTGGAATTGAAACGACAAGTTATCCGTATGCTGGTGCTCCTGTTGCAATCACTGATTTTGCAACCTCAGAAGCCATAATCAATAATCCGGATGCTGACGCCATTCTTGATGTCAACGTAACAATCAATGACATCGACCATACGTTTAATAGTGACCTCGCTATCGCACTCCAGAGTCCTTCAGGTACGATAGTTTCGCTTTCAAATCATAACGGTGGTGCTGGCGATAACTTCATCAATACTGTCTTTGATGACGAGTCATTTGTCGGTATTGGCGATGGCACTTCTCCATTTACTGGTACTTTCCGTCCGAATGGCCATTTGAGCGCATTTGATGGTGAGAATCCAAACGGTATTTGGACACTCATCGTTACTGATGACGCTGCTATTGACCAAGGATTTATAAACGATTGGACATTGACTGTAACTTACGCCATTGACCCACTTGAGCAGATCAAGGTCTTGGCTTACTGGAACTTCGTTCCTGATTCGATGTACTTCTGCTTGTCAAGTCAAGAGCCGCTGTTCACGTTCTGGGCCGGCCATGACTGGATTGGCCACCACGACCGCGAATTGTTCTTGACGGATACGCTTGAATTCTGCAGTGACTGTGTGCCGCCGTACATTTATAACGTACAGGCATACTGCGAATGCGATACGGCATTGGCAATGGCTGAAGAAGCTTGCACGACGCCGAATCAACCGCTTCGCTACTTGTCGCTCGGTTCAGCGGTCTCGCTGACAGTGGCATTGGCAGACGTTGATCACGACTCAAGTCTTGGTTTGGTTGAATTCTTTACGGCCGATCTTTCCGTAATTGACACGAACTTGTCTTGGGAGTACAACGATTTCTCGATTCCGCTCGAAACCGACGGCACACTCGATACGGCCTGCTACTTCTGGGGCTATAACGATTGTGATGTTGATTTCAGCGGCAGCGAAATTTATCTGAATGTCGAGTACAACAACGGCGATACGATCTTTGTCGACTTTGCCTTGATTGACTATGCTGGCAATATCGACACGATTCATTACCCCGTTGCAATCTACGACTCCTTACCGCCGATCGTTGACTTCATCTACACTATTGGTGATGACTCGATCCGTGGTTACATTTCGCCTGACGATCAGCACATTCACGTGTACGCCGACATTAACGGCTATGTGAATGATTTGGTCAGCACGCCGGAACATGTTTGGGCTGACTTCTCGCAATTCCAGTGCGACAGCACAATGAAGGAAGCTTACGACACCGTCTATGCCAACTACGTCGAACACATCGGTGGCGATAACTACCGTGCATGGTGGGGTTGGTACCCGGGTTCATGGGTTGGCGATCCGTTTGATATTAACTATCTGGTTCCTGGCGACACGACTTCGTTGCCGTGGGATACGCTGTCCGCATGTGATACCTGTGGTTCATGGAATATCGGTGCTGAAGGTTGGTACGATTCAATCTTCGTGTATGTAACTGATGCGTCTTGTAACTATGGTGAGCACTTTAACGTCTTCGAAGTTTCGGGTTGCGACTCGACGACTCCGGGTCTTGACAGCGTCTGGGTTTGGGGCAACCATTGCGCTACGCCGGGCTGGATTTCATCCACCCCGCTTGACAGTGGTCATATCGAAGTTTGGGCCTTCATGGATACCACCTTCGACGAACTTGCTGACACTCTGACGATTGACTCGCTGCAAGCCAACCTGATTATGCTTGGCTCGCCGCGTTGGGATTACACCAACTGGTCCACGCCGGACTTCTTCGGTGGCTGGCCTGTCTATGACACCTTGTCGGCTCCGGATTCCACTCGTTGGGATACGATGACGTTTGACGGTCGCGTCCGCCTGATTGGCAAGTGGCTCTGGCTGACTGCAGATGACCTTGGTGACTGTGAAGAGATTATCGTGCCTGTGAAGTCCATCCGTCAAACCGGTTTGGGCGGCTCGCACGGTTACTATATGGATGTCGAATACGGTTATGCTCACGTCGATACGACCCGTCCGGTCATTTACGACATGCGCGTACATAGCTTGACGACCTCGATTGCTGAGACGACTTGGGTCACCCCGAACTATCCGCTCGTTGTGGACTTCTGGGCCTATGACACCGGTTGCTCGCTGAATACCGATCACATCGGCTTTGACTTGACGCACGAAATCGGCGGCCCCGGACCGTGGATCACATTTGAGTGCGGTGGCATCCTTGACTCCCTGTGGACATGGGATACGACGGCGTTTGAAGTAACGTGGTATGCCGGTTGGAACGGTATTGATCCGATTGACCTTGACACTGCTGCGATGTCTGATTCAATCTGTATCCGCTTTGTCGGTCAGCCGATCTATAATGATTCTTGCAATGCAATCGACCTTGATAACCTGCAAGGCTGTGTTGAAGCCCATATCGAAGACTGTCTCTCGAATCCGGCCTTCCCGGTTCAGAAGACCGTTACGACTGATGACCGTCCGCCAGCGTACGTGAACAGCGTGCCGTGGGGTGATTTCACCATCGCGACAGGCTTCCCGGGCGACCCGGATGTCAATGGCATCGACTCTGTCCTTGTCTTGCAGAATTCGAACTACAATCTCGACTGGGATAGCACGCTGTTCGTGTATATTATCGTTGATAACTTCCCCGGTGACACTTTGTTGTCATGGGAGAAGACCTACATCGACTTCACGGGCTTCATGAACGACCCGCTGCAGTATCCAGATTCGATCTACTACAACATCGACGGTAACAGCCGCGACTCTATCCTGTGGGTTATCCCGCTGTATGATGACGGCGGCGCCGGTCCGATTTTCAACACGAACATCGTGTCCAATCGTTACTGGTGGTCCTTGTACCTGAGCGATTCGCTCTGCAACCGCGCAAGCTTCTACTGTGTTGATCTTGACAGCGCTGTTTCGTTCACAATTCAGAATTGGTCATCTCCGACGACCGGTATGCAGTTACTGTGTGACTCAAACACGGTTGCCGGTTCAGATAGCGACTTCGTTGACCAGTTCAACATGGACTTGTGGAACAATGAGAAGGTTTCTCCGGATGTTACGATGGAGAACCTCTACAAGATCTGGCATGAGGACGACGGCACGTATTGGAACTGGTACTCGCATGAAGATGTGAACCAGACTCGCTTCTTCGTCTTTGTGGAAGACACCGTTCTGCAAGCAGACGGCATCGACAACGATAACGACGGTCTCTTTGATGAAACTGGCGAAGGTGTGGACTTCTACACCGCTGACCTGCGTATCAACGAGTTCCCGCAGGTTGGTCACGTTGACTCGATGAACGTTGAAGGCGTCTACATCAACTACTTGTGGTTTGCCGACAACTTCAGCGAAGGCCGCTATGACGTTAAGCTCTACATCAGCGACATCTATGGCCACCGCGACACGCTCGCCTGTGGTGACTTTGCGTTGACATTCTATGAAGACGAAACCTGCCCGCGCGGTGATGCTATTACATTCTTGACTCGTAGCGGTGATGAAACGCCGTCGGTCAATTGGAATGGCGCTTGGGTTCCTGGTATTGACCCCGAAGACATCACGGCTGATGACAGCATATTCGCCGGTGGCAACTTTGACTCATTGGTTGTCGGATTGCTCGACCCGGATATCTTTGACGACACTCAGAGGGGTTCCGGTGTAGACTTTGACACCACCACCGCAGTTGACAGTACGAATTGGAACGCTGGCGCAGCCTCTTCAATTCGCTTGCTCGACCCGAATGGCGTTGAAGTGGCGTTTGTACAGGTTTACGACACGTCCGACGGCTTTGCCTACAACGAGAAGTCAATCTACTTGGTTGACCCGACCGGAACCGCTCTCGAAGCCCACCCGGACGGTATCTACACGATTGAAGTTGTGGCCCTTGACAACATGGGTAACAGCTGTACCTATAACTGGTACTTCACGCTTGACCGTACGTGTCCGGATATTCAGCAGTTCTTCGCTGCCCACCCGGGTCAGTTGATCGAGCAGACGGATCTGTACACGTCGTGGGATTACGTTGAACTTCGTGCAATCATCGACGACGCGCTTGACGGTGTCCCGAATGTTGCGTTCGACTATGCCTTTGATGCCAACCGTGACGAGCAAGTTGATGCCTATAGCTACTGGCAGACCCGTAATATCTGGGTAGCTGGAAGCAATCCGAACGATGGTGATCCGGAGTGGCCGTTCGCTGCCTACTGGAACATTCGTAACCTGACTTGGAATAACGAAGACACGCTCGGCCTGCCACCGGTCAATCCGGATAGCTGTCTGAATACGTGGTTCCTCCGTGTCCATGCCTGGGACAAGTTCGGTAACTACTGTGTTGATACGATCACTGTTCATATTACGGACGACATCGCGCCGCTTGCCTACATATCGGTTGTAGACAACGACACTACGCCGCAGGGCTACCTCGTTCCGTGCTTTGAACCGAACGTTGATACCGATTCGCTGATTGAAATCCGTGCGTTTGACTTCCAGGGCGGTCTCTATGATCCGCTGCCTGGTGACACGACGTTCGCGGCCTTCAGCTATTCCGAACCTGAAGCTGATCTCTTCTTTGATGGTGAATCAGATTACACGTCGGCAATTGAAGTCGATGACAACTTCGATATTCTCGACATCAATGTTTCCTTCCAGACGCTGACTTCAAACGATCAGTATTGTGTGCACGCGTGGTTGGAAAGCCCGACGGGTACAATCGTCGAATTGATGGAATGGTCAGGTGACTATGAAAACGAAGTTACCAACCTGACTTTCGATGATGAAGCTTTTGTTCCGCTGAACGACGATTGGAATGTCCTCAATACGAACAATGCTTTCCGTCCGCTTGGCGACTTGTCTGACTTCGATGGTGAAATGACGCAGGGTACCTGGACGCTGCACATCACCAATTATTGTGATGACGAAGGCGAGCTTGGTGGCTGGTCTATGGTCATCACGGAGCGTCCGATTGGCGGCTTGGCCACCTACCAGTGGTTTGACCTTGCCAAGGGTATGTTCCAGTACAAGTACTTTGAAGCTCCGGGCACCTACGTTCCCGGTAACACCAATCCGGCTACCGGTTGGGTTACCATGCGCACGCCAGGTCAGGATTCGGTCAGCTATCGCCAGCCGAACACCGAAGACTTCGTGGCACAATGGAACATCGCTGGTCTCCCGAGCCATCAGTACAACTTGCGCTTCTTGACCGCTGACGTGTGTGACAATGTCGATGCCTTGAATACGCCGGTTATCACCGTTCGTATCGAGTGCGATACCACCGCGCCGATGGCCTTGATTTGCTTCCCGACTGAAGACCTGTGCGTGACCAACATGCGTTGTGACACGACTCAGTGGGTTCCGGTTCAGTCCGTTGCCCCGATCATGTCGGATGTTGATTCGATTGCTTACTTCTTTATTGACTCCCTGTCAGTTCCTGGTCTTGGAATTCACCAGTTCATTGGTGGCGCCAGCTTGGCTGACAGTGTTGTGAATGGATGGGCTTACTACCATTCGACCGCTTGGAATACTGACAACCTGCTGTCCGGTTACTACTGGCTGTACGCTGTCGCTTATGACGATGCAGGTCTGTTTGATAGCGACCCGATTATGACACGCGTCTTCGTGGATAACACGATGCCGCAGATCACAGAATGCTGGATTGGCGACTACAACGGTGACGCTTTTGAAACCATTCAAACGATTGGTGAAGGTAACTACTTCTACCTGCGTGCGAATGCTGAAGACAACGTTGGCCTTGGTCAGGACTGCGGCATCAGCGGCGTCCAGTTCCAGTTTGAAGATCGCTATGGAAACTGGCGTAATCTTGAATCCGCAAGCGAGTGGAATGAAGCTTGGGGTGCCGATGTCTATTCATCGTGGAACGATGGCTTTGTTTGGGAGCCGACCAGCAATGGTTACTACGAACTTGGCGTCGCTTTCTACGACTTCGGTAATAGCCCGATCGATTCCGTCCGCTTCCGTGCAATAGCCGTTGACAACGTGGCGAACGAAGGTTGGGGTGACAATAATTGGGGTGGCGACTACAATCGCGACTGTAATATTGACCGCGACTTGACCTGTGGTACCGAAGTGTGCTGCAGCGCCATCGAAATCCGTGACGCTCTGCCTGACGGTACTAACCTGTGGTGCTTCAACCATGCATGGTTCCAGTGGGGTCTCCCGCAATACAGCGGTTCAACCACACGGATCTATGATGGTGACAGATTCTCCACTTGTAACTACCAGTGCCCGATTGATACCTTGTTGCTCGTCGCCAACGTCGCTGACTATGTCGAAGACGAATGGCTGATGTACTTCAAGTTCTGGCGTGCCGATGGCACCTCCGACACGTTTGATGTTCCGAACGACTACACCATGAACCCGGCTCTTCCGCGTAATGCTGACAGCGCCATCGTCCTGGAAAGCACGTGGGATAGCGTCTATGTCGTATGGCCGGGTGTCCGCGCCTTCCTTGATTCGGCCGACGCCGCTGATGGATTGGTATACTCACGTTGGGACTTCGCGGCAATCGTCGAAGACCTTACGGGCAACCAAGAGACCATCTCTGGCCAGAATGCCTGCTTCATCTACACCTTCTGCCCGCCGAACACGCCGATTACGGATGTTAGCTACGTCACCAATGACGTTAGTGATCCGGAAAATCGTATCCGTGTGAACGAACCGGTGGCTTGGGAAGATTCTGAAACTGACACGATCGAAGTTCTCTATAACCGCACCACGGATTATGGTTCAAACGATCCGGAAGCCTTGGTCTTGTTCCAGGTTGACGCAAGCTCCATCCGTAACTGCCATGACGACAGCGTTGATGTGTTCAACATCGAACTCTGGCAGCTTGATGATGAAGGTGAATTGCAGAGCCTGTGCGACAATGGTACGTTGGTTGACTTCGACTTCTTTGATGACTTCAAGGCTTGGGACCAGTACCCGCCGGACAATAACGGCAGCCAGTACCAGATGGGTCTCTACCTTGACAATAGCTATGCACCGGGCGTTTACAACTTCGCCGTTGTCGTCAACTATCACGTCTATGCGCCGTTTGCTAACGACACATTGAACGAAGGTGACTCTGATTGCGATGGTAACATTGAAGGTTCTGACTACACCAAGATAGACCTTGTGGTCCGTGTGGTGAACGTCAACGAGCCGCAGGTTGTTTACTGCTACCCGCCGTATGGTGATGTCTGTGGTGCACATAATACTGTGCCGCTGTCCGCCAACGACGTGTCCGACCCGAACTACTTCTCTGGTGAAATCACCCAGGTTGCGTTCGAGCGTTGGGACGGCGATTCGTGGGAACCGGTGATTGACCCTGTGACTGGCGTCAACTACGACACCAACCCCGGCAACGCAACGGTTCGCTTCCAGCTCGACGAGAAGGAAGTACCCGGTATGGCCGGTTGGTACTATGAACGTCATGACAACCCGATCTATTCATGGTACGCTGAGCGTGACCTGTTCCCGGATGTCGCAGTCTACGTTTGGTCAGAGGATACGTTCTATCCGATGACCGATGACGGCAATGGCTTCTGGACGGTTGACATCAACCTTGACCATGGTGACCAAAGTTGCTTCGACTACTCGTTCGTTATCGATGCAAACGATAACAACCTGTGGGAAGGCCCAAACACTGACCGTTGGGTTGACGATCCGCGCAATATAGATTGGGATGATCAAGACCCGATCGCTTACGACCGTTGTTCGAGTGACCAGACTAACGAAATCTATGATGGAATTTCTGCCTACTCGACAATCTGTCTGTGCGAATACGTGGTTAACTTCAACAGCCAATTGGTTGGTGACGGACATCACGAATTCCGTACGGTCGTGACTTGGTTTGACGGTGTGGCCTATCACGTGATTGAAAACCCGGCACCTGGTGATTCACTCCACGTCTTCTTTGTGGACAACGACGCACCTGTCGCTACGCACGACATCGAATTCGACAACTTCTGGCTGAATGGCGGTCGTTGCGATGATGCTGATGACGTGTACTTCGTCACGGATATTCAACCGGTGGATGGTGACTACAACCTCGTGGTTGAAGACATCTGCGCGGTTATCTACCAAGTCTCACTGACCAGCAACCCGTTCGCGGATTCAAGCTGGGTCAATGTGGATACTGTTTACTCTAACGATGATATGGGTTGGACCGAAGCGTGGCCAGGGTATCTGGGGCGCTATCAACCCGATTACCGATAATATCGACAATGACGGCGACGGCCTTGTTGACGAAACCTATGACGTTCAGGCTGGTGACGGACGTGGCGAAGAGAACACCCTGTTCTGGAGCCGTTCGATTGTCACCGACCATTGTGGTAATACCTACTGCACGGTCGCCGAGAGCATCTGGGTTGACGTCAGTGAACCGCGCGCTTGCATTAGCTTGGTTGGCGGCGAAGAGCCGGGCGTTGATGGCAATGATGTCGTCGTCGTTCCGGATAGCCGTGACCTTGAAATCGTCGCGACGAACCAAGATTACGCCGGTTTCGACCAGTCAATCCTTGGTGTCTTCCAGTATCGTACGCTGAACCCGATCGGTAGCTGGACCAACATCCAAGCCGATACGCTCAGCAACGACACTGTCCGCCACATTGGTAACACGATTTCCGCAACATGGGATCTCCTGAGTTACTTCCAGCAGACCGGTAATGATCCGGAAGGTTGGTACCAACTCCGAGTAATCGCCATTGATACGGTGAACAACACTGACCTCTGTGACAACGACGTTTGCTACGTGACGATTCGCCTGAATGATATTCAGCCCGCTGCCCGCATCGAGATCTTGAGCATCACGAGCGCCGACAGTGTGGATGCAATGTCATGTACGGTTGATTCTTCCTACTACATCTTGCCGGGTAACCCGTACTGTATCCAGGCGGTCTTTGCCCCGACGAACATTGACACCGGTTTGGCTTCCATTACCTTCCAGTATGCAGAAGTCAATGGCGGTATCCCGTCAGCATGGCGTAACATCGAAACGATCTACGATCCGATTAACAACGGCCTGAATGGTGACACCACGCGTTGCGTGACGTTCCAACCGCAGCCGGAAGATGTCGGCGACCAGGAAATCTTCTGGATCCGCGCGATCGTTGAAGATTACAACGGTAATGATACCTCTGACGCAGTTGTCCTTTATGTTGACGCTCTCCCGCCGACAGGTGCCGGTATTGCCGCCCCGTCCGCAGAAGTTACGACAGCTTGTGGCGACCGTTGTGTTCTGAGCATTGTACCGGGTGAAGCTGTTATCACCATGACATTCGATCCTGACCAGTTGTCAGGTGAATTCAACGAAGACGGAGTCTGGCTGACCGCAATCCGCAATGATAGCGCGTTTGCTTACAACTTCGGCAATTTGACTCGCCTTGATGACGATCAGTGGACATTTGACTTTGGTGGCGACCTGTGCGCGTATTGGGCTGCACGCTTCGATACGTTGGACTATGGCTGCTACTACTTCATGGTTCACTTCACGGATTGTATCGGCAATGAAGACAGCGTCACTGTCACGACCGATTGTGGCAATGGCTCGACGGACCTTGTTTGTATCGACTGCTACCCGGGTGCTCCTGAGCACACAGACATTCAGTCGCTGGACTACGAAGGCTACGACTGTGTCGAAGGTGGAACGTCACACCTGACGGATGAAATTCTTGACGGTACGACCGAAATCGGTGGTGACCAGACAGTTCAAATCTGTGGTGTTCTTCCGCAGTATGCACAGGGTGTCCAGTACATGGTGCTGTATGTTGAAAGTGTTGACGCCGGTGTTACAGAAACAGCAGTTGACACCTTCTGGTGGACAGTGAACCACAATTCGGAAGACTTCCCGAACTGGTGTACCTACTGGTGGCTGGCTGACACGACCGATGAAGGTGCGGCAATGTACCCGAGTGGTTACTACCGTGTCTGGGCCCGTGCACATGACGCAATCTGCCAGATCGAATCGACTGAAATGCTTGATGAATTCTGGGTGCACGTTGACCAAGCTGAACCTGTTGGTGACATCACCCAGGTCAATGGTCAGCCTGTCACGCCTGAAAATACTTGGTTTGAAATTAACTCCGGTGACGACAATCCGGCGACCTTGTGGGTTGACTGGACTGACGGCTTGACGCCTGACGATTCGACGCAGACCAACAACATCGTCCAAGTTTGGGCCAAGAACATTTGGCACCCGAACCAGGCTGATGCATGGACGTTGGTTGGTTATGTCCCGAGTCCGTGCAACCCGCACTACGTCGAACTTGACCTGACTGGTATCACCTGCGGCGATTCGCTGAATTTGGTGCCAATCGTTCAAGATCGTTGGGGCAATGGTGACCTTGACGTCGAACGCGTCATGGATGCCTTCACAGCTGGACACTCGATCAGCATCTATATCTTCGATACGACCCCGCCGTCCTCCATGCTGTGGTCGGTTGGTACCAGCGAAGAGCCGTGGTGTGAAGGTGATCGTGAGCAGGGTGTTGACGGTCTTTGGATTGTCGACCAGCAGACTCGCACAGTGAGCATTGGCGCACTTGGCGATGCGCACGACATCTGGCTGCATGCCTTCTCTATGATCGGTGACAACTGGCCGGAGAACCCCGGTGACATTCAACGTGTGTACTTCGAGTACAGTCTCGACGGAACCACGTGGTTTGAAATCGGCGTTGACGAAACTGATGAGATTCCGTGTGAGTGGTCAGGTAACGAGCCCACCCCGTGGTGGAGCGGTATCGACCATGAAGTCTTCTGGTCACAGGTTTGGGACGTCTCCGGTTTGGCCGGCGATATCCAAGTCCGTACATGGGCTGAAGACGAATGCGGTAACCTTGAAGAAATGCAAACTTACACCGTGTCCTTGGATGTGATCGCGCCGATGGCGAAGGTCTTCGTCTGGCCGAACGGTGTGAACGTTGACAACCTTGAATCCTGTGCTGACTGGACTGAACCGCAAGTGGCGGATAGCCTTGAGCGCTTCGACCTCGTGACCCTCGGTGCTTGCGCCGATGAAGAAGCAGGCGATGCCTATGGCGCTATCTGGTACATCAAGCGCGCTGATGATCACCCGCTCGCTATGTGGAGCTGGTGCAACCTCGGTGACGACTCGACTGGTCCGTTCAGTGAGAACAACGTGGACTTCTGGAATGGCGAATGCCCGTCACCTGAAGCAGGTGTCTGGTACGACGTCGCAGTCTTGACCACGGATCAAGCCGGCAACGAATTGACTTGGACGCAGTTCCTGAACCACGGTGCAGGCACGACTTGGGAAGAAAAGTGGCAGTCCTTGATTGATCAGGGCTATGTCAAGCGCTTCCGTGTCGTTGACCATGTCGCACCGATGGCTCATAGCCTTGAAGTTGCACCGGATTGCACGCCTGACTCCTCGATGATTTACTTGCACGGTAACATTGAACTCTATGCCTCAGTGAATGATCGTGATGTCGTCGCCGTGACCTTCGCCTTCCTCGAAGTCGGCTCTGCCGGCCCGTGGACAGTAATTGAACGTGTCGAAGGTGAAGGTCCGCAAAGCTTCGGTCCGGCCGAAGGTTACTGGAATACTGAACTCCTGAACGGTGTCTACTGGTTGGGAGCCTTTGCTGAAGATTCTTACGGCAACATGAACGGTAATCTGGCTCTTGGTGAGTCGGGCGCACCGAATGCGTTGCTGCAAGTGAATGTCGATAACGAAGCGCCGGTTGCGAACATCGTTTCGGTCTGGCGTACGAATGACCCGAACCATACTCCGCTGACAGAGCTTGAGCGCGGTTCCGAAGTGACCTTCCAGATCGAAGCACAGGACAACATGACTGTGCGTAAGGTTCGCTTCTACTACCGCCACACCAACGGTGACCCAAATGCTTGGACGCAGGTTGGTGGAGACCGCACGTGGCCGTTCAGCTTCAACTGGACTGTCCCGACGGACTTCGTGGTCGGCTGGAACTATGACTTCGCCGCTGTCGCAGTTGACTACTGCGAGCAGACTGATCAGTTCGACGATCAAGGTAACTACATCATTGACTGGGCTGCTCCGGTGATTGATGAAGAAGCTAACATCTCGATCTATGCTATCAACGACTACTTTGATGTTGAAGGCACGCCGCACGTCAACGGTACAGAAATCTGTCTCTACGCAGAATCCGAACCGTACCTTGACCATGTCCGCTTCATCTTCGTCAGCAACACTGGCGACACGACTGAAATCCGGACTGTTGCCGGTACGATTGGCCAGACCGATTGGTCTAACTGCGGTGGTTCAGGTTCGTACTGGGATGTCACCACGTTGCCGGAAGGCCCGGGCCAGATCTGCGCAATCGGATCAGCCGACCTCGGTGGCGAACTTGTGACACGTGCTACGGATTGCAGAAACATCATCATTGACCACAGCTTGCCGTACACGCTGAACGGTCGTCTGCCCAGCTCGCATGGCTTGTTGGGTGGCTACTGTGAATTGACCGATTCCCCGAGTGACAGACTCGACGATATCTGGGTGCACTTCAACAACGCCACGACGGATGCCGGTCTTGACACCGTCTGGTTCGAGTACAAGTGGGCAGAATCGCCGAACGATCCAAACTTCTGGAATACGATTGGTTATGCGTACCAGGATGCTGGCATCACGGGTAACTGGGTCTATTCATGGGATGTTTATAGCGAACTCGAAGGCGAATGCGGAACGATTACGTTGCGTGCCGTCCTGAGTGATAACGCCATTCCGGAATCGAACATCGCCTACGTTCTGTTTGCTGATACGGTCCGCGTTGACAATTGCCCGCCGGATGTTCAGTTCACCAACGTTAATGGTGACTTTACGCCGGAGAATACGGTTATCCCGTGGGGTGAAATCGTCAATATGGTTGCCACGGCTGGAGACGTCTTCGGTGACGGCGGCAACAGTGCTATCGATAGCGTCTGCTTCTACGGGTCAATGAATGGAAGTTCTTACGAACTGATTTCATGCGACACGCAAGGCCCGCTGTGGTCAGCGCAATTGGCGACGACCAACATCAGCCCGAATAACAACTACTACTTGCAAGTAATCGCGTGGGACGAAGCAGGAAACTGCAGCGAACACCTGATTACGATCTATGTCGAAGATTCACAGTACCAGCGTGCTTGCATCGTTGGCTTCGACAATGACAACGAATTTGCGTGCAACGACTACCTGTATGCAGTCACTGATGACTGCGATTCAAATTGGACGAGCACAGTTCAGTTCCAGGTGTCGATGAACCAAGGCCAGACTTGGATTCCGCTTTCGGAAGCCGTTTCAAGCCGTGTTGACGAGTGCAACGAATGGCTCGGTTGGCACCTCTGGCAGGTTACGCTCGAATTCGACGAATACCCGGCAAACGCTTGGTACCGTGCAGTGGCAACCGACGAGAATAACAACGTCGATCCGGAACCGGCCATCTGGCGTCGTCAAGACGTTACGGTTGCGCAGGGTGTCCAGATCTACGCACCGGATTGGGTGCGCGTCCCGAGCAACGGCGAACAACAGCCGTGGGTCTTGACGACACTCGAAGATTACACTGAAAGCTGCTACATCGAAGCCGGTGTTGTATGCATCGAGCCAGAAGCAGGTTCCAGCTTCTACGCAGGCGAACTGCCGCTGAACACCAGACCGTGTCAGCTTGAAGATGAAGACGGACGTATCACTGTGTTCACCTCGAATAAGGTGCAGCAAGGCGATAACACCTTCATCCAGATCAGCACGTATGGTATGGACATCCACGAAGCCAACTACCAGGGTGGTTCGAACGGAACGCTCGTCAGTGAAGACGGCGCCCTCGAAGTAACTATCCCGGCTTGGGGTACTGGATGGCGCGGATCCTTGTGGTTCCAGCCTTATCTTGAATCACAGTCGCACAGCTTGGTGCCTGCATATCAGTACTACTACACATTGGTCTCCACGGTTGAAGAAGTTCAATCTGATGACCTCGACGAACTTGATATCGTGCAGCCTGCCTCTTCGTTCCGCATGCACTTTGACAACAGCTTGCTTCCGGAAAATGCGGAAGAATGGCAAGTTGTGGTGGCTTACTGGAATTGGGATGCGTCTGACGAATCTGGCCAAACTGAAGGTATGTGGCAAGAGTGGGGTATCACCTACAACGACCGCGACCTTGAAAACGGAATCGTTGACTTCCAGTGGACACCTGATTGGGATGTCTCTGACTTGACGAACATCTGCCCGGATCGTGTTCGCTTCGGTGTGTTCATCACCTCTATCCGCCCGATTGACGAGTTCGTCCGCCTGAGCAATGGTGACGACTGCTCGACTCCGCCGGATGGCCTGCCGTACTACAACGGCGTGCCGGTGACCGATTGCAGCCCGCTGTGGTGGGTTGTCCTTGGCCAGGGTGAGTATCCGCCGGATCCGTCGCGTGTTGATGTTTACCTTGATGGTATCCGTATCGTCAACGACGGTGAACCTGCTTACACTGAAGGCTGGTATGACGAAAATGGTTGCGACGGTGAAGACATCTTCATCATCGACTATGACGAAATCACCGGTATCATGGCAGTCTCGTTCAACCCGGCCGCAAGTTCGTGTGGCCCGTGGTTCGCTTGCCTGACTCAGGGTAACCACACCATCCAGTTCTATGTGGATGATCGCCCGACCAACGTAACTCCGTTCTATGTTGATAACACTGAGCCGACGGCCCATGCTGAGCCGACCTACATTGGTGACGTTGAAGTCACGCTGTGGGCCGACCTCATCGACCGCGAATCGGGTATCGATACGTTGAGCGTTTACCTCGACCTCGCGAACTGCGGTGTCGAAAACAGCGACTACGTGCACGAAATCACGGCGGAAGCCATGACCTTCACCCCGATCATGGAGAACGACGTTCTGATTGGTTACCGCGCCTCTGTCACCGTACAGTGGGACGGTCTGATCGAATCGATCTTCTTGGATTGGTACGATGGTGATTATCCGTACTACAGCGAAGCATTGAGTTGCCCGCTTACGATGTGTGCACACTGGCACGTCTACAACAACGTTTGCAACTACAACGACGAGACTCAGGACTACCGCTACACGGTTGATATCGTGCCGCCGGTCATCACCCCGGTTGGACCGGTTGGTGCTGCCATCGACGATGATAACGACGGCGTGGCTAACGAAGACGGAGTCGATTGCGAGAACAACGACGGCGACTTCTTCTGGACCCAGGATTGGGGCTGGAGAGATCGTTACGACGAAGACCCGATCAACTTCGAGACGGCTTCCTTCAATTGCGGCGAACGTCCTGCTATCCAAGGTTCAATCAGTGATTGGGGCCGCTGCTGCTACGGAGCCGCCGGCATCAACCTGAGTGGTGTCCAGTGGCTCATCGACGGCACGCCGTTCACGGTTGCTGACACGACGGTTGAAGGCTTGAACTTCTTCGTCAACCAGCCGGGCCAGAACGACTTCACGTTCAACTTCGGTGGTATCTCTTCAGGTGAAGCAGCCGATGTGTTCTACACGCCGGGTGACCACCAGATTACGATGTTCGTTCCGGATAACGCCGGCAACATCGGTACGACTGACGCTCAGACCATCACTTGGGCATGGCATGTTGAATGCTCGGGACCGGCTGTTGACTTCAACGAGGGTGCATGTGGTACTTGGTTTAATCCTGAGTACAACGTAGAGAACCCGCAAGAATTCAACTTCGTGGTCCGCACGATCGAATCTGCACCGATTGCCCCGAACGGTATCACCTATAGTGTGATTACCTTGCCGGATAGCACGCCGGTGAGCGGCCCGACCACGATTGACCCGAACGGATGGTTCGTTCCCGGATGGTGAGACTGGCTTGGCGGTGATTGTTGAAACGCGTAACATCTACTTCGATCCGACCCAGTCACTAACTGACGGTTACAACATGTCCGCCCGTACCTATACGGCTGACGGTTGCGCCCCGGTTGAGTCTGCACACTTCCCGGCTACCGGTGACAGTGTCCAGAACGACGGAAACGTAGTGGTCGAAGTTCACTTTAATGACGATTGCGACGGCGCCTTGTTTAAACGCCGGTGGTACCGTGACACTTGGCAAGTCCAGTGCAACGGTCACCAGCACGACGAGCGGCAAGACGGCTGACGTAACGAAGTCCGGTACCCTTATCGGACGCGACGAAGCAGGTACACTTGACGATAACGGTTCAGGCGTCATTGCCAACCGTACGTACTTCATCCTGGTTCCGCCGCGTGGCGAAGTCCGTCGCTACGACGAAGAAGGCGACTTCATCGAACGTACGCAATCTCCAGCGCGAAGATCGTGTTGGTTGATCCGGTCGCGGGTGTCTGGACGGTTAATGCATACGCTGAAGACTGTGTTGGCAACCTTGCTACTTGGACTTGGACCTTCCGCGTCCTGAGCAACGGACCTGTCGCGCAGTTTACTGAGAACGAAGAAGCAACCTGCCAGTACAACGGCTTCTGGAATCCGGATCGCCCGCTGTACTTCGCAGCTACTGTTGAAGAGAGCGACGGCGCAAACGTGCGCAACGGTGACATCAGTGTCCACTTCGTTGGCCTGTTCGATAACAACGGCACCATCGAAGAACAAGACCTGACTGCAAACGTCTCGTTGAACATCACGCCGGCCTACGACAACAGCAACGTTGAGCAGACCTTCACAATCACTGGTGAAGCGACCTTCGGAGACTTCGGTGGCCATGGTGTGCCGACTGACATCCGTGTGGTCCTGACTGCCGGTGACCAGTTCGGTACTGTGACTGAAATTGTTCAAACGTGGGTGGTCGACGCGACCGCACCGGTTATCCAAGTTCTTACCCCGCTGGATAGCAGCGTGGTGGACGGAGATCATCAGGTCACGATCAGCGCCCGCTTCTATGACGAAGAAGCCGCTGGTGCGGCTGGCAAGCCGGGTGACGCTTCTATCCTGATGGATAAGAACATCACTCCGACGACCGGCTTCATGGGTGGTATCAATATGAAGGGTTCGAAGGGCGATGCAGCCGCCACGATCACGACGACCAAGATGGATCTTGGCGCATGGCGTGAAGCGATGACTCGCGGTATCTCGAGCCTCGACGGTAACAGCGGCGTGGATCCGGACTGCATCGAGTTCCGCTTGCTGAATCAAGACAACGGTCAGTGGACCGACCTGATGCCGAATTCGGTTATCAGCGGCGGTATCATCAATTGGGTAGGTAATCTCGAATCCGGTCAATACAGCGTGGTCCTGACTGTCTGTGACTACGTCTGCAACACCAGCAGCGAAATCTGGAGCTTCCAGGTCGTTGGCTTCAATGATTGCCTGTCGAACATTCACTTCTTTGAACCGTACTATGTGTCCGCGATGCCGCATTGCTTCGAAGCCTTGGTTGATTGCGACCAGGTTGATCGTGGAACGGTAACGATGACTGTGGAAGGCGCAATGATTGTGAATGACCAGTTGGTCTTCGCCCCGATCGTTGTGAACGCACCTGTATCCTTCAACGGCGATACGGCCACCTACTGCGCAAACTTTGACCTTACCGGTCTGAACAGCATTCGTGTGACGCTGAACGGTAACTTCACGAGTGGCGCCCCGATGGCCCCGATATCGCAACTGTACACTGTCGATGTGTCGGCCCCGATCTTCACGAACGTACAGCCGCTGTCTGACGACACTAACCCGCTGGCTGTTGGTGAGCCGTTGACGTTCCGCGTTGACTTCGCCGAAGTCGGTACGGTTGGTCTTGATCCTGCCAGCGTCAGCATCTGGTTGACCACGGAAGTGGGCACCAATGCCGGTGGCGAGCAGAACGTCAGCATCTCGGGCAACGGCCTCACCGGTTACGCTACCCTGGCCTTCACTGGTCTGGAAGCTGGTAACTACACCTTGCATGCGGAAGTCAGCGACTTTGCCGGCAACCGTGCGACGGGTGAATGGGGTGAGCGTGTTGGTCACAAGCCGATCGGCCTCGAAGGCGAAACGTACAACTACCCGAACCCGTTCACGCCGGCTGATGGCTACACGACGTTCCATTTGCCGATCGAAGCCGGTTCAGGCAACGGCGCGTATGTCTCGATCAAGATGTACGACTTCTCGGGCCGCTTTGTAGCCACAGTGTACGAAGGTGCGCTGGCTGACAACAACACGGCAATCACGTGGGCAGGTACCAACGATAAGGGCGACGAAGTCGCCAACGGTGTGTACCTTGCCAATGTGACGGTCAG
This sequence comes from bacterium, assembly GCA_016721565.1. Classification (GTDB taxonomy): domain Bacteria; phylum Electryoneota; class RPQS01; order RPQS01; family RPQS01; genus JABWCQ01. Next base: position 24,610 of record JADKHW010000003.1, on the reverse strand, counting down.
CGGTGGCGGCAAGACGGTGAATAACATCGTCAAGGTAGCGTACAAGAAGGAACAGAACTAAACGACAACTTGATGGGTGGGGAAGGGCAACCTTCCCCACCCGCAAGCTTTTCCAATTCCGAATATGATTTACTTGAGAATAGCCGATAGGACAGGAGGAAGGGATATGTCATCCCGAATTCGCAATACGGCGCTGGGACTGGGCATGCTGATGCTGTTCTGCGTCTCTGCCGCCAACGCGCAAAACTACGCTGCACCGTTCCTGCGGATGGGTGTGGGAGCGCGGGCGATGGCGATGGGTACGGCCCAAACTGCCGTTGCCAATGATGCGACTGCCGCCTACTGGAACCCCGCCGCACTTCACTGGCTCCACAAGTTCGAAGTGGCCATGATGTACACGGGTGGTCTGGAAGCAGATCGTAACTACAACTACATCGGTGCATCTTTGTGCGCTGAGAAGCTTGGAACCTTCGGACTGTCTTGGCTCAACTCCGGTGTGACCGGTATTGGTCAGTACGATCAGTCGGGTGCCAAGACTGGCAGCTTTGATGTTGCCAACAACGCTTTCCAGGTGAACTATGCCCGCGGTCTCGGTGGCGGTTTCGCCCTCGGACTCGGTGCAAAGTATCTTCAGGAAAACTTGGCGGACAACACGGGCTTCGGCTTTGATGCCGGCTTGCTGTTCCGTCCGTACGATGAAATGACCATCGGATTCATGATGCGCGATCTCGCCGGCGAATACGGCGACGACAAGGTGCCTTATGAAGCTCGTCTTGGTCTCGGCGTCAACCCGTGGAAGGGTGTCACCCTTACAGGTGACGTGAGCGCTGTGAAGGATGAAGAAGCTACGCTTGACGTCGGTGGTGCCTATGACTTCCACGTCAATGATAACGTCAGCTTCTATCTTGCCGCAGGTATGAATGACTTGGTTGAGACCGAACAAGCCAATCGCGGTTTCACCGCCGGCTTCGGTTTCGGCTTCAAGAGCTTTGGTGTTCAGTACGCCTTTGTGGAAGAACCGCAAGCGTTCTTGGATCAGAACCATCGCTTGTCTGTGAACTTCTACTTCCAGCAGTGCAACGAACTTCGTAGCGCGATGGGAACGTTGAAGCGCAAGCATCACGAAGACGAGATGATGTGCAAGTCTGATGGTCCGAAGGAATTCATCCATCGTTACATCTTCGAAGGCAACCCGTCACTCAAGCTCAGCCTCGAACTGCTGCGCCCCGAAGTGAAGGATTCCATCGCGAGTGTGTGGATGGAGACAGGTGGTGTCGTCAGCTTCCCGGGTATTAACTTTGCCACGGGTTCTGCCGAAATCACCGATGAGTTCGCCCGCGTGTTGGACGGTGCGTCCAAGTTGATCAACGAGCATCCGGAAATCCAGTTGCTTGAGGTTCAAGGCCACACCGACAATACAGGTTCGGACGCCATCAATAACCCGCTGTCACAGGCTCGTGCGGACGCAGTTCGCAACTACCTGATCTCGCGTGGTGTTGATCCCAGCCGTTTGGTTGCCAAGGGTTATGGTTCGTCCAAGCCTGTGGCCAGCAATACCAACGAGCAGGGCCGCTATCAGAATCGCCGCATCGACCTCGTTCGCATTCGGTAATCTGAATTCCGTTTGATTTGCTGTCGAGGAGTGTTGCGGAAGCTATCCGCCACTCCTCGACTCACTCCATGAGCTTTCGCTCAATAACGATTTGAGAGTGCCATGAAGAGAATTGGCTACATTTTAGTATCAGCAGTTATGCTGCTCGCCGTGTATGCGCTGTCTTTGGCTCAGCTTGAGTCCAAGAACGCGGCCGCGAAATACCTGTTGCGCGTGATGGACGGCCCCGCCGTGCGCGCGTACTTCGGCTCTGCTGTGGAAGGCGCTTATGCCTGGACAGGTGGAAGTCCGCTCTATGCCGTGTCCTACACAGGTGAAAATGCCGGACCTGTTTCTACAGGCGCCGTGCAGTTCTATGACGGCCTGCTGGCGACAAGCCCAGTACTGACGATCAAAGGTCAGGACGAAGGCGAGCTGTTCGGCAGTTCCATGTCCACTGGCGATTTCAATGGTGACGGCACGCCCGACTTAGCGATTGCCGCTGAAGGTGGGCAAGGCACAGGTTCAAAGCCTGCGGGCAAAGTCTATTTGTACATGGGTGGATCGGGCTTTGGCGGCTCAAGTCAAGCAATCAAAGCAGGTGAAGGCGGTGACTCGTTTGGGCGCTCAATTAGTTTGGCGCACGACATCAACGGTGATAGTTTCGCGGATCTCGTTATTGGTGCTCCGCACTCTGCAAAGGCCGGTGCGACGTCTGGTCGTGTCTATGTTTATTTTGGCAATGCCAATGGCGTTGCAAAGACGCCGGACCTTGAATATAAGCAAGGCACGCTGAACGACCTGTTTGGCTCAACCGTTTCAACGGGTGACATCACGGGTGACGGTCAAGCTGATCTTGCCATCGGTGCTCCGCACTTTGGCGCAGAAGCCACGTACAGCGGCGCTGTGTATGTTTTTGCCGGTGGTAAGGGAATTAGCTCGACTAAGCACACCAAGCTCTACAAGGGCGAATTAACCAGCTTCCAAGACCAATTCGGTTGGTCAACGGCAATCGTCCCTGATCTGAATGGCGACAAGGTTGCTGAACTTCTCGTTGGCGCTCCGCAGTTCACGAGCGGTGGCCGCCAGATTGGTAAGGTTTACGCCTACTACGGTAGCGCCAACCTTGCTGATGCCCCTTCCGCAACGTTTGTCGGTACAACCGAAGCCGCCCGCTTTGGCGAGAAGGTCTTCTCGGTCGGCGACCTAAACAAAGACGGCAAGGGCGACTGGGCCGTGCAAGCGTCCAATGCTAACCAGAGCCGCGGTGTGGTCTCCTTTTACTACGGTGGTTGGGAGACGGATTTCTACCAATTCTCGGGTGAGAATGTCGCTGATGCCGCCGGTAACAGCATCGCATCGCTTGGGGACTTAGACGGCAACGGCGCGATGGATTTGGCTGTCGGTGCACGCTGGTGGGATCAAGAAGGGGCCGAAAACATGGGCCGCGTTTACCTGCTAAGTGTCCAATAGTACCGACCCTGGCTTTGACTTTCTGAACGGGCAGCCACGGCTGCCCGTTCCTTTTTTCCTGCTTAGACCGCTTCGTACTCCTCGCCAGTCACTTTCCTGCCTATAGCCTTAGCCACCCAAAGCCGAGCATAGTTGACCAATGTTTTTCACACTAATTGTAAGACCAATGAAACGTAAATAACGGTATAACAATTGCAAAGCATCTTCTGGGGGTCGGTTTCCGGCCCCGTTTTCATTGCATTTTAGCCCACTGGTTCGTATATTTAGAGTCACCGATTTTCGGGAAGGACTAAAAGAACTTTATGATTCTGAACGAGTTAAAAAAGAAGGCCCAGGATGGCACCCTGCGCGTCGGCGTCGTCGGTCTGGGATACGTAGGTCTCCCTTTGGCCGTCCAGTTTGCCGCCAAGGGAATTCATGTCACCGGCATTGATATCACCAAAGATAAAGTTGATCGCATCAATCGCGGCGAGAACTATATTCTTGATGTAAATAATGACGAGCTGGCTGCGTTAGTCAAAGCAAAAAAGCTTGAAGCAACGACCGACTACTCCGTCATTCGTGACCTTGACGCAATTTCAATTTGTGTTCCGACACCGTTGCGTAAAACAGGCGATCCGGATATCTCCTACATCATCGCCGCACGCGATGAAATTCTGAAGTACGCGCACCCGGGTTTGCTCATCGTGCTCGAGAGCACAACCTATCCCGGCACCACTGACGAGTTGATGGTTCCGGCATTCGAAGAGATTGGATTAAAAGTCGGCCAGGATGTGTTCATCGCATTCTCACCCGAGCGTGTTGATCCGGGCAACGAGAAGTACGGCACATTCAATACGCCGAAAGTCATGGGCGGTACAACGCCTGCGTGTCTCGAAGCCGCGCAAACGATTTACGGTATGGCGATTGAATCCATCGTGCACGTATCAAGCACACAAGCCGCCGAGCTTGTGAAACTGCTTGAGAACACGTTCCGCTCTATTAACATCGGCCTGGTCAACGAACTTGCCATCATGTGCGAGATTCTTGGCGTCGATGTGTGGGAAGTGATTCGCGCTGCTTCCACCAAGCCGTTCGGTTTCATGCCGTTCTATCCCGGTCCGGGCTTAGGCGGGCATTGTATTCCGATCGATCCGATCTATCTCTCATGGAAACTCAAGACGCTGAAGTATCGAGCGCGTTTTATCGAGCTTGCCGACGACATCAACACCAAGATGCCCGACTACGTCACCCAGCGCGTCGCGGATGCGTTAAACGAGCAAGGCAAAGCCGTTAAAGGCTGTAAGGCGCTCGTGATGGGTGTAGCATACAAACGTGACATCGACGATTCACGCGAATCCCCCTCGCTCGACATCATCGAGTTATTGATGAAGCGCGGAGCAACCGTGGACTATCACGATCCGTTTATCGCGCAGGTCGCCACGGCCAATCACCTAATGAAATCCGTGCCGTTTAACGCCGCCGCCGTAAAGAAATACGACGTTGCCGTAATCTGCACCGATCACAAGGCGATTGATTACAAGATGCTTGCTGACAATTGCCCGCTCGTCTTCGATGCGCGTAACGCAACAGTAGCATTAGGTAAGCGTCACAACGTCGTCAGACTGTAGCCAATCTAAGAAGTAACAAGATTTCAGGGTGGGGAGGACGCGTGAGCGCCGCTCCCCCCGGAATCTCGAACAGCACATCGTTGGAGACAGCACAACTTAGTGAATTCACTCTCCGCCATTATTGAACTTCTGCGCCCCGCGCAGTGGTCCAAGAACCTGATCATCTTCGCGGCGGTGCTGTTCTCGCCCGCCCGAGTCGTGCTGGATAGACCCGAAGTTGTCTTGCAAGCCTTGCAAGGCTTCTTTGCCTTTTGTCTGCTCTCTTCGGCGGTCTATGCGCTAAACGATCTGCTCGACCTTTCCGCCGACCGCGAGCATCCCAAGAAGAAATCCCGTCCGCTTCCGTCAGGCCGCGTCTCACCCGGAATGGCAACAGTGTTGGCGCTGCTGCTCGGTGGTATCGGCATAGGTTGGGCATTCTATCTTGATCTCTACTTCGGCGCGGTTGCGGCAATCTACCTGACAGTAAATCTTGCTTACTCATTGGGTCTGAAGCGCGCCGTCATTCTTGACGTCCTGCTGCTCTCAATGGGCTTCGTATTGCGTGCCGTCGGGGGCGTTGCTGTGATTCGCTCGATGCTACCTGAGGTCTATCTTTCCTATTGGTTGATTCTTTGCGCATTTCTCTTGTCGTTGTTTTTGGCGCTTGCCAAACGTCGCCATGAAATCGCATTGCTCGGCGAAAGCGCCGCTGTTCATCGTCCAAGCCTTGCGGCCTATAGCCTGACCTTCATTGACCAAATGCTCGCGTCACTCTGCGCCGCGACGATGGTTGCGTATAGTCTCTACACCATTTCTGACGACACTTTCAGACACTACGGCACACGCGCGCTTTTTTGGACGCTGCCGTTTGTCGTCTATGGTCTGTTTCGTTATCTCTACCTGATCTACAACAAAGGCGAAGGCGGTGACCCGTCCAAGCTGCTGATTAAAGATCGTGCAACCTTGATCAATGTTGCCCTCTGGGCAATCACGACGGCGGGCATCGTCTATCTGACGTAAGGAGCAGGGAAGAGCATCATGAAATCCACGCTGAGCATACTCGCAATTCTCCTGCTGCTCTTGTTCACTGTCTCTTGCAAGAATGATGGTGAAAAGCAAAGCGGCGTCTATGGCCGTGTCACTGCCGCCGAAGGCAGTGCCGCCAACGCGGTGGTGAGTATCTACAAAACTCCTGACCCAGCCCCTACGGATGACTTATCAGTCTGGTCAGTTTCAAATGACAACGATGGCGTTGGATTCCCGTACGGGCTGAATTTTACTTTTGATCATCGCTCGCTGCCCGGCTATCAATGGGTGGCTACTGATACCGCAGACGGGGATGGAAACTTCAGATTCGAAAGTGTCGTTGGCGGAAACTACATTGTCGTTGCCTCGAAGCTCAATCAAGATTTTTGTTTTTCACTTCCCAAAGAGCTGAACACAGCAGGCTCCGATGTTGATCTCGGCGAGTTCCGCTTGCCGCGAGTTGTTGTGTACGAGAATGTTTACACATTGCGCACCAACACCACATGGGAAGCCGGTACTCACTACGTCATCCGTGACAGATCCTTGCGGGTTATGCCCGGTGTCACATTAACCATTGAGCCGGGAGCAATTGTCTTGCTCAGTGGTGGCAGCTCGTTGGAAATTGACGGCACACTCATTTGCCATGGCGAGCCGAATAACTTCATTCGCTTCATGGCGGCGGATGTGTTTGCACGGGATCCTGACTCATGGCAGGAAATCAAGATCGACAACGGCGCGAACACGCCTGACATTCAGTACGCTTCGTTCATGGATGGTGCGACCGCGCTGAAGCTCGAAGCGTCCGGCGGCTCAGTTCGTAACTGCTTCTTTACCCGAATGTCTGCGGAAGCAATTCTCGCACAATCGCCTGAACCTCCCTCGATAAGCCGCTGCGTATTTGACCGTGTTGGAAACGGACTTTATAACGCTGGAACAGCAGGCTTCTCTTGCGAGCGCAGTGTATTTCAAACCTGTGACCCGTTTGCAATTATTCTCTATACGATAAGCGATGCCGAGATATTTTGCAATTGGTTTCGCGATTGCGGTGGCTCCGACACAAGTGGCAGCGGTTCTCGAGGTGTGATCAAGCTCGATCTTGTGACTAACACCGAGATTCACAACAACTTCTTCGAGACGTCCTGGTATGCGTTGCAAATTGGATCTTGGGTCGATTCGACCACAGAGATACATCACAACGTTTTTACAAGAATGAACACTGTGATGAATATCGGTGTTACGGAAGACCAGCGTGGACCGTCGAACCCGAAGCTGAATTACAATTGCTTTTCAACCATTGACCGCAAGGTTGTGTTTGTAAATTGCAATCAATTCAACTACCGAAATATTGATGCGGCAAACAATTCATGGGGCACCATGAGCATCAATCAAATCAAGGATCAGTACATAAATGACCGTGATGATGATGGTACTTGTCCACTGGTCTTCATTGCGCCTCCCTTAGACAATTGTAATGCAGTCCTCACACTAACCGGCACGAGAGCCGGAATCTGCCAATAACTATTGCAATACGTCGGTAAAGATATCGTCACCCGCGGCGCGCTTCTGCATTTGAATCGCGACATCGCGTGGAAAGAACTCCGCTCGCGCGCCAAGCAAGGTATTCGCAAGGCGCAAAATGCCGGCATTCGCGTACTCGAAAGCCGTGACTTGTCGTTGATGGCAAAATTGTGGTATGATCCCGAGACGCTTACTCCCGCGCTCGAACCGGATCAGAAACTCTATCTTGCCTATGTCGGTGAAGAATTGGTAGGCGGTATCATCGTCACACCCGTTACTCCGAATACGCTCTTTTATCACTATGGCGGTACGAATGAAAAAGGCCGCGAAATTGAAGCGAATGCCTATTTGTTCTGGCACGTCGTCGGGGAATTTGAAAACAGCGACTTTGAGTATCTCGATGTCGGCGTGAGTTTTCGACATGATTTGCAGCACTACTTTCAGAAGTATTGCACCAAGCCCTATCCGATTCTCTTTCGCCCGCCGCCTGACGAATCCAAGCCGCGCATTCGTATTGAGCCGTTTTCCGGTGAAGACTTTGATGCGCCCGAAGAGCAAGTTATTGCGATCAATACCGCGCTGTCGGAATTCTTTGAAGCTGAATTCACCTACATGCCGTCCTACCCGTACGCGTTGCAATCTGCCATTCGCGCCGCCGATGTTGCGCGCGGCAGCACAATCGGCGTTTGGGCGTCTATCGGCGAGCGCTCGTATGTCGAACAGCTCAACACGATGTACCGTGACCAGTGGAATTTCGTCGCCCGCCCTGCCGAATGTGCGGCACGCATCGCCTGCCATCGCTGGGGCTACGTCTGCCATGAAACGGAATCGTTATCGCTGCTGAATGAACCATTGATCGAAGATTGTCGTGATGTTTTACTTGCTCCAAATGGCGCGACACATTGCGGAAGTTTTGGTAAATACTCCGTGCTTGATTTTTCACGCTGGCTTCCGCTACCGTTTGGTGCCGTGCTGGTCGGAGAGTTCTTCCCGGACAAGATGATTTGGGACAAATTTCATTGCCTTGACGTCACCAAGCGTAACCGAGTGCGCGAAGGATTGCAAATTCATTGGCGTCGCCGTGAGCAGGAATTGAAGCGCCGCACCGAAAACCTTCGCGCGACCGCCGATCTATTTCGTTTGACGGGCATGCACGCACTAGTCAGCGATCAAATTTCGCCGTCATGCTACGTGTTCACTTCAAGTGAACCGTACTCTGTGCGCGCAATTCACGATCGACTGGCCACTTTCGGAGTTGTAACGGAGTTCGACGAAAAAGAGTCGTTGATCGCGTTGCCCTGTCACGGGCGGCTCGGTCAAGGACAGTTGGAATATATGTTCGCAGCCATTCGCGGGATGATCAACCCTTGCTACACCTATGTCCGGCCTGATCCGGAGAAGAGCAAGTAAATGTCATCACGTTATCTTGTCACAGGCGGCGCCGGATTCATCGGATCAAATCTCGTTGCGGAGCTTTTGAAGCGCGGACAAAAAGTTCGCGTCTTTGACAATCTCGCCACCGGCAGACGCGAAAATCTCACTCCGTTTCTCAAAGACATTGAGTTTGTCGAAGCTGATTTGCGTGATGAAGACGCAATCCGCGCCGCCACGCAGGGCTGTGAGTACGTCTTGCATCAAGCCGCGCTCGGTAGCGTACCGCGCTCCATCGCCGATCCGGTGACGACCAATGAAGTGAATATTCGCGGTACGTTGAATGCTCTTATGGCGGCGCGTGAAGCAGGAGTGAAACGATTCGTGGCCGCTTCGAGTTCATCCGTTTACGGAAATACTCCGACACTTCCTAAAGTTGAGTCGATGACGATGTTGCCGCTCTCGCCCTATGCCGTGAGCAAGCTCGCCACCGAAAAATATTGCCAAGCTTTTCATGCAGTCTATGGCCTGGAAACAGTCGCGCTGAGATATTTCAATATCTTCGGACCAAACCAAGATCCGACGTCGCAATACGCTGCCGTGATTCCGCTTTTTATCACGCGAGCAATGGCTGATCAATCTCCCGTCGTGCACGGTGACGGAATGCAATCACGCGATTTTACCTTTATAGACAATGCCGTCAGCGCTAACCTCCTTGCGTGTGAAGGCCCCGCTGATAAAGTTGCGGGCGAGTTCTTCAACGTCGCATGCGGCGCGCGCTACTCGCTGCTCGATATTTTGAGCGGCATCGGCGATGCCTTAGGAAAAAAAGTTACCCCCGTTCACGAGCCGACCCGCGCCGGAGACGTGCGTGATTCGCTCGCGGACATTACCAAAATCCAAGACGCAATGGGTTACAAGGTGCTGGTGCCCATGCAAGAAGGTCTTAGACGCACCGTTGATTACTTTATTAAGGTGAAATAAATGAGCGTAGGCATGCTCAACCTGCAGGCGCAATTTCGGACACTCCGTGACGAAGTCATGGCCGAAATCACGCAGATATTCGAAACTCAAAGTTTTATTCTTGGCAGTCGCGGTAAAGGATTAGAGGAGAGCATGGCCAAGCTCTCCGGCATGAAGTACGGCATCGGCGTTTCTTCGGGAACCGATGCACTCTTATTGTCCGTCATGGCACTTAAGCCCAAGCCCGGTGACGAAGTGATTACCACTCCGTACACGTTCTTTGCAACCGCAAGCTCAATCGTGCGCGCTGGCGCTCGTCCAGTATTCGTTGACGTTGATGATCAGACCTTTAACGCTCGTGCCGATTTGCTCGAAGCGGCAATCTCTCCGCGGACTCGCGCGCTGATGCCCGTCCACTTGTTCGGTCAGATGGTTGATCCGGCCAAGTGGCTTGCCGTTGCCAAGAAGCATAACCTGCTTATTATCGAAGACGCTGCACAGGCCGTCGGCGCGAAATTCAACGACACAGTTGCAGGTGGCTTCGGTGATTTGAATTGCTTCTCGTTTTATCCGACCAAGAATCTTGGCGGCGCCGGTGACGGTGGGATGGTGCTGGCCAATGACGATGCGTTGGCGCATGATGTTCGCATTAACCGCGTGCATGGTGGCAAGGATCGCTACTTCCATGACCAGATCGGCATCTGCGGACGCCTGGATGAAATTCAAGCCGCCGTGTTGTTGATCAAGTTTAAGTATCTCGATCAATGGAATCATCGTCGACGTGCAATCGCCGCACTCTATAATCAAGGATTGCAGGGCACGCCCGCGATCACTCCTTTTGAAGCACCCGGCGCGTGGCACACTTACCATCAATACGTCTTGCGTGTTCCCAAACGCGATGAATTGATGGAGCATTTGAAGACTAAGGGCATCGGCAACATGATTTACTATCCTGTGCCGCTACATTTACAAAAGTGTTTTGATTTCCTCGGCTACAAGGAAGGCAGCTTCCCAGTTTCCGAAAGACTTGCCAAAGAAACAGTCGCATTACCGATGTCGTCAGAATTAACGGATGCCGAAGTCGCGGAAGTGTGCGAAGCCATTCGCGGTTTCTACGGCAATGGCGGCGCCTGATTCGGGTTGTGAACATCTCGCATGATTAATGGTTAGGATATGCCCCGAAGTATAGAACGTAACATATGGCTGCGGATCTTTCATTTATTGACAGATCTTGCACTGACAGAAGTCTCGTTTGTGTTGGCGTTTGCGCTGCGCACCGAGATTCGTACGTTCTATTTCTTCGGCAGCGCGCAATCCGTTCACAGCTATTATGGCGTCGCTGCGCTTATCTTCTTTGTATGGTGGCTGTTGCTGGATATGCAGCGGTCACAAGAGGACGTGGCGCCCGCTTCGGTCTGGCAGGATTTCAAAGTATCGTTGCGCACCGCCGTAATTGGCTCGGTAATCCTCTTTGCCGCTACGTTCGTGCTCGCTATCGATTTGCCTCCGCGCTCGACCATCGCGTTATTTACTCTGTTGAATACCATGATGCTTACGGTGAACCGTGTGTTCTTTCGCAGCATGCGCGAGTACATGCAGAGCGGTGGAGGTTTGAACAAACGCATTCTGGTCATCGGAACTGCGGATAAGTCTGCGAGATTCGTCAAAACTCTTTCAGAACATCCCGGCTGGCCGATCCATTTGATTGGCTATGTCGATACGGATCGCAAGAATGGTGTGGGCGCGCCGCCTGATTTGCGCTATCTCGGAACGCCGGAGGATCTGACTGATATCTTGCATGAGCACACGATTGACGAAGTCGTCTTCGCTGTACCGACGCGACAAATCGCCGATTGCACCGACATGCTTGCCCTGTGTGAGCAGGAGGGTGTGCGTGCTGTGATTCTGTCCAACTGGTTTTCAAGCCTTGTGGCACACGTGTCCACCGATATTCAGTACGATCAACCGGTTCTGATTTACACGTCGATGCGGCACAAAGAGTGGCAAATTCTCGTCAAGCGTCTTTTCGATATTGCTTTCTCGACGTTCTTGCTCGTACTGTTGTTCCCAATGTTAGCCGGAATCGCAATCGCCATCAAGCTTACGGACAACGGCCCGATCTTTTATCGCTGGAAAGTCGTGGGCTTCAATAAAGAGAAGTTCACCGGTTACAAATTCCGCACGATGGTGGTGGATGCTGACAGATTGAAAGCCAAGCTTGAAGCTCAAAACGAGATGAAGGGCGCAGTCTTCAAAATCAAGAACGATCCGCGCATCACAGACATTGGTCGCATCTTGCGCAAATTCAGTCTTGACGAGTTGCCGCAACTCTGGAGCGTTCTCAAAGGCGATATGTCTATAGTCGGTCCGCGTCCGCCGCTCGAAACCGAGTTGCCGCGGTTCGACAGTTGGCACCGCCGTAAACTTTCGGTGAAACCCGGTCTGACTTGCCTGTGGCAAATCTCCGGAAGAAGCAGCATCACCGATTTTGATGAATGGGTCAAACTTGATTTGGCCTACATCGACAATTGGACGCTGTGGCTCGATTTCAAAATTCTGATGAAGACGATTCCCGCAGTCCTGTTGGGCCGCGGAGCACATTAAACGTAGGATTTCTTTTGCGCGTTTTAGTTACCGGCGGCGCCGGTTTTATCGGATCACACACGACTGACGAGCTTCTGCGTCGCGGTTACGATGTCACAATCCTCGATAGCCTTGAAAAGCCCGTGCACATGAAGGGCAAGCCGAGCTACATCCCGGCGAAAGTTAAGTTTATCGAAGGCGATGTTCGCGATCGCGAGAAGATGATTGAAGCGCTCGATGGAGTCGAAGCGGTTTATCATTTCGCCGCTTATCAGGATTATCTTCCTGACTTCTCGAAATTTTTCTGGATAAACAGCGTCGGCACGGCATTGATCTACGAACTGATTGTCGAGAAGAAACTTCCCGTCAAGAAAGTCGTCGTTGCCTCGTCGCAAGCCGTGGCAGGTGAAGGCCGCTATGCCGCAAAGGATGGCACACTCTATCATCCCGAGCTACGCCCGGTTTCAGCACTCGACAATGGTCAATGGGAGTTTCTCGATCCGCGCACAATAGAAATTCTCAAGTGGCAACCCACACCCGAAACGGATGCGAAGCCGCTCAATCAATACGCGCTCTCGAAATACTCTCAAGAGCTAATGGCGCTCGCGTTTGGCAAGCGTTATGACATTCCGTCCGTCGCGATGCGCTTCTCAATCGTTCAAGGCCCGCGCCAAAGCTTCTACAACAACTATTCCGGTGCGTGTCGCATCTTTTCGCTGAGCTATTTCTTCGACCGCGCGCCGCTGATCTATGAAGACGGTGAGCAAGTTCGAGACTTTGTGAATATTCACGATGTTGTACAAGCAAATCTGAAAGTATTGGAAGACGACCGCGCGAACTATGAGATGTTCAACGTCGGCGGTGGTCGCGCCTACACCGTCAAAGAGTTCTGTTCTATCGTCGCCAAAGTATTTGGCAAAGACAGTCTCGATCCGCGCATTCCCGGACTGTACAGATTCGGTGATACGCGCCACATTATTTCCGACGTGTCCAAACTCAAAGCGCTGGGCTGGAATCCGACACGGACTGCCGAAGATTCAGTCAAAGAGTACCGTGAATATCTCGAAGCACAAACCGATATTGATGACATTATGGATTTTGCCGAACAACGCATGCAAAATCTTAATGTAGTCAGACCAGCCAAGGGAGTACAATCCTGATGCGCGTTCTTGTTACTGGTGGAGCAGGATTCATTGCTTCGCACGTCTCTGAAGGATTTCTTGCGGCAGGACACGAAGTGGCCGTGCTCGACAATTTAAGCACTGGCTATCGTCACAACGTCCCGAAAGACGCAACGTTTTTTGAAGTCGATATTCGTGATGCCGCTGCAGTTGACAAAGTCATCAGCGCATTTCGTCCCGACGTGATCGATCATCATGCCGCGCAAATGGACGTGCGCAAGTCGCTGCTTGATCCCGTCTTTGACGCCGAGTGCAACATCGTTGGTTCAATCAACATTATCACGTCCGGGATGAAGCACAATGTCAAAAAGATCGTGTACATTTCGACGGGTGGCGCAGTTTATGGTGAACCTAAGTACTTGCCGGTGAATGAGCAGCATTCGGTGAACCCCGAGTGTGCATACGGAATCTCCAAGCACACAGTCGAACACTATCTTGAACTATATCGCATTCTGTCAGATTTGCGCTACACGGTCTTGCGCTATCCCAACGTCTTCGGCCCGCGTCAGCAACCGCACAGCGAAGCCGGAGTGATTGCAATCTTTGCTGGAGTATTTCTCGAGGGCAAGGTTCCGACGATCTTTGGCGACGGCGAACAGCTTCGCGATTATGTATATGTGTCGGATTGCGTGCGCGCGAATCTCCTTGCAGCAGAATCTGGCGATGGCGAAATCTTGAATATCGGTTCCGGCATTGGTACATCGGTAAACACACTCTTCAAAGAGCTTGCTGAGCTTGCGGACTTCAAAGGCGAACCGATTTATGCACCTCGGCGCATTGGTGAAATCGAAGCTGTATATTTGGATTCGACGCGCGCCGCAAATATCCTGAAGTGGAAACCAGAAGTGAAACTCGCAGACGGTTTGCGCAAGACGTGGGATTGGTGCGTGGCAACGAAAGAGAAAGATTTCGCCGTCGCGTGAAAGCTATCGTTCTCGCGGCAGGTATCGGCAGCAGGCTCGGTGAGTTAACCAAGTACGCGCCCAAGTGTCTGTTGCCTATTGCCGGGCGACCTTTGATGGACTACTGGTCTGAGACGCTCGCGCAAGCTGGTGTGACAGATGTGTACATCAACACACATCACCACGCCGAACAGGTTCGAGCATTCATCGAAACGAAACCGCACGGCTTGAATTTCGTTGAAGGGTACGAGCCGATTTTGCTCGGCAGCGCGGGCACGTTGCGCGCGGCCTATGATTTCTTGTCTGGTGAAGCGAGCTTTTTCATTATCTATGCAGACAACTATGTCGAGCTTGATTTGAATCGGCTAAAAAGCTTTCACAAATCCAGCGGATATCCGCCGCTTGTGTTGGTGGCCTACCCGACCAATGAGCCGACGCGCTGCGGCATATTGGAGATGGAAGAGTCCGGACGCGTCATCAGCTTTGAAGAAAAGCCCGCGCATCCGAAGACAAATTTCGCAAATTCCGGCATTCATGTCGCGACGCCGCAATTATATGATTGGGTTCCGACGACACAGCCGTCTGATATTGGCTTTCACGTCTTGCCAAAACTCGTCGGCAAAATGTACGGCTATGTAACCGACGAGTACATTCAAGACATTGGCACTCCCGAAGCGTACGCGGCTGTCCGCGCTCGCAGAGAACGCAACTTCTAAGCATGGTAATTACTCAAACTCCACTTCGACTAAGCTTTGCAGGCGGCGGCAGCGACCTCGCTGACTACTATTTGCATGGCGCGGGTCAAGTGATCTCCACCGCGATTGATAAATACATTTTTGTAATCATCAAAGAGCGCTTTGATGACAAAATTGTCTTAAACTATTCGCGTAATGAGACGGTCGATGACACCAGTGAGATCAAGCATGAGTTAATCAAGTCCTGCATGGAGTTGACCGGCCTCGGTACTGGCGTGGAAATCTCAACTCTTGCGGATATTCCTTCCGAAGGCAGCGGGTTAGGGTCTTCGTCGTCGTTGGTTGTCGGTCTCTTGAACGCGATGTATTCGTACTTAGGCCGTCAAGTCACCGCCGAACAGCTCGCTCGCGAAGCATGTGAAATTGAGATCAATCGCTGCGGTCGCCCCATCGGCAAGCAGGATCAATACATCGCGGCCTTCGGTGGTTTGCGCAGATTTACGTTTAATCCCGATGATACGGTCACTGAAACTCAAGTAGATCTACCCGCTCAAGCGTTGCGCCATTTCGGAAACCACCTGATGCTTTTCTTCACAAATCGCACACGCAAATCGGCTGAGATTTTGAAAGAGCAGAAGTCGCACACGGTTGCAAAGCGCGAAATCCTCGAAGCGATGATGCCGCTTGTGGACAAGATCGAAGCCGCACTTTCCATCATGGATTTCGAGCAAGTTGGTAGATTACTGCATGTCGGCTGGGAACTGAAGAAGAAGATGGCCGCCAAGATTTCCGACGACGGCATTGACGATATGTATAATCGCGCTATCAAAGCAGGCGCTCTTGGCGGCAAGATTGCCGGAGCGGGCGGCGGCGGCTTCCTGTTACTTTACGTCCCCATGTCGCATCAGGATACTGTCCGCAATGCACTTGGTGAATTGTTCGAATTGCCGTTCATGCCCGAGCGCGACGGCAGCAAAATCATTTTCAATATCAAGAGATATCCGTTCAAATGAGCCTCGACAAAGTCTCGCATATTCGTTCGTATTTTGACCGTTTGAAGGCCGTCTTGGACAGCGTGAATGTCGCGGACGTCGAAAAGCTGATCAGCATTGTTGAGGATGCCTATGCGCGTGACGCCGCGATCTTCGTGTGCGGCAACGGCGGATCGTGGAGCACCGCATCGCATTGGGTTTGCGATTTCACCAAAGGTGCGTCCGTTCCCGACAAGCGACGCGTACGAATGTTCGCTCCCGGTGATAACGTCCCGATGCTCACTGCATACGGCAACGATGTTGGCTATGACGCGATCTTTGCCGAGCCGCTGCGTGCCTATGTGCGTCCCGGCGACGTAGTCGTTTTGATCACGGCTTCAGGCAATTCACCGAACATTCTCGAGGCCGCCAAGGTTGCAAAAGAGCTTAAAACGACTGTTGTGGGCCTTATCGGCTTCGGTGGCGGCAAGCTCACGTCAATGACCGATCACAATATCATCGTCGAATCTCGGGAATACGGTCCCGTCGAAGATTTACATCTCGTGCTGAATCATATTATCAGCACTTACATGAAAGAGTACATCGCAAAGTAGCGGCGTTCTCTTATACTCGCCTCACAAACTTACTCCAACTCATGAAAGTTACAGTTATTGGGACCGGCTATGTCGGTCTTGTTACCGGTACATGCTTGGCTGAGTCCGGCAATACCGTCGCGTGCGTCGATACAGATCCGCGCAAAATTGAAATGCTCAAAAAAGGCATCGTGCCAATTTATGAACCGGGTCTGAAAGAAGTCATGGATCGCAACGTCGCACAAGGACGCCTGACTTTCACGACTGACCTTTATTCCGTCATGGATGATTCTGAAGTTCTGATGATTGCGGTCGGCACTCCTCCGGGTGAAGATGGCTCCGCAGATTTAAGCTATGTGCTCGCTGTTGCTGAATCTATCGGCAAACGTTTAACGAGCTACAAAGTCATCGTAAACAAATCAACGGTTCCTATCGGTTCCGGTGATCGTGTTCGCGAAGCGATCAAGAAGCACACGAAAGTCGAATTTGATGTCGTGTCGAATCCCGAGTTCTTGAAAGAAGGTGACGCCGTCAACGATTTTATGAAACCCGACCGCATCGTCATCGGTGTATCCAGTTCGCGCGCCGAAGAACTCATGAAGCGTCTTTACGCGCCATTCCATCGTACCGGCCATCGTGTCGTGACAATGGATGTGCGCTCAGCCGAGATGACGAAATACGCCGCCAATGCGATGCTCGCCACCAAGATCACGTTTATGAACGAGATCGCCAATCTCTGCGAAGAGTGCGGCGCGGATATCAATCACGTTCGTTTCGGCATCGGCAGTGACAAGCGCATCGGGCCACACTTCCTGTTTGCAGGAATCGGCTACGGTGGTTCATGTTTCCCGAAAGACGTCTCCGCGTTGATTCGCATCGCGCATCAATACCACATGAATCTCAAGATTCTCGATGCGGTTGACGAAGTCAATCACAAACAGCGCACGCGTTTGGTCGAGAAAGTCGTTAAGCGCTTCGGCGAAGATCTCACCGGCCTGAAATTCGGCATCTGGGGCCTGTCCTTTAAACCGCGCACGGACGACATGCGCGAAGCTCCGTCGATCTATGTTATCGAAATGCTGAAAGAGCGCGGCGCCGAATTACATGTTTATGACCCGCAAGCAATGGAAAATGCGCGTCCCATTTTCGGTGATAAAGCCCACTTCCACGACGATTACTATTCCTTGCTCAAAGATGCCGACGCTTTGTTAATCTGTACCGAGTGGCAAGAGTTTCGCGAGCCGGATTTCGTGCGCATCAAATCACTGTTGAAGCGCCCGATTATCTTTGACGGCCGCAACCTATTTGAGCCTCCGCACATGCGCGAAATTGGTTTCGAGTATTTCGGCATTGGCCGCAACTAAATTTCACTTCCTTGCAATTGCTCTTGCGCTGATTCTCGTGAGTTGCGCAAGAATGGCCGCGCCGCCCGGCGGGCCTGAAGATAAAACTGCGCCGGAGATTGTCACATCGTCTCCGGCGCAAGGTTCTGTTTTTGTCCCGCTCGATTCCGATGTCACGCTTGAATTTTCCGAACCTGTAAATCGCCCTACTGTCGAAGCCGCGCTCTATCTTTCTCCGGAGCCGGGTCGCCGTTTGCGCTATCGCTGGTCGGGTCGTCGTCTAACGCTCGACTATCTCGATCCGCTTCCAGAAAATCGCACGATTGTAATTACTGTTGGCGCACAGGCGAAAGACCTGTTAGCCAACACGCTCGAAAATAGCTATACACTTGCTTTCAGCACCGGTGATCACATCGACAAAGGTGAGATATCCGGTGTTGTCGCATTGCCCGAAGGCGCGCGTTCAATTTCCGTCGTGGCCTATCTGCTCGGAGATACACTTCCCGATCCCATGCGCGATGTTCCCGACTACCGCATGCAATCTGCCGATGATGGTACATTCGATTTAGGGTATCTTGCGGTCGGCGAATACCGTCTGTTCGCACTTGACGACAAAAACTTTGATGGCCTATGGTCACCCGCAAGCGAGTGGATCGGCACGGCCACACAAGATGTTAAAGTCGAAGAGAGTACGAAACCATTCGTCAGTTTCGTCCCGACGTTTCAAGACACAACTCCGCTGAGCATCATTCGAGCACGACAGATTGACAACTTCACGGCGAACATTCGGTTCAGCCGTGACGTGCAACCGGATCGCATCGACATTGTTTCAGATGGCAACGAGCAGTTTGCACTGTATCATAGAGAAGACACTACCTCTGCCGCGAGCTGGTTCATCTATCTTGATGACTCATTGAGTGGTGACAGCGCCACGATCAGTGCGATGTTCCAAGAGGATTCGCTTAGTGCGCGCTTTGCCGTAAATCATCGCGCCGACACAACCGCACCTGCCTTGTCAGGATCATGGCCCGTCAATCGCAGCGCGACAACTGAGTTGCCGCAAGAAATCATCGTCATTTTCGGTGAGCCAATTATTTTCGGCGAGCAAACTGACAGCGTTAAGGTCATTGTGAAGCACGACACAACAGAAGTCGAAATCACTGCTGAGCAATCCGATCCCGCCGCACTGACGATTACGCCGCTTGAACCATTTTCAGTGGATGAAAAGTATTCACTCTATGTTCCCAGAGAATTGATATTGGATCGCAGCGGCAATATGGC
Organism: bacterium; assembly: GCA_016721565.1. Lineage (GTDB taxonomy): Bacteria > Electryoneota > RPQS01 > RPQS01 > RPQS01 > JABWCQ01. The sequence continues at coordinate 5,527 of JADKHW010000003.1, read as the reverse complement.
GCGCGATTCTCTAATGAAGATAATCTGGTACACCTACCCCGAAGATTCTCTCGGCACCATCGAGGGCCGTGTGACTGCCAATGAACTCGGCCCGTGGCTGGTTGAACTTTATAAAGTAAGATCTACCGAAGCTGAGCAGACTATTTTCACTAACGCAACTTTCAAGTTTGAGGGATACCCAGCCGGAGACTACCGCGTGCGTGTCATTCTTGATGCGAATAAGAATGAGCATTTTGACACGGGCAGCATTTCCCCATTCGAGTTCTCCGAACCGTTTCAGTGGCATCCCGATACAATCTCTGTTCGTCCGCGCTGGACGGCCGATGTTGAAGTCCTCTGGACGAACGTAACGCAAAAATAACATGCTTCATGCTGTAATTATGGCCGGTGGTGTCGGCGCGCGTTTTTGGCCGCTGTCCCGCCGCAATAGACCGAAACAACTGCTCGACCTGACCGGAGAAGGCACGATGATCGAACGCACGATCACGCGTCTCGAAGGGTTGGTGGACAGCGATCATATTTGGATTGTCACAAACGCCGAACAAGCGGCGATGATTAAGGAGCTGATTCCGTCCTTTAACGAACAGCGCTTTATCATTGAGCCGCTGGGCCGCAATACCGCTCCCGCGATCGGCCTTGCCGCTTTGCATTTGCACAAACACGATCCTGAAGCGGTGATGATTGTGCTTCCTGCCGATCATCGCATCACGAATATTGAGCAATTTCATTACTGTCTGCACTCGGCTGTCGAGATTGTGCACGATTCCGAGCTACTGGCAACCATCGGTATCGAGCCGAATCGCCCCGAAACAGGCTACGGTTATATTCAGATGGACACCACGGGTATTCGCGTGCGCGAAAATGTTTATCCGGTCAAAACCTTCGCCGAAAAACCCAATCTTGCAACAGCCCGATTATTTCTCGAGAGTGGTGAGTTTGTGTGGAACAGCGGCATGTTTGTTTGGCGCGCAGATACGATTCTAAATCAAATCCGTGAGCATCTGCCGGTTTGGGGTGTGGCCTTCGAAGAAATAGGAAATGCTATCGGCACTCCGCAAGAAAAGGAAACGACGCGCAAAGCCTTCGAAGCGGGCAAAGGCATTTCAATTGACTATGGTGTGATGGAGAAAGCTCCCAAGGTTGCGGTCGTGCGCGGCACGTTCGATTGGAATGACGTCGGCAGTTGGGATGAAGTTTGGCGTCTGATGCCGCACGACGAAAACGGCAATGCCACACGCGGCATCGTTGCGCTCGCGAACACAGAAAACACACTCGTCTTAGGCAACAAGAAATTAATCGCCGCCGTCGGTGTGAGTAATTTGATTATCGTGGAAACTGATGACGCCATTATGATTTGTCCGCTCGACCGTTCACAGGAAGTGAAGGATCTTGTTGACAAATTGAAAGCGAGTGGGCAGGAGGGAGTGCTCTAATGAAGGCCGCCAAACTTGTGCAATTGCTCAGCGAAGCGCTGGAAAAACAGGGCTACAAATTCCGCAATGAGAAAGGTAATTTTCGTGGCGGAAGCTGTATCTTTGAAGCCGAAAAGCTCGTGATTATGAATAAGCGGTTCGGAGATGAAGAACGTGCTGAAATTTTGGCCCGCGCGCTCTCAAGAATGGATATTGATTCGCTCTACCTCTTGCCCGAAGTCCGCGAATATATCGAGCAGTTTGCCAACCGTCTGTCTGTCACAGTTGATCTGACGGCCAAGAGCGAGGAGCCTGCCGCGAAGTGACCGCGCCCGATCTTACGCAGCAAATGTTCGCCGGTTCGCGCACAGCTCTCGCGCGAATTCTCACCAAGGTTGAAAACTCTTCTCAAGGTGCGGACGAAGTCCTACGCTCGCTCGGCAACCGTGTCGGCAACGCCGTGCGTATCGGTTTCACCGGCCCGCCCGGAGCAGGGAAGAGTTCACTCGTTACGGCCTACACAAAATTACTCCGCAAGCAAGACAAGCAGGTCGCGATTCTCGCCGTGGATCCCACGTCGCCGTTTTCCGGCGGTGCGTTACTCGGCGACCGAGTGCGCATGAACTCAATCGGACTTGATCCCGGCGTGTTTGTCCGCTCGCTTGCCACACGCGGCGATTTGGGCGGCCTGAGCCAAGCCGCAGGCGACATGGCCGACGTGCTCGATGCTGCGGGCTTCGACTACATCTTATATGAAACCGTCGGCGTCGGCCAATCCGAATTGGAAGTCGTTCAATATGCCGACTCAGTCGTGGTTGTCTTGGTCCCCGAATCCGGCGATGCGATTCAAGGCATGAAAGCTGGCTTGATGGAAGCCGCCGATGTCTTCTGCGTCAACAAAGCCGACCGCGAGGGCGCCGACCGTTTCACGGGTGACCTGCAAGGTGCGATGATGCTGAAAATGTGGGATGACTGGAAACCGCCCGTGGTCCTAACCGTCGCCACTCGCGAGACTGGCGTCCCCGAATTAGCCGAGCAAATCGAAGCTCACCTTGCTCATCTGCGCACCTCCGGCGACTTCGATAAGCGCCGCCACGCACACGCAAGAAGACGCATTCAACGAATGCTTGAGAAAAGGTTGGTCGCGCAGTTTTGGACGGAAGCCCACACTCAAACTATGGACAAAGCCCTCGCAAACGGGGAGAGTCCGTACTCGATCTTGTCTTCTCTTCTTAAGAACTAACAACAAAAAGGCGACCAAAGGCCGCCTTCAATTTCTGAACGCAGACTGACTTAAGCTCTTTCCCAAGCCCTGACCTTAGTCGGTTTAAACGGCTCTTGAGTGAAGAGCATGCCGCAGGCAGCTTCATCTTCGATGCCGCGGCTTTGGCGGAGAGTGGAGCGGATACCGGCTTCCGTCAGCCATCCCATGAAACGGTCTATGGCCTCATCGCTCGAAGGTTTAAGCCCTGAGCCTGTAGGATGAAGTCGAATCAAATTCATCTTGGCCGGAATGTTCTTTAACCAGCGCGCCAGATTGTCAACGTCTTCTTCGCGGTCATTGAAATCCTCGATCATGATGTACTCAAAGGTCACCGGATCCTTCGTAACATGAGCAAAGCGGCGTAGTGTTTTGAATAGCATGTCGAGCGGATAGGCCTTGTTCACCGGCATCAATTCAGCGCGCCGCTCATCAGTCGTGGCGTGTAATGAGATGGCAAGTTTGGCAGGCGGATCGTCCTTCATCCAGCGCTCGATTCCGGGCACAAGCCCCACAGTCGAAACCGTGATGCGGCGGGCAGATAGCCCAATCCCTTGAGGATCTGCGAGCAACCTTACAGCCGCGACCACATTCTCATAGTTATGCAGCGGCTCACCCATTCCCATGAACACGACGTTCGTCAATTGGGTTTGACAATGGCCCTCAACTTCGAGAACTTGCAAGACAATCTCGCCAGCCGTCAAACTGCGGAAGAGTCCCATCTTGGCGGTCGCGCAAAAGTGACAGCCGAGCGCACAGCCGACCTGACTTGATATACAGACTGTTTCCCCCGGTGAATCGGGAAGATAGACCGATTCAACTCGCAGTCCGTCCGATAGCTCAAACAAGAACTTCTGCGAACCGTCGCGAGTCTCTTTGGCCGGACGGCTCAAACCGAGTGTTCCAATCTCCGAGACTTCAGCAAGCTTAAGCCTCCACGCGGCGGGAAGATCAGACATCTCATCAAAGTCCGCCGCCCGCTTCTGATACAGCCAAGTATAGAGCTGACGCCCGCGAAATGCAGGTTCACCAAGCTCTTGCGCGAAACTTTCCAGTTCCTCGCGCGTTAGACCGATAAGTGTTTGCTTTTTCATTATCTGGCTACTCCAAGTCTTCCAATTTACGGACTCGAAGTTCACTAAGCAAGTGCCCATGAATTGTGGCTAAACTCTTCAGTCAAATTGATCATCTCGTCGTGACCGCTCCGTCCCTCCGGGTCGGAACGGAATACTTACACGACATGTTGGGGTTTATCCCGCAACCGGGCGGCGAGCACTCAGAGATGGGGACGCACAACGCCTTACTAAGAGTCGGCCGTACGACTTATATAGAAGTTCTGGCGGTCAACCCGAAAGGGAAAGGCCCTGTCGGTCGAAGGTGGTTTGAAATTGATCAGCCTGACACCACGGAACCCCAGCTACGCGCTTGGGTTGTTCACACAACGGATATTCACGTAATAGCGAAATCGGCAACAGTAAATCTCGGTCCGATCAAGCAAATGAGTCGTGACGGTTTTGAATGGCTGATTACGATTCCCAAGAACGGCAAAATCCCCCTTGATGGTGTTGCTCCAGCACTCATTCAATGGACCACGGATGCCTACCCCGCCGCAAGCCTTACCCCAGCCGGCTGCAAATTGTCTAAACTCGTCTTGCAGCATCCGCAACCCAATGAAGTTAAGGCGCTTCTCGATTCAATCGGATTCCGCGAACAAGGTGTTGAAGTCAAATTGACTGAAGGGGCGCCTTGCTTAATCATGACGATCGAGACTCCGCAAAGAACTGTGGTTATGCACTCGCTGCGAAAACCGCACTTAAACACAATTAATTTAAGACAAAAATAATTCTGATTGTCCGATTTCACGGCTTCCTTGCGAAACCAAGAATCACGACAAATGGCAGGATGAAAGGAAGAACGGAATGGCGTCCGATCTCGACGCATTGAAACAACTCAAAGACTCCCGCGACATCATGCTCAAAGAAGTCGGCAAAGTCATTGTCGGCCAGGAGCAGATTATTGAACAGTTGATGATGACGCTTTTGGCGCGTGGCCATTGTTTGCTGGTCGGCGTCCCCGGCTTGGCCAAGACCTTGTTGATCTCGACCATGGCGCGCATGCTCGATCTCAAGTTCAGCCGTATTCAGTTCACGCCCGACCTGATGCCGTCCGACATCACCGGAACGGAAATCGCGGAAGAAGATCGCTCGACGGGCCGCCGCAGTTTCAAGTTCATCAAGGGTCCCGTGTTCGCGAACATCGTCTTGGCTGACGAAATCAACCGCACGCCGCCCAAGACTCAGGCTGCACTTTTGCAAGCCATGCAGGAGCACGAAGTCACTGCGGCAGGGGAGACCTACAAGCTTGAAGAGCCGTTTTTCGTGCTCGCTACTCAGAACCCGATTGAGCAGGAAGGCACTTATCCGCTCCCGGAAGCTCAGCTCGACCGCTTCATGTTCAACCTGTGGGTGGACTATCCGAGCTTCAAGGAAGAAGAGCAGATCGTCAAGAACACGACTTCTGCCGCCACGCATTCGGTGACAAAAGTTTTGAATGCGTCACAGATTGCCAATCTTCAAGACCTCGTGCGACGTGTTCCGGTTTCGGATAACGTGGTCGAGTACGCAGTCAAGTTGGTTCGCAAGACCCGCCCGAATTCAGATGAAGCTCCCAAGTTCATCAAGGACTACGTAAGCTGGGGCTGTGGCCCGCGTGCTTCGCAGTATTTGATTCTGGGTGCCAAAACCCGCGCCGCTCTGCAAGGCCGCCCCACACCTGAAATTGACGATGTCCGCGCCGTTGCTCTGCCGGTATTGCGTCACCGCTTAGTTCCGAACTTCACCGCCGAAGCAGATGG
>JADKHW010000002.1 GCA_016721565.1 bacterium | reverse complement strand
TGCAGCAATCCGGGCTCGGCTCACTTGGCGGCGCAATTCTCAACGTGCGTGCGATCTGCTCCGGAGTGATGCCAACGGCAGATGCCTTTTCCTGATCGATGCGGCAAGTTCAGAAAGCGGTGCCGGATCTTCCAGGCCAATCCACATCGACAACGCCCTCGGTCTCGCTGGAAGATTTGCTTCACTTGCGGCCGCAACCTGTTTGCGACCTTCGCGATCCGGACCAGCGACTTCGGCAACCATTGTCCAGGGCACAGGCGGACCGGGAGAACTTCCGTGACTTTCAGTTCACACCGTGCTTTTGACAATCGGCAATAGCTTTTGCGTACCGCTTTTGCGATGTCGTGACTGTCTTCATCGCGCAAATGCTTGTTAACAAGGTTCACCTGAATGTCCGCCACATTTGAACCGGAGCGCAAGTAAAGTAGTAGCGGACAAGTCCGTTGAAATTAAATGGCAGAAGTCCCGACATACCTTGATAAGTCGGTCACTTCGGGCATCGTGGCAAACAGTTGCGCAAGCTCGCGGGCGGCGGCGTTTGTACGTTCGAGTGAATACTCTTCGGGCCATCAATCGCAACTTGCAATTCGCTCTTTATCGTAGGGCATCACTTTCACGACAACCCATCGCAGTGGGAAAAGCGCCATCGATATTAGCAGGACTACAACAATTCCTCCAAGCACAAGCACCTGCTTTTAGAACTTGCCAACAAGGGCTGCATTATTCGCGAATAGAAGAGCTGCAGCTTGCCTTCTTCTTGTGTCTCGTCGAAATGATGATGTGTCGGATCGACCGCTTTTGATCCGCCAAATGGACGATATGTTAACCACGGAGATACGACGAAAGCAACTAACAGTGAAAAGAACATTGCGGCAGACGCATTCACGAATAGGGCCGCGTGTACGGACCCATTAGGCCGGACACAAACGCCAAGGGCAACAGCGCGCCAATAACCGTTAGTGTTGCGAGAATTGTTGGATTGCCGACTTCATCGGTGCCGGAAATTGTGGCGTGCTTTGCGTTTGTCCAGCGTAATTGATAGTGCCGGATGGATATTTTTCGACCACGACAATCGCATCATCTACCAAGATTCCTATCGAGAAGATCAATGCGAACAAGGTTACATGATTTAGGTATAACCGAAGAAATAGCTTGCTGCGAGCGTAAGCGCCAATGTCACAGGCACAGCCACTAAGACGACTACCGCCGCGTCGACCTAACATCAGAAGCATCAGGAAAGACGACCGACAATGTAGCCAGTCCGACGTGAATATCAGTTCATTTGACTTCTCCTGCGCCGTGAAACCATAATCGCGCGTCTTTGTGACTGCTGATATCAGAGGGAATCAAGTTGCGTTGAGGCGTCTGGATGCGTGCATCCAGCTCGTTTGCCAAGTCAATCGCATTGGTGCCGGGTTTTTTCGGATTGCCAGGGTGATCGCTGCAGCGTCAATGCCGGATACGGGATGTTCTTTTCCGTTGCTGCCGGGCGCTACCCATCCATACATATTGCGAAGGCTCTTCCGGGCCATCTTCAACGTTGGCTACGTCTCTGAGATAGACCGGCTTGTTGTTATAGGTTGCCACGACAAGACTGCGCACTTCGTCAACATTCTTGATGAAACCGCCGACCTGCACTTCCCGGTCGTTTGATTGTCGGAAGTCATCAATCCCGCGGGGAGGTTTCCAGTTTGCTGATTTGCCCCATAAGCTTGCAAGAGCGATGCGGCGTAAGCGGACAGCTTATCACGATCAAACGTGACGCGCACAACGCGGCGTTGCCGCCGATCAACCAAGCTTGGGCAACACGCGGATGCTGTGTGACTTCTGATCTAATTTCATCAGCAACACGTTTCAGTTCGGTCAGGCGAGGCGGTGGTGCTCCAAAAGTATAGGCGATTGCCGGAACGTCATCAATAGTGCGTGGCTTAACAACCGGAGCAGTTGAACCTTCCGGCAATTGATCTTGGAATGCAAAGTTTCGCGTGAATTCGCGTAACAGCCTGATCCGGATCTGTTCCCATAAAAACGGACAATGATCATCTCCGCCTGAAGGTTGAGAAGTGGAGTAGATATATTCGACGTTCTCAATTTCGTACAGCACTTTTCCAACGGGCTGATTACTCGACGCTCGACTTCCTGTGCCGACGCACCGGGCAAGCCTATTGTTACGTCAACCATTGGAACTTTGATTTGCGGTTCTTCTTCGCGCGGTGTGACGACTAAAGCGAGCACACCGATTAGCAACGAAGCGACCACAAGGAGTGGCGTTAGTTTGGACCTCAGGAACACAGCAGCGAGGCGGCCGGAGGCGCCGATTTTGCGGCGGGAGTTTTTCGCGTTTGGCTTCGCGTTTCAACGCGGCCATTTCATCGCGAATCTGCTCAGAACTGCGGTCGCTCATCCATTCTTCCTTTCGATTCGTGTTCCTTCAATGATCGCGCCGACACGATCAAGCACAACTGCTTCACCTGCGGCAAGTCCGGACAGAATCTCAATCTCTTCACCGCGTGTGCGTCCAACGGTGACGACTCGAGATTCCTTGCAAAGCCTGCGGAATCCACCACTGTCACCAACTGCAATCCCCGGTTGAATAGAGTACTGAGCGTGGAACAAGGATCATCCGAGCTACTTCGCCGGGTATCTCTGCTGTTGCAGTGAAGCCCGCTGCGAGCGAGTCCACATCATTTAGCCGTGCCTTAACGCTAATAGTATGTGTCATTGGGTCAGCGGACGGCGCTATTTCAGTAATAGTTGCGTGTACGTCACGGTCGGTATTGTCAAGTTTGCAATTAATCGTTGTCCCAAACACAAGTTGCGAGACATCGGCAGAGCGAACGGTGAAACTTAAATCGTGACCTTGCTTTGTTTGCACACGGATCAGCGGTCTGCCGGGAGCGACAAGATCACCGACGTTTACAAATTTCTCGACGACGACGCCGTCAAAGGGAGCACGAATCGTGCTTTCATTGGAGACAGCGGCTGCCGCATCTACAGCACCTTGACCTTGCCGTACGGCACCTGCTGCCGTTTCATACTGCATCACAGCCATATCCAGTTCGAGCTGAGAACATGCTTGGGCGTCATACAGAGCTTGAAACCTTCTCACATTTGTAGCCGCAAGCGCCTCGGCTGCTTTCGCTTGAGCAAGTGCACCTTGCGCTTGTGCGAGCATGCCGCCGTTCATGCGCTCGTCGATTTCAAGTAGCACGTCACCCTTATGCACATGATCGCCAAGACCCACGCGTTCTCGAACCACCGGCCCCATCGCGCGGCTGGACAAAACTGCATCGTTCTGTGCTTGAATGGTCCCTTGTACGGATATTAGGCGAGGAACTTTGCTTTCAGCTACGATGTGCGTTCTTGCTTGCAAAGTCGTTTCAGAGGCCGGCGCAAGCTTAGTGTCGTGCGAGCAACCTGTCAGAGCATACGCGAGTGAAATCGCGGTGAGAAATAGGATTCTAATTTTCATGGCTATCGTTCAGTAAAGGTTGACCGGTGACAAAACGGATTTGGTATTCGGCAAGCTGCCTGTCATAGCGCGCCGTAAGTTCGCGCACTTCAAGTTCACGTAGCGGGTTTGCGCATCGAGCAAGTCCGTCATTTGCGCGATGCCTTGCGCATAACGTGCTTCGATAACACGGAGATTCTCACGGCCAGAAGTCAATGCCGCAAGCGCGGCGTCAAGCCTCAGTTCCGCTGATGACCGCTCTGCGACCGCTTGTCTGACTTCAAAGTTCCGATACCTTCCTCGAATCGTTTGATATCATGTTCGCCGGCTTGTGCGTCGAGATAGGCTTTCTTCCGCATTGCGATCGGCACCGCCATGAAAGAGGTTCAGCTTCGCTTGTCCCATGATTGCCCACGATTCACCGTGATCGCCAAAGAGTTGATCGTCGTACCAATCGTAGTGGGCCACGACTCCGATTTGCGGCAGAAACGTTGATCGCGCAACAGCGATTTCCGCTTGGCCAGCGGCCAGTTTGTCGTGCGCGGCCCGCAGATCTGGGCGCAGATCTTGTGCAAGTTCGACGGCGATTGCGGTATCAACATGATATTCTGATACACTGTCTTGTTCGGCCAACAGCACAGATTCATCTTGCGGGCGGCCTCGCTGGAAATTAAGTGCCGCTTGAGCAAGATTCTCTTGTTCTTCGGACCGGGCAGCATATTCCCGGATTTCGGCAACGAACACTTCCGCACGCAGAATGTCTGACGGTGCCAGCATTCCTTGATTGAAGTACTCTTGTGCGCGCTTCTGATGGGCCTCTGCCGTGGCAAGCGAACGCTGCATAAGATCGCGATACTCACGCGCCTTACTCAGGTTAAGCCATGCGGTTGCAGCATCGAGGGCGACCGTCTCGCGGGTTCGCGTCAAATCTGAATCTGCCGCTCTTGCCATTCTGGTAGCCTGAAGTGTGCGCGCGTGGAGCATTCCTCCAGTGAATACCGGCAGGGTTGCCTCCGCCCGTGTCATATAGGTGTTGAGCAGATTCGGGTTGTTCGGATCATTTGCAGGATTCCCGAACTCGGACATGTTGAAGCGCTCTTGATTCATTTGAAACGCAAACGCTTCTGCCGGATTACTGGTCCGAACGAACGACTCTGAAAGATCAATCGATGGGAGGCGATAGCCGCGAGCTTGTCGAGCTTGCGCATGGGCGGACTGCGCCCGTGCTTCGGCAGCTCTCAAGAGCGGATGATTTGCTGTCGCGTCGCGCATCGCTTGGCGGACCGTCAGAGATTCCTCTGCCCACAACAGTGCAGGAAGAAGGAGCACCAGCAAGGTGAATTTGGTTAGGGTCATTTTCATAATATGGTCATATAACGATATAGTAATATAATCAACGCAGATGCCGTCTGCAAGTTCCCAATACAAATACGTGAATACTTATTTCATTGTTTTATAAAGATTTCTAAAACTTAAGATCAAAAATGAGAGGCCCCACTCTGCTCGTGCTTCCAACGACTGTGCCTATCACCCAGTGAGTTGGGCATCTCAGCGATAAGCGCAAACAATAGCCCCTGCGTCAAACAGGGGCTGTGCTGGTCATTAAATTCAGCCAGCGCATTTGGCACAATAGTTCAAATACGTGCCAGTATCACACGAATGAAGAAAGTTTATCTTTGGATAAATCCAGCAAATCGTTGATTTCTATGTCAGTAAAGCAATTCTAATGAAATCAAATAGATTTGCCGATAATGAAGGAGCAGGTATAGATGACTAAAATCCTATTCACCTGTCGTACCCCACTGCCAATTGCGGAACTCTTAACCCATTGGCACCCAAATCGAATACTGAAAGAGGTCAAAATGCATAGGGAATCGCTGAAATCGTTTGCTTTCGTGCTAATGTCTTTTCTGTTGTTTGCTGCTGGAACTGCGAGAGCTGACAATCGCGTTTCCCCAACCGTAGCAACGAATTGGCCGCGCTTGCACGGCGCTGCCGGTACCAAACAGGCTTCTGTGTTTGGAAGCAAAGTCAATTCTAACAGCTACAATTTCGTTGGGCAAAGTGTGATTCTGACTCAGAGAGCAGGAGCGTTCTTCAGCCTTGTTCCTTCCACAGGCGTAACAACGGCAACGACGTTCTCCGACGGTACTCTGTTGAACTTCGACATTAATGGCGGTCGCCTGCTCAGTACTGGAAATTACGCGCTGGTCGGATTGAAGACAATCAGCGGAACTGAAACTCGCGGCTCGATTTTTGTCCGGTCTTCCACTGGCGCAGCGGTTGCCAATTTGCAAAGCATCGGCTCGGCCAGCACGTTAACTCGGTTCAATAGTATCGTTGAGCTAACTGGTTCGCTGTACAACGGTAAGTTGGCCATGGTTGGATTTTCTACTCAGGCCGGCAACGCAGGTGCCGGAGATATGTTCTACGTTCGTGCAACTGTCAGCGGAGCGACCATCACTGCGGACCAAACCGTCATGATCGGAACTGCCAACGAAGATGAAGCCTACTCTATCTGTCAAGTTACCGACTCAACAATTGCAATTAGTGGACGCACGAAATCAGGCACAAATAACGATTTCTATGTTAGGCTGATCAAAATATCGGATGGCTCTTCAGTTGCGGGCTTTACTCTCTCAGGTGCAGCAGGTACCGGTAACGATGATGTTATCCGTGACATTCTGAAGGACGCAAGCGGAAATCTCATCCTGGTGGGTTCAAGTGGGACTGGAACGGGACGTAGAGGTTATCTTGGAAGAATCTCTGCGACAACTGGCACATTGGTGACAGGTTATGGTTTCACCACTACCGACACCGATGTCGAGTTCTATGATGCCGATTTAATGGCAAACGGAACATCGTTGTGACTGGCCGCAAAGGAAACGATCTCTTTCTCACCGGAAATCCAGAACAATGGGACGGCCTTTGTCACTGACTGGTCGAATTTCATGCGATTCAGGTCGAACAGGCGATATCGGAAACTATGCGAAAGTTCAATCTGACTCAACGATCCTTGTTGCCGGAGCTGGAAACGATGCGTCATCGTCAATAAGCCGCTGTCTATTGGCTGTTCAACGTACCACAACTCCAATCGAACGCAAATCCAACCGCATTCAATTTGTTAACGCCTACGGACAGCAGTCGAGTGGCAACCGCGACCCCGACTTTGACATGGGAAGCATCACAGGATACCTTGTTGGGATACACTGTTCACTATGAACTGACATATTCCACAAACTCGAATTTTCTTCGCCGACAGTCGTCTCAATATTGCTACGAACACGTACACAATTGCTTCCGATCTGCAACTCGAAACGACGTACTATTGGAAAGTAAAAGCGCAGGACGGCACTGGCTACGAGAGATCGTGTACACAATCCCCCAACGGCTGGAGATTTTTTACTCCGCTTGATCCTTTCTACATCACGTTGGACAGCGATGTTGAATCGGTGCCTCCATATGTTGACAACACAAATACCGCTGGGTTCGATGCGAGCGCTACGGATACGTTTGATACCTACGACGTTCCAGAACCTCCACAACTTGGAAACAACTACATTCAGACGTATTTCTACGAGAGCAGTTTCTCCGGATTCCGCCGTAAACTTTCATCGGATTTTCGCTCCTATACCGGCAAGAATCTCGATTCGAGCGCCTATGTGTTCAGAATTCAGGCGAAGACAGACCAGAGCGACACGGTAACCTGCACATTTGACGTCACGACGAACAACAGCTTGGATTGGCCGGTTGCATTCTGGAATGGAACGGACTATCAAAACTTGCTCGGTGCGACCGATGCCGACAACGAATACAAATATCTTGCAACTGGATCAACCGGCTCGCCGGAAACCAAGGACTTTGCCGTATTGATGGGCGACGTCACTGCTCCAGTCGTAACCCCTGTATTCCCAGTTGCAGACAGCACGTCAGAAATTTCTCGTAACGGCAACGTGACTCTTTCGGTTTCGGTTGACAACTCATGTCCGGTTCGCAAGACGACGATTGCTTTCTCACCAATGCCGGATTCAACAGGCCCTGCTCCAAACTTCCCGCGTCAGAATTTCACGACGTTAAGCAATATGCCTGTCGTGCCAGCAACGCCGGATGACCCGACCAACGGCATCGCGAATGCCAACTTGACATTCGACTGGGTACCTTACGCCGATGATTGGGCCCTCTTCTCTGGAAGTCCGAATGCGATTTTGAACTTGGCACAGCTTCGGTTCATTACTGAAGACTGGTCTGGAAATATTGATACGACGTTCGTCTGCTTCAAGCTCGTACCTGACGAATTTGACTTCACCGGTGATTATCTTGCGGGCTGGTGCCTTCTGTCACTACCCTTGACACCGGTTGACCCATTGCCGGCCAATGTTTTTGTCACCCATACGGGCAACGATAGCGGTATCGCGGGCGGTTTCAACGTGTTCAGCTACTCGTTAGATGAAGGTTATACTCAACCGTCGTCAATGGTGATTGGTAAAGGTTACTTTATGTCGCTCTATGAGGACAATACTACCGCAGCCGGTAACGCCGGATTGGGAACTGTAAAAGGCACGATCGCCTCAGAGACAGCGAACACGGATCTCACGCTCGACCCGGGCGGACCAAACTTGGTCGGCGTTTCGGTGCGAAACCAAGATCTTGGCGGCAATCACCTACAGGCTGACGACTGGCTGTTTTCTGTGGACAATTTTACCACAGCCTATACATGGACCGAAGCAACTACGACAGCGGACAAAGGCGGCGACGCAAGCATCTGGATCGACCCAACCTCATTCGTGGCATTTGATAACTCTGCTGGAGATTTCACTACGACAGTTTTAGGGTCAGCGGACTTAGTGCCGGCAAGGGTTACCTGTTAGCTACTGGCAGCACATATACAGGTACACTTAAGATGCGCGCTCGTCGCGACTCGAGTGCAGTTGATGGGATGCCCGGCTCATCAGACCATCCTTACAACAGACTCGACGAATTCACCGGTGACTGGATGGTTCCGATTACGATGTCGCTCGGCACGATGCATAACTCCCTCTCGGGTTTCGGATGTCGAAACGGTGCGACGGCAGGCTGGGATAACGGAGTTGATGTCACCGAACCGCCGCTACCGCCCTCAGGGAATTTCGTGCGCGCAAGGGTGGACGGCGACTCGTGGGATTCTCCATTCGGACGGTTCTTTGTGACGGATATCCGTGCACCGTTTGCCGATGATCAGGTTACCGACTCATGGGACTTCATCATCAACGCTTCTGAAAGCGGCACAGTGTCTATGACGTTTGATCTTGAAGCCCTTGGGCAATACGACATGCCAGAAGGATTTCACCTTACGGCTACCGTGAACGGTCAAACGTTTGATATCAACGAGGACCACACGATCACATTCAACTATTCGTCCGACGCACAAGTGATCGTACATCTCGTTGCAACATTGAGTTCTCTATCAGCGGGTAGCGATAATTCCGCGCTTCCCACTGAGTACTCGATAGTTAGTTCATATCCGAATCCGTTTAACCCCACAACGACAATCCGTTTTGGTATTCCCGAAGCCGCTGACATGAAGATGCTCGTTTACAATACCCTGGGTGAGCAAGTGATGACACTCATTGACGGCAGGGTTGAGGCGGGATATCACGATGTGAAGTTTGATGCCAGCTTGCTGTCAAGTGGTATGTACTTCATTGAAGCAAACGTAGTTGGAAAAATGAACGAAGTGAAGCGAATCGTCCTGATTCGCTAACTTCTATTGGCAGGAAACAGCGCCAGGGGTCGACTCATCAATCTGAGTCGACCCCTGTTTTATATAAAGCGCTCGGTTACAATTACACTATCCCCTTAGAAAGGTAACGTTAGTTGGCGCATGCCTATCCGTGATAGTGAGGGAAGTTTTTAACTATCTGAATTTCGAGCCGGAAAATCAAAGGAATCACCATGGTACAAGTATGAGTATGTTCCCAACTACGAAACCTCGGTCTAGAACGAGGCACGATTAAGACCGAGTAAAAATCACAAGGGTTTACCATTTCTGGTAAACCCTTGTTTTTAGCGGGGCCGATTGGACTCGAGTCCTCGATCTCTGGCGTGACAGGCTTATGTTTACATCTTTGTAAATATTTGATTTGGACAATTTTTGAATTAAAATTAGCCAAGTTAATACCGTTCCATCTCTACATGCGACACTAACCTTTCCAAGTGAATGCTAGGAGCTAGACCGTATGATTTATTGAGCTCATTGCGCAAACTCGCCTAGCGTGCGAACAGCAAGCGAATGAAATTTGCAATCTCACTCGTGCGCAGTGAATCGAACTTTCGTCTGGGCTCCCCCAATACATACTTTAAGACCTAAACAAAACAACGTATTGCTAAGAGCGTCGTGTTGATCTTATGCAATTTTAAAGTTGAATATCTAACAATCAGACCACGAGGATTTAGCACATTATCAGAACAAGCGCAAGCAACTGGAGTCGCAGCTAGCATGTGGCATATGGCGAAAAGTTGCTAGGATATTAATCTGATTGAGCTAAACAAATGCCTTCACGATTTCACGATGAAGAGAGTCTAGATCGCCGTACGCTTTGTTAATTTCGTCAATCTTCTCTTGAAGCTTTCGCATTAGCTGTTGTTTCTCAAGTCAATTTCTAAAGATCATCAACAAGTCGCTGTTGTCCCAAGGTTTCTCAATGTACTGAAACAGGCCCACCTCGTTTATAGCCTTTATCGCATTTTCTTTATCAGCATAGCCGGTCAACAGAATGCGAGGAATGTCTGGTCGCATCTGCCGCACTTTCGCGAGAAATGTAATACCATCCATCTCCGGCATAAGGTAGTCTGAGACCACCAAGCTAATATCGTTTGAAGACGCGACAAAATCGAGTGCCTCATTTGCTGATTTGAACGGAACGCAAGCATAATCAGTCTCAAGCTCAATTAGCGAGCGAATACTGATGAGAACCATTTCCTCGTCGTCAAGGAGCACAATTATTTGCGGACTAACCTTTTCTGACATACCTTCTCCGTTATTCAACTTGTTCTATATAGATATGCATTTCGCTCACCCAACCAAATTGCGAAGTTTTGCGGCAAGTACTTTCAGAACACCTTCGGTAATCTTAGAGTGATCTGATAGCAGGTCTAAGAAATCTTCTTTATCTACTCTCAGCAAACTACTCTCTTCAACAGAAGTAGCCGTTACGATTCTGGTCTCATTGTCAAAGAGCGCCCACGTTCCGAATACGTCTCTCGGTTTGGCTACCATGACTTCGACACCACCACGATGCAATCGTATGCTACCGTCGAGAACAAGATACATTGAGTCGGAGACGTCGCCCTCTGAGTAGATGACTCGCCCAGCTTCGGCGGACACTTCATCCGCGATCATGGCGATATAAGCCAAGTCTTCAAGCGGTATCTTTGCAAAAACGTCAACGTCCTGCAAGAAAATTACCTTTTCGACTGTTGTCAGCATGGCTCAGCGTCTTAGGCTACTGTTGATGGAAGAACACGTTGCTTAACGCGCACAGCCGTCTCGCGAACAATCAAATTCTCATGGGATTCGAATGTCGTATAATCATGGCTCTCGGAATCTGGCTCCTTGAACCAGCGCAAATATAGTGCTGTTGTCCGCAGCCAGTCATCGTCTCCACCGAGCAAGGCATTCAATCCCGCAGTCTCGGACGCAATTTTTAGTCCGAATAGGCTTGAGCCAAACTCGACAAGCTCCTTGCGGCTCGCACATTCTGCAATCGGAATGAGTGCCGACTTCATCCCAGGCTTCAGCACCAGCTCAAGCAGCTCAATCGCGTTGGCCCTCTGATCGGATGCGTCGCTTGTCACGCCAAGATACGCGTGATACATGTCTTTGGGCGAGTGCTTTAGGCCAAGCAGTCTGAAAATTCGCTCCAAGTTATCCGTCAACTTCTCAATCAATGCACGAATCAGAAGCTTGCGCGCGACAAACTCTTGGCCGCCCGTGCTTGGTGTCTGCTCGATAGCATGATTACCCTCGACGCAGTTCAGAACAGAGACTAGGTCATAGTAACTTTGAATCTCTGCCCAAATCACCCGGTCGAGTTTTTTCGACTTAACTTTAAGGCTATCATCACGAGTCCGCATTCTGTTGAGCGCGCGGATTACCTCGTAACGCAGTTTTACGTTCTTCAAACCTAAGCTGTCGGACAGAAGCAAAAAACACTTCTGCGTCCCAATCATGGACAAAACTCTGGGAATTTCGAAACGAATTCTGTAGCTTACTTCATTATTGCACAGGATTGCTGATAACCTATCGGTAATCGGCTCGCCATATTCGGAAAGCGCCTCACGAATGCTCTTTCTTCGGTATTTGTTCTCAAGTTGCAAAATTAAGAGATCAACGAATCGTTCGTCTCGAGTTCTACCAGCACTAAGAGCAGCGTGAGAAGCGACTACATGCGATTCCGATTGCAGCAGCACTTCGATACAGCGACTCAGTTCAATCTGCGGGGCGATGCTTAAAGCCTCTGCCATAGCCAATCCGATCTCATGCGAGTATGAATCGGTCTCCACCATAGCACAAAATTCGCCAAACAACATTTTTAGATCGACAGAAGCACGAAACTCGTTGTCCGATACCCATTCCTTAGCCGCCGAAACGATTGCTGCAGATCTCAGCCGGACATCAGAGCTGGCTAAGAACCCGCTGATCAACTCCTTTTTGCTATTAGAGCGGCGAACGAGATATCTTGTTGCAGCAACGCGAACTTCCGCCTGCCCATGCGCCAAGTGGCTATATGCCTGCGCCGTCAGGTCAACGGACGGACTCGATCTGGCGATTCTGTAAACACTTCTGAGCACTCCGCTTGACGAATTATCAGCCAACCGCACCAAATGCGAAGCGAGCCGCTTGTCCCCCATATTTTCAAGGTAACCCAGCGCCATCAGAAGCTGTTTTTCGTTATTGCTGTCTAGCAGTCCGATCAAATGATCGGCCCGCATAGATGAGTAAATCTCGTACGAAATATCTTCTGGCTGGATAGCTCGCTTGCTAATTGCTTGACGAAATGCGTTTAGGTAGTCCGCTCGTGCACGATAGACCAGATAGATCCAAATAACCGACAAAGAGAAGATCACCGCACTCAGCTCGCGTACACCTGTAAAATCGAAAATTAGGAGTACTAATATGACCGCGCCCGCAAGTCCAGTCGCAAGGTTGTCGATAGCAACGTCGATCAATACCTTCACTCGATTCTTCAGCTTCATGGGTACGGGTAAACATAGTAACTCAAGTCCAGCCTTGTGAAGCGACTGTTTAAGCCCACCTTCGCCAACCTTGAGCGCTGAGGCCGCCCATAATGTCGGGAAGAACATGACAGTACTTGCACCCACAATGATCGCGAACGGCAAGAACATCAATGCTGTGTTTACACCAAATGACTTCAGTATGCGACTTGTCGCAAGAATCTGAATAAAGAACGAAGCGATACTCAGATTTGACATCCAGAAGCCGAAAAAGGCCGTCATCTCATCCGAATCGCTGATACTCTCTGAAGCCATCACACTAAACTGATAGTCGATGAGTGTGCCAACGACCACGCCAATCCCGACAATCGCCGCGATGTAAACAACGAGCCGTGATTGAAACAGTAAGCCCCAGGGACTTGGATCCTCTTGCAGGGATCTCTGCCGCTCTTGCCGTCGCAATCGTTCACCATACGTCGCGCGCGCACTGCGCATCCAAATCAGATACTGCAACACAAGACAAATTGCGAGGAACACATAACAAAAATGTAGCATTCCCGTAGTGTGAAGCGTGGGGGCTAAAGCAGACGTTAGGTACCCACCAAGAATTCCGCCTGCAATCGCTCCCGATCCGATGACACTAAACAATCGTTTGGCCTCGCGCGCATTGAAGACATAGTTGGCCAACAACCAAAACTGCGTCGTGGTTATCAGTCCATAGATGGTAACCCAAACGTAGAACGCATAAATGAACCACACGGCGTGGTACCCGATCGACAAGAGGAACCAAATCAATAACAAAGAAGAGATAGAAGCGATTGTGGTTGCCGCAATCAGTCGATTCAAGCGAATGCGCTTGGATGCCATATTGTATAAAACAACAAACAGAGGCGTAACAAAGGCGATAAGCAAGAATACATATGGCAGCGTTTCAGGCCCTTGCTTTGTCAAGAGCAGCGACGTTCTGACAGGTTTCACAATTGTCAAAGAAGCGATCACCAGAAAACTGTAGGCAAACATCAAAGCCGTCCGGATCTCTTCGCCCGGTCGAACATCAAAAAGCTTTCTGAGAAAAGTATTCACAGTAACATTGAAAATAGAAGATCACTTTGACGTCAATTCATCGAATCGCTGTCCAGCGTAGCGAACGGCCCACATCCACAAGACAATTAAGGCAACGGTCAGCAGAGATAGGTATCGAATGCTGTCGAACTCAACAAAGATAGATGTCACAATTAAGCTAACACCCACCGCAAGTGCTTTGGCGAATCGTTGCACGAATATATCAATGAACGCTTTGGCCTTGTATTTTTCGTCTTTGGAGGCAGGGACGTACAAGGTTTCTTTTGACGATTGATTAATGGAGTAGCTAAAACCGTTATCAATAGTGTTCAGCGAACTGCCAATCCAGAGAATAGGGAAGACGAGAAAAAGCCCGCAGACCCTGCAAGTATCGCAACGGGTAACACCATGAGCGCGACCGTCAATCCGAACCGTGTCATAACAAGGCTCGTCAGAAAAAGCTGAACGAACATCGAGACCCAATTTGTTATTGCAAAAACCATCGAGAATTGCCTTCCAATTGCATCACCGTCCAAGTAGTGTGAAACAGTTGCAGTGAACTGGAAGTCAAGTAAGGTAGAGACGATTTCGTACAGCCCAACGACACAGGCAATCGCTAGCATGTATCTTGATTTGAAGACCAACAGAGCACCTTCAAATGCCGGATTGTCGTGACTTTGCTTTCCATCATCCTTCAAACTTACGTCAGTTTCGTCACGTCTTTTAATGAAGCGGCCGGCTGACATTGCGATTGCGATGATAATAATCGCGATAGCAAAGCACACCCATAACCAGTCAGTTCTGTCCAAATCATCAATCCACAGGCGAACCGCGCTTGTTCCAAACACACCGCCGACTACACCGCCTAGTCCGATGAGGCCATATAGTCGCTTCGCTTCGGCCGGAGTTACGCTATCGTTCAGAAATACAAAAAACGTCGCGACCATCAGCGTGCTAAACAAATCTCCAAAGAGATAGAACGTCCAAACAGTCAAATCAGTGGGATTGACAATGAGCGGACTATAGAGAACATATCCAGCAAGGAAGAAGGCGCTGAAGCAATAGGTCAATTGCTGCCTTCGAAAATGCCGACTCAACCATGTAAATACGATGACCGCAATGATCGCTACTAGCATATTGAGCACTTTGGCAATAAGCTCAGCTTGCGAAGCAGTCATGTGCCAATTCAGGAGTGTGAAACCTGTCGTGTCGTAATACTGAATGAACAGCGCTTTCTTGATCGGTTTGAGAATCCAGAAGCTTGTAATGACAAGAAAGAAGTAGCTAAACATGAGCAACGCGAGCGGTAGCTCGTGTCGCCTGATATCGAGAACAGCCTTGAAGGGATTGGTCATTTATTATTCAGGCTACGACTTGCGTTCTATTCCGACGATCTCGAAAGTTCCGTCAGTTCTTTCCAGATATACGATCACAGGATTACTCCAGCCGTGTTCACGCCTAACTTGTAACTCAATAGCGATTTGATCAGCATCATTTGAGACTTGCGGTAACAATGGAATCTCTATTACCGACTTGTTAGTAATATTCTGCCAGTCGGCAACTCGCTTCCCATTCATGTGTGTCCTGAACCGGTATGACGACAAGGCCGCACTTTCAAGCCCGCAGGAAACAGCAAGATCGTTAAATTCAAGGCCGTGCTCTGTCATTTCAAAATGATCGATTGGCGCAAGCCGATTGAACCAGTAGCGGCAAACAATTTCTCGCCTCTCCATTAAGACTCGTACAAGATGATCTTCTGCCGCTTTGTCAACATAGTTGGCAGACTGCACTGCCGCGAGCAATTGCGGCTCGGTGAATGACGCCACGATTTTGGCACCCCAATAGGCATCTCGTGGCGTATAGTATTCAAAGGCGCGCGTTGGGAAGATAAACTTGAAGCTTTTGGGATGAAAATTCTCAGAGCTAAACCGTCCGATCTCAGGATATTCGACAGGTTCTTGATAATCTCTGGGGCGGCGCACAAGTCCGAGTTCGAGTGACTTATTAAGCATGTGAATCGGATCCATGTACGGCTCCGTGCCACGGTCGGCGGGCTTTGCACCTCCAGGGTGACTTCCGAGAGCAGCGCCGAAATCGATCAAATAATGACGCACATAGTTGATGCTATCGTCTTTGGTATAACCGTCCAAGAAATTGCTGACATTGGTGTCATAGTGGCCGAGCCAAGCAAAGATGACACGCATACCGCGCAGTTCGCGACGGTGCTCATGAGGAATGATGTCATTAGGATCGTCAGGTCTTGTGCCTTTGAGAAGAAACGGCCCAATCGGTTTGCCATCAATATACTTGCTGGCCATGCCTTGGATATTACCATCATCGGTCAATTGGACTTTCGCAAGAATGTCTGCCAAGTCTTGCTCTGTCATGGTTCTTTTTATGCCGTCTTGTCCGGTAAACTTGACTCCTTCGCCGACTTTCAAAATCTTGGGATCAAAAGTCACCAAGTAATTCTCGGGCACGTTGTAACCCGCAGCATACAGTAGCTTTGTCACGATGACGTCAGTTGTACTGTTCAACCCGTTGTTGCCAGGAGGATCAAGTTTATGACATAGGAATCGCCGCGTGAATCGCGAATTGTAAAGCCCGGAGTCACACCAACCGTTTTTGCGCGAATCACAGTCCAACCTTGTGACTGGTCAGGTCCGTCAACAGTATTGGGTCCGCGCAAGACCTCTTCAGATTCTAATGGTTCAAAAAAATTGCGGTTAGTGAACCAACTTGAATTCGCAACTTCGTCATAAGCATTTGCATTGAATGCCTCCTTCGAACAACCTGTAGCTTTGCGAATCCAGCGGCTGAAATCGAATAGATCCGCACCCGGCTGCACCATTTGCCGTTTGAATCCATCCCAAAGAATCTCTGTCTCCACATTTTGTGGGCACGCAGGCACATGCGTGTGGTCATCCGGTAAATCGGGCGGCGGCACAAATCGACGCGAACTGGAGCAACCTGCAATGCTAATCCAAAAGCAAATGCTGACGACCCATGACAAGTAGAAGGAGAGTCTGCTTGTCATGGCGTGTTTAGCGTAAAATAGAAACGAAAACTCTCTTTGCTAAACGCAATTTCTGTTTTCGCAATTAAGTTTGTCGCATTGTAAAAACGAAACCCGCCACCGTATCCAATTTGCCAGTCGGCAAATGTCGCATCTTTAAGAATATCGTGAGCGACTTGTCCACCGTCCACAAATACGACCGCATCTACAATTTTCGCCCATGGGATCCACACCGGATAGCGATACTCAGCCGTACCGATTAAGTAATCGTTGTCCCGGTATCTGCCGCGAGTGAAACCGCGTACCGTGCCGTAACTTCCGACTTCTGCCATGTGGTAGAAGGGAATAGCTGAACCTTCCAGCGCCTGTGTCATCTCGCCCGCACCGCGAAGCACAAGTGTACGATCATTAAAAAGGTGAGTATGCTGCGTGAGATCCAGTCCGGCTTTCCAGAAACTCAGATCGTCGTTGTGAACATCGTTGTAGAACTCTGCCGCGATTTTGCCGATTCTCCCGACGGTGGGATGGGCTAAATCGTTTGTATTATCATAACGGAGTGAAAATTCCGTTCCCTGAAATCGGTTCTTATCCTTTAATCCTGGAAGAGTTGAATCAGAATAGACTTCTGTGATAATCGGGGAGATTCCATTGCGACCGTCAAAGATACTCGTGTTGCTGATACCAACTGAAAGGCTGGCCCGGAAGAATCTGTTCAACCTCTTATGTAGAGATACTTCAATGAGAACGTCTTCCTCAGAGTAAGACACTTTGTTCTCAAGCTGTGACTCAGGTCCAAGACCATAGAAGGCCTCCCCGGTGAGCGAGCGATATCGAACAATAAAGTCGGACTTGAAGCCTGCCCCCAATGGTACCCTAGACCAATCAATAGAAAAGAGCTGCCTACTATCTACCCACGATGATGCGGTTGTAACCAGGTCAGCATCCTTAGTAAAGCAATTTAACTTGGTGAATCGTAGTCCAGCACCTGTTCTCGGAGCATAAACTGGCGTAAAGCCCGCACCGCCCACGACGCTCACGATTTTGTGCACAACTCCTTTTTCAACAAGATAAACACCGGCATAGCCAAGACCCAACACCGTATAGCGAACGGGCGCATAAGCCAACTGTCCCGGGAATGAGACTACTCGCTCTAAGGTCGAATTTGCCGAATATGGTTTCGGTTTGGATTGCGTGGAGTCCACAGGTGTTTGGCTTGCAGTCGCAAGCTGCACAGCAAAGAGCAAGAATACAACTGCCCAATGACGAAGGCCTATCAAATTTACCAATATTGCGATCCTCTTACTTTGAGCTAACACCAGCTTCACCTTGATCAATCGGCAAAAAGATGGTAAATGTTGTGCCCTTGTCAACTTCACTTTTGACGGTTATAATCCCACCGTGAGCTTGCACTATGGATCTGACAATGAAAAGACCGAGTCCTGTGCCAACGCCGACTTGTTTGGTAGTGAAACCGGGTTCAAATACCTTATCCAAGAGTTCGGGCGCGATGCCTTTTCCTGTATCTGCAAAGTCAATCCGGATACAGCTTTTCTCAACACCCGTGGTGATTGATATTTCCCCACCGTTTTCCATGGCTTGCCGTGAATTTACCAGCAAATTCAAGAATACCTGATTTAGTTGTCCCGGGTAGCAAAGAATTGAGGGGATCGCTCCAAATCTCCTAGTGATTTGAATCTTGTGTTTAATCTCATGATCGATAAGGGTCAGCGTATCTTCAATGCCTTCATGTATATTTGCTACTGTACGCTCGGCTTCGTCAATTCTTGCGAAACTGCGCAGGCGTCGGACAATACTTGTGACTCGCAAAGTGCCGTTCGTAATGACGCGATTGGCCTCGTCTATGATAGCAAGCGTCGCCGCGACATTTGGATCATTTAGTACTGAGTTATCCGCGCCATCGCACGTCAAATTACACTTGAGTTTCTCCAGAGCCTTCACTAATGTCGCGTGCATGCTTCCGAGAGCGCCGATGGGCGAATTGATCTCATGCGCCACGCCTGCGACAAGCATACCAATCGTGGCCATCTTCTCAGAATGGATGAGTTGCGCTTGTGTCTGCTGAAGCAGCACCTTGGTTGCCTCAAGCTCAGTTTCCAATCTCCTGAGTTCGCTTTTCTCGCCGTTGTCTTGCTTAATTTCCATGTTATCCTGTCCGAAGGACTTCGGTAGTATCACTAATAATGGCGTCGTGCAGTAATTTAAGACCAGTCACTCGAAAATTACACTTGGTCTGGACTGTTGCCATTGATCGGCTTTGCCAATAATAATAAGATTAACTGAGAATAGCATGCTGAATCAGTTCAAATCCAACCACAACAAAGAGGATATGCCCAAAGGATTAGAGATCATTTAAGAACGTGTAAATGCGTTGGACATAGAAAACCAGTATTAATATAAAGATAACCCAATTCTTTATGGGGCATGCAATTGTTTCGCGCTATTGAATTTATGCAAAATCAAGCGTAAATACTGATACTGAAAAAAAGCATACCTAAAACACCTAACCCTCGAAACCATTGAAAATCTGCGCGGCCATTGGAATTGGGCTATACCTCTTTGTTTTCGTCGTGACTACCCAAGGCCAAGAACTTTTGTACACAAATAGTATAGGAGTAATGACGGCTCAAAATCCGACCAATCCTCTTTCATCTGATAGTTCACGTAAATCTGATATGCTGTACGGGAAACGCCTGTTTGGAAAGCCAGCCTTCTCACGTAACATCTTGAGAGATATGAGATTTGTCGCAAAAACAGGGCTGTCAGACGCCGTTTGGGTCTACACTTCACCTACACGTAGTCAGCCAAAGGCTTTGAAATACCTCGCAGGCGTAGTTGCGGTCGGAGCGGGAATCTATTTTCTGGACGACGAGATTAGTGCTGGGTGCATCGAAACAAAGATCATTGGATCATTGAACCCTTTCATGAAGCTGGCGAGTTTCTGGAGCCGATCGGAAGGCAAGGGACAATGAATAAGTATTTCTTGGGGACGGCAGTCGTTTCCTACCTTGTTGGGTTTGAGTGGTTGTCACGGATGAGTTCGGAAATTCTCGAAAGCTACTTGATCGCGGGACCACCCAAAGTCATCGTGAACAAGGTCTCCGGACGCCCAAGACCAATCGAAGGTTACAACTCAAATCACTGGGACCTCTTTGAACCGGGGCAATCCTTCTTTTCTGGCCACTCATCGCATGCGTTTCAAATTGCGCGTATAATGGACGAACACATTCACTTTGTGCCAATCGATGTTTTGCTTTACTTAGGAGCGGCATCCGTCGCAATACAACGCGTAGATTCCCGTTGGCACTGGGCCTCCGACGTTTGGGTGGGTGGCGCTTATGGCTTTGCCGTTGCAGACGCGCTTGCGGGGCGACACCGCATGAAATGGATGACCGTTCGTCCATTCAGCGGTAGACAGGACGGCGCTTCCGGCTTGTGGCTTTCTTTCCTCCTCTAATTCGTCATCAAACAACTACACACCATGGTGGTATCAAATATACGCGTTTTGCCAATATTCCGAACTAGGGCGACCAAGCGATGGGAAACCTTGGTGTTCGCGCTTTGCATCCTGATAGCAGCCTCGACCCGGCAGACGGCATTTGCACAAATGCAAAATCTGTATGTGAGCGGCTTTGCCAGTCAAGGATTCGTTACAACTTCCGCAAATCAACTGCTGGTTGACAGATCATCTAAAGGAAGCTTCGAGTACAATGAGGTTGGCACGACCGTCCAAGCGAACCCGACAGATCGGTTGCGTGTGGGAATTCAGTTCTTAGCTCGTGATCTCGGTTTAGAAGGCAACAATCAAGTCTATATTGACTGGGCAGGCGGGGACTACCAATGGCGCGACTATTTGGGAGTGCGAGTGGGGAAGATCAAGCTCCCACTTGGCTTTTACAATCAAGGCCGCGACATTGACATGCTTCGAACCTGTGTACTTCTGCCGCAGAGCGTATACAACGAAGGCCTGCGCGACTTCGTTCTCGCGCACGAAGGCATGAGCTTGTACGGTAACTTGCCGCTTCGCAAATCTGGGTACTTCGACTACGAGCTTTGGTGCGGAACACTGAATATTCCAAATCCCAAGAACGGGTTCTGGGGCGGCAGTTTTGGACTGGGAGGAGTTAACTCTGCTTACCCAATTGCCCTTCAAATCGCCAATGAGTACGGAGCTGATTCATCCAGTGTTTCTGTAGAATACCTTGGATCTTCAGATGAAAAAGTTTTCTTCCCCGTGGTTTACGGGGGGGCATTCACATGGTCACCGCCCGTACCGGGGTTGCGGCTTGGGACTACAGTAATCGTTGGTGAATTCGAACTGTCCAATAGCTGGCAATATGCAATTTCATTGATTGATTCAAATGGGAACCCGCGAGATTTTACGCGGCAAGTGCACTACAACGACGAGTTTGACATCGACCAAATGTGGACATTCTCAGGAGAATATACATGGAGATGCCTGACCGCTGCGGCCGAATTTAATTCAAACGTCATGAATGAAGGGAACTCAGGCACAAATCGCGAAGAAGGTTACTATGGCATGCTGAATTGCCGCACCAACAAGTGGCTTACTTGCGGCGCGTACTACGGCATATATTACCCTCGAGCTAACGACCATCGCGGACATTTCGCAGTTGAACAAGGACTACCTGACTATGTAGGTTGGGAAAAAGACCTTGTTCTTAGCACAAGAATTGACGTCAATCCCAACATGATGGTCAAAGCCGAGTATCACTACTTGGACGGAGTGGCGCTTCGAGAAGGGCAAGTAATCTATGATGGCGCTCGGGAAGGCACATTGGATCGTTATTGGCACGCGCTACTCTTAAAAACCACAGTTCACTTCTAATGCGCTACATAAAGAACTTTGCCTTTATGGCGCTATTTCTTGCTTCGGGTGCTATCGGTTGGTCAGCCGAAATATTTGTACTTGCCAACAAAAACGTACCTGACAAAACTTTAGAACGAGAATCCATTGAGCGTATATATCTCGGCAAGAAGTCCCAATGGTCAGATGGAACTCGAATTGTTCCAGTAGTTCTTAAGTCTGGCCCGACTCACTCCGCATTTGTAAAGAAATTTCTTGACCGTGATGCCTCGCAATTCTCAACTTTTTGGAAACAAGCTGTTTTTACGGGCCGCGGCATGCCGCCTAAATCCTTTGAAACAGAAGCGGAGTTGATTGAATTTGTAAGTGACACTCCCGGCGCAATCGGTTACGCCTCTTTTATACCGATGTCAAAACCAGTCAGCCGGATTGCTGTAAAGTGAGCAGGCAAGCGCATTAGCCACTCCAGAACTACATTATGAGATTTACGCACAAGATCATGTCCATGCCGTTGCTTGCAGCAATGGCATTTGTCGTTATATACGGCATTTCATACTTTCAAGCTAACCGCAATGCAGAATTAGCGGACAGAATTGAACTCAAAGCGTTTCCCGCAGTTAGGTTGAGTCATCAATTTGAGACCTTAACTCTTCAAATTCAGCACCAGTTCCAGACGTCGATTGTATTGCAGGACGCGGATATGCTACTCGAAGCAGATGAATTGTGTACTCGCCAAGAATCCTTGCAGGACTCCCTGCGGAGATTGCTTCCTGAACATGCTGTGCTCTTGCTCGAAACGAATGTTGCATTTAAGTCCTACTACGAACTTGCACGTGCGCTAACGTTGCAGTTAATAGCAAGTGAGTTGGATGAAGAGCAATTCCCAAAGGTTGAGGAAATGAATCGGCGGTACGAGAACTTGAACAATTTGCAATTGGAACTTGCCTCGCGACTTGAGGGTGGAATGAATGTTGCCTTCTTAGATGCTAGAGGTTCAAGGGCCAGTTCACAAGTTCATATGCGCCTCGCGATTGTATTCTGTTTAGGTATGTTAGTTATGATTACAATCGGGCTAATTAGCTCTGTACTGAGGCCATTACGCCGAATAACGGCCGTGACCGAGTCGATAGCCCATGGAAAGCTTGACGCAGTATTTGATTACCAATCTAATGATGAACTTGGGCGGCTTGCAGATAGTGTCAGAAGAATGCAGCAGGCACTTATTGCCGACATTTCCGAACGGGAACGAGTGGAGGCGGCCCTGCGAGCAAGCGAGGAGCGCTACAGGGGGATATTCGAACACGCGACTGCGGGAATTATTCGCTCGTCTCCTGAAGGTAAAGTAATTACAGCGAATTTGGCGCTCGTGAAAATGTTAGGCTATGATTCGGACGATCAAGCGAGGTCGGCCGTTACAGATATCGGGGCGCAGGTGTATCGTGACCCAGAAGAGCGAAAACAAGTAATGTCAGCGTTGTCAAAAAATGGCCAGTTTGCCGGTGAATTCGTGTTTCGCAGACGCGATAATTCCGATTTCTTCGTTGAAATGAGCCTGTGGGCGGAGCGTGGTGAAGATGGATCCGTCAAAGCGATTGAGGGCATTGTAACAGATATCTCCGATCGTAAAGCCACAGAGCTGGCCCTGAAAAATGCCATGTCTGATCTTGAAAGATCATATGCGTTGCTTGAAAAGACAAATGAAGAATTGAGCAATGCAAACCTCGAAATCCGTCTGACTCAGGCACAACTCGTCCAATCAGAAAAGATGGCTTCCATGGGCCGATTCGTCGCGGGGATGTCGCATGAATTCAATAATCCGATTTCCGCTGTTCAAAGCTCAAGCATGAACATCCGATCGTGTGTGGCAAAACTGGAATCGTCGATAAGTGGATTGCCGGACTCCGAGCACACAAAGAATATAAACAGGCTACTCTCACTACTTTTGCAAAGTGAAAAAATTGTCACAGAAGGGTCAAACCGCGTTGCCCGGATTGTCGCGAAGATGAAGAGCTTCGTAAAGCTCGACGAAGCGGAACGGCAGCTCTTTGATGTAAACAACAATATCGAAGATACACTGGCGGTCTTTGAGCAGGAACGTAAGCAAGACATTGAGATCGTGAAAGAACTTGGCGAGGTTCCTCGGATCTTATGCTACCCAGCAAAACTCAATCAAATGTTTATGCAATTATTGAGTAATGCCAACCAGGCGGTTACTGCAAACGGCAGAATACGAATCCGTACATTTACCCAATCGACGAACGTTGTGGTGGAGATATGTGACAATGGAGTTGGGATTCCGCAAGACAAATTGGCGCGAATCTTTGATCCGGGATATACAACCTGGGGCGTTGGCGTGGGTGTCGGCTTAGGGCTATCAATTGTTCATCAAATCGTGCAGGAGCACAACGGAGGCATTCAGGTTGAGTCAGTAGTCAATGAAGGCACAATCTTTCGGGTAACCCTTCCGACAGAGTAATGAGGTCTTTACCAGAATCAAAGCAAACACAATAGCCCCGCCGTAATGAACGACTGTTGTTACGCGCCAGCACATTTGGGACAGTTGTCCCAGTCGTATTAATGGAGGGACTAGGGGTGTAAGTTCAGTCGGTTAACCCGACTGAACTTACACCCTCACACTACACCGTAATAATTATGATCCTTTTGTGCCAAATGCCCTGACGGAAAACAGCAACACCGTTTATTTCTACAGGATTGGAACCCAGTTTTAAAATGGCATCTGGTTGTCTCCAGATTCGGTAGGAGTCTGCATTCCCTAAGACACTCTTAATCTTGAAAGACCAGCACAGCCCCTGTTTGACGCAGGGGCTATTGTTTGCGCTTATCGCTGAGATGCCCAACTCACTGGGTGATAGGCACAGTCGTTAGAAGCACGAGCAGAGTGGGGCCTCTCATTTTTGATCTTAAGTTTTAGAAATCTTTATAAAACAATGAAATAAGTATTCACGGATTTGTTTTGGGAACTTGCGGACGGCATTTGTGTTGATTATATTACTATATAGTTATATAACCATATTATGAAAATGACCCCAACCAAAATCACTTTGCTGGCGCTCCTTCTTCCTGCACTGTTGTGGGCACAGGAACCTCTGACAGTCAGACAAGCTATGCTTGACGCGACCGTAAATCATCCGCTTTTGAAAGCAGCCGAAGCACGAGCACAATCTGCGTATGCGCAAGCCCGCCAGGCACGTGGCTACAGACTGCCTTCAATTGATGTTTCAGAGTCCTTTGTTCGGACAAGCAATCCGGCTGAAGCGTTTGCATTTCAGATGAACCAAGAGCGCTTCAGTATGGCCGAGTTCGGCAATCCCGCCACGATCCAAACAATCCGGGCCTGCTCAATACATACATGACACGTGCGGAAGCTACACTGCCGGTGTTTACCGGAGGAATGCTCCACGCGCGCGCACTTCAGGTTACCAGAATGGCAAGAGCGGCAGATTCAGATTTGACGCGAACCCGCGAGACGGTCGCCCTCGATGCTGCAACCGCATGGCTTAACCTGAGTAAGGCGCGTGAGTATCGCGATCTTATGCAGCGTTCGCTTGCCACGGCAGAGGCCCATCAGAAGCGCGCACAAGAGTACTTCAATCAAGGAATGCTGGCACCGTCAGACATTCTGCGTGCGGAAGTGTTCGTTGCCGAAATCCGGGAATATGCTGCCCGGTCTGAAGAACAAGAGAAGCTTGCTCAAGCGGCACTTAATTTCCAGCGAGGCCGCCCGCAAGATGAATCTGTGCTGTTGGCCGAACAAGACAGTGTATCAGAATATCATGTTGATACCACAATCGCCGTCGAACTTGCACAAGATATGCGCCCAGATCTGCGGGCCGTGCACGACAAACTGGCCGCCGGCCAAGCGGAAATTGCTGTTGCGCGATCAACGTTTCTGCCGCAAATCGGAGTCGTGGCCCACTACGATTGGTACGACGATCAACTCTTTGGCGACCACGGCGAATCGTGGGCTATAATGGGGCAAGCGAAGTTAAATCTCTTTCACGGCGGCTCCGACCGTAACGCCTGGAAGAAAGCCTATCTCGACGCACAAGCCGGCGAACATGATATCAAACGATTCGAGGAAGGTATCGAACTTGAAGTCAGACAAGCGGTCGCAGAGCGGTCATCAGCGGAACTGAGGCTTGATGCCGCGCTTGCGGCTTTGACGTCCGGGCGCGAGAATCTCCGAGTCATTGAAGCTCGATACGCACAAGGCGTCGCGCAAATGACAGACTTGCTGGACGCGCAAACCGCGCTACGTGAACTTGAAGTTCGCGAGCTTACGGCGCGCTATGACAGGCAGCTTGCCGAATACCAAATCCGTTTTGTCACTGGTCAACCTTTATTGAATGATAGCCATGAAAATTAGAATCCTATTTCTCACTGCGATTTCACTCGCGTATGCTCTGACAGGTTGCTCACACGACTCTAAGCTTGCGTCCGCCTCCGAAACGACTTTGCAAGCAAGAACGCACATCGTAGCTGAAAGCAAAGTTCCTCGCCTAATATCCGTACAAGGGATCATTCAAGCACAGGACGATGCAGTTTTGTCCAGCCGCGCGATGGGGCCGGTGGTTCGAGAACGCGTGGGTCTTGGCGATCATGTGCATAAGGGTGACGTGCTGCTTGAAATCGACGAGCGCATGAACGGCGGCATGCTCGCACAAGCGCAAGGTGCACTTGCTCAAGCGAAAGCAGCCGATGCGCTTGCGGCAACAAATCTCAGAAGGTTTCAAGCCCTATATGACGCGCAAGCATGTTCACAGCTCGAACTAGACATGGCCGTGATGCAGCACGAAACTTCGACAGGTGCCGTACGTCAAGGTCAAGGCGCAGTGGACGCAGCGGCCGCGGTCTCGAATGAAAGCACGATTCGTGCTCCCTTTGACGGCGTCGTCGTCGAGAAATTTGTAAACGTCGGTGATCTTGTCGCTCCCGGCAGACCGCTGATCCGTGTGCAAACAAAGCAAGGTCACGATTTAAGTTTCACCGTTCGCTCTGCCGATGTCTCGCAACTTGTGTTGGGGACAACGATTAATTGCAAACTTGACAATACCGACCGTGACGTACACGCAACTATTACAGAAATAGCGCCGTCCGCTGACCCGATGACACACCATTAGCGTTAAGGCGCGGCTAAATGATGTGGACTCGCTCGCAGCGGGCTTCACTGCAACAGCAGAGATACCCGGCGAAGTAGCTCGGATGATCCTTGTTCCACGCTCAGTACTCTATTCAACCGGGGGATTGCAGTTGGTGACAGTGGTGGATTCCGCAGGCTTTGCAAGGGCTCGAGTCGTCACCGTTGGACGCACACGCGGTGAAGAGATTGAGATTCTGTCCGGACTTGCCGCAGGTGAAGCAGTTGTGCTTGATCGTGTCGGCGCGATCATTGAAGGAACACGAATCGAAAGGAAGAATGGATGAGCGACCGCAGTCCTGAGCAGATTCGCGATGAAATGGCCGCGTTGAAACGCGAAGCCAAACGCGAAAAACTCTCCCGCCGCAAAATCGGCGCCTCCGGCCGCCTCGCTGCTGTGTTCCTTGAGTCCAAATTGACGCCGCTCCTTGTGGTCGCTTCGTTGCTAATCGGTGTGCTGGCTTTAGTCGTCACACCGCGCGAAGAAGAACCGCAAATTAAGGTTCCAATGGTTGACGTAACGATTGGCTTGCCCGGTGCGTCGGCACAGGAAGTCGAGCGTCGAGTAATCAGCCCGTTGGAAAAGGTGCTTTACGAAATTGAGAACGTCGAGTATATCTACTCCACATCTCAACCTTCAGGCGGAATGATCATTGTCCGTTTTTATGTGGGAACAGATCCGGATCAGGCTGTTACGCGAATTCACGCGAAACTTGCAGCATTCCAAGATCAATTGCCGGAAGGTTCAACTGCTCCGGTTGTTAAGCCACGCACTATTGATGACGTTCCGGCAATCGCCTATACTTTTTGGAGCACCACCGCCTCGCCGACCGAACTGAAACGTGTTGCTGATGAAATTAGATCAGAAGTCATACAGCATCCGCGTGTTGCCCAAGCTTGGTTGATCGGCGGGCAACGCCGCGTTGTGCGCGTCACGTTTGATCGTGATAAGCTGTCTGCTTACGCCGTATCGCTCTTGCAAGTTTATGGGGCAATCGGAAGCGCAAACTGGAAACTCCCCGCGGGATTGATGACTTCCGACAATCAAACGACCGAAGTTCAGGTCGGTGGTTTCATCAAGAATGTTGACGAAGTGCGCAGTCTTGTCGTGGCGACCTATAACAACAAGCCGGTTTATCTGAGAGACGTAGCCAACGTTGAAGATGGCCCGGAAGAGCCTTCGCAATATGTATGGATGGGCAGCGGCCCGGCAGCAACGGAAAAGAACATCCCCGTATCCGGCATTGACGCTGCAGCGATCACCCTGGCAATCTCGAAAAAACCCGGCACCAATGCGATTGACTTGGCAAACGAGCTGGATGCACGCATCCAGACGCTCAAAGCAACTCTGATTCCCTCTGATATCACAGTCACAAAGACGCGCGATTATGGTTTCACGGCGCAGGAGAAGTCAAATGAACTGATATTCCACGTCGGACTGGCTACATTGTCGGTCGTCTTCCTGATGCTTCTGATGTTAGGTCGACGTGAAGCGGTAGTCGTCTTAGTGGCTGTGCCTGTGACATTGGCGCTTACGCTCGCAGCAAGCTATTTCTTCGGTTATACCCTAAATCGTGTAACCTTGTTCGCATTGATCTTCTCGATAGGAATCTTGGTAGATGATGCGATTGTCGTGGTCGAAAATATCCATCGGCACTATCAATTACGCTGGACAAACGCAAAGCACGCCACAATTTTCGGCACCGATGAAGTCGGCAATCCAACAATTCTCGCAACACTAACGGTTATTGGCGCGCTGTTGCCCTTGGCGTTTGTATCCGGCCTAATGGGTCCGTACATGCGGCCTATTCCCGTGAATGCGTCTGCCGCAATGTTCTTTTCACTGTTAGTTGCTTTCGTCGTATCTCCGTGGTTAACATATCGTCTGTTTGGCGGATCAAAAGCGGTCGATCCGACACATCATCATTTCGACGAGACACAAGAAGAAGGCAAGCTGCAGCTCTTCTATTCGCGAATAATGCAGCCCTTGTTGGCAAGTTATAAAAAGCAGGTGCTTGTGCTTGGAGGAATTGTTGTAGTCCTGCTAATATCGATGGCGCTTTTCCCACTGCGATGGGTTGTCGTGAAAATGATGCCCTACGATAACAAGAGCGAATTGCAAGTTGTGATTGATGCGCCCGAAGAGTATTCACTCGAACGTACAAACGCCGCCGCCCGCGAGCTTGCGCAACTGTTTGCCACGATGCCCGAAGTGACCGACTATCAAGTGTATGTCGGGACTTCTGCACCATTTAATTTCAACGGACTTGTCCGCTACTACTTTATGCGCTCCGGTTCAAATGTGGCAGACATTCAGGTGAACCTTGTTAACAAACATTTGCGCGATGAAGACAGTCACGACATTGCAAAAGCGGTACGCAAAAAGCTATTGCCGATTGCTCAAAAGCACGGTGTGAATCTGAAAGTCACGGAAGTTCCTCCCGGTCCGCCTGTGCTCTCGACAATGGTTGCCGAAGTCTATGGTCCAGATCGCGAAGGTCGCAAACAGGTTGCGGCGCAAGTGAAGCAAATCTTCAGCGAGACCGAGGGCGTTGTCGATGTGGATTGGCTTGTGGAAGATCCGGCACCGCTTTCTGAACTTGTTGTCGATCAGGAAAAGGCTTCTGCCGTTGGCATCACTCCGGAGCAGATCGCACGCACGTTGAGAATTGCGCTAAATGGAGCCGAGGCCGGATTGCTGCATGTTGAGCAAGACCGCAGCGAAGTCCCGCTCGTGTTGCAATTGGAACGCGTGCAACGCTCACAGCTTGCAGAACTGTACAACTTGAAACTGCACGGACCCCGTGGACAGCTTGTTCCGTTGGGTGAACTCGTCCGCAACGATGAACGCCGACGGGAATCCTTTATCTATCACAAGAATTTGCAGCCCGTAACATATGTGATCGGTGAAGTAGCTGGTTCAGAGGAGTCTCCTGTATATGGTATCCTGAACATGAACGAGCGGCTGAAAGATGTCAAGACTCCGAGCGGTGTTGAACTTGCCGTGATGTCAACTCACATGCCGGAGAACAGTCAGGAGTACGCAGTCAAGTGGGACGGCGAATGGCACATTACTTACGAGGTATTCCGTGACATGGGAGCCGCATTTGGCATCGTTGTATTACTGATTTACGTTTTGGTGGTCGGATGGTTCGGGTCGTTTATTACGCCGCTGATTATCATGGCACCCATTCCGCTCACTCTGATTGGAATCTTACCCGGTCACGCGCTTCTGGGAACGTTTTTCACGGCAACATCCATGATCGGCTTCATCGCACTTTCTGGAATTGTCGTAAGAAACTCGATTCTTTTTAGTGGATTTCATCAACCAGGAAATTCGGGCCGGCGAAACGCTCGAAGATGCAGTGCTTAAAGCTGGTGCAGTGCGATTCAGACCAATTACGTTAACAGCGCTGGCATTGGTCGTCGGCGCAAGCGTCATCTACCTTGATCCGATATTCCAAGGGCTGGCAGTCTCTTTGATATTCGGCGTCATCGCCTCTACAGCCTTAACACTGGTAATCATCCCGATGCTATACTACATCTATTTGAAGTACGCGGGCACTAAATCACTCATGGATTCTGAAGAACAATAAGTAAATAGATAGGAGTATGTACAATGCGCGTAGATGAAGCTGTTCGCTTGCTTGCGGGAATTATGATTCTCTTGAGCATTGCTTTGACAATTTGGGTTAGCCAGTGGTGGCTGCTCCTGACAGCTTTTGTGGCATTGAACCTGATGCAATCGGCATTCAGCAAATGGTGCCCGGCAATTTCGGTGTTTCGCAAACTTGGTCTCAAGCCTTAAGGTGCAAAAAATGGAAATGCTCGTTGTCTTTGCAAAAGCTGAGTTGCGGGAAGAAGTTGAGCTTCTCCTGACCAAGCAGGGTGTTCATGGATTCACTGAAATCGCTGGGGCGCACGGCGTGGGCACAAGCGGAGTCCGTATGGGAAGCGCCGTCCACCCAAAGACCTCCGTGATATTGATGTCCGTAGTGGAAACTGAATTGAGAATTAGAATTACGGAGATTCTCACGGACTATAGCCGCGAGTGCAATTGTCATGTTTCATGCGTATATTGGCCCGTTGAAGTCGCCCTGTAAAGGAATAACAATGGCCGCGAGTCCGAAATCCGCATTCCCGTCAAAAGAAACCGTTTCTCACATCGCAACTATGCTAAAAGCTATGGGTGACCCGATTCGCCTGAAGATTCTCTATCACTTGCGCCAGCGCGAGTACTCGGTCTCGGAACTTGTTGAGGAACTTGGCTGTAGCCAAGCCAACGTATCAAAGCACTTGGCGATTCTGAAAGCCGCAGCTCTCGTTGAGTCGCGGACAGACAAGCAGAGCCGATTGTATCATGTGACTGATCCAGTTGTGGACTCAGTCTGCGACTCCGTTTGCGGTTCGGTTGAAAAGAGGTTCGGAAAGAGGAAGAGCCAGAATAGGCCAACTAAAGCGAAGTGAACTTGGGTTCAGATTGAAGCCAGTACCATTGCAGTATGTATCTCACGGACTGCTGCCAAGTTTGCCCAAAAAGGAATGCGATCTTCCGTTCGTAGCACAAATAATTGTTTAAAATAAACATAAGGATGTTGGTGGTGGGGTTGCCACCCGGGGTTTAGCCAGATCTGATGCATATTGTTACAGGGTTTACCAGAAATGGTAAACCCTTGTCGTGTTACAAATAGCGGCCATGAATTTTCTCGCCAACACAATTTCATGTTGAAAGTCAGCTAAGAGTCGTATATTATACAAGCCAAGACGTTACGCCCGATCTATCGCAAACTTGACAAAATTTGCCCCAATCTCAGAGTAACATCAATCTGGTCCCCCCCGTAAACTGGCCCCGCCTGCGTTAACACCGAGATAAAGCCAAAACGACTTTGTCCCGACCCTGAATTCCCCAATCAATTGCAAACTAAGCGGCCGAATATCTGTGCCGCTTAGCCCTGATTTTTCCATAGGAGAAGCCGTGTATCGCTTTTCAGTTATACTCATTCTTATTTGTGTCACTTGCGCATCGAGTGTGTCTGCGGCTGAGCCGCCCAAAGGCCTGACTCAATTTCAAGTCAAAGAGCTTCTGAATTCAATCGAGATGGATGCGCCGACTCGTGCAGCGATGAATGCAGTGACCAACAATGACATAAAAGATTTGGCGCTAAATCGCGAAATCGTGGCCCAAAACGATGACATCTATTCATTCAAGCTTCCATCCGAATCCGCAACGGATCAAGAAAGTTCTGGCCGCTGCTGGATGTTCGCCGGTCTGAATTTGTTGCGTCCATCTGTCATCAAGAAATGCGATCTCGACGAGTTTGAACTTTCCCAAAGCTATCTTGCCTTCTGGGATCTACTCGAGAAGAGCAACGTCTTCCTCGAGTACATTATTGAAACAAGAGACCGCGATATTCAGGACCGCGAGTTGGTCAAGCAATTGGATGAGCCAATCGGCGACGGTGGATACTGGGGCTACGTGGTCAACATTATCGAGAAGTACGGCGTAGTTCCTAAGAAATTCATGGGCGAAACCCGCAGCAGTGCCAACACTGGTCGTATGACGTACGTGCTCACGACACTCTTGCGCCGCGATGCAGCAAGTCTGCGTGCGCATGCTAAAGCGGGTAAGAGCGATGTCGATCTTCGCCTGCAAAAATTGCAGATGTTGAAAGACGTGATGCGTGTACTCGTCATAAACTACGGTTTGCCGCCTGCGCAGTTTGAATGGCGCACCGCCGACAGCACAGGCAAAGTCAGTGACCCGATTACATATACACCGCAAAAATTCTATACCGATGTCATTGGTGTGGACCTCACCGAATACGTTTCCCTCGCAAGCTATCCGACTCATCCGTTTGGCCAAAACTACTCGATCAATACATCGCGCTCCATGGCCGATAAGTCTGAAGTGACGTTCGTCAATATTGAAGCCGACCAAATGAAGAGCCTGGTGCTGAAGGCTCTTCTTGATAGCAATCGCATTTGGTTTGGTTGCGACGTGGGGCACGAAGCCAACGGCAAGAAAGGTCTGCTCGTCAAAGGCCTCTATAACTACGAAGAGCTGTTTGGTGTCAAACTTGATATGACGAAAGAAGAACGACTCGACTACCGCAGTGAAACAAGCAACCACGCGATGGTGTTTGAAGGCGTGGATATCGTGGACAGAAAGCCTCGCAAATGGCTCGTCCAGAATAGCTGGGGCAAAGACGTTGGAGATGATGGTTTCTTTGCCATGTCCGATGACTGGTTTAACGAATACGTCCTTAATGTGATTATTCCCAAGAAATACTTGCCCGCTGAAATTCTTAACGTCACGAAGCAAGCGCCAACCCCGCTTCCGGTGTGGGATCCCGTTTGGAAAAGCCTCGGATTGTAAAAACCTGATCATCGAAACAGTCGCATAAAATCGAAAGAAATCACTCTTGCAATCCATCGAACTTCTCTTGGGCAAAATTGCGGACTTCGTTTGGGGGCCGCCGTTGCTCATCTTGTTGGTCGGCACACATCTTTATCTTACAGTTCGCTTGCGTTTCGTTCAGCGCTATTTGTGGCAGGCGATAAAATTGTCTTTTAGCCGCGAACGCGAAGGTGAAGGAGATATCAGCCAATTTGGCGCACTCACAACAGCATTAGCCGCGACCATCGGAACAGGAAACATAGTTGGTGTAGCAACGGCCGTTGCCGCTGGTGGACCGGGTGCGGTATTGTGGATGTGGTTGACGGGAGTGTTCGGGATTGCCACGAAATACGCCGAAGCCGTGCTCTCTGTGAAGTATCGCGTGAAGAACGAGCAAGGGCAATTCATCGGCGGCCCGATGTACGCGATTGAGATCGGCATGAAGCAAAAGTGGCTGGCCGTTTTATTCGCTCTGTTCACCGCGATCTCTGCTTTTGGAATTGGCAATATGGTACAAGCCAATTCCATATCCACAATGGTTCATGAGACCTATCATATCAGTCCGTGGATCACCGGCCTGATTTTGACCGCCTTCACAGCATTAGTAATTTTGGGCGGAATCAAGTCCATCGCACGCGTTTGCGAATGGCTTGTTCCGTTCATGGCTCTGTTCTACATAGCGGGTTGCATGATTCTGCTCGTTTGGAAGTTCGACACGCTTGGCGACACCGTGAGCCTCATCCTAAGTTCCGCATTCACGGGCCAAGCCGCTGTCGGCGGATTCTTGGGAGCGGGTGTCAGACAGGCATTGCGTTACGGTGTCGCGCGCGGGTTGTTTTCAAATGAATCCGGTTTGGGTAGCGCGCCAATCGTCGCCGCCGCAGCTCAAACCTCAAACCCCGTGCGTCAAGCGCTTGTCTCCTCTACAGGCACTTTCTGGGACACCGTCGTCGTATGCGCCATGACAGGTCTGGTCATTGTGAATTCAGGTCTATGGACCGAAGGTCTTAACGGCGCGGCGCTTACAAAAGCGGCCTTCGGGCAAATGCACACAATCGGCCCAATCATTTTGGCCATCGCGCTCTTAACATTCGTGTTCTCAACAATTCTTGGTTGGTCATACTACGGCGAGAAAGCCGCTGAGTATCTATTCGGCACACGCGTCATCAAGCCCTATCGAGTACTCTGGGTGATTGCCGTCGGCCTCGGCTCCGTGTTGTCGTTGAAAGCCGTTTGGACATTCGCCGACATTACAAATGGGATGATGGCCATTCCAAATCTGATCTCATTGATTGCGTTGAGCGGAATCATCGTTGCCGAGACCAAGCTCCATCTCTGGGATGCGCCCAAGTAGCGAGTGAGCGAACCTCTGGAACCGATCTCCCAAATTCTATTGCCTTCACATTGACCCTTCTCCGCAATACAATCCCCACGCTCTTTGAAGCGGCCGTGGCTACTCACGCCAATGAACCTTTCCTTCAGGTCCGCAAGAGTGATGATGTAACGTCGTATTCCTACCGTGACGTAGCCGTCGAAATAAGTAGTCGCGCTCACAATCTGATTTTGTCAGGTTTTCAAAAAGGTGATCGCATCGCGCTGCTCGGCGAGAATAGCTGCGAATGGGTTATGACCTATCTTGCAATTGTGCACGCGGGTTGTGTGGTTGTCCCTCTCGATGCGATTATGCCGCTGCCCGAAATTCTCCACATCGTCGAGCTATCCCACGCTCGCCTGTTGTTCGCCTCCGACAAGTTTGCAGACCAATGCACGGAGTTGTTAGAACAACAAGGCCGGCAAGTAGTCGTAAGGCGATTTGAACAGATCGGAGCTAATCCGATATCCGCGAAAGTTGACATTGACCTTCAACCGTCCGATATTGCCGCTGTTATCTTCACGTCAGGCACGACCGGCCACTCAAAAGGCGTTGTGCTCTCCCACGAAAATCTTGTGTCGAACGTGCTGGCCTGCTGCAAAGTATGCGAAATCAGGAGCGACGACAATTTTCTGTTGCTCTTGCCCCTGCATCACACCTTTTCCAGCATCGTCACGATGCTGCTCCCCATCGCCAAAGGCGCCCGCGCCACACTCGCGACGAGCTACCGCTCGCGCGATGTAATTGACGACATTCGCATTTGCAATGTCTCTGTCTTAGTTGGGGTTCCGCAAATATTTGAGAATATGATGAACAGCGTTTTGCGCGCGGTCGAGGCCTCGTCGCTATCGAAACGCGCGCTCTTTCATACGCTGCGAGTTCTTTCGCGATTCTCAAAGCACTTCAGGCTGAACTTAGGCGAAACTCTCTTTAAGTCACTTCGGCGAAAAGCAGGACTTAGCACTGTTCGCCTGATGGTCTCCGGTGGTGCCGCACTTCCGGTGTCAGTCAACCGCTTTTTCGAGAGCTTAGGATTCGTGTTAATTCAAGGTTACGGCCTGACTGAGTGCAGCCCCGTTCTCTGCGTCAACCCTCCCGCAAAAAACAAGCTCGGCTCTGTTGGACCTCCGCTCAGCGGCATTACATTGAAGATCAAGAATCCAAACTCCGACGGTGTTGGCGAAGTATGCGCAAGCGGCCCAAACATTATGCAGGGCTACTTTGAAAATGAAATCGCCACACACAGCGTATTGCATGATGGCTGGCTGAACACCGGCGATGCAGGCTATCTTGATCATGATGGTTATTTGCACCTAACGGGCAGACTGAAGAACGTCTTCGTGACATCGGCAGGAAAGAACGTTTATCCCGAAGAGATCGAATCCAAGCTTGCCGCAGAAGAAGCTATTACAGAGGCATTGGTGATAGGCGTTGCGCGTAAAGGCACTAAAAGCGAACGTCTGTGTGCTTTGTTGAAACTGGATGAAGAGTACATGAAACTCCACGCAGCTCACAAGTCGCCAGATCAAATTGCGAGCGAAGTCATCCGCCACTACAATCATAGTACACCGTCCTATCAAAACATCCGCGAGTGGAAGCTGCTCGAAGGTGAGTTTGAGAAAACCTCGACTCGCAAAATCAAACGCTTCCTCTACCACGACTACTTCCAGTAGCCAGTTCTGGAATAAAAATCAGTATCACACGAGCTAAGCAACACTAACTCATTTCCCATATGAGCACATCAACGGCTATCGGGACTCCCGTAAAGCACAAACACCCCGCCGGACTTCCAGTTCTCTTCTTTACGGAGATGTGGGAACGATTTAGCTTCTATTGCATGTTGGCGATTCTATCGCTATACATGAACGAGAGCCTTGGTTTCGATACCAAGACAGTCGGTCAAATTTACGGCGGCTACATTGCTCTCGTTTACTTCAGCCCGCTGATTGGCGGTTTGCTTGCAGATCGATGGCTCGGTTTCCGGCGAGCAATTTTCATCGGTGGTATCTTCATGGGTGTTGGCCATCTGCTACTCGCGTTCCCGCCGCTTCCAATGTTCTTTGCAGGCCTCTGTTGTTTGATCATCGGCAACGGCTTGTTCAAACCGAACATCTCAGTCTTGCTTGGTAACCTTTATCGCGATATGCCCGAGAAGCGTGACGATGCCTACAATATTTTCTACATGGGCATTAACGTCGGCGCATTCTTCGCACCCATTGTGGCCTCCTACCTGCGCAACGAGTTCGGCTGGCACTATGCATTCGGCGCCGCTGGTGTCGGTATGATGTTCTCCCTGTTAATCTTCAATATCTTCCGCAAGCATGTCATCGATGGAGACGTCGCCGCAATGCAAAACGCTTCAACCGCAGGCAGGAATGACATCACGCTGACTCCGCAACAAGAGCGCGCCCGCATTAATGCCCTCTTGCTCGTATTCGGCGTAGTCATTGTCTTCTGGATGGCTTTCCATCAGAACGGATTCACGCTCACCTTCTGGGCACGAGACTGCACGGACACAACATGGTCGCCCGAACTCTTCCAAGTGATTAACCCTGCCTTTGTGTTGCTGTTCACTCCGTTGCTCGTTTTCTTCTGGACACTCTTACGCAAGCGTAATGCAGAACCCTCGACCGCAGCAAAATCGGAATCGGCATGCTCCTGACTGCCGCCGCATATTCGATTATGACAATGGCTGGACTTGCGGGTGGCGACACTGGCCGCGTCGGAGAGAGTTGGTTGGTTTCTGCCTATGCAGTTATTACTCTCGGTGAACTCTGCTTATCACCCATGGGCCTATCGCTCGTCAACAAAGTTGCACCCGCAAGAATGCGCGGCCTGCTGATGGGTGGCTGGTTTGCAGCTACGGCGATAGGAAACTATCTCTGCGGCTTCATCGGCGGCTGGTGGGATGACATGCCGCACAGCAAGTTCTTCGCAATTCTCGTGTTTGCGTCACTCGGCGCTGCACTGCTGCTCTTCCTCGTTCTGAAACATATTCGCCCCACAATCAAAGAGGCTGAAGACGCGCACTTGCAGTAATGAGTAGTCGTCACGAACAAAACAATGAATAGATTGGTGCCACATAGATAGTCTGGTCTTCATCTCGCCAGAGTGATCTTCATTGGGCTTGGCGCAACGCTCACTTTTGATCTCTGGGCGCAGTTTCTAAAACTCGCCTTTAAGATCACTCCATCCAACATCTGCCTTGTTGGCCGCTGGTTTTGCTACATGCCACAGGGCATCTTCAAGCACTCAACCATTGCATCGTCTCCGAGGATGAGCGCCGAGTGTTTGATAGGATGGATTGCGCACTACATGATTGGAATCACGTTGGCCCTTGCCTTCGTGCTATTAGTCGGTGAAAGTTGGCTCCACAACCCAACGCTGATCCCTGCATTCATTTTCGGAGTCATTTCTGTTGCCGCGCCATTCTTCATCATGCAACCTGCATTTGGATTCGGAGTTGCCTCAAAACGCCAAACCCAACCTAAGCACGACTACGCAGTCTGCTGAATCACGCCGCGTTTGGAGTTGGTTTGTATCTATTTGCTCCGATCGCAAATCATTGAACTTATAACCGGCATTGCTTTACCACGTAAACAATCCAAAGGTCGGGAACCTTCAAACACTTCACAATTTACATTTGGAGTCAAAGAATGACAATATCAAAATCTCATCAGATCACCAAGACTAATCCCCGTCTTGTCTGGCCGCATTGCTGACTGGAATTTCTACCACGGTGTCCAAGCGCAAGACCTGAAAGAGCGCAGCGAGATCGCCGACAAATACAAATGGAACTTGACTGACCTTTACAAGACTGACCAAGATTGGGAAACCGACTTGGCCAACCTCGATGCGGCCATACCGAGCCTGTCGAACTACAAAGGCAAAATCAGCAAGTCTGCTAATGATCTTCTTGCATACTTTCAAGCCAGTGAAGAGATCAGTAAGAAATTCGGCAATGTCGCAGTCTATGCAAGCCTCTCTTATGACCAAGATACTCGTGTTCAGCAATACACAGGCTTCAAAGATCGTATCAGCTCGCTCGGCTCAAAATTCAGTGAAGCCACTTCATGGTTCACGCCGGAACTCGTTTCAATCTCCGATGCCACATTTGAGAAGTGGTACAAGGAACTCCCTGCATTAGCCGTCTATAGACAGAGCATCAACGATGCTCTCCGCACGCGATCACACACGTTAAGCCCCGCCGAAGAACGCATCATGGCGTTGACGGGCGAAATGTCAAGCGGCTACTCCAAAGCCAACACCGCCTTGCGCACGACTGACATGAAATTCCCGACCATCAAGGACGCTGAAGGCAACGACATTCAACTCTCAGAAGGCCGCGTTCGCATGTTGCTCGAGAGTTCAGATGCTCGCGTGCGCCGCGATGCCTCAATCGGCTTGCTGAATTCCTATAAGCAGTATCAAAACACGACCGCCGCACTAATGGGCGGAAATCTCGACGGAGATCTGTTTTCGGCCCGTGCCCGACACTACAATTCTGCTCTGCATGCATCGCTTGACGGCGACAACATCGACACCACCGTCTACTTGAACTTGATCGAGACCGTCAAAGCTAACACCGGCACGTTGCAGCGCTACGTAGATCTGCGCCGCCGCGCAATGGGCCTCGATTCCATTCATCTGTATGACATGGTTGTCCCTCTGATTCCTGAGACAAGGCAGGAAGTGACATTTGATGACGCTGTGACAACCATTGAAGCCGCAATGGCGCCGCTGGGCAAAGCCTACGTAGATCCCATGAGCGTTGGCTTCAACAGCCGTTGGATTGATGTTTACGAAACACAAGCCAAGCGTAGCGGCGCCTATTCATCGGGCACCTATCTCACGCACCCGTACATGCTGCTGAACTAC
This sequence comes from bacterium, assembly GCA_016721565.1. Lineage (GTDB taxonomy): Bacteria > Electryoneota > RPQS01 > RPQS01 > RPQS01 > JABWCQ01. The sequence continues at coordinate 311,298 of JADKHW010000002.1, read as the reverse complement.
AACAACACATTGAGTGATATGTTTACGTTGGCACATGAAATGGGACACTCGATGCACACGTGGCACAGTGGAAAGTATCAGCCCTACGTCTATTCCGGCTACACACTGTTCAACGCGGAAGTTGCCTCGACGTTTAACGAAGCGCTGTTGATGGATTATCTGCTGAAGAAAGAGAAAGACCCCGCCAAGCGTCTCTATCTCATCAATCAGTACATCGACAACATCCGCAACACGGTCATTACACAGGTCATGTTTGCGGACTTCGAGCTGAAAATGCACCGTGCGTCAGAAGCTGGTGAACCGTTGACAGGCGATGCCCTCGGCCAAATGTATCTCGAGACTCTCGAATCCTATTACGGCAACAGTGTCGTGATCGATCCCGAGTACGCATTCACATGGACACGCATTCCGCACTTCTACCGCAATTTCTACGTGTACAAATACGCGACCTCTTTCTGCGCATCGCAAGCCCTATCGCAAAAAGTCTTAAAGGGCGAAAAGGGCGCGAAGGACTCCTACATCAACTACCTCTCAAGCGGCTCCAGCAAATACCCGCTTGAATTGCTGAAAGACGCCGGAGTAGATATGTCATCACCCGCCCCAATCGAGGCCACGATGAAAAAACTTTCCGAACTCGTTGACGAGATGGAAAAACTTCTAAAGCAAACCAAGCGAATCTAACCTGTGCGCTGACAATTGGGTGTTTCGCGGTTTAGAATTACAAAGGGCTTACCAAAAATGGTAAGCCCTTTGCGCTTGTGACAAGTCTTTCTTCGCACAATAGATGCAACTGCTGGATTACAGCACCCTGATAAAGTCTCCAGGGCGAATCAACCCGTCACGAATTACGCGAGCAAATATCCCTTCGCGGGGCATAACACAATCGCCGTCCGCCGCCCAGATTGCACAGTGAGCATGACATTCTTTTCCAATCTGAGTAATCTCAAGAACTGCATCGCTAATGCCAACCCGATCACCAGGTTTGAGTTTTAGTAAGTTGATTCCAACCGTGGTGATATTCTCCGCAAAATCGCCCGGACCAGCAACGGCCCCCATTTCGCGCATGGTGTCAATGCTTTCAAGCGCGAGCAAGCTGATCTGCCTGTGCCACGTCCCGGCATGTGCATCGGAATCAATGCCGTGATTTTTGATGAGTATGGCCTCAGAAACGTTGTACTTCTTCGTTCCTTTCTGCGTACTAATTGAAACTGAGTGAATAGTTCCTTGCATCGCTGTCATTCCATCCAAGCTGGTCGTGGAATTACCCACCGATAGCACTCATGCAGCGATTGTCAAGCTGGACGAGTCCTTCGGCCTGTAGGTGTGCAAAGTGTTTACGTTGCAATGCACCGTGTATGACCTGCAGTAGCTCTTCATCAGTTGCGGCTGTCCGCATGATATCGCGCAAGCTCACTTCAGCAGGGCAGAGGGAGGCAGGACTTAATCGATCCGTCCGCCGTAAGACGGAGTCTATTGCAACCTGAACAAACTCGTCGGATAGCGCCGAGATGAAAATCACAGTCCCACAATGGCCCTCAATCGCAAAGCTACGCGCGACGTCCGTAGACGAATTATCAAGCGGAAGCAGATCATGTTTTTCACGAAGTCGTTGCAGTAATTCTTGCCACGGTATCATGCGCGCGTTCGTCCAAGCATTGCCGGGAAACGGCATGAATTCGATAAAGCGTACATGCAGCGGGCGCTCGCGTACAAACGGGCAACTTGGCAAGCTCACTGACAAGCCAATTCAGGTTCGAGCGGACGAGCGGTTCGCCACCCGTTAGCCTGATTTTCGTGATTCCGTTGTTGATAAGCAACCACGCGATGCGAAGGATTTCTTCAAACGTGAGGATTTCATTGCGTCGCTTCCACTCCGCACTCTCATTAGGCATACAATAGACACATTGCAAGTTACAGCGATCCGTCACCGCAATCCGAAGATAAGTGTGCTTACGGCTGAATTGGTCCTCTAATGCCACGAGTTGATGATCCGAAATGGTGTTTTCTGTTTTCAAATATTGAGATTATGAGCTGCTGAATCAGGCACATGTTCATAATGTAGCAAAGTCACAAATAGAAGTAACATCAGAGGGAATGCCTCACTCGCAAGGCTACAAGAGGCTTAAGCCGCCTCGCAAAATAGTTGACAAAACATATCTTAATACAAGTATTAACTTATGTTAAGGAGTCAAATCGTGAAAAATTTCACTTGACTTGCCATTTTCTCTAATATATATTTCACTCCATGAATATTCAAGCCCAAGAAATAAAAAAAGCAGACCGCACGAAGAGCAAGCAAGCGCAAGAGCTTGCCACGCTAACTCGGGCACTCTCGCACTGCTGTTTGGACAAAGAAGAGCGGATTTGTCAATCCTTTGGACTTCATGCAGCCGATGGTCGAGTTCTGGCAGTAATGCAGTGCGATAATGCGGTCACGCCATCAGAGGTCGCTGAGCATCTTGGTATCGGCAACAGTAGGGTGACTCCGTTGATTGATCGCTTAGTCAAGAAAGGCCTGGTTTCACGCACTGAGAGTGGGCAAGATCGCCGAGTAAAACAGCTTACGCTAACCGAAGATGGCCGAGCCATCGCGGAAAGACTTCAAGAGTATGAAGCGGAACTCCACGAGAACTTGCTTGGGCACTTTCCGCCTGCGAAGCGTAGATTTCTTCTTGACTCTCTGCATGAATTGAGAGCCGCGATGGATTCCGTCCGACGCTCCATTGAATCGTAGACAAGAATACTTCAATTCAACTTATGAACACGATCTCTCGTCGAAAATTTCTAAAGATCTGCGGTGCATCACTTGCCGCCGCCGCTACTGCGCGCTCTATCGGAGTTGTTCCCGGAGCCGCACACGCAATGGACCTTGCCAATGACGACTCAGGCATCCGCACTGTTCCGACCTACTGCGATATCTGTTTCTGGAAATGCGGCGCGATTGCTCATGTTCGAGATGGAAAACTCTGGAAAGTGGAGGGAAACCCCGCAGATCCGCTGAGTAGAGGCAGGCTGTGTCCGCGCGGGACAGGCGGTGTCGGGGCGCATTACGATCCCGATCGTTTACGCGCACCGTTGATGCGCAAGAGCGTACGCGGGCAAGAAGAATGGACAGAGGTAACGTGGGGCGAGGCGCTGGAATTCATCGCGGAAAAGATGAACGCGATCAAATCAAAGTACGGACCAGAGGCGATGGCGCTGTTTAGCCACGGGATAGGAGGAAATTTCCTCAAACATACTATTAAAGCGTACGGATCGCCCAATATCGCTGCACCATCATTCGCGCAATGCCGCGGACCGCGCGATGTTGGATTTCGATTGACCTTTGGTGAAGACGTCAGTTCGCCCGAGCGTACCGATATCAAGAACGCAAAATGTATCGTGCTGATCGGTTCGCATCTTGGTGAAAACATGCACAATACGCAAGTGCAGGAGTTCGCGGAGGCAATTGAGAATGGAGCTACGATTATTGTTGCAGATCCGCGCTTTTCAGTAGCGGCATCAAAAGCAAAGCACTACCTGCCAGTTAAGCCAGGTACCGACATCGCGCTGATACTGGCTTGGATGAACGTCATTGTCAAAGAGAATCTGTACGACGCAGAGTATATTACCGCGCATGGTTTTGGGTTTGAGCAATTCACAGCAGAGATTCAAACGTTCACACCGGAATGGGCCTATCCGCTGACCGGAGTAAATCCCGATTTGATCCGCGATAGCGCACGCGAAATGGCCCTGCACCGTCCTGCAACCTTGATACACCCGGGCCGCCACGTAACGTGGTATGGAGACGATGCGCAGCGTAGTCGGGCGGTTGCACTACTAAACGCTTTGATGGGGAATTGGGGTCGCAAAGGTGGATTCTACTTTCCCGCGAGCATGGACTTGCCCGGCTATCCATACCCGACCTATCCGAAATCCGAAAAGGGTAAAGTTGACAACCCGAATCACAAGTACCCGTTTGCACACGAGACTATAACGAACGGAATTCGGGAAGCCACGATTACAGGAAATCCATATCTTATCAAAGGTTGGATAGTTTACGCGACGAATCTCTTTCAGGCGTTGCCAAATGAGCAAGAGACGATTCAAGCAATCCAGAATCTCGACCTAATGGTTGTTGTTGACGTGATTCCAAGCGAGATCGCTGGGTGGGCAGACGTTGTATTGCCGGAGTCAGTCTATCTCGAACGATTTGACGATCTCAACGTCGAGTGGTTTCGCGATCCGTTCATTGCTATTCGGCAGCCGATTGTGGATCCTCCAGCCGAGCAAAACCAAACTGGTGGATCGCGCGCGAGCTTGCAATCAAACCCGGTCTTTCCGAATACTACCCTTGGACGGATATCGAAGAGTACTTCCGCCATCGCCTCGAAAAAGGCGGCTACAGTTATGACGAATTGAAAGCGAAGGGAATCCTACTCGGCGCAAAGCAACCGAACTACTTTGATGAAGGCGTGCCCGCCGAATTTGCAACTCCATCAGGAAAGATCGAGTTCTATAGTTTGCAGCTCGCCGAACATGGATTCGACGCCGTTCCGAAATTTACGGCACCGATCGAGCCGCCTCCCGGGTCCTTCCGTTTACTTTTCGGGCGTGCTCCAGTTCATTCTTTTAGCCGCACACACACAAACCGTGTCCTGATGGACATGATGAATGAAAATGAACTCTGGCTGAACGCCGATGTTGCATCAAATCTCGGGCTGAAGAGCGGAGACCGTGTAAAGCTTAAGAATCAGGATGGCGTCGTATCAAACTCTATCAAAGTCAAGGCAACGGAGCGTATTCGCACGGATTGTGTTTACATGGTTCACGGATTTGGTCACACAGCGAAAGGTATGAAGTTCGCGCGAGGCCGTGGTGCCGGCGATTCGCAGTTGATCACCAAATACGCGATTGATCCTTAATGGGCGGGACGGCGATGAACATCAATTTCGTAACCATTGAAAGCGAGTCATAGTCATGGCTCGATTAACAATGGTCATAGATACGAAGAAGTGCGTCGGTTGCATGGACTGCGTTGTAGCATGTAAAACCGAAAACAGCGTTCCCGAAGGCTTCAACCGCGATTGGATAGTTACCGAGGTCGACGGCAAGTTTCAAATCTAAGCATGGAGATTCGAAGCGAGCGTTGCAATCACTGCGACAATCCTCCATGCGTCTACTGCTGCCCGACTGGCGCAAGTCATGTGCACGAACTTGGTGGGGTGGTCTTGGTCACTCACAACGAGTGCATAGGCTGTAAGGCGTGCCTCGCGTCCTGCCCGTACGACGCGCGATTTATTAATCCCGAAGGTTTCGCGGATAAATGCACTTTTTGTATTCATAGAGTTGAAAAGGGAATGCTGCCTGCCTGCGTTTCCGTATGTCCAACCCATTGCATGAACTTTGGCGATCTCGAAGATCCGCATAGTAGTGAGCACGTTACTTGCGTCACGCATGCATCATTCAATCCTACCCGAAGCTGGCACAAACCGCAAATCTATTACCTGACGTAGCACATGCACGAACTTACCACAACGCGCCTCAATCCGCACATCGATCCATTCCTGCATATCTGGGGTTGGGAGATTCCGGTATATCTCTTTCTCGGCGGATTGGTTGCAGGTATGATGCCCATTGCGGGCTACCTTGTTTTCAGTGGCCGCTATCGCGAACGCACGCAATGCGCCTGTTACCAAGTCCCGATGATCAGTTTGGCGCTCTTATCGCTAGGCATGTTTGCACTCTTTCTTGATCTTGAGCACAAAGCATACGTTTGGCGACTCTATACGACTTTTGAAGTTGCCTCTCCCATGTCATGGGGTGCGTGGATTCTCATTCTTGTATTTCCGGCGATAGCCTCGCTTTTGCTTTTGCGCGCACCTGATTCATGGGGCGAAAAGTGGCATGGCTATCTCAGGCCGCTCATCCAGTGGACGGCAACGTGGCGCGACAACCCCAACATCGTCAGAACCATCGGTGTCGTTAACATGCTGCTCGGTGGCTTGCTCGGCATGTACACGGGCGTTCTCTTAAGCGCAGCTGGAGCGCGCCCACCTGGAGTAGCTCAATACTGTGGCTACTCTTCCTCGTATCCGGAGCGTCATCCGCTGCCGCGCTGGTCCACATGATCGCACGCGACAGAAGCGAGCGCGAATTGCTTGCAAGAGCGGATAACGGGTTTCTTATCTTCGAACTGTTTGTCATTGGGCTTTTCTTCATAGGACTGCTGAACACGTCACAATCGCACGTCGCTGCCGCAATGCTCTTGTTTGGCGGACCACATGCCCCGGTGTTTTGGGTCTTCGTTGTCGGCCTCGGAATCGTAGTGCCATTGTTCGTGCAAATTCTTGCTGTTCAGCATAAAGTTCAGCACACTCCAATTCCGCCGCTGCTCGTACTGTTAGGCGGGTTGTTGCTGCGCTTTGTGATCGTTTATGCAGGTCAAACATCCCATTGGGTTCAAGCTGCTAGCGCGTCTCTTCGATGACCTTTTATAGCGAACAAAGTAATAGAAAAAGAGGATCACTTAAATGTCCGCAATCTCATCCAATGATGTTATTGGACGATCGGATGAAGCCCATGGGCATGCTAAACCGCAACCGTACTGGAGTCCTTACGCGGCTGGAATCGGCTTAGGTCTCGTCTTGTTGCTTGCGTTCGTCATAATGGGCCGTGGTCTCGGAGCATCAGGTGCATTCACAAGTCTGGTTGCAACTGGAGTGCATGCGATTGCACCGGAACACACCGCAAGCAATCCGTACTATCAAGAATATCTCGGCGACGGCAGCAGACATCCGCTGAAAGACTGGTTAGTCTTCGAAGTTCTCGGAGTTTTCGTTGGTGGCTTCTTGTCCGGCATCCTTGCTGGGCGAGTCAAGACGACTGTCGAGAAAGGCCAGCACATTTCGACTGCCAAACGTCTCACGTTTGCTTTCTCCGGCGGCATCCTCATGGGCATCGGTGCAAAGCTTGCGCGCGGCTGTACCAGTGGACAAGCGCTCACCGGCGGCGCACTATTGAGTGTTGGCAGTTGGACCTTTATGATGTGTGTTTTTGGCGGCGCGTATGCGCTCGCCTATTTCATGCGGAGGCAATGGCTATGAGCGCACCATTCTTCAAATACGGCATGTTCGGCGATGACACGAGTCTCATCGTTGCGTTCATCACCGGAATTGGTTTTGGTTTCTTCCTTGAACGTGCAGGCTTTGGTAGCGGCCGTAAACTCGCGGCTCAATTCTACGGTTACGACCTCACTGTTTTCAAAGTGATGTTCACCGCGATTATAACGGCGATGCTTGGGCTTTACTATCTCTCAGTTATTGGCTATGTTGATCTCTCACTCGTTTATGTTAGCCCAACTTACCTAATGCCGCAAATTGCTGGCGGTTTACTCTTAGGTTTCGGTTTCGTCATCGGCGGCTATTGTCCGGGAACATCATGCGTCGCCGCCTCGACAGGCAGAATTGACGGCATCATCTATCTTGCGGGAATCGTTGTTGGAATCTTGATCTTCGGCGAGTCCTTTTCACTGGTTGAGAATTTCTACAACAGCAGTGCAATGGGATCAATCACACTTCCGCAAGTGACAGGCATGTCATATGGCCTGATTGTGTTTCTCGTTGTGCTAATGGCACTCGGCGGATTTATGTTTGCGGGTTGGGCCGAAAAGAAATGGGCGCACATTCGTCCGGAGCAAGGTTGATGAAGAATCCATTTGCAAATCTCACATGGACTCAGAAGGCCGCCGGAATTACTCTTCTGCTCGGTGTAGGCGCGTTGTTTCTAGGCAATCCCTATAAAGGCGAACGCGTGACCATGAACATGCAGGACTTGGCCTTGATGGTCCAAGACAAATCCGACCATGTAACTGTGCAGGAGTTGGCCGATTGGCTGATTCAAGGCAAAGTCGATTTTCATTTGATTGATGTCAGAACCGCCGAGGAGTATAACGAGTACCACATTCCCAATGCTGAGAACATCAGCATTACCGATCTCGACGACCGCCGACATTCAGCATAACGAGAAAATCATCATCTATTCCGAGGGGGAATTCACGCGGCACAAGCCTGGATGATGCTCGTCGCGCGTGGGTTTAAGAAATCCTACATACTCTTCGGCGGCTTAGAAGAATGGAAGTGCGCCATTCTCTTTCCGCAATTTCCCGAAAACCCGCTTGCGTCACAAGTGGACTCATTAGCTAAGATCAAAGCCGTGTGCGCATATTTTGGCGGCAGTGTGCAGTCGCAATCCGCAGGAAGTGATTTGGCGGCCTCGATGCCGGCTCCGAAGCTCAAACTACCAACAAGCACAAGCGCGACGCCAAAAGCCGCAGGAGTCAAGAAGAAAAAAGAGGGCTGCTGAGCATTCGCGGCTACTCTTAGCAGAAGTTGACGATTAGTAAAGGGTTTACCGAGATAGTAAACCCTTTTGCTTTTCATTCCACTCAAAGTGGAACAGTAAAACGACTATCCGAAGTGAGTCACGATCAATTTCCATGCGGCGATGAGTAGCACTGCGGCCAAAATTCGTCGAAGGGCCATCCCGTCAAAATATCGTGAGCCCAAATGCGAACCTATTATGCCACCTGTGAGCGCCGCGATGATTAAACCAATTGCAGGAGTTACAACCAACTTGTTTGCGATCGCACGCCCCGCAATTCCCGAAAGTGAGTTCACGAGAATAAACAGCGCAGAAAGCGTTGCGGCGGATTTTACGTTTGTCCACCGCATGAAGATTGCAATCGGACTCAAGAAAATCCCGCCCCCGACTCCCACGATGCCAGACAGAAATCCGATTGAAGAACCCGTGCCCACCAGCGCCATCGGCTGCGGTTCTCTGAGGTCTTGCACAGCATCGCTTCGTTTTGCAATTGCAAGTCTCAACGCTGACAGAATCAGAGCAATCGAAAGCAGAAGTTTGTACGAACTGTCCACAATAGTCAACGATCCACCAAGAAATGAAAATGGCACCGATACCAACACAAGCATCCACGAGAACGCAGGAAGTTTGTGTCCGGCGCGATAGAATGACCAGAAAGCGAGCGAAGACACAAGAACATTCAATACCAACGCGGTTCCCGACAGGTGCGCAACGGGCAAGGAGAACAAAGCGAGAACTGCCAAGTATCCCGAAGCGCCACCATGGCCAACGGATGAGTAGATGGCTGCAACGAAGAATACGAGCGTCAATAGCGGAACAGACGAAAGTGAAAGTGTTTCAATCACAGCTCACGACCACTGGATTGGCAAAACAGGAACCCGATTTCGATCAGGTAGCGTGCCCGCCTCTCCCTCGAAAACAATCAGCGAATTTGCCGTAACGAGTCCGCCAAGCATGTGCGATTCCTGCCCTATGCAAGGTGTGGCTATCGCATTATTGCCTTCGTGCGACAATTTCGCGCGAACAAATTCGGTACGCGATGAGCGTTTAGTAAGAGTGCCATTCAGAATTACGGAGCGAAATAGATTTGATTCGCCGACATCTCCAAGCATTTTCAAGAGAGCAGGCATAACAAACAACAAATAAGTAACCAATGCCGACACAGGGTTACCCGGCAACCCAAAAACCGGCTTGCCTGACACCGTAGCAAAAACAGTGGGCTTACCCGGTTTAATCGCAACCTTATCAAAGTGAATTGTTCCACCTAATTCAAGGATCGCCGGCTTAACGTAGTCCACATCGCCAACCGAAGCGCCACCCGAAGTAATGACGATGTCGGCCTCACGCAAAGCAGACTCAATCTGCAAGCGAATCGCCGCTCTGTCATCCTGACATGTATGAGTCGTAACCTGCTCAATTCCAAGTTCGCTTAGCGCCGCGACCAAAGCAAAGCGGTTTGAATCATAGATTTGCGCTTCCGAAAGCGGCATCCCCGGCTCCACAAGTTCGCTGCCCGTGATCAACACGGCAACCCGCGGCTTTCGATGAACCTGCACTCGATTCATTCCTAGCGTTGCCGCCAATCCGATTGCAGCCGGAGTAAGCCTTGTTGAGCACGGCAAGCAAACTGCATCTTTGGCAAACTCCTCGCCAACCCGTCGAATATTCTTGTTGGCCTTTTGCGCTGCCGAAACACGAATAGTATTGTTCTCAAATACAACATCTTCAACCATCACAACCGTATCGGCAGCTTGTGGAAGCGTTGCGCCTGTAAAAATCCTGATTGCGCAGTTTGCATAGACTGCATCGGTTGCCGATTGTCCGGTCTTCACGGTATTGATAACACGAAGCGAAACGGGAGTCTTATCAGTTGTGTTCTTTATATCCTTGGATCTAATTGCAAATCCATCCACGGCGCTATGATCAAATCGCGGTATCGGGAATGGCGCGCGGAGTTCTTCAGCAAGAAAAAAGTTGCGCGCGTTTGAAAGGAATCTTTCTTCCCTTGGCAACTGCTCAATATGCTCAAAGATAATCGCTTGTGCTTCGCGAAAACTTATCACGTCCGCCTCACTCCGGCGCTTTGGGACGTTCGCGAGCGCCGCCCCACATCATCTGAAATGCATGCGGCATTCCCGGCAGTAGCGCGTCGAGTGATTCTTGTACGCCGCGTTTTGAGCCGGGCAAATTTACAATCAAAGTATTGCCGCGCAATCCTGCTTTCGCACGCGAGAGCATCGAATATGGTGTGCGCTCCTGGCCGTAAGATCGGATTGCTTCCGGAATACCCGCCTCCGCTCTATCACAGAGAACATCGCTTCCTGGAGTTGTATCTCGCGGACTAAACCCCGTCCCGCCGGTCGTCATCACTAAGTCAACACGATCTTCGTCGCAATACTTGATGAGTGTCTTGGTAATGAGTTCTCTGTCATCTGGAATGATTTCATATGAGACCACGTCAATCCCGTGTTCGGTCAATCGCTCTTTGATCAATAGACCCGACGCGTCCGTTTTCTTTCCACCCGAAATTGAATCCGACATCACAAGCACCGCCGTTTTCAGCGGAGTCGCAAAAGCGTCTTTGAAATCCGACTTGCCGCCGCGCTTGTTCAAGAGTCGCACACTAAGGATCTCCATATTGTCATCGAGCATCTTCAGCATATCATAAACAGTCAATGCGGCAACCGCTGCGGCAGTCATCGCTTCCATTTCCATGCCGGTGCGGTAAATGCCTTTGATGGTCGCTGTCAGCGTGATTCTGTCTTCCGAAATCGCGTGTTCAATCATGATAAACTCAATTGGAACAGGGTGGCAGAATGGAATGATGTCAGATGTTCGCTTGGCCGCCATAATTCCCGCCACACGTGCCACTTCGAGCGGGTCACCTTTCGGCACTGTACCTGCTTTGATCCGCTCTATCACCGGCTGCGAAACCGTTAGCACAGATTCGGCAATGGCCGACCGCAGCGTGCGGTTTTTTTCTGATACGTCAATCACGAGTATTCCTATTATCTCAATCTAATAATTTTCTGGTCGGAGAATCTTGTTAATATCCTCAACATCTTGAGGCGTATTTGCACTGCGTAAACGTAACCAATCTGTTTTATCAATTGCAAAGTTGCGCGCATTCGATCTTGTAAGAAGTTCGCGCAACGATGCGCGCGGCTGCTCCAGAAGTTGCTGAACTATGGGAATCAAACTCGCCGGGTAAAGCCCCGGAAGTGGAGAACAACTGTTCTCGTCTTCGTTGCAAATCACATTGGGCCGCTCATCAATCTCCACAAGCAGGAGGCGAAGCAAATCCGCAGTCAGCAACGGTTGATCACAGCCGACAACAAGATAGTGTTGTGCAACGTTGCTATTGAACAGGCCGAGCATCGCTCCTACAGGCCCGCGCTCAATCACTTCATCAGGAATAACGTGTAGATCAGGTAGTTACTGATCGCAATCCCATCCGCGTGCCCAACCACCACACAAGGGAAACCCAAGCTCTTCCATGCAACCAAAGACGTGGTCGAAAATTGTTCTGCCCGACACAAGTCTGTATCCGGCCTTCGGAGTTCCCATCCGCGAGCTTTTTCCCCGCGAAGATCGCCGATGCAACGTTCAATACTGCATGTTTTGTACTCATAATCGTGGTAATAATAGCGAATTACACTCAATTCCGCCACTTCTGAGCGTGTCAGCAATTATCGGGCGAATTAGATAAGTCGTATCTAAATAATTAAATAACAAAATAATAATTGACAAACAAAGTCGTTTCTAAGTTGAGCGACTCAGTTGCGACGGACTGGAAAAGAAGACAACAAGATTCGCCCTATGGAAGCCTCCGACTTCCAACTGAAAGTTCGAATAACTCGTGATAAAGTTCCGGTTTCGCCTCTTTCCCGAGTTTTGGACCAAAATATGACTAATTATCTCCAATTACACCTATTTTATAGCACTCAATTACTTGTAAAAGTTGCCAATTCAAACTACGTTGCTATATATTATTGCAGATTGTGGGCACGCGCTTTTGCCTGCCGACAGCGGTTGGATTTCGCACAGATGAACAAATAAGGAAACAACGATGAAACAGGTGTCCATGTTTTGGGTTGCAGCAGGGATTGTCTTGGCATATTCGCTCTGCTTTGGGGCAGAATTCTCGCCCGAACTTGAGTTTGAACTGGAGCAGGCCAAGTCCGACGAGTTTGTAAGTGCAATAGTCATCCTCGAAAGCCCGATTGACATTCGGACTCTTGATTTTCGCCTCCACGAGGAAAAAGGCCGACCTGGCCCGTCGCAATCGCGAAGTGCTTGAAGCACTCAAGTACAACGCAAATTCTACTCAGCCGCAGTTTGAAGCCGAGTTGCAATTGGCTCAACAGGGCGGGTAGCGTAAAGGGTTCACTGCCTATTGATTGAGAACTTGTTTGTCGTTTACGGATCGAAGGAATGGTTAGAGAGCTTACGGCAGCGTGGTGATATCAAATATGTTACGGAGAATTTCCAAGCTGAACTGATCGAGCCGATTATTGATGAGCGAGGAGATCGATCTCCTCGTAATCCGCTCGATGCTGAAACCACCACACCTGGCCAAAACGCAATCCAAACTACGCGTGTAAACCGTGAACTTGGGATTACGGGCCAAGGCGTCTTGGTCGCGAATTTGGACACGGGCGTAGACGGAAATCATCCCGCACTGGCATCTCGCTGGCGCGGGAATTTTGCTCCTGCCGCTCATTGCTGGCGCGACGCTCTTGGCAATGCACCAACATTCCCCTCAGACCTAAATAGTCATGGCACTCATGTCATGGGAACGATTGCGGGCAGGGCATTTGTAGGTTTGGATACAATAACAATTGGTGGCGCGCCGAATGCCCTTTGGATTGCGAACAACGCGATCAACCAAGGTGTCAGTGGTGCATTTGACAACGATGTCATTGATGCCTTCCAATGGTTTGCAAATCCTGACGGCAACATCGCCACAATTGATGACGTTCCCGACGTCATTCAAAATTCCTGGGGAGTATTCACAGGCCTCGGGTATGTGCAATGTTTTGATTTTTGGAATAGCGTCGTATTGAATTGCGAGGCCGCAGGACCTGTCATCACATGGTCGGCTGGCAATGAATCAACCAGCGGCCTGCGAAGCCCGGCGATCTATTCAATCAACGCCTACCAAATATTCTCTGTGGGTGCCGTCGATGCGACAAACTTCGCGCCGCCTTATCCGCTGGCAACATTTTCAAGCCGTGGTCCGACGCCGTGTGCTCCAGCGCTCCCTGATAATTTCAAACCGGAGATTTCCGCACCCGGTGTAAACGTCTATTCAAGTATCCCCGGCGGTGGTTACAGTTCGGCTTTTAGCGGTACCTCAATGGCCGGTCCGCACGTCGCGGGTGTTGTGGCGTTGATGCGCGAGGCCTGCCCGAACTGCGATCACATCACGATTAAAGATGCCGTTATGAACACCGCTACCGATCTCGGAGTGGTGGGTGAAGACAATCTGTTCGGCCATGGCTTGATCAATGCGTATGACGCGGTGATCGCAGTTGGCAATGTTGCGCTAATTGGCGGTGTTGTCACCAACGCGAACACGTCGTCACCGATCAGCGGGGTCACAGTTCGCGCCTTGGGCACAACGCAGTCTGCCGCAACAAATTTCAACGGCGAATACATGCTGCTGACCTCGGCAGGCACGTTCTCTATGGAGTTCTCGCTTTCGGTTTCACGACTGATACCGTATTCAACGTCGTCGCTGTTCAAGGTGACACATTAATCCTGAATAATTCACTTCAGCCAAGTCCGGCCGGCAACGTTTCAGGTTTTGTAACCAACTGCGCTGGTAGTCCTGCGGTTGGCGCAACAGTAAGTGTACTCGGAGTACCTTTGCCTTCAGTCAACACCGATGCGGTCGCGCACTACTCAATGAGCCTGCCGCAAGGCGTCTACACGTTTGTCGCATCCGGCTTCTCGTGCTCGCCGGATACAAATTTCAACGTGCTTATTGGAGCAGCAACGACGCTTGATTTCACATTGCTCCCTGAGCCGCGCTTCTTGTGCAGCCCGCCAGACGCTGCTGGATACGTTGCCTGTGAGAACAGTGATCTCGATGGTCCGACTATGGATTGGTTTGAAATCGCTCCCGTCGCTGGGGGGCCGGGTACGTTGGCGGGACTTCCGCTTGATAACTCCTTTGTTCAAGTCAATCTTCCGCTCACATTCAAATTCTATGACACCGAATTCAACTCGCTGTGGATTTCGAGCAATGGTTTACTAACCTTCGGATCGGGCGTAGCATCTGCTGCCAATTCTGTATTGCCCAATTCTCTCTTAGGCGCAGCCATCGTTCCGTATTGGGATGACTTGAACCCCGCCTTGGGTGGGCAAATCTGCACGTACTACAATCCTGCTGAACACGCATTTATCATCGAATGGTATCACATTCCGCATTTCGGGCTACCGGCCACACTTGAGACCTTTCAAGTTTGGCTCTATGACGCTTACACCAATCCTGCGCCCAACGGAAACAGCCAAATCAGAATTCAGTATTTAGATTTGACGACTCTCAATTCGAGCACGACAGGCATTCAGAACTATCCTATCACAAACTCGTACGGATTCAATGGTGTCTGGTCGGCATCTTCACAGGGATTGTCTGACAGTCGTGTGATCACCTACGGCGGTTCTACAGCACCCCTCTACGGCACATTGGATGGCAATGTGCGAGATTCACTCACGAACTTACCGATTCAAGGTGCGCTTGTAAGCCGTATCGGAAGCACACAACACAAGATCACGGATGCCACCGGGTTCTTCAACTTGGATGTCGTATCCGGAAGTTATGATATTCAGATTACGCATCCGGATTACGCCAGAACTCTGCTCTCCGGGGTTACCGTATCTGCCGGAGCAGTTATGTCTATTCAGCCCTCGCTAATTTCTAAACCGATTATTACCGGTACCGTAAGGGATTCACAAACCAACATTCTCTTAGGTCAAGCCGATGTTCAATGGATTGAGGGTGGACTTTCTACCGTGACAGATGATTCCGGACGCTATGCCCTTATCGCTGATTCAGGGACTCAGACTCTCGTGTTTGCTCGCGCGGACTACATAAACAACGAAATCACGACTGGCTCTTTGGAATACGGTAACACTTACGTCGTCAATGCCGCCATGCTCACGTTGCCAAGAATCACGGGAACAGTTCGCGATTCAACCACCGGACAGACAGTTCCGTTTGCAGATGTGTTTTGGCTGGAAGGCGGCGCATTCACTTCGACAGATGATTCCGGCCGCTATGAAATTGTAACAAATTTCGGGATTCAATCGCTGGGTTTCTCGCGTTTCGATTATATTGAGCAAATTGTTCCCACCGCAGCGCTGCAAGGCGGTCAATCCGTTCAAATGAACGTCACGCTTGTGCCCTTCCCGCGCATTGTGGGAACGATTATCGATTCGACCACACATCGCCCATTACGTAACGTGGAAGTTCACTGGATTGAAGGCGATGCGTTTGCATACTCCGACCAGACTGGATTCTATGAAATGATCGTCGCCGAGGGATCGCAGACTCTCACGTTCACAAAGAGCAACTATGTTTTTAAGCAGATAGCCTCTACTCCACTTCTCCGCGGACAACGGTTGACGCAAAATCTGTCCTTGGCTTCTCTGCCATTCGTCTTGTTTCTCGATGAACATTTTGACCAAGGCGCAGGAGGGTGGTCGCACATTGGCGCACCAAACTGGGAAGATGACTGGCACATATCTACTGAGCGTTCTCGCAGTGCGCCAAGTTCATACAAGTGCGGTGATGTTGCGACCGGCGGCTATTCGAACAACAATGATGCCCGATTGATGAGTCCGATCATTGCTGATTTGCTACCCGGTGCCATGCTACAGTTTTCAATGCAAATCGAAACGCGCACTTCAAACAATGCGCCGGACTCTGCGTTTGACGGCGGCATCATCGAAGTATCTGCCGACGGCGGTCCCTTCGAGTGGGTTGAGCCCGTGCAAGAATACAACAAGATATTTCCCTTTGAGGATCAGCCAGAGGATCCCTACACGGGGCCGCTTCCGGGTGTGCCGTGTTTTGGAGGCTTGATCACAACGTGGACGACGTATGATGTTGATCTCTCTGCCTACGCAGGTCAGTCTGTCCAAATCGCTTTCCGCTTCTGCTCAAATGACAATTCGACTCGCGAAGGTTGGTACATTGACGACGTTACCGTGCAAACGAACGCACCGACACCGTTTGCGCCTTTGGAATTGTCTATCATTTTCAATTCGGAAACTAATGAGATGGAATTCCGCTGGCAGGACACAGGTGGCCCCGTCTACGAATTGTATTCATCAACCTCCCCTGTTGGTCCGTTTACGACATTTGAAGGTTCTACCCTGGACACCTTTTTAAGTATACCCGCTCCCACGAGTCCTTTGAAGTTTTTTGTCGTCATTGCATCGAATGACTTTAGCATCTTGTCGCGCGAGATGAATATCCGCTGATGATGTCACATTTTCCGTCCCATGAACACTTTACAGAGAGTTTAAGATGAACCTGCTTCGCGCGCTTCTGCTTGTTGTCCTGATCGCAAGTTTACAATTTGCGTACGCCGTTCCCGGCGTTTTATCTGGTACGATTACACGCTGCACCGGCGGCCCGGCAAACGGTGCCACTGTAACTTTGCTCGGAACGGCAATTCCCGCCGCTACTACGAATGCGGCCGGTTTCTACTCGTTTTCGATTGAGCAAGGATCATATCACGTCCGCGTTGTAGACACGAATTGCGGAGCGATTACGCAAAACAGCGTCATAGTCAGCGCAGCAACCACCCAAAACATTGCTTTTCCTGTCGATGTAACCAATGCCGCGAGCATTCCTGATGCCGCTGGTTACAGCGCAGTCGAGAACGGCGACGTGAACGGCGTTGTGTACAATTGGTTTGAAATCTCTCCTTCAAACGGTGGTCCAGGAACCGCAACTAATCAATTGGACCGCACTTCTGTTCCTGTTGCACTCCCGTTCACCTTTCGATTTTATGGTGTTAATTACACACAAGTGTACATTAGCTCGGAGGGCGCGCTAACTTTTGACGGTGCGAATAACGACGATCGCGGAGATCCGCTACCTTATCCGTCCATGGGGCACGCGATCATGGCAATGTGGGACAATTTTGATACCGAGCTTGGCGGTGATATTTGTTACTATTACCATTCGGCTGAACACGCATTCATCGTCGAGTGGTTTGAAATTGGCCGTGACGTGACGGGTGATCAAGAGTTATTTCAAGTTTAGTTATACGACGCCACAACGAACGCCGATCAGAATGGAAACAGTCAGATTCGCATCCAAGTTGTTCAAAAGGTTGCCGCTGAAACGAATTACACGACTGGTATTCAGAACGGTACAATCTTCAGCGAGTACTATTCGCACAACAATCCAGATGTAAACTCGCATGGCTGGAACGAGGGCGACGTCGTCTCGTATGGTGGTATAGGCTCGGTTTACATGGCAACATTGTCCGGCACTGTTACAAACTGCACAGGCGGCCCAGCCTCGAACGCTACAGTATCTTTCCCCGGCAATCCGCATCTGCCGTTAACAACAGACATCAACGGCTTCTTCACAACGACCGTTGCGCCGGGCGCATACTCACTCTTGGGTCGCAAGTACCCGTGTTCAGATATCACGCAAGCAGGATTGAACTTTGTCCCTTCGCAGGCGCAGACTGCAAATCTGACATTGAATGCGCCGGGCACTCTCGAAGGCATCGTCACATCCTGCTCCGGTGGCCCAGCTGTTGGAGCTACGATGTCTGTCAGCGCGGGTGTGTACACTCCGCCGACACAACTCACCGATGCAGCAGGGCACTATGCGTTTAGTCTTCCAGCAGGTACTTACACCGTCAGTTGCAGCTTCCCGTCATGTCTCACGTCAACTCCCGCAACGGGGCAAGTGGTTACAAGCGGCGGCACAACGACACGCAACTTTACATTGTCACCATTCGGAACTTTGCAGGGCACGGTGACGTCATGTTCCGGTGGATCGGCTGCCGGCGCAACGGTGAACATAACTGTGGGTCCAACACATCCGCCCGCGACGACAACGGATGCAAACGGATTATTCAGTTTCTCCGGACTATTGCCAGGCACCTACACGTTTACAGTGGCGTACGCAACCTGCTTGACATCGACGGTTTCCGGAGTTGTGGTGATATCAGGAATCAACACGCGTAATGTCACGCTGTCGCCGTTGGGAACTATTCAAGGCACAATTACTTCCTGTCTTGGCGGCCCTGCGGTTGATGCAACAGTGTCACTAAGCGGCGGTCCGACGCATCCGCCTTCTCAACAAACTGATGCGGCGGGATTCTACTCGTTTCCATTGCTCGCGTCAGGCACCTATATCGTGTCCGTGACTTACCCCGGTTGTCTCAATGGCAGCATCACCGGGATTGTCGTCAGCAGTGGCGTGGTTGTAAGAAATCTCACGTTGCAGGCGCCGCCTTATTTGCAGGGCATTGTTACCTCGTGTTCTGGTTTGCCTTCGATTGGCGCCTCAGTCGCAATCACAACGGGACCAAGCGGCCCGCGTGGCACGGTAACCGACTCGACGGGCGCATACCAATTCTTGAATCTGGTAGCAGGTTTGCATAATGTTGCAGTAGAGCAAGCTGGTTGTGTTCCCAGCACTATTAACTCCGTCGTAATCGCAAATGGATTGAATACGCGCAATTTCTCGTTACAGAGTTTCGCATCACTGAGCGGAACGATTACAAATTGCAGCGCGGTTCCCGCAGCCGGCGCGACATGCACGTTAACAGGCGGACCAACTGTTCCCCCTGTACAAATTGCGGACAGTCTCGGGCACTACACGTTTGCACCACTCATTGCCGGAACCTATGTCCTCACAGTGACCTACCCCAGCTGTTTGACCGGGCAAGTTGGCGGCATTTCAATCATCAGCGGAAATGCTGCAATTCAAAACCTTACACTCGCGCCATTAGCTGCAATCGAAGGACACGTGATCAACTGCATCGGCGAACCTGCCGCTTTCGCAACCGTTGTCTTGACAGCCGGGCCGAGTAATCCTACTCCTGTGATTGCTGACAGCACAGGGTATTATATGTTTACGGGATTGCTTCCCGGAAGTTACAACGTGACAGCAGACTTCCCAGGTTGCGTGACGGGTAGAGTGACCGGAATCGTGCTGACGAGTGGGGTCACAACAGCGCAAAATTTCTCCCTCCTAAGTTTTGGTGGGCTTAACGGCCTCGTAACGTCGTGTAGCGGTGGCCCAGCCGCCGACGCAACCGTGTCGCTGTCCGGCCCTACTATTCCCGCCCCCGTTTTGAGCGATGCGCTTGGATTTTTTTCGTTTTCAACTCTCGCTCCCGGTACCTATACGATCAACGTAACATACCAAGGTTGTGCTCCGGGACAAGCTTTCGGAGTCATCGTCAACAGCGGATCAACCACGACGCAAAACATCACGCTTGTTACAGATCCAAGATTCGTCTGTTCGCCTCCAGACATGTATGGCTATTTCGCTTGTGAAAACTCGGATTTGGCTGGCCCTGTGTATGAATGGAAAACCGTGTCGCCTTATCAAGGCGGATCGGGTGATGCGGTGCACGGCTTCACCGACAATAGTTTCGTTGGTCCTTACCTTTTCCCATTCCCGGTAAAGTTCTACGGCGCAACTTACAGCCAGTACTACATCGGATCTAACGGCTTTATCACGTTCACCGCAGGTTCGACAAACTCACTGGACAACTGTTTTCCGCAAGCCGCAATGCCTGCCGGTGTTTACCCATATTGGGACAATCTATTCCCCACTCTGGCTGTTCAGCAAATTGCCACGCAATACAGACCGGATGAACACACATTCATTATCGAAAACTACCATTCCGATCACTTTAGTCCGCGTGGCACTCTGGAAACGTTTGAGTGCATCTTCTACGATCAGGCATATTTCCCGACGGTTACAGGTGATAACGAGATCACATTCCAGTACGATAGCCTCGGATTGACGTCAACCTGCTCTGTCGGTATGACCGCCAATAGCTTCACTTACCACAATGTGCAATGCAATGGCGTAACACAGCCGTCGGCATTTGGAATCGGTAATCAACGAGCGATTCGCTTCTCGACCAACCCGCCATGTGACGGAACAGCTTTAGTGCAAACTCAAATTGTTCCGCTTGAATCGGCAGTGCCGTTCGGTCTTTCGCAGCTTGATTCAATTCAATTGTGTAATACCGGTACATGCCCCCTGCGTTATCACGCCGGAGTTGTGCAAGCAACTCCAACAATAATTGGCGATCGCGACGGCGCGACTCCTCTCGATAATTTTGCGGGCGCCGATGCCTTTGGATACCGTTGGAAAGATTCCCGTGAACCTGATGGCCCTGTGTATGCTTGGTCCGACATCGTAGCCTCAGGTTCGGATGCAGGATTGACTGCAAGCGATACTGCGAAAAATGTTGCGCTGCCGTTTCCGTTCGTGTTCTATGGTGTCGCCTATGATTCGGTATCGATTACTACAAATGGTAATCTTCAGTTTGGCGCGATTAGTTTGGATCCGCTAAACACATCATTGCCGTCAATTACGACTCCGAACAATATGATTGCCGCGTTCTGGGACGATCTTCAGCCCGACGCAGCCAGTCGAATATTGTACTTTTCCGATCCGACACATCACAGGTTCATCGTCCAATGGGATAGCATGAATATTGTGGCCTCAGGTGGTCATTGCACGTTCCAGGCTATTCTCTATTCATATGGCGACATCGTCGTGCAGTATCGTACGCTTCTTGGAGATGTGGGAAGCTGCACCATCGGAATTGAAAATGCCGCCGGAACGATTGGCCACTCAGCAGCTTTTAACGGCACCTTTCTTATTCCGTCATTGGCCGTTCGGTTCTATAAGATTCCTGATTGGTGCTCCGTTCCGGGTCAACCCTACGGACTCATTGAGCCAAACACATGCGTTTCAGTTCCAGTCTTGTTCAATTCAGCCGGGTTAGCGACAGGAACGTACTCAGGGAGTTTAGTTATTGAATCCAACAGTGTCGCGCAAGATTCAATCTCTTTCCCGCTTGCGCTAACAGTGATCGAGTTGCTTCCTCCTGACTCGCTTACGATTCGTTACGACCCACTGTCGGCCCAAATCACCTTTAGGTGGCGCGCCAATGGATTTGCTCCCGAGTTCCAACTCTATTCCGCAATCGAATTTCAAGGCCCATACACGACGCTTGAAGGCACGACAACAACGAATTCGATCACCATTCCGCTCAATCCTGCCAATCGAACAATGTTCTACAAAGTCGTTGCTTCAGCCGGTACTCCCGGTTTGATGTCGGCACCAAGTGCGAAGAGCGAGGTCAGTTTGCGACACTGATCGGAATTGTGTCCAAAAGATAGACTAAACCAAGAAAGCCCCAACGGGGGCTTTCTTGGTCTGTCGATTCCAAGCAATAAATGTGCGCGATTTTGAGAGAAGCTCGCCGAACTCGTGAACGAGATGGGAAAACTTCTAAAACAGACCAAGCGCATTTAGACTCCTGCCTGCGGGTCCACAACAAAAAACACGAGTGGAAGCTCGTGTTTTTTGTTACAATTTCACCGAACTCCCGGTTATGCAAGCCCGCCACCTTCTGCCACGCAAGCACGACCTGCCTTTAAGCTGTAGGGGCGGCAGGCGTGCCGCCCGCCCCGAACGACGTCGTGTATCTTGTAGTGCCGCACTGCGTGCGCTCCGCTCTCAAAAATGTAGCGGCTGGCCCCGTGCCTGCCGAACAACACGCATCCCTTGTAGGGGCGGATGGCAATCCGCCCGCCCCAAGCAAGATCGAAGACGTAAATGACATTGTCATCCCGTAGCGAAGCGAAGGGACCTACCCAAGCCACCCGATATTCCCAAGTGCATCTTGACCCTAAACGTGTCGTCATCCAGCATGTCCCTGTAGGGTAAGGCCACTGCAGCCTGAAGAATCTCTCCGCTTCCGATCTCCCCTTCCTCCGTTCACGGGGGAAGGGGCAGGGGGATGGGGTCTGCCACCCCTTGACAATCTCACCTGAAACTCCCTAACTGTTCAAAGGTCATCGGAACTAACGAAACCCCTCACCTCGGAGACCACGATTATGACGCGAATCCAATCTGTATTCAATCTTTTGACGCGGGTGGCGTTCGCTGTTTTGTTGTTGGGAGTAAGCATTTGCCGATTTTATGGAGAAGGTTTATCGGAGCAGAGCTTGGAGTTGCAGCGCTTCAGAAGAGGTTTATGATTGGGACTATCAGTCCTTCGGAAGGTGTCCTCACAAAGATGCAGTGGAATCCGATGGAACAAGTATATCAATGGACAAGAATTTGGTTTTGCATGTCGGATCCAAAATCACGTGGCGGTTATTTTCGGCGGATGCGTTTTGCATCCGCAACTTTGATTTCGGACATATATATTGTTGGCGACGCAAACGGGGATTCCTTGGGCAAGCGAGTACAACTTAGATGACCGGATTGATTGCGGGTTCCGTTGTTGAATATGATCTTTTCATTCGGCTATTCTGGCCAAGTTCAACCGACTCTTTATTTGAAGGCGACACGGGGGGACTGGGCACCGGAGATTGCACTTTGAGTGCTGACTAGGCGATGACTATCCAGATGTCAGCAAGACCGTTTCTTGGTTGGACATCTTAAGGGTGATGACTCCCGCGAATACTCCAACCCAAAGCGGTTTGGGCAGTCGATTAACGGAACGGGGATTCACTGTGATCAATACATGACTTGCTCAGTATCCTGTTGAGTTCGTTTGGAGCTTTTGGTAGTTCTATCAGGAATTGTCGATAGCGAAATGACGCACGGTGTTTACGCATGGCTGTGCTCTGGGCTATAAAGGTTCAGAAACAAATGGGGTGGTCGGGTAAGGCTAAACAGGAGGGCATGACCTTGGAACTATGCAGGGCTTGGAGGCATTGTTTTGCTAACAAAGCTCTATGATGATGGGCATTCAGCTCGCGCCTGATTCAATACTTCGGGTTAATCTTATCCGCACCTACCATGAGGTTTAGATGTGGCTGATCCGGTTCCAAGCCCAGAGATTCACCCTGCTGTCTGCATATCCCAATCCATTTAATGCTTTTACAATTCAATACAGACTTGCATCGGTTTCGAACGTGAGTTAAAGCTCTTCGATTTGTTGGGCCGACAGGCCAACAGCTTCGAGACGAGCAACATCTTCCGGAGAACACTCCAGAGCCACTGACGGTGACCGATTGGCTTCTTAGAGTTTTTCGCTCAATACGAACAGGAGGATTATACCTTTAGTTAATGCTGGAAAACCGTAACCGCGTCTGTCCCGGCACAGACGCTGCCCCCGCCCCTCCCAAACCCAAATTTCTCCCTAACTCCCAATTTCAACACTTCCTAAGTTCAATATTCAGAAAATTTCTCTTGACCATGCGTTCAAATTGTCGTATATTAGGGTAATGAAAAAACCTACATCAAGTGACCAGCGCTAAGACTTTGTGAAAAAAGGTGCACCCCCAAAAGTTAACCCCCTGTTTATAAAATACTCCTGTTCCGTCAATTATTAGCGTTTTACACAGAAACAACCCCTTACAACCCCTCCTCGCCTCTCCAAAAACCCATTTCCGCCGCGCCAACTCGAATCTGGCTTGATACTCTCGTGAAGTCGGATATATTGTTAGTAATTACTCCGACGCTCCCCCCACAAACCTCCCCGTTTTCCTACATGACAGCAATCGAAACTCCTACGGACCGCACTCTGTTCGGTTTCCGCATGGGCTACTGGATGCTCTGCGTCATCGAGATGTTTGAGCGCCTCGCCTATTTCACCGTCCGCAGCGTCGTCGCTGTGTACATCATGCAGGC
This sequence comes from bacterium, assembly GCA_016721565.1. Taxonomy (GTDB): domain Bacteria; phylum Electryoneota; class RPQS01; order RPQS01; family RPQS01; genus JABWCQ01. The sequence continues at coordinate 287,057 of JADKHW010000002.1, read as the reverse complement.
CGACGATCCGGGCGGCCTCCATTTCACCGCCGCCGACAAAGGCACCATCTTCGCATGGTGGTTCGTCTTCCAGTCCATACTCCCGATGTTCACAGGCGGCTATGCCGACCGCTACGGCTACAAGAAGACCATCTTCTTCTCCGTAACCATGAACATCATAGGCTTCCTGATGATGGCCTACCTGCGCACGTTCTGGGGCTTCTTCGGCGGCGTGCTGGTCTTGGCAACAGGCACCGCATTCTTCAAGCCCGGCCTGCAAGGCTCGCTCGCGCAAAACCTCGACAAGACCAACTCATCAGTAGGGTGGGGCATCTTCTATTGGATCGTCAATGTCGGAGCCTTCATCGCCCATCCGTTAGCCGGAGTCCTGCAAGTTGACATCGGCTGGAAAGCCGTCTTCCTCGGAGCCGCGACGTTCACAGCCCTTAACTACATCATGCTGTTCACGTTCAAGGATTTCGATTCCAAATCCGACAAGACGGAAGGCCCCATCCAAGTCTTCAAGCGCACGATCGTTAACATCTTTGAACCGCGCCTGCTGGCTTGGCTCGGCATCATGTCCTGCTTCTGGCTGATGATGTACCAGCTTTGGGACCTTCACCCGAACTTCATCTCCGATTGGGTGGACAGTTCAAAAGTAGCCAGCATCTTGCCCGACTTCCTGTCCAAGTCAACAGATCGCGGCATGCAAGTTCAACAGCAGAACATGCTCGCATTGAACTCGCTCTTGATAGTTGTGTGCATGATCCCCGTCTCGTGGCTCGTCCGCAGATTGCGGACGCTCGAGTCCATGATCTTCGGCATGCTGATCGCAACGTGCGGCATCTTGGTCGCCGGATTGACCAACAGCGGTTGGGTCTTCTTGTTCGGCGTCATCTTCTTCAGCGCTGGCGAAATGCTCACCGGCCCCAAGAAGAACGAGTACCTCGGCCTGATTGCACCGGAAGGGAAGAAGGGACTCTACCTCGGTTACGTAAACATCCCCGTCGGTGTCGGCGGATTCTTCGGCTCTAAACTCGCAGGCTACCTCTACGGTAACTACGGCGAGAAAGCCGTCCTCGCTCAGAAGTACATCCTCGAACACACCCCGCTCGGCCAAGGCAAAGCCTGGAACGGCGAGGCCGAGTCCCTGACAACTTTGTTAGGCATAGAGCGCACCGCAGCCTTCGCCAAACTTCAAGAACTAACAAGCACCACCGCCCCACAAGCGACTCAACTCTTGTGGGACACCTATTCCCCGCAATACGCCGTCTGGATCCCCTTCGCCATCATCGGCGTCCTCGCCGTAATCGCCCTAATCATCTTCTCCCAAATGGCCAAACGCTGGTCCGACATGAACGCATAATCTGAGTCTTAAGGAACTCCGCATGGCAGTTGAAAATTCTACACCTCAAACTATCAAACCACAAATCGTTGACGATACCGCAAGCGAATTAACCTTTCGCGCGGTGTTCTCCGGACTGCTTGTCGGCTCGCTGATCGGCGCGTCAAATGTGTGTATCGGTCTCAAGATCGGCTGGACATTTGGCGCATCAATTACCGCCGCTGTATTGTCGTTTGCACTCTTTAAGGCGATGGGCAGTATGCTCAGCCGTCCTTATGGAGCAAAAGAGAACCTGATCACCGCAACCGCAGGCAGCGCTGCGGGTACAATGGCCTCAGCAGGCGGCTTTGTGGCTTGCATTCCTGCTCTCGAACTCTATTTGCGCGAGACACAAGGTCCTGGCCACGATTTGACGTACTTACAACTCGTCATCTGGGCAATTGCGATTGCGTTCCTCGGCGTGTTCTTCGCCGTCCCACTACGCAAGCAGATGATTGTCCGCGAGAAACTTCGTTACCCTTCAGGAACTGCCGCCGCAGAAACGATTAGAGCAATGTATTCCTCCGGCGCGGAAGCTATGAAGAAAGCCAAGCTGCTCTTCTATGCTGGCGTGTTTGCGGCTCTTGTCAAGATGCTATTTAGCATAAAACCGCTCGGCCTAGGCCACTTCAGTGATTTTTCATTTGATGATATCGGACTGGCCAGCCTCGGTATTCTCGGCGTATCGTTCGCTTCCGTTCGCATGGGTATCAGCCTCTCGCCCATGATGCTCGGTGCAGGTATCTTAGTCGGCCCTAAAGTGGGCTGGTCACTGTTTGCAGGCGCTATTCTCGCGTGGGGAATTGGCGCACCGATTCTGTTTCATCAAGGTATCGTAACTTCTGCAACCGAAAACGGCGCGTACCTCGCGGCATTCCGCTGGCTGTTATGGCCGGGTGTTGCACTGATGGTTGCTGCTGGGTTCTCAAGCCTTGCCTTGCAATACAAAGTCATCGGCAAGACATTCGGCTCCTTCAAGATGCTGCTGCAAGGACGCAAGATCGAAGCGCAGGAAGGTGATGAAGACGATGCGCCGGATCCGTTTCCGATCAAGTGGTGGGCCGTCGGAATGGTGTTCGCGACAACGCTGACAACGGTACTCGCGCAGCACTACTTTGGTATCCCAGCGTGGATGGGAATCCTCGCAGTGTTTCTCTCGTTCTTGATAGCAAGCATCTCTGTTCGCGCGACAGGTGAAACGGATATCAATCCCGTTGGCGCGATGGGCAAGATCACTCAGGTGGTTTATGGCGCGCTTCACCCGGGCATGATTCCCACAAACTTGATGGCCGCAGGTATCACGGCAGCCGGAGCAAGTCAGTCAGGAGATTTGATGCACGACTTGAAGGCCGGTTACATGCTCAAAGTCTCGATTCGTCGTCAGGTTATCGCACAGATCATCGGCGTTGTCGTTGGTGTTTTTACTGCCGCAGGTGTGTATCGTTTGTTAACTGCGGCCTACCAGATTCCCGGAGACGACTTCACCGGCCCCGCTGTTATGGCGTGGCACGCAATGGCGAAACTGCTTGCTGATGGAATCAAGTCACTGCCAGCTCATGCAATGACAGCCGCATCAATTGGTGCGCTCATTGGCTTCGCAATGCCGTTTATTGCCAAGATCAAAGGTGTTGGCAAATGGCTTCCGTCACCCATTGCTCTCGGTATCGCCTTCATGGTGACGCCGTACTCATCCTTGTCCATGTGGCTCGGCGCTGTCGTGACATCCTACTACACGAAGCGCAACCCAGAAGCCGTGGATAGCTACGGTGCATCGCTTGCTTCAGGCTTAATCGCAGGGGAAGGCTTGATGATGGTCGTCGTAGCAGTTATGCTGATTATCGGCGTCACTTGGGTCGGATAGTCCGAGATTTCTAAGACATGAAAAAGCCCTTAGGAATTCTCCTAAGGGCTTTTGATTTCAAACACCGCGTTAAATTTCTACAGCCAACCTAACGCGCCCATCAGCGTGATGAAGATTCCCATCAAGCTTTCTCCAGCGATGATTCCGGATGCAGAGGCGACGGTGTATTGTTCAGCCGTTGCGGGTTTCATCTTCATGTAGATCATGGCAATCACACCGCCGACGAACATGGAAAGCGCGTTATAGAACGGCAATACGAATGCAAGACCGAGTCCCATTGAAGACGGGATCCACTTATTGTACTTGGGGAACAGACGTTCGCACATTGGAATCAACAGGCCGACGATACCACCAATGACCAATGCGGCACGAGCAGTGGGATGCAACGATTCAAAGCCATTAGAAAGCAATCTTGCCACAGAGGCCCACACTTGCGCGGCAGGTGCCGGGAACTTAGTTGAGCCGAGAATTGACACATCAGGAACGACCAAGAAAAACGCAGGAACCGTAACAGCAGTACCGATGAAGATACCCGCAAACTGCGCGAGGAACTGCTTACGAGCGTTCGCGCCGAGCACGTAACCGCTCTTCAGGTCGGTGAGCAAATCGGATGCTGAGTCTGCAACACCGGCTGTAATGCAAGCTGCCATCAGGTTTGTGTTCATCTGCCTGGGAGCAATAGCGCCAAAGGTGAGCTGTGTAATCTTGCCCATTGCTCCGACAGGAGTTGTGTCAGTCTCACCGCATGCACGGCAGGCAACCAAGGCAAGGAAGAACGACAGGAAGACCGCCAGTAATGCCATCCACCACGGAACCATGAAATAGACTGCTGCCAGCCACACAATTCCCATCGTGCCAATAACCATACCTCCGGCAAACCACGACCCGGGAACTTCAATTCGTTCCATAGGATCTTGCTCATGATGTGGTTTGGCGCGAGCGAAGATGCTCTTGAGTCCAGAAAATGCGCGCAACGCTGTTCGCCATTCAAATGCAAAAGCAAGCAAACCGCTGGTGACCATACAGGCCGCACCACCCCACAAGCTCCACGACACGATATTTCTAAATCCGCCGGGAGTCTGCGTGTTGCTCGCGCCTTCTTCAAACGTCAGCATTTGATACGTTGCAGGTGCGGCGAGCACGAGCTTTTCATTTGCTGTCGAAAGTTGAAACGCTCCGGGGACAGGATTCTTCTCGCCATTCTTCAGGTTGGGTGACTTCAAGTCGGCCAATAGCATTGCAGCAGATGAATAGTGAGTCGAGTCTTGCCACGCATATTGATAGACTTGAGTATTACCGCCTTCCGATAAGGTAATTGGAAGGACTGTTCCAGCGGGAATGTCAAGAGGAAACGATGGACTGGCAATCAACTGACTGGATGATTCCGACTTAGCGGCCAACAAGAGCGCGGCTGGTCCTGTTGCCGCAACTTTGGCTTCATTGCTAATCAGCGTGAGTGAAGTTTCAACATGCGTGGCGCCCTTGAACGCGCTGTCAATTCGCATCTCCAGACGTTTTCTCAGATAGGCGTCTTCCGGCTCCATCACGCGCACTTTGCCATACAACGGATTTGTACCGCCGTCAGGCAGTTTCGGATTGTTCAACGCCGCCGCAAGCTCACTCAAACTACTGTACGTAACCTGTTGCTTCCACGGATACGAGAGAATCGTCGTGTCGGCACCGTCTTCAAGTAAGTAGTCCTTATTCGCTTGAACGACCTCAAAGCTCAGCGCACGTCCGGCAGGTATCGTTAGCGGAAACTGCAAGTCTTCCATCGAGCGAATGTAGGGTAACGGATGGCCAATCACTCCCTTGTCCATCATTTGCGGAGCAAGGATTCCCCAGTTGAGAATACCGCCGATCAGGATGCTGACGCACACTTTGATTCCCATCAGAGCGCCTGCACCAACCAAGATCATACTTGCATCGACCTGAATTGTGTACAGGCTCATGCGTGCGCCGAACGTATTGTAAAGCGCAGGTATCCATCCAAACCAGTCACGCACGGCGGCAATGGCAATACCTATGCCTCCCCACGTGAACAGCAACTTCGCTGAGTTGGATTCGCCTCCATCGTGGCCGACACCGTGCAGACTCTTTAGCGTCTCTGCCGCCGCGATGCCTGAGGGGAACTTGAGTCGTTCAACGTTGATCATCTGCCGTTTCATCGGAATGGCCATCGTCACGCCGAGCACGGCGAGGAAAAATATCCATGCCGAGAGCAACCAGTAACTGATATGCACTCCGTTGACAAGCAGATAGGCGCTGATAGCCGAGACAATTGTGCCGCCTGTAGAATATCCTGCCGACGATGCAGTTGACTGCATCGCGTTATTCTCGAGGATCGACATATCTGTTTTTACCCAGCGCGGGAACACTTTGCGCAGGGATTTCCAAATCGTGTAGCTGAGAATACACGAAGTGATTGCAACACCAAGACCCCAACCTGTCTTCAATCCCACATAGAGATTCTGAAGTGAAAGGAAAGCGCCAAGAATTGAGCCCATGACGACAGAACGCATCGTGAGCTGGGGCATGTCGTCGCCGCGATAGACATTTTCGTACCACTCACGCTCGAGTTCTTCGGGCGTCATCTTTTTGATCGGCAGTTCGTCAGCCATAGTATTCTTGGCTCCGCAGAGAGTTGATGTGATGGGTCATATAGCTACAAAACACCGAACGCAATTAGGGCCGCGATAAAGACGCCCATAATACTCTCGCCTCCGATCAAACCAGATGCCGTCGCGATTGTGTACATATCGTTGACCTTGGCAGCCTTCTTCTCGAGAATCCAAGCGATCAGCGCTCCGAGGAACATTGCAAAGCTTGTGTAGGCCGGGATTGTCATCGCGATGCCCAACGCCGTCGGGGACGGGGTGTAGGGCTTGATTTTTGGGAAGATCTTCTCGGCAATGATGATTGTCACCGCAGCGACAAAGGCAATCGCCATCGCAATCACGGCGCTGCGCGGCAAAGTGCTCAAGCCTTGCGCGAGAACTTTCGCAACGCCCATCCACACAAGCGCGGAAGGAGCGGGGAATTTGTCACCGCCAAGCACACTGACGTCAGGAACGAGAACGAAATAAGCCGGAACAGCAAGCAAGGCGCCGGCAAGCACACCAAAAAGCTGCGCGATAAACTGCTTGCGCGGATTTGCACCGACCATATGCCCGACTTTGAGATTACCAATCGTGTCACTGCAGCTCGCCGCCGCACCTGCCGTAATACCTGCCGTCATCAAGTTGGCCGTAATGTTACCCGCAGACACGACACCGAACGTTAGCTGTGTTACCTTGCCCAAGGCACCGATCGGGTTAATACCGACTTCGGCACCTGCACGCGAGGCTACAGCGGCCAAAATAAACGTCAAGAGAACAGCGATGACACCCAAGTACCAGTGCACTCCGTAACTCCCGAACATAATCACCAGCGTAACAACGCACATGAGACCAGTAATCAAAAAACCCGGGATAAACCAGCTCATCGGGATTTCGATGTCATCGAGAATCCCCTTTGTGCCACCGTTCTTCTTGCCACCTATGCTGCTGAAGATGCTGCCAAACGTTCGGCCCAACGTTCTCCACTGAAATGCCAAGACCAACAAACCGCCGACAACCAGAATTGTTGCTCCGGGCCACAGTGACCAAGCGCTGATGTTTCTAAATCCGCCGACGTTCTGTTGACGGAATTGGCCCGGTTCAAATCCCATTCCTGCGATAATCTGCGGTGAAGACTGCTCTTTATCAATCGTGAGCTTCGCTTCCCAGAAGGTAGCTTTTGAAGCTTCAAAGAACAACGCTTTCGACCCTACGCCGTTGGCTTTGCTTAGTGTATCACGCACGCTGATGACGCCGTAGAACGGGTTCGTTTGACCGTTCCCAAGGGTCTGTGCATTCAGGTCGGCTAAAAGCGCATCGTTGCTGCTATAGGACTTTGCCGCAAACCAAGTGTAGCGATAGTTATTAACCGCGCTGCCGGACGACAGTTCGGGGCCGACGTTTGCTTCTTCAACCGTAACTGTGATGCTTTCGCCCGGTTGAATGCTCAGCGGCGCTTTCAAAAGAGTCGCGGCTTGAACTTGCGGAGCGGGATGCTTAATGATCTTGTCATTGATTAGATTTGGTGCGAGCACACCATAGTTCAAAACCAAACCGAGTAGCATACTCAAACCGACCTTGATTCCCATTAGCGCGCCGATGCCGATGAAGATAAGGCTCGGTTCAAATGTCAACGTGAGCTTGCTCATGCTGACCTTGGCGAGGGAAATCGGCAAAGACAATTGCGCAGGAATCCAACCCAATCCATCACGCAGGCCGGCAATCAAAATACCGAGACCACCCGAAATGCCCAGAGCTTTTGCTTTCTTGAGTGCCTCTGACCCTGTCGAGTACATGGCCTTCAGCGTTTCGCCTGTGGGGATATTACCGGGGAAGCGGAGATTATCGACTTGGATCATCTGCCGCTTGAGCGGAATGGCCATGAACAAACCCAGATACAGAATTCCGCCGATAAAGATCGCCAATTGCCACCAGACGAACTCATAGCCAGTTAGCATTGACAAAGCAGGAACAGCAGAAACCAAACCTGCTGAAGATATCCAGCTTGCGGCGACCGCGACTGTCATCATAATCGTGTTTTCCATCATGCCGAAATCGCGGCGGACCAAACCGGCGCTCTTCAGGCCTTTGAAGATGGAGAAGATCAAGATGACCGCGACGATATCCACACCCAATCCCCAGCCGGACTTCAAACCGACATACAGATTGGACAGCGACATGAGTCCCCCGAACAACATGCCGGAAATCACGGCGCGAGCCGTTAACTGCGGCGCGTCTTTCTGGTAGACATTTTCATACCATTCGCGATCCCGTTCTTCGACGGATTTTACATGGGTTTCTTCAGACATTAGTCACCTCTACGATGCGGAAGAGTTTGCGGAGAAAATCGAAAATCTTGGGTGTACGTGCAGTTATCAAAGCAGGTTTCCGACAGGCGCAAGAGTTACGCGACAGGCTGGATTCCTGAATAACGGGACGCTAAAAATGGGACAGGGGTAAGCTTGGGGTTGGGAGATCACCAGCTTCGTGACACCGTAGATGGCGGCCAACCCCGTTTGCGGGACTTTCAGGCGAGTTATTCCCACCCAGAGGGAGCCGAGAAGGGTGGGGATGAAAAATACAATTCCTTGCAATCTACATTATTCTTAATGATTTCGCAAGGGGAACACACGATAAGCTCAACAATAATAACTTAATGGGATAGGGGTGTCTGATTCCCGCCAAACACGAAGCTCGTGATTATTTTTCAATTGCTTGCGCATCGGTATGGCCCACAATCCCAAGTGCTGGGACTTAGGAGGACTCTGGGCTGGTAGATTCACAAACAAGCAACGGTTGCTGCGCGGGTGCTGGCCCTCGATGCTCGCTTGATTGCCAGAGAAAAGAAGCCTATCTTAATCATCAAATTCATTGGATGGAATGGCTCGTCGGTTTCGTTCGAGCCGCCCCTTTATTCCTGCCCGTACTCCTGCTCACTTCTCCCTATGGAGCCCCTCGTGGACAACAATAAGTCAACCGTAAAATTTGTACCCTATCAGCAAAAAGATGAAAGTCCGCGCCAAGCGGCGCTCGCACAAGTTGAGTTCAGCCTGAAAGGTCTGTCCGAAAATGATATTCAGGTCCTCGGCCACCTCTCTGATGCTGTGGACCTTTTGAATCCCATCTACCGTGACCAGTTTGAACCGCAGACGCAAAAGATCGAGCATTTGCTAAAGAGCTTGTTAAAAGTTGCCTCGCCAGCGCAGGCTGAGACGATTTCAAATTACCTGACGATACTCAATCTGCAAAACAGCCCATACAGTTTGCTTCCGCGCAAGAATCACTTGCTGGCTCTTACCAAAGACGAAGTCAAAGAGCTGGTGAAGAAGGCCGGTGGCGGAGTCCTTGAAGCTGAATATTCGGCGGCAGAGACATTTATGTTTGAGGGCCTCGCCACGCCGGACAAGGCCGGATTTTATCCACAGGATATGTCTGAGGACGAGTGGAAGGCACTCGGTGCAGAAGCCAATGTGGTCAACTCAAGCTTCTCCAGACCAAACGGTAAGGTCGTCGGACAGCTAAATGAAGTGAAGTACAAGGCAACACTGAAGCCTGTACTCGATCACCTCATCAAAGCTCGTGATTTGACGACTCACACCGGCTTGCGGCTCTATCTTGACAGCAAGATTGAAGAAGTCCGCCACGGCACGAACGAGTCGCGTCGCATCGCCGACTTCATGTGGATTCGACACGGCTCGCCGATTGATTTGATTCTCAGCTCGGCGCTTGAAGTCTATCTTGACAATTGGAAGAATGCGCGCGGCGAAGCGGCTGCGGCGATAATGGTCGAGAATAACGAAGCCCAAAGCACGCTACAAGCGCTGGTGGATCGTTTACCGGGTTTGGAAGCAACTGCTCCGTGGAAGCACCGCAAGATGCAGATCGACAAAGACAAACTCCCGCATCTGCGGTTTGTCGATGTGCTGAATTGGAGCGGTGACTATGTAAACAGCCCGATGACGATTGTCGCGCAGTCGCTTCCAAACGATCATTGGGTCGTTGATAATGTCGGCTCGGTCAATATGGTCTACCGCAATACGGGCAAAGCAATCTATTCGCTGTCGGGCGAAATGATTGCAAAAGAGTTCCTGCCAAAGGATGTCTTTGCGGAATACGGGGATCTGATGTTTGAAGCAACGCAGATTCACTCGGCGCTGCATGAACTCGGTCACACGACCGGAGCTATGGCACCTGAGCACGCCGGTAAGGAAGCGCGCGAATTGCTTGAAGCCGAGTACTCTCCGCTTGAAGAAGCGCGTGCCGAGCTATTCGGAATGTGGGCGATGCCGCAAATGGCGCGCGATGGGGTGTTCTCAATGAAGACAGCTGAAGCGGGTCATTATGGAATGGTTATCAGCATGGTTGGTGGATTGCGTTTCCTTCCCGAACAAGCGCATGTGAAAGCTCGCAACTTCATGTGGCACTATTTTGTGCAGAATGGCGGCGTTGAGGATGTTATGGAAGACGGCAAGAAGAAATTCCGTCTGCGCTTAGCGAGAATTGATGAGTTGGTGGCCGCGCTGCTGGGAATTGTCGGCGACACAAAAGCCGCCGGTGACAAAGCTGCCGCGACAAAACTTCGCGAAACCTATTGCTTCACCGATCCGATGCGCGATGATGTGGAAGCCCGCATGGCCTCATTCCCGTTGGGTCGCGGCTTAATCTTCCCGCGTATCAAACGGAATGGCGAAAATTATCTTGCGGAGCTTGAGTATCCGCCTTCATTTGTTGACCAAGCGAGATACACTGCAAAGCTTTTGGATTAGCCAGTCAATCAGATATCATATTTTAATTAGAAGCCCTTAAGGTGTACTTAAGGGCTTTGCTTATTAAAAGGACTTACACTCAGGCATTCGGTTCCACCATAAAATCAAGTGAGCTGGTTGCAGCGAAGATTCAGCCATTTTGTTGCGATATGGTGCTCGAAGATGTCCACTGCGTATAAACGTTGCAATTCGCAAATTCGCAGTATACAACGATCTTCGGGAACACGGAGGCTAATCGGATATAATGGCAATCTTACCAACCGCATCATCTTCTAAACCTATACCCACTCAGCAATAGCGATACTGACACGCCCAAGCATATTTGGTTTTCTCCCTGTTTCCTGTTGACTTAACTTGATGTTGGCCCTAAATTAAGAGAATCTTCCAGAATAGTAAAGATTCTAATTTTGGGCACAAAGACTTTGCCGCCGAGCATTTAATGCGGCTGAAAAGTATGGATAAGTTAGTCTCCAGGCAAGATAGCACGCTTTTGAGAATTCAACGCTTGTCTGATGGGTCTGTGTAGTTTGCTAAGATGACAGTTGGATAACCCCCGCAATATGTTTAGATGGTTCAAGGCCACACCGTAATGACAAATTCGATATCAAGTTGGATTCTGCGTATTTCACCACTTCTGATGTGTACTTCGGTGTGGGCCGGAATGAACGCCAAACCCATTGCCATGCGCGTTGATGCGACTGTTTGGGAACCGTCGTTTGCAACGATGAGTCCCGAACGCGTCCGAGCATTAGATGAACCGGGTGATCTTGTTGACTGGCTTTCAACATTAGACAATGCTGGTTTATACTTACGCCAACTACAAGCTGACGTGACGGAAGACAATGCAGGCAATGGCATGAACGGTGTCAACGAATCACCCGATGATCCGGATGATGGTGGTTGGGATTGGATGCTGAATTGGAATACTGATCCTCTTGCACATTCAGTGGAACCAAGCCCGCGCAACTTGTACGGTCCAACTGCTCTTGGCGTGTACCATGCCTATCTGCGAACAGGCGACCCGAGTCTTTGGACAGCGATGTTGGATGCGGCGAACGAAATGATTGCGCCCGGATCTTCAGATATTCGTACGTCGGGCGATATGCAGTTCTTGATTTTGTTTGACGCCCTATACGATTCAGTTGTTAGTCCAACTTCGATTTATGCCGACGGCGCGAAGACGAAATATGATGAGCGCATCTTGCAGGCAGGTTCGGCGACCATGCTTGCTTCCGCAATCAGGGATTTGCGCGGAGTCACTCAAGGCTACCCGAATGGGTTGATCGGCTGGGATATCGGAAACTTCGCCGTGGTCGCGCAGTTGCTTTATGACCGCTACGGAGCGCCATACGATCAAAAACGCAGATGATATAGCAGAAGTGCTCTGGCAGGATTCATTCAACGACAACCCTGGCTTGTTTGATGTTATGGACGATGCCGGTTGGGATCCGGATTACGCCAATGTAAATTACTGGTGGTACACCCTTGGTGTGACGGGTTTGCTCGACGCCTTTAATGCCAGCGGCACTACCGAGTGACGTCCTGTTCTTGACGCAGCGTCTTATGGACAGCCAGTTCAGTACAGGCGCGTTTAGCTTTAGTTATGGGCAAATTCCACTGATGAAGATTGGCAATCGAGCGCCTACGCGGTTATGAGCCTGAGCGCTCTGGACAATGTTCAATACAAAACCGAAATCGGCAACGGCGCATATTGGATCGCGGCGACTCAACATACCGGTGGCGGCTGGGTGTACAGCAATGGCGAGCACTATCCTGAGATCAGCAGCGAGAACACTTGTGCAGCTTCAAAAGGGTTTGTACCTGACGAAGTGTGGGTAGATGATAGTTGGACGAGTCAGTCTAATGTGGACCTGTACAATACCGCGAACAATCTGAAGCTCGTTTGGGGATACACGGCTTTTGGGTCCATTCCTATTGCCATGAGCGCAATGTCGAATGGTACAATTCACTTGCTTGCAGGCGTCTATCTCGGGCAGATTCATCCCATTGGATATACAAATTTTACGATTATTGGTGCCGGGCCGGACAGTACGATCATTCGTGCTCCGAATACTACGATGCCGCATATCTATTTTGCGGGTGGCCCCAATCGACCGATTTTGTTTCTCCACGGCTCTACGGCGCACATTTCAAATCTGACGATTGATGGAAATGCGCGCGGTGCGAACAACTCACGCATGATTGGTGTGGCATTCTGGAATTCTGCCGGAAGCCTGGATAACGTTAGAATCATAAACGTACGCGACACACCGCTGAATGGCAATCAACAGGGTGTCGGCATTTCCGTAAATCACAACGACGCTAATCAATATTATGTAAGCGTCAATAATGTTACGATTTCAGGTTTTCAAAAGAACGGAACGTCGTTCACGGGTGCCGGAACGACAGTTGATTGTGATAGTGTGAATGTGATTGGCCAGGGACCCACCACAGTTGTTGTCCAGAACGGCATTCAGTACAGCTCAGGTGCAATTGGAACTGTTACAAACAGCTCGGTTACTGGCATTGATGGACTGGAGCCGTCTATGTCGCTTCGAGTATTTTGCTGTTTCAATCGGCATCAGTTGACATCGTAAATACATCTACTTTCAATGGCCAGGCCGGCGTCTACAGCATAGATACGGATGGTTCCATCACCGGCGGGCGATTCGAGGCGAGCCTTGTACATTCATCGGTCGCAAAAATTGGCATTAGACTCAATTCAAGTTCAAGTGCGCTCGCACAAGCCACGAGTTTCCCGCAAGTCTATGAAGATCAAGTTGAACTGAACGGACGTGAGGCTGGTCGCGTACTTGATGACAATGAAACATTCACGATTTCCGACGTTGAGATTATTGGTGATGCTGCGACGGGTAGCGTCGGCATGTACGCCTATGTAGACGGAGGAAATCTCAATCTTTCGTTTGCGAACAGCGAAGTATCGAATTGGGCGCGGGGCGTGGACATATCAAGAGTTAGCCCGGCACAATTGCCACCGCTTCAATCATGGGAATAAGCTTCCAATACGGTCAATACATTTGACAACACTTCAGGGCATTTTGGGATAGCAATTGCTATTCTGACTATGCAGCAAATTTTGGCTTTCCGGGCACCTACGAAATTCCCGGAGCGGCAATTTGGAATGTGGATCAGAATCCAAATCTGAATGGCTGCTCTGACCTGAACCTCTTGATGGCAAATGATGCCTTAGGTTGTGCGAATACCGATTGTGAAACCGCCCCTCTTTGTCTGACCTTGGGCAAGGTCGGATTGCCGAATTTTGCAGTTGACCATTCAATTGCCTGCAAACATCGTCGCGGACCTACCTGCAGAAGGTGCGGTGGTTACGCCTGCAAGCAACACTGACACGAATCTGATTCAGTCCTTTGCGATCAATCTTGGCGGTGGTTTGGTTCAAGTTGATATTGGTTTTGAAGGAACCGGTAGTGTTGGGGATTACAATAAATACATCGCCTGCATTCCAGTCAAGAAAACAGGTTTAGGCGCAGGAATACGGTGCCCAAACAATGACGTCGCTTTGGGTTGATCAATTGGGCGGCCAACATGTCGGTGACGTATCCTTGGGCGCAACCGCAATTTCTGTGGATTGTTCTCCACCGGTAATCACTTCATTCACGGCGCAGCCGACGTCCGCGTATGGCCACGCGAGTCAAACACAAGGGATGTTTACTGCGGGGTTCAGTGATGCCGCATCGAATCTCGGAATGGCATGGGTAACGGCATCGCCCGGCGGAGCAACATTCGTGTTCTTCGACGGAAGTCTTCCTTCCCCGCAGACAATAGTATTCCCATCGGCGCCTGACACAACCGGTTCTTTGGCATTCTTGTGCCAGGTTGCAACACGCTGACGCTGCACATGACAGATTATGAGTGCAACGAACCCCGGTTGTTGTGTTGGGAAATGTCAGCCGTGACACCGAAGCTCCGACACTTGCGGTTGTAACTTCAATTCCAACTGATTTCTGTTTCAATAACGACACGGCGTCTGACCACTACGGCGGCACAAGGCTCGACGATTTCATAGATGTGTCGTCTTCGCTTGACGTAGGCAGTTGTCTTGCAACATCAGGATCACTGGTATTCAGCCATCTCGGTCTGGCAGATTTCTTGTTGCCCATGAGATATTTCAAACTATCCGGCAAACGACACACAAGCGCAAACACTCTGGAACTGGATGCTTGGTTATGCTCCGCTTGCAAGCGCCGACGGAGATGCGTTTACGTTCAGTGTAAAGGCCGTGGATTGCGCGGGCAACGCGAGTGCGGTTGTACCGTTGGTAATTTGCGTCGACAATCAAGCTCCGGCAAACTCTTTCACACACTTCGACGCTCACCCTGCACACAATGGTGTCTGGTTGAACTGGTCGTGGGAAGCAAGTGCAAATGCTCAAGAAATGCGCATCTACCGCAGCCCGCATTCTACAGAGTACCCGGCCTATCCGAATGATCAATGGAATAATCCAGCCGAATATGATGTTTTCAACAGGTTGCTCCGGCAGGATGGACACTTGTTGCAACGCAATCAGGCCCGTACGGCACGTTATCGTCGGCCGTACACGAACCAGAATAATCGCGGTGACGCGCTGACGACTCACGTTGACGGTTCAGAGACGTTTTGGCTTGATGCCGAGACAGGTTGGGTTGACGGCGACGAGAACTCAAACTCGTACCGTGACGTCTATCGCTACGTTACATTTGTGCGCGACGCGGTGGCAACTGGTCCATTGGGGAAACAATTTCAATCCTCCAAAATGCCGATCGCTCTCTACAAACTATTGGTTGGGCGATTTCAGCACCGCCGATGCAATAGGTGACCCTAACTCTCGCGGCAGGGTGGACACAGATGATTTGAGTTTGTTGTCTTCCGTATACTTCACGGCAGTCGGCGGATTTCGCAATATCGGACCGGCTGTTCTCGAAAACGGAAACGTGGGCAAAGGCATCCCCGATCCTGATCCGGCGGGAATGATCGACTTTGACGATCTTGTGCCGTTCAGCTTAATTTTGGAATAGTTTCGCCGGTGGGCATTACGCAAACGGAATTTGCCGTTTTGCCAAAACCCGTTGTACGTAGGTCGTCTGACAATTTGGATGAATCCTCGAATGTCACAATCTCGACTCAAGCGCAACTCCCGTTGTCTATCGGAACAGAGTTCACGGTATCGCTTGAGTTAACAGGGAATGGCGAAAACAGCGTAAAAGCTGTTGAGGTCAAACTTGGCTATGACCATTCAATGCTCGAGTACGTTGGATCGAATTCCGGCGACATACGCTCGACGGAAAACAATCTTCACAAAATCCGCAGAGATTGGCACGGACGGGAATGTCGGTGTCGTTGGTGGCTTCGTGCGGTGGTAGATCGACTCTTGAAGGCAATTCAACACTCGCAGAAATTACATTCCGTGTGAGTCTGAGATTGCAGACGATTGCCAAGTCAGTTTAAATTCTGTGAAACTGCTGGATAACACTGGTGCATCCAGGTCGAGCGGTGGGACAATCGGCTTGTTCGGTAGTGATGCGGTGGTTGAGAGCTATCAGCTTTATCAAAACTATCCAAACCCATTCAACCCGACCACTACATTACAGTTTAGTGTCAAAGAACCCGGTCATGTCAAGATCATGGTACATAACACGCTTGGGCAACTGGTGTCCATTGTTGCTGATCGCGACTATGAATCTGGTGTACACGCGATTTCGTTTGACGCAACAGATTTGGCATCAGGAGTTTACATATATTCAATCTCTGTCAATGGATTCACGGATCTCAAGAAAATGGTCTTAATCCGCTAAAGGGAGCATGCGCAATTCGATGAAAACGAACGGAGCAAGAATGAGACGTAAGGCATGCACAATTTCCATTTTGCTGTTTGTATTGACTACTAGTCTTCCATCTGTTTGGGCAACGGAGATGTACTTCACGCCTGATACCGTTAATGCCAACCTTGGCGATACTGTCATGTTCTCAGCCAACATAACTTTCTCTGATACAGTGCGGTCATTTACGGTCTATCTGACTTACGACACAAACGAAGTTGATCTGGTGGTTGCCCCTACTCCGGGTGCGTTGCTCGTTGGTCGTCCAGGACTTGACTTTCGTTACAGCGATCACATTGTGGCCGCACCGGAGTGGCTTGAAGTCGGCGCCACGATTTTCGGGACTTCATATTGGGCCGGTCCTGGAGAGATATTTCAATTCGGATTAGTGGTTCGGGATTGCGGAGTCCTGCCGATAACGGCGAGCTTCAGTCTGCGCGCTCCCAGCGGAACATTCATGCCGGGCACATTTGCTCCACCTGCTCTATTCATGTGCGAGGCGCCGCCGATCACGCCGGACAGTCTTACCATTTTTTGGACAGGGAGCGAATCGCAGTTGCGCTGGAAGGCCGTAACAGAGAATATCTTCGGGCAGACGCTGACACAGCCACCGATGTATTACATTTTCAGAACCGACGAACTGTCCGAGTTATTCCCGTTTGCAGTTATTGACTCAACATTGTCCATCCAATACCTCGACACGACGGCGACCGGCTCTGCAGGGTTCTATTACGTCCAAGCCTTCGGCGAGTAAAATCTGAATACACAATTAATAAGAAGCCCTCGGAAATTCTTCCGGGGCTTCTTGGATGAACTAAGCGACGTAAGACAATATTTTTCAAATCAATCCAATTGGTAATGTGGCAATTCAATCACTAGATTGGCTGCAACACTTTCTTCGGTCGAGAATGTTGAGTTCATGTTTTGATTGAGCAACAGCTATAAATTTTTGGTAATTGCCCGATCTATTGCAATATCATTTGATATGTATTATCTTCAGTTTGTGAACACGAGGCTGGCTCGTGGAGGTCAATTCCGACTAAAATCGGCACGGCAGTTGCCTTGTTTGAATTCAACCCTTACAAGTCAGCTTTTGATTTGATGGACAGTAATGGTTTTAAGATGTAATAGGTGACTTTCGAGAATAAACCTCTTGAAGTCAGGACATGTGAACCGCAAATTCCTGCATAGCTACGTACCCTTCTGGGCGCTCTGCCTTGTACTTGCCTCAGCAGTTCTTTGCAGATGTAGGCAATCCGCACGGCCAGATGTTGCTGGACTGCAACAAGTGCCACACGGTAACGGGTTGGTCGCCCTACTTTCCCCTTTGCCGTTTTCGCACGACTCTGACTCAGTTCCCGCTGGCAGGCCGCCATGCGGGTTCTTCGTGTTTGTCTTGCCACACAGCCTGGTCTTTGCCGGAGGCTCCAACCAACTTGTGTAGCCTGCCATGCGGATGTCCACACAGGGCAGTTTGGCAATAATTGTGAGAAGTGCCATACAGCCAATAGTTGGGATGAGCGGATGGGCATGCAGAATCAGCACGCAACCACACGGTTTCCATTAATTGGTCGCCATGCCCTGATCGATTGCCAAGCGTGCCATTCCAGCGGCCAACTTGCAGGTTTGGAAACGGCGTGTGTCGTGCCATCTTGATGATTTCAATAAGACGACAGATCCCAGCCATACTCTGGCTGGGTTTTCTGTTTCATGTGAATCATGCCACAGCACAATGATCACGGATTGGAAAGCGCCGAACTTTGTTCACGGCGAAGCATTTCCTTTGACTGCCGGACATTCCGGATTACGTTGTGTGTCCTGTCACGCGAACACGGCATTCACATCAACAGAGACGGCTTGCATAACTTGTCACCGTGACGACTATATAAGTGTAGAAAGCCCGAATCATCAAGCAAATGGCTATCCGGAAGACTGCCTTGAATGCCATACGACGTCAAATTGGGACACGCCCTTTGATCATCAGACAACCCAATTCCCATTGTCCGGCCGGCACCCGAGACAAATTGCAAGTTGCCACAGTTCAGGTCAATTTGCGGGTTTGGATGGTCACTGCTGGTCGTGCCATGCGGCAGACTATGAGACTACGAATACGCCTGATCATCAGGAGATTCAGCTACCGCATCAGTGTGAGGGTTGCCACACGGCGCAAAACTGGGATGCGTCATTCGGTCAGTAATCGAGATGCCAGTTCGAGCTGACAGGCGGGCATGTGATGATCGGCTGCAAAGAGTGCCATACGGGCGGAGCGCTTGAAAGTACTCCTATGGAATGCGCCTCCTGTCATCTTGATGATTACAATGGCACGACGACCCCGATCACGCGGCCACGCAGATGCCGACCGCGTGCATCGATTGCCACACAACTGAAACATGGGATCAGGCGTTTGATCACCAGTCTACTGCGTTTCCGTTGACGGGCCAGCATTTGCAGACCGCGTGTCGGCAATGCCACATCGGTGGAGTATTTGAAGGCACGCCGAGTCAGTGTATTGATTGCCATTTGGCCGATTACAATGGTACATCCGATCCTGATCACGAGGCGGCACAGATGTCGACAGCCTGCCTGAGTGCCATACGACCTCTAACTGGGATGCGAGCTTTGATCACCAAGCCACAGCGTTTCCGCTAACGGGCCAGCATGTCCAGACCGCTTGTCAGCAATGCCACATCGGTGGCGTGTTTGAAGGCACGCCGACTCAGTGTATTGATTGCCACTTGGCCGATTACAACGGCACCACCGATCCCGATCATGAAGCGGCGCAGATGTCCACGGCCTGCTTAGAGTGTCATACGACCGCGAACTGGGACGCGAGTTTGATCATAACACGACGGCGTTCCCGTTAACCGGCAGCAGTCCAGACCGCTTGCCAGCAATGCCATGTCGGCGGCGTGTTCGAAGGCACCTCGCAGTGTATTGATTGCCACTTGGCAGATTACAACGGCACGACCGATCCTGATCACGAAGCGGCCCAGATGTCGACAAAGCCCGCAGAGTGTCATACGACGTCAAATTGGGATGCGACATTTGATCATCAGACCACCGCGTTCCCGCTAACGGGCCAGCATGTCCAGACCGCTTGTCAGCAGTGCCACATCGGCGGCGTGTTTGAAGGCACTCCGAGTCAGTGTATCGATTGCCATTTGGCCGATTACAACGGCACAACCGATCCCGGATCACGAGGCGGCACAGATGTCGACAGCCTGTCTTGAGTGCCATACGACGTCCAACTGGGATGCAACGTTTGATCATCAGACTACGGCGTTCCCGTTAACGGGTCAACATGTCCAGACTGCTTGTCAGCAGTGCCACATCGGTGGTGTATTTGAAGGCACGCCGAGTCAGTGTATTGATTGCCATTTAGCAGATTATAACGCGACGACGGATCCTGATCACGAAGCGGCCCAGATGTCGACAACTTGCCCGCAGTGCCATACGACCTCAAATTGGGACGCAACGTTTGATCATCAGACCACGGCTTTCCCATTGACCGGCCAGCACGTCCAGACTGCTTGCCAGCAGTGCCACATCGGCGGCGTGTTTGAAGGCACTCTGAGTCAGTGTATTGATTGCCACTTGGCGGATTATAACGGCACAACCGATCCTGATCACGAAGCCGCGCAGATGTCGACCAACTGCACGCAGTGTCATACGACCTCGAACTGGGACGCGACGTTTGATCATCAGACCACGGCGTTCCCGTTAACCGGCCAGCACGTCCAGACCAGTTGTCAGCAATGCCATATCGGTGGCGTCTTTGAAGGCACTCCGAGTCAGTGTATCGATTGCCACTTGGCCGATTACAACGGCACATCCGATCCTGATCACGAAGCGGCACAGATGTCGACAGCCTGCCTCGGAGTGCCATACGACGTCCAACTGGGATGCGACGTTTGATCATCAAGCCACCGCGTTCCCGTTAACGGGCAGCATGTCCAGACCGGTTGTCAGCAATGCCATATCGGGCGTCTTTGAAGGCACCCGAGTCAGTGTGCCCTGCGATTACAAGGACCGTCCGTCGAGCGCACAGGTCGCCGCTGGTGCCGACCCCAACTGGGACGCAGCTTTGATCACAGCCACCGCTTCCGCCAACGGCCAGCAGTCCAGACCTTGTCAGCAGTGCCACATCGGTGGCGTATTTGAAGGCACGCCGAGTCAGTGTATTGATTGCCATTTGCCGATTACAATGGTACATCCGATCCTGATCACGAAGCAGCTCAGATGTCGACCAACTGCACGCAGTGTCACACGACCTCAAATTGGGACGCGAGCTTGATCATCAAGCTACCGGCGTTTCCGTTGACAGGCCAGCATGTCCAGACCGCTTGTCAGCAATGCCATATCGGTGGCGTGTTTGAAGGCACTCCGAGTCAGTGTATCGATTGCCATTTGGCCGATTACAATGGTACATCCGACCCTGATCACGAGGCGGCACAGATGTCGACAGCCTGTCTTGAGTGCCATACGACGTCAAACTGGGACGCAAGCTTTGATCACCAAGCCACAGCTTTCCCGCTAACCGGCCAGCATTTGCAGACCGCTTGTCAGCAATGCCATATCGGAGGAGTCTTTGAAGGCACCCGAACCAGTGTATTGATTGCCACTTAGCTGATTACAACGGCACGACCGATCCTGGATCACGAAGCGACCCAGATGTCCACAAACTGCACGCAGTGTCATACGACCTCAAATTGGGATGCGACATTTGATCACCAAGCCACAGCTTTCCCGCTAACGGGTCAGCATGTCCAGACCGCTTGTCAGCAATGCCATATCGGAGGAGTTTTTGAAGGGACTCCGAACCAGTGTATTGATTGCCACTTAGCTGATTACAACGGCACGACCGATCCTGATCACGAAGCGGCCCAGATGTCGACGGCTGGCACGAGTGTCATACGACGTCAAACTGGGACGCGACATTTGATCACTAATGCCACAGCTTCCCGCTGACGGGTCAGCATGTCCAGACCGCTTGTCAGCAATGCCATATCGGAGGAGTTTTTGAAGGGACTCCGAACCAGTGTATTGATTGCCACTTAGCTGATTACAACGGCACGACCGATCCTGATCACGAAGCTACCCAGATGTCGACAAATTGCACGCAGTGTCATACGACGTCAAATTGGGATGCGACATTTGATCATCAGACCACCGCGTTCCCGCTAACGGGCCAGCATGTCCAGACCGCTTGTCAGCAGTGCCACATCGGCGGCGTGTTTGAAGGCACCCGACTACCGAGTCGCGTATCGATTGCCACTTTGGCCGATTACAATGGTACATCCGACCCTGATCACGAGGCGGCACAGATGTCGACAGCCTGTCTTGAGTGCCATACGACGTCCAACTGGGATGCAACGTTTGATCATCAGACTACGGCGTTCCCGTTAACGGGTCAGCATGTCCAGACCGCTTGTCAGCAATGCCATATCGGAGGAGTTTTTGAAGGGACTCCGAATCAGTGTATTGATTGCCACTTGACAGATTATAACAGCTCTTCTGAGCCTGATCACGAGGCCGATCATTTCCTGGACAACGTGTCAGGCATGCCATTCCACAAGCAATTGGTCATCGACGTTTAACCATAACAATTCGAGCTTCCCGTTAACGGGCCAACACGTCAAGCAACTTGCAACCAGTGTCACGCAAGCGGTCAGTACGACGGACCCTACAACGTGCGTGAGTTGCCACTTAGCCGATTACAACGGTACGACCGAGCCTGACCACGAGGCGGCAGGTTTTCCAACCAGTGTCAAACCTGCCACACAACGAGCAACTGGGACGCCAACTACAATCATAACAATACGAGCTTCCCGTTAACGGGCCAGCACGTTCAAGCGACCTGCAACCAGTGTCACGCAAGCGGCCAATATGACGGTCTCCCGACGACATGTGTGAGTTGCCACCTGGCAGACTATAATAATACGACGAGCCTGACCAATCAGGGGCAGCTGGTTTCCAAATCAATGTCAAACGTGTCACACGACGAACAACTGGGACGCCAACTACAATCACAATAATACCGGCTTCCCGTTAACAGGCCAGCACGTCCAAGCGACCTGCAACCAGTGCCATGCAAGCGGTCAGTACGATGGACTCCCAACAACTTGCGCAAGCTGTCACCTTGCGGATTACAACGGCACAAACGATCCGGATCACGAGGCGGCGAACTTCCCGACGACATGCCAGACCTGTCATACGACGTCGAACTGGGAATCGGTGTTTAACCACAACAATTCGAGCTTCCCGTTGACCGGCCAGCACGTTCAAGCGACGTGCAATCAATGTCACGCAAGCGGCCAATACGATGGTCTCCCTACAACATGTGTAGTTGCCACCTGGCGGACTATAACGGTACGACCGAGCCTGATCACGAGGCAGCTGGGTTCCTCAAATCAATGTCAAACGTGCCACACGACGAACAACTGGGACGCCAACTACAACCATAATAATACCGGCTTCCCGTTAACCGGTCGGCATGTTCAAGCGACCTGCAACCAGTGCCACGCAAGTGGCCAATACGATGGACTTCCAACAACTTGTGTAAGTTGTCACTTTGCGGATTACAATGGCACAAACGATCCGGATCATGAGGCCGCGAACTTCCCCACGACGTGCCAGACATGCCATTCCACGAGCAATTGGTCCTCGACATTTAACCATAACAACACCGGCTTCCCGTTAACAGGTCAGCATATCCAAGCAAGTTGCAACCAATGTCACGCAAGTGGCCAATACGATGGACTCCCGACAACTTGCGCAAGCTGCCATTTGTCCGATTACAATGGTACAACAGATCCCGATCACGAGGCCGCGAACTTCCCGACCACGTGCCAGACCTGTCATACGACATCAACTGGTCCTCTACGTTTAACCACAACAATACGAGCTTCCCGTTAACCGGCCAGCACGTCCAAGCGACGTGCAATCAATGTCACTCAAGTGGTCAGTATGACGGACTACCAACAACGTGCGTGAGTTGCCATCTCGCAGACTATAACAATACTAACGAGCCTGACCACCAATCAGCTGGTTTCTCAAATCAATGTCAAACGTGCCACACCACGAACAACTGGGACGCCAACTACAATCATAACAACACAGGCTTCCCGTTAACGGGCCAACACGTCCAAGCGACGTGCAACCAATGTCACTCGAGCGGGCAATACGATGGACTCCCAACAACTTGCGTGAGTTGCCACTTGGCCGACTACAATGGGACAACTGATCCTGATCACGAGGCGGCGAACTTCCCCACGACGTGCCAGACTTGCCATTCCACGAGCAACTGGTCCTCTACGTTTAACCACAACAATACGAGCTTCCCGTTAACCGGCCAGCACGTCCAAGCAAGTTGCAACCAGTGCCATGCGAGCGGCCAATACCATGGACTCCCGACAACGTGTGTGAGTTGCCACGTAGCAGATTACAACGGGACAACCGACCCGGATCACGAGGCCGCGAACTTCCCCACGACATGCCAGACCTGTCATACGACGTCGAACTGGGAATCTGTCTTCAATCATAATAATTCGAGCTTCCCGTTAACCGGCCAGCATGTTCAAGCAACGTGCAACCAATGTCACGCAAGCGGCCAGTACGACGGTCTCCCGACAACGTGTGTGAGTTGCCACATAGCAGATTACAACGGGACAACCGACCCGGATCACGAGGCCGCGAACTTCCCCACGACGTGCCAGACATGCCATTCCACGAGCAATTGGTCATCGACGTTTAACCATAACAATTCGAGCTTCCCGTTAACCGGTCAGCATGTCCAAGCAAGTTGCAACCAATGTCACTCGAGCGGCCAGTACGATGGCTTGCCTACAACATGCGTGAGTTGCCACTTAGCAGATTACAACAATACGGACGAGCCCGACCACCAGGCGGCAGGTTTTTCCAACCAGTGTCAAACGTGCCACACAACAAACAACTGGGACGCCAACTACAATCACAACAATACAGGCTTCCCGTTAACAGGCCAGCACGTCCAAGCGACCTGCAACCAGTGCCATGCAAGCGGTCAGTACGATGGCTCCACGACATGTGAGTTGCCACCTGCAGACTATAACAATACGGACGAGCCTGACCATCAGGCAGCTGGCTTCTCAAATCAATGTCAAACGTGCCACACGACGAACAACTGGGACGCCAACTACAATCATAATAATACCGG
This sequence comes from bacterium, assembly GCA_016721565.1. GTDB lineage: Bacteria > Electryoneota > RPQS01 > RPQS01 > RPQS01 > JABWCQ01. Next base: position 262,442 of record JADKHW010000002.1, on the reverse strand, counting down.
CTTCCCATTAACGGGTCGGCACGTTCAAGCGACCTGTAATCCAGTGCCATGCAAGTGGCCAATACGATGGACTCCCAACAACTTGCGCAAGCTGCCATTTGTCCGATTACAACGGGACAACCGACCCGGATCACGAGGCCGCGAACTTCCCCACGACATGCCAGACCTGTCATACGACGTCGAACTGGGAATCTGTCTTCAACCATAACAATTCGAGTTTCCCGCTGACTGGACAGCATGTTCAAGCGACGTGCAATCAATGTCACGCAAGCGGCCAATACGATGGTCTCCCTACGACATGTGAGTTGTCACTTAGCAGACTATAATAATACGGACGAGCCAGACCATCAGGCAGCTGGTTTCTCAAATCAATGTCAAACGTGCCACACGACGAACAACTGGGACGCCAACTACAATCATAATAATACCGGCTTCCCACTAACGGGTCGGCACGTTCAAGCGACCTGTATCCAGTGCCATGCAAGTGGCCAATACGATGGACTCCCAACAACTTGCGCAAGCTGCCATTTGTCCGATTACAATGGCACAAACGATCCCGATCATGAGGCCGCGAACTTCCCGACCACGTGCCAGACCTGCCATTCCACGAGTAATTGGAACTCGACGTTTAACCACAACAACACGAGCTTCCCGTTAACAGGTCAGCATATCCAAGCAACATGCAACCAATGTCACGCAAGCGGTCAATACGATGGTTTACCCACAACATGCGTGAGTTGCCACTTAGCAGATTACAATGGTACAACAGATCCCGATCATGAGGCCGCAAACTTCCCGACCACATGCCAGACCTGCCACACGACGAGCAATTGGGATGCAAATTTCAATCACAACAACTCAAGCTTCCCGTTAACCGGCCAGCACGTTCAAGCGACCTGCAACCAATGTCACGCAAGCGGACAATACGATGGCTTACCAACAACGTGTGTGAGTTGCCACTTGGCCGATTACAATGATACAGATGATCCTGACCATCAGGCAGCAGGCTTCTCGACTCAATGTCAGACCTGTCACACGACAAGCAATTGGGACGCTAATTTTAACCACAATAATACAGGTTTCCCGCTGACCGGACAGCATATCACGGCGACTTGCAATCAATGCCATTCCGGCGGAATCTACAACGGCCTAACCACAGTCTGTGTCGATTGCCACTTGGCGGACTACAATTCGTCGGCAGATCCGGATCACGAAGCAGATCAATACCCGACGGCTTGCCAAGACTGCCACACGCCGTCAAATTGGAACTCCACATTCAATCATGCTCCACTGTTCCCAATAACAACCGGTGCGCATCGCAACGAATGGAACACATGCCGAGAATGTCATCCAAACGCAGGGAACTTCGGGGTCTTCAGTTGCACACATTGTCACGAGCACAGGCAGTCAGAAGCAAATAGCGAGCATCAAGACGTAAATGGTTATCAGTGGTTGAGCAGTGCCTGCTATAGCTGCCATCCTGATGGGCGTGAAGGGCCAAACCCCGCGCCGCGACAGGAATTCCCGAGGTAAGATGAGAAGCAAATTGAACACACTCGGCATGCTCCTCGTAATAGTTGTACTGGCCATAGCTACGGCTTCTCTTTCGTACGCCCGCGATGTCTCAGCAACTGTGACCTATGTCGCATGGCGAACGTTGTATCTTGACGCGGGCCGGGCGCACGGTTTAACAAACGATCTGGATGGACTGCTCTATCGCGGCAATACTTTGATTGGCGAGCTACGAATCGCTGCCGTTGCGGAATCTTCGACGGTCGCAACCCTTGTGGGTGATAGTGTGATAGCACGTATCGGCGACAGCGTTCTATTTGTTATTGAGGAAGTTCCGCAGTCGAAAGTCATGTCACAGGATTCACTGTCTTTGGCGGCGAAGCATGAAAGCCCGCGACCGAAGCAATCAAAACGCAAAGTTCAGTCGCGCATGACAGGTCGACTCGGGTTTCAGATGGATATTTACGATGACAGGAGCGCCGAAAACTTCGACTATACCGTGCCGGGGGTATCCACTAAAGTCACAATTAATCGAGTTGCTGGTGAAAACTCCGATGTGCGCATGAAGTATCGCGGACGAAAACTCGGTCCATCGTCAGGCGGGGAATGGCAGCATCGGCTGTACGAGGCCTCCCTGAATCTTGAGCCGAAACGCGCACATTGGCGAGCTAATCTGGGTCGCATTCAAGCAGGCTCCATCGCGGGCATCGGATATATCGATGGTGGTTACGGTGAAGCCGAAATTCTGTCTGGGCTTTCGATCGGGGCATTTGCTGGCGCTCAGGCTGAAATTGACTTGCACAGCAGCGATCTGTCCACAAGTAAACTTGGGGTACTGGCAATCTACCGTGATGAGCTTTCAACTCGTGTGCGCACCCAAGCGTCGTTGGCTGTTGCGGGAGAATATGAGGAAGGAAACATCAGTCGCGAATTTATCTACCAGCAGCTAACCCACAGCTTAGGATCGAATTTTTCTCTTTACGAAAGCTCGGATTTTAACATCAATCGAGGTTGGAAACAGGATGCAGAGGGTGCGACGATATCACTTGCCAACGTGCTGGTCAATGCGCGCTATTCTCCTGCCCACATGGTAAGTCTGAGTGCAGGGTATGATGGGCGATCGCGCTATCATACATGGGAAACCCGCGAGACACCTGATAGTTTGTTTGACGAAGCGATTCAGCACGGGTTTCGAGTCGGAGTAGATTTCACAATGCTGCATGGTACGCGCATATCGGGACAACAGAGCTATCGCAGCGATCCTAACACGAATTCACTGTATCCATCCGGCACCTACTCCATTTCGTCGAATACGCTATTGCATGGACGAGTCGGCGCAATGCTCCGCTACGGAACATTTGAGAATCAATTCTCGACAGGTAACCAACAAGCTGCAAGTCTAAGTATAAGCCCCGCGCGCGGCCTCGATTTGCGCTCAGAGTACGGCGTCACGAGCTACCATTTCATTGAGCAAGACATAACCACCAACAGCGAGTGGGTCAGAGTTTCGGCCGATCTGAATTTGCGTTCGGGTTGGTTTAGTTCAATCAATGCTGAGCAGAGCCTTGGGTCCAGTGGTGACGCGGTACGCACTTTCATTGAACTCGGGCGCCGCATTCGCTAATATTGAACTATTGGCAAATCGTTAAGTAAGATAAGCTCTTGCCGATACCGCGGGCTTCCATCATATGGGAAGCCCGTTTTCTATTACCACAAGGCAATCATGATCGCTGGCCAAACAAAAACAAACAGTTAGAGAGCTATGGTCGGTTGCCGAAACTGCCATCTGGTCACACCGATTGATAGGCGCCACTCAACAACATTCAAAAAGAAACGCTATATTATCGCTTCTACGGATTCTGCGGCAACCAGCTTGCTCAGAATCAGGCAATCGCGCAATAACATCATCAATAGTAATTGGACTAAATGGCTCCTCAGTACATTTTCGTCATGCAGCATCTCGTCAAGCTGTATGGCAGTGAAAAAGTTCTCGACGACATCAACCTTGCATTCTATCCCGGCGCGAAGATTGGTCTTGTAGGCGATAATGGTTCGGGTAAATCTACGCTGCTTCGCATCATGGCGGGCATTGACAAAGAGTTTCAAGGTTCCGCTGAACCTGCAAGAGGCGTCCGCGCCGTCCTTGTCGCGCAGGAGCCGGTACTTGAGCTGAATAAGACTGTACGCGAAAATGTCGAAACCGCTTTTGCGCCAACGCTCTCACTGCTGGATAAGTACAATCAGCTCGCCAACGACATGGCGGAGATGGATGGCACTGCAATGGAAAAAGCGCTCGACAAGATGCAAAAACTTCAAGACCAAATTGACAAGGTCGACGGTTGGAATCTTGAGCATCAAGTTGAAGTCGCGTCTGACGCTCTCTTCCTACCGGACGGAAACTTGTTAATATCGCAAATCTCTGGCGGCGAACGCCGTCGTGTCGCCTTATGTCGTGCGCTAATTGAAAAGCCAGATATCCTCTTGCTGGACGAACCGACAAACCACCTTGATGCTGAAACCGTTCTTTGGTTAGAAAAACAACTTCGTGAATTTGAAGGCACAGTCATCATCTCCACGCACGACCGCTATTTTCTTGACAATATTACGAAGTGGATTTTGGAACTTGATGGCGGCAAGGGCATTCCGTGGGAAGGCAACTACAGTTCATGGCTTGAGCAAAAGATCGAACAGATGGACAGCCCCGACAAGAAGCCGTCCTCGAAACTTGCTTCACTGAAACGTGAGCTTGCATGGATTAAGCTGAGTCAGCGCGATCGCTTGGCCGAGAGTCACAAGCACGTCGCAGAATATGAAAAGCGCTCGAAAGAAGTTCAAGAGATCAGCAATCAAAGCATGGAAATCCAAATTGCACCCGGACCGCATCTCGGCGACGTTGTTTTGGAGATCGATAAAGTCTCCAAGAGCTACGGAGAAACCACGCTCATCAAAGATCTGAATCTGTTTATTCCGCCGGGGAGTATCACCGGTGTGATCGGACCGAACGGGTCAGGCAAGACAACTCTTTTTCGCATGCTGACCGGCGAACAACTGCCGGACTCTGGAACGATTAGACTTGGGCCATCTGTGGTCATGTCATACGTCGATCAATTGCGCGACAATCTCGACGATAAGAAAACCGTATTCGAAGAGATCACCGACGGCACTGATACGATCATGTTGGGCACAAAAGAAGTCTCCTCACGCGCATATGTGTCAAAATTTAATTTCCGAGGCGGCGATCAGCAGAAATTCGTCGGGAATCTATCCGGCGGTGAGCGCAATCGTGTCCATCTCGCTAGACTTCTTCGCAAGGGTGGGAACTTCTTGATTCTTGACGAACCCAGCAATGATCTTGACATCACAACATTGAGAATGCTCGAAAACGCGCTGCTCGACTTCAATGGCTGTGTAATGGTCATCAGTCATGATCGTTTCTTCCTCGACCGCATATGTACTCACATGTTGGCGTTTGAAGGCAACGGCATCGTACGCTGGTTTGAAGGCAACTTTGAAGCTTACGAACAGCAGCGCCGCTCCGAACTTGGAGCGAACTACGACAGACCGCGCCGCTCACTTTATCGCAAGCTAACAGCATGATCTTACTGTCTAAGTCTTGGCCATTTAAATAAAAGAAGAAAACCCCGGAAATCATTTTCGGGGTTTTCGTGTAAGGACCCAAAGCGCGGTTACATTCTTAGACTCCCGCTTGAACACATCCCTGCCCAGCGATATGGATGGTCTCCCAATTCATCATTTTGCATCCTGAGCGCTTCGATCCGCATAACAGTGGCTTTACGAAGAGCAGCGGGCAAAGTTAAATCACGCCGCGCAAACAATGAACTCATCAAGTCCGCTGTTGAACTGTCGTCTACGCTCCACAGTGTGCTAAGCACTGCATGCGCACCGGCAAACTGAAAAGCGCGACGCAGATTAAGAGTACCCTCACCCTCAATCTGAATACCGGAGGCCGTCTCGCAGGCAGAAAGAACTACAAGGTTTGTATTAGCAAGGTCAAGCTGCGAAATCTCTGCAGCTGTGACTACGCCGTCATCACCAGTGCCTACATCTCCCGCCAGTAGCAACGATTGTTGCGTCAACGATAGTTCCTGATCTTGCAACGAATCAAGTGCGCCGCAGTCACCGTGACTTGCAATGTAAATCATATGCGCGCGAGGCGCATTTTTAGTGAACGCCTCGCTAATGGCATCCTTCCCGAAGAAGCTCTGAACGCTACCAGAGAAAACGGTTTTCCAACTTTGCGCTACTTGCTCAATCTCGATGCGTGTGCCGGGCAGCGCGGCAAGTGTCGTCGAGGCTCGTGTGTGGCTGAAATCAGGATCTGCAAACGTCAATAACAGAGGAGAGGTTTCCGTTACTGACCCATTGCTCCAATGTAGCACATCTCGCGCCGAAGAAAGGTAGTGAATGGCCGAGTGTTCGATCAAGAACCGGTTGTCATCGCCCTTCAGTGCTTGAAATGCTACGCCACTAAGCGCGCCGTCCGGAGAAATCAAGATGAGCTTAGACATCTCAAAGTATTTCGCAACGCAATCCCAAATGAGCGCTTGAAGCTTCGCAGACAATCGTGACGTGCGCTCTTTGTTAAGCATCTGCGGTGCGGCAAAGTCGTCAATCCAAGTGCGCGCGGCAGCGTCAATCGGTTCAGCAGGTCCGAGGTCTACGTTGGCAACAAGTCCCGAGCGACTGATAATAACAGCCGCATATCTTGCCGATCTCTGATCGAGCTTATTGGTGTGGGTGTATTTGTAATACTCGATGAGTGTTGCGCTATCCGGCAATGCGGCACTAACATCACCGAGCGAAACTTGGCTCGCATCTTTGCCCTGTACGTACGTGCTGCTTAGCTCCGCAAGCTTTCTCTGGAGTTGCTCAATTTCGCTAATTGTATGGGCAAGTGTAGTCTGCGCAATACTATCGCCTCGATTCCCACTTCTGTAGAGAACGCTCAATGTGCTGCGAAGATCTGCAAGTGAGTCAAGCAGCGGGCGCGCATCATGGCTGTCGAGTTCACGCAATACTCGTGATCGAGTCAGCAAACCATCGGTTACAATCTCCTTGCTGCTCATCACAGCCTGCGCGAAGTCCAAGCTTTGCGCGAAGACGGAATCCGGCAGTTCGCGCTGCAAAGAGAGGTAGAAATCGCTCGCATCGCGCAATTGACGAGAATAGGTCAAGGCCTCAGAGTCCGCCAGATTGTCAAACATCTACGAAAATTTTCTCGCGCAATCGCAAGCATTTCGTCAGCAAATTCAAATGAACTCTGCGTGTTGCCGCGCCGCTGTTCTAATTGTGCCAACGCCATGCAGCAATCTGCCTTATCGCGGCTCGCAGGACTTGCCTTCCGTTCATAGATACCACGCGCACGCGTAAGGAGTTCACTCGCTCTGTCCAATTTGCCCGAGTTCAGATAAAAACTACCCGCAATTCGACACGCATCGGCCAGAGCAACGGTTTCGTTAGTGACGCTTCTAGTGTCGTGGTAGAGTTCCGCAAGCGCCTGTTGAAGCGCATCGGTTCTTTCAAGTGAGTACAGTGAAACGAGTAAATTCGCCCGAGTCAAGAGTGAGATGGGATTCTGCGGCCCGTAATACTCCGTGAGCAAATCGGCGGAAAGCTGTTGTTGTCTAAGGCCTTCTTCAAGATCGCCTCTGCGGTCATATGCAATCGACAATGCGTTGTGAATATATGCGCGCGCAACGGGACTCAGGTTGTCAACGTGTGTAAGCAACTGCATAACCTCGCCGATTGCAGCATCCTCGCCTTTTGCATCTCCCAGCTCAGCTCTCACCGTCGCGAGATTTGTGAGGCATTTTGCAAGTAGAGAGTCTCCCACCGCCCCTGCTTTACGATACAATGTTGACGAAGCGCGCAAGTGTTCTTCAGCTTCAGTCCATTCCTGCGCACGCATTTCGCGAAGTGCAAGCGCATCCAACCCCAGCCCGTACCTCCAATGTTCGTACCCATAGAGCTGCTCGCGCAAGATCAAAGCTGAATCGAGTAGCGACTTCGCGCGTGCATCGTTTCCTTGTTCAAAACAGAGCAGTCCCAAATCCTGCATAGTCGCAATAGAGCGGCTTCGAGATAAGCTGTCTTGCCCCTGTGAATGACTCAGCAAATGCTCGTAAAGCAATTCGGCATCGCGATATTTTCCTAAGCGAGCGTTGATGTCCGCAATCTCCCGCAGAAGCAGAAACATTGAAACGTCCTTGGCCGACGATGACGCGTCGGTCCAATGAATAAGTTCGCGGCCCAAGACCATTGCTGACGCTGTGTCACCCGCCTGCAAGAGCGAATCCACAGAAACAGAAATCGCCCGAATTCTATCGGGCGATCTTTTGAACAGGCAAAAATGAATATCAGTCCAAACGCCGTTAAACAAGCGACAATTATCGCTCGTGCGCGGCGGTAATGCGATAGCTTTCCAATCGCTCTCAAATTCTACAAACCTATTCCTAATTCAGCAACACCGCAAGTGAGTAACCCGCGATAAATGCAGCCAAGGTAACAAGTACAATGATTCCCGTCGACGAGATCTGCCCTGTTCCTTGCGGTACAGGGATTCGTTTCTTCCGCACGACAACGTCCGTGGGTAAAGGATCGTCAGCATCGCCGGGGTCTGCTACAGCGCTGTCTCGCACGCTTTTTGAAGCTATAAACTTCGAGGTCGACGAGGCTGTCGGCGTTCCGTCATTTTCTGTTGCATCGGGATCTAAACCGACAACGTAAACAATCCCACTGGTGTCATTAGGGTCCAAGACAACTGGAAAATCTCTTGTCGTTGAGGGTCCCGTCAAGGCAATTGCCTGCAGATTTGCAGACACGACGGCGAATGTGGGAGCATTTTCGGCCTGTGTTACCGCAGTAGCGTCGTGGTGCATGACGCCAAGCGACACAAGGTCAACTTGCAGCGCAGTGTGACGTACGTCCAATTCAACCGTCACAATGCCTGTAGTCGCAGAAGTTCGCCTCAGGGTCGCATCCTTGAAAGGCGCGAGCCGAAGACTCAAATCGTATGTCGTAACGGGCGTGCTGGCGCTATTTAGCACGGCAGGTGGCATGTGCGTGTCTTTCTATGTTGATTATTCGCTGTTTTCCCCAAGCTGTTTCATCAATTCACGCGCCTCTTCAACCCTGTTCGAATTATTTGCCACCAATTGCTTCAGTATAGCCACTGCTTCATCATTGTCGCTTTGCCGAATCATGATCAACGCGCGATAGAAATCAGCTTCGCTGCGTATGACAGAGTTGCTGCTGCTTACTTTTATGAGTGATTGCCGTGCGAGATCAAGTAGCCCCAGTTCATATTGCGAAACTCCGAGGTACAAAGTCGCCTGCGCATCGTCGTGCTCTTTCAAATAAAGCCCAAGCGCGGAAGCGGCAGAAGCAAAATCCATTGCAGAGTAGCTGCGTTGCGCGGAGATCAACAGCGAATCATTTGTTTCAGTGCCGCGAGTTTGCCACGCCAGCCACGAAGGCGGAGTATACGTACCGATGGCAATTGGTTTGTCGCCGGTAAACATATTGAGTCCGACGATCAACACGATTGCCGCCGCCGCTGCAAAGGCAATAGCCGCACGCGGACCAAACAACGAGTCCCACGAAAACACGCTTGCCTTCTTGGGTTGCTCAGCATCACGGCGAATCGGTTGTAACTTTGGCCTATCAGAAGCCTGATCCAAGAGCGTGCTGACCGTGACGCCCTCTTTGTTGTACGCTTCAATGATAGGCTTTCGATTCGCAATCAATGCGTCGGCAAGGTCATGCATCATGGCCACTTCCGCCAAACAGAAATCACAGTCCATCAGATGCCGTTCAAAGTGCTCGCGCTTGGTATCAGAGAGATTTCCCAGTTCATATTGCATCAGCAGTGCGCCGGTTTCCGGTGCGATGCACTCGTGCGTGTGTTCAGTGCTTTGTTTCATGCCAGTTGCCCTTCGGTTAGGAGACGAAGTTTTTTACGGCAATCTGAAATGCGTTTGTCAAACGCACTGCGGGTTATTCTGGGCGTACGATCCTGGTACTCGCTCCACACTTCAGCAACTGAACCAAGGTTAAGCAACGCCAAGAAGATCGCCTGACAAAGCGGCGAAAGCTGTTTCAATGCCAGCCGCAGTTTTTCGGCAATCTCTGAACCCCGCATGTGATCCAGCATTTCATCATAGCTCCCCGAAGGCAGCTGCAATTCTTGCTTTGATTCGTCCTGCTCGCTAATTGCACCCGTCGGATTCAGCGAGATCATCGTACGGCGCTTCCTTTGCCGAAGCAGGCCTCCGATCTTATTGAGCAGAATTACGTGAGCGAAGTGATGCGGGTTGTCATTTACTGACTCAATCTTGCTGAAGAAAACGACCAATGAATCCTGAACGATGTCTTCAATCTCCTCAATCGGCCAGCCTCGCAACCGCGAACGGCCAATCTCAATCAACCGCTTGTGGAGCTGTTCGAATAGCCGATTCCGATCCGAGTCGTCACCGGCTTTTGCATTGTTTAATAAGGAGTTCCAGTCAGGCGTCACAAGTTGCTTCGGGATTATGCGTTTAGGAATTATCTCAGGTTCATGGTGGCCACCGTCCGCCGCTACTTTCTTGGCCAGCAAGTCGTTCTTACGGTCAATTGCGGCATCGTACTCAAAGGCTTGAAGCGTCTTGGGGTGGCCCATTTCCTCAGGGACAAAATCCGAGGGCTGGCAAATGGCAGTATTCATAATTTAGGCTTTGCGTGCACCGGAGTCAAGCAGAATGACCCGGCTTAAGTTTTCGGCTATACGTGACAATCGGCGGCCCACTGGCTCCACCTCATGCGCATTTTCAGGCAGGCTCGCGGGCACCTGTCTCTGCCTCACATGGGAACGAAGGTGCCCTGTAGTTCCCATGCGCTCAAATCGGTCAATCTCGCGATTAATCCGACGCAGTTGAACTCGCAGGCATATCAGCCAGCAGCCAAAAAAGATGATCACGGCACCAACGATCCGCCACTTCATTGGCGCGATCCCCATGATGCACATTCCCGTGGTTATGCTGGTCATTATTGCTGTTGTTGTCATGTTTCATGTTCCTCGACGGCTTTGATACGTCGTTCGCATAGAAGATTGCGCTTGCGAGCGGCATCTTACATTTTTGGCGGAGGGTAAGAAACCAGCTTCTGAGGAAATCCTATGAGCGACGATAAGACATCACCAAACAGGAGTAGTAACAATGAAGACCCCACACAGAACTCGTTCCACGGCATTCCGCTCAACCTTTATTGCAGCAGCGTTTGTAACCACCGTATTCGCTATCGGGTGCAGTGATTCTGGAATCAGTAACCCAATAGCGAGTGAATCGCCCACAATGGCAACGATTGCCCGCGCATCTGAGCTGCAATTCTATTCGCTTGACGGAACAGACAATCTTGTCAAGGGCGGCAACGACAACTATTGTGAGACACACCAAATTGGTTATGTCCAGTTTCAAAATCAGCTCCGCTGTGAAGCTGTGATTATTGAAGTGGACGGATATCTTTTTACCGAACTCGAACCCAATACTGGCGTATCCGCATATTTACCAAGCGGCGAGCACCTCTTGAGCTTCAAGAGTGTCAAAACTGGGAAGGCAATTCGTGAACTTGGCGTCATGCTGAGAACATGCAGCGACATGACCTTTTCCACTGGCACAGATATGTGTGCCCATGCTGCGAAGTAGATGGTAGTATGCCGGACTGGGAGGCATCCGAATCGGCAGCGTTAGTTGCCCTTCGGACAAAAAGGTCGATGCACCTCACCGCGTCGGCCTTTTTTGCTCTCTTTGGGCTTAACTTATCCATACTTTTTACGTAAGTATAACAAAATCAAATTATAACAAATTTCAAAAGAATCGCCATAAGTTTCATTGTTGTCTATTGCTTTGACCATCGCATAATTGTAGATTTCAGCACTCCAAGGAGGGAGAGCTATGTCCTATTCAATCGCGAATGTCTTGTACGATTGGCTGACAAGACGGAGACATGTTTCGGTAGTTGCCCGCACGATGGGCATGAATGAAAGCACGTTACTCGCCAAACTGAACCCAGGAACATCAACGGCGAAGCTGTCGGCAGACGAATTGATACCGCTATTTGCGGCAATTCGCCAGGCAGGATACGGCGAAGAGCTTGAGGGAATTGCGGCTGAATATTCACGCCGCCTTTGTGGTGAATTTGCCAATTGTCGCGAGTCCTCAGACATTCAACAGAACTTGCTCCGTTTGATGTCTGCTATCGGAGCGGTCTCATCAAAGATCGTTGATGCTTCAGCCGCTACTACAGAAAAGGAACTTGTGCCACTCCTTAATGGCTTGCGGACGGACGTTCTGCCCTTGGTTGTAGAACTTGAAGCAGTCCTTGCCGGCAGATTAAGGCGGGTTCGTCACGGCACTGAATTGGCCGACCCTGTCCCGGTCTTAGGTACTTCGTAAACATCTTGCCCCTCCAACTTCCGGAAGACCTGCTCGGATAAATTGCTAAATTGAATTCGCTCGGAACAACTCGGTCACGACATGGACGCTTGGTTAGTTAGCTATTACCTGGGCGCTGTTGTCTCGTTGGCTTTATGCTTCGGGTTAGGGCCGCTCTTCTATATTCCAATGATACTTAACATTGGTGTGGAAGTGCTACTGGGGAGTGGTTTGCTTCAGTCAATGAACCTGCGCATGACGTTTGCGATAATCGGCTTTTTGTATGCGTTGTGGGCATGCCTCATCGGCAATGTGTTTCGAAGCAAGTACGAAGCGATTATCGTTTTCGCCTTAATCGGTTTCGCATTTTGGTACGGAATCTATCCTTCATTGACTGAGGCGACACACGATTGGGACAGGTGGGTTGAACTGACGACGCGAATCTTGCGAGTATGGAGCGTTGTAATCGTTGGCGTTATCGGGCTGGTGTTCGCGCGGACATATATTAACATTGTTCGCAAGAAAGGCATCAACGATTTGATCATAAACCCGCGCAAGCGTTTCTTGATACCGATGGCGGTCTGGGCAACCATGATTGCGATGACGTGGCGCTGGATTCCAGGTATTGGCGAATGGGTCGAAAACAACAAGTTCCATCTTGGAGCCGCAGCCCTCGTTTGGGGCTGGGCGGTATTGGAAATAAAGTTCTTTCTGCAGGCCCGCTACTGGCGGCGAAAATACGGACAGCAATAAGCGAACCCCTGGCATAAGTCAGGGGTTTTCTTTTGGCAAGTGCTGATACTCTCCAAATCGTTCATCAATCCTGAAGTAATAGTGATTTCAGAAGTTAGAAGTGGAGGCTCGGCCCATAGAAGTATGCACAAGAGGATTTCTATCTGCATATTAAAGATGCATTTGCTGTCATTCACTCAGTGTGTATCCAAAATCGTACTTCAGGTCTTTATGAGCGCTAATGAAAAGCTATTAACCGTTAATGAAGCTGCGGCATATTTGGGAATATCTCCTACAACGCTGCGCCGCTGGACCAATGCGGGGATTCTCGAATGCCTCCGAATAAACGGCAGGGGAGACCGGAGGTTCTCGAGGCTTTGCCTTGATGCGGCTCGCGCCCCGAAAAAGACAGGACGACCACGGAAGAGAAATTTCTAATTGAGAACTTTGCAGGTGGTAAGAAACGGAAAGACCGCGCAATTTACGTAGCAGTTCCGGTCACCAAGATCCGTTGCGGCACGGCAGACCATTGGTACGCGGGCCTCGCACGTAACCGACACCTCACTCCCGGTTACGTGCAGCCCGGCCGGACAATCATGGGAAGCAGTGGGTTACACTTGCAAAAATAGACTATAGTTACGCCGAAGCATCAAGCAAAGCCCCCTGAACAAAGTCAGGGGGCTTTGCTTATCTTTATGCCTGCTGTGCCAATAGAACCATTAACATAAAGATAGGAAGGTGCCTGACATAGCGATACCGACCCGAGACCCTGTTTGAATGTTACAAATTTCTTATATTACCACTCCAAACATCCACTAACACGCTTATCCAACCCCAACACCCTTAGAGCACGAATTTCATGGACAGCACCTTCACTTCAAGATTTCAAGAATCTCAAATACATACGTCAGACCTGTTTCATCGCAATGACGAGCATTTGCTCGTCAAGTCCGCCTCAATTCTCGAACGCGCTATTGCCAAGCCCTCAAAAAGCTGGACCGAGCACGATTTAGCCCACGCTTTTGTAACGTTGGATCTGCGCCAGATTTCCTTAATGCACGTCGCCGGAGACGGTAAGCTAAAAACTCTGGACTTCGTTCCGCGTGACCATAACCACTTCCTGCAAATCCTCCGCTACGGTGAACGCGCAGACGGTTCAAGTCTTTTCCCCGGTTCAGGTATCACTGCGGGCGCTTCTGACATAGTCTTGCGGCCTCGTGTCCAATCGGCATTCGTTGATCCGTTTTCACAAGAAGGAACCCTTGCCATTCTTTGCGGGCACTTCGCTCGCAGCGGGGAGCCATTACCGCAATCGGCCGATACCATCGCTCACAAAGCATACGAGCGACTGTTATCAACTGCGGGCTTTGAGCTTCATGCCTTAGGCGAGATCGAGTACTTCATCGGTCACAAATTAACGGGTAAGCATGACGAACGCCTTGATGATCGTGGCTATCACGCGGCCTCTCCCTTTGTGTTCGGACAAGAGTTGCGCCGCCGTGCATTGACTATTCTTTCTGAGATTGGTGTCCCTGTAAAATACGGCCACAGTGAGGTTGGCTTTGCAGGAGCAGCAAATGGCGCTGATTTGACGTGGGAGCAGCATGAAATCGAGCTGGCCCTCGCGCCGTTACCGTTTGCGGCGGATAGTGTGGCGTTGACGCAGTGGGTGTTGCGCAATCTTGCTCGTGATTATGAAATGGAAATCAGCTTTGAACCTGTCGTCCGCAAAGGTCATGCAGGTAGCGGTATGCACTTTCACATGGCGCCTGTTATTGACGAACAATATCTACTTGTGATTGACAACAACCGTGAAGTAAGCGAATCCTCCGAATTATTGATCTCAGGATTGTTGACGCACGGCTGCTCGCTGATGTCCTTTGGAAATCGCACTCCAAGTTCATTCGTGCGGTTGTTTCAAGGCAAAGAATCCCCTGCCGCAGTAACCTGGGGCCAGTTTAACCGCAAAGCGCTCGTTCGGTTGCCCGTCACCATGCAGGACTCGACCGGAGCCTCTGCCTATCCCGAGACCGTCGAGTTCCGCCTCCCCGACGGCTCGGCCAATCCTCACCTCCTGTTGGCCGGCATCGCGCAAGCCGCGCGCTCAGTCTGACGCGGCATAACGGCTCTTTTTAGAATGTGATAGTTTTTGTAGTATTCTGTTTGGTGCCCGGAGGAGTTGACTTCCAGCCTACAGCAACCTAACTTAAGAACGCAACAGAGGCCTCAGACTCCGCCGACCTGATTCCGGCCAAACAACAAATGGTGCTGACCATGCAACGGTTTTCTCAAATTACGCGCCTACTTTTCGTGTCTTGCATTCTACTTGCAGGACAGCAGGCGAATTTTGCGGAAGATCGTTTGCCGCACGGTGCTCTTGATGAGCAATCAACATCTCTATCCATCCTCCGTACAGAGGATGGATTTTCTTTGCATTGGTTTCCGTCCGACACACTGCACTATTGGTGTGTGACCTTCAGCACCAATCAGGCGATGACGAATCCGGACACATTGTCAATCACAAGCGACACGTTCTATGTCCATAACGACTCTGAAGGCCTGTTCGACATAGGCTTCTTCAGAGTTGATCCGATTGACCAGCCACCTCCGCAAATCTCACCTGAAACCATTCTCTCATTTGATGCGGTGCCGATTATGTTTCCGATTTCCGGAGAGGACACAGACCCGTTCGGCTACACTGTTGATGACAGCACATACTACGGTGGAAGCGGCATGGCCCTGCGCATGTTTGGGAATACTTGGAAGCGCCACGTGATCTTGCCTTATCATGTCGATTCAACAGATGTTTGGGCAATTGCGGCCAAACTTGTCCAACTCGGTGAAATTCACGCCTTTGGCGTCGCCGATTCCGCGAACTACTTGTATTACGTTTTGTGGGGCAAAGAAGCGCCGCAATCGCTGAATTGGATTACGACGTACGAGGGCTACTTCGGCAGTCTCGAATGGGTTGATTTTCAACTGCCAATTGGCGAAGATTGGCAAGGGCGTTTCGGCTACTCACCAAATATCACAGAACTCAGGTTCGTCAACGATAACGACACCGTCGCAACAGACGGTGTTGTGGTTTTTGATGAGATACGCAACGTTACCGACGCGCATCCACAAGATCCCGTAGTCAGCTTCAATTGGACATTTATCCCCGATTCCGACCCCGACAGTATTCGCGTAGCGTTCAGATCATTCTCTTATGATTTGGACAGTCCAGAACTCTATCACACATGGGACTTCGGCGACGGAAAGAAGTCATTCTCCGAAAATCCGTTTCATACTTTCGCGGCACACGGTCGCTACCCGGTCACTCTTTCAGTGTCAGGTGACGATGGCCGCGCAGTTTGGCTGACACAAACCGTCATAGACTCACCCGTTACCTCAAACCGTGATATGTGGTTCTCGTTTACAGGTGACGTTATTCTCGGACGCGGCTACGAAAACGAAAACGGCATTATCGAGAGCTGGGGTGTTGACACAATATTTAGACCCACATCGCAATGGACGCGAGGCGCTGACCTGACCAGCATTAATCTTGAATGCCCGTTTACGACAGCCACGGTGCGCCATCCGACCAAAGGGATTGTCTTCAAAGCTCGACCCGAAAACGTGAGTGGTCTGGTGAATGCTGGGATTGATTTTGCAACCCTCGCGAACAATCACGTCTATGACTATCTCGAAGCGGGTATGCTGCAAACCATGGAGATCCTCGATAGCGTCGGAATCGTCCAAAACGGTTCGGGCATGAATGACGAACTTGCGCGGCGGGTGAAATTCATGTCGAGTAACGGCATCTCTTTCGCGATGCTGAGCTTCTCAGACCGCACAGGTTCATACAACAATTTCCAGCCATTCCTCGATGCGGGACGCTCACGTCCCGGATTTGCGATGTGGAATCGAGCAGCAATTGATGCCACCGTCGAAGAAGCGGCTTCCTATTCGGACTTCGTGGTTATCAACACGCACTCCGGCGACGAATACACGCTCGAGCCGCACCTCACGTTGCTCGAAGAGGACGATGAAGACGGCGATGAAGAAATGGCGTTTGAGTTGATTCCCGATACGCTTCAGCGACAACTGCGTCAATATGCAATCGACATGGGCGCCGAGTTAGTCATCGCGCATCACCCGCATATCATACAAGGCTTTGAAGTTTATAACGGCAAATTGATCGCGCACAGCTTAGGGAATTTCGTATTTGATTTGACCTATGCTGAGACGATGCCCACAGTGATTCTGCGCACGCATTTTGACGGCGACGATGGTGTGGACGCAGCTATTGTTCATCCCGTCTATATCAAATCATTGGATTCCACAACCTGCCAGAGGTGAGCTTGCTCGCAATCTGCTCGACTATGAAACCGAAATGTCGCGCCGCTTGAGCACATGGTTGGTCAGACCGCCCAACGCCGACAGCGCGTACATAGTCTTTGACACAACAAGTGTAACGCGCGTTGGAATGGATGAAACTGACACTCTCGTGCTTCGTCAGGAAGGCGCGTGGTGGACCACCGCACCGCATAAACTTCTGCAGAATGGTTATATTGTCAACGCTGAGATATTGAACGGCACAGGCTGGCAGATTCGATTTGGCCGCGAAAAGCTCAACTTTGGCAACATGGAAAACGAAGGCGCGAATGACTGGCTTCTGAACAGCGGTGATGAAGGCTACGTGACGGATATTTCGCACGGTGGATCACGCAGTATCCGCTTGCGTCGCGTCTCACCAAATCCGCAAAATGTTGTAGCCAATAACGAGTATCGCTTACCGATCGTTCAGAACCAGACCTACTCCATTTGTGGTTGGGTTCGTACTGAGAATGCTCTGAACGCTTCATTCCAAGCGCAATACTTCGGTGGCAGGTCAGGAGGAACCGCATTAGGTACGTCCGATATCGGTGCGCCGATGTCTGGAACATCTGATTGGCTTTTCCGTGACGCACAGTTGACAATTCCGACCGGATCCTACTTCATCACAATTCGAGAAGTACTAAATACGCCGGCTACCGGCACAGGTTACGCTTGGTTTGACGACGTTTCGCTGATTCAGTGGGATGGATGGAGTACCGCGCCATCAACTGCGCCATTCCCCAATGACTACCATTACGTCCAACTGCGAAATACGTCGAATCTCGGGACTGCGATATTGGACTACCGCCGCGAGTGGATTGAAGCGGATGAAATGATCTCGCTCGTCGGCGCACAATAGTCGTTTTCATCTCAAAATCTACCAAAACCCTCAGCATAATGCTGAGGGTTTTTTCATTTTGCGCTACATGCCTCTTCAAACATGATATAATCTTAGTAAACACGTCTTATTCTAAGTAGCTAAGATTTCATGCTTGGCCCTTATGTAAGTTCGTCACATTACTCCTTGCCCCACTTTTTTGTGGCGAAAAGTTTCGCAATATTTATGATTGCTTGTAGAGGACGGTGCAATAGGCCGTCTTGGCAGTTCAAAAATAACCTCAAATTGACTTTACATTTGCCCACTTTGGAGGACTGAATCGTGAAGAAGAAATATCAAATTGGCTGGCTGCCGGGCGACGGCGTTGGCGTTGAAGTCTTAGAAGCAACGCGTCTCGTGCTCGACAAGCTCGATTTTGATGCAGAATATATTGATGGTGATATCGGTTGGGAATTCTGGTGCCGCGAAGGTGACGCTCTGCCGCAGCGCACGCTTGATCTGCTTGGTCGAGTGGACGCCGCAATGTTTGGCGCGATCACATCGAAGCCCGTAAAGCTCGCGGAAAAAGAACTTGCGTCGCATTTGCAAGGCAAGGGAATGATCTATCGCTCACCCATCGTTCGCATGCGCCAGCAGTTTGATTTGTACGTTTGCTTACGCCCCTGCAAGTCCTATCCGGGCAATCCGCTGAACTTCAGAGAGAACATCGATCTCGTCGTCTTCCGCGAAAACACAGAAGACCTTTACTCCGGCGTAGAGTTCTTCCCGGTTCCCGATGATCTGAAAGCCACATTGTCGCGCACATCAAAGCCATTCAAGGCGTTTGAAAACTTGAGCGGCAACGACATCGCGATTTCTTGCAAAATCAACACGCGCAAAGGCTCCGAGCGCATCGTACGCGCCGCTTTCGAGTTTGCACGCGCGAATGGTCGCAAGAAAGTTACCGTCGTTCACAAAGCCAATGTCGTTCGCGCAGCCGACGGCCTGTTCCTCGATTGCGCGCGTGAAGTTGGCAAGGACTTCCCCGATATCATCTTTGATGAAGCCAATGTCGATGCCATTATGATGTGGCTGCTCAAGAATCCGTTCAACTATGACGTGTTGGTCGCTCCGAATCTCTACGGCGATATCGTAAGCGATCTTTGCGCACAGTTGGTAGGCGGCTTGGGCTTCGGTTGCTCTGGCAACATCGGTGACAAGCTTGGCGTCTTTGAACCCACTCACGGTTCCGCTCCGAAATATGCCGGAATGTACAAAGTGAATCCGATCGCGACAATTCTCTCAGCCAAGCAGATGCTCGAATGGCTCGGCGAAAATGATCTCGCCAAGCAAGTGGAAGCCGCGACCGCAGCGGTAATCAAAGAGGGCAAGGTCCGCACATACGATATGGGTGGATCTAGCACAACTCTGGAAATGGGTCAAGCTATCGCCGACAAGATTCCCGCAATGGCGACTGCATAATTTCGTCCGAACATGAAACCAATTCTACATGAAGTCGGATTGCGTGACGGCTTGCAAATGGAAAAGCAAGTCGTTCCGCTCGACGTCAAGATTCGCTGGGCCGAGCAGCTTATCGCCTCTGGTGTGGATATGCTGCAGCTCGGATCGTTCGTGCATCCCGAGAAGGTCCCGCAAATGGCGGACACCGATGCGCTCTTCAATTACTTCAACGAACCAAACCGCAAACCGTCTCACGTCACACTCTCGGGCTTGATCTTAAACGAAAAAGGTCTCGACCGTGGCATGGCCTGCGGAGTCGATATGTTTTGCATGGGTGTTTCCGCAAGTGAAACACACAGCAAGAAAAATACAGGCATGACGGTCGCCGAAGCAACGGATCGTATTGTTGCAACAGCGAAAACCGCGCTCGCAAGCGGTAAACGGGTGCAAGTCTCCGTGCAATCAGCATTCGGTTGCGGCTTTGAAGGTGCAGTTCCAATCGACCGTGTACTCGGAATCATGGAGAAGTACTTTGAAGCAGGCCTAAACGCGGTTTCTCTCGCAGATACTGCAGGGCATGCGTTGCCGGAACAAGTAGAAACTTTGTTCGACAAGGTTTTCAAACTGAATCCGAAGGCCGAGTGTGCCTGCCACTTGCACAACACTTATGGTCTTGGTTTGGCAAACTGTCGCGCCGCGATGAATGCAGGCGTCACAATTTTCGAATCTGCTGTCGGCGGATTGGGTGGCTGTCCGTTCACAAAAGTTTCCGGTGGCAACGTCTGCACCGAGGACCTTGTGCACTATTGGCAGCGAGCCGGAATGCGCACCGACGTTAAACTCGATCAACTGATTGGGACGGCACGCTACATGGCCGAGTTCTTCAACCGCGATATGCCCGGCATGGTCTATAAATCCGGCCCCGTCAATTACGCGGCGACTCTATAACAATTGAATCTAAGAATATGAAACTCCTCGAAGGTATTCGCGTTCTCGATTTGACGAACGTTCTCTCCGGTCCGTTTGCGACGTTACATCTCGCACTCGCCGGAGCAGATGTGATAAAAATCGAAAACCCGAAAGACGGTGATCTCGCGCGCAAACTGGGTTGTGTTCCGAAGTACAATCAAATGCTGATGGGCACGAGTTTTCTTGCGCAGAATGCCAATAAACGATCCCTTACACTAAACCTTAAACTTCCTGAAGCCAAAGAGATTTTCAAGAAGCTCGTGAAAGACGCCGATGTCGTAGTCGAGAATTTTCGTCCCGATGTGATGACGCGGCTTGGCTTATCCTATCAGGTTCTTTCCGAGATAAATCCGAAGTTGGTCTACTGCGCGATTTCAGGCTTTGGCCAAACTGGCCCCGATGCATTAAAACCTGCGTACGACCAGATCATTCAAGGTCTATCCGGCGAAATGGCAATCAACGGCGACGAGCGCTTGAACCCGCTGCGCGCGGGATTCCCCATTTGCGATACAGTCGGCGGTTTGAACGCGGCGTTTGCAATCATGGGCGCGCTCTATCATCGTGAGCGCACAGGTGAAGGGCAGTTCATTGACATTGCATTGCTCGATTCAATCATGCCGCTGATGGGCTGGGTGGTTGCCAACTGGATGATCGGCGGCCAACATCCCGTAATGATGGGCAACGACAATTTCACTGCGGCTCCGTCAGGTGTATTTAAGGCTCAAGACAGCTTTATTAACATCGCGGCCAACAAGCAAGAACAGTGGGAAGCTTTGGCAGATGTGCTTGGCGTGCCCGAGTTGAAAACCGATGCACGCTTTCAGGAACGCGACGCGCGCAAGAAAAACCGCCACGAGCTGACTCCATTGCTTGAAGCCAAATTGATGACACGCGAAGGTGCGTATTGGGTTGATGAACTGAACAAGCACGACGTTCCAGCAGGCTTGATTCTCACAATGGAGGAATCGCTTAAGCAGCCTCAAGTTGCTCACCGTGACACATTCTCAACAGTGAATGTGGACGGCATCGGCGACATGGAACTTTTCAACATGACGGCCCAATTCTCCAAGACGCCGGGAGTTGCCTCCGCGCCTCCGCCCAAGCTCGGAGAACACACAACCCCGATTCTGCACAATCTTGGTTACACCGAAGAGCAGATCGAAAAATTACGAACTGACAAAGTTATTTAGCATCAGGAGATGCATATGCCAATGACACTTTCCGAAAAGATTCTCGCCAAGGCTTCAGGACTCGCGTCCGCCAAAGCCGGCGATGTCGTGGAACCAAAAGTGGATCTTGCGATGTCGCACGAGAATGCCGCACTTGTTCTGCATCAGTTCAAAGAGATATATAACGGTCTCGGCGTGGAACCTATCGTGTGGGATCCCAGCCGAATCGCAATCATATTTGACCATCGTATTCCCGCAGAAAGCTCGAAGACTGCGACAAATCAGAAACGCATTCGCGATTTCGTGGCCGCACAAGGTATCACCAAGTTCCATGACATTCGCGGCGATCAAGGCGGTATCTGTCACCAGATTCTCCCTGAACATGGCTACGTCCGCCCGGGCTACGTCGTGGTTGGCACAGACAGTCACACGACAACGCACGGCGCGCTCGGCTCTTTTGCGTTCGGAATCGGCGCAACGGAAATGGCCAGCGTATGGGCATTGGGAAACGCGCTAAATATCGAAGTGCCGAAGACGATCAAGGTCGTTATTGACGGTCAACTCTCGCCGCACGTCTCCGCTAAAGATGTAATCCTCTATCTTATTGGATTGATCAAGGCCGACGGTGCCAACTATCGTGCGCTCGAGTTCCACGGCTCTACGGTTCGCAACATGAGCACGTCATCGCGTCTCGTTTTGTGCAACATGGCTGTAGAAGCCGGTGCAACCGTTGGCATGGTGCCGCCCGACGCAGAAACCGCGCGCTATCTTCGCGATGAAGCGAAGGTTACAGATCCGTTGTGGATGGAATCACCCGATCCTGATGCTGAGTACGAACGCATCGTCACGATTGATGCAAGCAAACTATCGCCGCAAATCGCCTGCCCTCACACCGTTGACCATGTGAAATCCGTTACGGAAGTAATGGGCAAGAAAGTTGATCAAATTGTCATCGGTTCATGCACGAACGGTCGCTTGGACGATCTCGCCGCCGCCGCCCGCGTACTGAAGTCCAAAAAAGTAGCCGACGGCACACGCATGTTGGTTTTTCCTGCTTCGTGGAAGATCTACAAAGAAGCGATGGAACTCGGCTACCTGAAAGATCTCATGGAGGCCGGAGCCGTAGTGATGAATCCTGGTTGCGGCTGTTGCCTTGGCGTGCATCAGGGTGCGCTTGGCGATGGTGAAGTCGCGTTATCGACGACAAACCGCAATTTCAAAGGCCGTATGGGCAATGCGAGCGCCGAAGTGTTTTTGTGTTCACCCGAAGTTGCCGCGGCCAGTGCATTACGCGGCGTCATTAGCGATCCGCGGGAGATCTAACCATGCCGAAAGTAATTACCGTTCTCGGTGACGATATCTCCACCGATCACATCTATCCGGGCCGTTTCATGGCCACCGTGCTGCCGTCCGAAACTCCGCAGTTTTGTTTTGCAGATATGACGGCGTTAAATGCCTCACTAAGAGAGCAGAAATTTCCGCCCGGCTCGTTCATTGTTGCCGGATCAAACTTTGGTTGCGGCAGCTCCCGCGAGCAAGCCGCTTCTACAATTAACGGCTACGGCATCATCGTCATCGCTCCAAGTTTCGCGCGTATCTTCTTACAGAATGCCGTGAATCTTGGCTTAAAGCTCGTTATCTGTCCGCGCATCGAAGCGAGCGAAGGTGACGAACTCGAACTGAAGGATGATGTAGTGGTCAATGTAACCACAGGCAAGAGCTTTGAGATTGTACCCCTGCCCAAGCTTCGTCAGGCAATTATCGACAGCGGCGGCTTGATTGCTTACACGCGCAAACTCTTGCAAGCCCGTCTCGCCGCCAAAGTAAGTTTCGATCGTGGGTCCCCCAAAGGAAAGCCCTTGCGCAATTTGTGCAAGGGCTTATTCTTCTTGGTTATGATGTTTCTGCTACTCTGAAACAACATCTCCGCCCGAGTCCCGCCATTCAGAGACACCTTCACCAAGTGCATTAGCCTGATATCCTTTTTTGCGTAACAGTGCCACGGCTTGTCCGGCAAGGAAACAGTACGGTCCACGGCAGTAGGCGACGATCTGCAAGTCAGAAGGCAGTTCATCTAAATGCTGATCAAGCTGATCGAGCGGGATGGACACAGCGTAAGGCAGGTGCGCACTTCGATATTCCTCGGTGGGTCGCACGTCCAGCACGATGACTTTGCCTTCGGAAGCAAGCTGCGAGAGCCTCGGTCTGTCCAGCTCTTCCAATACATGCTGATGTTCCCGCAATTGGGCAATGGCGCGGTCAACATCAGCCAAATGAGTCTCGGCAACTTGCCGCAATTTGCGGACAAGCTCATACACAAGTGACCCGGAAAGCCGATAGATGATGTGCGTGCCCTCTCGGCTGGACTCGACCAGTCCAGCTCCTCGGAGGACTTGCAAATGCTGCGAGGTATTTGCCGAACTCATCCCAGTGTACTCCGCCAAAGTGTCAACGCTCTTAGGACTCTGATTTAGTAAATCAAGTATTTCTAATCTCTTATGACTTGACAATGCCTTGCCCACGCGGGAGAAATGGGCATTCAGGTTGTCTCTGAACTTGCTCGGGGAATCCATTATAGTACTCGATTATATTCAATTGAATGCTTTAATAAAACAAGGGTTTGGGCATATGTCAAGTGATAAGTCCACTTAGTTCAGAAAGAATGTGTAAAAATTCACAATATGTGACTAAGCAACATAGCCTGCACGAAATCAATAGAATTTTTGAACAGAAAGGCGAACAATCGTATATTGAAGGCTGTTCCCTTCCGTTTGTTTACACTTGATTGGAGTTATTCATGTCAATGGCACAAGACGCCCTCGAATATCACAGCCGAGAGCCAAAAGGCAAAATTGAAGTAGTCCCCACTAAACCTGTCGACACCCAATACGATCTTTCCCTTGCCTATAGTCCCGGCGTAGCCACCCCTTGCCTGGAAATTCAAAAAGATCCTCTTCTCGTTTCCGAATACACGGCGCGCCAAAACCTCGTCGCTGTTATTTCAAACGGTACTGCCGTGCTTGGTCTCGGCAACATCGGCGCACTCGCCGGTAAGCCGGTCATGGAAGGCAAAGGCGTACTCTTCAAACGCTTCGCTGGCGTCGATGTCTTTGACATCGAAATCAACA
Organism: bacterium; assembly: GCA_016721565.1. GTDB lineage: Bacteria > Electryoneota > RPQS01 > RPQS01 > RPQS01 > JABWCQ01. Next base: position 237,865 of record JADKHW010000002.1, on the reverse strand, counting down.
GCGAAGATCCTGAAGAAGTAATTCGTACTTGCCAATTATTGGAACCGACGTTCGGCGCGATCAACCTTGAAGATATTGCTGCACCTGCCTGTTTTTATATCGAAGAGACGCTCAAGAAGACGATGGGAATCCCCGTCTTCCATGACGATCAGCACGGCACGGCAATCATCTCCGGTGCCGGATTGCTCAATTCGATTCGATTGGTCAAGAAAGATATTAGCAAAGTCCGCGTCGTAGTCAACGGCGCAGGCGCTTCTGCGATTGCCTGTGCGAAAATGTACATCTCGCTCGGCGTCAATCCCGAGAACTTGCTAATGTGCGACACCAAAGGCACGCTCCGCTCGGATCGTGAAGACCTTGACCCCGCACATCCCAAGTACAATCGTTACAAAGCCGCGTTTGCTCGCAAAACGGATCGAAAAGACCTTGCTGATGCGCTTCGCGATGCTGACGTATTCTGCGGCTGCTCAGTCGGTGGGACAGTATCAGAAGATATGGTACGTTCAATGGCAAAGAATCCCATTATCTTTGCTCTCGCTAATCCTGATCCTGAAATCGGTTACAACCAAGCCAAGCAAGCTCGCCCCGATGCCATCGTCTGCACGGGCCGCAGTGACTACCCAAATCAGATTAACAACGTGCTGGGCTTCCCGGCCATCTTCCGCGGCGCTCTGGATAGTCATGCAACGCAAATCAACGAAGAGATGAAAATGGCGGCCTCGCGCGCTCTGGCTGATCTTGCGCTTGAAGACGTTCCGGACTATGTCAGCTCAGCGTACGGTCTCGACTACATCAAGTTTGGAAATGACTATGTCATTCCGAAACCGATGGATCATCGTGTGCTCCTGCGTGTAGCCGTCGCAGTTGCTAAGGCTGCAGCCGACAGCGGAGTGGCCAAGAACCCCATTCGCGACCTTGAAGCCTATCGCAACCGTCTCGAGCGACTGATGGGCAAAGGCCGTCACGTCACGCGCATGTTCGTCGATCAAGCCCGCGCAAAACAAAAACGCATCGTCTTTCCGGAAGGCTCCCATTCAAAAATACTGCGCGCCGCTGCTTTGATAGTCAACGAGCGGATTGGCATGCCGATTTTGATTGGCAACACAGAGAAGATCAAGTCACGCGCCGCCGAACTTAATGTCCCACTCGCCGAAATGACCATCATCGATCCGATGATGTTGTCAGCCGTTGAAATTGAATCTTACGCGCAAGAGCTGTGGAGCATTCGCAAACGCAAAGGCATCACACTCTCCGAAGCAAAACGACTTGTCATGGATCCGAACTACCTCGGGCCGTTGCTTCTGCGTAAGAAGCAAGCCGATGCGTTAGTTGCAGGCGTATCACAGCACTATTCGGACACGGTTCGCCCCGCCTTGCAATTGCTTCCGAAGAAGCCCGGCGTCAGTCGCGTTGCGGCAATGTTCGCGCTCGTGTTGAAAAACCGGAACGTCTTCTTGGCCGATACCGGTGTAAATGTCGAAGTCGACACTCCTGAACAACTGGCTGAGATTGCCATTTTGTCTGCCGACACGGTACGCAAGAACTTCATGAGCGAGCCGCGTGTTGCTATGCTGAGCTTCTCGAACTTCGGCAGTGTTCCGCATCCCCAGTCGCAAAAGGTTGCTCGCGCAGTTGAAATCGTGAAGCAAAAGCGTCCGGACATCGTGATTGACGGCGAAATGCAAGCCGACACCGCGTTAGTTGAATCAATTGTGAAGAAGAATTTCCCGTTCTCCAGTCTCAATGGTGAAGCGGCGAACACGCTCATCTTCCCGGATATGACGAGCGGCAACATTGCTTTCAAGCTCTTGGTCGAACTCGCAGGCGCAACCGCCATTGGCCCAATTCTGATGGGTATGGATCACGCCGTACATATTCTTGCACAAGGCGCGAGCGTCAACGAAATCGTTCAAATGAGCGCGTTCGCTGCTGTTGACTCGCACAGATAATAACCTAATTCTAATCTAACTGAAGGCATATGTCCTCACAAGTAAACAACACATCCAATCTAACTCCTATCTTCGAACCACGTTCGATTGCCGTCGTCGGCGCAAGCCGCAAGCAAGGCACAATCGGACGCGATTTGCTCGGCAAGCTGCTAAATTTTGAGTTTAACGGTGTTGTGTATCCGGTTAACCCGTCAGCGCACTTCGTTAATTCAATGCGAGCCTACCGCAGCGTTCTGGAGATTCCTGATACAATCGATCTTGCAGTGATTTGTGTTCCCAAACACCTCGTGCTGCAAGCCGTGGATGATTGTGGCCGCAAGGACATCAAAGCGATCATTATGATAACCGCCGGCTTCGCGGAAGCCGGCGAAGAAGGCGCGGCACTTGAGCGCCAACTGTTCGAAAAAGTGAAATCGTACGGCATTCGTATGATCGGCCCCAATTGTATGGGTGTGATCAATACGGATCCTAATGTTCGCATGGATGCTACATTCGCCGGACCGACTCCGGTGCCGGGGAACATTGGTTTCCTGTCTCAGAGCGGTGCGCTTGGCGTGGCAATTCTCGAACGAACGGCAGGCATGCAGCTCGGTCTGTCATCCTTCGTTAGTTTGGGTAATCGCACGGATGTTTCCGTGGATGACGTGATGGCCTATTGGAAAGATGATCCGCGAACAGAACTGACGCTACTCTATATTGAGAGCTTCGGCAATGCCCAGCGTTTCATCCAAGTGGCACGAGAGATGGTGCGCACAAAGCCCATCATTGCCGTTAAATCGGGCCGCACGCGTGCCGGTGCGAAAGCCGCAAGTTCTCATACCGCGAGCCTCGCTGCAGCAGACGTCGCCGTGGACGCGATTTTTGATGCAGCGGGAATCTTGCGAGTCGATACTGTTGAAATGCTGTTTGATTATGCGCAAGCCTTTGCGACTCAGCCTTTGCCTCGCGGACCAAGAGTTGGCATCATGTCAAACGGTGGTGGTCCGGCGATCTTGGCCACCGATGCTGTTGAAAGTGCCGGTCTCAAGATGGCGGAGTACTCACCGGAAACGACTACAAAGTTGAAAGCGGCTCTCGCTGATCTTGCCAGCGCGCGGAATCCAGTTGACATGGTTTCGAGTGCCGGTGCGACTCATTTCGAAACAGTCGCCGATTTGGTGATCAATGATCCCAATACCGATGCGATAATTGTACTTTTTGTGCTTCCGTTTACGTCCGATTCCAGCCAAGTGGCACAAGGAATCGCCAACGCCTACACGAAGAACAAACATCTCGGCAAACCAGTTCTGGTTTGCTTCATGACACGCGACGGAGACACTTCAGGTACTCCTCTCTTTGCGTAAAGCCGGTTTACCTGTTTATGTTTTTCCCGAATCTGCTGTGCAATCGCTCGCGGCGATGGATCACTTCCGGACGATTCAGGAACGCCGACCGGGAACGTACCGCAAGTTTAATGATGTGGACAAGGCCGCAGTTCTCAAGATCATAGATTCCGCAAAAGCAGAGTCACGTTTGCAGTTAACCTCCGCAGAAGTCTCCGGAATTCTCGATGCCTACAAATTCCCACTCTTGAAGATTGTGAATGTACCTTCGCGTGACAAGCTCGCTAAGGTGTCGGAGAAAATCGGTTTCCCGGTTGTAATGAAAATAAATGCCGAGGGCATCGTGCACAAAAGCGATGTCGGCGGTGTTCGTTTGAATTTGCGCTCTGCCGTTGAAGCTGAGCAAGCTTGGGACGAAATGGCCGCAGCAATTGCCAAGCTCGATCAACCGCCGAAGTCATGGTCAGTCAATCTTGAAGCGATGATTACAGGCGGTCGCGAACTTGTGATGGGCATCACCGCCGATCCCGTGTTTGGTCCGCTCATTATGGTCGGCATGGGCGGTATCTATGTTGAAGTGTTGAAGGATGTCAGTTTCAGATTGGCTCCCTTGGCCGATACCGACATTGAAAGCATGTTGGCCCGTCTGCGTGGCTATCCGATTCTGAGGGGTGTGCGTGGCGAACAGTCGATTCATTTCGATCGAGTAACCGAACTCTTGTTCCGCTTGTCTCAGCTTGCTACGGACTTCCCGGAAATCCGCGAACTTGACATCAACCCGATGCTCGCTTTCCCAGACGAAAAGCGCTGTGTCGTGGTGGATGCCCGCATCAAATTGTAGGATATCGAAGCACGATTTACCTATCTGAACGCGCCTTCGGGCGCGTTCTCTTTTACAATGCGAAAAGAGTGCTCTACTAAATGTTCGTCCTGTGACTTTGTTCCATACCGTGCAACTCCTCATGTTGTAAATGGGATAAAAAAAGTAATATTCTAAACCCTTGCTGTTCGCAAGTTGCGTATAACATATTCGCGAGAATTTCGATTATCCGCTTAAGTTACACGTTTTGTCGAATTTGAGTCAGTTTGCGGACGCATTTTTGCATTCGTATATTATCGTATGCGTAGCATCGTTTGAAATCGCGCATGGTTGGAAAACACGGGAAAAACCGTCCACGACCATGCTGGAACCGGAGGTTGCATGTCTGATACCCTTTCGCCTCGAGTAGAAATTGTCCCCCATCTTTGTAAATCCTGCCAACGCTGCGTAGAGGTCTGCAAACCTGCCGTGTTGGAAACCAACCTTGAGCGTGCCTTCAATGAACTCGGCTACCAGTGGGTGGTCTATTCTGGAGACGGCTGCACAGGTTGCGGATCATGTTTTTATGCTTGTCCCGAACCGGGCGCTGTAATCGTGTATAAGAAAGGGACGGCGGACTGATCCCGCACGAGAGTATTTTATGGAATTAATCAAAGCTAACGAAGCGGTTGTTAAAGCCGCAGTGCTTGCAGGCTGTACGCAATATTACGGCTACCCCATCACGCCTGCATCGGAAGTTGCGTCTGCCGCAGCGAAGTATTTGCCGAAAATTGGCGGTACGTTTTTGCAGGCAGAATCCGAAGTTGCCGCAATCAACATGGTCTATGGCGCCGCCGGAGCGGGTGCGCGAGTGATGACGGCATCATCCGGCCCCGGAATTTCATTGAAGCAGGAAGGTGTCTCGTATCTGGCCGCTGCTGAATTGCCGTGTGTGATTATTGATGTCATGCGTGCGGGTCCCGGCTTAGGCAACATTTGGCCCGAGCAAGGTGACTGGAATCAAGTTGTGCATGGCGGCGGACACGGCAACTACAAGTGCCTTGTGTTTACACCGAACTGTGCACAAGAAATGGCAGACCTTACTGTCTTGGCATTCGATCTGTCCGACAAGTATCGCTTGCCAGCGTATATCTTGACGGATGCATACATCGGTCAGATGATGGAGCCTGTTGAATTCCCGAAGGCGCGCACGCAAGTCGCACATCGTGATTACGCGCTATATGCAGATCGTGCCTCGAAAGATCAAGTGGTCTCATCAATCTTCATGAGCACGGAAGGCTTGGAAGAGCACAACCGCCATCTGCAAAGAAAGTATGCAGAGATCGAAGAGAAGGAAGTCCGCTATCAGGAGATCCAAGTCGAAGATGCTGACCTCGTATTGATCGGCTACGGTTTCATTTCGCGACTGCTTCAATCTGTTCTCGAAAACCTGCGCCGCGAAGGCTACAAGGTTGGTCTGCTTCGCCCCATCACCGCATTCCCGTTCTGCTCCAAGAGACTGAACGAGCTTGCCAAGCAAGGCAAAGCATTCTTGAATGTCGAATTGTCAAATGGTCAGATGCTGCGCGACGTGCAACTCGCGATTGGCAATGATAAGCCGCTCTACTTCTACAATCGCATGGGCGGCATGGTCCCGTCGGTGGAAGAATTGACCAATGTAACTCGCAGCTATCTGAAGTAGGAGAAAACGATGTCACAACAGATTCTTGAGAAACCGGCTTCGTTTTACGAACACTTCGATCGCAAAGGCGGACCTAAAGATACGACGCACTATTGCCCGGGTTGCGGCCACGGCAACGTGCATAAATTGATTGCTGAAACTATTGACGACATGGGGCTTGCGGATCGCGCGATCTTTGTCTCGCCTGTGGGATGTTCGGTATTTGCTTATTACTATTTCGATGTTGGTAATATTCAGGCCGCGCACGGACGCGCTCCGGCAGTCGGCACAGCCGTCAAGCGCACGCGCCCGAATTCAATCGTTATCTCGTATCAAGGTGACGGCGACCTTGCCTCAATTGGAACTGCTGAAATTATTCATGCGGCCAATCGCGGAGAGCACATGACCGTGTTTTTCGTGAACAACGCAATTTACGGCATGACCGGCGGACAGATGGCCGCAACGAGTTTGATGGGGCAAAAGACCGCGACGACGCCCTATGGCCGTTCAGCAGAGAACGAAGGTTTCCCGATTCACATGGCAGAAATGATTGCCACACTTGAAGCACCCGTGTACGTCGCGCGATGCCATCTTGCCGATCTTAAGGGCATTATGAACACGCGCAAAGCTGTTCGCAAAGCTATTCAAGCGCAAGTTGAGGGCAAAGGCTTCACGTTTGTCGAAATTCTCTCACCGTGTCCGACAGGGTGGAAGATGGACACTCACGCGGCCTGCGAATTCATTACAAAAGAGATGCTTCCGGTATTTCCGGAAAAAGTTCTGAAGGATGAAATCGCAACTCGAGTCGGCTGGGAGCATGAGATTAAGGAATTTACAGACGAAGAGGTTGTTGCATCCCTCGAACTTGGAATGCTCGGCGAACCGTTTCCCTATGACAAGAAATTTGTAGATAATTTCGAGACGAAAGGATTCAAGTTCGCAGGCTTTGGCGGCCAAGGTGTGCTAACTGCAGGTGCAGTTTTCGCAGCACACGCCATGCAAGAGCATCTGCAAGTTTCTTGGATTCCGTCATACGGTCCTGAAATGCGCGGCGGTACGGCGAATTGCTCTGTTGTCATCTCGAAAGATCCTGTGGGTTCACCGCTCGTGGTGGAGCCAGATGTCCTTGCCGTGATGAATGATCCATCTTTTGACACGTTTGAACCGACGGTGAAACCCGGCGGCTTGATCATTGTTAATAGTACGATCATTGCCCGTAAGGCTCACAGAACTGATGTGGAAGTGCTTTACATTCCGTTAACGCAGATTGCCGACGACCTCGGATTGAAAGCCGCCGCCAACATGGTGTTGTTGGGCGCCTATGTTGAGTACAGTAAGTTGCTGCCGCTCGATCATCTAAAGACAATCGTTCCTAAAGGAATCAAGCGGAAAGCTTTGGGCGATCAAAATGTTTTGGCTGTTGAAGCTGGGGCCAAGTGGGTGCGCGAGAACGCGAAGGCCTTGAAACCCGTACCGAGCCTCACAGCCTAAGTTATCTCTATAATAAGAGACGGAACACGGCGAGCGATTTTGTTCGCCGTTTTTTTGTTCGGAAAACTGGAGTTTGAATTTAGGGTGTGACGATGTGGTAAGGAGTTCAGGAGAAAACGGGCAGGAGGTAAGCAGGCTTATAATATAATACATATTGAACGCATGGGCAAGAGATATTTTCATTTTATTGAACTTAATAATTTCTTGTTTTGGATAGTTTTAAGCACTTTCTTGTGGTTTTTGGAGGCATTCCCGCCTCAATTGAGTTGAAAAACGATGAAAACTGCGATTTCCCCGATCGGAAAATATAAGGACGGGCCACCTCAAAGCGGGTGGCCCTTTTCTTTGCCCTAAGTTGGGATCCTCCAAGAATTAAGGTAATACCGATGCTGCTGCGTCAATGATTGTGGAACCTAAATGGAAAGTGAAGCTGAGCAATTAATAACGGTGCACAGTGGTTCCTCAAGAGAGGCATACGAGGCCTCTCGAAATCCGACTAAAATTATCTAATTAACATCCTATTATAGATTTAAGAAAAAACTGACCAGTCAGTTTACTATTGACTCGACGGTCAGTTTGGATTAAATTGTGCCCATTGACCGACCAGTCAGTTTAGAGGACACAATGACCACCCACGAACTTAAAGACCAACGCCAAATCCAAATCCTCGAGGCCGCCGCCGAGCTGTTCGCAAAGAACGGCTTCGACCGCACTTCAGTGGATGAGATTGCCAAACATGCGGGCCTCTCCAAAGGGGCAATCTATTGGTACTTCGCGTCCAAAGAGAAAATCTTGATCGCGCTGGCTGAACAATACGAGACGGCCAACCAGATGGCCGTCATGGCAATGGCGAGCGATGAGCAGTTCGGCTCGAAAGCACTCTACCTTGCCCACCGCCATTTCTTCGAGCAAAAAGCTCAGGACCCACTGCCTGATCTGCTCTTCCAGCAGTTCATCAGCATGGGGCAGAAGTATCCCGAAATTTCCGAAGCGCTCCAGCGTAATAATGAGAACTGGGCGCGCGTAATCACGGGACTATTGGATCAATCGGTTGCGCGCGGCGAGTTCAAACCGTTCAACACAACACTTGTCGCTGAAGCTATCAGCGCAATCTATCGCGGAGTTTGTACCGCCCGGTACAGCGACCCGCAACGCGCTTTACATACCATTGAATACGCCACCCGTTTGTTTTACGACGCTCTCCAACCTGAAACTAATTCCTCCGTCTCCCAGGGGTCAGAATGAGACATACTACAGTACTCATAGCACTTCTTGCGTTCGTCACAATTGGCAACGCAATGACACTCGAAGAAGCCATCGCACTCGCGAAGCAGCGCTCGCTTGCGCAACAAGGTCCGCAGCTCGACAAGATTAAGACGCAGGGTCAACTCGTCGAAGCATGGTCCAACGCGCTGCCGCAAATCGAAGGGCAGGTTGGCTATCAGCGCGCCATCAAGAAAGGGAAGATCTTTTTTCCCAATCCTGACACAGGCAATCCGATGCCGCTCGAGCTGGATCAAAATAATGCTCTGTCAGCGGGCGTCACGCTCAATCAACCCCTCTTTACATTCGGAAGAGTCGCGGCTGGTTTGCGCGGAGCAAAGGCCGCCACACGAGCCACCGAACACGCCATCAACCATCAGGATCTCAAAACAGAGCTTGATGTCATGCAGCGTTTCTGGGGCGTCTTGATGATGCGCGATGTCGTTAAGGCTCGTGAGCTAAGTCTTCAGGTCAGCGACAGCTCGCTGCACCGCGCTGAACGCATGCGCGATTTGGGTCTCTTGAGTGACTACGATGTTCTTCGTGTGCGAGTGCAAGCTCAAAACCAGCGCCCCGCACTTGACCGCGCTCGCAGTGACCTCACGCTCGCCGAACTTGCTTTGAAAGAGTATATCGGTGTGCCGATTGACACGACGCTGAATTTTGAAGGCCAACTGGACTCCTACAGCATTCCGGTGGATACGATTGCCGGGACAATGCGCATTTCGAACCGCTACGACCTTGAAGCTCTTCGCGACATGGCGACGGCACAAGAGAATTTGTACGTCATCTATCGCAATGCACGCTATCCTGTTCTTGCCGGACAAATGAAATATGCTTGGCAATGGCAGAACGAGGATTGGGATGTCAACCCGCGCAATAATTATTCGTCGCTTTATGCCGGAGTGAACCTCGCTATTCCAATTTGGTCGAGCGGCGCTGTGCACGGCAAGGCGCTGCAATATCGTGCCGATTGGCGCAGAGCAGAGTGGACGCTCGCGCAGGCAGAACGCGGAGCACGTCTCCAATACGAGGCGGCACTGAAAGATCTGGAAACGTCCATTGAGAATGAAAAGGCCGCGAAGCTTGCAGTCGAACTCTCTGAACAAGCCCGCAGCATTGCTCAGACAAAGTTCTCACAAGGCCAAGTCACGACACTTGAAATGGATGCCGCACAGCTTGATGAGTTGACCGCACGCGTGTCGTTGGCTGATGCCACCTACCGTCGATTGTCAGCAGGCGCCGAACTGCGCATGGCTCTCGGACTTTCGCCGAACGCAAACTGATCACTGGAGATAAACATGAGTAGAAAACGAATCATCACGCTGTCAGTCGCTGTGTTTATTATCGCGGGTCTGACTTCGATCAAATTGTTAAATGAGGCGCACGGGGATGTCGCCAATAATGCATACTCGAACGTTATCCCGGTTAGCGGCTTCATCCTTGAAACTCAACCGTTCGCAACTGTCATTGAAGAGTCTGGCACGCTCGAAGGTCGTCACGAGGCAATTCTGTCTGCCGAAACCGGCGGACAAATTGAACAGATACTCGTTGAGGTCGGCGATGTCGTTCGCAAAGGTCAGCCATTGCTGAAACTTGACGACGCTATTTTAGAACTCGAATCGGAGCGCGCTTTGATTGCCTTTGATAAAGCCAAGCTTGATTTTGACCGCGTCGAAAAGCTCTACAATGAGAAGAGTATTTCTCAATCTGACTATGAAGGTGCGCGGCTAAGCTTAAAGGCTGCTGAAGTGCAGTACCGTTATGCCAAAAAAATGTACGACGATGCCACCATTCGCGCGCCATTTAACGGAACAATCACCGCGAAGCTCACTGAAGTAGGCCAAATGATTGACAGGGGTCAACCTGCGTTCCAAATCGTTGACGTTGAACAGTTGAAAATGCAAGTGACCGTCAGCGAAACAGACGTGCATCTGCTTATGCCCGGCGCAACTGCGATGATTTACGTGCAAGCATTAAACGACTCGTTCCCGGCTGTGGTCACATCGGTCGGCTCACGCGCGACGCAGGGTGCCCGCACTTTCCCTGTTGAACTAACGCTTGACGCCGCTGACGGATTGAAATCAGGTATGTTCGCACGCGCTTACATTGCCGCCGGTGTGGATTCAACAAGTTTAATCGTTCCGCGCGCAGCAACACTTCCTGACGTAGGTCGCACAGTTGTATTCCGCACAAAGAACGGCAAAGCAGACAAAGTCGCAGTTCGTGTGCGCGGCATGGCAGGTGATCAAGTATCCGTCGAAGGAATCGCGGTCGGCGACACGATCATTGTGACCGGCAATCAGCTTCTGTCACAAGGTTCTGAACTCTCGCTGACGCTGCAATAGGAGATCACAAGATGACTGTAACAGAATTAGCCATAAAGCGGCCCAGCGCCGTCGCGATGTTCTTCTTGGCCATCGCAGTGCTCGGCATCATGCTCTATCAGCGGTTGCCCGTAGATCTCCTGCCGACTATGAACTGGCCGATGGTGACGATCGTCACAACATGGCCGGGTGCAGGCCCGAAAGAAGTCGAGACAATGGTTTCGCGCCCAATTGAAGATGCGGTTGTGTCACTCAACAAGCTGAAGCACATTCGCTCTGTCAATCGCGAAAACGTTTCCATTGTGATGCTTGAGTTTGACATGTCAGCAAATTCAGATATCGTCTTGCAGGAAACCCAGCGCACGGTGACAACCATTCGTTCGCAGCTTCCTGACGACGCAGAAGAGCCGCAGATTATCAAGGCTGACATGGGGGCGTTGCCGATTCTTCGACTCGCCGTGTCGAGTGAAATGTCGCAGCCGGATCTCTATACGTTCGTTGATCAATACGTTCGTCCGCGACTTGAGCAGGTTGATGGAGTCGGTCAAGTCGTGATTACCGGTGCCGCGAAACGAGAAATCCAAGTGGCGGTTGACCCTGATAGATTGGCAACACACGGGCTATCTCTTGCACAAGTGAATCAAGTTCTTGCTGCTGACAATCTCGACGTGCCCGCAGGAAAACTGTTCACGCCTACACAGGATTACACGGTTCGCCTTGCCGGGAAGTATGAAACGCTGTCAGAAATTGAAATGACGCGCATTCCACTTGCGGACGGCTCAGCGATCTATTTGCGCGATATTGCACAGGTGACCGATACGATCAAGTCTGATCGCTCGTTGACCCGCCTTGATCAAGTCTCAGCGCTCGGTATCCAAATCGTCAAGCAATCGCAGGCCAATAGCGTTCGCACATCTGATCGCGTTCGCAAAGTGCTGGACAAAGTCGAAGCCGAGTACGGTTCGCTTGTCAATGTCGAAGTTGCTCAAGACATTACCATCTTCAATCGTAACTCGATTAATGAAGTTCAGCGTAATATCGCTGAAGCGTTGATCACCGTTGCATTGGTTCTGCTCGTGTTCCTTCACTCGATGCGCAATTCGCTCATCGTCTTGATTGCGATTCCGATTTCCATCGTTTCGACTTTCATTACAATGAAGCTGATGGATTTCTCGATTAACCTGATGACCATGATGTCCCTCGGAATGGTGATTGGTGTGTTGGTGGACGATTCAATCGTAGTTCTCGAGAATATTCATCAATGGATGAAAAGGGAGTCAGTCCTAAAGAGGCTGCGATTAAAGGTCGAAACGAAATTGGATTGGCCGCCGTGTCGATCACTCTTGTGGACGTCGTGACGTTCCTGCCCATCGCGTTCGTGGAAGGACTTGTCGGAAACATCTTCCGTGAATTCTCGTTGGTGTTCGTGACGGCGCTCGTGATGTCGTTGTTGGTATCGTTTACGATCACGCCGCTGCTTGCAAGCCGCTTGAACAACGCAGACAACATTCACGGCGAAAAGTGGATGCGCGGGTTCGCCCGTAAGTTTGAAGCATGGTTCGCCAACCTTGAAGAGTCATATAGACGCGTGTTGCGGTGGGCACTCCGCCGTCGAATCGTTGTCATTGGCATTGCGACCATCATGGTTATAGGTTCAATCGCGTTAATTCCGATGGGTTTTATTGGCAGCGACTTTGTACCGCCGACGGACCGTGGCGAATTTGCAATCGCAACCAAAATGCCGCTCGGAACCACGCTCGAAGAAAACAGCGAGGTCATGGCACGAATCGAGAGCTATCTCACTTCTCACCAGGAAGTCGAAAGCATTCTTAGCACCATCGGTTTGCAAGAGTCCGAATGGGGCGTCGACGAAAACTCTCGCGTTGGGAATATCCAAGTTCGTTTGGTGAAGCGCGATGCCCGTAAACAGCCCACGAGCGCAACGCAAGCGGAAATTGCCAAGTATTGCAAGGACATCCCCGGCTTAGAGATCCGCGTCAGTGACATCGGAATCTTTGGCACTGCCAACGCGGCTCCGATTCAATACGAAGTGCGCGGGCAGAATCTCGACAGCGTACAAGTTGCGGCAGATTACGCGATGGCCTTACTTCGCAATATCCCCGGCGCGCGCGACGTACAGACAAGCTACGAGCTTGGCGCTCCAGAATTACAGATTCACGTTGATCGTGATCGCGCTGCGGCGAGTCTCTTGACTCCAGGCCAGGTGGCGATGGCAATTCGCAGCGCAGTGAACGGAGAAGTGATTTCAAAGTTCAGCACGGGTGAGCTTGAAGTTGATATTCGCTCGATCTTAACACCTGAGTACCGAACAGATCCGACACGAATCACTGAAGTTGAAATCATGAATGCGGCAGGACAAATGGTTCGCTTAGGCGAAGTGGCGCACATCGACCGCACATCTGGGCCGTCATCAATTACGCGTAAAGACCGCGAGCGTTTGGTGACGGTGTCTGCAAACGTCGTCGGGAGGTCGCTCGGAGCGGTGCAAGGAGACTTTGATCTCGAAATGGCCAAGTACACTCCGCCGCAAGGAGTCGGCTTCTTTGCCTATGGTGACGTAGAAAACATGCGCACGATGATGACGGACATGCTCCAAGCAATTCTTCTGTCCATTCTCTTTGTGTACATGGTGTTGGTTGTTCTGTATGAAAGCTACATCTATCCGTTCGTGGTTATGTTCTCTGTGCCTGTTGCTATCGTCGGTGCGCTCATCGGACTTGCGGTGACCGGCTATACGCTGTCAATGTTCTCGATGATTGGTTTACTCATTCTCATGGGGCTTGTAACAAAGAACGGAATTCTGATTGTCGACTTCACTAATCAGGAACGTGCACGAGGGCAATCGGTCATTGATGCATTGCTGGAGGCAGGTCCGCGCCGCCTTCGTCCAATCTTGATGACGACAATGACAATGGTTGTCGGTATGCTTCCGCTTGCGCTTGCGCTCGGTGAAGGTTCCGAAATGCGCGCGGGTATGGGTGTGGTCATTATCGGTGGCTTGCTGTCATCACTCTTGCTTTCTTTAGTGCTTGTTCCCGTCATGTACACGTTGCTTGACGGCTTCAGCAAGAAAGATTGGAGCGAAGAGCGCGTTGCAGAAACAGAATTAAAACCTGTTCCCGCCTTGAGCTGAGCGACCCTGATCGCGTTCGGTTTGAAATAAAGAAGGGGTCCACGGAAACGTGGACCCCTTTGATTTTGATCTAAACGAACTCACTCCTGCTTGTCATCGCTCTTCATCAGCCCGACAGCATTGAGAATGCGATAGACTGTTTTTCTGTCCACGCCCGCTCGCTGCGCAACTCGGCTAATGTTTCCGTCTTCTTCGCTCATCAGTTGCGAAAAATATTCAATCTGGAATTGATCAAGAAGCTTTGACTTCGCGTTGTCGTAAGTCTCCACAGAATCAACTTGAACTTTACGTTTGGCCGCCTTTTGAAAGTGCGCGGGTAAGTCTTCATCACGAATGACGGATTTGGTGGCAAGTGAAACCGCGCGTTCTATGACATTGCGTAATTCGCGTACGTTTCCCGGCCATGCGTAGCCCTGCAGTTTCTCCATCACCTGCGGAGTAAAGCCATCGATGCTTCGGCCGTATGAAGTGCAAAGATCTTTCAGAAAATGCTGTGCCAACGCAGGAATATCGTCAGCACGCTTGCGAAGCGGGGGTATGTTGAGCGTAACAACTGCAACACGGAAGAAAAGGTCCTCCCGAAACTGTTTGGACTTCACAGCCTCTTCAGGATCACGATTGGTCGCTGAAACAATTCTAACGTCAATCGGAACTTCACGATTCCCGCCAACTCTTCGCACTGAACGTTCTTGAATGACACGCAGCAGCTTTGACTGCATCGCGGGATCCATCTCGGTTATCTCATCAAAAAAGAATGTCCCGCCTTGAGCCTCTTCGAGCAAGCCTTTGCGCATCGTCGATGCGCCGGTGAACGCACCTTTCTCATGCCCGAACAATTCGCTCTCAATCAGGTTAGCAGGAAGTGCGCCGCAATTGACGGCCAAGAATTGTTTCCCGCTTCTTCTGCTTGCGTTGTGCAGAGCGCGTGCCAATACTTCCTTACCCGTTCCCGATTCTCCTTGAATGAAAACGCTCGCATCCGTATCGGCCACGCGCGTGGCCATTGCCATTAGCTCTTTCATCGCAGGATCAACGGCGATGACAGACGACTTCACCTTTTGCTGTGCCAATTCGTGTCGAAGCTTTTGGTTTTCAACGACAAGAGAACGTTCTTTGAGCGCGCGACCAACCACATGCACGAATTGGTCCTTCGCAAACGGCTTGACAATATAGTCCGTAGCGCCGTTCTTCATTGCGTCGACGGCCGTTTCAATCGTGGCATACGCGGTCATCATAACGACCGGCAGATCACTGTGCGCCCACTTCACCTCGCGCAGAATCTCCATTCCGTCGCGCTGCGGAATCATTAGATCTGTGATGAGCAAATCAGGGTCGTATTCAGAGAGCACTTTATCCAAGTTCAGTCCGTCCGTTTGCGTGCGCACGTCATACCCCTCGCGAGTGAGCATCATGCGGCAATTCTCAAGCAAGTCCGGTTCGTCATCGATTACGAGAATGCGTGGTGCGTTTGTCATAGAGTAACCTAAGCTTCTGAAGCAGGAAAGTTAAGCGTGAACGTAGTGCCGTGTCCCGGTGCGCTCGCGACCATAATCGTCGCACCGTGGTCTTCAATGATTCGATAAGAAATCGCCAATCCCAAACCGGTGCCCACGCCCACATCCTTTGTAGTGAAGAACGGATCATAGATGCGCGTGACATTCTCAGGGTTGATGCCCGAACCGGTGTCTTCAACGCGCACTTGAACCCGGCTATCAACCGGTGTGGCGAACAATGTAATCTTGCCTCCGCGCGGCGTCGCATCCATTGCGTTAATGATCAGGTTAATGAAGACCTGCTCGAGTTCTGTAACCTCGCCCATGATTGGCGGCAGATTCGGCGCAATATCGGCTGAAAGCGATATGCCTCGTTTCTCTGCTTCTTTGCGCACGAGTAGAACAACACCGTGCAGTAACTGATCGACGTTTAGAGGAGCTTTCTTACCCGACGACTTCCGCGCGAATGACAATAGCTTACTGACAATTTTGGAGATGCGGTCTGTCTGCCGATGCATCATCGTCAAGTGATCTGGCATGTCATCGATTTTTCGATCCGCTTTGACATCTTCAATCAGCAATTCGAGCCTATTCTTGATGATCCCAACCGGATTATTGATTTCATGCGCTACGCCTGCCGCAAGCTGCCCTGTCGCGGACATCTTCTCCATTTGCACCAATCCAGCTTGCGCGTCGCGTAATTCCTGCGTGCGTTGCTGCACGATCAATTCAAGGTTCTCATTCTGCTGTTGTATCTGATCCGCTAATGCAATGCGTTCTCGGTACTCTGCGATGATTGCCTTGTCTGCTCGCACGGCGATTACCCACACTACGAAGAAAAGTGCAAGTCCCGTCAAAAGCGTGCTGATGAGAATTACGAGCCGGAGCTGTTCTACTTTGTGGTAAGTCTCAGCAACGTTCATCAGAATTTCAAACGCGAATCTCGATTGCCCTCCATCCGCTGTGCGAAATCCCACGGGCACAAATGCAATCATGTGATCGGTATCGTTGCTTGCCGAATCCATATGTGCCGGAGTCTGCTCACGCACAAGATATGAACTTGTTTTGCCCGCGAGAGCCGACAGCAGCAGTGAATTCGTCGGATCCTTCTGCCCCTCGCGTACCGAGTCGGTCGAGAATACGATCTGATAGTTCTTGTCGTATATACTGATGCGCTCGACCTTAAATCCGCTCACAAATGTCTGCACGATTCCAGTCAGCTCGTGGTGGGCAAGCGGGTGGTCAAACGGAAAGGTGTCAAATGTCATCTGCCACGGTTCGAGGTAGAACTTGTCTATCGAGCGTGCGAGGTGGTTCACAGCAGCCGTTCCATATTGCTCAGCCACGGAGATCAGGTTGGCCTTTCCCAACTGGTAGGCCACAACGCCTCCGGCCCCGACTATCAGAAGGTCGAGTAAGAGGAAGTTCAAAGCGAAGTACCGCGTGAGCCGCGGGCGCAGTTTATCAAGCACGGGCGAACATCTGGATTGTGGTTAAAAGCCTAATAATCAGAATGATAGTTTTGTATCAATTGGTGTGGCACGAGTGCCTCAGTTGTAAGTGCAAGAATGTTAAGGATATAAAGCCGTTTGCCCGCTCTGAGCCTCAATTGGACAATCTGTATGGCATGTCATAAAGCATAACACTCTCAACCTTCGCACAGACTTTAAGTAATTAATAATATATACTTAAAAGATAGCCCCCCCACTGATTTTGGCTACTGGCACACCCATTGCCATAAGCAAAGTGGGGACCGCAAGGACAAGCACTACAGACAGGTTAAACTTCAATTCTTTGCGGTCCCCCTCTCCCAAATTTTTCAGTGGGGCAGCTACAATAGGTTATTTCCGGCGCGCCCTGCGTCCAAATTAAGTAAACTTTCAATACAAAATCAGACAGGTGATTCCGAAAATGCGATTCAAGCTTCTTTGCACTGCCCTCCTTGCTGCCTCATGGCTTAGTACAACAGCATTTGCGGCGACCCACAATGTTTCCATCAGCAACTTCGCTTTTGCGCCAACTTCTCAAACCATTCAGCCGGGCGATTCCGTTCGTTGGACCAACAACGATACCTCGCCGCATACGGTCACAGCGACCGATGGATCATTTGATAGCGATTTCTTAGCTGTGGGTGCCTCATTCAGCCACCTATTTGCGCAGGCCGGAACATTTGCGTATGTTTGCCAATATCACTCTAACATGACCGCTGTCATCAATGTCGGAACCAGCGGCGGCGGCGATACAACGACTTGGTCCGAGCTGACCAGCCCGACAAGCTTACCCTTGAACGACGTCCGCTTCTTGGACGCAAACACGGGTTGGATTGCTGGCAATCAAGGTGTCCTGCGTACGACAAATGGCGGTGATTCATGGCAACTTGTCGGAACGCCTGAAGACCTCGAGGCCGTCTTCTTCATCAGTGCAACCGAAGGTTGGGTTTGTGGCAATGACGGTTATATCGCTCACTCAACTAACGGCGGCCAGTCGTGGACTCCGCAAACAAGTGGAGCGCCGGATAAGCTCCGCGACATCTGGTTCACAGATTCGCAAAACGGCTGGGCTTGCGGCAAAGACGGCATTCTGATTCATACGACCAACGGCGGGGCCATATGGAGTCCGCAATCCAGTCCTGCTCAAGATGACCTGCGCGGCATTCATATGCTTGACAGCCAGCGCGGATGGATGGTTGGTTCGGATGGCTTGATCATGTATACTAGCAACGGTGGAAACGCTTGGAACACGCAGTTGAGTGTTCCCGGCGGCGAAGAAGATGAGTTTGAAGCTGTAATGGCCATGGACGAGAACACCGCATGGGCCGCAGGCGGTCAAGGCCGGATTTACCACACGAGCAACGGCGGTCAAACGTGGACACCGCAAACGAGCAGCACAACCGTTGCTTTGATGGACATCTTCTTCACCAATCAGGATAACGGCTGGGTCTGCGGAGCGGGCGGATTTCTTGCCAGTGCAATGGACAACGGCGACATGTGGAGCACGCAAGAACCGCCGGTTGTCTCATCGTTCAACGCCATCTATTTTGTCAACGATACGCTTGGTTTCTTGGTAACGGGAGACGGCCGCATCTTCCGCTATGAGGCTGGTGAGATTATCAGCTCGACACCACAAGAGCATCAACACGGTGTTACAGCCTTCGAGCTGAAAGACAATTACCCGAATCCGTTTAACCCCGCAACTACGATTGAGTTCTCGTTAAACACATCCGGTTACACGACGCTTACCGTCTTCGATATTCTTGGTCAGCAAATCGCTCAACCCGTCAACGGAAACTTGAGCAGCGGCGCGCACCGAGTCGAATTCAGTGCAACTGAATTGCCGTCCGGCGCCTACTTCTATCAACTTGCCAGCGGCGGTCACGTAGATACACGCAAAATGGTCTTGTTGAAATAGCGATTACGTACCTAAATTCAAAATACAGGAACTCGCCGATGAGATACGTACTAATTACACTCCTGAGCGCATGCGCAGCCTCTTATGCCGGCGAGATGTTCACGATTGTCCAGGGAAGCTCTTCTAACCACGTCACGTTTACCAGCGAAGCGCCGCTCGAAGAAGTCGTTGGCAAGACCAATGTGGTCACGGGTTTTGTGATGCTGCCCGACGGTTCAACGCAAGGGAATGCCGAAATTCACGTCGATCTTGCTTCGCTGGACACCGGAATGAGTCTGCGCAATAAGCACATGCGCGAGAACCATCTTGAGACTGCAAAATACCCTGAAGCGGTATTCAAAATGACTTCGCTCGACATCCCCGGTGGAACTCTTACCGACGGACAAAAGACGGCTGTCAATGTTACAGGCACTCTATTGATGCACGGCGTCAGCCGCGAAATCAATCCAATCTCTTGGTTGACCGTGAACGGTGACGAACTTATCGTTGAATCTAAATTCAGCGTGAAGCTTCAAGACTTCAGTATCACCCGGCCTGAATTTTTGGTCATGAAACTCGCCGAAGAACAGCGAATAGACGTAAAGCTCGTCGGCACACGCTCTAAATAGTAACTGATTACCCCGAACCGCGATGATAAGTCGCGGTTCCTTTTGGCAGCAACTTCATCGTTCTTTCACAACTTGCTCAGGAATAAGGTTTAAAAACCTGCACAAGAGCCAGTCGATTAAACCTCGCAGCAACCTCGCGCGTCCAACTTACGTGACAAATGTCGGTCCCGGCCTCCATTTAACCCGCAATTCAGGAGGACTCGCCATGAAGCGCGTAAAGCTCGCTCTACTCGCATTGCAGTTGCTTTGTCTCACAGCGTTCGCACAGGTCTCAATCACCACGCCCGACTTCTATCCGCCGGCGAATTCATCACTACGGCCGCCTACACCTTGGGCAGTCGAATCACGCTTCGTCGATATGCAGGTGCGCAATCAAGTTGCGTCGGTATCGGTGACGGAAACACTATTGAACACTTGCGGCCGTGTGGTCGAGGCTGAGTACTATTTGCCTATACCTGCCGATGCCAGTGTGGATCAACTCACATTGACAGTCAACGGGCGCGAAATGAGCGGTGAAATTCTCTCCGCAAACGACGCGCGCCGCTACTATGAAGACATTGTTCGTCGGCGCCGCGATCCTGCATTGCTGGAATATGCGGGTCTGGGTTGTATTCGCGTCTCCGCATTTCCATTGGAACCTAATAAACCTGCGACGCTCACCTTTCATTACAATATGCTCTGCCCGCGTGAAGGCGATATTGTAGAACTGCAATTCCCGCTTGCGACGGCTCGGCATTCATCCGCTCCAGTGAAAGAAGTCAGAGTGACTGCGGAAATTGAAGGACAGGCGGAGCTGATGAACATCTATTCGCCTACCGTAGAAATCAAAACAACCTATCGCGGTGACAAAAATGCGCTGGTGACATTTACGTCGCGTGATTTCTATCCGTCAGCCGATTTCGTGGTCTACTATCGAGAAGATAATACGGAGCTTGGCGCCTCATTCCTGACCTATTTCCCCGAGCGCGGCAAAGACGGCTATTACATGATGCTGGTATCGCCCGCCCGCAACGCGAGTACGCAAGCGCCGCTTGCCAAGGACATCTTGCTCGTGCTTGATCGTTCTGGTTCAATGGCAGGCGAAAAGATCGCCCAAGCCCGTGACGCCGCGCGATTTGTCATCAACAACTTGAACTCCGAGGACCGCTTCGACATCATCACGTACAACGATGCAGTCGAATCCACCTTTGGCACGCTTACCTCTGCGACATTAGCAAATCGCGACATGGCCTTGTCCGACGTGAGCAGGGTAGAGTCCGGCGGCGGAACCAATATTCACGACGCGCTTGAAACGGCGATGGATATTCTGAGCCAATCAAACCGCCAAGCGTCGTTGGACAACGCGACATCGCGTCCGACATATGTGTTCTTTATGACGGATGGTTTGCCGACAGTTGGTATCACCGACGAACAGCGAATCATCGACGACACCCGCAGAGCCAATGACTTGCAAGCACGCTTGTTTTGTTTCGGTGTCGGTTACGATGTCAATGTGCGACTTCTTGATAATTTGTCGAATGATCAAAACGGCAAATCCGCCTACGTGAAACCGGACGAAGACATTGAGGTTAAAGTTTCTTCGCTCTATTCCAAGATCAAGAATCCGGTTATGTCTGGCTTGCAAGTCGATCTTGTTGATTTTCGTCTGCGGGATCGGCAACCGTCCGACATAGGTGATCTGTTCGAGGGGGACCAGATTGTGCAGGTGGGGCGAATCAGCAACGAAGTCAGCGGCATAATGCAAACGGATCTTGTTATTACCGGATTGTATCAGGGACGCGAACAAACATTCGCCTATCCAGTTGAAGTCAACGGTTCCAATCACCGATCGTCTTACAAGTTCATTGAAAAGCTATGGGCACAGCGGCGAGTTGCCTTCTTGCTGAACGAGGTTCGCTTGAAAGGCAACATCGAAGAATTGGTAGATGAGATTACTGAGCTTGCTACCCGCTACGGAATCGTAACTCCGTACACGAGCTATCTTGCCGATGAGAATCAAAGACTCTCTGATGTGGGAAGCATACGACGCGATGTTGCCCGGAAGTCGACGGCCTTGCATGAAGAGACAGCTGGTGCGGCGCCGCAAGAAGAATCCGCAGCGATGCAGAACATGATAATGGCCAAACAGCCCGGTTTCAAAGTCGATGCAAGCGGTGAACTGCATGTACGCGGAGGGCGCGACACCGAAGCTCACTATCTTGTCCGCGAAGAATCAATCCGCATGATTGGCAACGAGATCTTCTACAGGCGCGGAGACTATTGGATTCTCTCAAGCCTTGCGCACTTGGATATGGAGAAAGACGCCGGGCAGCTCACTCACATTAAGCGATTCAGCGACGACTACTTTGAACTGTTGACAAACAGCAGCGCCGAAGAGAATGCATTGCTCTCTGGCCAACGAGAAGGCGAAAAGTTTGTGGTGACACTTTGCGGCCAGAACTACATCATCGAATAGCACCGCTGCGGACAACCCAATAAACGGAAGAGCCCTTGGGATCCACTCCCAAGGGCTCTTTTTAAACAAACGAATTGCTTAGTGCGAATGCTGCGGTGCGATAGTCGGCATTGCCGCGTCTTCGTCTGCCAGCGCCTTTTCAGGATCATGCACAGGGGAGTACTTTGCAATCAGCGAATACACTACGGGTACAAGCACAAGTGTCAAGAATGTCGAGAACAACATACCTCCGACCACGGCAATACCGAGCGGGCGGCGCGCTTCAGCACCTGCACCCAGACCGATTGCGATAGGTAGGATTCCAAACACCGTCGCCAACGACGTCATCAGAATCGGTCGCAAGCGAATGACGGATGCTTCAACAACTGCTTGCGTAATCTCTCGCCCGCGTGCTCGCAGTTGGTTCGCGAATTCGACAATAAGAATTGCGTTTTTTGTCACCAATCCAATTAACATGATCAACCCGATCTGCGAATAGATGTTCAGCGACTGCCCGAACACGAACAGCGACACGAGCGCACCAAACACGGCCAGCGGCACAGACAAAAGAATCGTGAAAGGGTGGATGAAGCTTTCAAACTGCGCAGCGAGCACGAGGAAAATGAACACAAGCGCGAGCAGGAAGAAGTAGTAAAGTCCCGTGCTCGATTCCTTGTATTCCAACGATTGACCTGCGAATTCGCGCGTCACGCCCTTGGGCAGACTTGTCTGCGCAACATTGTCCAAATCGGTTAGCGCCTGTCCGAGCGATACAAACGGAATCAAGTTTGCAGTTATCGTTGCGGAGCGACGACGATTGTAGTGATTAAGTTCTTTCGGTCCGGCGGTTTCGCTCACTGTAATGACGTTTGCAAGCTGCACCAATCCAGAGTGACCGCGCACGTAAACACCCGAAAGCACGTCAGGCGTTGCGCGCTCTGCGGCTTGCACCTGCATAATCACGTCGTACTGTTTAGTTCCGCGCTTGAAGTCGCCGATGACGCGTCCGCCCAACAACGCTTGCAATGTTGAACCGATTTCACTGGTAGAAACACCTAATTCCGACGCGCGATCTCTATCAATCGCAATACTGAGTTCAGGTTTATCAAGTTTCAAATCCGAATTGACGTTATAGAGATACCCAAGCTTATTCGCGCTGGCAAGCATCACACCCATTGCTTGGCTAAGCTCTTCATAGCTCTCAGCCTGCAAGACGTATTCAATGGGGCTTGATGAAAACTGTCCCAAGCTCGGCGGATTGATCACAAAGGCCAGCACACCCGGAATCGAGAACAATTGCGGGAAAAGTTGGCCAACAATATCTTGCTGCGATCGCTCGCGTGAACCCGGTGAACCGAGATTCAAGAACAAGAATCCATCCGTCACTCGTCCAGGTCCTTGAAATCCGAGTCCCGTTGCTGTAAACAGACCGTTGCGCTCCGGCAGCGGAAGCAGAATGTCCTCCACTTTGCGCATGTGTCGATCTGTATAGTTTAGTGTTGAACCTTCCGGAGCGAGCACGATACCAAAACCGATGCCACGATCTTCCGTCGGCACAAGTTCGCTCGGCATGAACTTGAAGATACCTGCACTGAGCACAACGAGCACAATGGCCGTGATAATCGTGGCCAACCTGTGCCGCAGTGCAAATTTCAAGATGCGTTCATATGTGCGGTTCATCCAATCAAAGAACGCATCGAAACTGCGCGACGCCCACGAGTTGCCCGTGCCGTGAATTGGTTTCAAGATGCGCGAACTGAACATCGGTGTCAATGTCAATGCCACAAAGCCCGAGATCCCGACAGCAATCGCGACGGTAAAGCCGAACTCACGGAACAATCGCCCGACCGAACCTGTCAAGAATGCCACTGGCACAAATACGGCGATGAGCGTAATCGTCGTGGCAATAACGGCGAACGCAATTTCCTTTGATCCGTCAAACGCCGCGCGCAGTTTACTCTTTCCCATCTCCATATGCCTGAAAATGTTCTCGAGCACCACAATCGCGTCGTCCACCACAAGTCCAATCGCGAGCACGAGGGCCAACAGGGTCAAAATGTTGATCGTGAAGCCGGCAAAGTAGATCACGACAAACGTCCCGATGATCGAAACCGGAATCGCGAGCGTCGGAATCAGCGTGGCCCGCATGCTCTTCATAAAGGCAAGCACGACCAGGATCACCAGACACATCGCGATAATTAGTGTTTCGGCCACTTCGCCGATTGAGTCGCTGATGAAGGTTGACGAGTCGTATGCAACATTGATCTTCATCCCCTCGGGAAGCGCTGCCTCAAGCTGAGGGAGAACTTCGCGCACGGCTTTGGCCACGTCAAGTGTCGAAGCTTTGGATTGCTTTACAATTCCCAAACCGACCGCTGGTTGACCATTGTAGCGCGCGACTGTGCGCTCATCTTCGGCGCCGACTTCAACCGTTGCGACGTCACTCAAACGCACGATCCCATCATCCGTTTGTGCGACGATAATAGACGAGAACTGTTCGGGTGTATTAACTTCACCGTGTGTACGTACAGAGAACTCGCGTTCGTTGCCCTCTACGCGTCCGCCGGGAATTTCCGCATTCTCTCGCGAGATAGCATTTTCAACATCGGTCGGGCTTAGCCCGCGTGCCGCAAGCCGGGCCGGGTCAAGCCACACACGCATTGCATAGCGACGCTCGCCGCCGATGATAATCGAACCCACACCCGGTAAACGCTGTAACCGCTCTTTGAGAATACGATCCGCCGCATCTGTAAGCTGCAAACCGTCATGCCTGTCGCTCGACACACCCAGCCACACAATCGGCTGCGCATTCGCGTCGACTTTCTCGACGATTGGATCTTCGATGTCGCGCGGCAGCAATCCACGGCTCCGCGCCACACGATCGCGCACATCGTTAGCAGCTTCCTCGACGTCGCGTGAAAGTTCAAACTGAATCGTGATCACCGAGCCTTCTTCGCGGCTCGATGACGTCAGTGTCTTCACTTCAGACAACGTGGCAAACTGCTCTTCCAATACGTCGGTGATTTCGGTTTCGACCACGCTCGCACTCGCACCGCGATAGAGTGTGATGACCGACACCACCGGCGGATCAATATCAGGATATTCGCGAACCGGCAGCCGCAAGAAGGCGATGACTCCGAACAAAATGATCGAGAGACTCATCACCGATGCGAACACCGGCCTGCGAATGGAAAGATCGCTTAGTTTCATTTACCGGCCCCGCTATCCGCTTGCATCTGTTGCGCCTGCTTTTGTGCCGCCGCGACAGAATCAAGACTTGAAACTGGCATCACTTTCGCACCATCGAAGATCTTCTGCTGTCCGGCCTTTACGATCATCATGGATTCATCCAGACCGCCCACAACTTCAACGGATTCACGTGAGCGGCTGCCCAACTGAAGCGCAACTTTCGATACCGATGAATCTGCTTTGACGACATACACATACGGTTGATTCTGTTCGAGGAACACTGCTTCACTCGCAATCGTTAACGCCGAGGCGCGCTCTTTCAATGTAACTGCAACATTCGCCGACATACCGGGCCGAAAGTTGCTTTCAGGATTCTCAAGCCGAGCCACGACACCGACACTGCGCGTCCTTGCATCAATCTTCGGTTCAATAACCATGACTTTTCCGATGGCTTCTCCGCCAGCAAACGCAGTAGTTGCAATGCGCACCTCCGACCCAATCGTCAGATCATTGACATATCGTTCAGGCACAGTGAAGTTCACGCGCAAGAGATCGACTCTGGCCATGTCTGCAATCGGAGTTCCCGGCTGCACATACGCTCCCGGGCTCACCTTGCGCGCGCCAACTACGCCAGCGAATGGCGCAGTAATGCGCGTCTTGTCATGCTGGGCTTTGGCAAAAGACACATTCGCTTCAGCAACGTGTAGCGCCGCACTCGCATCATCAAGGTCTTGCGCCGAACCCGCGCCTTGATCAACGATACGCTTGATGCGATCAAACGTTGCTTGTGACTGATCACGTAACGCCGTTGAACGGTCTAACCCGGCCTTTAGCTCTTTGTCATCCAACTGCGCGAGCAATTCTCCGCGCCCCACGTTGCCGCCTTCCTCATAGGGAATGCGCGTAATCGTTCCGCCGATCTCAGCCACTACAGTAACTGCTTCATCGGCTTCAATGGTACCGATCGTTTCAAACCTGTCGGAAACGGATTGCATTTTCGCATGCGTCGTTTCAACGGGCGTCGGCGGCATCGAGAAACCTCCGCCCCAACCTCCGCCCATGCAGCCGACCAGTCCAAGGCTTAGCGCCAGAATTGAAACTGCGGCCATTATTCGTGTGTTATGCATGTCTATGTCTCAAGTAGATTGTGATTAATGGGGAATAGGTTGTTACTCATGCGTAGGAGCCAGCACGCGCAATTCGGCGGCGGCCTTCGCAGTCCTAACGAGAGTGCGCGAATAGCGCCGTTGCGAGTTGGCCAGATCGGCTCCAAGCCGCACCAACTCAAACGCGGTCGTCTTGCCGCCTTTGTATTCGATAAGTCCGATGCGAACTTGATCGAGTGACGCCTTTACATTTTCTTCGGAGAGCTGCAAGCGTTCCTGCCCTTGCTCAAGTTCACGATGCGCCGCTCGAACCTGCTCTTCCAGCATATGCTGGGTCTGAATATAGCGCTGTTCAGCTCGGTTGACTTCTGCACGCAAACGATTGCGTTCACCCTGCGGCCCGCGTTGCAATATCGGAACATTGAGCCGCACGCCGATCATCCACGACGGATAATCGCGATTCAATGCTTGATCAATTGCGTTACCGAACTTTGTATCCATATCGTTACGCAGCGTATCCGATCCAAAGATTACGTCACGACCGGTACCAGCCAAGCCGTTGCCACCGAGCGCACCAAATAAGTCAAGCTGAGGCAAGGCGTCCCAGCATGCCGCACGCGCGAACGCCTTCACGCCTTCCACGTCAAGCTCTGCCGCCCGAAGCTCTTTGTTCTCTGTCATTGCTCGCGCGACGACTTCCTCTTGCAGTTCAGCCTTCGCAACTTGCGGCGGCTTATCAACGGTTTTGAATCGCAGAAATCCGTTCGGTCGCTGCCCAATTAATGAGCCGAGCGCATCGCTCGCCCGCGATACATAATCTTGCGCGTCAAGCAAGTTAAGCTCTTGATCTGCAAGAAAGACCTTCGCATTGTTTGCCTGATTTGGCCCGACGAGTCCGGTTTCTACTCGCAAATCGGCCTCTTGCATCAACGCCAACGCTAAGTCGCGCGTGACCATACTGACCGCAACATCACGTTCAGCTGCATAGAGTTCCCAGTAAGACTGTTCAGCCACAGCACGCACACGCTCCATCGCCTGTTCGTAGCGCAGCTTTGCCGCTTCATAGCCTTTCTGCGCCTGATCCCGATTAGCCCAAGCCGACGGGCCAAATCCCTTGAGCAGGGGTTGCTTAAAGGTTAGCGAGCCGGTTGCATCGTATTCGGGATTAAGGGACGAAAATGTTGAGTTCGTCTCAAGTTTTGTCCCAACCATCGAAGCTTCAAGCTCTGTCCCAATAGGCAGCGTTATCCTTGCACCCACTTGTCCCGTTGTTGATTTGGGGTTCAGGACAGCCGCTCCACTAAATGGAGAGGCCGAGGGTTGCTTTGCCGAGGCAGAGTTGACTTCACCAAACAACTCTGGATCGAACACGCCTCTCTCGCGGTTGAGATTCCCGTGCGCAGAAGCCAGCATCGCCTCTGCGTCCTTCGCCATTGTTGACCGGTCTATAGCTAAGCTGATAACCTCAGCTAAACTAATGTTTTGACCTTCAATCCTTGTCAACGCAAGGGATAGCGCACTATCTGGCGGAAGCGAAGTCACATCAATCCCCGCTTTTGCAGGTATTAATGTGAAATTGAACGCTATAAGAAATAATAGAATATATCGCATACCGAGAAACTCTTGATGGTTTTGCACGTTTGTTCCGCAAAATATAGTGTTTTCAGGATTCAAAAGCAAAGCGTGATATTGGCACATAATTAGAATACAGATTGTATGGCACTCGCCTTTTCAAGACAGGTTTGTTAAATTACGTAAATTCCCAAAAACTGCGCACAAGACTTGAATCTCCATAAGTTTAGCCTAATTGTCCTCTATAGCCTGACGGTCATCGCCACACTTTATCTGGCAGGCTATGGCTTCGAATACTACGGCCTCTCATTGCAAGAGCGCCCTCATAGTGACCTCCATCTTGCATGGAAGCCCTCCGGTTTCATAGGTCAGGGTGCCGGAATCGTCGGAAGTGCTCTAATGTTAATCCTCCTGTTGTATTCCATGCGCAAACGTATGCGCTTTATGCAGCAAGGTTGGGGCGATATTCGCTATTGGCTCAACTATCATATCTGGATGGGGATCACTGGTCCCGTCCTTGTGATTTTTCACACAACCTTCAAATTCGGCGGTATCGTCGCTGTGTCTTTCTGGTCCATGATGGCCGTGGCTCTGAGCGGAGTTCTGGGAAGATATATCTACGTCCAGATTCCGCGCAGCCTAAGTGGTGAAGAACTCTCCGCATCCGAATTACAAGAGCTCGAAGAAGCTTACCGTCGTCAGCTCACATCCGAGGCAAGTGGAAACACAAAAGCTCTTCCGATTCTCGATCAATTTATAGAGACCAACATCAACGAGAGCAAAGGCCTTATGTCTTGGTTGACGCATGACTTGACGGCGACGTTTCGTTACAATGCACTCAAACAGCGTTTGATTCGTGAAGCAGGCTTGTCAGGCCATGATGCCAAGCATCTTGTCAATGTTGCCCGCCGACGCGCCACTCTCGAGCGCCGCGTTGCGTTTTTAGGTCAAGCACGCAAGCTGCTGCACCACTGGCATGTCTTCCACAAGCCGTTCGCGATCATTATGATTGTCATTATGGTCGTTCACGTCGTCGTGGCGATTTCACTTGGCTACACGTGGATTTTCTGATATGAGCCTTGAAACCATCATCTACGTTGTCACAGGTGTCTTAGTCGTCGCGCTTCCGACTCTCTATGTTCTCAACGAGAAACGGAACAGCGCAAAGGCCACCGAGGCGCTTGAAAACTCGACCTTAGCAGGACTAGATCAGCCGGTCTCGTTGCATCCGGTAATCGATCCCAATCTATGTATCGGTTCGGGATCATGCACCAAAGCCTGCCCCGAGCAAGGTATCTTGCAACTAATTAACGGCAAAGCCGCCTTAGTCAGTCCTGCTCGGTGTATCGGTCACGGCCAATGTCAAGCCGCTTGTCCGGTTGATGCGATCACATTAGTTTTCGGAACTGAAAAACGCGGCGTTGATATCCCACACATCAAGGGCAATTTCGAGACAAACATCTCAGGAATTTTCATCGCTGGCGAACTGGGTGGCATGGGCTTAATCCGAAATGCTGTATCGCAAGGCCGTCAAGCGGTTGAATCAGTAGCTGGCCAAGTGAAGAACGAGAAAACCAGCGAGGCCCTTGACCTCGTCATTGTCGGTGCCGGCCCCGCAGGAATATCGGCTTCGTTGCAAGCTAAAAAAGAGGGGCTTCGGTACGTCACCGTCGATCAAGAAGATCTTGGCGGAACGATTTTCACCTACCCGCGCCAAAAGCTTGTGATGGTACAGCCTATGGAGTTACCTCTCCACGGTCCTGTGAAGCTCAATGAAGTTGAAAAAGAGCCATTGCTTGCGTTACTGACCAGTGTCGTTGAGAAGCACCAACTCAATATCCAAGTCGGTGAAAAAGTAAACGATATCAAGAAAGAAGGCAACAACTACCGCGTCACGACCTCAAAAGGTGAATATGAGACGCGCAAAGTTCTGCTTGCCATTGGTCGACGTGGCACACCGCGTAAGATCGGTTGCCCGGGTGAAAAAAGCGAAAAGGTAACCTACCGCCTGCTCGATCCACAGAAGTATCACCACAAGAAAATTCTCGTCGTCGGCGGTGGTGATAGCGCGGTTGAAGCCGCCGTCGCGCTTTCAAACCACCCGGGAAATACAGTTCATCTCTCTTATCGCGGCGAGAACATCTTCCGAATCAAGGAAGGCAATCGCCAACGCGTAGAGCGTGCCGTGGAAGATGGCAAGGTGACTCTTCTGTTGAATTCCAACGTAACTAAAATTGAGCCGGAGAGAGTGTACATAGATCAGCAAGGCACAGAACTTTCATTGGCGAACGATCAAATCTTCGTGATGATCGGCGGAGTACTTCCAACGGAGTTTTTGCAAAGTGTTGGTATTGAATTTGAACGAAAATTTGGACAGGCGTAAACGATGGCAGAATACAAAAACAGCGGTCAAACCAACAAATCGAGTCGCATCGCCTTTGCGGCAGCCCTAATTATTGTGCCTGTCTTGCTGATCTGGCTCTATTTTGCTCCTCAACCCGGTGGTGAGCCAACCTTCGAGACGATGCAGGAGGAGATGCAGGAAACTCCTGCAATGTCACGCTTAGAGCAAATGGAACAGATGTGGAAGACGGCACCCGGCCACGGCCCTGTCGCACTTGAATTGGCCAATCTTTACTACGAAGACGGTCAATATGATAAGGCCGTTGAATTTTACCGTACGTTCCTTAAAGATGACACGACAGCCGATGGTTGGCTGGTGCGACTTGACATCAGCCGCGCACTGTCATCTCTTGGCAGGACAGATGAAGCCATCACGGAACTAAAGACACTGTTGAAAGATCACCCCGGTCATGCCGGTGCGCTCTATAACCTCGGCGCCATCGAGGCCAATCGCGGCGATCACGATTCCGCCCGCCTGCATTGGAACGAATTGATAAAACTGCATCCGCAAGACACGCTTGCAGTTTACGCTCAAGGCGCATTACCCAAATTACGACCTGCAAACCACCCATAGCTCAAATCGTTTACGGGGGGATTTCGCTCGTCCCCGCCTATCTAAAGAACTTATGCCGTTACTCTGGCTATTCATACTCATATCCTCGTCTTCAGCATTCGCGCAGCTTTCGCCCGGCGATCTATCGAAGTATCACGCCAAGCTTGAAGGCCTGAACAACTGTACTCAGTGTCATGAACTGCGTGACGAAGTCAAGAACGCCAAGTGCCTGACCTGTCATGTCGCAATCGAGCGCCGCATCTCTGCCAACGAAGGCTTTCACTCAAGTCCCGAAGTCAAAACCGAACGTTGTGCCAAGTGCCACTCAGAACACGTAGGCCGCGATTTCGAACTTGTCTTCTGGAAAGAGGGTAAAGAGAAGTTTGACCACTCCAAAACGGGTTACAAACTTGTCGGTGCGCATACTAAACAAGATTGCGCGAAGTGCCACATATCAGCCTACCAAACTAATGCTGCTCGCTTTGATAGCACGACGAACAAAGCTCGCACATTCCTTGGTCTCTCGTCGCAGTGCGTAAGCTGTCATGCCGACGAGCACGGCGAGCAGATGACCAATGATTGTGCGTCCTGCCACAACAGCGAAAAGTGGCTTCCTGCGGAGCAATTCTCGCACGACAAATCAAAGTATCCACTGACGGGCAAACACACCGAAGTCGCCTGCATCAAGTGCCACAAGACTGAACAAGTTCTCGAAACGGTGGTAGGCAGAATCCCCGATCCGAATCATCCACTCGATCGATCAATCTACCAGGGATTGAATTTCTCATCCTGCAACGGATGCCACAAAGACGCTCACGAAGGCAAATTCGGCCCCAATTGCAGCGGCTGCCACACAACGGAGAGTTTTTCCGTTGCCAAGATGGCCAAGGACTTTGATCACAACAAAACAGGCTTCCCGCTAACCGGAAAACATGTCGGCCCCGATTGCATCAAGTGCCACACGTCAGGCAAAATGACAGATCCCGTTGCACACGCAACGTGTAAAGATTGCCACAAAGATGAGCATCGCGGTCAATTTGCCTCACGCAAAGATGGCGGAGCTTGCGAAAGCTGTCACACAGTTGATGGCTATCTTCCCGCACGCTACGGCATTTCTGATCACGAACAAAGCAAGTTCCCGCTCAAGGGTAGTCACTTGGCGATCCCATGCATTGCTTGTCACGCGCAAACGTTGACTGACAAGAACGGCGCTTACGCGCAATTTGCGTTTCAGGATATGACCTGCAAAGGTTGCCACAAAGATGTGCACCGCGGCCAGCTTGACAAATACATGCAAACTGCCGGCTGCGAGTTCTGCCACAACGTAGAAAGCTGGCGCAAGATTACGTTTGATCATGCCACGACAGGCTTCCCATTGGTCGGCAAGCACGATCAAAACGAATGCATGAGCTGCCACGCGCGCGAGAATCTGGGTACCCCCGAAGAGATGATACGCATGGCGCCGCTTGCACGCGAATGCGAACTCTGCCACAAAGATCCACACCGGGGACAATTTGTCTTGGATCCCGCCTCCGATGTGAAAATCAAATGCAGCCGTTGCCACACGCCGGATGCGTGGAAAACTCTAACCTTTGATCACAATCGCGACGCGAAATGGGCGCTCGACGGCGCACATCAGAAGGTCGCCTGCAACTTGTGCCATAAACCGCAGACCGATGCGGACGGCGCCTTCGTCAAATATCGTCCGCTCTCATCCGCCTGTAGCGATTGCCACGGCGGAACCTCCTTCCAAAAACAATGAGCCGCATCTTAGCACCCCTCACACGCCTGTCGCTGATACTCGTCCTCATCGGACTTGCATTAGTGCAGATAGCGAATGCCGGAATTGAATCTCCGCATGGTAAGCTGACATTGGATTGCCAGCTCTGTCATACAACAGACAATTGGCTGAAGATGAAGACCGACTCCGGTTTCTCGCATGATGCCATGACTGATTACGCTTTGGTGGGCCGTCACAAGGGAGTGAGCTGCATTGAATGTCACGCCACCCTCGTGTTCGCCGATGCGAAGGCCGCTTGCTTAGATTGTCATACGGATATCCATCGCGGGCAATTCACCGACAATTGTAGCCAGTGCCACACACCGCACCAGTGGGCAGATGAATCCAAATTCCGCAAGATGCACGAGTCCACGCGCTTCCCATTAATCGGCGTGCACTCCATGCTCGATTGTCAGAGCTGTCATGGGAATGGACAATATGTAAATCTCGTCACGGAGTGCATTGGTTGTCATAGTGAACAATTTGCTGCGACAACGTCACCCAATCACACCGATGCGGGTTTTTCTAAGAATTGCACTGAATGCCATGACGTCAGCGCGACAAGCTGGAAAGGCCCGAGCTTCTCACATACAACTGCATTCCCTCTGACAGGCGGACATGCCCTAAATAACTGTCAAACGTGCCACACCAACGGCTACGCAAATACTCCATCCGCATGCGTCGATTGCCACCAGAACAATTACGCAGCCGCTACGAATCCCACCCATGAAAGCGGTGCATTTCCATCGACGTGTGAAAACTGCCACACGATAAATTCATGGCGGCCTGCGACATTTGCAAATCACAGTCAAACGGCATTTCCGCTCACCGGTGCGCACGTCCTAACCGATTGCGCGCAGTGCCATGTCGGGGGCCAATACACAGGCACGGCTACACAATGTGTTGTTTGCCATCAATCAGATTATGACGGCGCAACCAATCCGCAGCACGACGCAACGGCCTTTGGCACAACGTGTTCGCAATGTCACGTCACGGATGCGTGGCGTCCCGCAACCTTTGCAAATCACAATCTAACTGCTTTCCCGCTAACGGGTCGTCACGCCGACACCAATTGTCTTGAGTGTCACGTAGGCGGTCAATATTCCGGCACGCCGTCTGATTGTTGGTCTTGCCATCAAGAACAGTACAACAGCACAACAAACCCAAATCATACGAATGCAGGTTATTCGCAGAACTGCGCGGCCTGTCACTCGACTGAAAACTGGACAGAGTCGACCTTTGATCACAACTTGACGGCCTTCCCACTCACGGGCCGCCACGTCGAAACGAACTGTCTTGATTGTCACATTGGCGGACAATATACCGGCACACCGACGGATTGCTGGTCATGCCATCAGGAAGATTACAACGGTACAACGGATCCAAATCATGTAGCTGCAAGTTATCCACAGAATTGCACGGTCTGTCA
This sequence comes from bacterium, assembly GCA_016721565.1. Taxonomy (GTDB): domain Bacteria; phylum Electryoneota; class RPQS01; order RPQS01; family RPQS01; genus JABWCQ01. The sequence continues at coordinate 203,904 of JADKHW010000002.1, read as the reverse complement.
CTCAACGGCAAACTGGACTGAAACTACTTTTGATCATAATTTGACTGCCTTCCCGCTTACCGGAACGCATGTCACCACTAACTGTATTGAGTGCCATGTCGGCGGAGTTTACGACGGCACTCCAACCGATTGCTGGTCCTGCCACCAAAATGATTACAGCGAGCAATCAGATCACGTTCAGAACAACTTCCCGCACGATTGCGCCGTTTGTCATAACACGGTTGATTGGGATCAGGCTACCTTCAATCACAGCAATACGGATTCCCGTTGACCGGTGCACATGTGCAAACGAACTGCCTCGAATGCCATGTTGGTGGAGTTTACAATGGCACTCCAACCGATTGCTGGTCCTGTCACGAGAACGATTACAACAATGCGGAAGACCACCAGTCACAGAACTTCCCGCACGATTGTGCGCTATGTCACAACACAAGCGATTGGGATGAAGCCAATTTCAATCACAACAACACCGATTTCCCGCTGACCGGCGCACACGTACAAACCAATTGTTCGCAATGTCATATTGGCGGAGTCTACAATGGCACCCCGACCGATTGCTGGTCCTGCCATGAGAACGATTACAACAACGCTGAAGATCACTTGTCGCAGAATTTTCCGCATGATTGCGCGCAGTGCCACAACACGTCAAACTGGGACAGCGACTTTAATCACAGCAATACTGACTTTCCGTTGACCGGCGCGCATGTTACGACCGCGTGCCTTGCCTGTCACACCGGCGGGCAGTTTGAGAACACGCCATCCGATTGCTGGTTCTGCCATCAGGCGGATTACAACGGCGCGAGTCCTGACCACAATGACGGCTATGCGCAAGAGTGCGTGGATTGTCACACGACGTCAAACTGGAATTCCAATTTCAATCACGACTCGCAGTTCTTCCCAATCTATTCCGGGCGGCACCGCAACGAGTGGAATCTGTGCATCGAATGCCACACGACCGCCGGAAACTTCCAAACCTTTAGTTGTATCGAGTGTCACGAGCACAGCAACCAGGGTGAGTTAGAGGATATACACGATGAGGAAGACGTAGACAACTACACATATACTCCCACTTCGTGCTACGACTGTCACCCAACTGGCGGTGGCGGCGATAATCGCGGCCAACCGACTCCCGATCGCAAACGCATTGATCCTAAGCGCACTGGAGCACAGAACTAATGAAATCGGTCATTCTCGCAGTGCTCGCGTTTGCATTGACCAGCTTTGCCGCTGATGTCCAAACGAAAGTTCAATACGTTTCCACTACTGCTGTCTATCTAAACGCAGGCCGCCAAGCCGGAATTGCACAAGGTGACACCGTTGTCATTGCCCGCGACGGCAAAGAGCTGATCAGACTCGCGGTAAGTTTTGTCGCTGACAATTCTTCATCCTGCGAACTCGCGAATGCGCCGATGATTGTTGTCAAAGACGACAAGGCCGTGGTCTTCGTAAAAGAGGTTCTCAAACCCGATGAACCTACCGCTGTTCAAACCTACGAAGCCGAAGCCACACCCGAGACTCGCAGCAAATTTCTGCGTCCCACCGAACGGGCCAATCAATTATCTGGCCGCATCGGTGTAGGTTACACAATGCAGGACGACCGCGAGCAAACAAACTATGACTACACTGAACCCTCGTTGAGTGTTCGCGCAAGTCTTAGCAGAATTTCCGGAAGCGACATTTCCGCTCGCGTGAATCTTAAACTTCGCCGCACAGAGCGAGACAACAAAGACCTATCTTCATCATCAAATCGCATCTACGAGGCCATGCTCTTCTATGAGCCGCAAGACAAACCCTTGTCAGCCGGAGCAGGAAGATTATTGTTGCGTGAAACTCGCGGCATGGGCTATCTGGATGGAGCCTATGTCAAATACGATCTCGCAAGCAACTGGAAAATCGGCGCGGTAGGCGGAATCGAACCCGATCTGCAAAACACGAAGATCGAATCCGATGTCAAAAAGTACGGTGCCTTTGCGGCATTCGAAAAGCGCCTCAGCGAAGCCAACACGGTCCAAGCAACAGCCTCCATTGCGGGCCGATACCTTAAAGACGAAATAAGCCGCGAATTCCTTTATCAGCAAATTAGCTTCTTAGGCGGTTCTAAGTTTAGAATATTTGAAAGCACGGAAATCAACTTCAATCGCGGTTGGCTGAAAGACGCTGAAGGCTCGACCTTCACTCTGGCATCTTTCCTCTTAGATACCCGATACAATATCTCCCGTTCATTAGGAATCTCCTTCGGCTACGACAACCGCACGAACTACTACACAGCCGAAACCCGCTCTATTCCCGACAGTATCTTTGCCAGCTCTTTACAGCAAGGCCTTCGCGCCAGTGTTGATACACGCTTCGGTGATTCCTATTCAGCTGAATTGGGACTTGGCCAGCCGTGACGGTGAAAGCGATTTTTCCAGCAACACGAGCGGATGGGTGCGCGTTGGTTCGAGTAACCTAATGAAGTCTCAGGTCAGCGCCTACGCTCGCCTGCGCTGGTTTGACAGTGATTTCAGCAAAGGCACTCAACCTTCGCTCGTGTTCTCTCGCTATCTAACGGATTGGCTTGATGCAGGTTTGGAATTCGGCTCAAACGATTACGACCTCATCGCCACGTCGGAGAGTATCTCACAACAGTGGGCAGCCGTGATGCTTGATTTCAGCTTTGCCAAGCAGTTCTACGCATCCACCGAATACGAGCAAGGCTTCGGCGATGGCCGTGACGCCACGCTTCTTAGCCTTTCATTAGGCTACCGTTTCTAATGAATCGCAGTTTCTTTGAGCGGGCGATCCCACAGGGTTGCCCGTTTTCCATTTCTGTTTAGGCTTGTGGCCCATCTTTTGTAATAATTACTTATATTACACCTGAAATGCGCACCCTCTGCGCACGTGTGCACGTCGTTTTCAACTTATTTGCGATTTCCGTGTCGAACATGTAGAAACGACAAACCGCGCCATGCCAATCTGCCTGCCCGGCCAAGCCAACTGCCTCGCCCGTGACAAAAATCCTTAAAATATTTATACTTGCATTGCCAATTGGTTGGCTTTTGTCATGTGCTGCCCCGCACGACAACCCCCTCGATCCGGCCTCGCCGAACTACGAAAAGCCCGACGAGCCGTCAGTGGAAGTCCCCGATCCAGTTTTTTCGACGATTGTGCGTAGCGTGCACAAAGGCAGGACGACCATTGATCTCTACTCCGTAGAGACCGAGATTTGGCCGGACTCCAACATGATCACGGACTCTGTAACGGTTCAGTATAACACGACGACACCCCGCCGCATGACCTTCACGCCAAACGGTCATTGGATTAGGAGTTTCAATTCAAACAATATTGGTGACGATGATCTTGAGGCCGGTGTCGGCATGCCGTTTCTATTCAAGTTCTACACCCCCGATACAGTCTGGATAACCGGGCCACGAAGTTATGTGCGCGTCATTCACGATACACCCGCGACAAACTCACCCGACTCCCTACAAACTGTCGACTCGCATCCTGTTTTCACATGGCCTGACTTTGCCGGGACATTTCCCTATCGTTATCAAGTCAGCATCGAACTCGAGAACAAGTATTTAGCCGAGATAACAGCAGCTTGGACCTCTGACACGCTAAATTCTGCGGTGCGGTCAATTCAGTATCCCGACTCATTGCCCAGCTTTGTCGACACCGTCCCCAACAGCTCACCCGATTCAGTTTACTATCACTGGACGCTTACAGTGTATGACGCCTTTGGTAATTCGTCAGTGTCTGTGGACGCCACTTTCAACGTACAAGCCGGAGTAGATAAATGAGCACCGGCCTTCTGACGTCTGAACAAGTCCTGCAAGCCGGACAAAAACTGCTTGAACTTCGTCCCCTTGAAGAGGTCTTCCACACCGTCTTGGATATTGCCGCTCAAGCCATGCATGCCGAGACGGCAATGATCATTCTGAACAGCAGTGGCGGAGCAATCTCGCTTGCCGCTGTTCATCAGAGCAGGGGGGAGACCCGCACGCTTGATGAGGTTTCACAGTCGCTGATCAAAGAGTCAATCGATTCGAATAAGCCGATTCTCACTGAAAGCGCCGTCGAAGATCCGCGTTTCTCCGGCAAGTCGTCGATCATATTGCAGCACATTCAATCGGCGGCAATCGTTCCGCTTTCTGGCCGAAATGCGGTTGAAGGTGCACTCTATCTCGATAGCCGCTCCGACCGCGATCTCTTCCGCAAAGAGAACCTCGCTCCGCTGGCAACACTTGCAGCATTTGCAACGCTTGCCATCGAAAATGCGCGCCGTTACGACCGCGCCCGCAGCGAAATCGCCGCATTGAAATCCAGTGATTCAAAGCGGCTCATCATCGGCGACAGCCATCCGATGCGCGAACTCTACAGCTTGATTTCACGCGTCGCGCCCAGCGAATTACCCGTCATCATAACAGGTGAATCCGGCACAGGAAAAGAGCTTGTCGCACGCGAGATTCACCGCACCAGTTCGCGTGCAGGCAAACCATTTCTCGCGCTCTATTGCGGAAATGTATCATCCGAGTTGTTGAAAGCGAACTCTTCGGCCACAAACGGGGAAGTTTCACCGGTGCCACGATGGACAAGCAAGGTCTTGTCGAAGCCGCTGAAGGCGGTTCGCTGTTCTTGGATGAAGTCGCCGACATCCCTATCGGGATTCAAGCCAAACTCCTGCGCTATTTGCAAGAGTCCGAGTACCGCAGAGTCGGCGACGTTGAAACACGTAAAGCAAACGTCCGTATCATCACGGCTACAAACAAAGATCTGCAAACCGAAATTCAAGCTGGCCGTTTCCGCGAAGACCTATATTATAGACTTTTCATTCTGCCCATCGTTTCTCCGCCTTTGCGCGAACGCCGCTCCGATATCCCCTTACTCGTCCATCACTTCCTGAGAAAAGTCGGCAACAAAGTTACCGGAATTTCCCCCGACGCGCTGCGTCGTTTGCAGACCTATTCTTGGCCCGGCAACGTGCGTGAACTTGAAAACACAATCATCCGTGCCGCCGTCATCACACGTAGTGATCGCATCGAAGTCGAAGATATCTCGCATCAAGGCATTTCAAAGGATGCGGGAAGCAACGAAGATTTGAGTTGGAAGACCGCCGAGAAGTCGCACATTCTCCAAGTGCTTGATCTATGCGGAGGAAATCGTTCCAAAGCCGCTGTAATGCTCGGCATCTCACGCCGCTATCTGCATTATAAACTCAAAGAGTGGGAAGAGCTTAGTCTCAAATGAAGCCCCTCGCTCAGCGACTTTCTGACCGAAAACTGATTTCGCACGGCGATATATCTTCTGCCTATCGTGCGCGTGATACCAGACTCGATCGCGACGTGTTTCTGAAAATCCTCCATCCGCATTTTGCACAGGATGTGGATTTGCGGACGCGCTTTGAACGCGAGGCTCGCGCCGCCGCTAAGATCGATCACCCGCAACTCGTTCGGATTTACGAGGTCGGTGAAGACCCAAATGAAGGCCCGTTCATGCTTCTTGAATGGGTTGAAGGCGAAACACTTGCTGCAAAGATCAAACGTGACATCAAGCTCACTCCCGCCGAAATTCGCAGACTTGCACTCTCGCTTCTGTCCGGCTTGTCAGCCTTGCATGCCAACGGCATTCTGCATCGCGACATCAAGCCCGACAATATTCTCCTTCGCACTGACGGAGAATTCAAACTCACTGATTTCAGTCTGGCTCTGCTCTCGGATGCACCGAAATTAACACATCATTCTGCAGTCGTCGGCACTCCGGCCTATCTTGCTCCCGAACTCGCGCGCGGCAAGTCTCCGAGTGAGCGCTCGGATCTTTTTGCAGTCGGCGTGGTCCTCTATGAATCGGCCACAGGACACAATCCATTTTATGCCGATGCCTTGCTGGAGTCCTTACGGCGAGTCAGAGAAGAGACTCCGGACTGGAAACTGCTCGAACCCCTGTCTGCTGAGCCTGATCTAATAGCCTTGATCAAAAGTTGTTTGGAGAAAGACGCGGAACAGCGTCCCACCACCGCCGCCGAAGCCGCTTCGCTCTTGAATTGCCATGCGAATGTGAAGACAGTTTTGAACAACGGCAGCAAACGCCAGAACATCTTCATTGCCGCCGCCACGCTGATCACCGTCATCGTTGCAGTCGTTCTCTGGCCCAATCAAGAGAATCTGCAAACAACTCCAGCAACATCGCAACCTGTCACGCGTGACTCCACACAAGTTGTGCAAAACAATCCTGCAACCGTATCGATTGACACAACTCGAAAAATCGAGACGCTGCCGATGAAAGCCCAAGAAGGCAAACCCGTTGAGATCAAGAAACCAGATTCGGCAAACGCATTCTTAACCGATAAACCGAATCAACAAACCGCGCAACAGCCCGACAGCTTTGAGCTTCATCTCGACACAAATCCGTGGGCGCATGTGACTCTCAGCGGCGCGGACCTAGGAACAACACCTTTTAGTTCACCGCTAAAGCTCAAACGCGGGCCACACGTCTTCATGCTACGTAACCCCGCCTTCCCGCCGATTCTTGCTTCAATTGATTTGACAGGTAACGCACACAAGGAGATTGTGCTGGCAGAGTACGTGCAACATATCGAGCTGACAGTAGAACCGTGGGGCGATGTCTATCTCGACAACGAGCACATCGGCACGACTCCACTAAATAGACTGATTACGGTCCTGCCCGGCAGCCACAGCATTCGCATCACACATTCGACACTTCCTGACGTTTCCAAAACATGGCAAGCTGTCGCGGGGGACACAATCAAATTGCACGCAAATCTACAAACCTCAGAACTTGCAGTCCGAACTGTGGGAGACAATCATTGATCTGGCTATTCGCGTTGCTTGTTTCCTGTTCGGGCTTGCTTGCGCAAACATCATTGCGAGCTGAAGCTGACTCCCTTTTCTACACGGGCGATTACGAGCGAGTTGAACTTCTTGTCCTGCGTGCATCACGAAACGCTGAGATTCCCGATTCACAAAGAGTTGCGCTTGAACTTCTTGGCGGCTACTCTTTGATCATGCTTCAGCGCGAGGCTGAAGCTCGTTCGCATTTTCAGCGCGCTTTAGAACTTGATTCAACATTGGTTTTGGATCCGGTCCAAGTAAGTCCTAAATTCCGCATAGTATTTGATGATGTAAAATCCGAGTGGCAAGCCAGTCGGATTCAAAGCATCCCCACTGCACGTGTGAAAGAAGTCACAGTTTGGAAAGGCGCAAGTATTGGGTCGCATCTCTTAAATTTTGCTGTTCCCGGCACAGGATTCTTAAATGAAAAGAAATACGCTCGCGGCATCATTCACTTCGCAGCGCAAGCTGCTTTAACCGTACTTTGGCTGGATGAAGTAAGTCAAAACAACAGTGCCCGTAAAGACTATCTCGCCGCCGACTCATCCTCCCAAGCCGAAACTCTCTACAATACCTACGACGATCACCACCGCCGAATGTGGACCTTTGGCTTAGCCGCCGCAGGAATCTATCTTGCCTCACAAGTAGACCTAACACTCTTCCGCACCCCCAAAACCTCCTTCGAAGTCCTGCCCGCCGAATCCGCCCTCCGCCTGAAAGTCAATTTCTAACTCCCTCGAGACTGTTTGCTTCCCCGCAGGGCATTGGGTCCAGCGCCAACGCGGTGCGCATGACGTTCACAGGGTTGTGACAGGCGAGCGCACAAATTTGAAATGATTTTCCGTTAGAGCTTTAATAATACTACAGATATACAACTGGAACGGCTATTGCCATTATATAGGCCATAAGTAACGCATTTGGTAACCTGTTTCACATCCTCTATCTGGAGAAACAATGAAAAAACTAATTCTTTTAACCCTGTTCAGCCTAATCGGCATTTCTGCCGCCTGGGCCCAGACGGGGAGTCTGACGGTCACCGTGTTAAGCGGTCCCGATTCAGCACAAGTGCCGGTTGAAGGCGCTTGGGTAAATGCCTTTGGCGATGGTCATGGACATGAGCGTCCGCATTTCGAAGGTATGACCGACGCAAACGGTCAAATCACATTTGCCGAGATTCCGGCAGTTGAATATCACGTCTCTGCAGGCATCTGGCCGAATCCTCCGGTGCAAGGTGAAATTGACGTAATTGAAGGCGAAACAGCCTCGCTGACACTTTCACTCCCGTTCTTTGAGCCACTGCCGCGCATCGCTGTGATGCCTGACCATGATGTTCATTTTGGTCCGGTTGGCTTAGGTACCACGTTCACGCGCATGGTTCGTGTATCAAACTTTGGTACCGCCGACTTGAACGTATCGTTGGCAGTTACTGGCGACGCTTTTGCGCTTGCGTCCGAAGCCGAGTTCACCCTGACTCCGGACCCGATGGGCAACAACGCCGAAGTGCTTGTTACCTTTTCGCCGACAGAAACGATTGAATATGAGGGTCTTCTGACGATTACGTCAAATGATCCTGAGCATGGCGCGATTGAACTCCGACTCGAGGGACTTGGTGCGACGATTGTTACCGGTGGTTTGTCAGTTGACGTCATCGTTACCGATTCGCTCGGTGTTACTACCCCCGTCGACAGCGCTCGCGTACGTGTTTCCTTTATTCGCGATCACGGCGGCCCGCGCCCGCATCACTTCGTCGGTTGGACCGATGAAAACGGTAACGTTGCCGTGGATGCACTGCCGGTTGGTATCTACAACGTGAACGCTTCCAAGCGTGGCATCGGCTTCGCCAGCGAAGTGATTGAAATCCTCGAAGGCCAAACCGCCGACTTGACACTGAATCTTGTCGCTGGTGAGCATGGTGGACACGGTGGACACGGCGGTCCTGGCGAACATAACTTCCAAATCGTTGAGTTGGCTGGCACGGCCTCTGTGACAGCGCCTGACTCTGCCAATCCTGATCGTCTTCTCTATCAACTCGACGTTGATGCTGATGGTATCATGGACTATCGTCTGAATTTCGGCCCGCCGGATTACGTTCCGCCGTCAGAAGCTGTTCGACCTATGGATGGCGAAGCTATTACTCTGACTGGTGCTTTGATGTCGCACGGCGAACCCCCGATGGTTCACGTTCATACGCTGAACGGTCTCGTGTGGTGGGATGAACGTCATGGTCGCGATGGCGAGCATGGTGGCGACGGTGGCGGTCGTGCTGATGGCTTCGAGGTTGACAGATTCCTCTCTTGGATGGAGCTTAGCGGTACAGTTACCGATGTTGATGTCTACGGCTCAACCTTCTACGGTCTTGACACGAACAACGACGGCGTTGGCGAATATGTCATTGACCTCGGCGACAATTTTAGCCTAAGCAATCCGATGTTACCGAACAACGGCGACCGTATTAATGTCGTTGGTGGCTTCCTTGCTGGCACTCCTGAAGCAATTGGAGCCGGATGGGTGATTGCATATGAAATCAACGGTAACTTCTTCCGTACGCCTGGCGACACGGATGGTCTCTACCCGTTGACCTCGGCAGTAACTCCGTCACCGACTCCAATCGTAACTTCGCACTTGATCGCGACCAACTTCCCGAACCCGTTCAACCCAACCACCACGATTCAGTTCTCGACTCCTGTGGCTGGCCTTGTGAACCTTACGGTATTTGACGTTCTCGGTCGTCAGGTTGCCACGCTGGTCAATGACAATTTGTCAGCCGGTACTTACACAACCCCGTTTGATGCAGTGAGCCTCCCGTCCGGTATGTACATGTACCGCTTGACGCTGAACAATCAGTCGATAGTGAACCGGATGCTGCTCCTGAAGTAAAATAGACTGCTCCCTCAGGCAGATTGCCCCCATCCGGCGTAAAAGCTGGGTGGGGGCTTTCCTTTTCTGGTACTCGCGAAACGGAGCAAAACACTCAAGGATTTCGTATAATTAAGACTCGGCAAGACTAATCAATTTTGCGCCTTCGTAACAGTTTGTAAAGAAACAGGATAACACTTTCACGACCATGACCGTTTGGACCCGCGCCACCCGTATCGAAGCTCTACATCGCTTGATTGAACAACGCATCCTCGTTTTGGATGGCGCAATGGGGACTCTTATTCAGAAACAACGGCTAACCGAAGCCGACTATCGAGGCCAGCGTTTCGCCGATTGGAACCGCGATCTGAAGGGTAACAACGACCTGCTCGTGCTCACCAAGCCAGACCTGATCAAAAGCTTGCACGCCCTCTATTTCGATTCCGGCGCGGACATAGTCTCGACAAATAGTTTCACGGCCAACGCCCCGTCGCTCGCCGACTACGGCATGGAAGATTTCGCCGAAGAGATAAACCTCGCCTCCGCTCGCGTCGCACGCGCCGCCGCTGATGAATCCGAGCAAAAAGATTCTTCACGTCCGCGTTTCGTTGCCGGAAGTCTTGGCCCAACGAACAAAACTCTTTCGCTTTCACCCAATGTCAACGATCCCGGCTATCGCGATTTGTATTTTGATGATATGGTGAAAATCTATGAAGCCTGTGTTCGCGGTCAGATTGACGGTGGGGCAGATATTCTCCTGATTGAAACCTCATTTGATACTCTGAATGCTAAAGCCGCTATCTTCGCCGTTGAAAACGTCTTTGAACAGCGCGGCGAACGCATTCCGCTAATTGTTTCTGGTACAATCACAGATGCGAGCGGCAGAACGCTCTCCGGTCAGACCACTGAAGCTTTCTGGAATTCCATCTGTCATGCCAAGCCCTTCGCAGTAGGACTAAATTGCGCACTCGGAGCAGAAACCATGCTCCCCTATCTGCAAGAACTCTCCCGCGTCGCCGACTGCTACGTCAGCTTGCATCCTAATGCAGGCTTGCCAAACGAGTTTGGTGAATACGATGACACGCCCGCCAACATGGCCCGAGTCATGGGTGGTTTTGCCAAAGCGGGCTTGCTTAATATCGCAGGCGGTTGCTGCGGCACACAGCCTACACACATTGCGGCAATAGCTGAAGCTGTTACTCAATTTGCCCCTCGCAAAGTCGTGCACTTGCCCAAGCGTTTGCGTGTCTCAGGTCTCGAACCTTTAACCATCGGTGAAGAGAGCGGTTTCGTCAATATCGGAGAGCGCACAAATGTCACAGGCTCAGCGCGCTTTGCAAAATTAATTCTGAACGGTGACTACGAAACTGCTGTCGAAGTAGCTCGCCAGCAAGTCGAGAGCGGTGCGCAAATGATCGACATCAACATGGATGAAGGCTTGCTCGATTCCGAAGGCGCCATGAAGCGCTTCCTGAATCTCATCGCAACCGAGCCGTCCATCGCGCGCGTTCCGTTTGTGATCGACTCATCGAAATGGTCGGTTATTGAAACAGGCTTGAAATGTATTCAAGGAAAGCCTGTAGTCAATTCGATCAGCATGAAGGAAGGCGAAGCCGAGTTCTTGCGTCAAGCTAAACTCTGTCAACGATACGGCGCCGCAGTAATCGTCATGGCTTTTGATGAACAAGGACAAGCCGACACCGTAGATCGTCGTGTTGCCATTGCCGAGCGTGCATTCAAGATCCTGACTGAGCAAGCGGGTTTCGCGCCGCAAGACATCATCATCGATCCGAACATCTTCGCTATTGCTACCGGCATCGAAGAGCACAACGACTATGCGGTGCAATTCTTTGAAGCCACGCGCCGTATCAAAGCCAAACTTCCTGAAGTTCGCATCAGCGGCGGGCTAAGTAACGTTTCGTTCTCCTTCCGTGGCAACAATACTGTCCGCGAAGCCATTCACTCCGTGTTCCTCTACCACGCGATTCACGCTGGGATGGACATGGCCATCGTGAATGCTGGTGCACTCTCAATCTATGACGATATCGAACCCGCGTTGCTCGAAAGAGTGGAAGATGTCGTTATGAATCGCCGCTCCGATGCCACAGAACGGTTGCTTGACTTCGCCTCGACAGTCAAAGGCAAAGTCAAAGACAAAGCCGTCGAACTCGAGTGGCGCAAGCACAACGTATTTGACCGCTTGAAGCATGCTCTCGTTGAAGGTATCGACGACTATATCATAGAAGACACCGAGGAGGCCCGCCTCGAATTGCCTGAGCCAATCGAAGTAATCGAAGGTCCGCTGATGGCAGGCATGAATCGCGTCGGTGATCTCTTTGGAGCAGGGAAGATGTTCCTTCCGCAAGTTGTGAAGAGTGCGCGCGTCATGAAAAAAGCCGTTGCGCATTTGATTCCCTATATTGAAGCCTCCAAAAAAGCCGGTGAATCCAGCAGCAAAGGCCGTATCCTGCTCGCAACCGTCAAAGGAGATGTGCACGATATCGGCAAGAACATCGTGGGTGTTGTCTTGCAATGCAACGGCTTTGAAGTCATCGACCTCGGCGTGATGGTACCGTGCGCAAAAATTCTCGACACAGCGAATAAAGAGCATGTTGACTTAATCGGTTTGAGTGGACTGATCACACCGTCGCTTGGAAGAGATGACCTTCGTCGCCTCCGAGATGCAGCGCCTCAACATGACCACTCCGCTATTGATCGGCGGTGCCACCACGTCACGAGTGCACACAGCGGTTAAGATCAGCCCGAACTACTCTGGCCCAACCGTGCACGTTCTCGATGCTTCACGAGCAGTCGGTGTTGCCACAAGCTTAATCAGCAAGCAACTTCGCGAAGAGTTTGTCCGCGATGTTGCTGCAGACTACGAGAAAGTGCGCGTCATTCGTGCCCAGCAAGTCGGTTCACTGAAGATCGCGACGCTGGAAGAAGCTCGTGCCAATCGCGCAAAGCTGAATTACACGTCCGCACCGCCCAAGCCAACGCAACTCGGCTTAACCGTTTTGCGCAACTATCCGCTGAAGCCGTTGGTCGAGCGCATTGACTGACACCCTTCTTCCAAGCATGGGAGCTGTCAGGTAAATACCCCAGCATCCTCGAAGACAAAGTCGTTGGCGAAAGTGCTCGCTCACTCTTCAAAGATGCGCAGGAAATGTTGAAAGACATCGTTGAGCAGGGTAGACTCAAAGCTCATGCTGTCTTCGGACTCTTTGCCGCCAACAGTGTTGGTGACTCTGTCGAGATCTACACCGATGAAACCCGTAAGCGTGTCTTGACATCTTTCCACATGCTGCGTCAGCAGATGAAGAAAGATGCGTCTTCGCCGAATCTCTCTCTCGCAGATTACATCGCCTCAAAAGAGTCCGGTGTCGCCGACTACATGGGCGGATTTGCGGTGACTTCCGGTGACGAGCTGAATCACATCGTCGCTGAGTTCGAGAAGCAGCATGACGATTACCGTGCAATCTTGGCCAAAGCACTGGCCGACAGATTGGCCGAAGCCTTAGCCGAGCATCTGCATGAGCGCGTTCGCCGCGAGTACTGGGGCTATGCGCCCAACGAAAAACTCTCGAATGACGACTTAATCAAAGAGAACTATCAAGGCATTCCTCCCGCGCCAGGCTACCCAGCCTGTCCCGAGCATTCCGAGAAACGTACCCTTTTTGATCTCTTACAAGCGGAACAAAATGCTGGCATCACCTTAACAGAGCATTTCGCGATGTTACCTGCTTCTTCCGTATCTGGCTTTTACTTCTGGCATCCCGAGTCAAAGTACTTCGGCATCGGCAAAATCGCTGACGACCAAGTTCAAGACTACGCCCACCGCAAAGGCATTTCGCTCACTCAAGCGAAGCGCTTGTTATCAGCAAATCAGGATTAACATGATCGACCTCCGCTCCGATACCATCACCAAACCCACCGCCGGGATGCGCGCCGCGATGGCCTCTGCCGAAGTAGGTGACGATCAATTCGGTGAAGACCCGAGTGTTAACTATCTGCAAGAGCGCGTCGCAGATTTACTCGGCAAAGAAGCCTCCCTCTTTTTCCCGACGGGGGTTATGGCGAATCAATGCGCCCTCAGAACGCTCACTCGTCCCGGTGACGAAGTCGTCGTCAGTAAGGAGCCACACATCGTCTTCCACGAAACCGGAGCCTCAGCAGCAAACTCAGGCATTCAATTTCGTGAAGTTGGAAAACGTGGAACATTCAACTGTAAAGAATTTCTTGCTGCCTACAACGCTCCCGGCCACATAGTTCATCCTCCGACTACCGTTGTCGCTATCGAGAACACGCACAACCGTGCAGGCGGAGTCATCTTCCCGCAGTTTGAACTTGAGTGCATTTGCAGAGCAGCAAGAGAGCGCAACGTCTATTCCTATTGCGACGGTGCACGCCTATGGAACGCAGCACTCGCCTCTGGAAGAGAGTATTCGGATTTAGCCAAACCGTTCGACTTGGTTTCCGTAGCATTTTCTAAAGGGCTTGGCTGTCCGGCAGGCTCAATGCTTGCAGGTTCCAAAGAAATTATCACTCGCGCCACGCGCTATCGCCGAATGCTCGGTGGCGCCATGCGTCAATCAGGTATCCTTGCCGCCGCGTGCACCTATGCCCTCGACAATCACATGGAGCAGCTGCACAACGATCATAAGAATGCAAAGCTGATTGCCAACACTCTCATGGAATCTCATGTAGTCGATCTCGATCTCGCGACCGTGCAAACGAATATGATCATTTTTGATCTAAAGGAATCCGCCCCTGACGCTCCAACAGTCGTCGCGCGCGCGCAAAAACTCGGCGTCTCGTTTTTCGAATTTGGCCCACGTACGATTCGTCTGGTTACTCATCGCGACGTGTCCACGGCGCAGTGCGTCGAAGCTGCAAACCTGATTTGCTCGGTTTTGAAGCCCCTATAGACACTGTCGGTTGATGCCACAGGGCAGGCTCGTAAGTGTGCGTGGAGAGGAACAAAAGAGACGAACTCCTCCCCACATAATCAGACAAAATACCTCTCATTCCCAGTAAAATCAGAAGATAAGCGGAGGAGACCAAGTCACACAGTGACCTCAAAGTGACACATACACATTATAAATGCTTGACTGCTCCCAATTGCTTTCCGATATTGTTAGTGGAATCGGGACCGCCGCCTAAGCTAAGTGTCCAGCATGAATTTGTGTTAGCGTAATTGCGGCTCTGTTGTCTGGCTAGCTTTGACTCCTGCCCGCCAAGTTCGCCAATACGACTCCGATTCCATCATCTCGTAAACCGATGGATCGGGGTCTTTTCGTTTTTGGGGGTACCGATCCCATTCCACCGATTGACTGACTAAATGAACAAGTTTAACTGGATCGTAAAAGAGTTTTTTGTTGCTTGCTGGGAAACCATCAAGCTTCCATTTTGGCTATTTGGAGTTGGCTGGACTCGGTTGAAAGGGTTTGGCGCACGACGAATTGGCTTGGTACTTTTTGCCAGCGCCGCCGTTGTATTGTTCTCTTTGCTGTTCTTTGTAAAGGTAACATCACAGCCGAATTTTTGCCGCTCGTGTCACGTCATGGAACCATATTTTGATGCGTGGGAAACCTCTACACATCATAACGTGACCTGCACCGAGTGTCACATTCCCCCGGGCTTGGAAGGAACAATTCACTCCAAGTTCATGGCCATGTCGATGGTCGCGAATTATTTCACGGGTGTGTATAAGCGTTCTAAACCGTGGGCAGAAATCGAAGATCGTAGTTGTCTGCGATCTGGTTGCCACGATACGCGCCTATTGCAAAGTGAAGTGGACTTTCGTGGTGTAAAGTTTGATCACAAACCGCACCTTGAACAACCGCGTCGTGGTCGTCAATTGCGCTGCACATCATGTCACTCCAACATCGTGCAAGGTGAGCACATCACGGTGAACGAGTCCACATGCTTCATGTGCCACTTCAAGCCGGACTCAGTGGGAATTCCGACGAGCCTCGCAACATGCACTAATTGTCACAACCCGCCGACGGGAGTGATGGCCGCCGACACGAGCTTTGACCATACTGAAATGCTCGCGCGCAAAGCGGATTGTTCAAGCTGCCACGCGAGCGAAGTAGTCGGTGACGGATATGTTCCAAAGGAACGTTGTAATTCGTGTCATGCTCAGCAGCAGCACATCGAGCGCTATAGTGAGCACGAATTTGTTCATAAGATGCACGTGACGGATCATAAGGTCGAATGCACTGCTTGTCACATTGAAATTCGTCACGGCAAGGAAGCCGTAGCAGTCGCCAGTTCCGAGCGCACATGCAGCGAATGTCACGGCAAGCCGGATGACGCAATCGAAAAGGTCTGGCGCGGAGAACTTCCGGGCATTCCGCTGAGTCCGTCAAAGATGGCTAAGGCAGGTATGGAGTGTAAATCTTGCCACGTCGGCGATATTCATAACACCGACGGCAACAAGTCTTGCCCCATGTGTACACCTTGCCACGACGCGGGCTACCAGAGCCTCTGGACTCGTTGGGATGAACCGATTCGCCGCCGCATTAAAGAACTCGAAGTTCAAACGGCGAAACTTGAACCCGTATTGCGTGATTCAATGCTTGCCGCATTGAGCATGTACGATCGAGGCAATCCGTTGCACAATCCGGAGATGATTGAATTGCTCTCGGCGCGCATTCTTGGCAACGATGTGAAAAACGCGCAATCTTGCAACACATGTCACCCGGCCGCCGGAGACGCCGTTGTTATGTATGGCGGAAACACATTTGATCACCGCAAGCACACGACGCAAGGCAAGTGCGAGAGCTGTCACTCGACGTCACCTGGTTCGCATGGAAAGCTCCTGATGACAAAAAACGACTGCAACAGTTGTCACCATCAGCCGCTCGTTGATAGCAAAGCCAAGTGTGAATCTTGTCACACAACGCAATTTGCAGTGTTCAAAGGCAACGTGCCGCAATTTGTAGGTGCCACGCCTTCATTCAAAGCAGATCTCGATTTTGCCTGCACAGATTGCCATGAAACTTCAGGTGCAAAAGTTTCGCGCGATGTCGCTCCGCTATGCATCGGCTGTCACGACAATGCATTTGGCGACACTCTCGCCATGTGGCAAACGGATGCCCGAAATATGACCAAGTCTATCCACAAAGCGCTTGCTAACTACAAAGTTGGAAGCGATCAATATAAGCAATACCAACAATTGGCTGACTTACTGCAAAAGGATGGCAGCAGTTCAGCCCATAACCCTCAACTTTTCAAGCGGTGGTTTGATGCCATCGGAGCTGCCCAATGAACTCCAAGAAAGACAAGAAACCTACCGCGAAAGGAGACCCCATGACCACCGTAACAACACGCGTGATGAAAACCACGCGTGCGGATGGGGCTATGACCCCGCGCGTGAACAGTGATTCACCGCAAGGGCTCCTCACCCTCTCCGAAGCCGCCGAAATGCTCGGACGCGTGCATCGCACAACCATTATGAGATGGGTGCGCGAAGATCGCCTGAAATGCGTGCGTTTGTCACGCAAAGTAATACTTTTCGAACGCGACGAAATCAATCGGTTCGTTCGCGAACACCGCGCCGCCGGACAGTAGGCAATATTGGGTCATCCGAGCCGTCAAGTGACCCAAATGATACCCGCGTTAAGTTGAAATAAGCACTTATACTTTATCAACGCACCAAAACACACGGCTAATTAGACTTTTATATCTGAATTTACGCCTCTTTATCCACATTCCCAGAATCTGACCAAGTAGGTCTGTTATATTGAAAATCAAAGAATTGAGCCTGTGGCTGGATATGTGTGAGGGTCACTAAAACCCTTAACCATATTGCTGTTGGAACGGAAATTGTTTACAATACATGCAGTAACTTGATTAATGACCCAAGTTGCGCAGTTGAGTGGACAAATGACCTTCCGAAACCTTATTAATCATTCGCCCCAATCTTCGACCAAAACACCGAAGTTCAACGACTGCAAAGTAAATCTGACTAATCTTATCTATTATTCGTTATCCCCCTGCCAGGATTTCCTGTTCAGGGGGTCTTTTTTTCTGGCTTATGCCGGAAGCAACCATTAACGGGAAGAGGACCCGATAAGGGATGCAATCTATGAATCGCAAAAGACTACACCCAGCTACGTTCATTCTGTTAAGCCTGATGGTCATCGGACTCGCGTTCGTTGGCTGCGAAGGGGACCAGGGACCCGCCGGACCGTCCGGCTTGAATCCCGACTCAGCACCGATCATCACAGCCGTCGTGGCCGCGCCCGACTCTGTCGGTACCGGTCAAAGTACTGTTCTGTTTGTCAGCGCCTACGATCCGAATGGTGATGCCATGACCTATGCATGGACTACCACGTCGGGCACGCTGTCAAGCCCAAACCAAGCGGTTACGAGCTACACGCCGCCGAGTGGTATCGGTCTCTATACCATCAATGTGACGGTCACGGACAACGACGGCAGTGTCTCCGGCACTGTTACCGTTGGCGTGAACACATATGTACCTTCTGTTTTCCCGAGCTTCTTGGGTGACAGCGAAAATCGTTGTTCACACTGCCACCAGGCCAAGGTTGAAGGCTGGCGCGGAACGCATCACGCTGAAGCCTATCAAGCTCTCGTCGCGTCAAGTGCTGAAAACAATCCTTATTGCGTCCAGTGCCACACGACCGGCTACGACAGCATCGTGAACTTCGACGGCTCAATCGCCACGCACGGCGTTGACAACGCTGGCTACGACGATTATCCGAATCCGACGCTCCGCAATGTAACTTGCGAAGCCTGCCACGGTGCGCTTGGTCCTGACTTCTCATCCCATGAACCGGATGTTGAACTCGTCGTCACTGGCGAAACCTGCAACCGTTGCCACTCGCAGAACGAAGAATATGCGACTTCCGGTCACGGTACTGCTATCGAGCGTGCCGGCGGTATCGAAGCCTTCAATGAAGAATGGCAAGGTGCCAACTGTAACTTCTGCCACATCTCGGAAGGCTTCATCAAGAAGTGGGACACGGATTGGGCTGATGTTCCGTTGACCCCTGAAGGCTATCAAGTTTCCTGCGCGACCTGCCATGACGTGCACGAATTCAGCGAAGAGAATCCCGCTTATCTGCGTGGTCTCGGCGCATTCCCGATCGTCTATGCCGGTCCGGATCATCCGGATACCCTGTGGGTTCCGAGCGAAGTAGATAGCGTGTTAAGCTTCGGCACGGGCCCACTTTGTGCGCAGTGCCACCATGCACGCCGCAACGAAGCCAACATTGTTGGTCAGATCAACAATGGTAACGCACACCCCGGACCGCATGCAAGCTGCCAAGCAGACATGCTGATCGGTCGCGGTTCCTATGAAATTCCCGGCTATACTTATAATCGTGAATCCGCTCACCAACCCGATGTCGTGATCGGCGAAGGTAACCTCGCAGATATGTGTGTGACCTGCCACGTTCACACGATTCCGGGCGAAACCCCGGGCCACGACTATCATGGTCACGGATTTGATCCGCGCATTGAAGCTTGCAACCAGTGCCATGCGACGCCTGAAGGCTTTGACTATCATGGCAAGCGCACTGAAATTCAAGGCTTGATGAACCAACTGCTTGCTCTGTTGCCGAACGACGGCACGCAGCCGCTCTTCACGTCCTCGACGACCACACGCGAACAGCGTGAAGCCGCCTACGCATGGTTCTTCATTACGAATGAAGGCTCCATGGGCGTTCACAACTACGAATATGCCCATTCACTGTTGACCAATTCAATTGCATACTTGAATGCAGCGTGCCACAGCAGAGCCAGCAAGGCCCGTCAAGTGGCTCTGTAAAGAACTAAGCACCTGATCGTAGCGGGGCGGACACATTGTCCGCCCCGCAAATCTTTTGATTCGCCGTTGTGGAGTGAATGCTCTGCAATGGCGAAACTCCATTAAATAAATCGCAAACTCATGCGAAAATCCAAGTCACGGCAGGCAATTTTCCTGCTCACGGCCTCACTCGGTCTGATACTTCTCGGAACGGATGCCGCGCAAGCCACATCCGTTTCCGGACGCTTCGGACTCTGGTCGTACGTGCGCGATGACACCGTCGATCACGTTCAGGTCGTCCCCTTGTTAAGTTTGAATGTCAATCGCATCGGCAATGGCGATTGGTCCTTCGAAAGCACCTTGCGCGGTTTCGCCGACTACCAAAACGGTGATGCCAACAACACATCCGCCGTGCGTGTGAATCGCGCACTGCTGATCTGGAAACCGCAGGCTTCCAAGTGGGAAGTCCGCGCGGGACAGCAATGGCTCACCGAAGGTATCGGTCGCGGCAATGTCGCAGGTCTCTGGGGAGCCTACAAGTTCAACCGGAAGACCGATGCGCATGTCTACGCAGGTTCTCGTCTCGCCTCATCCTTGAGTCTCGACGAAGAGAACCCCGATCAGGGCATCGCCGCAGGCTTCAACATCCGCACGAAATTCGGCCCTCGTCGTCTTGGACTATCGTATTATTACGTTGGCAAAGACGGCGACGTACTCTATAATGGTGTTGGCCTCGA
The DNA here is from genome assembly GCA_016721565.1 of bacterium. Taxonomy (GTDB): domain Bacteria; phylum Electryoneota; class RPQS01; order RPQS01; family RPQS01; genus JABWCQ01. The sequence goes on along the minus strand of JADKHW010000002.1, from coordinate 183,703 downwards.
CTACTACTGCACGTCAATTCGCGATCTCTCGATGCGCGCACGTCTGCACATGAACCTCGAGCAATCTGCCATCGAAACCGGTCAAATCACCGCCAACTGGGAAGCCGTTGACGACTTGCTGATCACCGCCGACGTTCGCACGCAAACACCGCGCATCTTTGAAGATTCCTTCTTCGCCATGTTCTTGGAAGACTCCAAAACAAATTCCGCACGCGTCGGCGCGACATGGGAATTTGAAGAAGAAACCTACGTCACCGGAATGGCCTACACCATCTTCACCGAACTCGATCAACTCTACAAAGTTCGCGCAGGTATCGGCGATAGCGGCTTCGAGTTTGGCTACACGCATTGGCTCTCAGCCGACAAAGGTGACATGGACGGCTTCTACGGCGAAGCGCGCTGCGACTACAAGACGCTTGAAGGAAGCTTCGGCTTCGACTATTCACGCGGCTCCAATAGCGAAGTTCGCCCCAACACCGAAGATCAAGTCATCTTCGCAGGCGTTGAATGGTCGCCGCTGAAATCGCTGACTCTCGGCGCTCGCGGTGAACACTTGAAAGACCCCGAACACACAGAAGATTGGCGCGCGTTGTTCTCGCTCATGACCAACTTCCGTTCCAAAGTCAGGAGCGGATCATGAAAAATCTAATTCTGATCGCACTCTTCGCATTCGCGACTTCCGCATACGCCGATGGTGAGTTTGCACTCGTCGGCTCAAACGGAAAAATCCCCAGCGCGTTCAAGCACAGCGTCCACGTCACCGACAACAACCTCGAGTGTACCTATTGCCACGTCGGCGCCGATAAGAGCACCAAAGGCATGGACAACTTGATGCCTCAGCTTGCGGTCTGCGCCGATTGCCACGGGACCGAAGATATCGCCAACAAGGGCGTTCATCTGGCTTTTGCAGTAGATGGTTTCCTCGGTATTGAAAATGACTATCGTCCTGCATTTCCGCATCAGCGCCATCTCGAAAACGCCAAACTCGAATGCACGACCTGTCACGCCAATCTCGATGAACCGTTGACCGATGGCCGCGAAATGCACGCACCGATGATGTCCGAGTGCATGGATTGCCACGCCAAGCGCTCCGTCGCAATGGAGTGCAACACGTGCCACTTGCCCGGTGAAGAACTGAAACCCGACAATCACACCGCGATGTGGAAGCAAGAGCACGGAATTGAGTCCGCTTCTGCCAACGCCAATTGTACGATGTGTCACCAGAGCGGCACCAAGCTTGATTGTCAAGCCTGCCACCAAGGCGACGCGGTCATCAATCCGCATCCCAGAAACTACATGTCGAGTCACGGTCAAGACGCGCACATGTCCGACATGCGTTGCGGCACCTGTCACGAACAGCGCAGCTTCTGTCTTGATTGTCACCGTGACATGAACATTCTGCCTGCCGATCACTTCCGCGCAGGCTTCGTGACGTCAACCGGCGGCACGCACGGCGACGCAGCCGAGTTCGATCTCGAAAGCTGCATGTCCTGCCACGACACACCCAACGCCGAACCAACTTGCGCGAGGTGCCATGATGCGAAGTAAAAGCATAGCATTCGCGGTTCTCGCCGCGCTCACAATCATATTGTTCATCTCTTGCAGCGAAGACCGCACAACCGAAAGCTACGAGACTCACCCGACCAATTGGATGGATCCCTACAGCCCCGATTGGCACGGCACAGCAGCAATCGGCAGCAAAGGTGAAAGCTGCGGTGGCTGTCATACTTTGTTACCAACAGAGCCGCGTCTTATACAATTCGACAACGGTCCTGAGTCCGGCGGCGAAGTAGTCGACCATGCGGTTGCTTGCTACACATGTCATAGCTATCCGCACAAAGAAGATGTCGCTGTAAGCCACGTAACTCGGTTTAAGTACTCTGATTCCTGGAACACAATTACCACTTGCCAATCCTGTCACGGGGTAGATTTCGCCGGTGGTCGCTCAGGTGCAAGTTGTAACGAATGTCACACTCAGCAGGGCGGACCTGCCGCGTGCAACACCTGTCATGGCTTGCCTCCGACGCTTGAGCATCCGCTTCAAGGTCGCAATCCTGGCGCACATTACGCTCACTCGCGTTATGCTTGCACCGAATGCCACAACAGTGTGAACGGTTTGGAACACATTGATACATTGCCTGCCGACGTTGCCTTCGGTGATGCTCACATCTCAAATGCCAACGGTTTCCCGGCATCTTATTCCAATCCGAGCAATTGCGCCACCTACTGCCACTCGAATTTGCATCAAGGTGCACCGATGGTCGCGGTTTCGTGGAACACCGGCCAAACATTGAATGCTTGCCGTTCATGTCACCAGATTCCGCCGCCGTCACCGTTCCATCCGACAGAGAATCGTTGTCACTTCTGTCATCCGAACATTGATCCCGCGTCAAACTACAACGACGCCAACCAAATTCGTTTCCTGCCCGGTGACACCTTACACGTCAACGGCACAGTAAACGCAATCTTCCCCGGCTAATTTTCGCCATCTGCCTTGAAAAAATAAAGCGGCCCGACACACTCCAGTGTCGGGCCGTTCATTTTGCAAATGTAGTGGCGGGTCTTGACCCGCCGCTATTCTTTCTGCCTTTATTGTAGGGGCGGATGGCAATCCGCCCGCGCCAAGCAAAATCGAGAATCCAAATCACATTGTCATCCCGAACAAAGTGAATGATCTACCCAAGCATCACGCAAATCCAAAACGCAATTCACAATGTAAATCACCTTGTCATCCTGGAAGGATCCCGCCGCAAACAAAACGCACTGTCATCCCGCAGCGCAGCGAAGGGACCTATCCAAGCTCCACGAAAATTCTAAACGCAGTTCACGATGCAAATCACCTTGTCATCCTGGAAGGATCTCGCCAAGCAAAAATCGCGATATAATGCGCTATCCTCCGCCTTTTCCATTTCCAATTTTCCATTTTCTATTTGAGTAACAAACCACTTTCCCCAAAACAGCTTGCGAACCCGCACTCGCCCTCAAAAAATAAACCCCACTACTCAAAGCCGCAGGCGCAACATAAGAAATCGTAGAAGACGAGAGCCTCCCCCGATAAACCACATCCACCTCTCTCCCCAACAAATCATACAGCGAAAGCGTCACATCCCGATGCAACGGCACATCCAACGAAATCGAGAGCGTCGAGTTGAACGGGTTGGGAAAAGCAGATAGATAAAATGATGATGCAATAGGTGACCGTTCGTGCACTGGGGACATAACTCGCCGTGCCCGATAGAGCCTTGCTGGTCCGTTTAATCCGCCAGGGTTGCGGCGGCTTTCAAATATAAGTTCTGATCCATCTGCCGGGCAACTAGGCCCCGAATCCCAAAATGTCGTGTTTATTGTGGAATCGCAACGAATCGCTGGGCCAAACCCAGTGTCTGTCCGAACAGAGTAGAGAATTTCGAGATTTGATCCCCACCATTGTCCATATATGAAGTAATCTCCGTTTAAAGTTAAACACGGGTGGAGAAATCCGTCAGGGAAGAACAAATGATATGCTATTTCTTCAGGTTCAGACCATGTTCCATCAGGCTGTAAACGACTTGTGAATGCCGCATCTCCGCCCTCGTGCATGCCGGGTTGCCCAGTAGAGGTAAACACGAGAGTCGAGTCATCAAAAGAAATTTGTCCGGTGAATTCACGCCCTCTGTTTATGGGTTCGGGAAGTTGTTCCCCCGGTGACCAATCATCCCAGTCCGGGCCTGTCCGACGGGAGACAAATAGGTCATACGAACCTGCATTGTATGAAACGTAATAGAGGCGTTGGCGATCAGAAGTAATTGAAGGACTCAAATTGCGCCCTTCATGGTTCACATTTGGCCCTGCATTAACCGGACGCGTCCATGTTGAATCGTCTATCCGTTCAGAAAGGTAAACATCATCGTCCCCAAAACCCGACTGAGTATTGATAGTAAGGCAGAGGATTAGTCCATCAGCGGAAATCGTTGAATAATAATACTCTCCTGACGGATCAACATTAATCGGCGGCCTCAAAAGCTGTGGCTCCGTCCACTGCCCCAGTGCAAAATCATTTCTCCCCAACAACAAAACCACAAACCCCACCCGCTTCAAAAGATTGAATACAGATAGAATTCGCGCCTGAAGAAAATCACACTTCATACCCCAATCTACACCCACCACCGCAAATCCGCAAGTCCTATTTTCCGCATCCGTAGTGGCAGACCTTGGTCTGCCTTACAAATTCCGCCGAGCCGGGTTAAGGTCCGCCGCAACCCCGCCGGAATCTGTCGCTATGTTGTCTAAACACGTAATTTCAACAATATCACGTCACCCCAGCGCAAACACTTCAAGCCTTAAAAACAACAGCTAAATCACAACTCTTTGTTTTTCAGATCCCAAAAAAGAGAGGCAACTCCTCTCTTTTTCGTAACTTCAATAAAACAGAAGTCAATAAAAATCAATTATTAAAAGATGTTTAGCTTGCACTATTTTGAACAAACGGGCACCTAAATTCATTTGAAAACACGTATTTGTGCAATTTATACAGAATTACTTGACAAACGGTCGTTTATACAGTATATTATGCTCGTTCGATTCAGTTGACCGCCCTCGGAAGTTGCTTGTGACAAAAAGAAGCGGCGACCCTTTCGAGCCGCCGCATCACCCGGAACCCAGTATTCGATTGGATCAACCGAATAAGGAATAAACAATAAACACAAGGAGAATCAAACCCGTCGCGAACGCAATCCAGCCCCATGTCGAGAGTGCAATCTTATGCCATCTCTTCATCGGCGGAACGATGTGTTCTTCAAGCTTGCCTTCCTTAATCAACTGCTCAATCTCAAGCGGGCGTTCGCGTTCAAGCTCTTCAGTCGATTCACGGCCCGTGAACATCACGTCATCAAACGGGAACTTCGCCGGTCTTAAGTGACCGTTAAAGAAGTGCACCGTAAAGATAAAGGCCGTCGCCAACAATGCTTCTTCGCTGTGCACAATGTGAGCAAGATTGATCATCCAACCCGGTAAGAGCTGCGTGAAGAATTCAGGATACCACAGAATGAATCCGCTCGATCCGATAATCACCACACCCCAGAACACTGCAAAGTAGTCAAACTTTTCCCAATACGTAAACTTGCTGAATTTCGGCTTCGGTCCCAGCCAGAGGAAATAACGGAAATGCCCGAACATATCCTTAGCATCTTGTAGCCTCGGCATCATCGAACCTTCTCCGCTGAGCATCCCGCGCTGTCTCTTAACAAGGATTGCCCAAAGCAAACTCAGCACATGCAGCACAAACGTCGCAATCATCAAGATTGCGCCGACTCGGTGAATGATTGCCATTGTCCGCAAATCAACCACGTGGCTCGTAATCCAGTAAGCGGCTTCCGAATGTGAGAACTTGAGCGGCAATCCCGTCATGGCTTGAACCAAGAAGCTCGAAGCCAGCGTGATGTGCAAAGTTCTCTGCCACGGATCGAATCTCCTCACCCACTTCCGCATCACCTCCGGAGCACGCTTCGGACGGCCTTCCGCAAATCCGCGAATCAGCCACAGCAATGTGTGCAGTCCGAAAAATCCGAATACTCCAATCAACAACGAAGTCATTAACTTCTCAGCCACAGTAACGTTGCGCTGAGCGGTCATAGCGCCTTCACCGCTTCCATGCGGATCGTAATGTGACAAGAACTGCACGAAGTTTTCGTTCGCGTCCTTGTGACAGCGCGCGCATGTCTGAACGATCTTTTCACGACTTACCTTGGATTCAGGATCGTCCTGCTTGCGAATATCGTGATTGCCGTGGCAATTCACACACGTCGCAAATTCGTCACCCTGATAACCCAAGCTGTAAGCCTGACCGTGATACGTTCTTTCATAAGAGCGCACGACTTCAGGATTCAACTGGAACTTCAAAGCAAAGTCGCGGTTACCATGACACTTGCTGCACATATCAATAATGTGCCGCGGCTTCATGTCCTCGCTGACCTTCTTAATATCCTTCTCACCGTGGCATGTAATACACGTTGGAGCTTCCGTATGCCCCTTAGCACGCGCGATGCCGTGCTCGGACTTCATGTACTCTTGATACTCTTTTGAGTGGCAGTTTTCGCACTGCATTCTCAAATTAGACTTCGGCTCTTCACCTTCAACTTTGCGATTAAAGTGATAGACGTGGCACTGCGTGCAATTGGCAACACCACCCGCTTCAGTCTGAGTCATCACCTTGCCGTGTGCCAAGAACTCTTTGGCATGCCGCTCACCTTCGTGACAGCGGTTACACGTCGCCGGAAGCTCCTCGCGGAATATTCCACCCTCCGCATGCACCATTTGCGTTTGGTGTCCTGTGTGGCAAGCAACGCATGTCATCAACCTCGCGTCCACACTGTCCTTACGGTGCAGCGATTCCTCGTAACCTTTGTGACATGTCGCGCACAGTGCGTCCAATCTCTCAACTGAAGCATGCGACGCCGGATCACTGGGTGATAACACACCATGCTCTCCGTGACAGGTCACACAATTCGGCGCGTCAAGGTTTCCGCCCTGAAGTTGATGGAAGTGCTGGCTTGCGAGATAGTTTTTTGTCTCGCCTTTGTGACACTCCATACATCCCTTAACCATCGTTTCGCGCCACTCCGCCACAGTCATACTGTCGCGCCGTGACTTGAAATGCGGATCATGGCACGACGTACAGCTCATTTGAGCTTTGGCAGCCTTGCCCGTACGCGAGTGCACACTCTGATTGAAGGCTTCCAATTCGCCACGGTGACAGATTCCACAGACACGCCGTGAATCAGCATGCTCAGAAATCTGATGCGAGCCGTGACAATCGGAGCACTCAGGCACTCCGCGAAATCCCATGGCATTGAGCTTGTTAAAGAAGCCTGCCATGAACTCTTTCATCTGGCCTTCGTGACAGCCGCCGCAATTGACTTCCTTCGGACGACTATGCGGGAAATCCGCGCCCTTCAAGTCCGCGTGGCAATCGATGCAATCGAGTCCTTCGTGGACGGATCCCTTCAAACTGTCAGACGTCACACATAGAAATTTCTTTCCGGTAAGCGTTTCCGTTGACAGAGTGGGATCGCTGTGGCAGTCCATGCAGTCGTTGTTCGTCTGCGCGCCGATGGGCACGTAGAAGAGCAAGACTGCAAGCAGCACAATGATGTTTCTAACGGGGTATTTCATCAATCGGATCGTTTATTTTTGATTCGATTCGGTTTCAGTTTTGGATTCAGGCTTGGCTTCACCTGGTTTGTCAGCCGCTTCGCCGCCGGGCGACGTGAGCTTGTCGTACCAACGGCCATGACGATGTTTGACAAGATCAAGGGAGATCTTCCCGGTCAACCACGTCCAGCTCATCGGATATTCTTCAGGATGGAAAATCACGAAGAAGAAATGCCAAACAACAATTGCGAGCGTTGCCAGCCAAGCTTCATAAAGGTGAATCGTCTGACTAATCGGCACAGCCCATGACGGAATAATCGGCGAAAGTTGAGCCGGGAACCAGAGTACGAATCCGGTTGCAATCATCAGAATCGTTCCCCAAATCAGTGCCCAATACTCAGCCTTCTGTGAGTAGTCGTAACGGTCGAACTTCGGTGCGTCTTTCTTCTTGTTCAAGTGATAGGCCATGTTGTCCGTCATCTCGGTGAGATCGGATTTGCCCGGAAGCAGTGCGCTCCACTCTTCGCGGCCACGACGAGTCATAAACAGATAGATGATATGATAGACCGAGCAGCCAATTAATCCAACGGCCATGATGCGGTGTGTGACGCTGCGGACGCCTTCACTGAAGCCGACGGCGGCCAGCAGTTTCACCCACCACGCATCGGGGAATTTCAATGCAAAACCTGTAACCGCCAACATAATAAATGTGACGGACAAGGCCATGTGCTGAATAATCTGATGGCGGTCGAAGCGTGTGACCTTCTTGCCGGCAGTCTGATGCTCTTTGGCCTTGGCCAAGTGGTAATTCAAGATCACAAGATTGTGAATAATCATACCACCGATGACCACAAAGATCATAATCCAGTAAATTCTGGCAATCCACCAGTTCACGCCGCCTTCAAGAGGTTGCAGCGCTTTGTGGGTGTAAGATTGAGCAAAATTGGCATCCGCTTTTGGATGGCACTTCGCGCACGTCTTGACGACGTTTGCCGGGTTGATACTTGACAAGCTATCATTCAGAGTTCTGACGGCATGCGCGCCGTGACAATCGTTGCAGGTTGCCGTGGTGGCATTCTTGCTATGGGACGCAAGGCCGTGATAGCTATCCGTGTAGGTAGAAACGACGTCCGGTGCAAGTCCGTACTTACGGATGATGTCCGGGTTCTCGTGACACTTTCCGCACGTCTCAGAAGCAATGCGAGCGTGACTGACTTTACTCTTCGGATCCTTGGGAGAAATCAACAAGTGCTCACCGTGACAACCTGTGCAAGTGGGGCTGTCTTCGATACCGCTCATCATAGCTCGATAGTGAATCGACTCTTGATAGAGCTTTTGTTCAGCGCCGTGGCAACGTCCGCAGGTCTTGTCAATATTCTGTTGAGCGATCGTCGATTCGGGGTTGTTACTTCCGCGAATCGCGTGTCCACCGTGACAATCTATACAAACCGGAACTTTCGTGTTGCCTTGCTTCAGGAGCTTACCGTGAGTACTCTCAAGGTAATTCTCGAACGACCTTGGCAACCTTACATCCGGATCCAAACCAATACCAATCTGGCTGTGACATTTCGCGCACGTTTCGACCTGATTCGCGCGATTCATCGGCGACTCAGGATCGGAGACTCTGCGAATATTGTGCGCACCGTGACAGCTTTCGCAACGCGGAGCACGCGGTGATCCGCTACCCAATGCGTACGCGTGCAAACTCATGTTATAACGCTTCACGGATTCAGCATGGCACGCTCCGCACGTTGCCTCTGCGGGGGACTCATTCGTCACCCGCAGAGTCGTGTCGGACGGCGCTCTGCTTCGATGCTCGCCGTGACAATCGTAGCAATGTGACAGGTTACGGCCTTCATTAAATTGGCCGTGCACGGATTTCTTGAATTCTTCTTTGATTTCCGTGTGACAGTTCAAACATGCTTCTTCCAATTTGGCAGGCTGGCGATCTTCGGCATGCACCGAATGCGGTGTATGACAATCGCTGCAACCCGGCAAACCCTCTTTACCCATCTTAGCCAACCGACCGTGAATACCTACGTCGTAGCTTGCATAAGTAGCGACACGGCCGCGGTTCGGCGAGTGCATTTTGTTGTGACACTGTTCGCAGGTGCGGTCAATCTTTGCTTTCGATAGCTTGGAGTCAACGTTTGCCGGATCGGTTATGTTGTGCGTACCGTGACAGGCCGCGCACTTTAACACACCTTCATGCCCACCTTGAGCAACTTGTGCTGCCGCATCGGTGTGACAGGCCGCGCAATTCACCGCGTTCAATTTTTCATTGTGCGGGAAATCGTCGAAGCCTTTCAAATCAGCATGGCACTGCACGCAGGCAAGGCCTGAGTGCTTCGAGTGTTTCAAAGAATCGGACGTAACGGTAAGCGATGAAACCGACCCGTCCGAATTGGTCCGGGTCAACGTGGCATCGGAGTGACAATCCACGCACGAGGCGTCATCACCTGCCATTGCAGGCAATGCCAAGATCGCCAAGAGTAGGATAGGAAGAAGAATGCGTTTCATTATTTTTTCGTCTTCGCGCCGGGAAGAGACGCGGGATAAGAAATATCGGCGTCGTGACAAGCCGTACAGCTTGGCGCAACCGCAAAATTACGATTAGTGTGACACTCCTCGCACGAAACATCTTGATGTGTTTCATTCAAGGCAAAGCCCGTGCGATCGTGTTTGAATGTATTTTGATCCCACGACTTGTGACAGGTTGCACAGTCGTTGGAGGGTTTCGTGAAATGGAACGGCGTTCCGTGACAACGCTTGCACGAGAGTTGACTGTGATAGGACTTGAGCGGCCAGCCGGTGCGGTCATGCGTGAATGCTTTGGCTTCACTCTTCAAGTGGCATTGATCACAGCTCATCTCGGCATGACACTGGTTACAGATGCCGTGCAGAGCCTCTTCGGTGTGGCGTATCTCGGTAGAGGTGTCCTTCTCTTTGGCATGGCATGACGCGCAGCCTTCAGCGTGGTGGCACGACGCGCAATCAATGCCGTATTTCTCGGTATGATTGCGATGGAACAACGTAACGACTGTGCCGCCGCCGTAAGTGGAAGTCCAGACTTTCTTCTCTGGCTCAACTAAGCCTTTGAAACGGCTGCCGGACTTCGGCATTTGCGGATGCGGAGACTCGCTGAGTTCTTGTCCCTTCTTGACGTGACAGATTTCGCACGCCGTATCATGGCCCCAATCCTGATGGCAACCTAAACACTGACGGTGATAGGCGCCTTTCAAGCTGGGCTGTTCGAGATTTTCATCGGCGGCATCGGCGGGATGGCAATTCTTGCAAGCTGTTATGCCGCCAACTTCCTGGAAGTGATGGCAGTCTTGACAGCCGCGGTCCATCGATGTCATTTCGGCGTGCAGACGGTGAGCGAAATTTACGGGGCCGTACTCTGATTCAATCTCGTTGATTGAAATTTCGTCCGGACCCATCTTCAATTCTGCGGGCGATACTCGCGGACGCGGGCAGCCGCGTAAACAAGGATCAGCTACCGTTGGTGTGCTGCAAACGTGGCACTCGCCGCAACCGTTGGTCGATTTACTCGGCTGTAGGTTCGCTTTTGAGAGAGCCGGATCGCTATACAGAAGCAGCGCAAGGAGTGTAGCGATAAAGTAAGTTATTTTCATGGCCGGATCGCTCCGACGCTTCTTAATAGGTTAATGACGTTTGGGTCGTGAATTCAGGGCTTTGAAGAATAAAGCAAAACAGATCAACGCGACGATAGCAGTCACGTATTCTCCGGCCTGAGTGACTAACGTGAATTCATATAGTGTATGCATAATATGTCATCCTTTCTTAGTGGTCATCACCGACGTAATCAGGATGCTGCAATAGGATCGGCATGCGGTTTACGATGAACTCGTAAATCATCACGCCGACTGTGAAGATAGTGATCGTAACGGCGATCTCTTTCCAATGCGGGAAGTAGCGCTCGGCGGCATTGTAATTGAGCGCGACAGTGGCAACATTCAAGCGGTTTAACACAAGGCCGGCAACCGTCCAAACGGCGGCAACGCGTGCCCACGTAGCATTGAGATTGCGAACGGCATACATGAAAATGAATGCCGGAGTCAGTATGAAGCCAACGATTTCCACCAAGAACCAGAGACCGTAGCCTGAGGCGAAAAGTAACGACCATTGGTGTTCATGTGCGATGCCGATGACCTTGAGCCAGAAGTACATGAAGAGAACCAGCGCACCGCCTTTGGCCAAACCGAGAATCAGTTTGTCGAGGTCACGATGGCTCATGTGGCCGGTCTGCTTTTTGAAATAGCGATGTGCAAGGCTGGCTTCGATAATCACCATGCCGATACCGCCCGAGACTGCGGAGATGATAAAGAACACCGGCAGATACATACTGTACCAGAGCGGGTGCAATTTCCCCGGAGCGATTAAGAACAACGCGCCGAGCGAAGATTGATGCAGTGTCGAAAGCACAACGGCCATGACAGTTGCGCCAAGCGCGAGTTTCATTGCCCATGCGCGGAGTTTCTTGGCGTCGAGCCACTCGAAGAGCGGCGGTAAGAACTCAACAAACTGGCAGCCGAGATAGAGCGCGACGCACCAGCCGACTTCAAACATCACCGAGCTTGTACCGAGTGAGACGAACATCGGGTAGGGGAGACGCCACGGACGTCCCAAGTCAAAGGCAAGACCGACAACAACCAGAATGTAACCCAAGAATCCTGTAAGTACTGCAGGGCGCACAAGCGCTTTGTACTCTTTCATGCCGAAGATGTGAACGATCGTTGCCATCGTGAATCCACCGGCTGCAAGAGCAACACCGCAGAGCACGTCAATACCGATCCAGATTCCCCACGGGTTGGCGTCGGTTAAATTGGTGACGGCGGCAAGCCCGCCTGTGAAGCGTTGGAACGTGACCGGCAAACCCACTGCCAATATCGCCCATGCGATCATGTGGCCGGGAGTCATCAGGCTTTTGAAATAATCGCGCGGTGACATGCCGAGGAAAATTTTGTTCCGCATGAAATTCGGCGCGATAAGCGGTTGACGACTAACGGGAGCCGTAACTGTTGACATTACTTGGTCTCCTTATGGTTGTCGCCGTGAGTATGATTATCAATATGCTTGCCGTTCTGTTTGGCCAGCTCGTCTTTACGCTTCGTGAACAGATATATGCTCAGGAAGAAAGCGGGCCAGATGGCCATGACCAGCGGAGCGGCAGATAAGTAATTTCGAGTAAGCGATGGATAAGGTGTTGTGCCTAAGTCTGTGCGGAAGCCGACCTCTTCAAAAGGTTTCTTCGAGAGATACATCCAGCTTGTTCCACCGACTTCATGTTCACCATAGATGTGATCAACATACATATCGGGATGGCGGGCGATTTTTTGGCGCGCAACTTTGATTAAGTCTTCGCGGCGGCCAAAGGTCATAACTTCGCGCGGGCAAGCTTCAACACAGGCGGGCGGGCGGCCTTCTTTCAGGCGGCTTTCAAAACAAAAAGTGCACTTTCTCACGCGGGGGTGAAGTGCACTTCCATATTCATAGGTAGGAACATCGAACGGGCAGGCTACCATGCAATAGCGGCAGCCGATGCACACGCTCGCGTCGTAAACAACCGCGCCTTGATCCGTTTTGGTGAAGGCTTTGACCAGACAAGCGGAAGCACACGCGGGTTCGTCACAGTGCATACACTGTCTTTTGACGTAGATCGGCGTGTCTTCGGTTTCGCCCGGGAAACGGTTAACGACAGTGAATTGGTTGGGATGCGTACGACGGCGTTCGTTAAAGACGGACGCGTCTTCGGGCGGCTTTTCGAGCGGGGGGAGATTGTGCTCTTTCGCGCAGGCGAGTTCGCAACGACGGCAATTAAGTCCGATGCACTGGGTGGTGTCCACAAGGACACCGCGACGGTCGGGATTTCCCGAAAACTCCTCGACACTCGCGAAGGAATCGCTGGGTATCGAGCCTGCAGCGACTCTGACAGCCGCAACTCCGGCGAGCTTTAAGAAGTCTCTGCGATTAATGTTCATTTGATTTCCCCCTTCACTTGGCTATTCAGTTTATGTGATATTTTTCACAAGACCGGTTGCATTGATTTATAGAAAATCCAAGTTCGAAGGTGTTTGTAAAAGTTGGGAAGCCGGCGCGTAGTGCAAGATGTCATAATGGGTGCGCCGGTTTCCGTAAGGCAAAACTTAAAACTATTGCGTCTTTACTGTGCTGTCCGGCACTTCGTGCTTGATCTTGGCCCAAGCTTCTTCAAAGTTAAAGCCCTTGAAGGTGGGGGACTTGTCGTTGTGGCACTTCTTACATGTAGCTTCGGTCGGGATAACAAGTCCGGCGGCGATAGAAGCTTCCTTGCTTTCCATGGTCTTCTTGGACTTGTAGTTCGAACCTGCACCGTGGCAGGCTTCGCAACTTACTGAACCAAGTGCTTCAGCAGCGTGCATCGTGGTATCTGCACCACAGCCACTGGGGGTACCATAGCCGGTAGTGTGGCAAGCCAGACACGCGGCGTTGTTTTGCTCACCCTTGGCGACGAGGGTTTCGAGGGACTTGGCGTGCTTGCTGTTCAGCCAAGTTTCGTAGATGTTACCGTTCTTTTCGCCTTTGTGGCACATCTTGCACTTATTGGCGCCGATATAGGTCGGATCGCCCGCAGGTGCGGCATCTTCGGCAAATACGGCCATTGCTGACAGGGCAAGCCCAATGATGACCATTGCCGCGAGAGATTTTGCAGTCATTCTGCTCATAGCTCTTTCCACTTAACGTTAAATGACGCGCCGCGTTCGTGTATGAAACTGCGGCACAGTTGACGATTGCTCAGATTGACAAAATTAATAGAAAATGCCCTGCGCGACAGAATCACGCCCGGGGGGTGCTCTTTTGCCCGGGAAAGGGAGAATCACCCTTTCAAGACACCATCAATATACAAGATACACTCGGAAATTGCAACCCGCGTTCCATTGGTATGTTCTTGCAAATATGATATTTGCGGTCAAGTTTAAGCTGTTTTTGGGTGCATTTTGAGTGTTCTTGGATGCACCAATAATGCGCAACTGTTGTTAATTGCTAAGGATACGGCGGATGCGAGTGAAGGTGGAAATCAAGACTGGATAGTCGATTAACCGGAAAGGTGAAATTGAATTAACGTGACAGGCTCACAATCCTCTCGTTTTCCGAGGAATAGTGAACAATTGGGGATAGTCGCCAAGTGGATGGGGTAACAGGCTGTGCCCTTGAAACGTCATTTGGCATACTTGTATCGGGTGGTGATGTCAGCCACGGAGTGAAATCCACATCTTCATTTGAAACTGTATCGCCTTGACCTGCGGGGTTGTGCAACGGATCAAAGGGGCCAGACTCATGTCCCCACCAGTTGTTATCCGCGTGGATAGTGTTTACACACCCATTTGGGAAAATACTACATGTCATGGTTGGGCCTTGATTACCCACAATCAAGTTGGAATCTATCCTAACTGTGTTTACTCCGGCTATTTGAAGCACTGAACCACCTGTTGGCATAGTTGAGCGGTTGTTCTCGAATACATTGTGATGGATACGTGCAAAGACACCGTCAGCAACGTAAATTGCTCCACCGTTTATGTTAACATTGTTACGAAAGATGTTGTAGGAAATGTCACCGGGTCCAGAAAAGAGACCTAATGATCCTGTTATGTCCAGAGTAGTCAATCCCTCGACAATATTCCCACGAAATGTAGCAAGACTGTCAAAGTCATCTGAATAAAGAAAAACTCCTATTACTCCCGATTGGCTCGAACCAAATCGACATCCACTTATCTCCGTTCTGTTACCTGAACAGTGCAAGTGGCTACTAACGGATTGTGCCTGAAACCCATTGTCTTCAAATGAACAGAGTTCTATGCTTCCGACATTATTTATCCATCGCAAGCCACCAGTATACTCTGCGTCATTTTGGCTGAAATTGCAAGCTTGAATCTGCGCACGGCAACGACTTATGTAGGCAGCACCTCCGAATTCGCCGCTCAAGTTATTTATAAAGACGCACGAGTCAATAAATACCGTGCCGTCTTGGCAATTTATGCCTCCGCCAGCATTCGCGCTAACGCAACCCTCCACAATCACATTCGACATCCAAATGGTTGCGGAATCACCGAGCGATGATTCACCATCAAGGCAGATCCCGCCTCCCAGAGATGCAGAGCAATCTCTTATTCGGGAATGCTCAATAAGAAGATCTGATCCTGAAAGATATATCGCTCCACCAACTCGTGCATTCAAGCGATTGGATCGAGTGCCAAGGCCATCTGACAAAGTTATCCCCACGATTCGTGTGTAGCTTGACCCTCCGCTCACAACAACTACACAACTGAGCGTATCAGTTCCAATTAGGCCGCTTGATAAGTTTGTAGAGCCGATGTGGGTTGTATCTTGATCAAGGATGAATCTGCTGCCGAGTATGATGCTTCGGTTGTTCAAAACAACGGTTTCCGAATGCAATCCATCGTCTAATACAATAGTATCACCATCAGCTGCTGTATTTACCGAGGCCTGAATTGATTCACCTGAAACGACAATATGAACCGCTGCGTCAACCTTGAGAGTTATCGCAAGAGTGATAAGCACAGCAAAGAATTTGTAAAGCATAGTAGTCACTTTTCGTGGGCGCCGATCAGCTTCCTCCGCCCGGCGCGCAATACGGCGGAGCCGCTTCATTTGCCCATCCATATGCAGTGGAACTTCCTGATGTGCACTGTGAACCCGACTTAAAGTCATAATCAGGTAGTCACATAAACCGTTGCACCACATTTCGCTTCTCCATTCTCACCCTCTGCGTAGCCCGCCATTCCAAATTGTACTTCGAATGCACAGAAAGCAAAGTCCAGAATTACAAGTCTGGATTTTGCATCTCCAATAACCTGAATTTGGAATAGGTGTTTCTTGAATATCCATCGATGTCTGACAACAAGGGTGATTGTGCGTCAACAACGTACTGTGTGCCGCTACAAGAGGGAATGCAAGTCCAAAGCATAACATTAGCTTCCGCAGTAACTTTGTCTTCTTCATAGCAGGTCTCCCAAAAAGAATAGATAACTCATCCGACCAATATGTCGGCCTGCATACAACTTAATGCCCCCCCCCCTTCAAAGTCAAGGCTTGAAGTGAACAATTCTCAAATTGTTCTGACCCGTCAACTGCAAGGTAATTAGCGGCTTGACGAGATTGACGGTAAGTATGCACAATTTGTTTCGCGGTTCAAATGGAGGCGGTTGCAATCTCGCTACAAGATAATATATGAGTAGGAAACTAATTGAGCAAGAGTCCAATCAAAATCTAAACGTAAGGGCCGCAAGAATTCTCCTGCGGCCCTTACTATTCAAACGTTGTGCTGAAACTACTTCAGGAGCAACATCTTCTTCTGCATGGTGGATTCACCGGCAGTTAAGCGGTAGAAGTAGAGACCGCTGGGCAGGCCGGTGGCCTTGAACTCGACCGTGTGACGGCCTTCGTTCATGGTACCGTTGACCAAGGCGGCGACTTCCTGACCAACTGCATTGTAAACCTTCAGAGTAACCATGCCCGTCTCGACCAAGTCAAACGTGATGTTCGTCTCGGGGTTGAAGGGGTTCGGGTAGTTCTGATGCAGTGACAGTTCCGTCACAACGGCTGATCCGGCTTGCGGAACGGCATTCAATTCACCGGCCACGGCGCGTTCGCCGTTGACGCTGACGCTGACCAACTCATAGTGATACGAGCGGCCATTGGTGAGCCCGCGATCCACAAACGTGTAGGACGAACCGGATGAGTTGTTGGTGGCTTCGATATTAGCAGTCATCACACCGTCGCGCATCAGCTCGAAGTGATCGTTGTCCGTTTCGGAAGCGGTGGTCCAGTTGACCTGAACTTCGCCGTCACGACCGACAGCGGCGAAGCTGCCGAGTTCAACGGGCAGGTAACGATCGAAGCAGATGCAGATACAACCGTCACTCTGTGGGATGATGATGTTGTGCCAGCAGGAATCGCCCCACAACGTCCAACCCGTGTTGCTGAAGAGGTATTCAGCCGGAGTGCAATCTTCATTGCAATCTTCGGTACGGCAACCCGGTGTGATGGTCAGGATCGGATAGTGACCCGGCGTCAAACCGGCACCGCAGACGAATACATCCAGCAATGTGCCCTGACAGAGATAGGTGCACATGCACGCAGGTGGAATACGCAAATCATCTTCATAGATGTAGATCGAAGATTCGCCATCACACGGCGTGCAATCGGGAACATTAATCACGACCTGCACGAAGTTCGGCGGGCAATTGTCACTGGTGACGTTTACCGTTAGAATAATCGTGCCGCCGTCACCATCAGGTGAAATCGTTATGTTAAATCCAGCAGATACGGTTGCGCCCATGGCGATATTGCCCAACGCAACTGGATTCGACGAGTTGATAACAATTGAACCACCGTCGCCGCCGATGTTGGTGATTTCGAGCATCACATTCTGGCAATCGGCAGTACCGTCGTTGTGGACGTCAACGTCAACATCCACGATCGGGGTGGTGATACCGCCGCCGTTGGGATCGCAACGCAGATCCGGTGCACTCGGGAAGAGCTGCAGTTCGCCTTGGCCGCAGTCACGCAGAATCTGGTTAATTGCGCCGCCAGTGCCCGCGCCGTTGGAAGCGGCGATGCGAACTGAACCGGCAGAGGTGAGTGCGTAGTCATTCAGATTCGGCAACACCTGAGCAGGCGTCTCACCGAACGGATTCGGAACGTAAACGGAGCTGATGCGGATACCAGCCGCAGCGGCGTCGAGCGCACGCTGATGTGCGGCCGCATCGTCGGATGCGTCATGGATATCATCGCAACCGCCGGGGGTCGCGTCGGTGATCAACACAATAATCTTGCTGGCAGCGGGGCGGAAGGGTGACGTGAAGTCAGAACCATCCGTGCAGGCAGCATCATTCGTGATAATTTCGCGTAAAGCTTCGTCGGAAGCTTCGGCAATGCCGTCACCACCTGCCGCAACGAGAGTTGCAATCGAGGCTTGAACAATGGCGAGATTAGCGGTCAAGTTATGCTCAGTGTGAACATAGTCGTCACCGTTTGCGTCGCCGGTGAATGTGACAAGACCGAGACGGAGATCGTTACCGGAAGCCGCGTTGGCGACAGCGATAATGTTCGGCATTTGAGCGACAACATTGTTAATTGCGCCTTGCATCGAGCCGGACACGTCAACTGCGAAA
Organism: bacterium; assembly: GCA_016721565.1. Taxonomy (GTDB): domain Bacteria; phylum Electryoneota; class RPQS01; order RPQS01; family RPQS01; genus JABWCQ01. The sequence goes on along the minus strand of JADKHW010000002.1, from coordinate 165,377 downwards.
ACGAGGTCGATCGGGCCACAATCGCCCGGAGCGGGGCAAGCTTCTTCACAATTAAGGCCTTCTGACCACTCACCGCCGAGCTGGTAGAGACAGGTTGAGGCGCCAGTCACAGCGCACGCAGCGTCACCGTCATCAAAATAGCAGCAGCGACCAATCGGGCATGGGCTTTCTTCGCAGGTCGTGCCTTCCGCCCAGACGCCTGTCAATGCGATACAGTCGTCCAAAACCATGGTACCGCAGCTGCTGCCGCCGAAGTCATTGGTATAGCAGCAACGACCAACTTGGCAATCGCCTTCAGAGACTGTGAGAACGAAACCACCGCAGCCGGAGAAAGCTTCCAGCGATACATACACCGTGCCTTCAGTCAGATAGACACACGGGCACAATGAGTTCAAGCTGCCGGGGCTGTCGTCAGACAAACAAATATCCCATGTACAGCATGCATAACCAATCAACATGTAGGGGTCGTAGCCGAAACCTTCGTAATAAAAGCTCCAAACGCCTGAGTGAGGAATGTTGACCGCAACGACGATTTCTTCGCTACCGAGATCCAAGCAATCGTTGCCTGATTCGCAGATATTACCTTGGTAAACTGCGGGTGCGTTGATGGTAACATCAGGGCATTCATCAAGTGTTCCGCGTTCGCGAGGTGCTTGTGAATTTTCAGTGTGCTGCAATCTTAGTTGTGCGGCATTTTTCGCATCAATTAAGGCTTGCGGGGTTACAGTCTGATCAAACGGCTTCTTGTCGGCGGCAAAGCTCAAAGTACAAAGCATTGCGACCAGACAACACAACATCGTGAGTTTCTTCATCTGTCTCTCCTTGTTAATTTTCATCGGCAAACTACATGTACAAGTTAACGAAGGGTTCAAATGAAAGAAAGGGGCGTTGAATAATTATGTTGATATGTGGTGCAGAATCGACAAGAGAGAAAGTGTACTAACTATAGTTTACGAGCATTCCATAACGGGAATTCCTGAACTTAGCTTTTGGGCGGACGAGGCTACAGAAGAGGACAAAAAAAGAAGGTTGTGAAGGTTGCGGGTTCATTCGCGCATGCCATGCCCAAAACAGTGGTTTTGGTGATACTTACTATACTCTATAGCAACTTCAAGTGACCCTCTGAAATTCCCTACGAAAGAGGTTGCGATAACAAAACAACAACGCGCGAGCTATCTTATGGCATTCAGAATTCACTGTAACCAAAGGACGGGAGAAAACATGAGTAAGGTAGCGACAATTTGTAGTGCCTTGTGCCTCGTGATCGGCACAAGCTGGGCGACTGTGAAAGTAGATCCGACGACGGGTGCCGTGGTTGGAGCGCAGACGCAAGGTACTGTTAGTGCTTTAAGCAGTTTTGGCACGCAATACGCCGAAATGCAAACAGAACTTGATGCTTTGTATATTGAGGCGTATGAACGCAAGTATGATGAGCGCGATGCCAAAGAGATTTGGGCGCGTATTGCCGAGTTAGATTTGATTTTGAACGGCAGAAGCGAGAATCGCTCGGTTGGATGAAGGCGGTGAAAACTGCTCCAACGCAGTTCAAATTAACGCATTGCCATTCTGCGATAACGGTAACACATCCGACAATGTGAATAACTATGTGCCGCCGGTTGACCATCGCTGCGGACAGGATCCCTCTGGAGAGCCAGTACAAGGTTCGGGCAAAGATGTTGTCTATGTTTATACGCCGACGTCCACTCAATTTGTGAGTGTTTCGTTATGCGGTTCAAGCTTCGACACTTATCTGCACATTTATGCGAATGGTTGCCCGGGTACGGACGGAGCGGTACAGGTTTGCTGTAACGACGATAACGGTGGAACGTGCCCGGCAGGAAGCGGCAGTCTAACGAGCTGTTGCCCAAATATTACGTTGGTAGGTGGGACTACGTATTACATTGTCGTGGACGGTTGGACGACTACAAGCGCTGGAAACTATCAGATCAGTATCACGGATGGAGACCGCTGTGGCCCGTGTCCGCCGCAGTCTTGTGTATCATGTCCGGAGAATGCCTATCATAGCATCGAAGAGACGTGCTTCAACGGTTATGTCGATCATACGAACTCAGGTTGTGTTGACGGTGTCGCTTTTGTCGAGCAGATTTCATGTAACACAACGGTTTGTGCGACCGGCGGTCGTTACCTTTCACCTTCGGGCGCTCCGCTGAACGACGTTGATTATTATTTGCTGAATGTTGACGCTCATAGCGAAAGCCTGTTCGTGCATCTGCGCGCGGAAGCCAACGGCGTGTGGGCCTTGTTCCGCCTCACAACGAATGAGATTTGTGGTGGGGATGTCACTGTATTCAATCAGAATTTTGAGCGTTGTCAAGATCGCTATTTTGGGGCCTGCGTTACGCCGGGTCTCTATGTGCTTGGAGTGTTGTTGAACGGCACGATTCCGTGCGGCACGCCGTATATTGTCGATGTCACTTGTTTAGATTGTCCGGATTTGGTGGGCCGCTGCTGCTATCGCACCGAAGATGGTTCAGCGTGTGCGAATGAATGGACGCGCGACGAGTGTGCGGCTGTCGGCGGGTTGTGGGCCGAAGGAGAAACGTGCGAATCGGCGTGCTGCCCACGCGATCTGTGCCTTGATGCGATTGAAATTACCAACGGGTATGAGTACACGCACACCGAGAATACGTGTTGCTGGCCGGATGCGCCGTGGTGTGTCGGGGAAGATTTCTGTGGCGACAACAATTGCTACCCTGCAAGCCGCGCCTCAGTGTATACATTTACGCTTGAATCCGACGCGACAGTTACGATGTCTGCTTCGAGCGAAGGTGATAACCAGATCGTCGTGTTTACGGATTGCCATGACGTGAACGGAAGCTGTGTTGCATCGGCAGATGTTGCCGAACCGTTCAATGGAAGTCCTGAAGTCTTGACGGACTTGTTCCTGCCTGCTGGGACTTACTACGTTGCCACTTCGCTTTATCAGCCGAATGCCAACACGTTGCCGTGCGGGCCGATTACGCTTCATATCACGAGCGACACGCCGTTGCCAGTTGAACTGCTTGACTTTGACGTGATTGCCATGGACGGCGCGGTGAAGCTGAATTGGAGTACGGCTTCTGAGACCAACAACAGCCACTTCAACGTACTGCGTGATGGTCAGTTGGTGAATCGCGTGAATGCGACAAATTCTGCTACAGGTTCAAACTACACTTGGACGGACGGCAATTTAGAGAATGGCCGCCTGTACTCATACGAACTTGTTTCTGTTGACTTGAACGGCAACGAAGCTATTGTTGCAACTGAAAGCGCGATGCCATCGGCTGAAGCCGGTGTAGTGACGGATTATGTTCTTTACCAGAATTACCCGAATCCGTTCAACCCCGAAACGATGATCTCGTTTGACTTGCCACAGGCTTCGGAGGTTCGTTTGGTGGTCATCAACTCACTTGGTCAGGAAGTCACGGAGTTGGTGAAGGGGACGTTGGAAGCCGGGCATCACAATGTGAACTTCGACGGCTCGACACTTCCCTCTGGTTTGTATTTCTACCATCTCACGGCTGGTGAATTCAGCCAGCTTCGTAAGATGGTTTTGCTGAAGTGAGCCAAATGTTTTTCTAACAAAGCAGGCGAATCCGCGAGGGTTCGCCTGCTTTGCTTTCTTGGATGGCGTGGGTCCAACGTGTTGAATAATTGAAACCTGCCTCTCATTAGGACGGCAGAACTTGCGTACCTAAGTACGCGGGTATTGCGCACCGTTCGTAAACACTTGATTACACAGTGTTATCAAGTAAACCCTGCGCAGAGATTCCGTGGGATTGTTAGACAAAAAGGTTCGTTTCAGCACCGCACTATTTTCCAGCACTATGCAAAAACGTTGACATCCGGTCAAGATTGATATAGCTTTACGAAATGTGGCTAAGTCCACTTATGGCCATACACTTGACAAAGAGAGGCAGGTCTCGAAATGAGAAATGGGTCCCGAGTTTTAATTGCAATGTTGCTGACATTCTGGGCAGTCAGCGCGATGGCGGCGGAGTTTTCTCCGGCGCTGGAGTACGAACTGGAAAAAGCTCAGGGGAAGGACTTCGTTAGCGCGATAGTCATTCTCGAAAGCCCGATTGACATTATGGCACTGGATTTCTCCTTGCATACGCGCAAGGCAAATCTGGAACAGCGGCACACGGAAGTGATGTCGGCTCTGAAGTACAATGCGGAACAAACGCAGCCTGCATTCCGCAACGAGTTAGAAGCGCTCAAGCAGCGCGGCGAGTTGACAGGTTACACGGCCTATTGGATTGAAAACTTGTTCGTAATACAGGCCTCGAAAAATTTCATCGAATCGCTGCGTACGCGCGGCGATGTGAAGTACGTGACGGAGAATTTCCGTGCCGAGTTAATTGAACCGATCATGAGCGAAGGCCGCGAACCGGGCCACAATCCACTCGATACGGAAACGACCACGCCGGGGCAAAATGCAATCCGCGCGACAGAAGTGAATCGCGTTTTGGGTATCACAGGTCAAGGCGTTCTCGTGGCGAACTGCGATACCGGTGTAGATGGAAACCATCCGGCGCTTGCTTCGCGCTGGCGCGGTACGACCGAACCAGCATCTGAATGCTGGCGCGATGCCTTAGGCTCGGCACCTTCCTTCCCAGCAGATGGAAATGGCCACGGAACTCACGTGATGGGAACCATCACCGGTCGTGCGATCAGCGGTCCCGATACCAACACTGTTGGTTCTGCACCAAATGCTCGTTGGATTGCTGACAATGCAATCAATCAGGGTGTGGGTTCGCCGTTTGACAATGACATTATCGACGCCTATCAGTGGTTCGCAGATCCCGACGGACTTCCGGGTACGTTGGATGACGTTCCAGACGTGATTCAAAATAGTTGGGGTGTCTTTACGGGCCTTGGTTATGCCCAGTGTTTTGATTTCTGGAACACTGTGATTACTAACTGCGAAGCGGCGGGTCCGGTCATTACTTGGTCAGCGGGCAATGAATCTACGAGTGGTTTGCGCAGCCCGGCGATTTATTCGCTGAATGCCTATCAGATCTTCTCTGTTGGTGCAGTGGATGCAACCAATTTTGGTGCTCCCTATCCGTTGGCTTCGTTCTCAAGCCAAGGCCCGACACCTTGCGCCCGGCTTGCCGGACAATATCAAGCCGGAAATTTCGGCTCCCGGTGTTAATGTCTATTCATCGGTTCCCGGTGGCGGTTATTCGAGCGGCTACTCGGGCACGTCGATGGCCGGTCCGCACGTTGCGGGCGTTGTCGCATTGATGCGCGAGGCCTGCCCAAACTGCGACCACATGACGATCAAAGACGCAATCATGAATACGGCGATTGATTACGGCCCAGCCGGTCAAGACAATCAGTACGGTCATGGTTTCATTGATGCGTATGAAGCGGTGCTGGCAGTTTCGACGGTTGGTGAAGTGTGCGGCTTTGTGCGTGACGCTTCAAACAACCCGATTGGCGGTGCGACGGTTGGTATTACGTCAGGTCCGAACACAACGACGACCGCTCCTGATGGTTCCTACTGCTTGACGTTGTCGGCAGGAACGTACACTGTCCAAGCTTCAAAGTTTGGCTACATCTCGCAGTCATTTGCGAACATAGTTGTAACCGAAGGCAACACGACAAATCGGAATTTCGTGCTGCAGCTTGCGGCGCAAGGAACGGTTTCGGGTACGGTTTTCGATTGCAACGGCGGCGCATATGCTGGAGCAACTGTTGAAGTGCTTGGGACACCTGTTGTCCCTGCAACCACGAATGGTGCCGGTTTCTATACAATCACGTTGCCGCAAGGCACGTACAACATGCGTGCTTCCGGCTCCGGTTGTGCGCCTGTTACAGTGAATGGAGTTGTAGTTGGTGCAACTGCGACGCAAAACTTCACGTTGCTCAGTGATCCGATCTACTCGTGCAGCGCGCCGGATGGCTACGGTTATACTGCCTGTGAAAATGGCGACGACGGCGGTCCTACATATGCATGGACTGAAATTGCTCCAGATGCAGGCGGCCCGGGAACGGATACCGGCCAGAGCTGTGACGACTGTTTCAACGGACCGTACAACTTCCCCTTCGCGTTTATGTTCTATGGTGTAACGTACACCCAGTACTATGTCGGTTCGAACGGAATGGTCAGTTTTGGATCCGGTACCAGTACATTCGGCAATAGCTGCTTCCCGGTCGCACAACCGGCAGGCGTCTACGCCTTCTGGGACGACCTTTATACTGCTTGTTCGACGGCACAACTCGCGACCTATTATGACGCCACGTTGCATCGCTTGATTGTCGAGTGGTACAACACATGTCATTGCTGTGGTGAAGGAAGCACGGAGAATTTCCAAGTCATCTTCTATGACGAGGCATTTTATCCGACGGATACCGGCGACAATAACATCGCGATCCAGTACGGGCCAGTTTCGCTATTGGGTAGCAACACAGTGGGCATTAAGTCCGCTTCGGGCGCGTTCAACCAATACGTTTGCGAAGGGACGCTGAACCCCAATGCTCAAGGAGTTGGCAACGGTCGAGTGATCTACTTCTCGACGGGCGGCGGCTGCGTTGGCGCACCCGAAATTAGCGTCACGGAAGCTTCACTTTCAGGTTCAGCGCCGATTGGCGGCACGGACACCGGTTCAATCCAGATTTGCAATACCGGCAATTGCCCCTTAACATGGAGCATTTCGTGGGATCAAACTACGCCGACGTTAGCTGCTGCAAGCACGACGTTGCCCTCATGTGTAGACATGACGAAAGAGCAGATTGAGTTGATTGAGGCCATTAACCGTGGCGAAAAGCCTGTTGCAGATGTTGAGTTCCGCTCAAGCGGTTCACCCCTTGATGCTCAAGGTGGACCGGACGCATTCGGTTACTCATGGATTGATTCGGACGAACCGGGTGGACCTGTGTACAACTGGTTTGAGATCAACGCAATCGGAACTAACGTGGGTTTGACCGGAGACGACCAAGTTCAGGCGATTGCTTTGCCGTTTGCATTTGATTTCTACGGAACCACTTACAATGCAGTGAATGTGTCGTCAAATGGGAATATTCACTTCGGCGGAGCAAACGCAGGTTATTCGAATATCGCAATTCCGAGCGCTTCAGCACCGCTGGGCATGATCGCGCCGTTCTGGGACGACCTTTATCTTCCCGGAGGCGGAACAGTCTATTCGTACCACGATGTTGCCAATAGCCGCTTCGTTGTTGAGTATGATGGTATTGCGCACTATCCAGGCACTGGGGACTTCTATACGTTCCAGATAATTCTGTACCAGAGCGGCAGAATTTTAGTTCAGTATGAGGACTTTGTCGCAGGTAGTGTCGGCCTCACGTCCTGCACGATCGGTTTGAACGGCCCAACCGGTACGGACGGGTTGCAAGTTGTCACGGACGCAGCATATTTGCACGCTAACATGACCATCGAGTATAGGTCCGTTTCAGATTGGCTCACAATTGTCCCGCCGACAAATGGAAGCATCGATCCGGGCCAGTGCACAACGGTGAATGTGAACTTTACGGCTGGTGATTTACCAGCAGGTACATATACTGGCAATCTGAATATTGCCAGCGATGACCAAAACGAGCTTACGACACTGATTCCCGTGACCTTTGTAGTAGGTTCTTACAGCCCGCCGATCAATCTCACGATCTATTATCTGCCGGGCACTAACCAACTTCGTTTTGATTGGATTGGTTCAGGCGCGCCGATGTACGTTTTGTATTCGGCGACCGACAGCGACGGACCGTATAATACGTTGGAAGGCAGCACGGCAGGAACTTCACTGACTATAGCTCATGATGGTTCGGTTCGCAAGTTCTTCCAAGTCGTGGCTACGGGTGGCGTGGTTCTTGGTACGGCCTCACTTCCTGATGGAATTGAGACGGCTAAGTAGATTCGCTTCAGCCTTGAATTGACACAGCCCCCGGTCAGATGGCCGGGGGCTGTTTTATTTTGTTGGTTCGATAGCTTGCATTATCGGATTGTCTCCCCTATCTTTAGGGACATGAACAAGCGGAGAATAGAGGAGATTATGAACCGTATATTCAAGTATTTGTGGATTTCGATTTGCTTGACCTGCCTATCCTTACAGGCTGCCGAGCTGAAGACGGAGGATTTGAAAGCCAGCCTCTTGGAATTCAGCGGCAACGTCAGAGGAGCAGCGAATCCTCTCCCATCAGGAATTCTGTACGATTTGGTAGCCCCGTTGTCTGGAATTGAAAAGTATGATGGGTCTGAGACTGCTGAGGCAAGCGAGTTTGCTACATGGTTACAAATCAGTTTTGAATTGCGCCGCGCATCGTTGCGAGAATCCGTTATTCCCGACCAAAAGCACTTCCGTGAATTGCGCCGGATTGCGCAGGCAAAAGACAAACATCCATTGGCGTTGCTGATGTTTGATTATCAAACCGCGCGTGCAGGTGTGGACAGAGATCAAATAATCGGCTACGAAAACGATAAAGTCACAAGCTTGAAGCAGGAAGACATTATTACTGCAACGGCAGTTTCTGTGGCTTCACTGCATGACTGGAGCTATCACGGTTCGGATATGGTGTTTTCATTTGACCAGGAAAATCTCTACACGAATATCGATGCCAACGCGATTGTCGAATTCGACTTTGATGATGGTCGTGGATTTCGTTCTGTCCCCGAAAGCCGGGAGATGTTTGTCTCGTATCCTTCAATTGGTACAAAGACGATTACCGTTCGTGCGACGACTCGCGATGGACGAACGTTGTTCGGTCGCTCACGTTTTCATGTGAGACATCTGGACGCACCTCCGCCCTCAGAAACATGGGCGTTGACGGCAAGCCATAGTACGGGCGGCGCACCCGCCACGGGCGAAGCCTACATTTTGTACGGGAACGGTCACACAATGGTAGAGCGGCCCGTGATTCTTGTTGAAGGGTTGGACCTTGACAACAGTCTGAATTGGAATGAACTTTATGATTTGATGAATCAGGAGTTTCTAATTGAAACCCTGTTGTCCATTGGTTATGACGCAGTTGTGCTAAACTATGGCAATTCGACTATCGCAATTCAGGACAACGCGTTCTTGGTGCAGGAATTGATTGAAGAGGTTAATTCCGCATCGGGCGGTGTTTATCCGTTGGTGATTGCCGGAACGAGTTTAGGTGGTTTGACGACGCGCTATGCACTGACTTACATGGAAGATAACAATCTCCCTCACAATGTCTCGACATTTATCTCAGTTGATTCTCCGCAAAACGGGGCGAACATTCCCATCGGGATTCAGCACTGGGCAGATTTCTTTGCGAGCCAGTCAGCCGATGCCGCTGCCGCACGCGACGCGCTATTGACACCCGCACCTCGTCAGTTGTTGCTCTATCACTTGTCGTCTTCGAGTGCGGGGACGGCCAATCCCGATCCGTTGTTTGCGGCATTTCAAAATAGTCTTGCGGCCCTCGGTGATTATCCTACTCAGCCGAGATTGGTTTCAGTGATAAACGGTAGCGGTACGATGCAGAATGCCGGATTCGCTCCTGGGGCACAGATTCTGAGTTGGGTTTATGACAGTTTCGTCATTGACATTCGCGGGAATGTGTGGGCGGTCAGCAATACCGTGAATACTCGAGTGCTGCAAGGGCTGATAGATTTGATTTTTCCTTTTCCGGATCAATCGCGCAATGTCTTCATAGCTCCGTGTTTATCGTGGGATAATGCGCCCGGAGGTAAGACCGCGACAATGGAGGAGCTTGCGGCAACTACTGCGCCTTACGGCGATATTGTGGCATTATTTCCGTCGCACTGTTTCATCCCTTCCGTCAGCGCGCTTGATTTGAGTGTAACGGATCCGTTTTATAACATTGCAGGCGCGCCGAATCTGTATGATCTGACGCCGTTTGACAGTGTGTATTTCCCGGTAGCCAATCAGGACCATGTGCAGATTACCCCAGAGAATGCAGAGTGGTTCTTAAGCGAAATAATCGGGCCGCTTGAGCAACCTGTGTTGACAATTGCGGCTGAAGCTGATAGTGTTCGCCTCAGGTGGAATACGATCTTCGGAGCCAATGCGTATCATGTGTACGCGTCCGGCGAGACAGATGTTTGGCCGCCATCATTTACAACCGTCACAGGTAACGAGCTGGTGACGGCTGCGAGTGATTCTATTAGATTCTTCCAAGTTGTTGCAGTTCGCGAATAAGGGATCAGATGACGAATAAAAAGCCCCGACGAATTGGCCGGGGCTTTTTTATTTTTGTCAAACGGAACTAACTACTCAGGCAAAGGAATGCGCGACGCATTTTCTTTCAGCCATTGCGAGTAGGTCTTGAGTTCGGGATTCAGCTTGCGGGAGAATTCAAGGTCGCGCACATTCACAAACTGTTCTTGGAAATCATGCTTGAACTGAAACATGTTGCCGACATCTTCGGCACCGGGAAATCCGAAGCCGCGATAGACATCAAATGGTACACTGACATGATTGATCGGTTTGCCAATAGCGGCGCTCATCCCTGCGGCATACTCTTGGCCGGTCAGGTGTTCACCTGCGATTCCGACTGTTTTGCCAATCAACTCATCACCGCGCATAAAGACTCCGAGCGCGCACTTGCCTATGTCTTCGGAAGCAATGCCGGGGAGCTTCTTATCACCCATCGGAATCACTAACGACAGATTGCCGTCCTGACCCTTCTGTGGTCCCATCCCAAAATAGATGAAGTTTTCCCAATAGAAACTGGTCCACAAGACGGTGGCAGGTAAGCCGATTTGGGCGAAATAGGAATCTACCTCACCTTTGCTGTCAAGATGCGGCACTTTGTACTTCCCATGCAGCGTGGGCATCCGCGGATCGTCGAGCGACATAAAGTTTCGCGTGTCTTCAAGCGACGACCACACGAAGTGCTTCACACCGGCAGCTTTTGCGGCATCGGCCATGCCCTTGGCTTGCGCAGTTTCCTTGACTGGGTCGAAGTGATCCCAGAAGAATGTGACACCAAATACACCATGTGCTCCGTTGAACGCTTTCTTCAATGATTCGACGTCGTCAACGTTGGCCGGGACGACTTCCGCTCCGAGTGCGGCGAGTGCTTTGGCCTTGTCGGAATTCACGTCACGCGTAATCGCACGAGCGGTGAATCCGCAATTCGGGTTGGCGGTAATAGCACGCACGAGTCCGCCCCCTTGTGCGCCGGTGGCGCCCATTACAGCAATGATCTTCTTGTCGGACATTCTACTCCTTAGAGTTTTGTGGCAAGTTGATTAACGGTCAAAATGAACGGCCCCGTGAAAGAGCACGGGGCCGGGAATTAACAAAGAACTAACTTCAATCAGTTTGACAGTAGCGATTCAACACGCGACTGGAGCGCATGTTTCGGCAACGCTCCGACCTGACGGTCAACCATCTCGCCATTCTTGAAGAACAGCAACGTGGGAATTGAACTGACATGATACTGACGGCTGACGTTCGGGGCTTGGTCCACATCCACTTTTGCAAATGAAACACGACCCGAGTATTCGTTAGCCAGATCTTCAACGAGCGGCGCGATCATGCGGCAGGGGCCGCACCAATCAGCATAGCAATCCACGACCAATAATTTATTGGTCTTCACCGCATCGGCAAATGACTGATCGGTGACTTTCAGTACTGCAGTTGCAGCAGTATTCGACATAGCTGGAGACTCCAGAATTAACGTATGAATAATGATGGATAGGAATAATCGGCTTACAGCAAGGCCTGAATCTTTTGGTCAAAGAATTCTTTCGGACGGTAACCTACAACGGTCTCGACGATTTCGCCATCTTTGCCGATGATGAACAAAGTCGGAATTGAACGGGGGCTGCCAAAGATTTTCGCGGCTTCATCACTGAAGATGCCGACAGGATAGTTGATCTTCATTTGATCCGCGAATGCTTGAACCTTGGGAGCGCCTTCGCGTCCGAAAGCGAGCCCCACGACTTCAACTTTGCCCTCGTACTGTTTGTAGATATCCATCAAATGCGGAATACCTTTGCGGCACGGACCGCACCACGTATCCCAAATGTCAACTAAGACGACTTTGCCGTAATATTGGCGCGCATCGACGGTTTCACCAGTGGTAGTCTTGTAAGTGAAGTTCAGCTTCTTAGCGTCATCGACTTTTACAGCGGCGGCTTTTTCGCCCGATTGACCGCATCCGATGGAGGCGAGCATAAACGTGGCCAGAACAAGAGAAAGGAGTGCTTTCATGGAGTCTTTCGAGTTTATCTTACGAGAATGAATTTGCATCGTGATGCTCCCGGGATCAATTGGGTGAACGTGTGACCGCTGGGGATAGTTCCACAGTCCCAAAAGATACACAAATTTTTGTGCAGAAACAAGCGTTTGAAGTTAGCCCTAAAACTACTTGTTTATATATGTTCTCTAACGAGTTGTGTAGTTACGGGCGGGGATTGAGGGTGCGTCCTACGGCTGGAGCAATTTGGCGCAGACTGTCGATCATGCCGTCTAACTGGGTGGGGTAGAGGGATTGGTAGCCGTCTGACAATGCGTGGTCGGGGTCGGGGTGCATCTCGACAATTAGCCCGTCCGCGCCAGCCGCTACAGCCGCACGCGCGAGCGGAGAGACCATTTTACGATGGCCCGTGCCGTGCGAAGGATCTACGATTATCGGAAGATGCGAGGCTTCTTTTACGGCGGGAACGATGTTGAGGTCGAGTGTGTTGCGCGAGAAATCTGAGAATCCTCGAATACCGCGTTCACATAAGATGACATTGTAATTCCCGATTGACAGGATATATTCTGCGGCATTTAACAGTTCATCGAGTGATGCGGCTGGCCCGCGTTTCAGCAATATCGGTTTGCCACTGCGCGCGACGATCTCGATTAGTGTGAAGTTTTGCATGTTGCGCGCGCCGACTTGCAACACATCAACATATGGAAGGGCCATCTCGCACGATTCGATGTCAACTACTTCCGAGACCACGGGCAAATCGTATTCTTTTCCGGCAGATTGAATCCAATCGAGGGCTTGCTTGCCTAATCCACGAAAGGAATATGGTGATGTGCGTGGTTTGAAGGCCCCGCCGCGTAACAGTTGAGCGCCGGATCTCTTCACCAGTTCTGCTGATTTGAAGATTTGCTCGCGCGATTCAACTGAACAGGGTCCCGCGATAACCGTAAGTTCTGTTCCGCCTATGCGAACATCGCCGACTTGCACAATTGTGTCTTCGGGTTTGGTCTCACGCGACACGAGTTTGAATGACTTTGTTACACGAACAGCCTGTACTACTCCGGGCAACTCTTCAAATTGCGCGGCAGGAAGCGCACCTTGATTGCCCGTGATGCCGATTGCTGTGCGGGACTCGCCGGGAATTTCGTGTGCGCGCAAACCAAGCGACTCAATATAGGCGACCACGTTCTGAATTTGCTCGTGCGTGGCTTCGCGGTTCATAATGATTAACACAGACAGTTTCTCCTAAGCGGAAAGAGGTTCATCAATCGCTTCACGGAGCGATTGCACAAATTCACTGGTGAATTTGCAGGCCTGTTCGAGACTCGCAGACGAGCCGATGCCATCCAAGAGTGCGCTGCCGACGATGACTCCGTCGGCAATCGATACGATGCGCCGTGCGGTTTCTGGCGAAGAAACTCCGAACCCGGCCAAGAACGGAGTTTTGAGCGACTTCTTGAGCCCTGCGAGATAGGTATCCACGGATGTGTCAAGTTGTGCGCGTGCACCGGTGACTCCGGCAATCGACACAGCGTAGATGAACGGTGCGTCCATGACATCAATCTGAGCAATTCGATCTTGCGAACTGGTCGGTGAGATGAACGGAATTCGCGGCAAATTCAGTCGCGCGGAGAATTGTTCAAAGCTACTGAACGATTCACTTGTCACCGGCCCACCGGGAAGTACAAGTCCGCAAAGTTGTGCATCATGAGCGCGTTCGAGGAAATGTGGAATTGACGTGACGCTGTTCAGATACCCCATGAACAGCGTCGGGCCAAGCTCCGAGATCTGTGACGCGCCTTCAAAATACTCTTTCGACGTGGTGCCGTTGTCCAAAGCGTGCTGCGAGGCGGCCTGAATTGTGGGGCCATCTGCGAGTGGATCAGAAAATGGCATGCCCAGCTCAATAATGTCTGCTCCGGCAGCGAATACCTCGCGCGCGAGCGGGAACGTCCAATTGTGTTCGCAATAGCCACAAGTCAAATACATGACCAGTAATTTATGTGAGCGCTGGCGCGAATCACGCGTTAGCGCGAAAAGATCAATTGTGGGCGCCATAAGTCCCCATGTCTTTGTCACCACGTCCGGATAAGCAAACGATAGCCGTCTTTGTGAAACCTTCTTGCTTCAACTTCGCTAAATGCGCGAGTGCATGTGCGGATTCAAGCGCAGGGATGATGCCTTCGAGCTTGGCCAGTTCACGCGCAGAAGCGAGAGCTTGATCGTCACTGACACGAACGTATGATACACGTCCGGTGTCAAAGAGAAAACTGTGTTCAGGGCCAATGCCGGGATAATCTAAGCCTGCTGAAATTGAATGTGCCTCGAGAATTTGTCCGTCGATATTCTGCAAAACATAACTGCGCGAACCGTGCAGCACACCGGGAGTTCCCCGCGTGAGCGCCGCCGCATGATGAGGTGATCCGTCCCCTTCGCCACCCGCTTCAACTCCAATGAGTTGGACGCCGCTGAATTCGATAAAAGGAAAGAAGAACCCAATCGCGTTGCTACCGCCGCCGACACATGCAAGCAGAATTTGTGGAACAATGCCTCGATCCGCGCATTGCTCGCGTGTCTCTTCGCCGATAACTTTTTGAAACTCGCGCACCATGAGCGGATAGGGGTGTGGTCCGACAACGCTGCCAATCAAATAGAATGTGTCGTGTACGTTGGTTACCCAATCACGAATGGCCTCGCTGGTGGCATCCTTCAACGTTTGTGTTCCCGACGTGACTGCACGCACTTCAGAGCCGAGCATTTTCATGCGTGCGACATTCGGCGCTTGTCGCTCCATGTCCTTTGCACCCATATAGACAACACATTCTAGACCAAAACGCGCACACACGGTTGCTGTAGCAACGCCGTGTTGTCCAGCGCCAGTTTCTGCAATTACGCGTGTCTTACCAATACGCATTGCCAATAAGGCCTGGCCTAGCGCGTTGTTGAGTTTATGTGCACCGGTGTGAACCAAATCTTCACGTTTTAGAAATATCTGAAAGCCGAAGCGGTCGCTTAATCTCTCTGCCGGATAAAGCGGCGTCGGTCGGCCTGCAAAATCGTGCAAATGCCACATGAGTTCCTGATGAAAACCGGGATCGAGCGCTGCGGTGCGATACTGGCGCGCGAGTTCTTGACACGGCGCAACAAGAGTCTCGGGAATGAACTGTCCGCCGTATTCGCCGAAAAAGCCGTTTATATCTGGATAGT
The DNA here is from genome assembly GCA_016721565.1 of bacterium. Taxonomy (GTDB): domain Bacteria; phylum Electryoneota; class RPQS01; order RPQS01; family RPQS01; genus JABWCQ01. The sequence goes on along the minus strand of JADKHW010000002.1, from coordinate 150,020 downwards.
CGTAACTCATGGCCTCAACGCTCCGCGAACTGCTGCTGCAAATTGTGTCATCAAAATGTGATCTTTTATTCTTGGTTCCATTTCGATCCCGCGTGATACGTCAACACCGAACGGTTTGTGTTTGCGAATACTTGCAGCAACATTGGCGTCATTTAGTTGTCCAGCCAGAATTATGGGCTTTTGTATCTGCAATGCGTAAATCGGCCGCATCAGCTCTGGGATATCAATCAAGATCGCGTGTGCATGCATGTGTTCAAGTAGTTTTGGAATCTGTTGACCATCACGAGTTGCTTTGATATACGGCAAGCCAAAGGAGGTGCAATAGAACGCGCTTTCGTCTCCATGGAATTGCAGCACATCGGGCCGGGCGATTTCGATACACCCTGATACGAACTCAGACGATGCATTCTGAAACACGAGCACGAGTTGCGAATGGCCACGCGGCAATCGTGATAGCGTGCTAAGCTCTTCGAAGTCCACGTAGCGTGGAGTATTTGGTACGCAGATAACGCCAACTGCGTTCACACCAAGCTCGACTGCGAAGGCGAAATCCTCGACTCGGCAAATGCCGCAATATTTAATCCACAGGCTCACTTAAGGAATGCGGCCAATGCTTGGCCCGGGTCGGCATGCTTCATAAATGATGTTCCAACAAGCACGGCATCGGCTCCACGCTCACGCATTTTTACAACATCAGTGCGCGAACGCAAACCACTTTCGGCGACCTTGATGCCGTTGATAAGCGGAAATAGCTTGTTGCTAATACCGAGGTCTATGGCCAATGTATCAAGATTTCTATGATTGACGCCGAAGGCGACGTTTGTTATTCCTTCGGCTTTGCACAAATCGTCTTCGTCGTGCAACTCAAGTAGGATAGTCAAGGTTGCTTGCTCTGCAATCCCGCGCAATTCAATGAGTTGCTCGCGCGATAGCATCTTGGCAATTAAGAGGATTGCGTCCGCGCCACTTGTTCGAGATTCCCAAACATCATACTCATCGTATAGAAAGTCTTTGCGCAGGACGGGGAGTTTGCACGAGCTCTTGGCGCGTAGAATGTTAATTAACTGACCGCCGAAAGCGTGCTGCTCGGTCAACACGGACAATGCGCTTGCTCCGTTACGTTCGTACGAAGTAGCGAGGTATTCTATGTTGTCGCTTGAGCGCAACACGCCTTCGCTTGGTGAGCGAAACTTGATCTCGGCAATGACTGAAAGCTCATCTGGAATTTGAAGTGATGCCAAGAAATCTCTTGGTAAAGGCATTTCAAGCGCGCGGGCGCGGAGTTCAATCGTTGTGGACGAACACACCCGTGTATCGAGCCGCTTACGCAGAATGTCGTGCAAAATGCTCATGCCGTGCGCAGCGAGTCGAGATACTTGCCAAAGGCCCCGCTAAGGATGCAATCACGAGCAAAAGAGACACCCGCCTCGATACTTAACACTTTGCCTGCAATCCAAAGAGCAGGTGCACAATTCACGATTATCCACTCGCGCAATTCGGCTTCATTTCCATTGGCGACTGAGAGCAATCGTTCGGCGTTTTGCAAGGCATTTCCACCCAAGATCACTTCATGTGAACTCGTTTGAGCGCCCCATGTCTCTGCCCGCCAGACTCCTTCAATGATGCGCGTATCGCGGAGCATACAGTAGTGCGTGTCTCCTGCAAGCGTGATTTCGTCCAGGCCCCCTTCCGCATGAAAGGTAATCACAAATTCCGATCCGCTTTGGGCAAGCGTTTCAACGAGTGGCCGCATCCACTTGGGGTTATAGACTCCAATCAACTGCCGTTTCACGCCAGCCGGATTTGCTAATGGGCCGAGCAGATTGAAGATTGTGCGCACGCCAAGCTCTTTTCGCACGGGTGCGACACTCTTCATTGCCGGATGGAAATGCGGTGCAAACAGGAACGCAAAATTCTTCTCATCAAGGAGGCGCTGCGCATCTTGAGCATTCGTTGAAAGCGGAATGTGTAGCGCTTCCAGAATGTCCGCGCTTCCGGATTTCGATGAAACGGCGCGGTTGCCATGCTTAGCTACCGTGACACCACATGCGGCGGCGAGTAGCGAGGCCGCAGTCGAGAGATTAAAACTGTGACTGCCGTCGCCGCCCGTCCCGCACATGTCTATTGCATTGGGATCGTTGCATGACACGCGCGTCATGTTCGAGCGCATGGTTGCTAAAAAGCCAGATAACTCATCAACTGTCTCGCCGCGAGCATGCAACGCGCATAGTAGTCCTGCAATGTCCGTATGCGAGGCCTCACTTGCAAAGAGAAGTTCGCAACATCTTGCGGCATCAATGCGCGAAAGCGCGCCGCCGTGCACGACGTATTTCAGATAATCCTTGAGCGTCATTTGGCGGCAGTCATGGCGACAAAGTTAGCAAGTAGCTTTTCACCTTCGGGAGTGAGAATTGATTCGGGATGAAATTGTACGCCTTCAATGGGTAGCGATTTGTGCCGCACTCCCATGATTTCACCGGCTTGCGTGCGAGATGAAATCTCAATATCCGCCGGTAACCCTTCTTCTTCAACAATCAATGAATGATATCGGCCTGCTTCAAACGGGTCGGATAATCCTCGATAAATAGTGCGGCCATCATGAAACACGCGTGCAGATTTGCCGTGAACCAGTTGCGGAGCCGCAACCACATTACCCCCAAAATGCAAACCGATCATTTGATGCCCTAAACAAACGCCAAGAATCGGAAGCTTTCCTATTGAACCGCTGAGAATAGCCGGCATGTTCCCGGCATCTTCAGGACGACCGGGACCGGGGGAGAGAATGAGTGCGGACGGCTTCTTGGCAAGCAATTCATCGCAAGTGATCTCATCATTGCGCGCGACTTCCACGCGCACGCCCATTTTGCCAATGGCTTGCACGAGATTGTAGGTGAAAGAGTCGTAGTTATCGAGGACAAAAATCATTGTGAGTCCAGTTGCTTCAGTGCGCGCTCGATGGCCGCAGCTTTGTGTTCTGTTTCGGCGCGTTCGGTTTCGGGGACGCTTTCTGCTACGATTCCTGCTCCGGCTTGATAGCTGAGAACACCGTCGTGTAATACGGCGGTTCTTAACATAATACAAAACTCAGCATTGCCGTCGCGACCGAGAAACCCTGCTGCACCCGAGTAGAAATCGCGCGGAACAGGCTCGTTTTCCAAGATGATTTCCAGTGCGCGTACTTTAGGCGCGCCGCTGACGGTCCCGGCGGGAAACGAAGCGGCAAGAGCATCGGTTGCGCATAATCCTTCGCTCAGTTTACCTCGTACGTCGCTGACCAGATGCATCACATGACTGAAGCGGTGAATTGTGCCAAGCTCTTTGACTTTGACCGAACCAAATTCACACACGCGACCTAAGTCATTGCGTGCGAGATCGACAAGCATCATGTGCTCGGAGCGTTCTTTGGGATCAGCTTTTAGATCCTTCTCATGTTTCATATCCGCATCATCATCTACACCGCGCGGTCGTGTCCCAGCAATCGGATTAATCCGCACTTCACGGTTTGATACGCCGACCTGCAATTCAGGTGAAGCGCCGATGAACGTGCCTACTGGAGTCTCGTGATAGAACATGAAGGGCGAAGGATTAACCTTGCGGAGTGCGCGGTAAAGCTGAAAAGCGTCGCCCTCGGCCTCGCGGGAGAATTTCTGTGACAAAACTCCCTGAAAAATATCTCCGGCGATAATGTGCTGTTTCAATTTTTCAACAGAAGCGCAAAAATCACTCGGATCAAAACTGCTGCTGCGTTCGCCGGTATGAAATGTTGTGCTGGTGTGTGTAAGGGGCTTCTCGAGCGCTTTTGCAAGTTCTTGTAAGTCGCTCGCACTTGAACTGTCAGTTTGATCAATCAACTTGATCTCGTGCCGCAGATGATCAAAGATAACTATTCGTCGGTAATTCCCGAGCCACGCGAGCGGAGCTTTGCTCTTTTTTGTTGGGTCTAGCCGCTCGAGTTCATGAATCCAGTCGAAGCCGATAACACCAATCAACCCACCCGCAAACGGCAATGTAGAATTCACCTCGGTCTTGCTTGTACGCTCGAATTCAGTTAGCAGTTGCCGCAGTGATCCCGTTGTTGAGACTCCGGGAATATCCGCTTTTGCTTCCCGGGGGGCTTGAGCGAATATCGCGCCATAAGATCGAGCCCCAGGAACGAGAAGCGCCCGAAGCGCTCACCTCCTGTGACGCTTTCCATCAAGAACGGTGCTTGACCGAGCGACCGCAGCTTCATGAATGCGGCTACAGGAGTGAGTAAGTCAGCGGAGAGGGATAAGGTAGTCATATTGAGATTATGAGAAACAAAAAACCACGCTGGTCGAGGGCGTGGTTGGTGCAGAGTCTTGATTAACCAACAAAATCAGACAATACCATTCACCACGCTGTCAATTTGCCAGCGCCAAACCCAGGTCATGAAGGTGGCGAGTTGTGTCATCATGGTGCAATAGGTAATATTCCACAATATAATTTCAGGGGGGCCGAAAGTCAAGAGAGGCGGCATTGAAAGTGAAATGCCTCCAATCCAAGCTGAGTTTCTGTGTCAGGGCCATTAATCAAGAGCTTTGCATGAGATTTGCTTACTTCCTGACAATATGAAACAAAGGGTTAGGGGTATAGACCCAACAGAAAGGCACTACAAGTTGAATTGAAAGAAATTGGGATATTACTTGAAGTTTCTTGACTTCCGAGGAGGATGGAAATATATTAGCTATACTGCAACCGCAACAACTTGTTAACATGAAAGGACCGGAGCAGTTTTATGAAATCGATTAAGTATTTGTTATTATGTATGATGCTGGTGGCCTTAGGTGCCAGCACGGCTCAAGCCGCAATCGGCTGGGCCGGACAGATTTGGCCGACCAGTGGTCAAGTCCGTTTGCCGAACCAAAACATTGGAGTGTATGTTCAGGTTTGGAAGGGTGGCGTGACCGACGCTCCTGGTCCGGGCGCGGGTATCAGCGCGGCATTGTTCTACAAGCGCGCCAGTGATGGTGTGTACACATCGACTCCGATGGCTTTCAATGTCCAGATTGGCGCTAATGATGAGTGGTGGGCTGACATTCCTTCGTTTGCTTTAAACGGCGGCGAAGATGAGCTTTTCTACATCGAAGTCTATGACGCGGAAGATAACACGACCTATGCTGCGGCACAAGACCAAGCGGGCAATAACCCCCCGTTTGTACTCCACATTCAGCCGGGTACGTCTCGTGATGTCGCGGTGACTTTCCGTGTAGATATGAACTGTATCAACCCTGCCCTGTTCGCGGGAGGTGTTTATGTCACCGGTGACTTCCTTGGTTGGAGTATGTGCAATCCGAACGGCGCGCTCAACGATGCCGACAACGATGGCATCTGGGAAGGCGTCTTCGTGTTCCCCGGTGGATCGAATACCAATGTCCAGTACAAGTTCCAGCGCAACGACGGCACAAACTGCAACTGGGAATGCGGCGGCAACCGCTTTGCAGTGATTGATGACTCCAACCCGACACAAACGCTTGACCTTCAGACCTACTGCTGTGAAACTTGGGGTCCGAGCGAAATATCCGGTGCTGGTTCATATTGCGTCAGCCTCTGCTGCTGCTCGAACGAGCTTTGGATCCGTTTGAATACCACAATCAGCCATCCGGTTCTTGCCGGTCTTGATTGGGTACCTGGCTGTGTTGACTGCGGCGGCGAATGCACGCCCGGCAGTGGCGACATCGCCTGGGAAGTTCGCCAAGGTGGCGATATGAATTGGTACTTGGTGCTTTGCTTGGCCTCAAGTGGTCGTGAAATTCCGCCAGCGGAAGACGTTTATGCGGGCTGCTTCTGCATCACGCCTTGACAACTTCCTGCCTGTTGAAATGGCTTCGTTTGATGCTACAGGTCTTGAAGGTGAGGTGCGAGTGGATTGGTCGACGGCGACCGAGACCAACACGAGCCATTTCTTGCTCGAGCGCTCGACCGACAACGAAAACTGGAGCAATGCGGCGCAGGTGCAAGCTCACGGCGAAAGCTCGTCGGAGACTCGCTACAGCTTCACCGACGCGAACGTCCTGGCCGGTACTGCCTACAGCTACCGCCTGACGGTTGTCAACATGGACGGCTCAAGCAGCGTCTATCCTGAAATCGCCAGCGCGACGCCGGGTACGCAGGGAACCGTGACAGAATTTGCATTAGCTCAAAACTATCCGAATCCGTTTAACCCCGAGACCAACATCAGCTACACGCTTGCCGAAGCGTCCAATGTCAGCCTGAAGGTCTTCACAGTTACTGGTGAAGAAGTTACGACCCTTGTGAATGGAAATCAGAATGCTGGAAGCTTCAACGTAAGCTTCAACGCAGCCGCGCTGCCCAGCGGTTTGTATTTCTATCGCCTGAATGCAGGTAGCTTCACGGACACGCGCAAGATGCTGCTTCTGAAGTAACCGCTTGTTAAGCGTGGTTTGCCCTGACGTGAGCGCTAAAAAGCGTCAGACTTGCCTAAAGAGAATAAAGCGGGCCGTCCATCTGGACGGCCCGCTTTGCTATTCTATCGAAATGCTTGCGCTATCTAAGTACCATCGTGAGCGCGCCGGCCTTCAAAACTCGATATAGAGTCAGCGCGATTTCGCGGTTGGTTTGAACTTCAAATGCGTTGTTTTCTTTGAAGCTGTCGAGCCACTTGCCGAGTTTCTCGCGCCAAGGTACCTTGATGACAACAGGCTGATTTTCAGGTGTCGAGTGAACCAATAAAGTCGGGCCATTACGCCACTTGATCTCAAACGCTACCGGAATCTCACGTTGGAGAAGTGACGGATCCATGTCCATAGCTTCTGACACGATCTTCAAGAGAGTGTCTGGAAAGCGCGGTTCGTATTCCATCAATCGCAAATTGCTGATCGCGAAGAGAAAAGTTGTGTCAGGTTCAAACTTTGAGATCAGGCTCGTAACATTGAGCTTGGCCGTACCAGAGTCCTCTTTCAAAACCCACACAACCGCACTGCCGAGTTTCAAAGTGAACGACTGATCGCGATTGTCCAAGACAAGATAGGTATTGTTTGACTTGATTAACTCGTTTTGTGCGGCGAGCAATTTCCATTCGCGCCTTAGGCTATCCGGCTGGGCCAGAACGGAGTTTGTTATGACAACTACAACAAACAGCACGAGCGAAAGAGACTTAGAGGACATAGACACCGGTCCCGATCGGCACGCGATCATAGAAGAACTTCAGGTCGTCTGAACCAAGTCTGACGCAGCCGTGGCTTACCGACATGCCGAGGAGACGCTCGTATAATGTGCCGTGAATGAAATAGCCATCACCGAAACCGAGGGCGTAATCTCCCATCACATTGGGATCCAAACGATCCGCATTGCTGGTGGGCACTGGTTCATTGTCTTCAACAAATGCCCAGTCAGGCTTACGCCACCACGGTTCGACAATCTTGTTCTTGATGGAAAAGACTCCGCTCGGGGTATGAAAGACCCATTTCTTACCGGTCTTCGGATCAGTCAATTCACCGCCGGAACCGGTTGAACATACAGCCTTAAAGAAAACAGAATCAGCGGTTCTCAAGTACGCATTGTTAGTTTGCGAGTCGATAACGATATACTTGCCTTTGGGCATAGTTTTCTCGATATCTTTCTTCAGTCGCTTGATCTCTTTTGCAATGTTCTTTTCGTCTGGCATGGCCCCGAGCACGGAGTCCATGCGTGACAAGGCGTCAGGCGGCGGCAGCTCGGCAGGCTTTTCAGCCAATGCAAACACTGCAACAACACCGGCGCCGAGGAGCAAAATCACAATGAGCAGGAAGATTTTCATTGTACTCCCTCGAGCTTGCGAACAATGGTCACAGGTGTGCCCACACGGGCATATTTCATTAGTTCGAGCATGTCATTATCGGCCAAGGCAACACAACCGTCAGTCCAGTTTTTGTTCTGGCCGCCATGCCCATGAATCTCAATTAACTTGCCGATCCCCGCACGTTTCGAGATACGTCCGTTGCGCTTGTTTGCGGCAAAACGCTTTTTGTCGTCGTCGTTCGGGTAATTTAACAGAAGAGCCTTATAATATCGGCTTGAATGTTTGATTTCCGTGACCCTGTATGTCCCTTCAGGTGTTGCGCCGTCGCCGGCAAACATCTTCTGGTAGGCCGCGTTGAAGCCCAAATCAACTTTGTAAGTCTTTAATTTCTTTCCACCGTCAAAAATATGGAGACGGTGTTCTTCTTTATCAACTATAATTGCCACGCTGCCGTTCCGACGGCTGTCGGCGAGTGTGTTAGAAACCCAGCCCTTGGATGCGCGTATGCGGTCCAGCTCGTCGGCGTCATGGTTGTTAATTGCCATACGCAACGCAGCAAGCTGTTCACGGCATTCTTGTCCGGTTTCAACGGCACCTTCTAAGTCTTCTTGCCGCAATAGGCTCATTGCCGTTGCTTGACTCATCTGAGCCATTGTCCAGAGCTTCTCGGCGCGGTAGAGTGTCAGCTTTGAATCCAGCGACTCGCGCCAGTTGTTCAAATCCTCTGTGAGGACTTGCAACTCGTGTTCGGCATTAGCCAATGCTATGTCACGTCGTTGATTTGCCGAGTCGTCTGCCGCTTGCATGAGCGTCCGGGCGTACGCAATTAGAGTGTCCGTCGAATCGTAACTGCGCATAACAGACAAACGCCCTTGCTGGAAGGCCATCTCTTCACGGGCCTTCTGCAGGGCGACTTCAGCGGACTCAAGTTCGTCTTTGGCATATTTCTTCGCGTGGCCGCTACGAGCATTCGAAAGAGCGGATTCGGCATTGACCATATCAACCAAAGGTGGGGTGTCACAGCCTAACCAAACGAAGGCCAAAACAATCGGAGCGACAAGAAACAGACGACGAAGCATGCGATGCGGTAATCTAATGGTGCTAATTCGGGATTGGTTAGAGCATGCAGGGAGCCGCGTCAATGGGCGCGGCTCCCTGCAATTTGATCAGACAATGCAACCGCTATTGCGGCGATGCATTACTTCTTCTTGCCACCCTTGGCCATTTCGGAGGCGCGGGTGATCTCGTTCATGATGTTGTTCACGCGCTGCTGAACGGTCTGCATTTTGGTGCGGGCCGACAGGTACTTAGCCTGTGCGAATTCAGCGACGGCGGCATCATAAGCGGCATGCGCGGCAGACAGATCGCTCTTGATCAGTTCAATGTCAGCCTTGTTACCCTTGCCCACAGGAGCCTTCATCAGTGCGGTATCAGCAGCTGCGAGGGCGGCGGTAAGGGTAGCTTGCATAGCAGTCAACTCGTTCTTGAGACGCTCTTTCTCGGCAGCGGCGTCAGACGCTGCCTTGTTCGACATTTCGGTCGCCTTAAGCAACTGAGCCTTAGCGGCGTCATAGTTGCGGAAGAGCGCGAACTTACCGTCTTGCTCCTTGACAGCAGCCAAGCCAGCATTCAGGGTGTCGCGAGCGGCTTGGAACGCCTGGCCGGCATACTGCTCGGCTTCAGCGGTCTTGGCAGTCTGCAAAGCAGCACTGGCAGCATCAGCTTCAGCCTTCGGCGGCTCGGCGCAACCTGCAAGGAACAGCAGGGGGGCGATCCAAAGAACGGCAAACAAAGTCTTCTTCATGGTGTCCTTCCTAAACCCGGTTGGAGTGGATTGACACGGAGTCGTTGCGGCCGGGTAACCTTGGCGGCCCGTGGGCGAGCGGCTATTAACCGATCACCAACTATCATAAGATAAGAAAATTTCATTAAGAAAACAGCAATTTCATGCAGGAAGGGCCAGCAAATGGCCATTGAACATGTCCAATGCCTCTCTTGCAAATGCTACTTGCTCGTTGTCAGGTAGCATTGAGGCCCGTTGGCGAATCAGCAAAGAGGCCAATCCATGCACGGAACTCCACAATCCAAGCGCTGCTGCTTCTGTTCGAGTACCCTTGAACAGTCCGAGCGCCTGACATTCTGAAACGGTTTTGGTCAACATTCTAAAGGCTCGTCGGCCAAAGCGCCACTCCGCAGTCTTGATGACTTTTGGGAGAGGCGTAAAGAGCATAAACATCAAATCGTAGTATTCGGGTTCATCCAGAGCAAATTCGAGATAGCCTTCAAGAAGGCCTCTGAGCCGCTGGACAGGGTCTTTGACTTTTGCTCTATCCCTTTGATGGGTAAAGAGTTTACGAAAGCCTTCGTTGTGGAGGTCAAAGAGAATTGCGTCTTTATCCTTAAAATACAGATAGATAGTAGCTGGACTATATTCTATCTTCTCTGCAATCTTGCGGATAGAGACATTTTGGAAGCCATCTTCAGCGAAGAGATCCTTAGCCGCCTCCAAAATGGCGGATCGCATCTCTTGCTTTTCCCTTAACTTGCGATCAATGATCGTCACGACGGCTTTCTGAACACTGTTTACTAAAGGTACATAGTATAAAAAATAAACGACAGAATGTCAAGGTTTATCCACATCGTCAAGATGCGAGCAACTAATGACTTAGTTATTTATCTTGTAGTTTATGATGCAAAGTCACGCCTCTGATGAGAGCCAAATTTTCAGGCCCAAGCCTTCCATTATATGGTTCTTAGCCATTCTCGTCGTGATTATGGCAGCGATCCTGGTCTGGGGTGGCCCGAAGGCTCGTATGAGCAAGCCAAATGGCGAAGTTGAATCGATCATGATAAAAGATCGCATTCCTCAAGCCGAGACAATTGTGCATAAGGGGCATGACATTGGAGGCTTTTCCGAGATGTCACTAGCAAAAGATGGAGAGCTAAAGCTGGCCATTGGACACACGGCGTTATACTGGAGCTACCCGCGAATGCTGGACACACTTAACCTTGAGTGGTGGCAAATTGTGGAGCGTGAAGATCGGGCACGGGTATCCTCGAATTGACCCACAGAGCGGAGGTTCGGGTTTACCGGGAGCGAGGGGCGAAGATGAAGACCCAGCCTATTATTCGAAAGCCAATCTTGAGGATCCTGAGCTTAGGCCAAGAATCTTCGCGGAGGGAAAGTACTGGCTGCTCGATAGACCATCTCTTGAGAATAGCATACGATGCGAGTCTTGGCTGGTCGATAGAACGGGACCCAAGGCAGTTACATTCATTGCCGGTGTGAGCTGGGGAATCACGGCCCAAAGACGGCAAGCCGCTAAAGCTGCACCATCCGCAACAGATAACTCAACGGTCACGCTATGACTGGCACGAATCACTGCGAATTAGCGGATTCGGTAGCGGCTGGGACATAAAGACCGCTTATCATTCAACTCTACCATGACGGAATAAGTTCAAAAGCTTACAAATACTGGAGAAGTGCCATGAAATGCTCGGTAATTTTCATTTGCCTGCTGGCTGCTCAACTATCATATGCTGAACTAACCGTGAATCCACAGGGTGGGTTTACATCTGTGCAAACGACAGTACTGCCGGGGAGTCCCGAAGAGATGTATGATGCGATGACGGGGGATATTCTCCCGTGGTGGGATCACCATTTCAGTGAACATCCGAAAGGTCTGCGAATCGAACCGTGGCCCGGTGGAAAATTCATTGAAGAGTTTGATGACCAGGGTAACGGAGTCTTGCATGCCACGGTCATATTTGCTGACCGTCCCAAAATGCTTCGCTATGATGGGCCATTGGGTCTGACGGGGCGCGCTCTGAATAGTGTTGTGACTTATGAGTTCTCTCCGCAAGGGGATAGCACGCAGATCAAGGTGACTGCACAACTGCAAGGGGCGATCGATGAAGAGTGGGCCAAGATTGTCGATGGAGTCTGGTATCACTTTCTAATTGAAGCTTTCAAACCGTATATTGAAGCAGGAAAGCACAAGCAAAAATAGAAAACTGTAAATAGTAAATAGAAAAGCCCGAGCTCTTGCTCGGGCTTTTGCTTGGTATCAATTTGTGATTACTTCAGTAGCAACATTTTATTCGTGAATACTTGGCCTGCGGCTTCCAAGCGAGCGAAGTAAACACCACTCGCCAGTCCACTACCGTTGAACATGACTTTGTGCTGACCGCGGGCTAAGTCACGGTCGAGTAAGGTCCGCACTTCGCGGCCATTCACATCAAATACCTTGACTACGGTGCGGCCCTCTTTGGCCAAAGCAAATGAAATCGTGGTTTCGGGATTGAACGGGTTGGGGTAGTTCTGATGCAAGACCGCATTGGCCGGAACCGCGACGTTATGTTCATCGGCTGAGATAGCCTGAGTAGTCCAGAATATAACTTGACCGCTTGTAATGTAAACAGGTTGAGTGTGGCCCGTGCTGTTAAAATTGCAGTCGGTGCAAGTCACACCGGAGATACACTCGGGATTGTTGGGACGGCAAAGATTTTCATAAGGCTCCATTGTCGGCCAAATGTCAATCGTCTCACCCGGAGTTACTTCTATGAACGGAATATCCCAAGGATAAACCCGGCTACCCGGACACCATCCTGCGCGGCTGAATTGCCATGTGCCACCCTGCGGACTGCATGGGTTTACAGAACAGTCGTTCCGCCAGAGCAAATGCTCATATTGATCTAAACCGATCCAGACTCCGTGTGTCTTTTGCGAGAACTCTGCGGCATTGTGCGTGTTACCTTGCCCGTGTCCGGTTGTCCAGATACGAACGGTGGCAAATTCGGCCTGTGGGGGAATCGGCACAAAAGACAAATCGAGATGGTTCTCAACAGGATCGTCCGGATCTCCATAGACAAGCCCACCGAAATTCCATAATTGCTCAACAGCCATAGCCCGGAGTGGCATGGAGTTCTCGACGAAATAGAACGTGCATGTGACCAGCCAGCCTTGGTTGCCGCCGACCCAGGTGTCCACAAAGCTATGCAAAGTGACTTCGCCGCGCAGGATGGATTGGTACTCCATCATGTCAAAAGTCCAGTCACAATGACCAGGTCCCCCGCCGCCCGTGATATCATAGGGGGTGATTGCCCGTGCGATTTCAATATCCTCATGGGTGCTATCGGTCAATGACCGCTGGACATAAAGTCTGGCTGTTCGATCCCACGGATCACAATCGCCGGGTGCGCTCGGGCAATCAAGCCTGTAGACCATGTAGATTTCGTTAAACTCAATATCCGCTGCCGGAAAGGCAAAGGTCTCAATAGCGTCTCTTCCTCCCGCCCCAAAGTTCTGAAGTTCTTGAGTAAAGGTAAAAACGACCGTGGTGTCTCCCGGATCGGCAAGTCCTGGTAAGGAAATGGCAAGTGTAAGCAATATTAGTAACAATCGCATCCTGTGGCTCCTTGTGTGAATTCTGCAATTTAGGGAACCTAACGGAACAAAACAACCTGACCTAAATTCGCAAAGATGTGGAGGAGGGGTCAAAACAGTTGCTTATCCCACATGCACTTTGTAAATTATTGGTGAAACAACGCAATTAAAGGGAGAATGAGAATGAAGTTTTTGAGCGCTTTGCTTTTAACGGTCGCGCTGGCCCTTCCGGCTTGGGCGACTTACCCGCTGGGCATCGGTCTCCACGGCGGCTATGACATGCCCGTCATCCAGGAGGATGTCGGCGCAGGCCCAGTCTTTGGCTTCTCAGTTCGCGGGAACATTGTCGGTCCGTTACATGGACAATTGTTGTTCCGCAGCACCTCGCAGGCTGATGTCGAAGAGGACATCGATTTCCCGGGCGAGCGAACCTTGACCATTCCGGGTGGTACCTTGTCCGGATTTGGTTTGAACCTGCTTTTGGCAAAGAAAGAATCCCGCTTCGGTGTGGCCCTACTTGCAAGTCGGTGTCTCCAGCAACTCGCTGGCTCCGGGTGCAAGCTATAAAGAAGATGAGTCGTTGACTGGAATGAGCGGAGGCTTCGGTCTCGGCTTCAACCTATATCAGCGCAAAATCTATTTGGATATCAACACGTCGTTGTTGGTGATGCCATTCCATGACGACAACGCGTCGCGCAAGAACTTGCAGACGATGTTGGGTGTCCAGTATTTCATCCCCATCAAGGGCAAATCAAACTAAGCGGTGCACAAGGAGAACAATATGAAAAAAGTACTTTGCATTCTTGCCGCGCTGCTGATGGTGATCGTGAGCGGCTGCGGTTTGGTTTCGGGAACGGCGTTTGTTTCGCAAAAGATTGACGGACGATTGAAACAAGCTCAGAGGGAGCTGGGATTAGGCGGCAATACGCTTGATGATCAGATGGAGGGCGTGCTTGTTGATTTGACCGATAATAGTGACTGGTCTGACTTCACTATTGAAGGAGTGGAAGATGGTTGCGTGAACATGATGCAACAAATCTGCTTGCGACTCCGGTTTCTGGCCAGATTTGGATTGTCATGGATACCTGTTCAATCCTAACGGCGATCCTGATGCAGTTCGGAACAATCCGGATGCATTTATTGTCTTTGAGGGCGTTGCCCTGGATGGAAATGAAACCATCAATTCTTGTGCGCAGAGACAATCGAAATGTTGCAAAACAGATCGTTTGGTGGAAGCTGTTCAGGCTGGTAAGTTCATGGCCTTTGGGCCTTGGAGACGAGGATCAATATCACTTCCCTTGACGGGAATTGTGTTCGGCATCCACATTACCGGTAGTATCTAGACCCAATTTCGTTAATTTTCCAAGCGCCCAACGGCAATCCGTCGGGCGCTTTCTTTTCTGGGAACCTCAAGGGCCTGTTGTGGTTAATTGTCACCGAAACGGTAAGCTTTTGTTTCTTAGAGGTTGACATTGGAAAGACCTTGAAATGCCCATGCAAAGGTTGCCGCTCGAACGATGTAAGCCGTTGAAATGTAAGGGAGTTGGAGGAAGTCTTCGGGCTTGACAATGGGCCAGTATCTCGTTATCTTATCTGTTTAAGCAGAATCTCGAATTATGCCCGCACCGCAACCCATACCGAAACTGACCGAGCGGGAGAAGCTCATTCTCCGCGCCGTGGTTCAGCATTTCATCCTAACCGCTAATCCGGTCGGGTCGCGGCATATTGCCCGGAAATTCGGGATTGACCTTTCGCCGGCGACAATCCGCAATGTGATGTCAGACCTCGAAGAAATGGGCTTGCTTAGTCATCCTCATACATCGGCGGGCCGTATGCCGTCTGACACGGGGTATCGGTTTTATGTGGACGATCTCATGGACTTGGGCGAGCTGACAAATCAGGAACGCGAGTCTATTGATCGTGAAATAGAATCGGTTCCGGCTGAGCTTGAATCCGTTTTAGATGCGACGTCACGAGTGCTGGCCTCTGCCTCACAGTTGCTTGGTATTGTGGTGATTCCAGAATTGCAGAGTGCGGTGTTAGGCAGGATTGAATTGGCTCGGCTTGCAGAACGCAGATTGTTGGTCGTGATCTCGCTTGAGAGCGGACCGATGAAAACGATCATGCTTGAACTTGAGCAGGAGATGACCGAGCAGTCCGTGCACGAAGTTACGGTGGCTTTGAACCGCAGGCTGAGTGGATTGACAGTTGGAAAGATTCGCGAGCAGATTTCCGAGCGGATGAAGAACATGTCCGAAACTCCGCAGAGTTTGATTCGATTGTTTGTTGAATCTGCTGATGAGCTGTTTAGCTTCGCATCCAAGAACGAGCATGTGAAGATCGGCGGACGCGCACAGGTCATAACACAACCCGAGTTTTCAACGCCGGGTTCGATGCGCGGGATTATTGAGCTTGTGGAAGACAAGGATATTATCATCCACTTGCTGCAAAACAGTGACGCCAAAGGGCCGATTGCAATCACGATTGGAAGAGAGAACCCGGACAGCCGCGCGAAGGATTTATCCGTGATATCTGCGGACTACAAGACCAATTCGAGCTCCGGCAAGCTGGGTGTGATCGGGCCAACCCGCATGGATTATTCACGGTTGACAACGCTGCTTGAATACACCGCGCGCGTGGTAAGCAAACGATTGTCATAATTTCTTATAACCATAGATTGATGAACGAACAGGAAAAAGAGACGAACGACGTGCTCGAACAAGAGCAAACAGGGGAAACGACTCCGGAACCGCAGGATGAACTTGCGCAGGCTCGCGCGGAAGCTGCTGAGTGGCGGGACAAGTACGTGCGCAATTTGGCGGAGTTTGATAATTTCCGTAAGCGTACGCGCGCTGAGCTTGAAGGTGTGCGCGAAAGCGTGGCAGAGGGTGTGCTGTTGAATTTGTTGACGGTTTACGATGACATGAACCGCATGCTGGAAGCTCCAGTGACTGATGAAACTAATTCTCGACGCGGCATGGAACTGATTCAACAGAAGTTCAAGACCTTCTTGGAAAATCGCGGGATAGCCAAGCTTGAGTGCCGTGGCAAAGATTTTAATCCGAACGAACACGATGCTATCATGATGCAGCCGCGCGCGGGATTTCCAGCGGGTGTTGTGTTGGAAGAGGTCTCATCGGGTTACAAATTAGGTGAACGCGTAATTCGTCATGCGCAGGTTATTGTCTCGGCTGAAGCCGAGACAGGGGAGCAACAAGTGTAAATGGCCAGGCGGGATTATTACGAAGTATTGGGAGTCAGTCGCGGAGCGACGCCGGACGAGATTAAGAAAGCCTATCGCAAACTCGCGATGGAGTTTCATCCTGACCGCAATAAAGGTGACGCGGCGGCGGAAGAGAAGTTTAAGGAAGTCGGCGAAGCTTATGCCGTGCTCTCTGATCAGAATAAGCGTGCGCAGTATGATCGATTTGGTAATGTGCAGGGTGGCGGCGCAGGTCCGCGTCCGGGGCAGGGTGGAAGCTTTGAGTTTGATTTGTCTGATGCACTGCGGCAGTTCATGGATGGCGGCATGTTTGGCGACTTCTTCGGTCAACAACGCGGTGGACGCGGCGGCTCGACACGAGTGCGCGGCAATGATTTGCAACTAAAACTCTCGCTCACGCTTGAAGAGATTTCCGAAGGCGTGCGCAAGACGATCAAGGTCAAGCGATTCCGTCCTTGCACAACGTGCAGCGGGACAGGATCGGCTGCTGGGAGCGCGCCGCAGGAATGTCCAACATGTCGCGGACAGGGGCAAGTCAGGCAAGTCTCCAAGACAATTCTCGGACAGTTTGTCAATATTCAAACGTGTCCGCAATGTCACGGTGAAGGCCGCGTCGTTTCCAATCCGTGTAAGACATGCGACGGCGACGGACGCACCCGAACCGAAGATACGATCCACGTAGACGTTCCCGCCGGAGTTTCGAGCGGGCACTACTTGACGTTGCGCGGTGAAGGTCATAGCGGTCCGCGTAACGGCCCGGCAGGTGATCTAATCGCCTTGATTGATGAGAAAGAGCACGAGTATTTCGAGCGCGACGGCGACAATGTAATTTATAAATTGAGTGTTTCAATTCCGCAGTTGTTGTTAGGTGCTTCAGTTGAAGTGCCGACGCTATCTGGTCGAGCGCAACTCAAGATTGAACCGGGGATGACTCCGGGCAAACTCTTGCGCATGCGCGGCAAAGGGCTGCCATCCGTGAATGGTTACGGTCGCGGAGACCAATTGGTTGAAATTGAGTTGCATGTGCCGAAAAAACTAAGCTCAAGCGAAAAAGAGATGATCGAGAAGCTCAGCAACAGCGATAATTTCAAAGTGCAAGCTAACGACAAGGGCTTCTTTGCGCGCGTCAAAGAGGCGCTCGGGCAATGATCTGGAGGTTTGATTTCAGTCGCCGGGCGTTAGCTTGGCTGCTGGGATTAAGTTTCGTTTTCGGAACTGCGCTTGAGATACGCGAGCAGTGGTTAGGGAGATCGGTAGCGGGAACATCACGGCTTGTCTCGATGGGAATTGATCCAGTACTAGCGCGAACGGCTGATTCTCTACACGTGATTCGCGTCGCGGAACTCAAGAAACCGATTAATGTGAATAGTGCAACTGCGGAGGAGTTGGAACGTTTGCCCGGAGTGGGGCCGGTGTTGGCCTCGCGAATCATTGAAGAGCGGGAAGCGAACGGGCCGTTTGTTTCGGCAGATGATTTGGAACGGGTTTCGGGGATCGGACCGAAGAAGATCGCTGCAATGCGTGACCGCGTTGTAGTTAGTGAATAGATGAGTGAACTGCCTTTCAAGGCAGTGTAGAGATAAGGAGACAATCATGGCGGTGCGGATGTCGTCGGGCTTGCGGCGAGGGAAAACGCAAGTAGAAATGCGCCCCACGTCTGCGCGCACGTTGGAATCGGTCTTTGATATGCTGCATGCGGAAATCGCCGACACGCGTGTGCTCGATTTGTATGCAGGCATCGGCTCGTACGGTGTGCTCGCGCTACGTCGCGGTGCGGATGTTGCCGTTTTAGTGGACAAATCGCGCGAAGCGGAAAAACGCATGAAGCGTGCGATCACGCAATATCATCTTGAAGATCGCTCTGTCGTGCATTGTGAAGACGTGCTGCACTTTCTGAATAACGCCAACCGCTTCACAGAGCCGTTCAATCTTATTTTTGCTGATCCACCGTACGAGAAAGTTGTTCCAGCTGAGTTGTTGGAACACATTCTCGATTCAAAATTACTGGCTCCGAAAGGCGTGGTTGTGTTTGAACATTCGAAACGCCAAGCTCCTCCGGATGTTGTGGGATTGAAACTTAGAAAGTCAAGAGTGTTTGGGGACACAACTGTTAGTATTTGGGACGCAGTTTCGTGAGCGACTTAACACATCGGGTTGCAGCTGCTGTTTACATCTTTCGAGATGACAGAGTTCTGTTACTGAAACGCGTTGCTCCGCCGCAGACGCTTGCTCCTCCGGGTGGCAGACTTGAAATTGGCGAAGATCCGTTGCATGGAGCGCTCAGAGAGGTTCAAGAGGAAACGGGATTAACTCCGGAAATCTTCGGCGTTGCGCAAACCTGGTTTGGCGTGTACGCGAACGGCGCAAGTCCGATTTTGTGTATCAACTATCTTGCGACGTGTGACTCGAGCGAACTGCACTTAAGCAACGAACATTCCGCGTTTGTCTGGGCAACAAAGTATGAAATTGAGGCGGGGCATATCCGTACGCAGGACGAATACGGTCACGGATATCGAGCACACAGTTTTGTAGAAGCCTTTGAAAAATACGAGGCATGGACGGCGATCGCGAAGCGCTGATGCGCGAAATGTTTGCCGCATTGGCAAACAAAGTTGATCCGCTATCAGCAACCGACGGAAAGACATATCCGAAAGCGGAGATGCAGCGGCTGTTGCAAGAGTGGATTCCGACATACGTTGTCGTCAAACGCATCTGCGCGCTTGATGAAGGCATAGTCGTTGCCGCGCCGCACGTTAGCTTTGACAATTGGACGGAGTACTTCGCAAACCGGTTGGCCCACGATTTGAATTGCGGGCAAGTGCTTGCGAAGAATTTTCGGGATGACGACGGTGGGACTATTCCGGTTTCAATCGGCAGACACATTCATGTGAATCGTCCGACTGAGTCGAAGCGCAAAGGAGGGGTTGAACACGAAACGCCTCGTGCGATGGCCGCTTTCCAAAAATATCGTTCAGCATTGCATGAAGCCGGGCGCATTATGCCGCTGACTCTGCTGATTGAATTGCACGGCCATCGCAGACACACTAAGCTTGAAGTGGCAGCCACGGGAATTTCTGCGACACAAGCTGTACAGCTCAAGCAGTGTTATACTGAGTTGTCTGAAGTTGATTTGCGTTTGCCGGAGCTTGCCATAGAGCCGTTGGACGAAATTCGATTCACGGCGCAAGGCACCAAGGCAAACGGTTCGCTTGCTCCAAAGATTTGCCGTGCGGCGCTGCATATCGAGATTCCTCGGAACTGCCGTGAAGATGAAGATGCGCGCAGTCGTTTTCGTCCGGTGTTATCCGAATGGTTGAGACGTTCCATTGAAACCCTCCTGCCATCGTAATCCGCAACAATTGGACACCTGCATTGATTAGTTCGTTCATGACGCCGCTACTTGCCGCTGGAGGACATTTAGATCCGCCATCGCTGTTATGGGCGGTTCCGTTTGCGTTGATACTCGTTCAGATTGCTCTTTGGCCGCTAATCAATCACAAGTTTTGGGAAAAGTACTATCCGTGGCTGACAGTTCCGCTTGGTGCGGCAGTTGCGGCTTATTACTTTTTTGCGCGCGGTGCGACGGCGCAATTGCTGCACGTCGGGCATGAGTACTTTTCGTTCATTGCACTAATCGGTTCGTTGTACGTTGTGTCGGGTGGAATCCTTGTGGCAATGACGGGTCGCTTGACTCCGAATCAGAATCTCGGAATCCTGGCGATTGGTGCTGTGCTCGCCAATCTGGTCGGTACGACCGGCGCATCGATGATTCTAATCAGACCGTTCATTCGTGGGAATTCTTGGCGATTTCAGAAGCATCACATTGCGTTCTTTATCTTTATCGTGTCGAATTGTGGCGGCGCGCTGACCCCGATTGGCGACCCTCCGTTATTTCTTGGGTACTTGCGCGGCGTACCGTTCTTTTGGGTTTTTGAGGTTCTTTGGTATAAGTGGGCGATTGCAATATCGATCCTGCTCGTGCTGTTTTACTTCGTTGATAAACGCGAGTATGAGCGCCATTCAGAACGCGAACAGGAAGCTGCTGAACTTGAGGATCGCTTCCGAGTGCGTGGCTTGATAAACTTACCGTTTCTCGCAGTGATTGTCGGAGCGGCGTTCGTGGAAGCGCCGATCTTGCTGAGAGAGTTTTTGATGATTGGCGCGGCGGCTGGGTCGTATTATTTGACACCAACGCACATTCACAAGCGCAACAACTTCAAGTTCCATCCCGTGAAGGAAGTTGCGTGGTTGTTTCTTGCGATTTTCGCAGCAATGATGCCTGCGCTCGATTGGCTTGCTCACAACGCCGGGGCGCTGGGGATTCAGAGCGCAACGCAGTTTTACTGGCTGACAGGTGGGCTCTCAGCTGTGCTGGATAATGCTCCTACCTATCTGAATTTCTTAACGACTGGCATGGGCCTGCACGGGATGGATGTGAATGATAAAGCGCAAGTCATGCAGTTTGCAGTCACACATCCTGATCTACTTAGGACAATATCGATTGCGGCCGTTTTCTTTGGAGCTGTGACCTATATTGGCAATGGCCCAAACTTTATGTGCAAAGCGATTGTCGAACATGAAAAGTTGCCAACTCCGAGTTTTATGGAGTACATCGTGAAATTTGCTCTACCATTTCTTGCTCCGGTGCTGCTCATCACATGGTATTTTGTTCTGTGATGAGAATCGTACTGCTGACATGTTTGGTCTTGTTGACTGGCTGCGAGCTGTTTGACACGCGTGATCCAGAAGACCCAGAGGGCGCGCGCGGAACGTGGGAAGTGCCGATTTCGCCGGAAGACGTCTTGGCGAATATGTCTCTGGCTATCTTTGAGCGCAACGCAGCGAATTATATGCGCTCGTTTCCGCAAGATAGTTTTGAGTTCATGGCCGATCCGGCTGTGTTGCAAGTGCAGCCAGGTTTAGCAGAGTGGGATCGCGCAAACGAGCAGGTGCACATAAATAGTTTGTTCGGCGAGGGAGTTCTGCCGCGCGACAGTATCGCCTTTGTCGTTTTTTCAGCAATTGAGCAAACATTGCTCGCGGACACGGCGCACATTAGCGCGCACTATGAGTTGACCGCGCAAGTTGCGATTGCAGGTGCGCCTGGCCCAATGGCGGGCGAAGCACAGTTCTCGCTTAAGATTGGCGATCAAGGCTACTGGGAGATCCGCAAATGGAGCGACCGTCGCACGGACGAGCTGGCCTCATGGAGCGAATTAAAAGCGCTCGTGCAGTCGCGCTGATCTGCGCGCTGGGCAGTGTGCTCTCGTGCTCGAATCCGTTCGCGCCGACTCTGCGTGGTGACGCTGGAACGATATGGTCCGATGCGCATACGGTCGGCGGAATGCTGGAAAATTTTGTGACGTCGTATGAACTGAAGGACTCGCTCCGTTACTCGGAGCTGTTAGACGAGTCGTTTCAGTTCACTTATTTTGATTTGGACTTGCAGCGGCAGGATGGTTGGTTGCGTGAAACTGACCTACAGACCACGGCAAGGTTGTTTCGCGCGTATGACAGAATATCGTTGATTTGGGCTGGAATTCCGGGTGAAACTCTGGCGCTAACGACGCCGGACAGTATGATTGAGTTCCGCGCACAATATCAATTGGTTTTGGATAATTTGTCACCGCTGTTGGGATTTGCTCGTTTTACGGTTTATAAACCGGTTGATGATCGATTTCGAATCCTGTTTTGGCAGGATGATTTCTAATACACAAGAGAAGGAAGGGCACTCGTGCTTTCGTCCCGAGTCTCGCGCCTGACGATATCGCAAACTCTGGCCATTGTAGAAAAGGTGCGTGAACTGCAAAAGCAGGGCGTAACCATCTATGACATGTCGGTCGGCGAACCGGATCATCCGTCGCCACCTGAAGTAAAAGCGGCCGGTATTCAGGCAATTAATGAAAATTTTACACGTTACACCGCAGCCGCTGGCATAGTAGAACTAAGGCAAGCGATTGTAGAGAAACTGAAACGCGACAACGGCCTCGAGTATACGGCAAAGCAAATTGTCGTAGGCAACGGTGCCAAGCACATCCTGGCAAGTTCACTGCTTGCATTGGTTGATCCTGGCGATGAGGTAATCGTGCCCGAGCCAAGTTGGTTGTCATATCCGGAATTGGTTTGGTTGGCGGGTGGTGAAGTCGTTTTTGCGCCGACAAAAGTGGAAGACGGCTTTCACCTGCGCGCAGACGTGCTGGAACGACTACTGACGCCGCGCACGAAAGTCGTGATGCTGAACAGTCCCTGTAATCCGACGGGCACTGTGATGACGCGTGCAGAGATGGATGCGATTGCAGACGTGTTGAAGCGACATCGCGCATATGTACTCTCAGATGAAATTTATGAGTACTTGCGTTTCGACGGCCGCGAACATGTGAGTGCAGCTCAATATCCGTGGTTGCAGGATCGCACGATTGTTGTGAATGGCGTCTCAAAGAGTTACGCTATGACCGGATGGCGAATCGGTTACTGCGCCGCTCCGCAAGACGTTGCCGACGCAATTTGCAAGATCCAAAGCCAGATGACATCATCAGCATGCTCGATTTCCCAGAAAGCAGCTTTGGCCGGACTCAAAGGCGGTTTGGCCTATCCGCAGATGATGGTCGATGATTTTAGGCGCCGTCGCGACATTTGTTATGAAGAATTGGGCAATGTTCCGGGCATGCACCTTGATCGACCGGAAGGCGCATTCTATGCTTTCCCACACATTCCCTCCATGCTGACCGGAAGCGTGGACGGTAAGCCGCTCAAAGACTCAACGGGATTTACGCACTATTTGCTTGACAAGTATCACGTCGCGGTTGTGCCGGGTTCGGCTTTCCGCGCTCCGGATTGTATTCGCTTGTCATTCGCCACGTCTGATGAAATCGTCCGCGAAGCCTGCAAGCGCATTGCGGCCGCAGTTGCAGAAATTAACTAACGAAACTTGAATTAGGACATGCCCACATACGAGCACATCTGCGGGAACGGCCACGAATTTGAAGAATTTCAGAGCATTGTGGCTCCTCCAATTGAGGTCTGCCCGATTTGCGGTGCACCCGCTAAACGAAAAATCTCCGGCGGCTCTGGTTTGATCTTCAAAGGCTCGGGATTCTACATCACCGATTACGCCAAGAAGAACAGCAGTGCTGGAGGCTCGCATTCGAACAAGCCATCGGAGTCTAAATCGTCAGAGTCCAATACGACTGAATCAAAAACGCCAGACTCTTCTTCGTCGTCAAGCACCTCATCAACAAGCTCTGACAGCAAATCATGATTCTGTTCGACCGTTACAGTAAGCTCAAGAAACAGGCTCCGGGCACAACAGTGCATGCGGGGCAGAAACAGCTCTTGCCGTTGCTGAGCGGAACACTGCGAAAGAATGATCTGCCGGAGCTGATTGTTGAGCCGCCTAATGTTCAAGAACTGCAAACGGTCCTGAGATTCGCGGCAGAAAAGGATATGCGCGTAGCAGTGGCCTCCGGTCATTCTCCGGCGACGGTGCATGAACTTGAAGGGGCGATGTTGATTCTGGTGCATCGACTCGCAGGTCCATCGCAACTATCTTCCGATGGCTTGGGCTTGTGGGTAGATTCGGGAACTCCGCTCGAAACAATTGCCGTCGAGCTTTCTCAACGAGGATTGGTGTGGCTACCGCTCCATCCACTTGAGCCGGGTGAGACTATGGGAACATTGTTCGCGCGGGCGGCGGAAGGTGTAAGATGCCATCGCGGTGGCGGAGTGATTTCGAATCTCCGCCGGATCGAATGGATTGGATATGACGGTGAACTGTTCGCGACTGGACCCGGTAGCACGGGTGACAACATTGACGTCTCTCCTTGTTATTTGGCAGCGCGGCTCGATACGGCATTATGACGAGATTCGAGCTTGCTTTGGAGCCAATACCCGAATCCCGTACTCTGCTGTTGTGTGAATGTCAATCGATTAAGAGTTAAGTGATGTGTATCACGGTTGGCGCTATGGCGTGCCGATGCCAAGCGCGCTACCCTTTTGGACTGGCACTGCGACCAACGCGCTTAGGCAAGGAAACGATAATCTCATTTCTGAGAATGCCGTTGGACTGCTTGCTTGTGAGTGGGACGGTAATATCGGAGCCGAAGTCGCGCCGGAACTTGTTCATCAAAGGGTCGAGGGTATTACACCGGTCAATCATATGTGGCAAAATCTATTTAGATTGCCGCGCACACTGAGCCGTTTGTTTGCCAACAAGAGCTGCGGTCGCTATCGTCTTCCTTCGGAAGCTATGTGTGATTTTGATGAGCGTGTTAACGAACTTGCACGCGATCGGAGCCTCACTGTTGCCGTTTGGGGTACGCTGGACATTGGGCATGTGAACGTGTGGGTATTACATCCCGATGATGAAGCACGCACAGCTCGCCGCGCCGCTGAATTGCTTGAGAGATTAGCTGAAGACGCTTTGAATTTACAGGGTTGTCCGGTGCTGTTGGGGTCGGGAATGAGTGACGTATCGCTCTACCGCGATGCCTTGACGCAGAGTTGGGAGCTTGCACTCGTGAACAAGTGCGATCCCACCTCATGCTACAAACCGTTGCGAGCACAGACAACGGCATAGTCTAAATCAGAATGGTATGATAGAAAAAGCCCGACCACATTGTGATCGGGCTTTTGAATTGCGAAGAGAAACTGCTTAGGCGCCGGCGAGTTTCTTAAGCGCACCAAGTGTGATCGATTTCGGGCGCTGGATCGGCTCGCCCCATGCGCGGCTCAGAACGAGCTGCGACGAGATACCAATTGCACGCGAAACGCCAAATAACACCGTATAGTAACGAGCCTGCGTCACACCGTAGTGATGCAACAAACTGCCGGAAATTGAATCAACGTTTGGCCACGGATCCTTGATTTTCTGAATCGTTTTCAGAATATCGGGCACGACGTTGAACACTTGCTCCGCGAGTTTGAACACCGGAGCATTCGGGCATTCTTTCTTACCGAACTCCATGAACGCAGTGAAGCGCGGATCGACCACACGCAAAACAGCGTGGCCGTAGCCAGGAATCACACGCCCACTGTTCAACGTTTCCTGAGCGAAATTATGCAATTGCTCATTCGACGGAACACCGTTAAACTTGTTGATTACATCAAGCAGCCATTCGAGGACTTCCTGATTGGCAAGACCATGCAGAGGTCCTGCCAAACCATTCAGTCCGGCGCAGATTGTGTAGTACGGATCCGACAAAGCGGAGCCGACACAATGCGAGGTATGGGCAGAAACGTTACCGCTTTCGTGGTCCGTGTGTAATGTCATGTACAGACGCATGAGGCGAGCGAAACCGCCGTCCTTATCTTCGATGCCCATCATATAGGCGTAAGATGCCGCCCAATCAAGACCTGCCTTGGGCGCGATGCGCTGCCCGAGATCGTATCGCCAGCGATAGACACCGGCGGCAATTTCGGGAAGCTTTGCAACAAGGTTTAGGCAATCTTCAAGCACGGCATGCCAATATTGATCCTTTGGCATACCTTCGTCATAGCGCTTGCGGAAAATTGACTCACGCTCGAGGGCCAATACCAACAAATTGAAGGTTGCCATCGGGTGGCTGTCTTTTGGCATCGCCTCAAGAACATCCCAAACATATCGTGGAACTTCGCGACGACTGTTCAGGTCTGTCTGAAAGTCGGCGAGTTCAGCGGCGGTCGGCAGATCACCCGTGAGCAAGAGCCAGAAAACTTCTTCGGGAAGTTTGTCCACCAGTTGCATAATGGGCGTACCGCGAATAATCAAACCGTGATCGGCGGGGACTTCGGATGTGTCGCACAGAAGCGACTTGATGCCGCGCTGTCCGCCAAGTAATGCGCCGACTGAAACATTGTCTATGACAGTTTCGCCGTGCGACTTTGCCAGGGACTTGATAGAGTCCTGATAGGCTGGTAGTGTTGTAGACAGTTTGTCGTGTAAGAGTGACATAGAATGCAGACCTATTAAACTGGAAGGCTATAGAGTTACAATTAGACTTATAGTATGGCGAAATGTGTTCAGAAAATCAACAGTCCCAAATTGCGATTCCTGTGACTAAAGTAACAAAAGAATTGACTTACGGCGGAAGTTGCGATCAGCCAGATTGAGGCGCACCAAGAAATTTTGGAAAAGGGGAAGAGGGGGAACATTCATTCGGTGTCATAATATCTAAAATAAACATAAATATATATTTAAGTTCGCAAGAAAGAGGACAATACCACTTGGAATAGGGCGAATTGAATTGCAGAATTGCCCACAGTTGCGTAATTTAACATCTTCATCCTATGTTTACCCCCGACATTTTCCTTATCGTTGCCGTTGTGGCGGGAGCCGCCACCATGTTGGCCATCCAGCTTGCCCGCCTCAGACGCAAATCCGACGGCGAACGCGAACGTGCCGCGGCCATGGAAGCCCGGCTGAATCTTTTGCAAGAGAGTATCGAGCGTGCCCGGCAGGAAAGCCAGCGTACGGTGGCTGAAGAGCTTGGCCGGACCCGCCGCGACTTGGCTACCGAACAAGAGATTGCCCGGAAGGAACTCCGTGAAAGCCTGACCGGATTCAGTGGTAACTTGGAGAACCTACGAAATACGCTATCACAGGATCAAACTAAGGCGCGAACGGAATCGCGGGATACCATCGTCCAGAGTGTTACGACACTCTCGGAACAGTTCAATAAGCTCCAGCTATCGAATGAGCAGAAGCTGGCTGAGATTCAGAAACGAGTGGACGAGAAGCTCAGCGAAACGATTACGCGTAATGACACACTTTTCAAGGGTGTTTCCGATAAGCTAACTGAACTTCATGCGACGAACGAAAAGATTCAACGCTTCTCGCAAGAGCTTGAAGAGCTACAGAATATTCTGAAAGCCCCGAAACTCCGTGGCGAATTGGGTGAAATTGAGATGGAGCGGATGCTCAGAGATTGCCTGCATCCTGAGCAGTTCGATTTGCAGCACACTTTGCCGGGCGGCAGAGTGGACGCAATCATAATTAATCCGCAGGGTAAGTTGCCCGTAGATAGCAAGTTTCCACTCGAAGCTTTCAACCGTTTGCGCGCTGCGTCCAATGATGCAGAAGCAGAAACCGCACGCAAGGAGTTCTCGCGCGCTGTCAAAAAGCATGTTGACGATATTGCCACTAAGTACATCAGTCCACCGGAAACATTACTCTTTGCCGTGATGTATGTACCTGCAGAAGGAGTCTACTACGAATTGCTGTCAACTCCTGAGCTAATGGAGTACGCGCGCATGAAAGGCGTATTTCCGACTTCGCCGACGTCGTTTTGGGCCTTGTTGCAGGTGACGGTGATTGGCTTCAAGGGCATGCGAATCTCCGAGAATGCAAGGCGGATTACGGGGCTGCTTCGTGGACTGACAGACGATTTAGGCAAGGTGCGCACGAGTTTCGACAAAGCTGCCAATCAAGTGCGCTTGGCCAATAACAATATGGACAGCGCGGGCCGTGATCTGGATCAGATGGGCCGCAAGATCGAGAGCATTCAACACGAAAGCAACGCCGAAGAATTGCCAAGCGGTGTTGCGGGATCACTAGCATCGAAAACAGACGGAACACTGTGGGAACCGTAGGCCACTCACGACCTATCCCCGATCCGAATCAGTTCGAGCTATTTAGTGTCGCCGCTCCGACCGCGCCGCCTCTTGCAGTCGAAACGCTGAAGAACCGCCGTGGGCCACGACATCAGCCGCATGGACTTGTCTATGACTTGCAGCAGTGCTTTGATGTGATTAATGAGGTGATGTTTAAGCGGGAACTCAAGCCGCCCATCATGCGCTGGAGCCGTAACCGCTGGCGTTATACGTTGGGACTCTGTGATGTAGAAAAGCGCGTCATCACCATGAACACTGCCCTTGATGATGCGCGCATTCCAGAAATGGTTGTTGCCGGGGTGATGCATCATGAAATGCTACATCTCTATTTCGGCATAACCGAGGGTCCAAACGGCGGACGTAGGTTTCATACCCCTGAATTTCGTGCGGCGGAAAAGCTCTTTCCGGCTTATACAGCGGTAGAAGAGTGGCTGCGCGACAATTGGCCGCTACGTGGCAGACCGGCTCGAAAGCCGCGTTCACTTTCCGGCGGCTTTCTCTCCTACTTGTCGATGATGCACGGCTCGACGGCCGAGCGCTGACTCATTCGTAGGTCGCAGTGTTGCGTTCAATTATCCACTCTTCGTGCGGCACTCCATTAACGGTGCACGACGCGTAGAACATAATTGAACGATCAAGCGATAGTGACACAGAGCAGTATTTCGTCAGCGAGAGAGTTAGGGCTTTTATCACAGCCTCTTCAGGGAGATTAGGTCCCTCAATCTGCGCATGAAAATGCAACGAAGTCAGACGCCGTGGATGAGTTTCGGCTCGTGTAGCTTCAAGTTCCATATCAAACTTTGTGAATTCGTGGTGTCCTTTCCCAAGGATGAACACAATGTCCATGCTCACACAGCCTCCGGCCGCGAGAACGAGCAATTCAACAGGGGAATTGGCACCGTTGGTACCTCCCGACACGGGACCAGCATCCAATGGAAGCCAATGATTTGAATCAGCTTTAGCCAAAAAAGCCATTTGGCCGTTATGGCGAAGCACTACTTTCAAGGGAACCTCCGAGTAGAATAGATTGTACTAAAGATGTCGAAATTCAACGGGAAACGCAATTACATGTCTCGGTTTGCACCGTTTCTAATAGCATTAGCAATATGTTTAGGCGGCAGCACGGTCTTTGCACAAGACGATGCGGGCGGCCCTACCTCTCCCGGCGTAGCAATTCGTGCTTATTGGAGCACGAATGCCGTTGCCGCAGGCGGATCATCTGAATTAGGACTATTGTTCAGCGTGCCGCCCAAGCACCACATTACTGACGTGGAGTTTGGTCTCTTTTTTGTCGAGATTGCAGACACGCTTGGACTGGACTTCGGTGATCCGATCTTTCCGAAGGGTGAGCCGTTTCAAGATGAGGTTTGCTATCGCGGCGACGTCCTCGTACGTGTTCCAGTGACCGCATCAGCACAGGCTATTGTGGGGAACCATATCATCTCGCTTAGTGGTGGATACCAGATTTGTCAGGAGTACGGACAAGAAGTCTGTTTCCTGCCGGAAGACAAGGTTGTCACAGCGCAGACCGAAATTGTCCCGTCCGGTACGCAAGTCGTGGCTGCCAATGAGCGCATCTTCACGGGTGGAAAAGTCGCGGAACCTGAAGAACCAAAGGGCCTTGAAGCTCGTCTGATGGCTGCGTTGGCCAAAGGCTCGTGGACGGCGTTCTTTGTGGCTTTCCTCGGTGGAATACTCGCAAGTTTTACGCCGTGTGTCTATCCGGTAATTCCGATTACGATTGGCTATATTGGCGGAGCAAGCGCAGGCAAACCCTTGCGTGGTCTTGCACTATCGCTGATCTTCTCGCTCGGTATTGCCATAGTTTACAGCTCGCTCGGTCTGTTTGCAGCGGCAACAGGCACACTATTTGGGTCGATCTCAGGTTCACCCGTCGTCAATATCATCATTGCGCTCGTGTTCGGAATGATGGGAATCAGCATGCTCGGAGCATTCGATATTGCGTTGCCCTCAGCTTTGCAAACGGCCCTAGTGGGCGGTTCAACAAAGAAAGGTTTTTTTGGTCCCCTATTATTAGGTATGGCCTCGGGACTCGTAATGGCACCGTGTGTCGGCCCAGTGATCGTTGCCCTACTCGCGTGGGTTGCGCAGACTGGTGATCTTTTCTACGGCTGGGCGCTCTTGTTCACATTCTCGATTGGCCTCGGTTTGTTGTTCCTGGTGATTGGAACGTTTGCCGGAGCCATTCAAGCTCTGCCGCGTGCAGGCTCATGGATGGAAGTAGTGAAGAAGGGGTTCGGCTGGGTTCTGCTTGCGGGCGCGCTATACATGCTCCGCTTGACACTGCCTGAATCAATCTACTTCGCTAGCTGGGCCGTGTTGTTGATTACGTTTTCGGTGTTCTCCGGAGCCTTTGACCCGCTTACTGAAGACACCACTCCGAAGCAACGCATCGGTAAAGCGCTGACGTTGATTATTTTCTTAATTGGTGGCATCTTCCTTTTCAAGTCATTCTATCCGAATGCGATTGGCGGAAACGTTGCAGCAAGTCACTCTGAACTCGAGTGGATGGTCAACAAAGAAGAACAGGCGATTGACCAAGCAACTTCCAGCGGCAAAACCGTTCTGATTGACGTTTATGCTGATTGGTGTGTCGCCTGTGTCGAATTGGATGAAAAGACGTGGATCGTTCCGTCCGTGCAGAACCGCGTGGATGACTTTGTTCGGTTAAAGCTCGATTTCACCAAGGAGACACCGTGGGTGGCAGAAATGAAAAAGAAATATAGGATAACGGGCATGCCAACCGTGATATTGCAGGAGGGCGATCGTGAGATCACGCGCTTTACCGGGTTTAAGCCCGCCGAAGAGTTTATCGCTCTTCTCGATCAACACAATTTATAAATCGTTAGCAATACCAACAAGGAGACGACGTGGCTGACTTGGTCAATGTTACGGATGCTAATTTTGAAGAGACTATCTTGCGGGCTAAC
The DNA here is from genome assembly GCA_016721565.1 of bacterium. GTDB lineage: Bacteria > Electryoneota > RPQS01 > RPQS01 > RPQS01 > JABWCQ01. The sequence continues at coordinate 119,115 of JADKHW010000002.1, read as the reverse complement.
CGCCTTGCAGTACTCGATTTTGGTGCGGAATGGTGTGCCCCGTGTAAAAAAGTTCACGCAATGCTGAAAGAGCTTGCCCCCGATTGGTCTGAACGGGTTGTAATCGGCGAAATCGACATCGCTGTCAATCCTGAAGTGCCGCGCAAGTACGGCGTGCTGAATATTCCGCAAGTGTTGTTCTTCAAGAACGGCCAGCTTGTGGAGACCGTGACAGGCGTACTCCCGAAGGCAAAGCTCGAGGAAAAATTTCGCAATCACGCACAATAATTCTCAATCGCACTCTTACAAAAAGACAGGGCCGCTTAATTCGCGGCCCTGTTTCATTTCTGTTGATACGATTTCACAATCACTTTTTGCCGGATTTCTTCGCTGCGCTCTTGGTTGTAGATTTAGCAGGAGCAGCCTTCGTTGCCGCTGCTTTCTTCTCCGCGGGAGTTGCAACTCTCTTTGCGGCTGCGTTCTTCACAGGCGAAACCTCTTTGACCGTCGCTTTTTCCACGACCGGTTTCATGGCAGGCTCAGTCTTGGCTATCGGTTTCCCTACCTCGGCTTTTGGAGCAGGAGCTTCTCCTGTGATTTTGGCAATCTCGTTTCTCAGCTTTTCGATCTTGCCTTCGAGTCGCTCTTTCAGCTTAACGACTTCGCGGTTCATTGCGCTCGTGTGTCCGGCACCAAGGAGCGCACCAAGCTTCCATTTGCCAGACGATGCCATGAGTTCTTTCTCTGCCATCACCAGCTTGAGCTTTAGCGCACGGAGTTTCTTCTCAAGAGTTTCATCCATAAGATAACAGCACTTTCTTATTTGATTGGCGGAAGTTCCGCCCGTAAAATTACTTGATTGTGAAATAGATCAAAGGCCGACCTTGCGGTGCAGACTCCCCGATCTCAAATGCGTTTGCGACGCGCTTAACGCTTACCGGAGCGTCAACAGAATCTCCGCTCCATTGCACACGTGCCATGATTTCATTTTTAACGACCTCACTTCCGCGCCGTTTCAAAAATGTGATCCCTGCTGTCGGATCTACAAGATCACTCGAAACCTTGCGGCCCGCACCCAAGCCCACAAGCCCTAATCCGATTTCACGCGGGTGGATTTCACGTATGAATCCATCGACAGGAGCGAGAATATCTTGCGAGTGTCTTGCCGCAACGCCCTGCTCAAATTCGTTCCATGCGCTTGGATCAGCGCCTTGCGCTTCGGCAATTCGTTTGAAGCGCCTTGAAACCTCAACCGCTTTGAAGTATCTTTGCAAATTCGCGCTTGCCGTTTTCAATATTGCTGCAAACGCCACCGAGCATGAGCATTGTACCGCCGAGTAAATTCGCACAGTTCTAGCAAACGCGCGTCGCCTGTGCCGGTTTTCAAAATCTCCAGGCACTCGACTATTTCAACCGCATTGCCTGCTGTTCTTCCTAGCGGCTCATGCATGTCTGTGCCGTGCGCGATAGTTGTGACACCATAGGCCGCCGACCAATCCACCAACCGTCGGCTGAACTCCGCGCTTCTTCTTCGATCTAAGAAATCCACCGGGACCAACTTTCACGTCCATCACTAAAGCGTCTGTGCCTTCAGCAATTTTTTTGGACAAAATACTCGCGGCAATCAGCGGCGGAATTGCGACCGTCGATGTCACGTCGCGCAACGCGTACAATCGTTTGTCAGCCGGAACCAGCGTTTCTGTCTGCGCTCCGAATGCGCAGCCTTGCTCGCGCAACACATTCTCAAACTCGGTATGCGAGAGATTCACGTTCATACCACGAATACTCTCGAGCTTATCGAGTGTGCCGCCGGTGTGTCCAAGGGCGCGGCCAGATATCATTGGAATCGAAATGCCCGTTTCTGCAACTACCGGAGCAATGATAAGCGACGTTTTGTCACCGATTCCGCCAGTGGAATGCTTGTCCACCTTATTGCCGCCAATATTCGGAAAGGACAGCCGTTCGCCCGATCGAATCATTGCATCCAAGAACCGCAGGCCTTCGCGGTCATTCACGCCGCGAAAATAGATGGCCATGAGCATTGCGGCCATCTGATAGTCGGGCACGACTTCACGCGCAAACTCGAGCATGAGATAGTCTATCTCTTGATTCGAGAGTTCGCCGCCATTCTGCTTGCGTGCAATGAGTTCTGAAACCTGCACGTGTGCTTATCGCGCCGGCAAGACAGCGCCGTCAGAGATTACGGCATCCTTTTCTACGATCACGATTCCGTCACGCACAGCATAGCCATCACCGTCGTGATCGGGAACGTTGTCGCCTGGATCGATGCGTACACCGTAACCGATGCGCGCGTTTTTGTCGATGATCGCCTTGCGAATCAACGTATCTCCGCCAATCCCTACGTCCGGTCTTCCGATTTCGCGATTGAGTTGCAGTGACTCACTCGTTTCAAAATAGTCTGCGCCGCAAACAACACTGTCGATAATCTTCACACCTGACTTGCTGATTGTACGCGTGCCCAATATAGAATGCTCAATCGCGCCATGCTCAATCTTTGAACCGGCGCACACGAGCGCGCGCTTCAAATAGACTTCGCGCATGCTTGCACCGGGCAAGAAACGCGGGCGTGTGAACAATCTGTAACTCGGATCGTATAGTGCAAATCTCGGTTGCGGATCGGTTAAGGCGAGATTTGCATCATAGTAAGACTTGATAGTTCCGATGTCTTCCCAGTAACCACTAAATGGATAAGCATAGACTCTATGCGAGTGAATCGCGCTGGGAATGACGTGTTTGCCAAAATCGGAACCCGTATTTGGTGCAAGAAGCTGTTCAATAGCTTCCCAACGAATGATGTACACGCCCATCGACGCCATGACGACAGGTGCTTCACTGTCAAATCCATCGGAGCGGAACATCTCACCCGACAACTCCCAGCCCTTGATCTCGTCGGCAGATTCCGGTTTCTCTTTGAATTCTGTGATGCGGCCTTCGTCATTGACCTGCATGATCCCAAATCGCTTGGCATCTTCAATTGTCACAGGATAGGTGGCAATTGTAATGTCCGCACGCGAACGGCGATGCAACGCGAGCATCCCCCGATAGTCCATCCAATAGATATGATCACCCGAGAGAATCAGAACATCTGACGGATTAGAGGGCCGAATATGTCGCAAGTTTTTGCGTACGGCGTCAGCAGTACCCTGTAGCCAATCGCTGGTGTCAATCGTTTGCTCGGCTGCCAACACGGTCACAAAACCGTCACGGAAAGCGTCGAAAGCATACGTCATTGAAACGTGGCGATTGAGCGACGCGGAATTGAATTGTGTGACTACATAAATTTTGCTCAAATCCGAATGCAGACAATTCGAGACCGGAATATCTATCAAACGGTACATTCCGCCGAACGGCACAGCGGGTTTTGAGCGCGGTTTAGTCAGCGGGTGTAAGCGTGTTCCGCGACCGCCGCCAAGAATGACTGATGCTACATGATCCATTTTAATATTATATAAGTGAAGTAGTAATTGCTATTTCATAAGACCGAGGAGTTCATCTGTTAGTCGCTCGGCTTCTGCGGGTGTTGCGGCCTCGGCAAAAACACGCACAATCGGTTCTGTGTTAGAGGCCCGCGCTTGTATCCATGCGTTGCCTGTGCGCCATTTCAGACCATCCAGCGTCTCCGCTTGTCCAAAAATGACCACGCGCCGAAGGCTTTCGAGCGCTTTGCGCAGCGAAATGAGATCGGCGAACTCGCGTTTTTTCTTAATCAAATGATATTTCGGCATTGAGTCAAAAAAATCTGCGGAAGTCCCGCCAAACTCAAGTAAAGCTTGCAAAACGAGTGCCGCGCCGATTGCCGCATCACGTGACGCATGAATCATGGGCAGCATGACCCCCCCGTTACCCTCGCCGCCAATTGATGCCTTGACTTCCAGCATCTTCTTTGCCACATGCGCTTCTCCGACCTTGGTCTCAAAATACTCACGACCAAACTTTGACGCGATGTCTCTTAGAGCCAAGGAAGTCGAGCAATTTGCTACCACAGGTCCCTGCACATGCGGCAACACGGCCAGCGCGGCCGCACACAACGTAAGTTCTTCACCGGCAGGTTTGCCGTCCGAGCGAATTAGCGCGAGTCTGTCTGCATCGGGGTCGAGCACAAATCCTATCTCTACGTCGGCGGCTTTCATCGCTGCAGACACGTCTGTGAGATTTTCGGCAACCGGTTCCGGCATTCGCGAAAACATGCCAGTCGGCTCAAGATGAAATCCGACAACTTCGCAACCAAGCTGTTCGAGAAGTTTTTTCATCAGCTCGCCGCCAGCACCGTTTACTGCATCAAGGCCGACTCGGAATTTGCGCGCGCGAATCGAGCGAAGTTTCAAGAACGGTATCCCAAGCACAGCGGTGATGTGTCGCTCAACGGCGTGTTCATCTCGTTGATAGCTCCCGACGCGAAATGCATCGACATCAAACAATTCTTTGGATTCCACAGCAGTGCGCAAGACCTTGCCGCGCTCTTCATCGATGAACAAACCATCATTGCCGTAAAATTTTAGTGCATTCCATTCCGCCGGATTGTGGCTCGCGGTTATCGCGATGCCGCCATTTGCGCGATGCAGTCCAACTGCAAGCGAAACTGTTGGAGTTGGCACGACTCCGACATCAATTATGCTTGCACCGGCGGAGGCCAAACCTGAAATCGTTGCCGCGCGCATCATCGTCTTGCTGATACGACTATCCCCGCCAACAACTACTAGTCCCGGTGCGCACGTATGTCCAAACGCTTGCGCCCATCTAAGGCACACTTCAGCTGTCATGCTGGCACCGACGATACCGCGCACACCGGATATCGAAATCATCAACGGCGTGTCTTTTACCATCGTCCCGGCCACTCTCTGCCGATGAATTGTGCAATTTCTTCGAGGAACTTCTGATCGCTCGCGTCAAAATCGGCTACATTCTTGCCGTCGATATCGATCTCACCGACAATCAAACCATCAGCGTAGATTGGCACGACGATTTCAGATTTTGTGTGTGTAAAGCACGAAAGGTAACGCGGGTCGGAATGCACATCATCAACGATAATAGTTTGCTCTTCGCGCACGGCAACTCCGCAAATACCTTGCGCAATCGGGATGCGGGTGTGCTCTGTCGGTTGATCCCCTACCCAAGGACCCAGCACAAGACGATCACCATCAACCCAATAGAGTCCAATCCAATCGTATTTCGTATGAGCTTTTCGCAATGCAACGCACAACGCTTGGCAGCGCGAGCGAAAATCACCTTGCGGCAGTTTATTTAGAACAGATGAAGGTGAAATTATGATCATACTCGATTATGAGAATTGCACCACTCAAGAAATTCATCTGCCGACCAAGCGGACGGGCAAAGGTTGACCGGGATCGGACCTTTAGCAGCGAGTTCAATCCCATTTTCAATATCTTTCAGAGCTGAGATAGAGTGAGCATCAGGGTTTAGTGGAATGGGAATCTTTAGCTCTAACGCGCGGGCAAACCAACGCCAATCTAAGTCAAGGCGTTGCGGATTACAATTCAGCTCAATCGCTTTTCCATTTTGTGCGGCGCAGGTAAGCACGCGTTCGTGGTCAATCGGATAGCCTTCACGTTTTAACAGCAGACGTCCTGTAGGGTGACCAAGTATATCCACATGCGGATTTTCCAGGGCGCGGCAGAGGCGATCCGTCTCTTGTTCCATTGTCATCTTAAAGCTTGAGTGAATGGATGCAATGACAAAGTCGAAGTCCTCAAGTAAGGCATCATCAAAATCCATTCTGCCGTCGGGAAGAATATCGCATTCAATACCTTTAAGAATTCTGAAGGGAGCAAGTACGGAGTTGAGATATTCAATCTCTTTCCATTGATCGACAACGCGTTCAGGAGTCAGGCCGTCAGCATAAACCGCGAGTTTGGAGTGATCAGCGATCCCTAAAAACTCGTAATTATGCTTGATCATCGTTTCGGCCATCTTCCGCAAAGTATCATGTCCGTCTGAATAAGTCGTATGCACATGAAGGATACCGCGCAGGTCTTTCTGTGTGATTGCTTGCGAGTACGGCTCATCATGAATTGTTCGCAGTTTCAATCCTCCTTCACGCAATGGAGGCGGAACAAAGGCCAATCCCAATCCCTTATATACTTCTTCTTCCGTTCCCGCTATCAGGATTGTCCCTCGAGATTCTATCTCTGCTATATGGGGTTTGGAGCCGGTGGCCAAAATCAGTTTCGTGCCAAGGTCCATTGGTGTGGCGAATGAAAGCTCGATCTCAATTCCTGAGGAATGTTTGCCTGACCATATATCTCCGCTTTGCGATATCCAATGAATCTCGGAAGAATCGGAAAGTTGTGCCCTTAAGGATTGGTGCGAGAACGTTTCAGCACAAATAACACAATCCAAATCGCCAATCGTCTCACATCCACGGCGCAAACTTCCACAGAAATGCACAGATAAAATTTGAGGTAAGGACAAAAAATATTCTTTGAGCTTTCCTTCCGAATACTTAGCTACTGGTCTAAGTCTTCGTGCTACCATAGCCTTCAGAAATTTAAGACCGACACGAAACTTCTCAATAGTTTTGCCACCAAAGCCGGGAAGGTCTGTCAATACTCCTGTTTCAAGGGCAATTTCAAGATCATCAAGCGATTGGATTTTTGCATCTTTCCACAAAGCTCGCGCCTTCTTCGGTCCAAGACCCTCCAATTTCATTAAGTAAAGAACGCCAATCGGAACCCGCGCCCGTGCAATTTCAAGATCGGCAAAAGTGCCTTTTTCAGCAGATTCCTGAATCGCTTGAACAACAGAAGCGCCGATACCGCGAACTTGCAACAACTGTTTTCCCAAAAGCAGTTCATCTAAAGGGGTTTTAACAGATTCAAGTTGCCGCGCAGCATTAGCAAATGCCTGTGCTCGAAAGTTGTCTTCGCCTAACACATCGAGTAGAACTGAATACTCCGCAAGGAGACTAACTACTTCTGCACGGGTCATGTTACTAAATAGAAAGAAGTTTAATGAATTCTTTCATGAATGCAGGCAGATCATCAGGTTTGCGCGACGTGACAAGATTCTTGTCAACAACGACCTCTTCATCCACCCATTTGGCTCCCGCATTCACCATATCATCACGAATCGCTACATAGCTTGTGACTTTGCAGCCGCGCAATACACCGGCCGACACAAGCACCCAGCCTCCGTGACAGATGCAAGCAACCGGTTTCTTAGCGCGATTAGTTTCGCGCACAAGATCAAGAACTGAATCATACATCCGCAGTTTGTCAGGCGCCCAACCGCCGGGAATGACAAGCCCGTCGATGCTTGAAGCCTTTACCTTGTCGGCAGGCTTATCAACCTTGCAAGGATAGCCGTATTTGCCGACATACTCAGATGCCGATCCCGTGCCAACGATTAGCACACGCGCGCCAGCTTCGCGCAATCGCATCACCGGATACCATACTTCAAGGTCCTGGTAATGGTGCTCGACTAAAACCGCAATGCGTTTTCCTACTACAGACATAATATGAGATTTGGTTAACCTGTTACTCTGCGCTTGAGGTCGCCTGCACGGCGAATAAATGCTGGTGCATCCATCAGTATGACGCCGGTGATTACGAGCAAGCCGCCAAACACCAGCGGCCAGCCGATGACTTCACCTACAAAATAGGAGGACAAAACTGTTGCCACAACGGGTTGAGGAGTTGTCAGAATCGCAACTTGTGAGGGATCTACGCGAGACAGAATGCGGTACCAGACAACATAGGCAACTATCGTCAGCAAGAGCCCTGAGTACAATGCGCCGCCCCAGCCGATCCAAGTTATCTGTGAATAGTCTTGCGAAACCGCCGAGTAGATTAGGAATGGCAGGCTGACGACTGTTCCGAAAATCAGCAGCACGCAGGTCGTTGGCAGTGCGCCGTATTTTTTGACAAGTGACTTGCCCAAAACGGTATAGGTTGCCCATGCAAGCACCGCCATAAAGATGTAGACATCCCCGGCAAAAAGCTCGGAATGAACATCAATATCCCCGCCGCGCGAAACCACAAGTGCCAGACCTGAAAGAGACACGATGATCGCAAGCACCTTGTGTCGCACAATCTTCTCATATCCAAGGGATGCAGAAAGGAAGAGCGCAAATACCGCTGTGGTGCCATAAAGCAGTGCGGCATGAGACGGTACGGTCTTGCTCATGCCATATAGGTAGATCAATTGGTTTATCGGAACTGCAACTAATGCCAGCAAAGTGATGCGCGGCCAATCTTGCTTATCAATCTTCGGCCATGCCTTAGCCCACCATGCGAGCGATACCAGTCCAACAAGTCCAATCGCAAGCCGCCAAAACCCAAAAGCGACAGGATTGAATTCGCGTAAGGCAAGTTTGTTCACCACATATCCGCCGCCGGTCAGTGTGATGTGCACGGCCATCAATCCCAGTAGCGTCAACCGACCGTTCGAAGCGCGATGCCTATCGTCGAAAGAGTTCAAGTATCTCCTGAGTCCGGCCCAAGTCTTCCCGCACCGCATCGGCACCAGTTTCTGCCAGCATTTTAGTAGTATATTTACCGCCCGTTGCCACAGCCAAACACCGTAATCCTGCCTGTTGAGCGCCATGCACGTCAAACTCCGTGTCGCCGATGACCCACGTTTCTTCGGGAGCGAAACTGAGGCCGAAATGCTCCTGTGAGGCCGCGACGGCATCTTGCATAATCATGTAGCGCTCTTCATGGATATCACCGAAGCCGCCGACAGGGAAATAGTGATTGAGACCAAAGTACCCGATTTTGGTGCGGGCGCCCGGCTCCATGTTGCCTGTGCCAAGGGCAAGAGCAAATTCATCCGGACTGGCTGCCAAGATGTCAAGCAGTTCACGGACACCGACATGAACGCGCGCCTTTGGGCTATTCTGAATTGAATCGGGCAAGAAGGCCAGATATAGCGGCTTAAAAGTTTCGTAGCCCTCGCGCCAGTTGCCGGGGATGCCAGTCCGCTCAAAGCACTCACGGAAGATCAGGGGATCCGTGCGGCCATGCATCGACAGTCCCTCCGTGACAGGTTCCTTCCCGAAAATCTCGAAAAAGGCTTTCGAGTAGGCCCGGGTGGTCGCGCCGTCTAGACTGGTCAGCGTGCCGTCTATGTCGAAAATAAGTAGTTTCATAGGAGTTTAACTTTTTAATTTAAGCTAAGCCAACGGGATAGTCAAGGAAAAACTGCCACAGATTGCTTCTCTACGAAACTCCGACTATCTTACATGGTCTGAAACAAGTTAGAACGGCTCTGTGAGCTTAGGCGTGCAGTGCCGCCCGAGCACTCACCTCCACGCATTCGAGTCCCGGAAAACCTCGAATTGCGCCCAATTTGAAAAGGAAAACCGGATCATGCGCTTTATCGTACTTTGTCTTCTGTTCTCGGGATTCGCTCATGCGGCGGAAACTTATGTCAACGGCCAACTGCATCGTGATTTCAACCGCGAAGTCTTCACTTCGACGGTCGAAGTCTGGAGCGGGGACAAGCTCGGCTCGACCTTCTTTTTCGCTGATTTCGATTTCGCCTCGGCGGGGGAGACGCAGTCTTATTTCGAGATCTCGCGCCACTTTGAGCTAACTCGAATTAAAAAGATTGGCCACCTGAATGCTTCAGTACAATTCAACGACGGCGTGACTCCGGCGGACGGATTTGGTGGTAAGTTGATCCCCAGAACGTTTTTGGCCGGACTGGCCTTAACCGAGCTTAAAACGGGAAATGCGACCTTTGAATTACAGGCTTTGGCCCGTCAAGAGTACGCGAGTGACCTTGGTTGGCAACTTACGGGCGTTTGGTTCGTTCCAATAAGTAAGTCACCGTTCGAGTTCTTGGGGTACGTGGACTGGAATAGTAACGAGTACGGCGACCAACCGGTTTCCGTGCAGGCCGAGCCACAGTTTCAATATCGTTGGAAGCAGGTAGCGGTAGGCACGGAAGTGGAGGTTTCACGGAACTTTGCCGGGGCATATACGGAAGACGACGGCTACGAAACAGGGAAGTGGTATGTGCATCCGACCCTATATTTGCGTTACGACTTGTAGCCTCTCGAACATGGGTGATGCCTCGCCCTCTCGCACGGGCAGGGGTTGAAATGTTAAGTTGATAATAATAAAGACTTAACATGTGACAAAGAGGTTAGCTCTTGCTTGACAAGTCACCGAAGGTTTGTATATTAAGACTCTACGCTGGTTTTTGGAGCTTCGGAGGACGCGCGGGTGTTGCGGTGACCGTGTGGAGCCGCCTCCACCTCGTTAAAAGAGGCGACTGGCAGAGCATGGGCTCATAGCTCAACGGTTAGAGCAGCGGACTCATAATCCGTCGGTTCCAGGTTCGAATCCTGGTGGGCCCACCGCGCGGCGACCACCGGTACCAGCGATGAAAACGGAGTTCCTTGTCTTGCGCACCACGCTGTATTGTGATATCACATTAGACTCCCAGTTCAGCGTGGGCAGGGAAATGCAGTTCGATCAAGGTGTGCGGACCATTTTTCGCGCACCTTTTTTGTTATTAGAGCACACTAAACGTCAGGTTAGGCAGGCAAAGTAGAAGTGATCATTCAGGACGCAACCCCCGAGCAGGTCCGTAGCGCCTTACGCGCTCTGTCGGAGATTCAAGAGATTGACTTAGAATTAGCGGAAATTGAAGAAGAACGGGGCGGTTTACCCGAGCAGGTTCAGTTGCTGACCGAGCGCATCGCCGAGTACGAGGCCTTTATTGTGGCCAAGGACAAGGAGCGCGAGGTGTCGGAAAAGGTGGCTGGCGAGTCTGGCCATAAGCTGGCGGTAGCCCGTGAGAAGCTAACCAAGTATCAGGAACAGCTTTACTCGGTGACGACGACACGCGAATATGACGCGATCACGACTGAGCAGGAGACGGCCAAACGCGAAATTAACGACTTCGAAGCGCTGATTTCGACCAACACGAATCGGGCTATCGAGTTGGCCCAGATGCTGGAAGACAAACAGGCCGAACTTGAGCAGCTTCGCAAAGACAAAGTCTCCCGCGAAGAAGAGTTAGAGCGCAAGCTACGGGATACAGAGGGGCTTGAAAAGGAGCTTCTCGTGCGTCGTGGTCAAGCCGCAAAGGTGTTGAACCCGCGGTTGCTGGCTCACTACGAACGTATTCGCGACGCCAAGGATGGACGTGGTATTGCGACTTTGGTCGGCGAAGCTTGCGGCGGATGTTTTGCCTTAATCCCGCCGCAAACTCAGGTGATCATCAAGCAGTCGCGCGACATCTACGCTTGTGAAGCTTGCGGCCGCTTCATCGCTCCCGATTCAGTTATCAACTAATTGGAACTACACGCGCACATTGACGGCGGCGCGCGCGGCAACCCCGGCCCGGCGGCGATTGGAGTCGTGATTCACGATGACAAGGGTAACCTGCTTTACGAAGAGGGGACCTACATCGGACACGGCACGAACAACGAAGCGGAGTATCGCGCGCTGATCAGGTTGCTCGAAGTCTGCGCAGCCAATCCGGTTATCAAAGACAGCGGAGCATCGGTGCTGCGCGTGGCCTGTGACAGTCTGTTGATTGTCAATCAAGTTCTGGGCGAGTGGAAGATCAAAGAGCCGCGCTTGCAGGAACTCAACAACGAAGTCCAGCTGAAGAAGCGCTTGCTGAACGGCCTGACTCCAAGAATTCGCCACGTCCGCAGAGAAGAAAATAAGGATGCAGATAAGTTGGTGAACCGGGCGTTGGATGAATTAGAAAAGACACAAAAGTAGTTTGAGAAGGTTCGCCGAGTGATCGCGCTTGAAGAGATTCAGGTGAGGAAAGTCCGAACTTCATAGAGCAGAGCGCCGGCTAACGGCCGGGTGCGGTAACGCAACGGAAAGCGCCACAGAAAATATACCGCCCTCGCAAGGGTAAGGGTGAAATGGTGCGGTAAGAGCGCACCGCGCATTCAGTAATGGATGTGGCAGGGAAAACCCCGCTCGAAGCAAGGCCAAGTATGCCGGGAGTCTTTGCTGCTCGCAAAGCATAAGTCCCGGCGGGTAGGCCGCCCGAGGTGATGAGTAATCATCATCCCAGATAGATGATCACTGCCCGCAAGGGTACAGAATTCGGCTTATAGGCGAACCCTCCAACGTACCGCTGGACCAAATGCCGCGCCGTAGCGCGGAGTAAGATTGCGGGATATGAGCGTTTTTCACTTCGGAGCAAAATGACCGGCGTTAAGTCAGTAAGTGCTTTAACGTTTCTTTTGATTTTCGCGGCAGCTTTTGGGCAAAATGTTCCGCGTCTTGAGATTACAGAATACGCACTTTTCATGGGCACGTTGGAAGCCTGGGGAGCGGTTGACAATACTCCCTTTGCAGATTCAGTCAGGCTAGCTAACAATTTGCCGCTCGTTGTTAATGACTGGAGTATGTTCAGCGAATCGTCGCGAATTATTCACAAGCAAAAGCCTAGTAAAGACAAACGGGCATATTCACCTGATAGCATTGTGTCAACAGTAATCGAGCACCCACGGTTGGTGCTTGAATACGAAGTGACGACAAGCTCGGGGGATTGGTCCATTTATCGCGTGAGTGATTCGCTCCATCGATATACAGACGCTCGAAGCACTCCGCAATACGAAATTAAGTTAAACGGAGAATTGGCTCACACTCTTGACGCTTTTTTGTTAGTTTGTCCCGGAATTAAACGGGTCACGGGCTTAGAAGATCATTTGATCATTGAGTATTACCGCAGTCCAAATCCGACATACCCAACAGGCGGAACGCCGCTATCTGACATATGGTGGGGTGGATACTCGCTTGCGGATAGTCTCGGCTGGGAGGTAGCGTCTGAGTTTTCTGTTATTGGGAATACCGCATTTTGTGTCTTTCAAAAAGACAGTTCATACGGCTTCTGGTATAACCACCAAGAATTGCCGCAAAAATATGATTTCATCGCCCCAACAACCTGTCAAGGTGAAGGCACATGGGATCCCAGTTGCAATTCAGCCGGATTTCAAGCCTATGCTTATCGTGACGGGATGTGGTATCTCGTTTTAGGCAGGGCCGTTTCGAAGCAATAAACAGTTGTTCGCTTCACTCTTAACAAGTTTTTGTTTATATGACATACAGGAAGAGCCATGCAACCCAAATGGGAAATGGTGGAGAGTCGGCCACATGAGGAGATCGAGCGCCTAAGCCGACAAGCCCAAGTCCCCTATACCGTCGCGCGGATTCTATTGAACCGCGGGATGGACTCGCCCGAAGCGGTGGATCGATTTTTCAATCCAGCGCCGTCGCAACTTTATGATCCATTCTTGATGGCAGGGATGGACAAGGCCGTTGATCGTATTGTCGAAGCGCTTCAAAACCGCGATCGCATTGCGATATATGGCGACTACGACGTGGACGGAATTACCTCCGTCTCAATGTTGTATCTATTCCTCCGCGATCTTGGCGGAGACGTGCTGGCTTATATTCCCGACCGCCAAAATGAAGGCTACGGAATTTCGATAGCCGGACTCGACGAAGTCAAGAAACAGGGTGCGCAGTTGGTGATTTCTGTGGACTGCGGGATTACCTCAGTCTCGGAGGCGAAGTACGCCAAGTCGCTCGGGCTCGAGTTGATCATCAGCGATCATCATGAGCCTGCTGACGAGCTACCCGATGCTTTGGCCGTACTTGATCCCAAGTGCAAAGGTTCCGGCTATCCATTTACGGAGCTTGCCGGCGTCGGAGTCACGTTCAAGCTTGCGCAGGGGATCACCAAGACACTTGGCCTCGCTAGCGATTATGCCTTCAAGTATATTGACTTGGTGGCACTCGGAACATCGGCGGACATCGTGCCGCTCGTGGACGAAAACCGCGTGCTGGTCAAAGAAGGTCTTGAGAAGCTCAACGATGCCCCCGAAGTTGGACTGGCGAGTTTGATTGAGTCTGCCGGTGTTCGCGGCGGCAAGATTGACGTCGGTCAGATTGTGTTTAACATTGCTCCGCGCATTAACGCCGTAGGCCGTATGGGCAGCGCGATGCGAGCCGTGCAACTTTTGACGACACGCGATCAAGTGCAGGCTCGTGAAGTGGCACAGATTCTCGAATCCGAGAATCGCCGTCGCAAGGAGATTGACAACGAGACACTTGGTCAGGCGCTTGAAGAGATTCGTTACACAATGAATCCGATGGAGCGCCACTCAATTGTCTTGTCCCGCGAGGGCTGGCATTCGGGTGTGATTGGAATCGTGGCGTCTCGTTTAATCGAGAAGTTTTACCGCCCGACCGTGATGATCTCGGTTGAGAATGGCATGGGCAAAGGCTCTGCGCGCTCGGTGTCGAATTTCGACATTTTTAACGCTCTTAAGGCATGCTCCGATTTGCTCGAGCAATTTGGTGGTCACAAGTACGCTGCAGGATTGACGATTCCGGCCGAGAATATTCCCGCCTTTAAGACGCGCTTCGAGCAAGCCTGTAAAGACCTGATGTCCAGTGAAGACCTTGTTCGCAAGGTGCGTATCGAGAGCGAAATTGCGCTCGATCAAATCACGACGGAAGTGGTTGAAACCTTAAAGAAGTTTGAGCCGTTTGGTCCTCAGAACACTCGCCCGACGTTTGTGACGCGCGATCTTTCGACCTCATATCCGCCGCGCATCGTTGGCCAAAACCACTTAAAGTTAATGGCCACTCAGCACGGTGCACAGTTTGAAGCAATTGGTTTTAATTTAGGTGATCACATTGACAAATTTATGAACGGCCGCCGTACTTATGAAATGGTCTATGTGATTGAAGAAAATGAGTATCAAAACCGCAAAACAACGCAGTTGCGCATAAAGGATATTCGATGAGCGCTCGCCGCATTAAAATTCTTGCCATGCTGGTCGTGGCCGTTAGCCTGCTGGGTATGGGCCGCAAAGAAGCCAAGAATCAGGACGCGCCTGCTCCTATAAGTGGAGTGACGGGCAAAGTCGAGATTTGGGAAGGCAATTTTATGCCACCAATTGACAGCGGTTCACGCGACAAGCAAGTGAAGCCGGGTGCGGGGCTGCGTGTGCGGTTGTACGAACCTGTCAAAGGTCTGCCCGGCGCTATTGTTGATTCTATTTCGACTCCGATGGTGGCTGAAACCACTTGCGATGACAAAGGGATGTTCACCATCCCCGCTAAAGCTGGAACCTACAGTCTCTTTATACAAGAAGGCAACAGTTGGTATGCCAACGGCTGGGATGGTGAAGGCGTGCAAGGCGCAGTCGTCGTAGAGCCGATGAAGATGACTGAAGTCTTGATCAAGAATACGCGCAAAGCGACATTCTAATGCAGACCATCCGCCTCGCCGCTCTGGCACTACTTCTTGCACTGGCAACTTCGGTTTCGGCACAGTACTCCTACAACGGGCAACCTGTAAAAGCTGAACCGGATTCACTGGCCAAGGATTCACTCGCAACGGATTCCACTGTGGCCAAGCCTGCGGCTCCCATAGAACGCGAGCCAAGTGAGTTTGATAAGACATCAGCGATGAAGCGGGACGCTCTGACATGGGTGCGTCGTTTGATCTATCGTGGATTCCTTAACGATGAAACCACTGGAACAAGTGCGACGTATGCTCTAACCGAATGGTCGGAAACATCCGGCCCGTTTGGCCCCGTGCTCGCTCATGTAACCGTTATTTATCTCGGCTCGGTGTCGTGGTTGGGCAAGCCCTCAGCTTGGTTTCAAGCAACCTACAAGAGCTTTGATGAAGGCAGACCTTCCGTTGACTTTGACATCGTCTTAGCCGCCAATGACGGTCTGGGTGAAGTCTATCGCGCGCTGTGGCGAGCGAATAAGGATAAACTCGAATCTTGCAACTTTGCCCTTCCTCCCGGACAATTGGATTATGAGCGCGAGGACAAACCGCGCCCCGGTGACGAAACCGTATTGAAATTATTCAGCGGCGAGTTCCCCGTAACTAAATACACTGGCTCCGGCGCCGACGGCGCGAAGGTCATTGCATATCGGGGATCGGATGTCCCGCCGCTTGGAATCGTGCGTTTGGGGTATGGCGGCTACAGCCTGAACTTGCGTGACCGCGCCAACGATGTTGAACCAAAACTACAGGTCCCGCTTCCCACTTCACGTTAGAAAGGAAGCACCATGAAGTTAGTTTTTCCCCTCACCCTTCTGCTTGTCTCGCAGCTGTTCGCAGCCGAGTTCAAGAAAGAGCACGGCGAATACGTCTATCGCGACACATTGCGATTCGACGAATCCGTTTTGGATTTGAAAACCCTGGCCGTTGAAGCGGTCAACGGTGAAATCAAGATCACCGGCGAAGAGCGTAGCTCTGTGAACGTTTTGGCCTACATTGAGATCAAATCTGATGACCTTGAAGAAGGTCAGAAGTATCTCAAAGGCTTCAAGCCTGTCGTGAAACGTGACGGCGACAGTCTGCGTGTTTACGGCGAATATCCTGAAACTAATTGGTCAGGGGACGAAATCTCTGCCAATATGGATTTCGTGATTATTGCACCTAATCAGCTTGACCTCGACGCCTCTTGTGCCAACGGCGAGATCACAGCAGTGGAAATGAATGGCGGGGCAAAGCTTGAAAGCGCCAACGGCGAAATCACGTTTTTGTCTAAGGAAGGCGTGACGGGTCAGATTGATGCTTCGTGTGCCAACGGAGAGATTGACATTGACGTAGCCTCGTTAAATGACAATTGTGAGTTCAGTTCAGCCAATGGCGAGATCAATGTCACAGTGCACAATACACTGGCTGGAAACATCGCGGCGTCCACGGCGAATGGTGAAATTACGTTGGCATTGCCGGAGAATTCGAGCATGAAAGTATCGGCAAGTTCAATTGTGAATGGCTCCATTACCTCCGACTGGTCGGGCAAGCACGCAGAACAGATGATTGGCGACGAGTTTGAACTGGTTGTCAATGAAGGCAAATACCTTGTCGATTGCAGCAGCGCCAACGGCGAAATTGCGATTCGCAAGGCCAACCGCGCAAATTAATCCTGCTCCTTTTTGAAGCGACTACCTACTAACGTCAGACCCACTGATCCCGGCGTTGCAGAAAATGCGGCTGCTATGCGCGCACTCGTCGACGAATTGCGTGCCAAACTTGCCGCCTTACATCCGGCTGGCGGCCCTAAGCAGCATATTGACCGTCACATTGCGCGCGAAAACTTCCCGTGCGTGAACGACTCAATCGATTGTTTGATCCCGAAACCCCGTTTCTGGAACTAAGTCCATTAGCGGCGCACGGTATGTATGACAACGAAGCGCCCGGAGCCGGAATGGTGTCAGGCATCGGCGTGGTGCATGGGCGTGAAGTATTGGTTGTTGCGAATGACGCGACTGTCAAAGGGGGAACGTATTTCCCGATGACGATTAAGAAACACTTGCGCGCGCAGGAAGTCGCAATGCAGAATCATCTGCCATGTGTCTATCTTGTGGACTCCGGCGGAATATACTTGCCGGAGCAGGCAGGTACGTTTGCTGATCGCGATCACTTTGGCAGGATTTTCTACAATCAAGCCAACTTGAGCGCCAAGAAGATCCCGCAAATCGCCGTAGTGATGGGTTCATGCACCGCAGGCGGCGCATACGTCCCCGCTATGTCCGATGAAACGGTGATTGTCAAAAACACCGGTACGATTTTTATCGGCGGTCCTCCGCTTGTAAAGGCCGCAACGGGCATGGATGTATCTGCTGAAGAACTCGGCGGGGCGGACGTGCACACACGTATCAGCGGTGTAGCAGACCACTTTGCTGAAAACGATGGACAAGCTTTGGACATTGCCCGCTCAATTATCGAGTCACTTGGTCCGCGTCCAAAGTTTGAGTTCGACCGCGAAACCCCTGAGGATCCGCACTACGATCCCGAAGAATTGTTGGGTCTTGTACCAGTCGATATTCGCAAGCCGTTCGATATGAAGGAAGTGATTGCGCGAATTGCCGACGGATCGCGCTTTCAAGAATTCAAAGCCCGTTATGGTACATCCTTGGTTTGTGGATTCGCCAGATTGCACGGCTATCTCGTCGGCATTGTGGCCAACAACGGCGTCCTTTTTGGCGAATCTGCCAAGAAGGGGGCGCACTTCATTGAACTTTGCTGCCTGCGCAAGATTCCACTTGTGTTCTTGCAGAATATTACCGGCTTCATTGTGGGCAAAGAGTACGAGCACGGCGCAATTGCTTCGGATGGTGCCAAAATGGTCCACGCGGTTGCCTGTGCCAATGTTCCCAAGTTCACCGTCGTAATCGGTTCCTCGGCAGGAGCCGGAAACTATGCGATGTGCGGGCGTGGGTATTCACCACGATTATTGTGGATGTGGCCGCATTCGCGTATCAACGTCATGGGTGCGCAACAGGCAGCGGACGTGCTGGTGCAAGTGAAGCGCGAGCAGCTTGAGGCAAAGCAACAAAAACTCACCGATGCGGAAGCCGAAGCAATTCGTCAGCCCGTGCTTGAACAATATGACCGTGAAGGGAATCCTTACTATTCCACCTCGCGGTTGTGGGATGACGGAATTCTTGATCCACTTTCCACTCGCGACGCGCTTGCTTTGGGTGTTGCGATGTCGGCGAACGCGCCTGTGCCTGATTATCAGCCCGGCGTGTATCGCATGTGACATGGAAAGTGCTTTGTTTGAAGAACAACAAGACATTCCCGTTCGCGGCCCGTTAGCGTTCATGTCGGCAGCGGCCTTTTTTGTCATTCCACTGTTCACCAAGATGCCGCTCTTGGTAATCCTGATCATGTTCGCGGCAGGAATCGGTGTAAGCCTCTTAATTAGTTCTTTCATGCGCATGCAAACGCGCGTGACGATTTCAGATCTGACTTTCGGCCCGAATATTTGGACCAGAAGAATTCCCGCTGCGGAGATCAGCGTCATTGGTCCACAAAAGATTCCCTTTATGGCAGGAGTTGGAATTCATCGCTATCGCGGTAAAATCTATTATAACATGCGGCTCGGTAAGGGCCTCGAAATAAAACACGGCAAGAGAACGTACGTGATCGGATCGGCAAAATTAGAAGAGTTTCAAGCGGCATTGCATGACCAAGCTCGGAGCCTTAGCAAGTGAGCTTGGTGCGGCTTGACCGCTCCGGTGGTGTTGTCACATTGAATCTCGCGCGGCCTGAGACGCGTAATGCTTTGAATTCCGAAATGATTGCCGAACTCACGCAAGCTTTTCGTGAACTTAGTACAGACGATTCCATCCGAGTGCTGATTCTTGCGGCAGACGGTCAGACGTTTTGTGCCGGAGCCGATGCCAATTGGATGAAATCGCAAAAAGGTGTGAGCGAGACTGAAAACCTTGCAGACGCACAGAAGATTTTCGATCTCTTTCGTTTAGTGTACGAATTCCCGCATCCGATCATTGCGCGAGTACAAGGCGGTGCATACGGCGGTGGAGCAGGCTTAATGTGTTGCTCGGATATCGTTGTAATGACTGACGATGCGCAAACCGCCTTCAGCGAAGTCAGATTAGGCGTTGTTCCAGCGACAATCTCGACGTTTGTTTTGCGTAAGATCGGCGAGGGGCGAGCGCGTGAGTTATTCTTGACGGGTAGAAGAATTACCGCGCAAGAATGTTTGAATTTAGGGCTTGCGACCGAGGTAGTTTCGGCAGATAAGCTCGACCAAGCGGTTATCCGCTGGGCAGACGAACTCTTGAAAGCTTCGCCTACCGCTCAAATGGTAACAAAAGAACTATTACGCGAAGTACCTCAGCTTACACTTGACCAAGCTCGGGAGTTTACGCCCTTGCGTATCGCGAGACAGCGCGTGAGTGCTGAAGGGCAGGAAGGCCTCGCAGCCCTACTTGAAAAGCGCAATCCGCAGTGGAGTATGCCACAATGATCCGCAAATTGCTTGTGGCTAACCGTGGCGAGATTGCCGTTCGTGTAATGCGGTCTGCTCGTGCATTGGGTATTCGCACAATTGCGATTTATAGCGATGCTGACCGCGATGCGCTGCATGTTGAAATTGCGGACGAGGCCGTTCACATCGGGCCATCACCGGCGCATGAGAGTTACTTGAACATAGAAAAGGTCATCGCGGCCGCGCGTGAGCATGGTGCCGATGCTGTTCATCCGGGCTACGGTTTTCTCTCTGAAAATCCGAAGTTCTCCAACGCAGTGAAATTGGCAGGATTGATCTTTGTCGGTCCGCCTGCCGAGGCGATGGGACTCTTAGGGGATAAAATTGCGTCTCGTGAATTGGCGCTGAAGTACAATGTACCGGTCACGCCGGGCGCCTTGCTACCGCACGCCAGTGTCGAACAGGCTTGCGAAGAATCGCAGAAAATCGGCTTCCCTGTATTGATTAAAGCCGCAGCAGGTGGTGGCGGCAAAGGCATGCGGGTAGTGCGTAAGCTTGAAGACATTGAACAGTCGCTTGAAGCCGCGCGCCGTGAAGCAAAGTCAGCTTTTGGTGACGATGCGGTTTATCTCGAAAAGTACATTGATAATCCGCGCCACATCGAATTTCAGGTCTTTTGTGACCAACATGGCAATGTGGTACATTTGGGTGAGCGCGAATGTTCAATCCAGCGCCGTCACCAAAAGATAATCGAAGAAAGTCCGAGCATCGCTCTCTCGCCAGAGTTGCGTAAAGAGATGGGCGACGCAGCAATCCGCATTGTCAAGGCTGCTGGCTACCGCAATGCCGGAACCGTAGAATTTTTGCTCGATGGCGAAAAGTTCTATTTCCTCGAAGTCAACGCGCGTCTGCAAGTCGAACATCCAGTGACTGAGATGGTCACGGGGGAAGACTTGGTGGCGTGGCAACTGGCTGTTGCGGCAGGCGAGAAGTTGCCGAAAGCGCAAGACGAAATTCAGTTTCGCGGACACGCCATTGAATGCCGAGTCTATGCGGAAGACCCCACGAGCGGTTTCCTCCCCTCTACCGGAACAATCCTTAAGCTTGACGAACCTCATGCTCCGGGTGTACGGATCGATAGTGGTATTCGCGAAGGTTTTGAAGTTCCGATTTTCTACGATCCGATATTGAGCAAAGTGATCTGCTGGGCTGACAATCGTGAGCATGCGATCCGCCGCATGCGTGACGCTTTGAAACACTACGTTCTGCTGGGAGTGCGCACTCCGCTGGGTTACATGCAGGACGTGTTGGCGCATCCCGAATTTGCAAAGGGAAATATCTCAACCCACTTTCTCGCGCAGCATTTTTCGGATTGGAGTGAGAAGCAACCGACGGGCGAAGCGCTGGCCGCGTTGCTCTCCGTTGCACACGAGTTCTGCCGAGTCGCACACAAGAATGTTGAAGCAAACGGCACGACAAAACCGTCTTCGCCGTGGACTTCTCTGGGTGATTGGCGTATGGCGGGGGCGGGATCGTGAAAAGGCATTTTCTCTACGGCGAAAATCTGCACAGCGTGACGTTTCAACGTCGCTCGCCAAGTGATGTCGAAATCATTGTCGGCGAAGACAAGACGTTATTCTCTGTGTCACAGAATTGCCAGCGCATCAACCTTGCCTCGCTTGACAAACGATTTCGTGCTGTGATGGCGCGCAGCAAAGACAAAATTTATGTGTGGCTGGACGGGCGAGTGCATGAACTGGTCGAAATTGAAGAGACCAACAATGTTGCGAGCTTGCATTCCAATCCGGATGATATCCGCGCTCCAATGCCGGGAATCATTATCAAGCTGAATGTCAAGCAGGGTGACACCGTTAACAAAGATCAGATCGTCGCCGTGTTGGAAGCCATGAAAATGGAACACAATTTACGTGCTCCGCGTGCAGGAGTAGTGGGAGCCGTAGACGTGAAAATCAGCCAAACGGTTTCAGCTGACGCGCTACTCGTGCATTTGGAGAAAGCATGAGTGAGGCGCTGACTCCTCGCTGCATTTATGTCGGGATTCACGACGTTCCGATGGCAATTCCCAAGGTTGTTGACTTTGGACTCGGCATAGAAATCGTGTTCAACACGACTACCGATTTGTGGCCGAAGATCAAATGGGATGTGCTACTTGGCTTAGCGGATGATCTGGCCGAAGCGCAATTGCCCGTTGCCTGCCACGGCCCATTCAACAATTTGAGTTTCGCGGCCAAGGACGAGCACATTGCCGAGTACTCCTATCAGTCACTTGCCGCAGGAATCGAAGGCGCACGTGTGATTGGTTCGCCGCTAATGGTTTTTCACACTGGTTTTCTGCCGCAATATCCGCCGGCCTATCGCCCAATTTGGCTGGACAAGTTTTGCGGCAAGCTGACGCAATTGCTCGAAGTGGCATCTGATAACGGTGTCGTCCTCGCAATGGAAAATACCTACGAGCCGGACACGACGTTGTTTGACGAGATTTTTTCGCGTGTCCAGCATCCGTTCCTCGGCATGTGTTTTGACACCGGGCACGCGTCGTGCTTTGCCAAGATTCCCCCCACGAAATGGATTGAACAATTTTCGGAACAAATTGTCCACCTGCATCTGAGTGACAATGACGGTATCTCCGATCTGCACTGGGGCTTGGGCAAGGGTGTTGTGAATGTTTCTACACTGATCGGTCCGCTACTTGCTCGCGGCGCTCGGCCCTCTGTGACTTTTGAAGTATCATTAGATGATGCGCAGACCTCAAACGACTATTTGACACGATCGCTTGCGGCTGCGCTGCCTTCCGTCAATGACTAATCCCGAGAAGAAACAGCCAGACAAGAAGAAGCTGCCCGATTTAGATAAGATTGAGCGCATGCTTCGCGACGCCGATATTTCTCCCGAAGAATATCAGGCCCTAAAAGACGAATTACGACGCAACCGCCGCCGAAACGAGGGCGCTGGCGATAACCCATTAGATAACTTATACGACGAACCTTAAGGAATACTTACTCCGATGAGTCTTGGAGACCGACTGCCGCTGACTGAAGAGCAAAAAATGCTTCGCGACATGGTTCGCGACTTCGCTCAGAATAAAATTAAGCCTATAGCCGCAGAAATTGATGAAACCGAACGTTTTCCCGAAGAAATCTTCGCGGAAATGGGCGAACTCGGACTGATGGGAATTCCTTACCCCGAAGAATACGGCGGTGCGGGAATGGATTACACGTCGTATGCATTGGCCGTCGAAGAGGTAGCCAAAGTGTGCGGATCAACAGCGCTCGGATTGGCCGCGCATATTTCATTGGGCTGCGGTCCAATTTATTTATTCGGAAGCGAAGCGCAAAAGAAGAAATATCTCCCAGATCTGTGTGCAGGCAAGCACATGGGCGGCTTTGGGTTAACCGAACCGCAAGCAGGCAGTGATGCTGGCGCGACTAAGACGACGTGCATGGATATGGGAGACCACTATCTCCTGAACGGCACTAAAGTTTATTGCACAAACGGTTCTTACTCAAAGACCTATGTCGTTAGTGCGCTCACCGAAAAAGGCAAGGGCACGCGCGGTATTAGCTGTTTCATCGTCGAACGCGATTGGGACGGTTTCGCCGTCGGCAAGAAGGAGCGCAAACTTGGGGTGCGCGGCTCTGACACGGTTGTTCTGCACTTTAACGACGTTAAAGTGCCCAAAGAGAATCTACTTGGCAAGCCAGGCGAAGGCTTCAAACAGATGTTGATCACTCTGGACGGTGGCCGTATTTCAATTGGCGCGATGGCGCTCGGCTTGGCTGAAGGTGCATATCTCGAAACTCTGAAATACGTGACGGGGCGCAAGGCATTTGATCAGCGCATTGCCGATTTCCAAGCGACGCAGTTTAAGATTGCCGACATGCTGGTGAATATAGAAGCGGCGCGCCACATGATCTTTGATGCGGCACGCAAGAAAGATGACGGCGAAGATTTCTCACAGGAAGCCGCAATGGCAAAGCTATTTGCAAGCGAAGTCGGCGCAAAGGTGACGTCGCAAGCAATTCAGTTGCACGGTGGCTACGGTTACGTCCGTGAATATCCCGTCGAGCGTATGTTCCGCGACAACAAGCTCACCGAGATCGGTGAAGGCACCTCGGAAATTCAGCGTCTAGTCATCGCTCGCGGCATCCTGAAAGAATGGGACAAAGTCGGCGCATAATCGCCGATTGTTGGCGTCTTCAACCCGCCAGAATCTGCTCAATGCATTTAACCATCGGCTCTTTAAGGATAGACTTAATCGATGACGGTCTGTTTGAACTCCGTCCCGAGACGTTTGTTAAAGTTACTAAGGGCCGAAATGCAGAGTTGCTCTACAAAAGCAAATTCCGCCCACGCATCAAAGTCGGATTCAATTCGCTGCTAATTCGCGGTGAAGGCAAGATAATCCTTGTTGATCCCGGTACGGGTGATAAAGAACGCTTCACAGAACGCCGTAATTACAATCTTGATTGGCCGCGAAGGACCTTGTCTGTGCTTCGTGAACTCGGAGTGCGGCGCGAAGAAGTTGATCTGGTTGTCTTGACACATCTGCATTGGGATCATGCTGGAGCCTGCACAACAGTTGGTTTTAGCGGACAACTTGAGCCGACGTTTCCCAAAGCGCGCGTGATTCTGCAACAACGTGAATTGGATGGGGCGCGAGCTGCGCTTTCCGATGGTGACGACGGTTACTGCGCTGATGACTTCGAGCCGCTTGTGTCGGCACGTAAGCTTGAACTCTTGGCTCAAGATGACGAGTTAATCTACCCGTGGTTGGGTTGTCATTGGAGTGGCGGCCATAGCGCCGGACACATGGTCGTGCGGATTGGCTATCCCGGCGGGCCGCGTGTCATGTTTCCAAGTGACGTGCTACCGACAACGGCGCAACTGGATTTGGAAAGTGGGATGTCCTACGATCAAAACCCTGCTGAACTCTTAGCCGCCAAGTTAAAATTCATGACTCTTGCCGCACAGGATCAGGACGTCATTGTCCTTGTCCATGCGCCACGCAATCGCGCCGGAGTCTTAAAGCAAGTCTCCGATCGCGAATTTGAATTCGAACATATTGCTCTCGAAAATAGAAACACTAAGACTGGACCGCATCAGTAATGAATCCGAATACTCCTGTCATTACCTCCGGGGCACGCACCGCAATTGGCGCGTTTATGGGCGCATTCGCCGCCGTCCCCGCTCCCGCGCTGGCCGCTCACGTGCTAAAGGCCAACCTCGAACGTTCGCAAGTTGATCCCAAAGAAGTCGATGAAGTGATTTTAGGTCAAGTGCTACAAGGCGGCGTGGGTCAAGCCCCTGCTCGTCAAGCCGCATTGTTTGCAGGAATTCCGGATACTGCTTCTGCTTGGACAGTGAACAAAGTGTGCTCCTCGGGTCTCCGTGCAATTATGTCCGCCGCGCAAACAGTATCACTTGGCGAAGCGAAGATTATGCTCGCGGGTGGTATGGAGAATATGTCGCTTGCGCCTTACATCCTCGACCGCGCACGCACAGGGTATCGTTTAGGTCATGGTTCAATTAATGATTTGATGATCACGGACGGCCTCTGGGATCCGCACAACAATATACATATGGGCTCGTGCGCAGAAAAGTGCGCCAAAGAATATAAAATTACGCGCGAAGAGCAGGACGAATTTGCCGCTGAATCGTATCGTCGTGCCATTGCCTCGGTGAAAGACGGTAAGTTCAAGAACGAAATCGTTCCAGTCGTGATCAAGGGCCGCAAGGGTGAGGTTTCGATTGACACCGACGAAGAACCGGGTAACGTCAATTTTGAGAAGATGCCGCAACTCAAGCCAGCCTTTGAAAAAGACGGGACGATTACAGCTGCCAATGCCTCAAAGATCAACGACGGCGCATCAGCCGTGATGGTTATGTCCTTTGAAGAATCACAGCGTCGTGGAATTAAGCCTCTCGCGCGCATCGTTGGCTATACAACCTACAGCCATCAGCCCGAGTGGTTTGCTACGGCTCCTGCTCCTGCTGTGCAAAAACTGTTGCGCCGCATTGACTGGAAAGTTTCCGATGTCGATTTGTTTGAGTTGAACGAAGCTTTTGCCGTTGTTGGTCTCTATAATTCCAAGCAGCTTGGCGTCACGAGTGACAAAGTCAATGTCTGGGGCGGCGCAGTCGCCTTGGTCATCCGATTGGCTCGTCCGGTTGCCGCATCGTTGTAACGTTGCTGCATGCTCTGAAGGAGCGCGGCGGCAAGCGCGGTGTTGTCGGTATTTGCAATGGCGGCGGCGAGGCCACGGCTCTTGCGGTCGAAATGATTTAATCTTTCAACTTTTCCTAATATGAGCATCTCCACAATAGCCGTCATTGGTGGCGGCACAATGGGCAACGGTATTGCCCACGTCTGTGCACAAAAAGGCTGCACAGTATATCTGATTGAAACTTCACAAACTCTTCTTGACCGCGCGATCGGAACCATTGACAAGAACCTCGCCCGCCAAGTCTCCAAAGGCGGTTTGTCTGAGCAGGAAAAGGCCGACACGTTGGGCCGCATCAAAGGCTCGCTTACCATAGACGACGTTAAGAGCGCCGACATTGTTGTCGAAGCCATTGTTGAAAACGAAGCAGTTAAGAAAGAGCTATTTGCAAAGATTGATGCAATTGCAAAGCCCGAAGCGATTCTGGCTTCTAACACGTCGACAATTTCGATTACGACGATTGCCGCAGCAACCAAGCGCCCTGGCAAGTTTATTGGCATGCACTTTATGAACCCCGTGCCAATGATGCAGTTGGTCGAGGTCATTCGTGGCCTTCAAACTGACGATGCAACGCATTCAGCAGTTGTTGAGTTTTCCAAAGCACTTGGCAAAACTCCGATTACGGTCAATGACTTCCCTGGTTTCGTCGCAAATCGCATTTTGATGCCCATGATTAATGAAGCCGTCTATTGCCTGATGGAAGGCGTCGGCGAGGCAGAGGCCATCGACGGTGTGATGAAACTCGGTATGAATCACCCGATGGGACCGCTTGCCTTGGCTGACCTGATCGGCTTGGACGTTTGCCTCGCGATCATGGAGGTATTGCATCGCGATCTTGGAGACTCCAAGTACCGCCCGTGTCCGCTGTTAAAGAAATATGTTGCCGCTGGCTATCTGGGCCGCAAGTCGGGCCGTGGATTCTACGACTACGCAAAATAAGGAACGATTAGCATGATTCTCACGACTACACCGTCCGTTGATGGTCGAAAGATTGAAGCCTACCTCGGTATCGTTGCTGGTGAAGCCATCGTCGGTGCAAACATCTTCAAAGACCTCTTTGCGGGTATCCGCGATATCGTTGGCGGCCGTAGTGCTGCCTACGAAAACGAACTGCGCAAAGCCCGCGAGATTGCCATGCAGGAAATCGCAGAAAACGCGAAAGCTGCTCGGCGCGAATGCAGTCGTTGGGATTGATCTCGATTACGAAGTGATCGGCTCGGGCGGTTCGATGCTAATGGTCTCGGCCAGCGGCACGGCTGTCAAACTCTCTGTCTGACATTTTAGTCAGTATTCTGACTTTCAATTTTAAATTTTCTTTTTCTATTTTCTTATTATGGATCACCTGCTTTCAGAACAGCAACTTGAAGTCAAGAAAGTAATTCGCGAGTTTGCCGAAAAAGAGGTCGCTCCGACCACGGCTCTGCGCGATGAGAAGAGTATATTCCCCGTCGAAATCTGCAAAAAAATCGGCGAACTCGGCTTCATGGGTGTTAACACGCCTGAAGAATTGGGCGGTGCCGGAATGGATGCGGTGACCTATGCCATCGTGATCGAAGAGCTCTCCCGTATCGACCCCGCAGTCGGTGTCGTCGTGTCGGTCAACAACTCCTTGGTTTGCTATCCCTTGCAAAAGTTCGGCAATCCCGACCAGCATGAACGCTTTCTTAGGCCACTGGCAGAAGGAAAGAAACTCGGCGCATTCTGTCTGACTGAACCCGGCTCAGGCTCTGATGCCTCAGGCCTTTCGATGTCGGCCATCAAAGACGGTGATGACTATATTCTCACTGGCGAGAAAGCCTTCATCACGAACGGCATTATTGCGGACACGTTTATTGTCATGGCCCGTACAGATAAAGCTCAGAAGACCAAAGGCATTAGCGCGTTTATCGTAGATCACAATACGCCAGGCTTCAAACGCGGACCCAACGAAAAGAAGATGGGTATTCGTTCTTCCGATTGTTGCATGATCATTCTCGATGAGTGCCGCGTGCCGAAGGCGAATTTGATTGGCAAGGAGGGCGACGGCTTCAAGGTCGCGATGACCGCACTTGACAGCGGCCGCATCGGTATTGCCGCTCAGGCTATCGGCCTTGCACAAGGCGCGCTCGAGGAAGCTGTAAAATACTCGAAGGTTCGCGAACAGTTTGGCCAGCCGATCTCCGAATTCCAGGCCATTCAGTTCAAGCTCGCCGACATGCAGGTGATGACCGAAGCCGCTCGTTTGTTGAACTACAGCGCCGCCCGTAAGAAAGACATGGGCCAGAAGTTCACCAACGAAGCTGCGATGGCTAAGCTTTATGCATCGGATGTAGTCATGAAAGTCACGATGGAAGCATTGCAGATTCACGGCGGCAACGGATACTTGAAAGATTTCCCTGTAGAACGCATGTTACGAGATGCGAAGGTTACTGAAATTTATGAAGGCACCTCCGAGATACAGCGTACAATCATTGCACGAACACTATTGAGTAACTAATGGAAACTGTAATACAAAAGGAGCCGAGAGTGGCGAAATCGGCATTTGACGAAGCACTCAAGATTTGGATGAGCGGCAAGCTCGTCAAGTGGGAAGACGCAACCACTCACGTCGCGACCCACGCACTGCACTATGGTTCCGCAGTTTTTGAAGGCATACGTGCCTACAAGACAGAGCGCGGCACAACAATTTGGGGATTGAAGCAGCACATCCGCCGACTGTTTGATTCGGCGAAGATCTATCGTATGCCGATGCCGTTCACGCCAGATCAGATTGAACTCGCGTGCGCGGAAGTCGTGATTACGAATAATATGGACGAAGCCTATCTCCGTCCGCTGTTCTATCGCGGCTACAATTCACTTGGCGTGCATCCGCGTGCCTGCCCGACGGAATGCGTGATTATTCCGTTGCGCTGGGGCAAATATCTCGGGCCGGAAGCTTTGGAACAAGGTGTGGACGTCATGGTTTCAACATGGACGCGCATCGCTCCGAACACTCTTCCCGCTCTGGCTAAGTCCGCCGCCAACTACGCGAACTCGCATTTGACGGTTGTTGACGCGCAGAACCTCGGTTTTACTGAGGGTATCGCGCTTGACACGAACGGCTATGTTTCGGAAGGCTCGGGCGAAAACGTCTTTGTCATTCGCGACGGCAAGATTGTCACTCCACCGCTTGGTGCATCCGTGTTGCCCGGAATCACTCGCGGATGCATCATGCAGCTTGCGCGTGAAATGAACATTCCGGTTGCGGAAGGTTTGATCCCGCGCGAATTGCTTTATATTGCCGACGAAGTTTTCTTTACAGGTACGGCCGCTGAAGTTACGCCGATTCGTTCGGTCGACAAGGTGATCGTTGGAGAAGGCAAAGCTGGTCAGTTGACCCGCCAGATACAGAAAGCGTTCTTTGATTTGATCGAAGGCCGCCGTGAAGACTCACTCGCTTTGCACTATTGGTTATAGGAAAAGAAACTCCGCATGCGCAGTAGAAGATCCGCTCGAGAATGGGCCCTAAGGGTGCTCTACGCCACCCGTCTGACCGGCTACCCAGTCGAGCAGTGCTTTGATGACGTGCTGAAAGATGCCAAGGAAGACCAAAACCTCGGCTTCTGCCGCGAGCTATGTACACATGTAGCTTCTGGCGATGAAAAGATTGATGAATCCATTCGTCGCGCCGTCCAGAAGTGGGACCTCGCACGCTTGGCCGTCATTGATCTCATAATTTTACGCATGGCGATTGCGGAGTTTTTGTATTTTGATGATATTCCATACAAGGTGACGATAAATGAAGCGATTGAGCTGGCCAAGGAATATTCCACGGCTCAGAGCGGCCGCTTCGTGAACGGAATTCTCGATGCAGTCTGTGCTGATTTGAAGAAGAACGATCCTCGCAAACAGAAATTGGAAACAGAGGCGGAGCCTCGATGAAACTGGGAATCCTCTCCGACATCCACGGGAACCTTCCGGCCCTCGAAGCCGTATTGGAAGACTGTACAAGGCAGAATCTCAAGACATTGATTTGCCTTGGAGATGTTGTGGGATACGGAGCCAGCCCCAACGAGTGCTGCGAATTGGTGCGTGAACATTGCGAGGCGACGGTCATGGGCAACCACGATTCAGCTCTATGCAACATCACTCCGATGCAGTTCTTCAATGCATATGCTCGTGCAGCGATTGAGTGGTCTCAGAAGCAAATGGACGACAGTCATTGTCAATGGCTAACAAGTTTACCGTTCACTCACACGTTGGCCGACGTGCTGTTTGTTCATGCGACTCCCAAGGATCCTGGATCGTGGAACTACATTCACAATCCGGATGAAGCCTCACCGCATTTCGCGGTCATGTCACCGGGCCGCACAGCGTTTATCGGCCACTCGCACATCCCTGCGCACTTTGCCGGACCTGAGGGCCGCCGAATCATCAATATCGGTTCCATAGGCCAGCCGCGCGATCGCAATCCACTTTCAAGTTACCTTGTCTATGATACGGACACCGGTAGTTTTCAGTGGTGCCGCGTAAACTATGATGTTCAGAAAGCCGCGCAAAAGATCCGCGATGCGGGTCTGCCGGAGTTCCTGGCCTCACGACTATTCATCGGAATGTAGTTTTAGACACAGTTTTTTCTCCGGGCGGCTGTTGTGCCGCCCGTTTCATGCCATCAACAAGAAAAGATAGATGTTCGATTTCTTTCTGTCCAAGATTTTCGGTACCAAGCACGACCGTTTAGCGAAAAAGTTGATGCCCTTTGTGGATGCAGTCAACAAACGCGAGCAAGAGTATCAATCACTGAGCGAAGCACAGTTGCGCGCCAAGACGGACGAGTTTCGGTCCCGCCTTTCCGAAGGCGAAACCGTTGATGATCTCATGATAGAGGCATTTGCTGCCGTCAAGAACGCTTGCCGTAGGCTTGTAGGATATGAGTATGATGTTCGCGGTCAGCAGATGACGTGGAATATGATTCCGTACGACGAACAAATTATCGGCGGTATTGCACTGCATCAAGGCAAGATTGCCGAAATGGCCACGGGCGAAGGTAAGACGTTGGTCGCTACATTTGCGCTCTATTTGAATTCACTGCCCGGCCTAGGTGTGCATTTGGTGACTGTGAACGATTACCTTGCACAGCGTGACTCCGAATGGATGGGACCGATCTTCGACAAGCTTGGAGTAAGTGTCGGCGTGATCATCTCGGATATGTCGCCGCAGAAACGTCGTGAAGAATACGCAAAAGACATCACCTACGGCACGAACAACGAGTTTGGTTTTGACTATTTGCGTGACAACATGGCGCATCACATAGATTATGTTGTGCAGCGCGGACATCATTACGCAATTGTTGACGAAGTGGACAGCGTGCTGATTGACGAAGCCCGTACGCCGTTGATCATTTCAGGTCCCGTTGAGCATTCGACGCAGAAGTTCGAAGAAATGAAACCGCCGGTCGAGCAATTGGTGCGCATGCAGTCGCAATTAGCAATAAAACTCGCCGACGAAATCGAACAGATGCTGAAAGAGCCTAAACCCGACGAGTTTGAGATTGGTAAGAAGCTCTTGATGCTCCACCGCGGTTTCCCTAAGCATAAACGTACGTTGAAGCTTGCACAAGAAACCGGCAATACTCAGCTTCGCCAACGCGTCGAAAATGAGTATCTTCGTGACAAGAAGATGCACGTGCTTGACGAGGAAATGTATTTCGCGATTGATGAGCGTTCTCATCAGGCCGACCTCTCCGACATTGGCCGTAACCAGTTGACAAAGTACATTGGCGGGGACCCGGATTTATTCCTCTTGCCAGACATTGCAGATGAGTTCGCTAAACTTGACACCGATGACACGCTGACCCCAGAAGAGCGTGCTGAGGCCAAGACAAAGGTTCAGAGCCTTTATGCGCATCGTGCGGAACGCGTACAAAATGTTTCGCAGCTCTTAAAGGCCTATACGATTTATGAAAAGGACGTCGAGTACGTCGTTTCCGACGGTAAGGTTCAGATCGTCGATGAGTTCACAGGTCGCGTTCTGACGGGACGCCGCTATTCAGACGGTTTGCATCAGGCAATTGAAGCTAAAGAGGGCGTCAAGATTGAGCGCGAAACGCAGACAATTGCTACAATCACGCTCCAGAATTATTTCCGCCTCTATTCTAAGCTTGCCGGCATGACCGGAACTGCCGAAACGGAAGAAGCTGAGTTCTTCTCGATCTACAAGCTTGAAGTCATGGTCATTCCGACGCATCAGAAAATTCGTCGTGAAGACATGGATGATTTGATCTATCGCACGAAACGTGAGAAGTATAACGCGGTTGTTGATCGTGTCACAGAACTCCACGAGCGACGCCAGCCGGTACTTGTTGGCACAACGTCGGTTGATGTTTCAGAAGTGATTTCGCGCATGCTGAAAAGCAAGCGTATTCCTCATAATGTCTTAAATGCCAAGCAGCACGAGAAAGAAGCCGAAGTCGTTGCCAAAGCGGGTGAACCGGGCGCTGTAACCATCGCAACGAATATGGCTGGCCGTGGAACGGACATCAAGCTCGGCGCGGGTGTGATTCAATGGAAAGGTAAAGAGGGCGACAAGGCAACTGCCGAGGGTGGCTTATTTATTCTTGGTACAGAACGCCACGAATCGCGTCGAATTGACCGCCAGTTGCGCGGTCGTGCGGGCCGTCAAGGCGATCCGGGGGCCAGTCAGTTTTATGTTTCAGTGGAAGATGATCTGATGCGCCTCTTTGGTTCCGATAGGATGGCCGCAGTCATGGATAGATTAGGCCTGAAAGAAGGCGAAGTGATTTCCGCAGGAATGATCACCCGTTCGATCAGCCGTGCCCAGCAGCGCGTGGAAGGCTATAACTTCGGCATTCGTAAGCACCTTCTCGAATATGACGATGTAATGAATCAGCAGCGCACCGTAGTGTATTCCCGCCGTAATATCGCTTTGCGCGGTGAAGACCCCTCACCGTTGGTCACCGAAATGATTGGTGACTTCCAAGATTACATCTTCGAGAAGCATGGTGAAGGAGATGCTATAGCACGTGAGGCATTCACTGAAGAAGTAATGCGCACGTTCTTAATTGATTTCTCACGAGATGAAGCATTTTTCCAGGCAAAACCTTCTGATCAGCAGACGATTTTGCAGGAAAAAATTGAAGATGCGCGTAATAACCGTGCGCAGTTGTTAGGAGAAGACCTCTTCCGTGACCTCCAGAGGCAGGCGATCCTCCGAGTAATGGACGTTCGATGGAAGGATCACCTCTACGCAATGGACGGTTTGAAAGAGGGCGTGGGTCTAAGAGCTTATGGCCAGAAGGATCCGCTTATTGAGTACAAGAAGGAAGGCTTTGCACTTTTCCAAAGCATGTTGGACGAAGTCAACGCCGATGCCTTGCGCATCATGTTCAGCTACCGGCTGCAAGTCACCCCGCAAGGAGAAGCAGCTCAGCGCCCCCCCACGGTAACACGAACTCCTGCGATGACTTACTCCCACGCGAGTACCGCAGGCCTCGCTTATTCGCAGGCACCTAAGTCCGGTGACCAGCCTGCCGGACCTCAGCAAGCCCCGGAATCGGCAGGCAAAAAGGAGCCGGTCAGAGTGGGTGAGCGTGTAGGTAGAAATGACCCATGCCCGTGCGGAAGCGGCAAGAAATACAAGAAATGCCACGGTGCGACAGAAGAAGTTTCCGATTGAGAACGCTTGCCTTTCGCAGTTTTTTTCGCTAAAATGGATTTGAGTCGCGTCGGAATACCCTAAGAGTAGCGCTATTTGAGACTTAAGCCTCAGTAGCATCCCCTGTGGAACTCGTCCCCGAATCCCGGGGTAAAATGGAAGGCCACTGCATGGACCAACGCATAGTTGAGATTATTTTGTACGTAATTGGCGAGATTGAATCTCGCCGAGTGAATCTGGATGAAATTGATGGAATCTCGGAAGACCTCATTAAGCAGGGCTTCTCGAGACGCGAAGTGGCCACGGCGTTCTCGGTGTTTAATCAGCGTGTTATGGGTAGCCGTGACCGTTCACAAATCTCCGAGCCGCAAAATCCCAATGCGTTCCGCGTTCTCCATGACATTGAGTCGCAGTACATTAGCAGCGAAGCCTTAGGACACGTCCTCCAGCTTTTGCGCCTCGGAGTGTTGTCACACGCCGATGTGGAAGAGCTTATTGAGCGCTGTGTCATGATGGGGTCGCCGGCTGCTGAGATGTCCGAGATGAAGATGATGGTTGCGACTCATTTATTTGAAAAAGAGCTTCTACCGGGTGAGAGCATGATGCCTGTGGCCTCGGCTCGCATGTCGCCAGAGCTGATTCACTGATTGTACATCTACAAGAATAAGGCGGAATCGCTGGATTTCTATGATTTTAGCCGCTATTTCACGGCTGTCACACTTTTCGCAAACGTAAAGCTTTGAGCTAACGCTCGAAGCTTTTGCTTTCTAACGGATATGCCCAAAAAGACAACGAAGAAGACCTCTCCGACCGCGAGCGCCAAGAAAAAGGCCGCCTCGCCCACCAAGAAAACTGCTTCCAAGAAAGCCGTAGCCACAAAGACGACAGCGAAGACTGCTACAAAAGCAGCCTCTAAGACCGTCAAGAAGGCTGCCGCGAAGGCCCCTGCACGCGCATCACGCAGTAGCGGATTTGCAGAGGTGTCATCAGTCGGTCGCAAGTTTGTGATCGTCGAATCACCCGCAAAGGCAAGAACGTTGACTGGCTATCTTGGGAAAGATTTTGCTGTCGCAGCGTCCGTCGGACATGTGCGCGATTTGCCCGAAAAGAAACTCGGCGTCAATCTCAAAAAGAATTTTGAACCCGAGTATGTAACCATTGCGGGCAAGGAAGACGTGATCGCCATGTTGCGCCGCAACGCGCGTGACGCGATGGAAGTGTTTATCGCAACAGACCCAGACCGTGAAGGGGAAGCGATTGCTTTTCACATCGCGCATGAAATCGGCGCGGAGCACGACCACAAAGTACAGCGCGTGTTGTTTAATGAAATCACTCGCGATGCCGTTAAGAAAGCGCTCTCCAAGCCCGGTAAGATCGATGCTCAAAAAGTAGATGCTCAGCAAGCTCGTCGTGTACTCGACCGTTTGGTGGGCTACCTAGTCTCGCCACTGTTACAAAAGATTATCGCCAAAGGTACTTCTGCAGGGCGTGTACAGTCAGTCGCATTGCGCTTAATTTGCGAACGCGAGGAAGAAATTCGCGCGTTTGTCCCGCAGGAATATTGGACCATCGCTGCGATCCTTGCTGCGAACAAGAAAGAGACATTTGAAGCTCGTCTGTCGAAGATCGAAGGCAAGAAAGCCGAGGTCCCCGACGAGAAGACGGCTAAAAAGATTGTCAAAGAGTGCACTGGCAAAGAATTCGCCCTGACCGATCTCAAGTCGCGTCCGTCGAAATCGTCACCGTTTGCACCCTACACGACTTCCACGTTGCAGCAGGATGCCGCACGCAGATTAGGTTTCTCGAACGACCGCACGATGTCCGCAGCACAGCAACTGTACGAAGGTGTTGAGTTGGGTAAAGACGGCTCAGTTGGTTTGATTACCTACATGCGTACCGACTCTGTTCGTGTTTCCCCAGATGCTCTGGACGTTTTGCGCGATTTCATCGGCGAGCGCTATGGCAAAGAGTACTTGCCCAATAGTCCCCGCATCTACAAGACGAAGAACTCGGCTCAGGATGCGCACGAAGCGATTCGTCCAACGGACGTCACTCGTGATCCGTCATCCGTAAAGAAGTATTTGAAGCCAGAGCAATTCAAACTCTACGAGTTGATCTGGAAACGTTTTGTCGCGTCGCAAACAGAAGATGCGCGCTTTGAAGTCACTACGGCAACGTTGACCGTAGGTGACTATGAGTTCCGCGCAGGTGGCAGACGGATGCTCTTCCCCGGCCATTTGCAAGTTTTGGCCGAAGTCGCGGACGACACACCGCGCGATGCACGTGAACAGCTTGAGACTGACATGACGAATGTGCTACCAGAGTTGAAGGTTGGCAAGAAGTACCCGTCTGAAAAGGTCACACCGACTCAGCACTTCACAGAACCACCGCCCCGTTACAACCCCGGTTCACTCGTGAAAACGCTCGATGAGCTTGGTATTGGCAGACCGAGTACCTACGCTCAGATCATATCGGTGCTACTAAAGCGTAAGTATATTACAAACGAGCAACGCCGTTTCACGCCAACTGATCTTGGTGAAGCCGTTAATAAAGTGTTGGTCGAGCAGTTTCCGGATATCTTTAATGTGTCATTCACGGCGCAAATGGAAGAAGAACTCGACTCGATTGAAAATGACAATGTGGCTTGGCAGAAAGTCGTGAAAGACTTCTATAATCCGTTCGCGATTGATCTTGAGCGCGTCAACCTAAATCGCGCCGAACTAAAAAAGGCCACTCAAGAGACAATTGAGAAGCCTTGTCCTGATTGCGGTGGTGAACTTGTCATCAAATGGGGACGTGCGGGTAAATTT
The DNA here is from genome assembly GCA_016721565.1 of bacterium. Classification (GTDB taxonomy): domain Bacteria; phylum Electryoneota; class RPQS01; order RPQS01; family RPQS01; genus JABWCQ01. The sequence goes on along the minus strand of JADKHW010000002.1, from coordinate 82,711 downwards.
ATTGCTTGCACGAACTACCCTGAATGCCGCTATACCGAGCCGCTCGAGGCCGAGAATACTCCTGAGTTTCCTCCGACCGATTGCCCTAAATGCGGCAAACCAATGGCTCCGAAAAAGAGCCGCTTCGGTTGGTTCTTGGGCTGTACGGGTTATCCCGAGTGCAAGACAATTCAGCCGATGCCTGACCCCAATGCAATTGACTGCCCGCGTGAAGGATGCGGTGGCAAAGTCGGCGCGCGCAGATCGCGTCGAGGTAAGGTGTTTTTCGGTTGTTCAAATTACCCCAACTGCGATTTCGTAAGTTGGAGTAAACCACTTGCAGTGAAATGCCCCGAGTGCGGGAACAACTACATGGAGGAGAAGAACCTTAAAGCGGGTCTGATCCACCAATGTCCGAAGTGCAAGCACAAAATCGAAATAGAGCCGGCGGCAAAATCGTAGGTCTCGGATCTCTTGTTGAAGAGTATCTGGCGGACTTGGAGCGCCGCCGAAGATCGGCTCACACGCAAGCAGCATATGCCCGCGATTTGCGCCAAGCGCTTGAGCTATTGCATGGCCAGATCGGTCTCGAACTTTCGTTGTTGGATTGGCGCTACGAGAATTTGCGCGATGTCATGTACGCATGGGCGGCCAAGAATTTGACTGCCACTTCCTTGCAGCGTAAGCGCGCAGTATTGAGTGACTTCTCAAAGTTTTTGCGCCGGACAGGTCGCATTGACGACAATCCGCTTGCTCTCCTGGATCCACCGAGAGTTAAGAAACCTTTGCCGCATGTGTTTAATGAGAGCACTTTGGCGGATGTACTTGATAGCTTGGGTAACAGTTGGCCCAACGTCAGAGACCGTGCCTTGCTCGAACTGCTTTACGGTGGCGGCTTGCGAATTTCGGAAGCGCTGGGACTTGACCTGGATTCGTTGGATATGAACAGCGGAACAGCCCGAGTGCTTGGCAAAGGCAATAAGGAACGCGTGGTTCCTCTGTCCAAAGCGGCTGTTCGCGCAATGCAAGACTATGTTGCCGCTCGTGCAGAGCAGCTTCCGTCCTATCGGTCTTCGCGTCTGTGGCTGTCTGACCGAGGCCAACCGTTGACCCGCTTTCGGGCCGCCAAAATCATCAAGCACAGGCTTGGCGCGTGGATGACTGAGGCCAGCCCACACAAACTTAGACACAGTTTCGCCACACATTTGCTTGCGCGCGGCGCGGATTTGCGCGCGGTACAAGAATTGCTCGGACATGCTTCGGTCCGAACGACCGAACGCTATACGCACGTTACCGCTCGCAGGTTAAAGGAAGCCTATAATCAGGCTCACCCTCATGCCGGCGAGTCATCACCCGAAAACCAGGCGACGGAGAAATAGTCGCCAAAAGGACGGAGCTATGAGAACCCAGATCACCGCAGTTCATTTCAATGCTACAGATTCACTCAAAGAATTTTCCGAGACTGAGGTCCAACGACTATTGAAATTTGCAGAGGATATTCTGCACTGCGAAATCGAGTTCACGTTTAACAAGCAAGACAAGAAGGCCAATATCCACATCAAGGTTGATGGAGCGGTTTTGAATGCATCGGCAATCTCTGATGATTTCCGCAAGTCCATCGTACTGGCTGTTGACAAGCTTGAAGCACAAGTCAAGAAGTACAAAGAAAAGACACACGCCAAGCACTAAGGTGCTATTCGTTTGATGACTGAACGCCTGCAGGTAAGTTCCTTTTATCAGGAAAATCAAACCCGGCTGAAACTCAAGCTGCGGAATAATCCGCGCGGTCTAACGCGCGAAATTCTGCAAAAAGAGCTGCACAGACCGGGTCTTGCTCTGGCGGGATTCATCGAACTGTTCACCTTCGACAGAATCCAAATCCTCGGTAATACGGAGTTAAAATATCTTGCAAGCCTCTCCGACGAGAATCGCAGACATTCGCTGAGCCGGGTCTTTGAATTTAACATTCCGTGCATTATCGTTACTAATGACAATCCGCTGCCGATAGAGTTGGTACAAGCAGCGGACGGCGCAAGTGTCGCCATCTTCACGTCGCCGTTAACGACGACTGAAATGTCCCACCTGCTGTCCGACTATCTTGATCACAAATTTGCCCCGACCGAGACGATCCACGCTTCGCTCGTGGATGTCTATGGCACGGGGTTGTTATTCACGGGCCGCAGCGGCATCGGGAAATCCGAAGTTTCTCTCGATTTGGTCGAGCGCGGCCATCGACTTGTCTCGGATGACATGGTTACGCTGACGCGCACTGCCGAAAATGTTCTGATGGGCACAGGCAGGGAGCAGCTCAGGCATTATATGGAAATTCGCGGCATCGGCATCATCGATGTTGGTCGTATGTTCGGCGTCCGTGCGATCCGAATGCAGAAACGCGTTGAAACCGAAGTTGAGCTTGTTGACTGGCGCGCCGACGTAGATTACGAGCGCATCGGCCTCGACGAGCAATACAAAGAGTATCTCGGTGTCAAAATCCCGCATGTAATTCTGCCCATTTTCCCGGGCAAAAACATTACCGTTATTGCCGAGGCAATTGCCTTGAATTTACACCTGAAAGTGTATGGCTACCATCCGGCCAAAGAATTTGGCAAGGCTCTTTCGCAAATGATGGAAGACAAGAACACTTTGCAGTCGTATCTTGAGAAGGACTTCGAGTAGGCGATGATTCGCGCGATTTTGGTTACGCACGGCACGTTGGGCCAATCGTTGTATGATGCGGCGATCTCCGTGCTCGGACCTCAAGCCGGTGCGAGTGTGCTTTCCAACAGTGGCCTTTCGCTTGAGCAGATTCAATCCAAAGTCCGCGCTCTGCTGACCGACGAATCGACGCTGATCATGGTTGATCTGTGCGGCGGTTCTCCGTTCATGGCTTGTTGCGCCCTCAACAACTTACCTGGCGACACCGCAATTGTCTCCGGCGTTAATCTCCCCATGTTGCTTTCCTATTTCACCAAGCGCGACAAAATGTCGCTGTCGGACCTTTCGCAAACGGTGGAACGCGACGCCGTGCGCGGCATTCAGACTCGCCAACCTGCATGATCTCATTCCCCTGGAGTCGAAAAAAGAACGACTTCCCCATAGTTCGAATTGACGACAGATTACTCCACGGCCAAGTTGTAGTGGGTTGGGCGAGTGCGCTTGGACTCGAGTGGCTGATTCTTGCCAATGACCGCGTTGTCGCGGATAAAGGCATGTGCGCTGCCCTGAAAGCAGGTGCGGCGTCGTCCGACGTCAAGATCGACTTACTTGATTTTGATCAGGCCGTCGCGGGTTTTGAAAGCGGAGAATTCGCGCAAAAAAGATCTATGGTCGTGTTCGAGAGTCCGGGTGATGCTCTGAAGCTCGTACACAAAGGCGTGACCTTCAAGAGTATCCATATCGGCGGCTTGCATTTTCGTGAAGGCAGTGATGAATTGCTGCCTTATGTCTATCTTTCCAACTGGGATCGCATGGCTTTGGATGAAATGATCCAGCGTGGCGTGCGCGTCTTCTGCCAGGACCTTCCGTCAACAACTCCTGTCGCATATCGCGGCTAACCAAATGAAACAAGAATTACAGGTCGGCATCACCGTGCTCGTGTCACTGGTGATCCTGATCGGCAGTATCATGTGGGGCAAGGGCTTTCGCCTGCGGGCGAAGCGCTATGAGTTCACCGTGTTGTTTTCTAATACAGGGGGACTCGAAGAAGGCGCAAATCTCTTGGCCAACGGCGTTGTCAAAGGCCATGTAACCGGAATTGATTTCTTTAACGGATATGTCCGCGTCTCGGCGACGATTGATGAAGACGTGATCCTGTATTCGGATTATGTAATCACAATTGAGTCTCCGACCGTGATGGCCGGTCAAGCGCTGAGTATCTACACTGGAAATACAGAACCCCGCGCAGATATCAGTAAAGATCTTGATGGCACGGACCCGCAGGGGATGACGGCAATTATGAACAAGATGCAGGCGTTTACGGGCCGCATTGAAGTAACGCTGACGCACCTTGACTCGCTCTTAGTCGATGCGCATCAAGTTCTAGGCGATTCGTTAAATCAGGCCAATCTCTCACGCACCATGACGAATACGGCCGATCTCGCTGAGACAACGAACGACATCCTGCAAAATAACCGCAAAGCGCTGGAAGCGTCGTTGACAGATTTACGCGCCACGATGGCTTCCGCTCGCGAACTAACAGAGACCTTGAACCGTCGATCCGACGGCACACTTTCATCTGTTGATAGCGCGATGACGTCGCTAACCGGAGTGGCCAACGAAGTACGCACCTTGGTTGCCAATATTAATAGCGGCCAGGGGACGGCAGGCAAACTGTTTAACGATGATGAACTCTACAAACGCCTCACTGAAACGCTTGCCGAAGTGGACTCCCTTTCATACCAGCTCCGGACGAATGGTTTGCGACACAAAATTGTGTTCTTCTAATTAATAAGAAGTATGAAAACTGACTTATCGCCCCTGCAGCGTCTTCTTGAGGTCGCACGCGGCGACCGACCTGCTGATCTATATTTTCGCAATGCCCGCCTTATCAACACTATTTCGCATGAAATTGAAGAGGCGGGCATCGCTGTTTTTGATGGGCGTATCGCCGGGATTGGTGACTACGAGGGCCATGAAGTCATTGATCTGAAAGGCGGATTTCTTGCGCCAGCTTTGCTCGATGGCCATATTCATATTGAGTCTACATTACTAACGCCGCCGGAATTTGCACGCGCAGTCGTACCGTTAGGGACTGGTGGTGTGTTTTGTGATCCGCATGAAATTGCGAATGTGCTCGGCGCGCGCGGCATTCAATACATGCTCGACAGTTCTGAGGGTTTGCCGCTAAATGTATGGGTGATGATCCCGTCGTGCGTTCCGGCAACTCACATGGAAACAGCAGGCGCCGCGATGTTTGCTTCTGACATGAAACCGTTTTTGTTGCACCCGCGAGTTTTGGGGATTGCAGAAGTGATGAACTTCCCCGGTGTGATCCTCGGAATCAAAGAAGTTCTCGAAAAAGTTGCTCTCGGCAACAGTCGTCCAATAGATGGACATGCACCCGGTGTGCGCGGTAAATGGTTAAATGCATATGCTGCAGCAGGAATCAGCACTGATCATGAGAGCAGGCAGCTTGAAGAAGCGCACGAAAAACTTCGCCGCGGCATGGCCGTATTTATTCGTGAAGGATCAACTGCAAAGAATCTGGATGCGTTGCTTCCCTTGGTCAAGCCCGAGACTGCGCAATATTTTGCTTTTGTGTCTGATGATCGTCATGCCGATGAGCTATTGGCTGAAGGACACATGAACGCCACACTGCGTAAAGCTGTCAAGAAAGGACTCGCTCCCATTCTTGCAATCGCGATGGCCAGCACAAACACAGCTCGCATCTTTGGTGTAACAGAGACAGGTGCGTTGACTCCGGGGAAATTTGCGGACTTCGTGATGTTTGAAGATCTAAAAGAGTTTCGTCCGTTGCGTGTTTGGAATCGAGGCAAAGAAGTCGCGCGCGAAGGCCAATTGTTGGTTGACATAGCCAAATACGAAACCAAGAGCGTGTCCAACACTGTTCATCTCCCCGATCTGACTACACGTTCATTCAACGTGAAGCAGGACGGCGCGGTGAACATCATCGATATAATTCCGGACCAAATCATAACTGGCAGCTCAGTGGCAACGCTTCCGTCTGTTGACGGATGTCTGTCAGCGGACGCTGCTCAGGACATCGCCAAAATGGTCGTGATCGAACGTCATGGTAAAGGCGCCACAATCGGAAAAGGCTTCGTGCGTGGCTTTGGAATCAAATCGGGCGCGTTTGCGTCAACTGTTGCGCATGACTCTCATAACTTAATCTGTGCCGGCATGAGCAATGAAGACATGTTGCTAGCAGCGCAAACGCTTGGCGCGTGCGGTGGAGGTTGGGTCGTGGTTCAAAATGGGAAGATTCTCGCACAGCTTGCTTTGCCTGTCGCAGGACTGATGTCGGATCGTTCTGCGGTCCAAATTGCTCCAGATTTAGACGAGCTTCATCGCGCGGCAATGTCTATCGGCTGTAAGTTATCATCGCCCTTCATGGCGCTGTCGTTTCTTGCGCTACCAGTTATTCCGAGCCTGAAGTTGACAGATTTAGGTTTGGTTGACGTTAACAAGTTCACGTTGGTCGACTTAGGGGCAAATTAACCACTCAGTGTGAGTCGTCCATTATGCTTGATTTTTCGCCTAAAAACTCTGATATTAATAGTTTAGGGAAACCGGACTAAGCCTGAGTTATTGAGAAGTAACATCGCGCAAAGGCTCCGGCATGAGAGCCTTTTCTCATTAATAAACAGTAGATTAATAACTTGTCACGGATAGAGCCTCGCACTTTTCGCGGAACACGCGACTTTCTGCCCTCAGAACTGATTCCTCGCCGCCGGATTGTCCGGGTGATCGAGGAGGCCTATCGCCGCTATGGCTTCCAGCCCCTGGAAACCCCAGCAATTGAGTATCTCGATATTCTGACCGGGAAGTCTGAAGAGAATGACAAACTAATCTACGAGATTCGCCGTGCTCGCGGCGACGCCGAAGAAACGGCAGAGAGCGCGATTGCCCTGCGTTACGACTTGACGGTTCCACTGGCTCGCGTCGTTGCCCAATATGCTGAGTTGCCGCGCCCGTTCAAGCGCTATCAGATTCAGCCAGTCTGGCGGGCAGATAGACCGCAGCCGCGTCAAGGTCGCTACCGGGAATTTGTCCAGTGCGATGCGGATATTTTAGGAACAGACTCGCCGCTCGCTGATGCAGAAATACTCGCCCTGACCAATGAGGTCTTGACAGCATTGGGATTTCAGAATTTCAGAATCCGTTTGTCATCGCGAAAGTTTCTTGCAGGACTCTCCGAACTCGTAACCAGTGACGAATCTCATTTCTTTGACTTCTGCCGTTGTCTCGACAAGCTCGACAAAATTGGCTGGGACGGAGTTGAAAATGAGTTTAGCCAGAACAACATTCCTGCTCAAACCGCTCGCTCGCTCGTGGCTGAGTTGATGAATGTAGGAGGAACGAAGCCTGATTTTGAAGCTGCTCGCAAACTTGTTGATACAAACGAAGCAGCGCTTAACGGTATTTCGGAAATTGAAATTGTCTTTCGTGCTGCCCTCGAACTTGGCGTTAGCGAAGGCAACCTTGTCTTCGACGCGACGCTCGCACGCGGTTTGGATTACTACACCGGCCCGATTTTCGAAACAGTGTTACCGGATCTGCCGCATCTTGGCTCGCTGACAGGCGGTGGCCGCTATGATGGATTGGTTGCTACGTTCTCCAAACATAGTGTTTCGGCAACGGGCACAACTATCGGTTTGGATCGCATTCAGACAGCTTTGACTCAGCTCAAGCAGTTTCATCGCGAGCCATCCGAGACTCAAGTCTTAATCGCGCGCTTCGATGATGCCGGAGTTTCCACAAATCTCGAGTTAGCCGCTGAATTGCGCCGCACTGGATTGCGAGTCGAGATCTGGTATGATAATGATCGCATGAAGAAGCAGTTCTCCTACGCCGATCAGCAAAAGATTCCGTACGTCGTCGTATGCGGTCCCGACGAACGTGCGCGCGGGGAAGTTTCACTCAAGAACTTGCAGACCCAGCAGCAAGTGACGATACCTCGCAGCGAACTTGCCTCTACGCTGAGCAAGAATCTGGCGTAGTGAATCCAGGCAAGTGAAACTTCCATCCCCACTGCTCCGTGGTAAACTTCTACGCCGCTATAAACGATTTTTCGCGGACATTTTACTCGACAGAGGCGAGGAGATAACCGCAGTCACGCTGAACACCGGGAGCATGAAGGGCGTCTGCATCATCGGCGCGCCTGTGATGGTAAGTCATTCAGATTCTCCGACACGCAAAATCCCTTACACATGGGAACTCGTTGAAATAGCAGGCAAATGGGTAGGTATTAACACCCACTTGCCGAATGCGTTGGTGGCAGAAGCGCTCACGAATCGTTTGATTCCTGAACTGACTTCATACAAGACCTTTCACCGAGAAGTCAATCTGCCGAGCGGTTCGCGCATCGATTTTGCATTAGGCAACGACGAAGCACTGCTTGAAGTCAAGAACGTGACGCTTGTTGAGAATGGCGTTGCCCTCTTTCCCGATAGCGTAACCGAACGCGGCACAAGACATCTGCACGAACTGATGGAGTTTGTCTCGCAGGGTAAGCAGGCCTACATGCTTTACGTTGTGCAGCATCACCTTGCCAAGTCCTTTTCACCTGCCGATGAAATCGATCCTGTCTATGGCACAACAGTTCGCGATGCCTATCAAGCCGGAGTCAAAATGCTGGCCATGAAAGCTCGCGTGTCTGAACAAGAAATCATCTTAACTGAATTCCTTCCGATAGAACTCTAACCTTGCACGAACTCGTTACCTTACAAGCCGAGATGGCCGAACCCGCGCGCACCCCGTTTCCGCAAACAGATGGAAATGGTCCGCGTGTGTATTTGCACACCTATGGTTGTCAGATGAACGTCTCGGATTCTCAAACGATTGAGAGCATGTTGGCCGATTCCGGCTATCGCTTTAGCGAAACCGCAGAGGAGGCTGACGTCGTGCTGGTGAATACGTGCATGATACGTGAAACGGCCGAAGTGCGCGCTCTGGGTCAGCTTGCAAATCTCTCGGCACTGAAAAAGAGCAACCCAACTCGCGTTATTGGAATTCTGGGCTGTGTCGCGCAAGCAAAACGCAAAGAGATTCTCGAATCGCACCCGTATGTGGATCTCGTCGTCGGACCGGACTCCTATCGCCGTCTGCCGATATTGCTCGAAGAACGATTCATTTCGCCGCCTGGCAGTCCGGGATTGCTTGAGACGACTTTGATGCGCGAGGAACTCTACGATGACATCATGCCGCGCCATCATGGCGGAGTTACGGCATTCGTTACGATTATTCGAGGTTGTGACAAGTTTTGTAGCTTCTGTGTCGTTCCTCGCACGCGCGGTCGTGAGCGCAGTCGTCCGTTGCCAAGCGTGCTACGCGAAGTCGAACACCTCGTTTCACAAGGCGTGCGCGACATCATGCTGCTCGGACAAAATGTGGATTCGTATCGTTGGGAAGGCCGCGACTTCGCCGATTGCCTTGCAGCCGTTGCTGATTTGCCCGGCGTCGTGCGTGTGCGCTACATGACATCTCATCCTACGGACATCTCTGACAAACTGCTGAAAACAATGGGCAAACATCCAAAGATTTGTCCCTATCTTCACCTACCCGTGCAAGCCGGAAACAACCGAGTTCTGAACGAGATGAATCGGCCTTACACGCGCGAACACTACCTCGGCATCATCGAGCGCGCTCGCAAGTATGTTCCCGATATTGCGCTCTCAACGGATATCATCGTAGGTTTTCCTACCGAGACTGAGGCCGAGTTTGAAGACACTTTCAATTTGATGAGTGAGGTGCGTTACGACACAGCTTTCATGTTTAAGTACTCGGAACGTCCCTTGACCAAAGCTTCAAAACAGATCGACGATATTCCAGACGATGTCAAAGTCGCTCGACTTGAGCGCCTGATTAAGTTGCAGCAAAAGATCGCCCGCGAACGGAACGAAGCTCAAGTTGGTCGCGATACCGAGATTCTGATTGAAGGTCTCGCCCCAAAAGATTCCAATATGTGGTCAGGCCGCACACCCGATTTTCGCCCTGTCGTCATGCCGCAGAACGGCGAACAGATCGGCGATCTTGTTCCAGTTCGTTTAGATTCGTTAACCGGCTTTACGTTTCACGCGTCAAAGCTCTTTTGATTTTTCGTCCATAATCGGAGTCATTCCATGTGGATTCTTCGCTGGCTGCTATTTCTTGTTGTTATCTTCTTCCTCGTCGGTTTTCTTTCACAGAACTCGACGCCGAAAGTTCAGGTCCAGATTATTACCTGGCAATCGCCTGAGCTTCCACTCTCGTTCATGCTGTTTCTGGCCGCGCTGGCGGGCTACATTGTGAGCTTGCTTGTTGCAGTCATCAATCAGTTGCGTATGCGAAGCGAAATATCGGCTCAAAAGCGCCGTAATCAGGCTTTGCAAAACGAGCTTGAACGGCTTCGCAATTTTATGTTGGAAGAAGATGGAACTGAATCGGGAGTCACACACTCATGACTTTCTTCGAATTTCTATTCCTGCTGATCATTGTTGGTGGCGGCATTGGTGCGGCTTCATATTTTCGAGATTGGAAAGTCCGCCGCAACGTTTCGCCCCTAACGCCGTACGCCGAAGGCTTGCGTGCTATTCTCGACGGCGACACGAATCGCGCAATCCAGAAATTGCGCGAAACGGTGACCGCGGATACGAACAACATTGATGCCTATTTGCGATTAGGCGCGCTTTATGCTCAAACTGGAGATATCTCTCGCGCGACGAAAATTCACCGCGCGTTGACTCTTCGCGGAGATCTCGTCGATAGACAAAAGCTCGACATCTACCGCGCATTGACGGAAGACTTCGTCAAGAGCGGCGACACCAACAGGGCGCTTGAATCAGTTAATCAGATGCTCGGTATCTCAAAAAAAGACCCATGGGCCTTGCAGCAAAAGAGCGAGTTGCTTGCAACACAAGGTCAATGGCACGCCGCTTACGAGTCTGCCGAAAAGCTCAACGGACACGGATCGACATCAACGGGCCGCAGACTTGCGGTTTTGAAAACTCTCGACGGGGTCAGATTGTGCACGAGTGGCAAAGAGCGCGATGGTCGCATTCAATTCCGACAGGCGATCAAGCATGATGCGACACTGGTAGCACCGTATCTCTATTGGGGTGACTCTTATGTTCGCGAGAACCGCACTGAAGACGCGGTGAAAATTTGGCGCCGACTGATCGATGTAAATCCCGCGCAGAGCTACGTTGCGTTCGAGCGACTGGAATCCCAACTTTTTGACCTTGGCAGATTTTCTGAAATTGAGCAAATTTACCGCAGTGTTCTCAGCAGCTATCCACAAAACGTTCACGCTTACGCGGCGCTTTCCAGGTTCTTGCGCAAGAAAGGCGACGCGGGTGGAGCCATTACAATCTTACGCGATGGTCTAGAGCAGAATCCCGAAAGCCTCTGGTTGCGCCGTCGTTTGATCCGCATGTACCATGATGTGCATGATGTGGACGGCGTGCTGAGTATGTCGCGTGATGTCTTGTCCCGCGTCATGAAAGAAAATTATGAGTATTCCTGTTCCAACTGCGGTAACGTCTCGCGTGAACCGCTATGGGTTTGTCCTAAATGCAGCAAGGTGGACTCGTACAATGTTTAGAATGTTGCTCATTCTCGCAATCGCCGCGACGGCATCCGCTCAAGCCGTCAAGAAATCTCCAATTGATCTCTTGCGCGAAGGCCGCATGGTCGAGGCTCAGAAAATTCTCAATCAGACCGACGCACCTGAACGTTACAACATGCTTCTCGATGCGCTGCGTGAGCCGAATGCGATTGAAGCGTGTTTCTTATACCGCGAAATCTCCGCGCGATTCCCCGGCACTGACTGCGATGAGTTTGCGCAGGAACGCCTGTTGCAAGCGGCTTCAATGGGAATTGACATCTCGGCGTTAGTGCTTGAGTCTGCGCAGGTCGTTGATCCCGGCCAATGGGTAGCAGACACTCCTGAGACCTATGAAGTCGAGCGGCCGTTGATTGCCTCAGTGAAGCGCGAAGAGATGGTCGATGAAACCCCAGTGGTTGAAGAACCAAAACTTGAACCACAACCCGATCCGGTTGTCGAAAAACAAGTTGAAGTAGAACCGGTTGAGAAACCAAAACCGCAAACCATTCCGGCCTCGAGCGTAACTCTGGACTACAGTTCGGTTGTTCCAGCAAAGAAGGATACTGGCTTCGTGCATTCCAGCATGGAGACGTCACAATCACTCGTAAAGACTGATGAGCCGAAGGCCGAGATCACTCCCAAGAAATCATCAACCGAGGTTCAGCCTGAGCCGACGCGACCGAACGACATTGACGACCGCGCGCCGGACGGTTGGTACATTCAAGTCGGCGCCTTCGGCATTCACGACAACGCGCACAAAATAGCTTCTAAATTGCGTAAAGAAGGATATAAGGTGTATCTTGTTCCGCGTGATAAGTTGATGCAGGTCCGCGTCGGCGCTTTCGCACCAAAGAAGAAGGCCGAGCCATTGGCGACAAGATAAAGGCAAAATACGACGTTCCTGCGGTGCTATTAATGGTACCTTGATTTTCGTTTGATTCACAAGAGAAAATACGCGCCGTCCCTTTGGGCGGCGCTTCATGCCTAACAGAGTAGCGCCGAATGTCCACCCCCATGCTCAAACAATATGCAGAGATCAAGTCCCAATATCCGGACGTGATTCTCTTTTACCGCATGGGAGATTTTTATGAGTTGTTTTACGATGATGCCGTGACGTCGTCCGAAGTGTTGGGCTTGACTCTGACGCGTCGCAATCACGGTAAAGAAGGCGATGTTCCTCTGGCAGGTTTTCCGCATCATCAGCTTGAGAATTACTTGAGCAAGATGACGCGCGCAGGTTATCGAGTTGCAGTTTGCGATCAGCTCGAAGACCCAAAACAAGCCAAAGGTATCGTCAAACGGGGCGTCACGGAAGTTGTCAGCGCTGGAACGACGTTCTCCGGCACACAGCTCGACGATCAAAAGAACAACTATCTCGCCGCCGTCTCGTGGGTTGAAGAGAGTTGTGGTCTGGCATATGCGGACATCACTGCGCAAGAGTTTTTCACAGGAATACTACCCGCAGCCGAATTGTTGACGCGCTTGGTTGCATTAGAACCTGCTGAGCTGATCGTCGCAGCGTAAGACGAAGAGCAAGCGCGCGAGTTGCTGACAACTCTCCCCAATTGCGCTTTGACAACTGTGCCGCGTTGGCAATTCGCCGCTGACGGAGCGGATCGCACACTGCGCACGCATCTGAACGTCGCCAATCTAAAAGGCTACGGGCTATCGGATATGCTGCCTGCCATGCAAGCGGCCGGAGCGTTGCTACAATATCTTCGGTCCCAGCAAAAAGACCCACAAGCCTTGCTGCCTGATTTGCGCGTATTCGCAACGGGCACAGAGTTGATAATCGATGCATCGACACGCCGCAATTTGGAGCTTGTGGATTCACCGAGTGGCCGCCGCGAAGCAACGCTTTTGCATGCGCTCGACCGCACGCGCACAGCCGCAGGTGGAAGGTTGCTCAGACGCTGGCTGCTTGCCCCTCTGACAGACCTGACTGAAATCACATCCCGACTCGATTCAGTTGAAACTCTGGTTGCCGATCCGCAAACTGTTGCAATTCTTACCGAACAATTGCGTGAAACGTCCGATTTGCAAAGAGTGCTTTCCCGTTTGACCACGCGCCGCGCATCTCCTCGTGACGCCTTCGCAATTCGCACAACGCTCGAGAAACTTCCGATCCTGCAAAAGACGCTCTCTAAGCACGCCCGAACTCCACTTGACAAAATTGCCGCCGAATTAAACGAACCTAAAGAGATCAGCGGGCTGATTGCGTCAATCATCGTCGACGATCCTCCGATGGCAATTGGAGAGGGTAAATCTGTTCGAGCGGGCTATTCTGAAGAACTCGATGACCTTCGAACAATTGGCACTCGGGCGCGCACTTGGATGCAGGAGCATCAGGCCCAAGAGCGCAACCGTACCGGAATTGCATCACTGAAAATCGGCTATAATCGTGTATTCGGTTACTATATAGAGATTACAAACGCGCACAAAGAACGCATCCCGGTCGATTACATTCGCAAGCAAACGTTAACCGGAGCCGAGCGTTACGTCACGCCTGACCTGAAAGTATGGGAAGAAAAAATTCTCCATGCGGACGAAAAGCTCGAGCGGTTAGAAGAAGAAATATGGGAAACGTTGCGTAACGAACTGATCAGCCGGGGACCTGAACTGACTCGCATTGCCCGCGCACTCGCCGAGCTGGATGTTTTTGTAAGCCTTGCAATTCTCGCTCGAGAACAGCGTTATGTTCGTCCAGTGGTAAATAACGGCTCGCGCCTGCACATCAAAAGCGGCCGCCATCCGGTTGTGGAAAGATTGGTTTCTCAAGCCGCTGGATTCATTGCTAATGATATTGAACTTGATACCGACGTGCGCCAGATCATGATTCTCACTGGGCCGAATATGTCCGGTAAGTCTACATATCTTCGACAAGCAGCGCTGATTGTGTTAATGGCACAGATGGGTTCGTTCGTTCCAGCCGAAAGTGTCGAAATCGGAATAGTGGATCGCGTTTTCACGCGAATCGGAGCCGGAGACAACCTCGCCGGTGGAGAATCCACATTTCTGGTTGAGATGTCGGAAGTCGCCAATATTCTCAGGCATGCGACCCCTCGCTCGCTGATGATCTTAGATGAAGTCGGTCGCGGCACCTCTACTTACGATGGTCTCTCGCTCGCTTGGGCCATCACCGAGTTTCTTCATGAGCACCCAGAAGTTGCTGGCAAAACTCTCTTTGCTACACATTACCATGAACTGAATCGCATGGCCACGCTCTTTCCGCGTATCTTCAATGCACGCGTGGACGTAGAAGAATGGGGCGACCGCATCGTTTTCTTGCATCGAATTTCATCAGGTGAAACTGACCGCTCGTACGGGATTGAGGTCGCTCGCCTTGCCGGACTCCCACATTCAGTCGTAGCTCGGGCCCGTGAATTACTCCCGGGCTGGGAAGATTCGCCCAAAAACCAGACAGAAAATCCGCCCCAAAAACCCTCAAAACTCCAGCTAACTCTTTTTGAATCCGATACTCAGAGAGTGGTGGATGCCCTCCAAAGCCTCAATTTAGACGACTTAACACCCCGCGATGCACTTGCTAAATTATATGAAATCAAAAATTTAGCAAATGGCAACAGGAGTGCAAAGTCGCGTCAAAAGCCTTGACTCTACTTCAGTTTATCCTTATTTTTACAGAATATAGGAATAAGGTAGGAGACTGCCCAAGCGCTTCGCGCCCCCGAATTTGATCTCTGCTGTGTAAATTGCCCATTGCACTAACATCGATATGTATGTTGAGAGTGTTCAATGAGTAAGCCAAATCTTCATTACAAGTTTCCATTATTGGAGCAGAGCATGCTATTCGTGCGATGCATCGGGCTGTTATTAGCCTTTTCTGGTTTGACCCAAGCTGCTCACGCTCAATGGGTTATTGGTCGTTATGCTGGTGAGTTCATGTCACTGGGTGCAGGCGCACGCGCGCTTGCAATGGGGGGAGCATCCGTTGCTTCACCTTTGCCGGCCACCGCAGGTTACTACAACCCTGCCGCGCTGTCGGGTATCAGTAGGCGTTCAGTCGAGTTCATGCACGCATCGCAATTCGACAACTTATTTACCTACGATTATCTCTCCTATGCCACTCCGATGCAAAATAAGATGGCCGGAGCGCTAACCGTTCTATATTCCCGAGTCGGTGATATTCCTTTGACCCGGCTTGCCGATCCGACGCAACCGCTTTCAGATGACAATCGTGTCGAAATCGATGGCCAAACGGGTGATCACGAATTTGCAGTGATGGCATCGGGCGGAAGAGCCATAGGTAACGGTTGGAACGTCGGAGCCAGCGCAAAAATATTGACTAAGTCGGTGGCTTCAGAAACCGCTGCTGGATTAGGATTTGATCTCGGTGTCCAACGCGCGCTCGGAAGCCGTGCAGAGTTTGGTGCCGTCGTCCGCGACGTGACGACCAGCACGATGGCATGGTCCACGGGCCGTACCGAGTCAATCTTGCCCACTCTTGGATTTGGAGCGCGCTGGTCCGCGCCGTTGCATGCAATGAATGCTGACATCACCTTGGTTGCCGATGCCGAGACTCGCTTTGAATCGCGTGGTGAAGCTGAAGTGATTTCAGCAGGACCTGTTTCAATTGAACCAAGACTTGGTGCTGAGTATTTGATATCAAACACCGTTGCCCTGCGCGCAGGCATGAAGGGCGACCGTTTCACCGCCGGTGCGGGGCTGCTGTTTGGAAGTTTAGCGGTACATGCCGCACTCGAAGATCACAAAGACTTGGGACTCACGCACCGCGTGTCCCTCGGAGTCGCATTCTAATTTGACCAACTCTCACAACCTCGCACTACAGTACACATGATCTATTCGATGACAGGCTTCGGGCGAGGCGAAGCCACCGAAGACGGAAATACCATCAGCGCCGAACTGCGCACACTTAATAACCGCTATTTCGATTTCGGTTTGCGTGCGCCGCGTACAATTTCCAATTTCGAATCTGAATTGCGCGAACTCTGACGCAAAGGTGTTGAGCGCGGCAAGATTACGCTGACTTTGATTGAGAATCGTGGTGGCGCTCCGGCTGCCGCGCGGATTGACTTTGAAGCCGCCAAACGAGTCGCAGCGCAGTTACAGGAGCTTTGCACTGACCTGCGCATTACCGAGTCGATTCATCTCGAACATCTGCTGCACTTTCCTGAGGTCATCACCCCGACGGATCCACCGGAAGTCTCTGAACGCACGCTGAGGCTTGCGATGGCCGCAACTGAACGTGCGATTGAGAATTTGCGTCAGATGCGCTTAGAAGAGGGTCAGATGCTCACTCGCGACATGCATGCGCGACTGGACATTATTGCTACTGCACTTGTTGATGTCAAAAAGGCGCAGGAAGGTCTTCCCACCCGCGCGCTGGACAAGCTTAAAGAGCGCATTCAGCGATTGGTGCCTTCTGACAGCTACGACAGCAATCGCCTTGAAATGGAACTGGCTCTGATTGCGGACCGCTTGGACATCACAGAAGAATGCGTCCGACTCGACGGTCACATCGGCGCATTCCGCAAGACTCTGAATAAGCCTGATGGTCCTGTCGGCAAGAAGCTCGGTTTTCTTTTACAGGAGATGAACCGCGAAGGCAATACGATTTCGTCGAAGACCTCGAGCCTTGAAATTTCCCACCTGACCGTCAGCATCCGTGAAGAGATCGAGCGGTTGCGCGAGCAGGTGCAGAATCTTGAGTAGGGTGGGCCGCTTAGTCGTCTTTGCCGCACCGGCAGGCGGCGGTAAAACAACGGTTATTCGGGCAGTCAGAGCAAAACACCCTGAATGGCTGTTTTCCTGTAGTGCCACCACACGCGCGCCGCGTCACGGCGAGGTGCACGGTGAAGACTACTTTTTTTGGTCGCGTGATGAGTTTTTGTCTCGCGTGGCCGCCGGAGAATTTTTGGAACATGAAGACGTGCACGGGAATCTCTACGGCACGCTTCGCACCATCGTTGACAAAGCGCTCGCAAAGGGCGAAACGATGGTCTTAGATCTCGATGTCAAGGGAGCAGCCAGCATCAAGTGCCACTATCCCGATGCCTTGACGATTTTTATCAAACCACCGTCACTGGAAATTCTCAAAGAACGATTGGTGAAACGGGGAACTGAATCCGCCGAAGTGGTAGCCAAGCGGCTCGCTCGCGCGGAGATGGAATTGGCACAAGTCGATAAATTCGATTGTGTCATTATCAACAACGAAATTGATCAAGCCGTCGCTGATGTCCTGCGCTGTATCGAGCACGGACAAGCAGCGGCGAACTAAACACAGCATTCGCGGAGTCTCGTTGGGGGGATGTCCGCAACAATTTTTCACATTGAGAGAAACATGGCTTACACACGCGAAACACACCCAGAATCTTTTGTCGGCAAAGCCGAGAATGTCTATGAAGCAGTGCTTGTAATTGCACGCCGCGCCCGTCAAATTGGCGAGCTACAAAAGCGCCGCATCGACCGTCACCTTGGCCAGACCGAAGTACTTGAACAGGCCGCCGCACGTGCCCGCGCTGAAAGCGGAGATGATACCGTTGAGATCGAAGAGATCGAACGCGAAAAACTCCAGTTCACGAAGCCCATCGTGCTTGCCATTAATGAGATGGTTGATAACAAGATCGAGAAGCGTTATGAAGAGTAACCGCCGCCCCGATCGGGACGCGCGACCTGCTGGAGATCTTGGTGGACGGAGAATACTGTTAGGTGTTACAGGGGGCATCGCGGCATACAAAGCCGTCGAGGTTGCGCGCCTGTTTATGCAGGCCGGAGCAAAAGTGCAGGTGGTGATGACCGCCGCCGCCACCAATTTTGTTGCACCATTGACCTTTGAAACGGTGACCGGCCGCTCTGTCTATGTTGAGATGTTTCCCGAACGCGGAAAAGAATCTCCGTGGCACACCGAGCTTTCGTCGTGGGCCGAAGTAGTAGTAGTCGCTCCCGCAACTGCTGATCACATCGGTCGCATTGCATGCGGCTTGGGCGATGATCTCTTAACTACGACTCTGCTTGCTTACGAGCGCCGCAAAGTTGTTTGTCCGTCGATGAATCCGCGCATGTGGGCCAATCCCGCTGTGCAGGAGAATCTCAATACTCTTCGCAAACGCGGTTACCGCATCATTCCGCCGGAAATTGGCGACATGGCGAGGCCGGGCGAGGAGCAGGGTATGGGTAGGCTCGCGGAACCCGAAACAATTTACGGAGAAGTTCACCATCTCTTGAGCGCACCGCAGGACTTGCGTGGCGTAAAAGTGTTGGTCACAGGTGGTCGTACAGAGGAGAGTTGGGACCCCGTGCGCGTGCTGACCAATCGCGCCTCCGGTAGAATGGGCTTTGCGTTGGCCGAAGAAGCGCGCGAACGCGGTGCTGACGTTTCTTTGATTTCTGGTCCAAGCGAAGTGATTCCGCCCAGCGGTGTTCGCTTGACTCGGATAACCACTGCTCGCCAGATGGCTGAAGCCGTCAAGCGCGAGTTTGGTTATTGCAATATTCTGCTGATGTCCGCCGCTGTGAGCGATTACACTTTCGATCACACGGCCAAGAACAAGATTAAAAAAGGCGATCCCGACCCTGAAATTAATCTTATTCCTACCGAAGACATTCTCAAGGGCATCTCGCAAAACAAAGGCAACCGCGTTATAGTAGGATTTGCACTTGAAACTGAGAACGTGCTCGATAACGCGCTGAGAAAAATTGCGCGGAGAAGCATCTTGACATCGTCGTTGCCAACAATCCACTTGCAGAAGGCAGCGGTTTTCAGGTAGAAACGAATCAGGTATTCATCATTCACCGCAACGGCAGCGTGCAGGACTTGCCGCTTCAATCCAAGCGTGAAGTTGCACGTGAGATTCTGAATGCAGTGATGGAACTCTATCGCAATCCGCTTCCCGAGCCGGATGTGGAACCTGACGTTAATCTTGAACTTGAGTTGGAACCGGAAGACATCTTTGAAGAAGATGAACACGGTCTAGTGAAGCTTGACGGCCTTGATTTGGAAGAGGGTATTGAGAGCAAGAAACCCGAACACAAGTCAAAGAAGCCGAAGCACAAGAACAAACACGATAGGCCCAAGCATCCCGAGCAAAACGGACAAGCGCCAAAGCCGGCTATTACTGCACAAACAGTGAAACAGGAAGTTGCTCCCCAAGCGGCTCCGCAACAACTGCAACCCAAGTCGCAGCAACAGCCCAAACCACTGCAACCACCTAAGCCGCAGCAACAATCGCAAGCGGTGCAACCTGCTCAACCGCAGGCCTCGCAAGGACAACAACAACCTGCGTCTGCAGGGAAAAAGAAATCGCGTCGAGGTGGCCGTCGTGCTCGCGAGCGTCGTGAGCGCCTAGCAGCCCTATCCGCACAACAGGGTGGACTGCCGTTGCCGAGTGGTCAACCACAACAGACCCCAGGACAGGCTCCAGTCGTTTCGCAGACAAGACCCGAGATGAAGCCCGAAGTGAAGCCTGAGGCCAAAACAGAAGCGATGTCCGCTAAGAAATCGCGCAGTAAGCAGAAACCCGCGAAGGTTGCTGCACCTGCCGAAGCAAAGGTGCCCGCTGAAGTTCCAGTAGCAGAGAAGAAGGCCGCCAAGAAGAAAGCTCCGAAGCAGACGGAAGCAAAACCTGCTGATGCCAAAGCAACTGAGCCTAAACCCGCGAAGAAGAAGGCGGCCAAGAAGGCAACCAAAAAGACTGAAGTCACCGAACCCGTATCATGAGTGGGTCGAGTGACGCTGTTGAATATCTCGAATCGCTCGCGCTCTTTGAAGAAGATATCTATTTGCCGCGCAAGAACCTTGTGGTGCCACAGGCAGAGAGATCGCCGAAATCGCTTCGTGTGTTGAATGGTGCAGTCGAGCCATTGCCGGAAAGTCTCTCCGCATTCGAGAAGCAGATCTGCGAGTGCACACGTTGTGAACTTGGCAAGACGCGCACGAAATTTGTCTTCGGCGACGGCAGTCAACATGCTCGCATTGTGTTCGTCGGTGAAGCGCCCGGGCATGACGAAGATCATACGGGTATTCCGTTTGTCGGTCGAGCTGGACAATTGCTGAATGAAATGCTCGCTGAGATCGGTCTCGATCGAAAAGAGGTCTATATCTGCAACACTCTGAAATGCAGACCGCCGGGTAATCGCGATCCGTTGCCGTCTGAGAAAGAAACGTGCCGCCCCTACTTGCGTACGCAACTTTCTCTGATCAGTCCCGATATTGTGGTGTGTCTAGGCAAGCATGCAGCCAACGAACTGCTGGGCACCGATGAGCCGATGAAAGACTTGCGTGGGCGAGTCATTCCGTGGGAAGGGATGCAACTTCTGGTAACTTATCACCCTGCTTACTTTCTGCGCAATATGACTCAGAAAGTGCACGGCGATGCCGACTTTAAGTTGCTGCGAAAATTGTACGATCAATTACCGTGACAATTTTGTCGCGCTGAATAGATAGTTTAGGAATCTAAGTTGGCCCACCCTGCATACTCAGAGCGCTCGCAGTCGTCTGATACGTCTGGCCTACGTGTCCCGCCACAAGCTCCCGAAATGGAGCGCGCGTTGCTGGGCGCACTTTTGTCGGACGGAGCAGCGTTCTTGCGCATTGGCCACTTAGTCGAGCAAAGTTCTTTCTATAAGCCGAATCACCGCACGCTCTTTCAATGCATGAATGAGCTGGATGCGCGTCGCGAGCCGATTGACTTGATAACAGTTGCCGACGAGCTTCGCAGAGCCGGCAAGCTGGAAGAAATCGGCGGTGTTCCGTTCTTGAGCGAACTTGCAGCAGAAGTACCGACTTCTGCCAATATCGAGCATTATGCTGGAGTGGTTCACGAAAAGGCGTTGCTGCGCAACGTGATTTCGTTAAGTGCTGAGGCGGTTGGTTCCGCAAGTGATCCGACTGCGCGAGCAGACGAAGTCTTTGAAAAAGTTCAGCGTGAGCTTGTCGAGCTGATTGGTCGTCGTCGCGGTCGCAACGCTATGACGTCGCTGGATGCGGTCAAGAGCACGATTGAACATATCGAGTACATGAAGTCGCGCGACACGCATGTACACGGTGTGTCTTCGGGATTTGACAGACTTGATGATTTTACGACGGGATTTAACCCCGGTGAGTTAATCATCATCGCGGCCCGTCCTTCGATGGGAAAGACGGCGCTGGCGATGAACATTGCTACAGGTGCCGCTCAACATAGCGATGCGCGAGTTGCCATATTCTCGCTTGAAATGGACGTGCGTCAATTGGTCTTGCGTATGCTCGCAGGCGAGGCGCATATCAGTTTGCAGCGCCTACGCACGGGCCGGATGTCCCGTGAAGAGTACGGTAGAATGTCACAGCACGCCGGACGCTTGGCCGATCTGCATTTGTATTTTGATGATCAACCCGGTCTTGAAATTGGAACGCTTCGCGCTCGCGCCCGTCAACTTTGGCTCGAACACAAGATTAATCTGATTGTCATTGACTATTTGCAGTTGATCACTCCGCCTAAAATGGTGGACAATCAGCAGCAGTGGATCGCGTTTGTGTCGGCCTCGCTTAAGAATTTGGCAAAAGAGCTAAAGATTCCGATTATCGTTCTTTCACAGTTGTCGCGTGCCACTGAGTCGCGCGGCGGTGAACGCAAACCGCTTTTGTCAGACTTGCGTGACTCCGGCGCTATCGAGCAGGACGCCGACATCGTAATGTTCGTTTATCGTCCTGAGTACTACAAAGATTTGTTCAAGGGTAAGAAGGATCCTCAATACGAAATCGGATCACAATCTTATCCGATTGAAGGTTTGGCTGAGATCATCGTAGCCAAGAATCGTAATGGCCCGACGGGTTCTCTTCCGCTCGCGTTCATCAAAGAGTACACGATGTTCGCGCCGCTCGAATCGAACCGCCCAACGATGTCACAAGCGGATCAGTCAACGGACTACGGTGACAATTCTCTGCCGCCGATGGATGACAACCCGTTCTAAATTAATTTCTTGGTGGCAAACCCACTAAGCCGAATCTGTTTTACGCAACAAAGAATTTATTGCACTTGCGCCAGCGCAATAAGTGCTTAACCAGCACAACATGCCCGATGCAGCACACAAACTTGAAGAGAATGAAGCTCACCAAGACGTAGCAGTTCTCCCTCCGTTGGCCGGTCCTCAATTTGAGAAGATCGAGCCTGAGTTTGTGCGTTCTTTAGATACGATTCGTCTCGCTCTTTTTCAGAACTTCCCGAATGCCGATCTTGCCGTCGTTGAGCGAGCCTTTTTGTTTGCCTACGAAGCTCACAAGAACCAGCGCAGACTTTCCGGCGAACCGTATATTACACATCTGCTTGCAGTGGCCGAAATTCTCGCCGATCTGCATATGCGCGAAGATGTTATCGTCGCGGGCCTGTTGCACGATGTGGTCGAAGACACCGAAACCACGACAGAACAGTTGCGCTCAGCCTTCGGTGACGGCGTTGCCAAAATGGTGGACGGCGTCACAAAGATTCCTGAGCTGAAGTATGAGTCCAAAGAGAAGCAACAGGCAGAAAATCTGCACAAGATGCTACTCTCAATGGTCAATGACTTGCGCGTCATCCTGATCAAGTTCGCCGACCGTTTGCACAACATGCGCACAATTGGCCACATGACTCGCAAGCAGCAGGAACGCATCGCGCTGGAAACGATGGATGTCTACGCACCACTGGCGCATAGATTGGGCGTTTATCAGGTCAAATGGGAACTCGAAGACCTTGCCTTCAAAGTTCTTAATCCGCGCGACTACCACGAGCTTGCAGAAAAAGTCTCGTTAAAGCGAACAGAGCGTGAGCGTATCATTCAACGCGAGTGCGCGCGCATTCAAGCAGAGCTTCGCAAGGCGGGTGTCAAAGGTCAGGTATTAGGCCGACCGAAGCATCTTTATTCGATCTATACCAAGATTAGAACGCGCGGCTATCCGTTTGAGGAAATTCTCGATCTGCTCGCGATTCGCATCATCGTCCCGAAGATGGAAGAGTGCTACTTTGCCTTAGGTATCGTTCATTCGCTCTACACTCCGATTCAGGACAAGTTCACTGATTATATCGCGACTCCCAAGTCAAACATGTATCAGTCGCTGCACACGAAAGTATTCGGTCCTGACGGCCGTAAGATCGAAGTGCAGATCAGAACGGAAGAGATGCACAGCCGAGCCGAATATGGTATCGCCGCACACTGGCGCTATAAAGAGGGCGATCAAAGCCGCAAAGAACTCGACCGCCAGATTGAATGGCTACGTGGCCTACTCGATAATCAAGCTGAAGCTGGCGACTCGCGCGAATATCTTGAAGACTTAAAGATCAATCTGTTTGAAGGCGAAATCTTTGTCTTCACGCCGCGCGGAAAACTGCTCACACTGCCTGTCGGCGCGACACCTGTAGATTTTGCATTCGCGGTGCATACCGACGTTGGCTTGCACGCGATGGCCGTTAAGATAAACGGCCACATTGCTCCTTTGAAAGCGACGCTCTCATCGGGCGATTTGGTGGAAGTCATCGTTTCACCAAATCAAAAACCGAATCCCGACTGGTTGCAATTTGTCAAGACCAGCCGTGCGCGCAATAAAATAAAGAAGTGGCTCAAGGAACAGCATTTCGACGAGTCGCAAAAGCTTGGTCGCGAAATGCTCCAACGCGAGTTTACGCGCCTACGGTACAAAAAGACTGATAAGGATCTCGCCGAGACTGCGCAGCTTTTTGGTCACAACACGTTGGATGGGTTTCTCGCCGCGATTGGATCTGGCGACCTGACCATCGAAAATGTGATTCGCAAATTGGCACCTGAACCTGTATCATCGGGTCCTGTAGCCAACGTTCTTTCCAAGGTCATTCGCCGCGTCAAAGGCAGCGACACGGGCATTCGTATCCACGGTATGGATCAGGTTGCCATCAGCTTCGGAAGTTGCTGCCAACCGTTGCCCGGCGACATGATTACAGGTTTCATCAGTACGGGCAAGGGCGTTGTCGTCCACCGTATCGATTGCAAGAACATCCCGTTTCTGATGAAGCACCCCGAACGCAATATTCAAGTGGATTGGGATGCGGATCGTGAAGCCAAGTTCAACGTGCGTGTTCGCATTATGGCAGAAGATCGCACACAGCTTCTGGGCGACATCACCGTTGGCTTATCCAAAGAAGACGTGAATTTGCTCTACATAGAGATGAAGCGAGAAGACAATTTTGCCTCGGGCCGCTTGGTACTTGAGGTGAAATCGTTGCTTCACTTGCAGCGAGTCCTCAAGCGCATCCGCGCGATTCCCGGAGTGCTTCACGTGGAACGTCTCGACGAAGAGCTTCCCGGCAACCAGCCGATGTAACTACAAATTAATAGTTTCAAAATAGTGCAGATACCTAAATCGCAGAGGAACAGCAGAGGAGGCTGAATGCGAACTTACATCAAGAAAGATGTGGTAGAGCGTGTAGCCGTGCTCAGTAACGAGCGTCCGGATACGGTGGCCAAGGTGGTCAACGATACGTTCACCGTGCTGCGCCAAATTATGGCAGGAGATGAATCGGAGTTGCGAATTGAGATTCGTGATTTCGGCGTGTTCGAGGTCAAGAAGACCAAACCCAAGCCGAAAGCCCGTAATCCCAAGACGAATGAGATCATCTACGTTGCCGCACGGCGTAAGACCCATTTCAAACCGGGCAAGCTACTTAAGGAGTCACTCAAGACTCCATTGGATCAGATCCCACCCAACGAGCGCTAATGATGTCTCGTGTCCTCGGTCTGGACTGGGGCACGCGGCGTATCGGAGTTGCGATCTCGGACGATGAGCGGCGCTTTGCGGTCGGACTTGCGGTCTGGCCCGGAGACGCGTCGGATTTTTTGCCTTTGCTGAAAAGTACTCTCAGTGAAGAGGATATCTCTCTCATCGTAATCGGCTTACCCTTGACTTTGCAAGGCTCCGAAGGGGAGTCCGCTCAGGCTGCCCGCAAGTTTGCGGACATCGTGTGCGAGCTAGGCGTTGAGGTAACGTTTGCCGATGAGCGGTTCACCTCCTTTCAGGCCAGCCGCTCACTCTCGCAAGTGGGAGTCAATCAGAAGAAACAACGCGGTAAACTCGACATGGCGGCAGCGGTATTGCTGCTGCAGTCGTTTTTGGATGAACAGGTCAACTCCGGCAGGAGGGAAATAGACGGTCATGGCGGATAAGTTTAGAGTCGGTATTATCGGTGCAGGCGGTGTCAGCCAGCTCTTTCATATTCCTTTGTTGAAGAAGAGCGCACATGCCGACATTGTTGCCATCGCGGATACTGATTACGCAAAAGTTGCGGCCTTGGCAGAAAAGGAGAAGATCCCGAAATTCTATCGCGACGCCGAAAAAATCTTCGCCGATCCTGAGATTGACGCAGTTCACATCAATACTCCGACTAACTCGCATCTTGCCCTAACTCTTGCGGCGCTGGAAGCAGGGAAGCACGTTTTGGTTGAGAAACCAATGGCGCGCAAGTCCGAAGAAGCCCAGCGCATGGTACATGCGGCGAAGAAAGCCGGACGGCACCTGATGGTCGGGATGAACTTAAGATTTCGTCCCGACGTAATGATTCTCCACGAATTCGTGCAGGGCGGCGAACTCGGTACAGTGCGAGTTATTCGAGCCTCGTGGCTGAAACGCAAAGAAACGTGGTCCCGCAGTCCGTGGTTGCATGAGTCACGCATCTCTGGCGGCGGCGTGTTAATGGACCTTGGTCTTCAATTGCTCGATGTGTGCTGGTGGACATTGGGCAAACCAAAGATCAAACGTGTGACTTGCAACACCTCCAAGGATCGTTTGAATCTCCGCGTTGAAGATACCTTTTCTGCTTACTTGACTTTCCAAGGCGGTGCGGCCTTACAATTGAATGCGACGTGGGCCTACATGTCGGATGAATCGGCGGCCATGACGGTGTTTAGCGGCAACAAAGGCATTGCGGAATTGAATCCTCTTAAGATCACCAAAGAGATTCACGGCAGTTTGGTTAATGTCACACCGGCAGGCCCTCAACTCAAGGCTGCGACACTTTATAACAAGTCATTTGAGTACGAACTCGAACATTTCTACAGCGTGATCGCGGGCAAAGCGAAGCCTGTGTCACTTGCAGAGGACTCGGCCTATATCTTAGAGGTTATCGAAGCCGCATACCGATCGGCTACGGAAAATCGCGAAGTTGTTATCGGCGCAGACGACTAATCCCATGCTGTCTCGATGGGGGTTTCTGCTTGCGGCACTGCTTGGTGCGCTGGCCTTTCCGCCTGTGTCACTTTGGCCGGTTGCTTATGTAGCCTTAGTTCCATTCCTAATTTCTGCCACCGACACTTCGCGCGAGAGGGTATTTGTATCCGCGTGGCGCGCCGGTGTTCTGTTCTTTAGCGGTGTCCTTTATTGGGTCGGCCTTAACTCTGGCGCACCGTGGTGGATTTCGATTATAGCAGGCTTCGCTCTCATCTGCATCCTTGCTACAATCTGGGGCATGGTCGCGTGGGTAGTCAATCGCACTGCGAAGGCTCTTTCGAAAACCGAAGCCGCCCTGCTCTTTATCGTGACTTATCAGGCCCTCGAAATTTTCTGGGGTACGGGTGAACTGAGCTTTCCATGGGCAACATGGGCGCTTCCATTGTCCGCCTCAATCTCAGCAATGCAAATTGCCTCGTGGATTGATGTCCAAGGCCTCGCGTTTCTGGTACTTACAATCAATGCGCTGTTCTTTCTCTTTTGGCACGCCCGCAAACGCATCTATTCAATCACTGCGCTGCTCTTGATTGTGGTGCCATTCGGCTGGGGCTATCTACGCAGTGATGAGCTTGAATCGTCATCGCGCATGATACGCGCAGCAAGTATTCAGGCTAACACCCCTGCCGAAACAAAGTGGCAAATGAGTTCAGCCGAAATCCTTGCGGATCATGTAGAATTGACTGACGGCATAGCGGGCAAAGGAGTGGAGTTTATCTGCTGGCCAGAAACTGCCGTACCAATGCCGATTCGTTTTCGCGGCTGGGCAGCCGACACGTTGCGCAACCTGACCAAGCGTAGTCACGCAGTCTTGCTCACCGGCGGTACAGACTACGATGTTGCTCCCGACGGTGAGCAGATTCCTTATAATGCGGCCTTCGCCATCCGCCCTGATTCCCTCGCACTGCAGCGCTCTTCAAAAATCCACCTCGTCCCGTTTGGAGAACGAATCCCCGGACAAAAGTGGTTTCCCTTTCTCGGTAATCTGCATTTAGGTCAAGCGGAGTTTAAGCCCGGTGACTCTGTTGTCGTCTTCTCCGGCGGCAGCGTTCCGCCGTTTACCTGCTTGATTTGCTTTGAAGTTGTCTATTCAGACATAGCGGCAGACGCGGTATTGAAAGGCGCGCAATTCTTCGGTCACGTTACGAACGACGGTTGGTACGGCCATTCAAGCGGCCCATACCAGCATCTTGCGCTTTCGCGTTTGCGTGCAGTCGCGACACATCGTTCAATTGTGCGCGCCGCCAACACTGGGATCAGTGCGCTGATTTTGCCTAACGGTCGTTACGTTGAGACACTTGGGTATGATGTAGCTGGAGCCATCTGGGGCGATGGTCCCGCGCGGCAAGACATCACGATTGCGGTCCGACTTGCCAAACTTTGGCCAATGCTCTACTACGGCCTATTCGCAGTTGTTCTATCTGCTCTTTGGATGCGTACGCAGCGCTACGGGTCTTCCGAATCATCATGATTCGACTTCTGTTGGCATTAGTTCTTGCAGCGCAGGCGTTTGCGTTTGAGTGGACTCCGCTCTTAATACAGAGCGGTGTGGCGCGCGATTTCGCAATGGGCAACGCTACCGGCGCTTTGTTTGGATCAATGTCCACCAGCAGTAGTAATCCTGCAGGCTTCGTGCCCTTCCTGTAGAAAAACGTACCGGAGTCACCGGAGTTCTGCAAGGCAACGGTGCCCTTCAGCTAAGTGACTACTTTGACACCGCAGCAGATCGTCGCACGACGATTAGCCAAATAGCCGACGTATCCAGTCTGTTCGTCCGCTCTGTCTCTGCCCGCCACCGTTGGCTCGCCGTTTCTGGTATTCTGGCGGAACCTGTGATGCAGCGCAATGATACGACGCGATTTGATGATATTCCTGAAAAGCACACGCTCGCGGAATTTCAAACAAGTCTGGTGCTGCATCTGCAAATGCACAAGCGCGTGCAAGTCGGCGGACGAGTTGATTTCTATTCACGCGACTTCAAAGGAGACGGCGAAGGCTTCAGCTACGGTGTTATCCTGAAACCTCGCGGCCTCCAAGTGGGTTTACACTATCAGAGGTTTCCGGTTACCGGACCGCGTTGGCTACATCCACTCGACCGCCGTGTTGACAAGGGCACAACCGCCTCAGTCGCGCTTCAAAGACCTGCATACACTTTGGCCTTTCAGTTGACCAACGTCAGCGAGACACAAGGCCTCGGCTACTTGGAACCACGTCTTGGTGCGGAGTGGCGACCAGTTCGTGCATTCGCATTGCGAGCGGGCGGATCATTGTTCACCCGCAGCCGTGGCGCACTTGCAACTGCAGGCATTGGACTCCTTGACGCCAATTGGTTTCGCAGCAGGGAGGACCGTTTGCGCGTTCCAGAAGACATCCTTTCGTTTGGCTTAGCAATCCTCTACGATAGCGGTCGCCCAGTCCAAGGCTACACAACGCTCACTTTCGCATGGCGACTGTAGTTAAAGTATTCGCTTTTCTTATTGTTCTCACTTCAGCGCTCTCTGTTGAGCCTGAGCAGAATGTTCCCGATACGCTTGCACCAGATACGACTTTTGTTGCGTTGTTGGATTCCACAACAACCATTTCGCATTCCGCAACTTCCGGCTGGTTAATCCCGCTTGCGATACTCGGCGCCACAGCAGGCGTCTTCGTTATCCTCTTTTCTGCCCGCACCAAGTCTTGATGCAAAAACTCTCAAAATACATTCTTCCAACTCTTTTCGCACTGCTGCTCTTAGGCTGCGCGTCAAAGACTCAATTCATCACCGATGATGGAGCGGATGCCGACTGGAACCGAGCAAAGAGTCTGTTCGAGCGTGAACGCTACTTCCGCGCCGCTCAGTTGTTGCGCGATATCACTCTGAACTACTCAGGCTCGGCCTTTATTGACTCGGCATACTACTATCTTGCTCGCTCCGGATTTGAACAGGGCGACTACTTTGTTTCTGCCGATGATTTTAAGCGGCTCGTGACGCAATTCCCGTCAAGCCCGCTCGCCGGCAACGCAGCCTACTACGAATCCCGTTGCTACTACGAACTGGCCCCAGATTTTCGTCTTGATCAGGTCTACACAGAACAAGCTTTCGACGGATTTCAGCGCTACCTCGAAGATTACCCGCAAAATCAATATGCGGATAGTGCCTATACCTATATGGCAAAGTGCCGCGACAAGCTTGCTCGCAAGAGTTTCGCTGCACTCAAGCTCTATTTGAAAGTCGAAGAGTACGCTGCGGCTGTTATCTATGCGGATGCGATGCTCTCTGATTTCTATGACACGGTCTATGCCGATGAAGCCGCCTATGACAAAGTGCGTTCTTTAGTCAAGCTTGACGAAAAAGAGAAAGCCATTGCCGCGATCACAGACTACAAGAGGAGATTCCCGGCGGGCAAGTTTTTTAGACAAGATTGAAGAGCTTTCTCGCACATTGAAAGCCGGCACGGAGCAAGCAGCTACTCCATGACGCGCCTTGGTCTCTTCGGGGGGACATTTGATCCAGTACACTACGGCCATCTTTGGACAATCGAGGCCGCCCGTCTTGAACTTGGTCTGCCTGAGATTTGGATGCTCCCGAATCCGTACCCTCCGCACAAGCTTCATGTGCCGATGACCCCATATGTTCATCGCAAGGAGATGTTGAGGCTCGCGCTCGCAGAATTCCCGGCTCTAAAGCTCTCTGACACAGAAGAAA
Source organism: bacterium (assembly GCA_016721565.1). Taxonomy (GTDB): domain Bacteria; phylum Electryoneota; class RPQS01; order RPQS01; family RPQS01; genus JABWCQ01. The sequence continues at coordinate 52,603 of JADKHW010000002.1, read as the reverse complement.
AAGTTGATGGTCCCGCCTACACCACGGAAACCATTCGTCGAGTTGTTGCAGAGTTGCCGCCTGGTGAAAAAGACCTTTGGCTCATTGTCGGAGCGGATTCTTTGGTTGAGCTTCCCAAATGGAAGAATCCTGAAGACCTCTTTGAATATGCCCGCGTCGCCGTTCTGAGGAGACCAGGCGTGGACATCCGGGAAGCCCCTGCCCAATACATAGCCCGTGTCCGCATGCTCGATACGCCGTTGATCCCGATTTCGGCAACTGAAATTCGTGAAGCCGTGAAACTTGGACGTGACACATCCGAGTGGATTCCTGAATCAGTCCGCAACTATATCATGGAACACAGGCTCTATCAGTAAGAAATTGCCGTTGTAGGATGTGTTTTCCCCTTTCCTTTATCCCCTGAAATCGTTATCTTAGGGTGAGGGTCCATGTGGACCCTTCTCTATTCCCGTAAGAATCAAGGTGGTTCAAGTCCCGGAAATTGTTGAAATGTTTGTAGATACCCCTAATTGGAGGAACCCCATGCGTTGGACCCACTGGCTCCTACTCCTCTGCCTGACAACCGCGATGTCCGCCATGGCCTCGGACAACGTGGCTTTGGTCTGGCCGAGTAATCTGGACACCCGCACGCTCCCGAACGGAGCACTCGATGATCCCCAGCCGGATACTTTGTTGTATGACAACAACTCCCCGGCAATCCTCAGCACCGCCACGAACTTCTGGTGCCGTGTTCGTTTTACGGCTCCCGTGGATTTCTCGCTGATCAGCGCCTATTGCTACACGATTGACGGCACCAACTCGCAAGCCCCGTGCTCGTGCTTTGTGTTTACGTCGACCCCGGCTCCCGGTGGCGAGCAAGCTATTGCCCGCGCTGCAGCGCCTCTGCCGAATTTTGGCTGGTTTGATGTCAATTTCAATGACACCGTAAACGTTGTCGGTGGCACTGACTTCTGGGTCGTCTTTGGCCCGATTCCCGGTGGTCCGCAAGGTGATGCCAACTGGAATCCCGTTTATGACAACGGCATCACAGGCGATCGCAGCCAGATCTCAACGCAGGGTAAGTTTGGCACCTACTCGAATTTGACCGGCGACATTATGTTCCGCGTCGGTGGTATTGCCGGCGGTGTCTTTACTGACCTCTCGGCTGGCGATCTTTCTAACGAAGTTGCTGGCGAGACCTCATACAACTTCCTATCCGGTCAATCTGTTTTCTTCACGCAAGAATTTGAAAACGTTGGCACGCAGGACATTACCGCGTATGTTGGCGAATTGACCGTTACAGGCCCCGGCGGAACCGAAGTCTTCTCTGAAGACCTGATCGGCGGCGCATTGGATGCAGAAGCCACGGCCAACCTTACAACTGGAACCCCCTTTACGCCGACTGCCGAAGGTGAATACCTTGCCCGTTGCATTGCCCTTGCAGGTGATGACAACAATCAGGAAAATGACACAACGTGGCTACGCTTCTTTGTGGGCGGCAACCACCGTTGGTATCGCTATGACGATGACGAAGATGCCGACTCATACTTAGGCTTTAGTGCCGGTTCGGGGTGGGCTTTGAAGTTTAAGCCGGCGACCTATCCCGCCGCGATTACCCGCGTCCGTGTTGACGTTGGCGGTGCAGCAACTGGCGACTTCCGTATTTGGATGAATGATAGCCAAGAGCTTCCGACGGGCACGCCTGTTTGGACGTCGACTCCTGCTGTTGTGTCAGGCTGGAACGAAATCACGGTCACTCCGCCGATTCTCGTTTTCGAAGGTCAATCTGTAACATTCGGTACTTTGTTTGAAACCGGCGCCCCGATGGGCTTCGATGACAATCCGCCCAATGCTGCGCAGAACATTGCAATGGGCTTGTTGGCACTTCAAATCGCCAACGACGGTGCGCAGTTCTTCGAAGATGACGGTGGTAACCTGTGTATGCAGGTATTCTTTGACACCACTTCGGCCACGCCACCGTTCCCGGTGATTGATACCGATCGTGATACCGTTGACTTCGGTCGCATTCGTCCGTCGGCACCGGGCGTCAGCCAAACACTCACTGTGTTCAACGAAGGTGGACAAGATGCGCTGAACGTGACGAGCATCACGATTACTCCGAACGCAACTGCCCCGGCTTACCAGATCACGCCGACGAGCTTTACAGTTGCCGCAGGTGCCAGCCGTGATGTGACTATTACCTTTGATCCGCCGCTTCACCGCTCATGGAACGGTATCATCACAATTAACAGCAATGCAGGCAACAATGCCGCGTTCCCTGTCATTCTCCGTGGTATCGGTGACTCAACTGCATCGGCTGTCCATGAGACTAACCTGCCGCTTCCAAGCGAATTCTCTATGGGCCAGAACTACCCGAATCCGTTTAACCCGACTACTGACATTCAGTTCTCGTTGCCTGTGCAGTCGAATGTCCGCTTGACCGTGGTGAACATGCTGGGTCAGGAAGTTGCGGTCCTTGCTAACGGTAACTTCTCGGCCGGCGTTTACACCGCGTCGTTTGATGCCGTAGCTATGCCGTCCGGCTTGTACTTCTATCGCATGGACGCGGGCGACTTTACGTCGGTTCGCAAAATGATGCTGTTGAAGTAAGATAATGCAACAAAAAATGGCCCCCGGAGTCTATTACTTCGGGGGCCATTTTGTCTTTAGACATAGAGACCACTGTTTCCCCTTTTCCCTCTTTCCGACCAATCTCGAAATACCTTTCTCGTAGTTCGTAAGGAACCCGCATGAAACTTTTCATCACCAGTCTTGCACTCCTTTTGGCAAGCCTCACTAGCTTGTTTGCAGCACCTTCCGAGGGTTACTACCGCTGGCCCACCGCGTACGGCAATCAAATTGCTTTTATCGCAGATAACGATCTCTGGATTGCCCCCATTAACGGCGGCAACGCACGTCGTTTGACCTCAGCGGCAGGCGAAGAACGCTTCCCAATGTTTTCACCTGACGGCAAGTGGATTGCCTTCAGCGGCAACTATGACGGAAACGTTGACGTCTATGTCGTGTCACCGGAAGGTGGCCAGCCTCGTCGATTGACTTATCATCCTTCAGCAGACTTTGTTGCCGCATGGACCAATGATGGCAAGGTTGCCTACCGCAACTGGGCCGATAACGGCGCCGGATTCTGGCAGATGTTCATCGTCGGCACTGATGGCGGCTGGCCGACCAAGATGGAAGTCCCCGAAATTGCTCATGTCACGTTTGAGCCGGGCGGAGATCGAATCGCTTTCACCCGTTTCTCGCTCGGTACGCGCACATGGAAGCGCTACAAGGGCGGCTGGGCGGAAGACATCTACGTTGGCAGCACAAAGACGCACGACTACCAGAAAGTTACCAAGTGGGAAGGCAATGATGCCACTCCAATGTGGTACAACGGCAAGATCTTCTATGTTCGCAACGAAGACGATCGTGACAACCTATGGTGCATGAATCCAGACGGTTCGGACATCAAGCGCTTGACCGAGCATCGTGACTACGATGTGCGTTGGCCAAGTCTTGCAGATGGTAAGATTTGCTATTCAGTCGGCGCGGATGTTTACGTTTATGATATCGCCGCCGGTCAGACTCGCAAAGTTGACGTGATGATGCCGAGCGAACTCTTGCTGACGCATGATCGTTTCATTTCGCCGGACGATTACACCAACGACTACGCACTTTCACCGGACGGCAAGCGCATCGTACTTGGTGCTCGCGGCGAGCTATTCACAGCTTCAACCGAACGTCGTGGCGTGATTTTGCAAGCGACGGATACCCCGGCAGAACGCGAGAAGTCTCCGTTCTACAGCAAGGACGGGAAAGAAATTTATGCGTGGACCGACAAAGAAGGCGAGCAGACTCTGTGGGCCTACCCAACCGACGGCAAAGGCAAGCCGCGCAAAGTTGGTCCCGGACCATCAACCTACAATTTCGGAATCGAAATGTCACCCGATGGTGAGTGGGGCGTTTGCGGCAACAAGGATCGTACGCTTTCATTGATTAATTTGAAGACAGGCTCCACTCAAGTTCTTGATTCTTCTGATTGGGAAATCTACACGTACGAGTTCTCGCCCGATTCACGTTACATCGCGTACACCGTGCAGCTGCCTAACAAATTTGGCGGCGTCAAGATTTATGACATGAAGGAAAAGAAGACTCACCTTGTCACTGACCCGATGTTCGATAGCGATTCGCCGTCATGGGATCCCGATGGCAAGTGGCTCTACTTCTCGTCGCGCCGCAATCAGAACGCTTTCAACGGCGACAACGATTGGGCTTTCATCACCCTGAACACCTCGCAGTTATTCGCGCTCGCACTTTCAAAAGAGACTAAGAGTCCTTATCTTTATGAAGACAATGCTATCGCGTCCGACGACAAGAAAGACGACGAGAAGAAGGACGACGACAAAAAGGACAAGGATAAAAAGGACAAAGATAAGAAGGACAAGAAAGGCGACAAGGACGACGACGACGATAAGGACAAGGAAGACAAGAAAGTCGAAGTCAAGATTGATTGGGATGGCCTGATGGATCGTATCGTCTTGTTGCCCACGGGTGCAGGCCGCTATGCTGGATTGGGTGCCGTTGACGGCAAGCTCTATTACTTCTCGTATGATGTCCGTGGTTGGAAGGAAGATGCGCACGGCGACGACGAAGATCCGGGCATTGCACTCCATTGCTTCGATATCAAGAAGAAGAAAGACTACACCGTTGCTGACGGCGCGCGCGGTTACATGATGTCGCTTGATCGCAAAAAGATGGTTATTCGTTCGAAGGACGGTTTCACGGTCATTGACGCCGGTGATACTGAACTTCCCGAACCCGACAAAGACGACAAAGACAAAGGTCTAAAGCTCGACGAGTGGACGCACGATGTCGATCCGCGTGCTGAGTGGAAGCAAATATATTGGGAAGCTTGGCGCAATCAGCGCGACTTCTTCTATGATCCCAACATGCACGGCGTAGATTGGAAGAAGGAAGGCGACCGTTATGGGAAACTTGTTGACCGCATCACTACGCGTAATGAACTGAACGACGTACTTGGCCAACTGTTTGGCGAATTGAACGCCGGTCACGCCTACATTATGGGTGGCGATGTTGAGCGTTCAAAGAGTATCGGCGTTGGTTTGCTCGGCATCGATGTCACGCGCACGAATGACGGCTTCTATAAAATTGACAAGATTCTTGCTCCCGATCCGTGGGACAAGGAGCGTACAAGTCCGCTGTCTGCCGTCGGCTTGAATGTGAAGCAAGGTGAGTACCTTGTTGCCATCGACCGCAAGCCGGTAAATGAAGTTAGTAACTACATGCAATTGCTCGCAAACAAGGCAGGCAAGCTTGTAATGGTTTCAGTTAACGACAAGCCATCACTCGATGGTGCGCGCGAATTCGTTGTCCGCACGATGAAGGATGATGGCGACCTTCGCTATTGGGATTGGGTCAAAGGCCGCATGGCATACGTCAAAGAAAAGGGTGGTGACGACATTGCCTATCTGCACCTCTCTGACATGGGTGGTGCGGGTATGGAGCAATTCATGCGCGAATACTATCCACAAGTTTACGGCGGCAAGAAGGCCTTCATCTTCGACGTGCGTAACAACGGCGGTGGCAATATCGCACGTTGGATTCTTCAACAGCTTGATCGCAAGATCTGGACGTGGGGAACTTCGCGCAACGGTTCAAAGGATCACGATCCATATTCGCAGTTCCAAGGGCACTTTATCGCGCTTTGCGATGAGCAAACCGGATCAGATGGCGAGACTTTCTCAGAAGGGTGGAAGCGTCTTGAACTCGGCCCGCTTGTAGGTATGCGCACGTGGGGTGGTTGGGTTGGTATTCGCGGTGGCAAGGGCTTCATCGACGGCGGTGGTGCCACCCAGCCTGAATTTACCGGTTGGGGTGAGGATGGCAAATGGCTGATTGAAGGTCCCGGTGTCTCGCCTGATGTCGAATTGCCTCAAACCATCAAGAACCAGATCAACGGTATCGATGACCAGCTTGAGTACGCGATCAAGTGGTGCCGTCAGAAGATAAAAGAAGATCCGCGGAACGACGTGCCGATGCCGAATTTCCCAATTAAGCGCGCCACCGGCCCGCTGAAATAAGACTTCGTTCGTTTCGTACAAGAGGGCGACCATAAGGTCGCCCTCTTTCATTCTGGGGGGTCTAAAGTGAGTTAGTCACCAGATTGCCATGCCTCTGTTTTTTATTACTCGCCGAACTAATCCGGACAAATAATTTCCAAATAGTTGATAATTAGGGTCATATTTGAGAAAGAGAGACCGTATCATCATCTTACATTTTTCAAATAGGGCATCATAATCATTGTCAATTGTGGACGAACGGAGTAGATTGTTACAAATTCGTTAGCAAACCGAAAGGTAGGTCCCCATGAAGACACGAAAACTGATGTTCGGCGCTGTGCTGGTGGTAGCACTTCTGTCCTCCCAATTTGCGGCGGCAGGTCCACAGAAAGTGGGTTCCAAGCAACCCATGACCAAGACAGAAATCGCAGACGAGATGAAGCGCCTCGAAACCGACATTTGGAATCTGTCACTTGGCTGCGCAGGTGAAGCGGCAGTCGCTCCCCTTCAGGCGCAGCTCGCTGAACTCGGGACGAAATTCCGCGAGCGTGAAAACGAACCGCGTAACCCATTGGATCAAGGCGGCGACATTTGCGCCAGCGCGACCGTAATTCCGTCCATTCCTTACACGGATGCTGGCACAACGACCGGCTATGCAGACAACTACACGACACCGTGTTACGGTGGCGGAAGTTCGCCTGACGTTGTATATCGTTTCACGCCAAACATGGACATGACGTTAGATGTGTCCCTTTGCGGATCCTCGTACAACACGGTCTTGAGCATCTGGCGCGGCTGTCCCGGATCCGATGAACCGATTATGGTCTGCTGCAATGATGATTCGCCCGACTGTGCTCCGCAAAGTTGCTGTTCCGGTATTAACTTCACGCGAAATTTTACCTACATCATCATCGTGGACGGCGCCGCAGGCGAATCGGGGAACTACCAGCTTGTGATGGACTTGTCGGTGATGCCTTCGTGCTTTGTCGGAATTGGTTGCGTTGAGTGTCCTATTGGTTCTAACTACGAGAACGAACTTTGTCCGGCGACATACCCAGATCCAAACGCAGGACCGGCCTGTGCGGGCAGTGGATACGAGACGATCAATTGTGGTGAGACCATGTGCGGCAAAGCAACTCACACCAATACGTGGCTCGACAAAGATGCCTACTATGTTACACTGCATCAGCGCGATAGTATTCGTTTTTGTGTGATGGCTGAGTTTCCTGTGACACTAACACTATACGAATTCTTCCCTGGTTGAATTATGCCCATTAGCCAGACCGGTGGTCTGGAATGCGACACAGTTTGTATCGGCGGGTGCCTTGAACCAGGTTCGTATTTCGTGATTGTTCAGCCAAGTGGCCCCGCTGGAAGCGTCAACTGCGCGAACGGCGACTACACAATCTCCCTTGACTGCCAGCCTTGTATCCCCTGTCCTATTTGTGACCCTGTAGCCGGTATTCCCGAAGGTGAAGCTTGTCCGAATCTGCCTGACATGTATAACGGTGGTTGCTTAGGAAATATCGAATACGTCACTCCGATAAATTGCGGCGATGACATTTGCGGCACAAGCTGGGGTGTGATCGTTCCTCCCAATCCCTACATTTTCCGCGACCGCGATATCTACGAATTGAATGTCACGTCATACGACAGTGTCGTATGGACAGTACATTCAAACGTGCCCACAGTTGTGGAAATCATGGAACCGCTTGCAGGATGCTCTGGAGCGATAACTTGGGCATCGAGTTACCAAGCCCCGAAATGTGATACTGCACGCGCGGGAGCTTGCCTCCCGCCGGGTCGTTACTGGCTGTCTGTGCAAGGTTATCCACTCAACGGCTATTGCGAACCGTACACCGCGAGCGTACGCTGCTTCCCCTGTACGTCATGCATAGAGTGCCCGACAAGCGCAATTCCTGAAGGTGAATCCTGCCCGAATTTCAACGATCAATACAACGCCGGATGTCACTCGACACCACCGTCGGCAGTGCATATCCAATGTGGTGATACGATCTGTGGTTCGGCCACTTACTATGACTTGCCTGATCACGATTTCTACGAAATCACAATTTCGACTCGTGACACCGTGACGTGGTGTGTCGAAGCGGCTTTCCCCGTTGCGGCCGCGATCATGACTCCAAACGCAGTTTGTTCAAGTATGATCGTCCATGCGCAGGGGAATGCTCCTGCATGTACCCCGCTTTGTTTTTCAATTTGTCTCGATCCTGGAACCTATTGGTTGTATGTGAAACCCACAGCATCATTTGGTTTCATGAACCCGATTCACTGTCTTCCGTATGTTGCCTCGGTGCATTGTGCTCCCTGCCCGACGGGACAGACATGTACCTATGCAGATCTTGATTTCGATCCAGCCAACAATGGTTGTAGCTTCTCAAATATCCAACTATCCTGCAACGACACAATCTGCGGTGAGATCATTCAGGGGGCTGCACCTGATCAAGATTGGTACACTTTCGAGATTCCGTTCGGCACACCGTGTGTTCGTATCACGGCCAATGTCTATGGCAATGATACTCCGGGCTACTATCCTTTCGGTCAAGGGCTTGATCCGGGTATAGCAATCTACGAATCGAATTGCACAACTCTTGTTGGACAGGACAACAATAGTGGTGTCGGCAATGACGCTTTGCTGACAACAGCCTGTCTTGCCTCCGGTTGGTATCACATTCGAGTTGGCGGTTTCCAAGGATCCGTAGGACCGTATGTCCTATCTTTGAGTTGCACCCCGTGCGCTTGCCCGCCGCCGTGTAACTACCAGAACCGCGATATTGAGCCTGCCAACAACACCTGTCCGACCGCACCTGCGGAGTTCATTTGCGGAGATACGCTCTGCGGAGAAATCCGCCAAGAACCGTCGCCAGATATTGATTGGTATCTCTTCTTTGTCTTTGGTCCGAATTGCCAGCGTTTGACGCTCGATGTTTTCGGCAACGGCACTCCGGGCTACTATGGCTATCTTGCCGGACTAAATCCAATTGTTGAGTTGTGGAATGGCACATGCACTACACAACTTGCCTTGGATGACAACTCCGGCATCGCTAATGATAGTAGATTGGTCTCTGCCTGTCTCCAGCCTGGCACATATCGCCTTAAGATTACGGGCGTCGCTGGAACCGCCGGGCCATATGTGCTTGCGGCACAGTGTCAAGACTGTAGTTGCTCCGGGCAATGTCCCTATCCAGATGTTGATTTCGATCCGTCAAACGATGTCTGCGGTCCGGGCACGATGTTGTTCTGTGGCGATACACTTTGCGGCGAGATTATCTACACTCAACCGGGCCAGCCTTTCGATGTAGATTGGTATCAAGTTACCATTCCGTCAACGGGCTGCTACTCGCTAACAGTGGATGTATTCGCCAACAGCACACCTGCCTATTCACCGTTCGGCGGCGGTCTTGATCCTTTCCTGCAACTCTATGCAAGTGATTGCTCAACCGTGCTCGAGTTCGACTACGATTCAGGAGTCGGCACTGACAGCAAGTTAACCTCTGGCTGTCTCGCGCCGGGTGTTTACAATCTGAAGATTTCAAGTCCAGCAGGATCGAATGGGCCGTACATTCTGGCCATCGCATGTTCGCCTTGCCACTGCCCATGCTCAATTACCTGTTCACCCAACTTGCCGCAAGAAAATGAACCGTGCCCGAATCCGTTCGGTCCAGCGTTCAATGAAGGCTGCAATACGAATCCGCCGACCTTCACTCCTCTCAGTTGCAACACAACTTGGTGCGGTGGTTCGTGGGCGATGGGCGGCTATCGAGACACAGATTGGTACGAATTGAATCTCTCTGCACCGCGTCGAATTCGTTGGACGGTGAGTGCCGAGTTCCCCTACGAAATGGCCATCTATCAACCGACTCCGAATTGCGGCAGCTTGACTCAGATTAGGTACGCGACGGGCTATGCCTGTCAATCCAAGCAAGTGATTATCAAATGCCTTGCCGCTGGGACCTACTATTTCTATGTCGCGCCGACCGTCTATAGTGGCGTGCCCTGCGGCTCAGAGTATCAATCTCGCCTGCAATGCGGATTCTGTCTGATAAGCCATGTTGTCATTCATCATGTTGCCACAGATATCCAGTTGATGTGGGACCCGGATGACACAGCGCCGGTTTATACGATTCATCGCAGTTCGACGCCTGAATTTGAACCGACTGAACAAAATATTGTCGGAACAACAACCGAGCCGTTCTATGTGGATCAGAACGTCATTCAAACCGGAGCCGAGAAATATTTCTATGTTGTGACCATGTACTCACCTGACGTGGAAGACAGATAGGGTCACTCTCGTTAGAACTGCCTTCAAGTAACGCGGGGCGGCCAATCTGGTCGCCCCGCTTTTATTGTTTCAAAATATCCCAAAACACTATGTGACAAACATGCATTGCGTGTTCATTCTGAGGTAACACCATTACTCACGATTGTTGTCAGTGGTCTTGCTTGCTCTTGCTTACTTTACGAATCTGCACGAATGTGTGGCTTGCTATTCGGCGCGCATGCATTAAATTGTGAGTCCATACTTCACGATAACGTATGGATCAACATAACTAACATGAGGTGCTGCATGCGGAGCAAAATATTTGTTGCGCTTCTCATGATGACAACCGTTCTCTGGATCGGCTGTCCGAAGGACGACGACGAAACGCCTGCGCCGACACAAACCGAAGACAACGCGAGCGGATCCGTCACGACAACAACGTCTGGTACAATCGAAACTGAGGCCGGTGCGCGTCTGGTCGTTCCAATTGGCGCAGTACCGCCACTCGAAAACGGCAATGCCGGAACAATGGTGTTCTCGATTGAGCGCAACAACGACATCAACGTTACCCCGCCTTCCGGCGAGAGTGTAATCTCTGATGTCTATCAATTCGGACCCGAGGGATTCACATTTGCCAGGCCCGTCGAGATCGCAGTCCCCGTTCCCGGCGAAGGCGACCCCGGCGAGCTAAGTTTGTGGCGGCGCAACCCGACCACCGGCATCCCCGAGTATTTCAGTTCGGACTACGATGCAGCTACGCGCACAGTAAAAGCGCAAACTTACACGCTGTCGCCGTGGTTCCTTACAGGCCGTCAAGTTCAGGATGATGCATCGGGGTGCGTACATGTGACCAACACGGGCGCTTCTTGGCTGAATGTCTGTGTAGATTCAGTTCAACTTGAGTACCCGGCCCAAGTTGCATGGGTGCCCGAAGCTGGGCAAGGGATCGTGTATGCCCCGAGCGGCACGATCGGTTGGGCAAATGCGGGGAATTGGTATCTTCCACAAGGAAGCTACAGATTTTGTTTGGAGCGCGAAAGTAGCATTAATCCTGGCCAGTACTACCACCACCTCACGGATTGGATGACTATAGCTAATGCTTGGCACTACGACAACCCAAGCTGTATTGAACTGTCATCAGGTGATTTCGTTGAGTCAGATACAGGTCGTTGCGCTTGCGTACCAAACTTCACGACATCTGTCGGTACAGGGGATATCCAAGTCACCTTAACGTGGTACAACGAAAGTTCGCTTGACCTTGATCTCTGGGTACAGGATCCCAACGATGAATGGTGCTACTACGGCAACGGCCAAGCGCCAAATGTCACCGGATCAGGTGGTCAATTGGACCGCGACAACCTTTGTGGCAACTATGAAAACGGCCGCCCCGAGAACATCTACTGGACTACAAACCCGCCTGCCGGTGAGTTCGCTGTCGCAGTCGATTGGTATTCAAGCTGTGGAAATGACCTCGGAAACCAAGCCATCACCGTACGAACAGTCGTACAGGGAACCACTCGTTCATTTAATACGACAATCGCGCCTGATCAGGACATGAAAGAGATCACCCGTTTCACAATTACAGGTTCGACAGTGTCCTTCCACCCTGCGAGGCCCAACGTTGTTTATTCAAATGTGAATCGCATAGCTAAGAATTAGAGTCCTCTATTGGTAAGAGCCGCGCAGGATGATGCGTGCGGGAAGAGCACGCAACAAACAAAAAACCCCCGACATCCAAGTGTCGGGGGTTTTGTCTAAAGTGTCAGCGAAGGACGGCCTGGGGAAGTTACCTCCCTCGCTGGCGAACGATGCTGCCTTTAGTGGAAATAGAAGTCTCGCGCCAACCCTTCGCATTCCAGCAGCTTCGAAAATTTCTATTTGCATACAATACAACCTCTGTGCCATAGCGTCATATAGTAATAAGATTAAGAATACTATATTCTTAAGAGCAAGAAAAGCGATGGTCTTCCCATCACTTTTGTGCGCCAATTCTCCCAATGGGAATCGTTTCTCCCAAATTGATCGCTACTTGTAATCTTCTTTCCGCAATTCGTACTGCTTCATCTTGTCAAAGATTGTTCGCCGGTCAACCCCAGCATGCTCAGCCGTGCGTGTAACGCTCCCGCCGAATCTCGTTAGCAGCGCGGCCAAATACTGTTTCTCGACTCTTTCTGTTTCTTCACGCAAAAGGTCCTTCAGCAGCTTGTCAGTGGAGATGTTTGAAGCGGCCTGAGTACCTAACATCTCGGCAAAAGAAATCCCACTGACCTCATTCGTATCGGCCAGCACCGCCGCACGTTCAATTGTGTTTTGCAGTTCGCGCACATTACCTGGCCAGGAATGCTCAAGTAGCGCGCGCCACGCAGTCGGAGTAAAACGCATATTCTCCTTGCCGATTCTTTTTGAGGACTGAGCCAGAAAATGCGCGGCCAGAAGTTCAATGTCTTCACGCCGCGTGCGCAGTGGCGGCAGCGTAATTGGTACAACGTTTAGTCGGTAATACAAATCCTCACGAAACTTACCGGCTTTAACTCGCTCGACGAGATTGCGATTTGTCGCGGTAATCAATCTTACATCGACATTGATCGTCTGCGATCCGCCAACGCGCTCAAATTTCTTTTCTTGGACTACATCAAGCAGTTTGGTCTGTAGCTCCGGTGTCAGTTCACCGATTTCATCAAGGAATATTGTCCCGTGATCCGCAAGCTCAAACCGCCCGATCCGACGTTCAATTGCGCCTGTAAACGCGCCTTTCTCGTGGCCGAATAGCTCACTTTCAAGCAGTGTCGGAGTGAGTGCGGCACAATTCACGCTGACAAATGGTTTTTTCGCGCGTGGTGAATTTACGTGCAGCGCCTGTGCAAGCAATCCCTTACCTGTTCCCGTCTCGCCAAGAATGAGCAAAGTGATATCACTGCTTGAAACTTTCTTAGCAAGAGTAAACACATCTTCCATCGCACGGCTCTTACCCAACATGCCGCTGAATCCTTTGTGCACCAGCAGCGTTTCCTGCAACGTCTCAAGTTCTCGTTGCTGCCGTTCGAGTGCGACGGCGCGCATCAATCGCATTCGCAGTTCGTCTGCGCTGAAGGGTTTGGTCACATAATCTGCCGCACCCGCCTTCATCGCGGCAATTGCCGAATCAATCGACCCGTGTCCCGTTACCATTATAATCGGCACGCGCGGATCAATCTCCCTAAGCTTTGGCAATAACTCAAGTCCGCTCATTCCCTGCATGACAAGGTCGCACAGCACCGCGTCGAACCGGACTTCGGAAAATCTTGTAAGCGCCACTTCACCTGAGGCCGCAGTTTCAATGATGCAGAAGTCGTTTTCGAGCAGCTTTGATGTAGATTTTCGAAAAGCTAAGTCGTCGTCGACAAGTAATACTCTCGTGCCGTCCATGCTTACTCCGTCTCTTCCATAGCAATGTGAGCGGGCTTCAATGGCAGCTTGAGGCTAAACGTCGAACCTTCGCCCGGGACCGATTGCACATCAATGAATCCGCCGTGCAGACGAATAATTCTGTAACACACAAACAGCCCCAGTCCAACGCCTGCGACCTCCGTTTTTGTGGTGAAGAATGCGTCAAATATCTTCTCCCGAGTCTCCTCGCTCATGCCGATTCCGTTATCAGACACTTCCAGAATCACATGCTCGTTTTCTTCGCGTGTTGTGATGGTGAGTTTACCACCAGATGGCATTGCGTCGGATGCATTCAGAATGAGATTGAGTAAAACCTGTTTGATCTGATCGGCATCGCCCCACATTTTCGGAAGATTTTCAGCAAAATTTCTGATAGGAACAATCTTCTTTACGCCAAGCTGCGGGGTCGATACTCTGAGCACTGCATCTGCAATCGCGTTCAGATCTGTCAACCTGAATTCTTCCGTGACAGGTCTGTGAAAATCGAGCAACTGCCGCGTGAGCTTGGCCATTCTGCCGACTTCATCTTTGATGAGGTGCACATACTCTTGAGCTTCATCTGCTTTCACATTAGATCGGCCCAGCACTTCAACGCAGTTCTGAATGTTGCAGATGGGGTTATTTAATTCATGCGAAAGCTGGGCCGAGAGTTTTCCTACGGTGCTGAATTTCTCTGATTGTATCAACTGCCGTTGCGTCAGCTTCAGTTCTTTCATTTGCTGAGACAGCTTGCCATTCAGCGACTCCAGCTCTTTCTGCCGATCTTGCAGCTTCTTGCGCATCGCACTAAACCGTTTTGTCAGGCTACCAAGTTCGTCGTTAGCTTGTGTATTCAATGGCGCATCGATATCTCCGTGCTCAAGCGCCTCCGCCGCCGTGTCCAGTGCCCGCACTCGACTCACTAACTTGGCGACACCCAAGCCAGCCAACATTGTCATCAAAAGTAGAATCACTCCAGCCAGAATTCCGACACTGCGCTGAATATCTCCAAGAATTGCGAGTTCAGGTTCAAGATCACGTACCAACAGCACACACAAATCAGGTGTTGGACCGCCCGGTAAGCCTTCGCACATCACCAGCATCTCTTGATTGGCAATCGTCATTTCGAGCGGATTAACCGCTGCAGCCATGTCCCACGGCAATGACGTCTTTAGCGGCGGAATAAAGGTCGAGTCGACGCTAACAAACAGAAACTCCTTGCCCGTAAACACTGCCATGCGGCTACGCGTGATTTCTGAAAGCCCCCACAGCCAGCGCGTGTCCAGTCGCTTGCCTACAAAAACCCGTTTACCGTGTTCGTTCGGCAACTCGACAGACGCAATCTGGTACAGGAACATATTGTCGTACTGAAACCGCAGTCCGGCAAGCTTGAAAAAGTCGTCCTCCGCGTCCGTGTCTTCATCTCTGCGAATGGCTCGTGTAATGATATTGCCGGAGCTGTCTTCAACCTGTAGCAAATCGAGCATTGCCATGTCAAGATAATGCCGTCCCCATGCGTCCGCGCTGTCGGCTGAGACGTGCTTGTCCATCATGGCAAGGTATTCAGCCTGATTCACAGCAACGGCATGCAGAAACTCCTGCTGTTGATCCAGCAGTTGCCTGAGTACACGCTGGCTGGTGACAAGCTCTTCACCTACAGTTTTCAGCACGCGCGCCGTCACGACCCGTTGGAACACGAACAGGCTCGCAGCAGTCAAGAGCGTCCCGGCCAGAAGCGTCCACAGTATCGCTCGCAAGAACAGCGGAGATTTCAGCATAATCACTCTCCCGAAAATGAAAACGGGCCAACACACGTCGGCCCGTCCAATAAACTCAAATCACATCGTGCACGGACTATCAGCGTGAAAGGTCAGCGGACCTCGCGGTGCAAAGTCATCTTACGCAAATTCGGATTGTACTTCATAAGCTCCATGCGATCCGGCGTATTCTTGCGGTTCTTCATGGTACTGTAGCGACTCGGCGTCAAACCCTTGCCGCGTGCCTCAGTGCATTCCAGCGTGACGATGATACGTCCTTCTTTGGATTTCTTTGCCATGTTAGAACTCCTTAAGCGTGGGTATGGCTGGTGGCGTGTAGCGCGTTATGCAGTTCAATCTGCTTACGCCACTCGGTGGGCAGACCATTCTTGGTCAAAGTCTTGAGACCACGAGCGGAAACGCGAACGCGAACCCATGTGCCGGTCGCCTCGTCAAAGAAGCGCTTGGTACGCAGATTCGGATATTGCCATTTACGCGTCTTGTTGTTCGCGTGGCTGACGTTGTTCGCCTTGTGGCGACCGCGTCCTGTAATCGGGCAAACACGTGACATTTTTTGATTTCTCGGTTAAAAGAAGGCCAACGGCCCGGATTTCTAAAAAACTTCGGCTTCTTGCACGAACGGCAACAAGGCGATATGACGGGCGCGCTTTATAGCCAGCGTCATCACGCGCTGTTGCTGGCGGTCAAGCCGGGTCAGGCGGCGGGGCAGGATGCGGCCGTTGGAGCCAATAAAGCGTTGGAGCAACTTGATATCTTTGTAATCAACGTGCTTGATCCCATGCTCTTCCAAATAGGAGGGCTTGCGGGCCATGCCGGTCCGGATACGGGTTGCGCTGTTGCTGCTACTGCGCTGACGGGGTTTCTGAAATGCCATAAATCTGTCGAAAATTTGATTTTGAGCCGTTTTCGGCGTAAGCCTCAAAATATAACAGATGAGTTTCCCAATGTCAAGGTGCCAATGTGCCAAATCTCAGTAATCGGAGGCGCACTCAGCTTTAAAATTTGGCTCTGAGAGCTTGAACAGGTGAACAAAAAGTTGTATATTTGAGAGGTCAAGAATTCTTCTAACAGTCCCAAAGAGGTTTGCTCATCTGGACAACAAGCTCTTATTCTGCTTAATCTTACAAAACCAGAATGTGCAAACGGCAGAAATGGCTCGGTTTACGAACTCCTCACCATTATCTCATTGTTTATGCTCACAATCTGAGTGAAACCGTTGGATTTCAGTGAATTGCGATGTGGATATATTTTCAGAAATGATTGTTCAATCACTTGACTGAGGGCCACCCTCACCCTATATTACGGCCCCAACAACGAACCACCAGATGTTGTGGTCACGTTTTCGACGAATGTATAGATACGGTATTTGGTTCAGGATGGAGAGGCTTGCGAGTATGGTACTTCGGGGTGGGATGCGGGAGGTTAGGATTGACAGGGAAGATCAATTAGTACCAAGGAGCAGGTTTTGAAGTTTACTCGCCATTTTACCCGTGAAGGGCAAGACGTCTATGCGGACCTGCGCTTTACTGCGTGGGCATCCAAGCTAACGTCACCCGAGGGCAGGACTCTGTTCGAGGCTAAGGACGTCTATGCGCCTGAAAGCTGGTCACAGGTAGCCGTTGATGTGCTCGCGCAGAAATACTTGCGTAAAGCGGGCGTACCAATGGCTTCCAGACCAGTCTGGGAGCAAGACGTACCCGAATGGTTGCTTCGACAGGAGCCTGACTGGTCCATTCTTGACAAAATGCCCGAGGCGTCCCGCTTTGGCGGTGAACGGGACTCGCGGCAGGTATTTCGCCGACTGGCCGGATGCTGGACCTACTGGGGTTGGAAGGCCGGTTATTTTGATGGCGAGCACGATGCCCGCATCTATTTCGACGAGCTACAATATATGCTTGCCGCTCAAATCTGTGCGCCCAATAGTCCCCAATGGTTTAACACGGGCCTCTATTGGGCGTATTCTATTGAAGGTCGTGCGCAGGGACATTACTTTGTAAATCCCAAGACCAACGAACTCGAGCGTTCTAAGAACGCCTACGAACGTCCCCAGCCGCACGCCTGCTTCATCCAGTCGGTCGATGACGACCTCGTCAATGAAGGTGGCATCATGGATCTATGGGTGCGCGAGGCCCGTCTCTTCAAGTACGGTTCTGGCACTGGCACAAACTTCTCCAAAGTTCGTGGTGAAGAAGAAGGTCTCTCAGGCGGCGGGCATTCGAGCGGCCTGATGAGCTTCTTGAGAATTGGCGATCGCGCAGCAGGAGCTATCAAGTCCGGCGGCACTACTCGCCGTGCGGCCAAGATGGTCTGCTTGGACGCCGACCACCCGGACATCGAAGAGTTCGTACAATGGAAAGTTGTGGAAGAGCAGAAAGTCGCAGCTCTTGTTGCAGGCTCCAAGGTTTGCGAAGCGCGTCTGAACGAAATCCTGAAGGCGTCACACGACCTGAGCGTTCCGACCGACTCGCGCCTGAATCCCAAACTTAACACTCGTTTGCGCACGGCGATCCTGCGTGCGCGCAAGGATTTTATTCCCGATCCGTACATTCATCGCACGCTGCAATTCGCATCACAGGGTTACACCGAGATGCGCATTGATACCTACGACACCGATTGGAACAACGCTGCTTATCAAACGGTGAGCGGTCAGAATTCTAACAATTCGGTTCGTCTCAATAATAAGTTCATGAAGGCCGTCGAGCGCGACGACAAGTGGGAACTTAAGGCCCGCACCGATGGCCGAATCCTAAAGACTCTGCGTGCGCGCGACCTCTGGAACGAAATTTCTGAGGCTGCGTGGGCCAGCGCCGATCCGGGTATCCAGTACGACACAACGATCAATGAGTGGAACACCTGCCCGATTGACGGTCGAATTGAAGCAAGCAATCCGTGCTCAGAGTACATGTTCTTAGATGACACGGCTTGCAATCTTGCCTGCTTGAACCTGATGAAGTTCCTCGATACGTCGAAGAACACCCTTGATATTGATTCGTACCGTCATGCGATTCGCTTGTGGACGGTCGTCCTCGATGTTTCAGTCGAGATGGCGCAATTTCCCTCGCAGAGCATTGCTCGTCGCTCATATGAGTATCGCACGCTCGGTTTAGGTTATGCTAACATGGGCACGCTTGCGATGGTCATGGGCTTGGCTTATGACAGTCCAGAAGCACGCGCATGGTGTGCAGCATTGACTGCAATTCTGACGGGCGAATCCTATCGCACGTCGGCCGAGATGGCTGGTAAGCTCGGAGCGTTTCCGGCTTACCAACGCAATCACGAGCCGATGTTGCGTGTCATTCGCAACCATCGCCGTGCGGCCTACGGGGGCACACTTGATGGTTACGAAGGGCTGACCGTAATGCCGGTTGCGCTTGATGTAGCTCATTCTCCCGAATACCTTGCGGATTCCGCCCGCGACGTGTGGGATGAAGCTCTTGCCCTCGGCGTACAGAACGGCTATCGCAATGCGCAAGCGACCGTTATTGCCCCAACTGGAACTATTGGTTTGGTGATGGATTGCGATACCACCGGTATCGAGCCTGACTTCGCATTAGTGAAATACAAAAAGCTCGCGGGCGGAGGCTACTTCCGCATCATCAACAGCAGTGTGCCTATTGCGCTCGAAAACCTCGGCTATGCCGAAGGTCAGATTCGCCAGATTACACAGTACGTTTCAGGTACGAGCACGCTTGACGGCGCACCGCACATTAATCGCGACACGTTGCGTGCCAAAGGATTGCCCGAAGAAGCGCTCGACAAAATCGAAGTGCAACTCAAGGGCGCGTTTAGTCTCAACTTTGCGATCACCACATGGGTGGTTGGTGCCGATGTCGTGCGCGATCGCCTGAAAATTACAGATGGCGATTTGCGCGAATCCGGTCACGATCTTTTGATTGCTTTAGGTTTCAGCAAGGAACAGATTCGTCAAGCCAACGATCACATTTGTGGCCGCATGACTATTGAAGGCGCACCGCATCTGAAGTCCGAACACTTGCCGGTCTTTGATTGCGCGAACAAGTGTGGAGCCTATGGCCAGCGCTATATTCAGCCACTCGCTCACTTAAAGATGATGGCTGCAGCTCAACCATTTATCAGTGGCGCAATTTCTAAGACCATCAACCTCCCGCGTCACGCATCAGTCGAGAACATCAAGGATGCCTACTACCAGAGCTGGCGCATGATGCTGAAGGCCGTTGCGCTCTATCGCGATGGCTCTAAGCTCTCGCAGCCGCTCAACTCAACTGCCGATGACTTCGGGATTGCTTCACTCGGTTTGGAGGAAGACGCCACGCTTGAGAACGGTCAAGTTGCACAAGCGGTCGAAAAGATCATCTACGAAACTCGCCGCCGCAGATTGCCAGATCGCCGTCGCGGATATACGCAAAAGGCTCGCATCGGCGGTCACAAGATCTACTTACGCACCGGCGACTATGAAGACGGATCGCTCGGCGAGATCTTCCTCGACATGCACAAGGAAGGCGCGTCCTTCCGCAGCTTGATGAATTGTTTCGCCATCGCCGTTAGCCTCGGTCTCCAGCACGGTGTGCCGCTTGATGAGTACGTGGACGCGTTCGTGTTCACGCACTTTGATCCCAACGGCCCCGTCGGCGGCAACGATCACATCAAATACGCAACTTCGGTCATTGACTACGTTTTCCGCGAACTTGCGATATCCTATCTGGATCGTCACGATCTCGCGCACGTCGTCGATGCCCATACTGAAACGTCCCGCAGTGATGCCATTAATGGCGGCAAACGCCTCGAGGGCGAAGCCGCAGTCGTTCCGATCGCTCATGATACCATTGAGGAGAAGGCCGACCGTGAAGAAGACACCACCCATACGTCCCCGTCGTACGCATCTCCTTCTGCTGTGGCAACTGCAGAAGCTCACACGCAAACTCACGCACCCCAAGCCGCCTACGCCGAAGCAACCTCAACGAACGGACACGTAAACGGCAACAGCAAGTTGCAGTTGATTGAACTCGCGCGCCGGCAAGGTTACGAAGGCGACGCCTGCTCTGAATGCGGGAGCTTCAACATGGTCAGAAACGGCACCTGCCTGAAATGTACGAACTGTGGCGGCACCAGTGGATGTAGCTAAGACTGGTTACAGGATTTCAGGAAGAAATAAAGTGCTTCCCTTTGGAATCAGAGAATAGTTCAACAGGCGACCTCAACAGGTCGCCTGTTTTTTATCCGCTTAACCGCAACGAAAAGCCTCGGATTCTTGGTCACACAACAAGAATCATCTCCCTTTTTCTTGATTTTAGATTCTGATTTTTGTTAATTTAAGGTCTATGAAGAACCTAAGTATTGTTGCCCCATACCTCGGGCGTGCCCGCAACGTTGCCATCCTCGGACTAGTCGCGGCTATCTTGTTTGGCTGCGCCTCTACGACTCCTCCAACCGTTGAAGCACCTGCCGCACCAGCCCCGGTTGACACAAACTTCGTGCATGCGACAGCTACCTCGTTTGACAGCGGCATGGTCGTGTGTGCACATCCGCTGGCCGCGGCTGCCGGAAGAAAAGTTCTGGCCTCGGGCGGCAATGCGATGGACGCCGCGCTCGCATCGCTGGCAATGCTCAACGTGGTCGAACCCCACGCAAGCGGTTTGGGTGGTGGCGGTTTCGCTCTTTACTATGACAAGTCCGCTGATTCAGTCTATATGCTCGACTACCGCGAGCGCGCGCCTAAGCGCATGGATCGCACAATCTATTTTCAGCCTGAAGATACACTCAAGCTCGTACAGCGCATGGGCGGCACGGCGATTCTGGTCCCCGGTGCCGCCGCTGGGTGGCAACAACTCCACCGCCGCTTCGGCACACGCACTTTGCCCGATCTCTTCGCCGATGCAGTCGCCGTTGCCGATACGGGCTACGTGATCTCTGAAAAACAGGCAGCAATTATCTTCGAGCACGTCGAAGACTTGCAAAAGGACACTCTGCAGGCCTCAATCTTTTTGGAAGACAGTCTTCCGCCAATCGCAGGATTTCGCATCACACAGCCGCGCTTGGGAAAGCTCTTGAGCTTCCTCTCCAAGACCCGCTTGGAGAATTTTTACTTTCCTCCGTATTCAACAGAAGTCGTAGCTGCAATCCGTTCGCACGGCGGACAAGTCACCGAGTCTGACCTGAATGCCTATCAACCCGTCGAACGCAAGCCGTTGCGTGTGAAGTATCGCGACTACGATATCATCACAACTTCACCACCTGCCGGTGGCGGATTGGTGATGCTTGAAACGCTGAAGCTTCTCGAAGCCTATGATATCAAGAGTATGGGACTCTTGTCGCCCGAGTACATTCATACAGTCTCTACTGCGATTCGCAAAGCACGCACCGATGGATCCGCTTGGATTGGTGATCCTGATTTCGCGCGCATTCCGGTTGACACCATGTTGTCACCCACCTATCTTACCCAAATTCGCGACTCACTGCCAAACGATACGGTGCCGCAAAAGCTTGCACCGCTCGATTCCATCCGCGCCTTTGGCCCTGGCAACACGACTCACTTAGTCGTTGCAGACAAAGACGGCAACTTAGTTTCGATTACGCAATCACTGAATTACTTCTTCGGATCCGGTGTCATGGTTCCCGAACTCGGTTTGCTGTTGAACAATCACCTTGCAGATTTCAACAGCGACACGACCAGCTCGAATCCGATTGCGCCGAATCGCCGCCCTTCGTCAAGCATGGCTCCCACAATCATATTGAAAAACGGCGAACCTGTCTTAGTCATCGGCACACCGGGCGGTCCGCGCATCCCCGCAGCAATGGTAGAAGTCATTCTCGCTGTGTTAGAGTTTGGCGTGCCGCTCAACGAAGCACTCGATTTACCGCGCTTCTTCCCGGCAGGAACAAATCTCGTTTACGAAACTCGCTTGCCGCAACAGACGCTCGACGCGCTCGCCGCAAAAGGGTGGAAGCCATATCCGATGGAGCCGATCAGCAACTACTTTGGCGGCGTGCAAGCAATTCACTTTCCTGATTCCGGTCCACACATGATTGGAAGCTCAGACCCACGTCGTGACGGAGCCGCAAACGGCTATTAAGAGTTTCATGTCACTGCGCCGCGTCGTATTTCTGCTCTTCATCACCGCGTTTGCATACGGATCACTTGCTCATGCTACGAAACAGCACAAGAGCTATGATCTGATGCTTGCCGCAGCCCAAAAAATGCAGCGCGCCGAGCGTGAAATCTATCTGGCAAAAGTGCGACTCGGTTTGGTGAATGTTGACGACGACATCAATCGCACGGGCTTCATTGGAGAAGAATACACTCCGCTCACGACCACGACAGGCTACGTTACGGCCAAGCGCACGGCCACCAATCCCGATTTTGCTGCCTATCTCGTTCGTCTGTTGACGGAGCAAAATCTAAACAAAGACGATTCTATCTTAGTGACGATGACGGGTTCATTCCCGGGACTGAATCTCGCGTTGATCTGCGCGCTTGAGCAATTAGAAATACCCTGTTTCCGTGTCGCAAGCCTCGGTGCGTCAAGCTATGGCGCGAATCAACTTGAGCTGACATGGATTGATATAGAAGACATACTTGTTCGAGAAGAAATTTTAGCCAGTCGTAGCGATCTCGTCACACTCGGCGGCACCGGTGACATCGGCGGCGGTCTCGCGCCCGAAACCATAGAAGCGCTGCGCAGAAAATGCGCACGGCTTGACTATCCGTTGCTTGAATCTGGCAACAAACGAGCGCAATACGAAGAACGGTCAGAGTTGTTTGGCGAACCGAAGAGCTATTCGTTGTTAATCAACGTCGGCGGCAATCACCTGATGCTCGGCACAGGACCCGAAGGTCGCGAACTGCCCGGCGGTTTTATTCGACCTGAAAGCGTTGAATGGGAGCGCAACGTTTCGACGACTTCCGGCGGCATGGTTTTCGATTTCCTGCACAGCGGAGTTCCCGTCTTGAATCTCTTGCATGTCGAAGAACTCGCGACCCAAGCGGGAATTCCGATCGATCCCACGCCACTGCCTCGATTGGGCACGTCGCCTGTGTATTTTGTGGAGACTCCGTGAGCGAAGGTGTTTCGCTGTTTCTGATGATTGCGGTTTTATGCGGAGGAATTTTTCTCCTGCGCATTCCCACCGGCGTTTCTCTGATTCTCTCGACGCTTACAGGTAGTTTAGCGTCCGGTAATGGACTTGGCTTGCAGTACATTGTCGAAGGCACAATGCTATACCTCGATCCGATGTTGATCGTGGTCACCTCGCTCTTTTTCATGGCAGTCTTTCAGCGCTCTGGCGCGCTAAGTACGCTAAACGTTTGGGCCGTGCGTACATTTGCCAATAGACCATTCCTGCTCGTCTCCTTGTTGATGCTGTTTGTGATGTTTCCCGGAATGTTCACTGGTCTTACTGCCCCATGTGTATTGACAACAGGTGCAATGGTTGCACCGCTTCTGCTTGCCGCAGGAGCACCGCCTGCTGTTGCCGGTGCATTCATCGCGACGGGCGCATTCTTCGGCATGGTTGCTCCTCCTATCAACATCTGTGCGATGTTGATCGGTGCAGGTGTGGATATGCCATACATCGGTTTTGATTTGCCGCTCTTGGCGATGACCTTTCCTCTGGCAATCATCTCGGCGTTTCTACTTGCAGGCCGCTATTTCAAGAACTTCGATGCGCGAAACGCTATCAACGTCTTGCCTGAGTCGCGCTATGACAAACACGGCTTCAAGCTGTTTCTTCCGATCATTGTTTTGACAACATTATTACTCGGCGAGAAATTTGTTCCTGGCGTGGTACCTTATCTTGGCATTCCATTGATCTTCATACTTTGTGCCGCCATCGGGTTATTTACAGGAGATAAAGTCAAGGTCAAAGACGCCGCCGAGTGGTCCATCGCACAATCTTTGTCAATTCTTGCCTTGCTTGCGGGTATCGGCGCATTCATTGAAGTACTTACGCTCTCAGGCGCACGCGGATGGATCGTCATCAATCTGCTTTCGCTACCAGATTGGCAACTCTATCTTGGCATGGCCGTCTTAGTGCCACTTTTCGGAGGCGTATCGGCTTATGGTGCAAGTGTCGTGCTCGGCGTGCCGATTCTACTATCTCTGCTTGATCGCAATAATATCCTTGTTGCTGCGGCGCTCTCAATGCTCGCATCCGTCGGCGATTTCATGCCACCCACTCGCTTGGCTGTCTTGCTCGCTGGTCCCGTCGTAGGTGAAACAAGCTCGGCGCGCATTCTCCGCCACTGCACGTGGCCCGTCATCTTATCCATTGGCTTATCGCTCCTGATTATCTACTTTGCCAACGATCTCGCGAAGCTATTGGTGCATCTCTAAACCATGTTGTTCTGGATCTACTGGCTGATCGCCGCGATTGTTTTATTGCTCTCAGCACGAGATCTGTTGTCGTCCAATGATTGGCGCAAACAACTCTCTGCCGCCGTTGTATTGATCCCACTCGTCTTGCGCGTCTTTCTCCTCAAATGAACTGCAAACTACGCGCAGTCATACTCATATTACTTGTGCTGTCAACTTGCGGCTCAGTTGGCATGAGTTTTCGCAATTCGCGCATCGACGAACCGCTCTACCCGTCGAATGCCATGACATCAAAGCGCGCACTTTCAGACTACTTTCCAGTTTTGAAAGGAACACGTGGCGATACAGATGTCTTTGAGTTTGAATCGATAGATAGCGGCGGCACTGTACTGATTCTGGGCGGCACACATTGCGACGAGCCCGCAAGTTACATAACTGCATACTTGCTCATCGAGAACCTTCAGATCACTCGCGGGCGAGCAATTGTCATCCCGCGCGCCAACCGTTCTGCGTTGACTCACACATTGCCCGGCGAAGCGCATCCACAGCAATTTGCAATTGAAACAAGCAACGGACTGCGCAGCTTCCGCATGGGTAGCCGCTATACAAATCCGTTGGATCAATGGCCTGACCCCGAAGTTTACGTGCACTTTCCTTCGGGTCAGGAACTTTCGGGCGCCGACAGCCGTAATCTTAATCGGTGCTATCCCGGCCGGGAATCAGGCTATTTCACCGAAGAAGTTGCCCACGCAATCGCCAAACTTGTTGAGCAAGAGCAAGTGGACTTGGTCATAGATTTGCATGAAGCGTCGCTGAATACCCAGTCATCAATGCCATTGTCGCACACGAGCGAGCAATGGAGTGCGCTGCGAACGCGGTAGTTGAATTGCAGCTTGACGGTCTTGACTTCGCGCTTGAACCTTCGCCCCTGAATTTTCACGGGCTGTCGCATCGCGAGTTAGGTGACCATACACGCGCGTTCGCCACATTGATGGAATCCGCCAATGTGATTCAAGGCCGATTGCGCGGTCGCACCAATCAAGATGTTATTTTGTCAGGCAAAGATCCCATGTACGAACGCGCCGCCAAAATTGACATGACTCGCGTTCCCTACGATGAAAACGGCATTCCACTCGAAGTTCGAGTTGGTCGTCATCTTGCGGGCCTGCAAAAACTCGTGTCCTCGTTCACTATGTTGAACACGGACAAGCCGATTGAGCTTTCCGGTCTGCCGACTTACGACGAGTTGCAGGCTAATAAACTTGGCAAGTACCTTTCACATCATCATGCAACCTCAAATTAGAGAAAGGTCAAAGATGAAAACGCTCTGGACCTTATGGCTATCTATTTCGTTGGCTGCGCTCGCGCAAGCGGCTGATTTTCGCACGCCAGTTTTGCTCACAAGCGGCGGGCAAAGCGCTGACCCGCAGATGATCAAGACACTACTCACCCGTGACAGCATTGCATTTGAGTTTAAGCCTTTGGCGACCGCCGCTGATCTTGAAGGCAAAGGCTCCGTAATAATTGTTCTCGGCGGATCAAGTAAAGGTCTTGGTGCCGCAAAAGTGAGTGCCGAAGAAGAGTCCGAACGAATCTCAAATCTGATCACTGCCGCAAAGGTAAAGAAGATTCCGATTCTGGCTATGCACATTGGCGGCAAGAACCGTCGCGGCGCACTGTCAGATACGTTCAACCGTATCGGTGCAGAAAATGCCAATGAGTTGATGATCTTAACCGGCGGTGACGACGACCTATTCTTCGACAAAATCGCAGAAGAAAAGAAAATCCCGCTTGCACAAGCCGACAAAATTGCCAATCTCGGTCCGATGTTGAAAGCGAAGTTTGTCCCGGTTGCGGAGCCTGCCAAGGAGTGATACTGCGGCAGTTAATTGTTTCGTGCGTAGTTTGCACTGTTGCGCTCGCAGCACAACCTCATGCGAACTACTGTCTCGATCTCGACGGTAAGTCTTCAGGTGCGGTTCTTGACTATGCTGCCGGCATTCAATCGTTGAATGGAGTTTCTCGCTATACGTTCGAAGCGTGGGTGCGCCCGCGGACGCAGGGTGGGGGAGGGCGAGGCCGAATCCTTGATCAAGAAAGCTCCAGCTTAACATTCTATTTGTCCGACGAAGGCCGCGTTGGCTTTCGCGCAAACAGAGATTCAGGCTGGCAGCTATCTGAAGCAAACTCAATCAAGTTTTGGAAGTGGCAGCATGTTGCGGTAACGTCAGACGGCAAGCTATTGCGTTTCTTCGTCGATGGCAAGCTTACAACGGCCATTCCGACAAGTACAACGTTGAACATCACACGCAAATCTGTTTTTGTCGGCACTGGTCTCGGAGAAGACAATACCACACGTGGATTTGACGGGTGGCTTGACGATCTACGCGTTAGTGATGTCTGTCGTTGGACCAAAAACTTTGCACCTCCGCAGCGAGGCGAGTATAAAGCCCCGAATGCGAGCACTGCCCTTTACCTTCCCTTTGACGAAGGACCTGCTCAAACGGTCGCTCTCGACTATTCAACTTACAATTCGGAGATTAAGATAATAGAACCTCTGCGGCGCGTCAAAGCGCCAAAGTAAAACTGGTAAACAAAGAAAAGCCCGATGCAAACGCATCGGGCTTTCTATTTCAAATAGCAATCTGCTTATTTCAGTAGCAGCATCTTGCGGGTAATAACCTGATTACCCATCTGTAAACGATAGAAATACATACCCGTCGCGGCAGCTTGAGCATTCCACTCCACAACATGCTGACCCTGTGCGACTTTTCCATTCACCAGAGTGGCAACCTTTTGCCCGACAAGATTGAATACTGAAAGCTCAGCATTGCCTTCTGAAGGAACAGCAAACTCGATCATCGTGTTGGGGTTGAAGGGGTTTGGATAGTTTTGCTTCAAAGTAAACTCTCGCGGAAGCTCAGGAGTGTCTTCGCCATCAAGCGCAAAGAAGATCGTGTCGCTCATTCCGCAGCCAGTTAAAACATCTGCAGTCGAACTGTCGTGCATGACTATGTAACAATTTGCATTTGGAATTTGACCGGGAAGTTCGCATGTAACTTCCATTAGCGTCAGCTGGTCCGGATCTGTTACTTCGCACATGTGAGCAACAAAGTTTCCCCCGCTAAAGAAATCAAAATACAGGCGGGCACCGCAAATATCTCCTTCTGGTGGCGCAACCAAGAACATCGTGATCTCATGAGCAGCCTCATCAAGATCATACTCGTTTGCCGGATTGAAGTGACGTAAGAAAGTCCGGCCTATTCCTTCGACAATCTCAGCTTGCTGCGAACCGTTTGCTGCTGCGACTCCGATGCGAACTTCGCCGTCCATGCAAAGGTCAAGACTCGCTGATCTGAAAGTGTCTGCGACCTGATACGTGAACACCCACTCTGAAGACTCTTCATTGTATACATAGAGCAAGAACCCAGACAAGCCCTCACCACTATGATCCCAGGAGATTCGTACGCGGGAGCAGAATTGGTCATCAGTGACTACGACATTGGTTACTGGGGCTGGAGCTGTGCCCGTTGGACAAGGTGAGTCTATGCAAGTAAAGTCTGACTCCGTGAAATAGTACTCAGGAAAACCAGCTTCAAGACGAATCGTATCCGAAACCCAACAGCAGCTTGAACCACTAATCTTGAGATAATAAACGGGTTGATCAGGGGGCAACGGCATATTCAACATCGAGAACGATGGATCTGAATAGAAGTTGCCTGCAATTTGGCAAATTGAAAGTCCATTAAAAGACTGACAAGAATAACTCGCCTGACCTACGTCTGCGCCCACCGGAACTAACGAGTCTGCCGCGTCCGGTCCATTCAAATTTCGATCCCAAAATACACACCATGCATCAACACCATCAGCGAAGGGAATCCGTGTTCCTGCGTTGCAACCGCAACCCAGTCCTGGTTCGTTCGGACAAAATGCGAAGGTCGCAACAGATGATTGTGCAAATGCGCTCTGCGAGACTAAGCACCAAGCACAAAGGAGTAGAGTAAGTTTTAGGAGTTTCATCGGGACTATGCCTCCAACGGATTATTTGATTAGAATTCAGTTAGTGTAAACAACAATGCCTCTCGAATAAGTGCATGTCACCACAGAGGGTGGACTGATCTCCAACATGCTTTCAATTCTAAGATATTGTTAATAATAATCTTGAATGAAATGGGTGTGTCAGAGAAAAGTCCACTCATTCACTATCATATGATATAAAATAATACTCACAAATTCATATCAAACTCAAAAGACAAAAAAAGGCCCGGCGAATGCCGGGCCTTTGAGATTATAATGCACAGTTTACGGCGTAGCAGACGACACAACCACATAGAATTTGATGTCGTTTCCGGTAACGGCACCAATATCTGTGAAAGACAATGTCGAAGTAGAACCTTCCAGAACCGTGAACGGGCCGCCAGTTGTAATCGCCGAGTAAATCCTGTAATAAGGAGCACCCGTGCTTGCCCAATATAAAATGACATCATTCCCACTCGGGAAGATCACGAGTTCCGTTGGAGCCGGAATAGATGCGCCAAGTAAGCGAATCATTCGCTGTCCGCCCTGAGCATTCGGCACAAGATCCGTTTCAGCATACCACACCGAATCGCATCCATCATAGAAGAAACTGTTCAAACTTGCTGTATTGTCATCGCGTCCAAATGCTTCGTACTTGTCAAGCACTGGATTGTCTACGGCAATATAGAATGGCTGTCCAAGCACAAGTGGCGCGCCCAGCGCATCAAGTGTAGTCACCGTTGCCCACGCAACTTGACCGTTTGGCAAACCACCTATGACGTTTCCGACCGAGCCACTGGCCTCGCTGAATACAACGGTTCCGGGCAATCCAGCGCTACCGTCAGCTAAGATCACACGACCTGTGATTGGCGAATGTGTGCTGTCAGGGTGAAACTTAGCGATCGCAACTTGGAATCCGCAAAGTAAAAACGGGTATGCAGGCGGAGTGTATTTCACAGCCCACGAGAATGGAATCTCATTCGCCCAATTGTACCCTTCAGCCGTACCGTCATCAAACACGATTGCAGCCGGGCAATCTTCCACATCAAAGGTGAATGTGTCAGTTTGAACGGTATTAGTACCATCCGTCGCGCGGACAAAATAGTCGTACGCTCCTTCAACGGTTACGAACGAAGCAGCATATTCACTGGGATTACCAGTAGCAGGCATACCGAGTGAGGTAAATGCACCGCCTCCGCTAACGCGGTAGAGTAGTGTGGTCGTGATTGGCCCGCCGTCATCAGTAACGCGAGCGGTGAATGTTGTGCTTCCTGGCTCAACGTCAGCATGCTCATCATGCGCAATCACTGGAGAGAGATTTATGATGGCTATTGTGAAGTTCGCATCGGATATATCCGTCGCAACCGGCTCATTTACAGAGGTTAATCGAATGCGGGCCGTTGTCGTTGCGGGCGGGCCAAACACCAAATTAGCTCCGGCGTTGGGCACAGTAGCAAGAAGCGTCCAAGAGCCTGCTGGATAATTTCGATTCAATTCAACGTTAACATTGCCCGTCACGCCTGTTGAGTTCCATGTGATTGATTGCGACAGGCCGCCGTTTAGCACTTCTCCACCATTAGGGGTAACCACTGTAATGGTCGGAAGAATGATCGTGAAGTTTGCGTCGGACTCGTCGGTCGCAGCTGGCGAATTGATGCTTGTCACGCGCACACGGCACGTAGATGAAGTCGCTACACCAGTCACGGTCCAAGCTTGTGTGCCATCGTTAGCAGTATTAGCAAACAGCGATTCCCAAGCACCGCCCGGATAAGTTCGATTCAACTCAATATTCACATTGCCAGTAACATTAGCAGATGTCCAGGTAATAGTCTGATTAGAACCAACAGACCAAGTCTGACCGCCATTCGGTTGGGTCAGCGTCACGACCGGAACAATCGTCGCTGAAACTGTGAAACTCAAGTTGTAAAGCTGAATCGCGTTCAATGCCGCCTGTTGATAAACACGGATATAGTACGTTCCTGCGCCAGGTAATCCAGTGTTAGCAATTGTCCCGGCCACGCCCGCAGCATTTCCACTTGCTTCGGCGAGCACAGTTGTGCCATTTGTGCCATAGAGTCTGACCGATAGGTTTGCATCATCGGAGGTTCGTTGCGTGTCGCTTGCCGCACAAGTGCACGGCCCAGTCTGTGCACACTGGTCGAAAAACATGCCGACCGGTGTCATTGTGATCGTGATTTGGCGATTAACAGGCACAGTAAATGCAAAATAGTCCTGATCGGTGTTGTCGTCGATGGACATATTATTTAGCGTCGTCGTGCCATCGGGAACGTTGCCGAAAGGAGTCGCTGTTGCCGGTGTGTCGTTCGTTTCCGCAGAGTCACCGTATTGTCTCTGAGCGCCACGAATATCATCGTGTTGTGGACCGTCATATAGCGTACAAATAAACGGTTCCATCAGGAACTGGCAGTCGTCCGGGCAAACGTGCGACAAACCGATACCGTGACCGGCCTCATGTGTACATACGTTGCGAAAGAAGCGATAGTCGTTGGCACTCGCCTGCCAACTTTCGGCATTGTCAAGCACCATGTCACCGGTGTTTGGGAAGTAGTTGTATGCCAAGACGCCGCTATTACCATCCATCGGCGTTGCAGAAATACGAATATCTCCACGCACACCTAAGACACCGGGTGACGTATGCAAAGCTGCGCCGTCGTCATTGGTCTCTTCGATGTACGTAATGCCTGACAACGCCTGCCATTGATTGAACAATTGGCGGAACTTTGCCTTGCCATTCGCGACGCTTCCGAATTTGGAAGTCATCATCGCGTTAATATTATTTGTCTGTGCCCCAAACCCACCATCCGGCACAGCCACACCATCCGGCACAAAACTGTACGTCAGTACGGTCGGCTCGCCCTGTACACCCGTGGTGCCCGTAGCAGTCGAAGTCCAGCGGCTGGAGGAAATATACAACGCAGGATTATTCCAGTCAGGGTAGACGTGATTCAATAAATTGATTACATCTTCTTCTGATGTGCCCGGATCAAAACAAAAGGCTTGATACGCGATGCCTGAGGTGGCAATCCGCTTTGCTTCATACGAAGTGACGTTCGCCCAAAGCGAACTTTCAACTGGCGAGGGGCTAGTGGTTTGCGCGTCAGAGTTAGCTAAGCTAAGCCCTGGCAGCACCATTGCAATCAGCACTGCCAAAATAGTCTGTAATCTGAAACGGTTCAAACAGTTCTTCATCCGTGGACCCATTGGTTTCATCGTAACGTTACTAAGGAGTAAGGCTGTCCATATGTGACACCTAAGGTGACAAAATAGGGCTAAAACCACGCAAAAGCAACGATTTCGAGCGCGAAGTTAATTTTCATGTTGGTAAACCCAACTATAGCTTATGCTCATCGCAACTTCTCGGCCAATTAGCTTGATTTCGGGTCGGTATGTGCGTATTATTGATTCTTAGCGACGTTCCGGGTCAATATGGGTAATAAAAAGAAAACAATTAGTTAGAAAGGTTCATGCCATGCGCTACTTGCTTCACTCCTCTGCCGCGTTGCTCTTGGTGTGCCTGGTCTTGTTTTTCGCGCCTGCGCCGAAACTAAATGACCCAGTTTCCAATGCGACCGATTGTGACCAATCAATACCCTTGGCCGTCTGCTTTGACCAAGGCACCGACCAAGATTACGTGGCCGAATGGACCCATCGCCTCCTCGACCGGGCGGGGTCACTGGACTACAACCTTGGGGGCCGCTGGAGCAACACCGCCCACGGCACCGGTGGAGTTCAGGGCGATAAAGTCACTCTGACCTACAGCTTTGTCCCCGACGGTACCAGCATCGAGGGGGACCCCAGCGAACTTTTTGCCCGCATGAACGATATGTTTGGAACACCGCAGGTATGGCAAGGTCTTTTTGCTCAGGTCTTTGAGCGTTGGAGCGAGGTCACAGGAAACACCTACGAAATGGTGTCGGATGACGGAGCCGCCTGGGGCCAAAACAGCCCCGGCGTGATCGGTTTACGTGGCGATGTCCGCATTGCTTCAACACAAATTGACGGCGGCAGCGGCGTCTTGGCTTACAATTTCTTCCCCAACCGCGGCGACATGGTGTTAGATGCAGCCGAAGATTGGAATAACCCGACCCAGAATTACATCTTCCTGCGCAACGTTGTGGCTCACGAACACGGACACGGCATCGGGATTGAGCACGTCTGCCCGATAACTTCTACTAAGCTCTTGGAGCCGTTCTATACTCCGGCCTTTGAAGGTCCACAGCACGACGATATTCTTGCAGGGCAACGCGCTTACGGCGATCCCTTTGAGCCAAACGATGACTACAACGATAGCTATGACCTCGGAGCGATCAATGGCACGCGCGATGTCCAGCTTGCCAGTCTTGATGACGAGACCGATTCGGATTGGTGGCGCTTCTCGGTTGTTCCGGGCCGTTCACTGACGATAACAGTTGAACCAGATGGTTACACCTATCTTGAAGGCCAGCAAAATGGTGACGGCAGTTGCGAGGCAGGCACGACCTACAACACTGCCGACAATCAGAATCTGAATATTACTCTATACGCCGGACCAGACACAACATTCCTGATCAGCGCCGAAGACCACGGAATCGGCTATGCAGACGAACTCTTCCGGTATGACGTTCCGGCTAACATCTCGAATTTGAAACTGCATGTGTGGGGAGCCACGACCAATGCGATTCAACTCTATCGCTTGCACATTGAGTCGGTTGATCCTGCGACTCCGTACATTCTTGGCTGTCCGCTTGACATCGATACTACGTTGCAAGGTCTTCCCGCCCTGGGGGCATTAGTTTTAGCCAACCCGCAGCGCGGAAATGTGCTGGATGTCTCGTCGGTGTCAGTAACCGGTCCATTTACCGTAAGCCCGACAGGTCCGTTCCAGCTTCAACCGAATACTGATGCACCGATCACCGTCACATTTAATGCCGAAAATCTCGGCTCGCAAACCGGCACATTGACCATCAATCACAGCGGCCCTGGCGGACCAATCACGTGTGACGTTACGGCCACTGCAATCACGTCAGGTCTGATTTTCTTCACTGGCGCAGTTGCAAACTTTGGCGATGTCGCCGTCAATCATGTGGACAGCGTTCTCGTCGGATTGCGCGCCGAAGGCAATGTCGCCTTGACCGTGAACTCAATCACGACATCGACTCCATTCTCGGTGAACTTTGATGGTCCTGTCAGTATTCAACCCGGCCCGCTACTTCGTGTGTATCCGCGCGTGGTTCCGACACTGCTCGGTGAAACACACGGCTGGTTGATTATCAATCACTCCGCAGTCTCATCTCCTGATTCAATTGAATTAGTCGTGAACGGCACCCCGGATCTCGGTGCTGATGATCCTTCGTTACTGCCAACCGAGTTCGCCCTCTATCAGAACTACCCGAATCCCTTTAACCCGACAACGAAGATAGATTTTGATCTCCCGACGGCCTCGTCGGTAAGCTTGAAACTTTACAACATTCAGGGCCAACTCGTGCGCGAGATCATCAACGGCCAAGCCTTTGCTCCGGGCCGCCACACGGTTGAACTGAACGCCACAGAGCTTGCAACGGGTGTCTACTTGTATCGCCTCGAAGCCGCGAACTTTCGTTCCGACCGCAAACTGCTCTTAATGAAGTAATGACTTACACGGATACTCCGGGCCGCTACAAAGTTTCATCCAAGGTCTGCATGGTGCAGAATCTTGGCATGAACAAGACTCTGTTTGGCGGCAATATGATGGCATGGGTGGATGAGGCCGCCGCAATTTTCGCCCGTGAATATACAGGCGAACGCTACATGGTCACATTGAAATTCGGCGAGTTTGAATTTCATCATCCTGTGCGCGAAGGCGACATCATTCACTTCTTCTGCCTGAATCCCCACATTGGCCGCACAAGCTGCGCTTTCGAAATTGAAGCCGTCCGAAGCTCCGACGGTACCGTCGTCGTCAAGACCAGCGCCGTCTTCGTCTCAGTAGATGAAAACGGCAAACCCAAAAAGATCGACAAACGCCCGAATTAGTTCGCCATTATCAATTCTCTTCACCCTCTCTTTTCGCGCCCATGAACAAAACTCTTCATCGTCAGGAACCACACGTGTCAGCTAACGGCCCCGCGCGCAATGGATCAGCACACCCGCTTCAGCCTTCGGAACTTTTTGGGCAGAACGTCTTTTCCTTGTCCGTCATGCGCCAAGTCTTGCCCAAGCCGGTGTACAAACACCTACTCGCAATTCAAGATTCCGGACACGAGTTGGATCCCGCAACCGCCGACGTGATTGCCGCCGCGATGAAAGATTGGGCGATGGCGCGCGGAGCGACGCACTATTCGCATTGGTTTCATCCGCTACATGGACTGACCGCAGAGAAGCATCAGTCATTCTTGATTCCAACTCAAGACGGCGGAGTGGTCACCGAGTTCACCGGCGCAAATCTATTGCAAGGTGAGCCGGATGCATCAAGTTTTCCGTCCGGTGGTACACGCTCTACATTCGAGGCGCGCGGTTACACAGGTTGGGATCCGACAAGCCCCGCATTTTTGATGGAAGGCCGTTACGGGAAGACCCTGTATATTCCAAGTGTTTTCATCGGCTTCAACGGACACGCGCTTGATAAGAAGGCACCTCTGCTGCGCTCAATTGACGCCATTAGCAAAGCCGCTATTCGCGTGTTGAAGCTCTTCGGACACGATGCGAAGCAAGTTGTCACCACCGTCGGCTGCGAGCAAGAGTATTTTCTCGTGGATCGCAAACTTTTCTTGGAGCGCCCCGACTTGATGACGTGTGGCCGCACATTATATGGTGCGCGTCCCCCAAAGGGCCAAGAGATGGAAGATCACTACTTCGGTTCAATTCCCGAGCGTGTACTTGCGTTCATGGAAGATCTCGAAGTTGAACTATACAAGCTTGGCATTCCCGTTACCACACGACACAACGAAGTCGCGCCCGGCCAGTTTGAATTCGCCCCGGTTTTCGAGCGCGCGAATATCGCGACAGATCATAATATGCTGATGATGTCCGTGATGAAGCGCGTTGCCGCTCGTCACGATCTTGCTTGCCTCACACATGAGAAACCTTTCGCAGGCATCAACGGCAGCGGTAAGCACAACAACTGGTCAATGGCTGATGATCGCGGGAATAATCTCTTGGAACCTGGGAGCACGCCGCAGGAAAACGCACAGTTCCTTGTATTCTTATCCGCCACTGTGCGCGCATTACATCTTCACGGCGATCTCCTGCGCGCTTCTATTGCAACTCCCGCCAACGATCATCGCTTAGGCGCGAACGAAGCTCCTCCTGCCATCATGAGCGTCTATCTCGGTGACACACTTACCGATGTCGTTGAATCTATCATCGGCGGAACAGAAGTCAAAAAGAAAGGTGCTGCGTTCTTGGATATTGGAGTAACGTCATTACCACCTCTTCCTTTGCACGATTCCGACCGCAACCGCACCTCACCGTTTGCATTCACTGCCAACAAGTTTGAGTTCCGCGCCGTCGGCAGTGGGCAGAACATCGCTCGCCCGAACATGGTCATTAACGCTATCGTGGCCGAGTCACTCCACTTCATTGCAGACGAAATCGAAAAAGCACACAAGAAAGAAAAGGACTTCAACGCGGCCGTCCGAGGAGTCGTACAGCGCGTCCTAACTGAGCACCAAGCCGTGCTCTTTGGTGGCGATGGTTACTCAGCCGAATGGCACAAAGAGGCTGAGAAGCGCGGACTCGCCAACCTTCGCACGACCGTTGATGCAATTCCATCCTTCATTACCAAGAAATCCGTCAAGATCTTTTCTGATCTCGGTATTCTCACTGAAGCAGAGCTGCACAGCCGCTACCACGTCAAGCTTGAAACTTACGTAAAGATGACAAGCATCGAGGCAGGCCTAATGTCATCAATGGGAGCAACACAGATTCTCCCAGCGGCATTAGAGTATCAGCGCCGCATTGCCTCGTCTATTGATGAAACCGAAGATGTCTTGTCCTCGGCCATGCTAACAGGCCAGCGCACCTTGCTTGAACTCTTGTCTCAAGCCATTGAGCGCTTCATTGAGCGTTTGCAGCGTCTCGATCAAACCCGCGCCGAGGTGCCCGACTCCGACGATCATCTTGTGGCAGCGAAGTACTTCCGCGATAATGTAATCCCCGCCATGCAGGAGCTCCGCGCCTCTGGTGACGAGTTGGAAGTGCTGGTTGACACCCGTTTGTGGCCGATGCCGAAGTACCGTGACCTCCTCCATCTGAGCTAATCATTGCCCGAACAGTTTGTGAAACGCCCTCGACAATCCGAGGGCGTTTTCTTTTTGCCCTCCATTTTCGACCTGTTCTTAAGCAAGCGCAAAATCCGATTTATCGCCCCCAAACTCCAAAACTTAGTTGTTAATCCGTTGAATAATGTAGAATTATAAAGAATCAGGAGGCATTCGCTTTGTAACTTAGGTCACATGTCCGTGTTATTAAAATCCTTATAAAATAAGCCTTAAACTCTTGACTTCGGGGCCTTTCCGTCGTATTATTCAAGTGGGTCTGCTTGCCGTGTGCCGCTTCTAATCCACTTCCAGTGAGAAGTGTAGGAATGCTCACGGCTTTTCTGTTTGGAGGTGAGCGAACAATTCTAACCACTGGACTAACGGGAGGCTAATGCCCCCGGAGGTGTCTGATGATCAAATTGAAAACCTGTTTTGTTTGGATTGTGCTCCTGAGCTGCGTATCGCTCGGCTGGGCACAGGGTATCGGTAAATTATCCGGCACCATTAAGGACACGGGCACAGGCGAACCGATCCCGGGTGCCAATGTGGCCATTGAAGGCACGACTCGCGGCGCCACAACCAATCTCAAAGGTGAGTTCTATGTACTCAACATACCGATTGGTGAGTATTCGGTGCGCGTCTCAACGATCGGCTACGAAACGCAACTCGTGCAAGGCGTGGTGATCGCTTCTGAGCAAACCACAGAGCTTAACTTGAAGCTCACGGAGACTGTGCTCGCCGGCGAAGAAGTCATCGTTACTGCGGTTCGCGACGTCATCAAACGCGATGTTGCCAACACGGTACGAACAGTTAACACGCGCGAACTAACTGAACTTCCCGTCACGCAGTTCTCCGATGCGCTTGCGCGTCAGGCTGGCGTCGTCGGTAGCGGAACGAACTTGCACATTCGCGGCGGACGTCGTGACGAAATTCTCTTCCTTGTTGACGGCTTGGCCGTACGTGATCCGCAATTCCAGCGTCGTTACATGCAGGTTCCCAAGTCTGCCATCGGTGAAATGCAAGTCTTGACCGCAGGTTTCAGCGCAGAATACGGCGAAGCCCAATCCGCCGTTGTGAATCTCGTCACTCGTGACGGCGATCCGACCTATAGTGGCCATGTAGAACACGTCATGGATTTTGACGGAGTCGGCGGCGGGACATTTGACGATCTTGGCTCCGACATCTCAGCCGGATTGCCGCATCAAATGTCTGACCGCAAGCAAGGCTATCAGGACTACGACTACACAGAACTCTCCCTTTCTGGACCAGAGCCGATCACCGATCGGCTCTTGCCGCGTATGGGCGTGGACATTCCGGGCCGCATGTCGTTCTTTGGTTCAGGAACCTTCTGGGGTCGCAATGCCAATGAGTTCGGAACGATCATCGGCGGTGACAAATGGTTTAGGCCGCAAGTCTCTGATCTGTTCGGATCTGATGTTCGCAAAGGTGAAGTTTACAATAATACCAACATCAAGCTGACCTACAATTCTGAGAAGAACTACAAGATCAGCGCAAGCTGGATGAACAATCAGGAGCGTCTGAACCCCTACTGGTACAGGCTTTCACAGCGCTTCCCGTATGACTTCCCATTAAGCGAACAAACACTCGGCATGCATGCACTAGCCTCTATACAGGGCCTCGCCTCTGACGCCGATGACTACCGCCAGTGGACGTATCAAGACCTTAACGGCGACGGAGTTCTTGATGGTGCGGATGCAGATCTTGCGGACGACGACGGGGATGGACGCATGGACGAGGAAGCACTTAACTGGGTCGATGATGACGGCGATGGCCGCATCGACGAAGACCTTCAGTCCTACGTCTATAATCCTGAGAACCACGTGCGCACTGAGTTGATTCGCGATCAGCAGATGTACATCACGCTGAACCACAACCTCAACGCCAACACCTTCCAAACTTTCCGACTGGGCATCTACGACGCTTCGCGCACGCTCTCCGGCGGCGGCAAAGCAGCCAACGAATACGGCGTCGCAAGCGAACCCTACACTGACTTGCCCGCCGCAGACGGCACGCTAAATGGCCGCTACGATATTGGCGAACCATTTACCGACATGGATGGCGACGGGATGTGGGACTATAATAATCCCAGCAACGCTTATCCAAGCGTCAACGGCTTCCACATCGCAGGTGATGGTCTTGGTGGCAACAGTCAGCAGCTCGTCCCAGATTGGGCGCAATTTGATTCCAAGACCTACACGATGAAGTGGGACATTTCATCGCAAGTCCACCCGCGCCATCAGGCCAAGGGCGGCATCGAGTACAACTACTATAATGTAGCTTCCGAAGATCGACCTTATTCGACCATCGACAACGCAGGTGAAGGTATCTATACCGACGTTTACCGTTACTATCCGTCGTCAGGTGCAGCATATTTGCAAGACAAGATGGAGTATCGTGACATCATCATCAATGCTGGATTACGTTTGGATTACTGGCGTATTGGCGGCAACTCCATCCGCCAGCCACTTGCCGATGATCCCACGCTCGCAAATTATGTAGATTTTGATCCTCCCAACAAAAATGGCGAAATGTATGTTTCACCCCGCTTGGGTATCGCCTACAGTGTCACCGACCGCGATGTCTTCCATTTCAACTACGGCTATTTCTATCAGCGCGGTCGTCAGGACTACTATCTGACCGGTGTCAATCAGTTGCAGACAGGCGGCACACCCGTTATCGGCAACCCCGATCTTAAACCGTCCAAAACTATTGCCTACGAACTCGGCGTCCGTCACCAATTCGCCAATGACTTCTTGCTTGATGTTTCGACTTATTATAAGGACATCAAGAACTGGATTCAGACTGCATCGCAGAATCAACTCTTTTTTGATCTCGGCATCCCGCTTGCCAGTCGTCAGAATGCTGCAATTTATTACAATGCCGATTACGCATCTGTCCGTGGCTTCGAGTTCAACCTGACCAAAGATTATGGCTCCTATCTTTCAGGCCGCATAACATACACACTCTCGTGGGCAAGCGGCAAAAACTCCTACGACATCGGCTCGGATGTAACGCGTTCCAACTATGCCGAACCCGCAGGTGAAACTCCGCTCGCTTGGGATCGCCGCCATCAGGTTGTCTTTAACCTCGGCACGAACTATCCATTAAAGGGCAAGCCATTTTCTGCAGAATGGCTGCGCACGGGTTGGACCTTGAATTGGTTAACGCAGTTCCTGTCCGGTCTGCCCTATACGCCGACACAAGTCAACGGCAGCAACATTGAAGGTCAGGAGTTTTCTGAAAATTCCGATTGGAATTACTCGACTGACGTAAACGTGAGTCGTCATTTCCGCATGGGTGGTCTCGATTGTCAAGCGTTGTTTGAAGTTCGCAATCTTTTCAACGCCAAGAATGTTTTGGGATGGGATCGCAATCAAAACACCATGGACACGTATAACAACGGTGAGCCGGGTTACATCAACGACAGCTCAAGTCCCAACTACGGCATCAATCCCAAAGCGGGCGCGAATCCCGATGCGTGGGATAACCCGCGGCAGGTGCGCTTTGGCCTCGCGGTGGACTTTTAATCGAAAGAGCCGCACATGAAGAAACTCAAATACACTCTAATAATCATTGCCGTACTCTCGCTCGGTGTCTTGGTTCATTCTGCTGACGCCAAAAGGGTGGAGGATCGCGGACCGTCACGCAGTCGCTTGGACGAAATCGATCCCGGCGCGCGTCCCGACGTGATCGCTCATGATATCGGCAATGTTCGCTTTACCATCGGCAACTACGGCCAAGCGGGTAACCCAGATAACATCCCCGGGTTCTCAGGCATGGAGTTTCCCATCAATAGCGGAAACAACTTCCTCTTTTCTGCCGGTGTTTGGATTGGTGCAATTGTCAATGGAAACCGCTTGGTTTCAACGGCCACGGACGGTGACAACGGCACAGGTGAATTTTATCCAAAGAACATTGTCGCCACACCTTTTTCCAATACCAGTTCCAACCCGGACTGGCACTTAACTTCCAAGTCCATTGACAGATTCGATGATCGCTTTTTCACTCTCGGAGCAAAGGACTTCGATGAAGACGGCGACTGGGACATTTCAACGGACGATTGGGACGGTAATCTGCGTGCTTCAAAGAACTACGACGGTGGACGCGGTCTCATAGGTTTTGATGATGACAACGACGGCCTAATCGACGAAGAAATCGTCAACGGCACCGACGACGACGCTGATGGCGATATAGATGAAGATACTGACATCTCAGGCGACACGAATAACGACTTAAACTGCAATTACGATCCCGAGCCACACATAGACGAAGACCCCG
This sequence comes from bacterium, assembly GCA_016721565.1. Lineage (GTDB taxonomy): Bacteria > Electryoneota > RPQS01 > RPQS01 > RPQS01 > JABWCQ01. The sequence goes on along the minus strand of JADKHW010000002.1, from coordinate 11,242 downwards.
CAGGGGATATGGCCCGCGACTATTCTGACAATGATTTTGACGGGTTGGTGGACGCGGAAGACGGCGACAACGATGGCGATTGTTGCCCCGGTCTGCTCGATGATGACGGTGACGGTCTGCAAGACGAAGACGGTAACGCTCGTGGCGCTCAGGAATACTACGCGGTGTTCATGGACGACATTCAAGACGAATTCGTCTCTAGCCCCGATGTAGATGGTCACACTCCGCTCGGTATCGTGGTGACCCAGCGCACCTACGCCTTCCCCGAAGCTTACGCAGGCGACTTCATCCTCTTGGATTACCGCATTCGCAATACAAGCCCGCTCGCGTTGCGCAATGTATTTATCGCGATGTTTGCCGATCCTGATATTCAGGCTCAAGGAGAACCCGGCGACGCGGCTTCACTTGACGACTTCAACTACTACGACTCAGGCCGTTTGATGGCAGTACAGTATGACGACTTAGAAGACGATGACGGACCGGGACCGGGCGTATTTGCAATGCGTGTGGTCAAAACTCCCGTTGCACTCGATCAGTTGCGCGTCTCGTTCCGCAATTTCGATAGAGGTTCTGGCGGCGACCCAGAAACGAATTCTGACAAGTTTGACATGATTTCGTCTGGTGATATTGATCCGCTAAGCCCCGAAGCAGGTGACTGGCGCATGCTAATCTCTTTCGGCGCCGACGCAACAGACGGCTTCACAATTCGTCCCGGGGAAACACTGCCGATCACGCTTGCTTATATCGCAGGTGATGACACGGCTGATATCGGCGTCAATGCAGAATGGGCGCTTGCGATGTACTTGAACGACTTTCAAGGTCCTTCAGCACCTGACGCTCCTGAATATGCCATCGACGTCTATTCTGACCGCACGCGCATTCGCTGGAAACCGAACGCGGAAGTTTCTGTTGACGCGATTACAGGTGATTCAGATTTTGAAGGCTATCGAATTGAGCGCCGCACAGGTCAGCTCGACTGGCAACGGCTTGTCGAATACGATGTACTCGATACGTTGCCCGGCGAATTCCAATGGCAGAATTTCAACTACGGTATGCCCACGGATACGATTCACTATCCCGACAGCACTTTTGAGTATGCCTACTGGGATATGAACCTGATCCCCGGCCAAACGTACGAATACGTCGTGCGCGCATTTGATAAAGGCGTGTTTGGCGCGGGCGTACTTGAGTCCGGTCGCACAGGTAACACACGCTCAGTATCTATCGCCGCACAAGCCGGATCGGGCGCGGCGGCAACAGATCTATCCAGGGTGTATGTCTATCCGAATCCATACAAAGGCAGTCATCCCGGCGAAAAAACACCGATATCAACTCCAGCGGGACTCGAGTTCAAACGCCAGTTGATGTTCCGAGGTTTGCCTACAAACACTGTTCAGGGTAAGTGCATCATTCGCATCTTCTCGCTCGGTGGCGACTACTTGGCGTCGATTGATCATTACAACGGTTCTGAACAAACCAGTTGGGACATGCGTACGCGAAATGATCAGGAAATCGTCAGTGGTATCTACTACTTCACAGTCGAGTACGGTGGCGAGCAGTACCTCGACAAATTTGTCGTCATCAAGTAAGCCTAAAGGAGAAAAATGATGACAAAATACACCTACACATTCTTGGTTCTGCTAACGGTCGGCGTGATCATTCTATCATGCTCCGATCCACGCACTGCTCCGGCAACGTCGCCCGAGCCTGCCCACACGGAGTCGATTATACTATGGAAGGATGTAGTCTCAAACGGCCAGATTATTGACGCGAGCTTCAACGTACGTCAGCCGCTTGCCGAAATAGATCAGCCCGGCATCGACACTCCCGCCCGTTTAACGATCGCCGTTTACATTCAGCCAGACAATGACATCCATTGGTACGAGAAATTGTGAACGATTCTATTCCTGCTTGGAACGATCCGTTCATTCGCTATCTCGTCGCTATCGAAGGTCAACAAGGCATCGTCGATTCCGTAGTTGGCGTGCGCGCCCTTTGCGACACTGTTCCCGAAAACTGCCCAGACGACACAAGCGGCTTGATTCCCGCTGAGACTGCGGCCTTAGGAATCATCAGCCTCTATCAGGATTCGCTCAGAAACAGGCCAAGCCGATACAACTCGTTTAGGCATTACGCGCGACTCATTCGGGTCGTTTTGGATAATCGTTACACGTTGGCATTGTGGATGGACAGCGACACAACCACGGCCTTTCCTGATGGCTTAATTGATGCCGAAGGACGCATTGGTGGACAGCAATTCTATCTCGCTGCGACCAATGGGGCGACATCCATGAAGGGCCGCAGCTTTCACATTGATTTGGCTCAATTCGAAGCTGCCGACCTGCACAATCCGGGCCGCCCGATTGAAATCAACTGGACTACGTGTTTCATAGGCTCGACTCGTCCCTGCTTGTCCGTAGGAACTCACACCCTGCACGCTCGCGCGACGGGTGCCGTTACCAAAATCACCGCCGCAATCGTTCTCGTGTATGCGGAGGAACTGCGATGATTAAACACAATAGAATTTTCTTCGCGCTACTTGTGTTCGGGTTAGTATCCGCACAAGCATTCGCTCTCGAAAAAGTCGGGACGACATCTATGCAGGTTCTGAAACTCCCGATGGGCGTGCGCGGGATCGGTATGGCCAACGCGATGGTTGCCACAGCCACCGGCGCGGAAGCCGTCTGGTGGAATCCCGGTTCTCTGACTTCCACGACCGGCAACCAATTGCAGATTTCGCAAATCAATCTGCCCGCCGATATTCAGTGCAACGCTATTGCCTATGCACGTCCGTGGGGTGACTATGGTGCTGTGTCGTTGCACATGATCAACCTATTTTCCGACGACATGCCGATTCGCACGATTGACGCCCCCGAAGGCACAGGCGAGTTCTTTAATGCCTACGACTTCGTTGTTGGCGCATCATACGCACAAAAACTTACAGACAAGTTTTCCCTCGGTGGTCATCTGCGTTACCTCAGAAGCTCGCTTGAAGATCACAGTTACGGTGGCATGAGTGTTGACCTCGGTACGATCTATCAAACCGGATTGCGCTCGCTTAAGCTCGGTATGGCCATTCAAAACCTCGGTCCCGAAGTGAAATACTCTGGAGAGTTCTTGGATTGGCGCGAAGCCGGCCTCAATAATGAGAACGTTCCCAATTCTGAGAAATTTGAAGGTGCTTCGCTTCCCACGATGTTCCGCCTGGGCGTCTCATTCGATGTGTGGGAGATGCTTCAAATGCAAAAGAGCGAATCACATTCAGGCCTCTTCGCCATTGAGATGGATCATCCCAACGACAACAAAGAGCGCTTGGGATTCGGCGGTGAATATGGCTATCAGAAGACTTTGTTTCTCCGGGCAGGCGGCAAATTCGGCTATGACGAAGAAAGTTTTTCGCTTGGTTTCGGCCTTAATTTCGACGTCATGAGCGAGTACAACCTGTCGTTCGACTACGCCTATTCGCATTGGGATCGCATTACCGAAGCTTCCGATGGCTTCATGGACCAACCCCACCGTTTCGCGGTGGCCTTTGCATGGTAGGAACACAAATATGAACTACTCCATGACAAAGATTCTCCTTTTCACGACACTCCTGATCGCTATCAGCGGTTGCGGAGTTAGCGACCCGGGATCGCCTTTGGTGAACAATCCGCCAGAGACGAGCATCACCTCTGCACCGCAAAACGGTTCAACGGTCAATCACTTCTTGAATCTCTTCTGGTCAGGTAATGACGGTGACGGACAAGTCTCGGGCTTCAACATGTTCATCGATGGTGAACTTGTTGCTTTCACGAATCGCACGGACAGCGCAATTTCATTTAGTGCGCCGTCCTCAGGTGAAGTCGTCTCGCACACGTTCAAGATTCAAGCGGTGGACGACGAAGGCGCAGCCGATCCGACCCCGCCCGAAATTCAGTTCTTCACGAGCAACACCGGTCCGACCTGTTTCTTCTCAAGTGACAATATCGTGCGCCCGAACCAAAATGTTGGCCAAGGCTTCAGCATCAAACTCGAAGCTGATGACGCCAACCGTTCTGGCATCTGGTTCGCCTTGAGTCTGGATGACACTGTAAGCTGGACAGAGTGGACGCGCGATTCGATCTTCCTCTATGCTGATTTGGATCTTGACACATTCGCTGTCGGCGTTGTGCCTCTGGATAATTCAGTTTTGACAGAAGGTCCGCATACGTTATATGCTCGTTGCCGGGATTCCGGTTTTGCTGTCTCGGCAACAGTTTCACGAGTTGTGAATGTGGGACTCGATCATCGCCCTGAAATGGGTGAAATCACCGTGCGCTACAACTCAGGCTCGGCTTCGGACAGCCTCTATCCCGACGGCTCAATCTACCACAAAGTCAATGCCGAGCTTGTTGTTGCGTATGAAGCCTCAGCGTTTGCGTACCGTGGCTTGATTCACTCATATAGGTATCGTGCACCGGACGGGAATTGGTCAGTTTGGCTCGCAGAACCGATTCTCATTGAGACGGACCTGCCCGTAGGCGCCTATACCTACAGTTTCCAGGGCCGCGACATGGCTGGAGTCCTGTCGGACACTGCCGAGTTCTTTATCCGTTTGGTAGAGCAGACGTTCTCTGATTCAATTCTGGTCGTTGACGAGACTCGCAACGGCCCCGGTGGCCCCGGTGCTCCATCTGATGTCGAAGTCGATAATTTCTATGCGGCTTTACTCGACGGCTACAACACAAAGAGTATTGATATGTCTGTCCGTTCTCCTGGAGCATACATATCGCCCTACGATCTCGTTAATGTCGGGTTAGTAGTCTGGCATGCCGAAGACCGCACAGATTTCATTGTCGATGACAATCGCCGCATCCTTGCCGAATACATGCAACGCGGTGGTCGGGTGATCTTCAGCGGCTGGGATATCATGTCTGCATATTCATCAAATGCCGTAAGCACTTACTCCGGATCGGACTTTGGCTACCGCTACTTGCGTGCTTTTTCATCCGACCGCGACGTGAACACCACCGCCAACCCCAATGCAATCCGTGAAGGCACGGGTTTCACAGGCGAAAACGGTTTCCCGAATGTCAGCATCGACCCAGCGAAAGTTCTGTCGAGTTGGAATGGCGCAATCACTCGCGTTTGGGTCTTTGAACCCCGAGGCGAGTGCACCGTTATTGGGCGCCTAAACACAATCACTCCAACCTACACGCTCGCTAACCAAGTCACAGCCTACTACTACGACCTCAGTTTCCGCGTCGCCGTTTTCGGAGTACCGCTCTATTTCTGTCAACAACCACAAGTAGAAGCTCTCTTCGATATCTTGTTGCCTCGCATGATGACTGGCTTGTAACCTAAGACGAGAGGGATCACGCCAAAACACAGAACCCGCCAATCACTTGGCGGGTTCTGCTCTTTTGTTCTGCGCCCAAAGCTGTCTCCGCATTTGGGGGGATTAACGTGGCCTTCGCTAATTCTTAATCTTCTGCTTCGTCCCCACGCGAAGGTCGGGGCGGGTAGCAAGCACTGACTCCAGATTCTCAAGATAGAAAGTCCAGCCGCCCTGATGACTATCACGCGAACCTCGCCAGACTTCGCCTTCACCCCAGCCTGTGTGAACGATCTTCACGAGTGTACCGCTCTCAACTGGCGACAACGTTACACTCACGACAGTTCTCGAATCCACCTGAGGATCATAACCCGGTTCCGCCGGGTTCTTCTTCGGGCCGACTCCCATCCATTCAAACACAAGTTTCTTCGGTGGATCATATTCCAAGTAGCTTCCCCAGCGAGTATGATTGTGTTCAGGATCATTTCCTTCCCACAGAATTCGATAGCCGCCGTCTTTTCGCGCGTCAATCTCCTCGGTCTTAGAGAAGAACCAATTCTCCAACTCTTTTGCATCAGTCCATGCCTTCCAAATCCGCTCAGGCGTGGCTTTGATGACTCGTTCAACGACCACATCAGGTGTGCTCACGATGTCTCCCCATCCGTTTTGTTTTCGTTCTCAAGATATTTTTTCAGTGCACTGAGTTTGTCATCCCAAAATATTCTGTAATACTCCATCCACTCCGTCGCCTCACGCAAATTCTTAGCTTCAAGACCGATGTGGTGAATCCTCCCGTCACGTGTGCGCGAAATTAAACCCGCTGCTTCCAGCACTTTCAAGTGTTTCGACACGGCAGGCAAACTCATATCGTGCGGCTCGGCAAGTTCGCCCACTGTAGCCGATCCCTTGGCCAATTGGGCCAAGATTTCCCGCCGAGTCGGATCAGCCAGCGCGCCGAAAATCAGGTTGAGTAAAATTGAATTATTAACCATTTGGTTAAATATAATATCATCTCGACGAAAAAGCAACCACCAAGTCAAGCTCTGGGGGTCGAAAAATTATTGTTTGAAATCAAGTCTAACTATTTGATAAATATCAATTTATGCATTCAAACGTCGTTTCTGTCACACAGGATCAGCACAAATTGCACCCACGTCGCCGCATAATAAGGCCTCTAAGTTTTGCCCCAATTCATTATTCATCATTCCACACTCATCGTTGTCCGCTTCCAGCCGCTGAGGTAGCACCAAAGCACTCACCGCCAACCCCACAAAAATCGGCTCCACCCCCAGCCAATAACTCCCATTCCCTGTCCAAAACCCCGACAACCGCCATACCAAGGCAATCCCTCCGGCCAGTAACATACTCACAATAGTCGCATTTTCATTTGGAGGTTTCTTCGAAAACCAAGCCAACAGAGCTAAATCAAACACGGCCCAAAACAATACGGCAATCACAACACCCGGAATTACAGTCTTGTCAGACTTCGCGGCAAACGACCGCTCATAGAACAACGGTTCTACCAACGTAGTCGATGCAATAACATACCATACAAGCACTGCACTGATTGCCTGCCCACCCGTTGGTGTTAGAAGTTCGGGAGCCACACTTGCGCGCACAAACTCAATCCCGCCGTATTTCAAATAAAGTGTAACCACCATCACCGCAAAACCGATATACATCAGCGCGAACTGAATCATATCAGTTCTGATAACGCTGAATAACCCCCCGCGAAACAGATAGAGAGTGGATATCGCCGCGCCAATCAAAAGCGATACATGATAAGGCAAGCCGAACATCCACTCAATCAATTTCCCCAGCATCAACAAATACGCGGCCGGCATTGCCGTGAGAAATATTATCCCGCCGCACAACCGCGCCGCATTTGTTCCATAAGCCATTTGAAACCGATCCGGAAGCGAGAGCAACTCAGATCGCCGCGCTCTCTTCGCCAAAAACAATGCAAAAATCAATGCGTACAGATAATACGGAACACCAAACACAAACCAGTTCGAGAGTCCATACGTATATGAATACTCGCTGACACCCAAAATTCCACCGTACCATGCTGACACAATCGAGAGCACAAAGGCCGGAAGCGACAGCTTCCGGCCTGCGATCAAGTACTCATTCATCTGTCCTGAGCGACGCCAAAGCCCCGCGAGCAGTACGCCCAATGCCGCGACTACGACCGCGAAATCTCAATCCAGTTGCGTCCCATCCACCCGTCATAGTTCAACAGCCAGCGTCGTGTAGAATGCGCGCGGCGCACCGACAATGTACGTCGGTCCGTAACCCACCGTTTCATATTCAGTATCGAATACATTGTTCACTCGCAAACGCAACTCAAGCAACGGTACATTACCCGGCAGATTCTCAAATCGATATCCCAAATCCAGATTAACGAGCGTGTAGGCATCAATCGCGGTCTCACTATCTTCGCTGTTATCCGTGAATTGCTTACCGACAAATCGCGCGCCAAGCGTCGTAAAGAAATTCCCGTGCGTGATCCACTTGCAAGTTCGCGAGATATTCCGGATCCTGCCCAATCCGATTCCCGTCGCGCGCGGTCAGCTCGTACGTGTTCCAATCCACTTCCGAGTATTTAACGAACTTGTGATCAGCAATCGCCACATTCCCCGAGAACTTCAAATTTTCAATCGGCTCAATCGCCGCCACAATCTCAATTCCCTGATGCCGCACCTTGTCCGCATTCGCCGACAACAAATTCCCCAAGTCATCAAGCTGCCCGTTGTCCGTCACAATCGCGTCGGTAAGTTCCATACGGTAGTAATTCACGCCGACATGCGCTCTCTGCCACTGCGCAATTGAGCCAATTTCAAAATTGATGAGTTTCTCGTCATCTAAGGTCGGCCCAATATACTCTCCGCCATCCACACCATTCGCAAACCGATTTGGAGCTATCAGCGGCGACGAGTAGTAATCCTGCGCATTGTAAAGATCTCTAAATGCCGGCTCCCGTTGCGCCAGCGACACATTTGCATACGCAATCGCGAGTGGTTTGTTCGCCTGCGCATCAATCAACCTATAGTTTAATCCCACTCGCGGTGTCACAGCCGAAAACGATTTCACAAGCGTTACGTCAAAAACCTGATCCTCTTTCATCTGATAGCGCTGAGACTTCACCTGCAAATCCACCATTGCTCGCAGCGGATCGGTAATCTGAAACAGGTTGTGCACATACCCCGCGTAAACCTGCTTGTTCACTTTGTAATCATAGTAGTGATAATCCGGCCGCGTCCCTTCAGGCAATTCCGATGCCCATTGAATAAGCCCCTCATGGTGCGCGTCGTGCAATCTGACTTCAGCGCCGAACACAGTCTGCCCGTACTTGTGTTTCCACGTCGCACGTGGCACCCAACCTCCGTCTATTTCAGCTATATTTCTTCTCCGTAGCAAATAGGCCGTCAGCGATTCAGGTGCCAAAGTGTAGAAATATTGGCTTAAGTCCTGATCGGTTCTGAACTGATCATAATACCCGTCTCCTCTGAAGATGTAGAACGAGTTGTCGAGTGTTACATTGTCTTTCAGACGCCACATATCATGTAGTTCATAGTGCGGTTGGAAGAAATTGTCAATCTCGCCGGAGTATGTGAGCGGATTGAAACGGCGGTCGCTCTCTCTGTCACCCGTCACCTCACCGCTCAAGTATTCCTTTGAGACTCCCTCATAGGCTAAATGCGTCTTCTCCGGCCCGCCATAAAACAAGATTCTTGTTGTATGTCCGGGCCGAGAATCTCGTTGCCGCAAGATAGTAGCTCCACATCTTCACCCACGAGCCAAAGCGATAGCCATCTGATTCCATGCGTGTCAATCGTCCCGCAAAACCAAATCGTTTGCCGACTCTGCCCGAAGTGAATTGCATGCTTGCGCGCCGCGTATTCCAAGTTCCGTACATCGCTTCCGCGCGAAGCTTCGGGCGATCACCCAACCCCGGCGTCTTCGTCACAAGATTAATCGAACCTCCAAGCGAAGCAGCGCCATAGAGGGAGCTTCCAATTCCGCGTTGCACCTGCATGTCTTGCACATCTTCAGCAAAATCCGGCAAGTCAATCCAGAACACTTCGTGTGACTCGGCATCATTTAGCGGAATCCCATTCAGATAAACACCTACGCGATTCTGGCTGAATCCTCTGAGTCTCAGATAAGAATACCCAAATCCATTTCCCCCGTCTGAGTACGTATTCACACTTGGCATCTGCGTAAACAACTGCGGCAAATCCTGACCGAAACTCGTGCGGTCCACGGTCTGTTGTGACATATTTGAATACGTCACCGGATAGTCCGACGTCGCGCGCGTCGTAAACACGTTCACGTCGTCCATCTCATACTTTGGCGCGTCGTCAAACGCGCTCGCACTCTCATCGTTCTTTGCATACGGCTTCAACTCAACATTGTACTCTGTCTGTTCAGCATCCGCCAACACGACCAAAGCTGAATACGGAGCATATCCCTCTTTGGCAACCTTGACAACGACACTTTCGTTTTCAAACACGTTCGTCGTGTACCTTCCAAACCGATCCGTAACCGATACGGAATCCAAATCGACTTCAATCAATGCACCAACCACCGGCTTTCCGTTCGACCAATCTGTCACCACACCCGTGAGCGCCGATTGTCCGAACGCCGCGACGCTCCAAATCAGAACCGCAATAACAAAACGCATCTCAAATTCCTAAAACAAAAACCGCAGCCCGTAAATTCACGGCTGCGGCCTATCACTAAGAGATGCGAAAACAGAGCACCTCGGTTCGACCGACCGTTTCCTTCGCCGGCATTATCCGGATCAGGTTCGAGGGACTCTCTCAGGCCACTTCCGGATTCCTCCGTGCGACCACCCCTACGGCTGCACCCCAAATAACGAAAACCCACCGATTATGTCAAGAGGCGTGGTATTTCCTCGTGTAATGTTTCACAATGTGAATCTCAATTATATGTGACTTATAGCACTTGACATGCGCTTAGAAACCTCTTATATTCTAATCTGACTACGAAAGTCATATTTAGGAAAAACCAAATGTTAATCTCACTGCAAGCAGACTACGCTCTCCGTATGCTGATGTTCGTTGCCAGAGGCCATGCCGACGGCAAAACGTTCGTCACTCGTGACATCGCGGAACAACAGCACATTCCACGTGTATTTTTGACGAAAATTGTTGCATATCTTTCAAGCGAGGGGCTTCTCGAGACCCATCGTGGTAAAGGTGGGGGTATCGCCTTGGGCCGCAAGCCTGAAGAAATCAATATGTTGGAGGTTATTGAAGCCTTTGAGGGTAGTCTCGCGTTCAACGAGTGTACCTCCGACCCGGCTGCCTGTGTCCACTCCCAAGAGTGCACAATCCGTCACGCCTGGACTCATGCCGAAAACCACCTCCGCGATTTTTTCCGTACGAGGACTCTTGCCGACCTCTTGGATATCGAAAAGAAGCAATATTTCACTCAGCTTCAACCGATCTTCCAGCCCAACGGCAAAGAAGTCGCCGCAGTTTAGTATTTGCGGTCTCATTCGTGTAGCGGCTGCCCCTGTGGCTGCCGAAAGTAATCCTTGTCTCTAATTCGCGAGCGGTATCCGCTTCGGATACCCCGTTTTCCATTTTCAATTTGAAATTTCCCAATAGGAGCAGCTTTGAATCAGCTTGAAATTCGTGACCTCCACGTCGCAGTAGAGGGCAAGGAAATTTTACGCGGACTGAACCTCGTCGTTCCAATCGGCGAAGTCCACGCCATCATGGGCCCCAATGGCAGCGGCAAATCGACGTTGTCTTCCGCCATTATGGGGCATCCCAAATACGACGTCACGGGCGGCGATATCATCTGGAAAGGTGAAAGCCTGCTTGAACTTGAACCCGATGTGCGCGCCAAGAAGGGATTGTTCTTGGCTTTTCAATATCCGCAGGAAATCTACGGCGTGTCCGTCAACAACTT
>JADKHW010000001.1 GCA_016721565.1 bacterium | reverse complement strand
CACGGGCACTGGGAGCAATTAGAGAATCAGTTTATGACCTATGCGATAATAGTCTTCATCGATATCACAGGATACCAAAATGCCCGATCATTCAAACTTGCCAGACATCATTAAAGACTCATGCGAAATTGTGGATAACATATTAGATTCGATTTCAACTTGCTATCCAGGGAATAAGCCTGAAGGTGTCGAGCTAATGAGATTTCTCTTGTCAATGTGACTAGATAAAAACACTCTAACTTCCAAAAACGAACATCATTAAAACCAAGTACTCCTGTTCCGACAATTGTTAGGATTGAACGAAAAAACAGCATCTTGGGGGACAACACATGAACATAGATCAATGGACACTTAAGGCGCAGGAAGCCCTGCAAGCCGCGCAAGCAATTGCCCGCGACGCGAGCCATCAAGCGCTCACGCCGCTGCATCTGCTCGGCGGCATCCTCCGCGATTCCGAAGGCATCGCCTTCGAAATTCTCAAGAAACTCGACGCGCATCCCGAAGACGTGCGCCGTCTCGTGGATATCGAGATTGCCAAACAACCGAAAGTCACAGGCTCAGTAGGTTCGACCTATCTCGCACCCGAGACCTCGCGGTTGTTTGAAGATGCGCTAAAAGAGATGGCCGATCTCGGCGACGAATTTCTCTCCGTCGAGCATCTGTTGCTTGCCATGACGAAAGGCGAAGGAGCCGCCGCGAAACTCTTACGCGAGTCGCGCATCACGCACGCCGACATCCTGAAAGCGATGAAAGACCTGCGCGGTGGCCAGCGTGTCAAAGATCAATCGCCCGAAGACAAATACCGCGCGCTCGACAAATACGGACGCGACCTGACCGACCTCGCGCGCCGCGGCAAACTCGATCCCGTGATTGGCCGCGACGACGAAATCCGCCGCGTCCTGCAAGTGCTCACACGCCGCACGAAGAACAACCCTGTGTTGATCGGCGAACCCGGAGTGGGGAAGACCGCCATCGCCGAAGGACTCGCGCAGCGCATCGTTGCCGGAGACGTGCCCGAAAATCTCAAGAACAAGCGCGTCGTCGCGCTCGACTTGGGCAGCTTGGTCGCAGGCGCGAAATATCGCGGCGAATTCGAAGAGCGCCTGAAAGCTGTCTTGAAAGAGGTGATTGGAGCCGAAGGCAACATCATCCTCTTCATTGACGAAATGCACCAGTTGGTCGGCGCAGGCAAAACCGAAGGTGCGATGGATGCGTCGAACTTGCTGAAGCCCGCGCTCGCTCGCGGCGAACTTCATGCCGTGGGTGCCACCACAATTGACGAATACCGCAAGCATATCGAGAAGGACGCCGCTCTGGAACGCCGCTTTCAACCCATCATGGTCTTGGAGCCGTCCGTCGAGGACATGATCTCGATTCTGCGCGGTCTAAAAGAAAAGTACGAAGTTCATCACGGCGTGCGCATCACCGACGGCGCGCTAATCGCCGCCGCGCGGCTCTCCGACCGGCACATCAGCGACCGCTTCATGCCCGACAAGGCGATTGACCTGATTGATGAAGCCGCGTCGAAGCTCAGGCTGGAAATTGACTCGATGCCCGACGAGATTGACGCGCTGGTGCGGAAAATCCGCCAATTGGAAATCGAGAAGGTCGCCGTCGCAAGAGAGAAAGATGCGGCTTCGAAAGACCGACTGGAAACGATTGATGAAGAACTGACAAAGCTCAAAGGCGAAGAGAAAACACTGCGTCTGCAATGGGAGCAAGAGAAGAAGGTCATTCAGCAAAGCCGCCAGATCAAAGAGCAAATCGAGCAAGCCAAACTCGAAGAGCAAAAGGCCGAGCGCATGGGCGACTTAGGCAAGGTCTCCGAGATTCGCTACGGCTTGTTGCGAGAACTCGAACGCAAACTTGACGTGGCTCAAGCAGACCTTGCAAAACTGCAAACGAGTCAATCGCTCCTGAAAGAAGAGGTCACCGAAGACGACATCGCCGATGTGGTCTCGAAGTGGACAGGCATTCCGGTCTCCAGAATGCTGGAAGGCGAGCGCGAAAAACTCCTGCACATCGAAGAGCGTCTGCATAAACGCATCATCGGGCAGGAAGTCGCGGTGAGTGCAGTTGCCTCAGCAATCCGCCGTGGCCGCTCTGGACTCTCCGAAGAGAGCAAACCGATTGGCAGCTTCCTGTTCTTAGGCCCCACCGGAGTGGGGAAGACCCATGTCCGAGTATCAGGAGCGCCACACCGTCCGCGTTTTATCGGTGCTCCTCCGGGCTACGTCGGTCACGAAGAGGGCGGACAACTCACCGAAGCTATTCGCAGAAGACCGTACAGCGTGCTCCTGCTCGACGAAATAGAGAAAGCGCATCCCGACGTTTGGAACATCCTGTTGCAAGTGCTGGACGACGGCCGCTTAACCGATTCGAAAGGCCGCACGGTGGATTTCAAAAACACCATCGTGATTATGACCTCGAACATCGGCTCTGACATCATCAGCGCAAACGCTGAGCGACTCGAAAGCGCAAGCGGTTACGAGGAAGTCCGCAAAGACGTGTTGGAATTGCTGAAGCGCTCCATCCGTCCCGAGTTCCTGAACCGCATCGACGAAATTCTGGTGTTCGGCCCGCTTACCAAAGACGACCTGACTCGCATTCTCGACATCCAAATCGAGCGCGCCGCCAAACGCCTCTTGAAACAGAACATCGAACTGAAACTGACCCGCGAGGCCAAGGACTTAATCCTCGCCAATGGTTATGACCCAGTCTTCGGAGCCAGACCCATGAAACGAGCAATCCAGACCCTTTTGCTGAACCCGCTCGCCGAAGCCATCCTGTCAGGTTCGGTCCTTTCGGGCGGCCAAGTGGAGGCCAACGTCAGCCACGGAGAAATCTCATTAACGGTGAATAACCGTGTTGAACACCCCGAAATCGCCTGAGTTAGATTCAGGCAAGTTTAGGCCGGAAGTCGTTGATTTCCGGCCCTTTTTTTTGTATATTGAATGCTTAGCTGGATGAAAACGTGCAATTTGCGAATCAAGACCTCTTCCAGCCCAGAACTTGCTATAGCAAAACCTTATGGATAGAAAAATCAGAGTGTTAGTAGCTAAGCCCGGCTTGGACGGCCACGACCGTGGAGCCAAGGTAATGGCTGCTGCCCTGCGAGATGCCGGAATGGAGGTCATCTATACCGGCCTCCGCCAGACCCCTGAAATGATCGTTACCGCCGCCATGCAAGAGGACGTCGATGTTGTCGCCTTGTCCATCCTGTCCGGTGCTCATATGACGTTTTTCCCTGCCGTGAAGAAGCTTATGGACGAAAAAGGCATCGGCGATATTCTATTAACAGGTGGCGGAATTATCCCTAAATCCGATATGGAAGCTCTCGAAAAGCAGGGCGTTGGCAGATTATTTGGCCCCGGAACACCAACAACTGAACCCATTGAGTATATCAAGCAGTGGGTCGGTCAACACCGGGCAGCGTAAGAACAGTTCATTCTCAACAATCCTTCATAAAGCATGTCCGGTCATAGTAAATGGGCGACAATTCGCCGCAAGAAAGAAAAGATTGACGCCGCACGCGGCAAAGTGTTCACCAAGCTGATTCGCGAAATTCAAATTGCTTCGCGAATGGGTGGCTCGGACATCAACTCAAATCCCCGCTTGCGCACCGCTGTTGATGCGGCGAAAGCGGCCAACATGCCCGCCGCGAATCTTGATAAAGCGATCAAGAAGGGTGCAGGTGAACTTGAAGGACAGGCGATGGAAGAAGTCGTCTATGAAGGATACGGTCCTGCCGGTGTCGCTATTCTCATCGAGTGTGCTACCGATAACCGCAACCGCACCGTCGGCGAAATCCGCGCGATCTTTAACAGACGCGGCGGTTCCATGGCTGAAGCTGGAGCGGTGTCGTGGATGTTTGATCGCTTGGGCTATTTGACGCTTGACATTAATCAAGGCTCGGAAGACGAGATGATGGAAGTCGCGCTTGAAGCCGGAGCATCCGACGTTAAGAACGACGGTGAAGTCTGGGAAGTTTTCTGTGCTACAAGCGATCTCTACGCTGTCAAGTCCGCACTTGAGGCCAAAGGCAAGAAAGTTGACTCCGCTGAGTTGTCATTCATTCCCAAAAACACGGTGAAAGTGGAAGATGTCGGCCCAGCCAAGACTGTTTTGACGTTGATCGAATTGCTCGAAGAGATTGATGATGCGCAAAACGTCTATTCCAATTACGAAATGGACGATGCGCTGATTGAAAGTTTGGCCTGATGTCACAGTCCGCTTCCGTCGAGATAATTCTCGGGATAGATCCAGGATTAACTTGTACGGGCTGGGGTGTGGTCAGGAAGCAAGGTTCGAAACTTGTTTACGTCGATAGCGGGAAACTGCGGACGAAAGCATCTGAGCCGATGGCCGAACGCCATTGCAATTGCCGCAACCGCAGTCCGTGATGTTAAATTGTTGGCCGCGCGCGCATGATTGATCACGTTAGAGGCCGTTTGGTCGGCAAATCTCCGGCGGAGGCAATCATTGATGTGAACGGCGTCGCATTTTCGGCTCGGATCTCTTTGACAACTTACGACAAGCTTCCGTCGGTTGGATCCGAAGCGCAAATTTGGACAAGGTTGTTTGTTCGTGAAGAACAATTCGAACTCTTTGGCTTTGCATCGCGTGATGAACGCTGGGTCTTTGAAGAATTGATTTCGATTAGTGGTGTCGGTCCGAAGCTCGCGTTGACCTTACTTTCAGGAATGCCTGCCAATGACGTTCGCGAAACAATCGCGGCGGGTGATGCGGCGAGATTGAAAGCAGTTCGTGGTATCGGTGCAAAAATCGCGGATCGAATTGTCTTAGAACTTGGCAAGAAGTTCGCGGGATCAACAACTGAGTGGCCCGTGTCAACTGCGACCACAGGTGCACCGGCCATCATTCAGGCAAGATTGGCTTTGCAGTCTCTCGGTTTGTCATCTGTTGAAATTGAAAAGAGCATAGATGCCGCTCGGGCGCAGAATATCGAAGAAGTTGAAGAGATTATTAAATTCGCCCTGCGTAAGAGCTAAATGCCGCGCCTAATTGAACCCGTTCTGCAAGAAGACGAACAAGTTGTTGAACAAAGTCTGAGGCCGTCAAGCTTCAGTGAGTTCGTCGGTCAACAACGCGTCAAAGAGCAGCTCTCTGTGTTCCTTCAAGCGGCACGAGAGCGCGGTGAAGCACTTGACCATTGCTTGTTCTACGGTCCGCCTGGACTCGGCAAGACCACTCTTTCGCATATCATTGCAAAGGAGATGGGCACGCAAGTCCGTGTAACGACCGGACCCGTCTTGGAGCGGCCCGCGGATCTTGCAGGTTTGTTGACGAACTTGCAGCATGGTGATATTCTCTTTGTTGATGAAATTCACCGCTTGAGTTCGACCGTCGAAGAGTATCTTTATCCAGCCATGGAAGATTTTCGGCTGGATATTCTGATCGACAAAGGTGCGGCCGCCCGCACATTGCAATTGAACTTGAATAGGTTCACGCTTGTTGGAGCAACGACACGCGCAGGGCTGTTGTCTTCACCGTTACGTTCGCGATTCGGTGTTACACTAAGGCTTGATTACTACTCAGCGGAAGAGCTTGTTGAAATTTTGCGCCGAACCGCTCAACTGCTCGGCGTTGTTTGCACCGAAGACGGCCTACGTGAAATTGCATCGCGTTCTCGAGGAACTCCTCGCGTTGCAAATAGACTATTGAGACGCGTGCGCGATGTGGCTCAAGTGAACGGCGCGGACAAAGTGACGCCTGAGCTTGCTCATAAAGCTCTGCGCCTCTTGGAAATTGATGACTATGGCTTAGATGACCTTGACAAAAGGCTGATGCTAGCACTGTTGGAGAAATTTCGCGGCGGCCCGGTTGGATTGGGAACGCTTGCTGTGACGGTCGGAGAAGATGAGGGAACGCTGGAAGAGCTTTGCGAACCTTATCTTATCCGCCAAGGATTTTTGGAACGGACATCTCGTGGCCGACAAGCCACGATTAGAGCTTTTGAACATTTTGGCGTGCGGCGAAATGCTGCCGATCAAACTCGCCTTCTGTAATATGACCACGCATGCTTGGCACGTGCAACATTCGAACTAAGGATCACCAATGCCCGTAACGTCCGCTGTCTATGAACCCCGGGGTGTGCAGACGATTCCGCGACTTTCTGACTTCAAGTACAACCTGCCCGAGAAGTTGATCGCACAAACTCCGCTCGAACGCCGCGATATGTCGCGCATGCTTGTCGTGGATCGTGAGACCAAAGATTTTCGTGACGAGTCGTTTGCCGACATCGGCAATTACTTGGACAAAGGCGACGTCGTCGTTGTTAACTCCACGCGCGTCTTTCCGGCGCGTCTGTTCGGCTACAAGGAAAAGACGGAAGCCGAGATCGAAGTCTTCCTGTTGCGTAAGCTTACGGAAGAGCTATGGGAAGTCTTGGTCAAGCCTGCGCGCAAAGTACGAACCGGTAACAACATCATTATTGGTGACGAAGTCGTGTGTGAAGTCATTGACAACACCACCAGTGGTGGCCGTGTAGTGCGGTTCCATTACGAGGGTGACTTTGCTGCATTGGTCGAAAAATACGGCAAGCCGCCGTTGCCGCCGTATATTCGCCGCGAACCGACGCCTGACGACAAAGAGCGTTATCAGACGATCTTCGCTGACGAGTCCGGCGCTGTTGCAGCTCCGACAGCCGGTCTCCATTTCACAAAGGAAATGGTCACCAAGTTGAAGAAAAAGGGTGTTGAGTTTGTGCCGATCGTCTTGCATGTCGGACTGGGCACGTTCCGGCCTGTGCAGGTTGAAGACTTGTCGCGCCATCGGATGGATTCAGAATATTACGATGTGAATCAAGCGGCAGTTGACAAAGTCAACGGAGCTATTGAGCGCGGCAATCGCGTGATCGCAATTGGAACCTCTGTTACGCGCACACTTGAAACTGTTGCGAATTTCAGT
This sequence comes from bacterium, assembly GCA_016721565.1. Lineage (GTDB taxonomy): Bacteria > Electryoneota > RPQS01 > RPQS01 > RPQS01 > JABWCQ01. Next base: position 677,757 of record JADKHW010000001.1, on the reverse strand, counting down.
GGCGGCATCAAACCGCAAAGTGGCTGGACCGACAAGTTCATCTATCCGCCTTACCACTTTAAGGTGGTGGATCGTTTGTTGACAAACTTCCATCTTCCGGGGTCCACGTTGCTCATGCTCGTGTCCGCGTTCAGCGACCGTGAGTTCATTATGAAGGCCTATCGCCACGCCGTTAAGGAGAAGTACCGCTTCTACAGTTACGGCGATTGTATGCTTATCATTTGAGTTACGCACTCCTGATTCCCGCAGCGGGCAGAGGGGAGCGGCTCGGTGAATCAATTCCCAAAGCACTGGTTCAAATCAGCGGTAAGCCGCTCATCTGGTGGGCGGTCAACGCATTTGCGAATGATGATCGGTTGAGTGAGATTGTCATAGCGACGTCGGCTGAGATTGAGAATGACATTGCTGATTCGTTTCGCGGTCAAGTGTTTGAATCAAGGATTCGACTTACGCGCGGCGGAGCAACACGGCAGGATTCGGTTGGCAATGCGCTGGCTGTCGTGTCATCTAACGTGGATTCTGTTCTTGTTCATGACGCAGCACGACCGCTGTTGAAGCGCTTAGTGATTGACAATGTGCTTGACGGTTTGGCTGAAAACGTTGCATCTGTTCCGGGCGTCGCCATCACCGACACGATCAAGCGAGTGGAATCGAACATGATCGTTCGAGATACTCTGAAGCGAGAAGAACTCTTTGCTGTGCAGACGCCGCAAGGTGTTCGAATAGACGAGTTTCGCAAGGCACATGAGCTTGCGCGCAAGCATAATGTCCAATGCACTGACGATGTTGCCTTGATTGAACACTTTCAGTTGGGAACTGTAAAACTTGTTCCCGGTGATCCGAATAATTTGAAAGTTACGCACCCTCACGAGTTACCGCGAGCTGAAGCTCTTCTGCGCGGAACTGAACTTCCCTGAACCTTCCTTGCCGCCGGGTTTGCAGTATTCTGCTGTAAGCCCGTTTTCTTCTATTAAGAAATATGAGTATTCCGTTTCGAGTTGGAATCGGAGTTGACGCCCATCGCTTTGTCAGCGGACGTCCGCTTGTGCTCGGAGGTGTCACTATTCCATTTCCGATGGGACTTGAGGCTCATTCGGATGGTGACGTGCTCACGCATGCCATCATGGATGCTTTACTCGGTGCGGCCGGAGTTGGTGACAAAGGCAAGCTGTTTCCTCCGTCTGATCCGAAATACAAAGATGCGCGGTCGATGGACTTGCTGCATGTTGCGATGAAGGCTGTGATGGAAGCTGGGTTTGACATCGGCAATGTGGATGTCAGTGTGATGTGCGAGGAGCCACGAATCGGGCTGTATCGTGAGGAGATGCGGGACGCTGTGGCAACGGCTTTGGGGATTGATATTGGCGCGGTGTCAATTAAAGGCACGACGCTTGAGGGAATGGGCTTTACAGGCAGAAAAGAGGGCATCGCGGCGCTTGCCACGGTGCTGATTATCAGGCAGGAATGACCAAAGAAATTCGCACGCGATTCGCTCCCAGTCCGACGGGCTACTTGCACGTCGGCGGTTTGCGTTCCGCATTGTACAACTATTTATTCGCGCGCAAAATGGGCGGGAAGTTGCTTTTACGCGTCGAAGATACTGATCGAACTCGCTTGGTCGAAGGTGCAGTTGAGAATTTTATCGAAGTTTTCGATTGGCTTGGTATTCATTTTGACGAAAGTCCGGCAGTCGGTGGGCCGCATGCGCCGTATGTGCAGTCTGAACGCTTAAATCTCTACACCGAAGCGACAAAAACGCTGGCTGAGAAAGGTCATGCGTACGTTTGCTTTTGCACTTCGGAGAGACTTGAGCAGGTTCGAGCAGATCAACAGGCGCGGAGTCTTCCGCCAATGTATGACAAGCATTGTAGAAAGCTGTCGAAAGATGAAGTTGATGCGCGCATTACCGCAGGTGAGCCATATGTATGGCGTATGGCTGTGCCGGACAACGAAGTTGTTGAGGTCCATGATATCATTCGCGGTGACGTGAATTTTGAGACCTCGACGATTGACGATCAGGTTTTGATGAAAAGTGACGGTTATCCAACTTATCATCTCGCGAACGTTGTTGATGATTATGACATGCGGATTTCGCACGTGATTCGTGGTGAGGAATGGTTGCCTTCAACTCCGAAACATGTTTTGCTCTATCGCTTCTTCGGTTGGGAGCCTCCGCAGTTTGCGCACTTACCGTTGTTGCTAAACCCGGATCGGTCGAAAATGTCCAAGCGCTCCGGTGACGTGGCCGTTGAAGCCTATCGCGATAAAGGAATATTGCCGGACGCATTGCTCAATTTTGTAGCCTTGCTTGGCTGGCACCCGCAGGATGAGCGCGAGTTCTTTACATTAGAAGAGCTTGTCAACGAGTTTTCACTCCAACGTGTGAACAAAGCAGGTGCCGTGTTTGATCAGGCTAAACTGCGGTGGATGAATACAGAGTATTTGGCCAGACTAACCCACGACGAGATGTGGGATGGTGTTGCACCGCACTTGCCATCAGAGCTGCTTACGGAATCCGCTGTTCGCGTTCGCTATGCCGTAATCAGTTTACGTCCAGGTGCGGAGTCATTCCAAGACCTTGCCGCAAAAGTTGTGGAGGCATTTGCACCTGCCGATATTTCGAATGATAGTTGGGATGAAGCACAACTTTCATTTGTCGGTGAAGTTGCTGATGGGCTGTCGACTTTGCCTGCGGGGACATGGAATGATTTCGAAGGATTGATGGCCGAGTTCAAAGCCGCTGCCAATTCCGCCGGTGCAAAGCACGGGCTTAAGGGCAAAGGCATTTGGATGACACTGCGCATGGCACTGACTGGTCGTGAGCATGGCCCGGAACTTGGAAGACTTGTCGGTATCTGGGGACGCGAAGGCACGTTGAACCGCTTGCATGCGGCGATTGCAGCAAAGTTATCTCAAGAACAGTCGCCATGAAAGTTCTGGTTCTTTGCGGCGGCGCGTCATCTGAGCGAGTGGTGTCCATGGCATCAGGCGATGCTGTGGCAAAATGGGTTGCGGCGCTTGGGCATGATGTCATTAAGTATGATCCGGAGCGGCCCGGAGAGTTGTTCCCTTTCGATGAAACAATTGCTCCGCCTGCAATTGGCCTTGATGTGCCTGCTTCGTCAGTTGCGCGCGATTTTGATTCTCGCGTTGTGCGCGGGTTGCTTGATGTAATTGAACGTGAACACGTTGAGATGGTTTTCCCGATCTTGCACGGCGGTTACGGTGAAGACGGGACCCTACAAAGTTTGCTCGATTGGGTAGGTATGCCTTATACAGGTAGCGGTCCGCTAAGTTGCTCATCGGCAATGCACAAACCGACTGCCAAAGCGCTAATGCACGCAGCCGGAGTGCCGGTCGCGCGTGGATTTGTTGTCGATGAAAACGAGCTTAGTGATGTAGCCGTAATCAAAGAGCGAATTGCCAAAGAACTTGGTTATCCAGCGATTGTCAAACCGCAGAGTGGAGGTTCGACAGTTGGATTGACAGTCTTGGAATCTGAAAACGATCTCTCCAAAGCGCTCAACGCCATTCGTGAACAACGTGACGGGGCTTTGGTTGAACAGTTATTTGCTGGCCGCGAGATTGCTGCAACCGTAATCGACGGCGTGGCGTTTCCCTTAATTGAGATTCGCCCCAAGCAAGGCATTTACGATTACGCAAATAAGTACACTTCAGGCCGTACTGAGTATATTTGCCCGGCTGAGTTACCGAGTGGAATGTCCGAAGCGATTCAAAAATCCGCCGTTGATGTTTTCCGATCTCTAAGCGCTCGCGGTTTCGCTCGTGTGGATTTTCTGGCCAATGAGGAAGCGTTCATTTGTCTTGAACTGAATTCTTTACCCGGCATGACCGCTACATCTTTGGTTCCTAAAGCCGCGAAGGCATACGGCTGGACTGCCGAACAGTTGATAGCCAAGATTTTGGACTCTGCATGGTCACCGACAGAAATGGTTCGGCGCATGAATCTCTTGTGCGGGGTGATCGGGTGACGGAAAAGCAAGTGAAACTAAGTGCTGACGAGCGCTTCATGATGATGGCGCTCAAAGGAAGCTGAAAAGGGTGCAGGTCACGTCAGCCCGAATCCTCTCGTGGGGGCAGTCGCGGTCAAGGAAGGCAGAGTTCTCGCAAAAGCATATCACAAGAAGTTTGGCGATATGCACGCTGAGATCGCATTGCTCAGGAAACTCACGCGCGAGCAGGCAAAGGGCGCGACGATCTATGTCAACTTGGAACCGTGCTGTCATCTTGGAAAGACCGCTCCGTGCACGCCCGCGTTGATTGAAGCCGGTGTTAGCCGAGTTGTTGTAGCACAGCAAGACCCAAACCCGTTGGTTAACGGCAAAGGTATGAAGCAGCTTTCTGATGCGGGCATTGAGGTCACGCATGGAGTATGTGAAGCTGCTGCGGGTCGGTTGAACGCGTCTTTCATTACATATATTACCAAGGGTCGCCCGTGGATCTTACTGAAGATCGCGCAAAGCATGGACGGTAGGATTGCGCTGAACAACGGCAACTCGCGCTGGATTACAGGTGAAGAGTCGCGCATTGAGGTGCATCGTATGCGCGCCAGACTAGATGCGCTATTTGTAGGAGTTCAAACCATAATCGACGACGACCCAGAGCTAAATGTGCGTCACATCAAGGGGCGCAATCCTGTGCGTATCATCGCGGACTCTAAACTCCGTATTCCCGAGAACGCGCGAGTCTTAAAACACAAAGATCAGAAGCGTACTTGGCTGTTAATTACAGACGATGTTGATGCAGACAAGGTCAAGCGATTGGAGAAGCTGGGCGTGCAGTTAATTTTGTGGCGTGCGGTTGCAAATGGCCGTGTGAATATGAAACATGCCATGGACGAAATTGCGCGCCGTGAAGTTGCTTCAATCTTAGTAGAGGGCGGGGGAACCGTGCACGCCGCATTGTTGGCGGACGGATTGTGGGACGAAATGATTATAGCCGTCGCGCCGATGTTAATCGGAGCCGATGGACGCCCCAGCGTGGGCGAATTATCCTTGCAGACACTTGCCGATGCGCCGCGCGTGACGCCGTATAAACAAGCCATGTTTGAAGAGGATCACTGGTATTATTTGGAGAGATATGTTCACGGGAATAGTTGAGACCGTTGGCAGAGTCGCTGAGATTCACGACGGCAAAGAGTTTCGCAAAATTCGGATTATTGGACCTGATTGGATTACTAACATGAACGTCGGAGCAAGTTTAGCCATCAACGGCTGCTGCACCACGTCGATCCCCGCAAAGGAGGCAGGCTTCGCCTGCGAATTAATGCGGATCACACTTGAAAAGACATCATTGGGCGCACTTGAGATCGATAGCGAAGTCAACCTTGAACGCCCTCTGAAATTCGGCGCCGAACTTGGTGGCCATCTTGTGCAAGGGCATGTGGATGGAATGGGCTTGGTAAAGTCTGTCGAGCAAGACGGCGACAATAGAATTTATGAGTTTGAATTGCCTGCCGATCTAATGCGTTACGTTGTTCATACAGGTTCGGTTGCAGTGGACGGAGTATCTCTGACGGCTGCGGAAGTGCGTGAAACTTCCGTTGTCATCGGGATTATTCCTCACACCTATAAGAACACGGTGTTCCATAACTATAAGGTCGGCGACCGCGTTAACATCGAAGTTGATATGGTTGGAAAGTACATAGAGAAACTGCTGCCTGAAAAATTTCGCGCGAAGTGACACAAGAGAAGACATGAGCAACAACAATCACAAGCACGGTTTCCTTGATCCTTTTGAAGACGGCCTGCGCGATATTGCCGCCGGGAAAATGGTTATTGTCGTTGACGATGAAGACCGCGAAAACGAAGGCGATCTCGTTATGGCCAGCTCATTTGTCACTCCCGAAGCGGTCAATTTCATGGCCACTCACGGGCGCGGCATGATCTGCATTTGTCTTACGTCTGATCGCTGTGCTGAGTTGAATCTTCGCCAGCAAGTTTCTGAAAATACTGCAAAACTCGGTACGGCATTCACCGAATCCGTTGACTATTTGCACGGCACGACAACCGGAATTTCCGCCTTTGATCGCGCTAAGACAATTCGCGCAATGATCGATCCGGCAACGAAACCAACTGATCTTGGCCGTCCGGGCCACATTCATCCGTTGCGTGCCAATCCCGGTGGCGTACTTGCCCGTCCCGGCCAAACCGAAGCAACTGTCGATCTGGCGCGCTTGGCGGGACTGTATCCATCGGGTGTATTGTGTGAGGTGATGGGCGATGACGGACGCATGCTTCGCGGTGACGCGTTGCGTGAGTATGCTAATCATCATGGTTTGAAGATAATTTCGGTTGAGCAAGTTGCGATTTATCGCGCACAGAATGAAGCCTTCATGGCCGAGCGTGTCCGCGTGCCGTTCCCGAACAAGTTTGGCAAGTTCACGCTCGTTCATTATGTTGATATCATAAAGAACGAAGACCATCTCGCAATAGTCAAAGAGCCGCTCGATTTGAACAAGCGTGTGTTGGTTCGCGCACATTCCGAGAGTCTCACAGGAGACGTGTTCGGAAGCGCGCGCTGTGACTGTGGCGCACAGCTTGAGTCGGCACTCAGAAGAATGGAAACTGAAGGCTCTGGTGTCCTCGTTTATCTTCGTCAAGAAGGTCGAGGTATCGGGCTGGCTGCGAAATTGCAAGCGTACAAATTGCAAGACACCGGACTTGATACCGTTGAAGCCAATTTGAAACTCGGCTTCAAAGCAGATCTGCGTGGTTACGCGTCGTGTGCACAAATTTTGAAACAGCTCGGCATCAATCAGGTCAGATTGATAACGAACAATCCTGCTAAAGTCGCTGATTTACAAAAATATGGAATTGAGATTGTAGAACGGGTGCCCGCAACGAGCGAGCCGACGAATAACAATAGAAAATATCTTGCGGCCAAACGAGACAAACTTGGTCACCTGATAGAATTGAAGTAGGGAGGGGTTCCTGCTCAGGAAAATCGTCATCACAAACTGGCTGCTTGTGAGTTGCTTGCTCATGAGTTGCCGCGATAAGGACAATGGTTGCGATGATTGCGGCCAACTTACGCCCCCATATGGCATTATTGCCAGTGCGGTGGGAGGTGAGTTGGCCTTTTTTGATTTGGTGGATTTGAAACTTATTCGCTCTGAATCTCTCGCAGGCTGGGCAACCGCCTGCGAGATTGTTCCTGCCGGCGGTCGTTTGGTCGCAACCGACAATGACGCGGGTGCGCTGACTGTCTTGACTATTCCCGAAATGGAGAGATTGGAACTAATCTCAATCGGAGGCACTCCGGTCGATGTTCGCGTCGCACGGAATTCTCTAACGGCACATTTGTTGACCCATAACTCGCGATACTATCGAATTTCACTGAACTCTGTTGAGGTTGACACTATTGATACAGGGCTTGAACCGCGTCGCCTTAAGATGCGGCCCGGTGATCACTGGGCGTGGATTGCATGTCCCGGAGACAGCACAGTCCGTGTCATAAAGGAGCAGGGCTTCTTTGAGGAAATGCGGGTTGCTTTTGCGGGTCCATGCACAGATGTTGAGTTCTCGCCCAATGGAGTATTTGCCTATTGCGCATTGCCAGGAAGCGATCAACTCATGGTCTTGGAAGCTCAAAACGGTGAAAGATTAGACTCGTTTGCTATGCCCGGAACAGTAGTTGATTTGGGAATTTCGACTGACGGACGATATATCATGTCAGTGGATTCAAATTATGGCGTCAGCCGGGTAATAGATGTATTCGACGGAATCTCGCAAGATATTCAATGCGGTACCAGCGCGATCCGAGTTCGTTATTCGAGTGCGAGTCGGGCCTTCTTCGTGGTGTGTCCACGACAAAATATGGTCTTGCGTGTGAACCCCTACTCCGTTCCGCCTGCTGTCACAGACACGATTTTTGTCGAGCCGATTCCGCAATGTTTAGCATTTCTGGAGTAGCTGTTTGAAGATTGTCTTGCAGCGTGTCACTGAAGCGCGAGTCGAAGTTGCAGGGCGTGTTGTTGGCGAAATCCAGCACGGACTCCTGATTCTGTTGGGAATTGCTCAGGGTGATACACCAATTGAAATTGAGTGGGGTGCAAATAAGATTTGTGAGCTAAGAATCTTCTCCGATGTGGACGGCAAATTCAATCTGAGTTTGGATGATGTTGGCGGATCGGTCTTAGTTGTGAGTCAATTCACACTCTTGGGAGAAGCACAAAAAGGTAGGCGCCCCAGCTTCATAACTGCCGCGCCGCCAGATACGGCCATTCCGTTGTATGAGCAATTCGTAACTTGTTTACGGAACAGAGGCGTTACCACTGCAACCGGAGTATTCGGCGCGAAGATGGCCGTTTACTTGGTAAATGACGGCCCTGTTACCCTTATCCTCGAGAAAAGCCCCGCTACGTTGTAATCATAATACTTGTTGCCGTGGCACTTGACTTGTGAACAAATGTTTTGTATATTTGTTCAAGGTTAAGCTAAGGATAGAAAATGGGAATGCAACTTACAGAAAAACAGCAGCGTGCGCTGCAATTTATTCAATCTGAGATTTCTGATCGTGGTCGCCCACCAACGCTGCGGGAGATCGGTAGCCAGATTGGGGTCTCTTCAACAAACGGCGTTCGCTACGTATTAGATGCTCTGGTCCGCAAGGGCTATCTGGAACGCAGTCCTATGCTTTCGCGTGGTATTGAACTAACGGATCGATCTGTTCGGCCCAACTCGAAGAGCGACGTTCGTGAAGTTCCGATTTTGGGACGCATTGCTGCGGGTATTCCAATTACCGCGACCGAGAACCACGAAGGTCGGATAACTGTGGACAAATCTTTCGCCCCGACAGACGACACTTTTGCCCTGCGAGTTCGTGGAGAATCGATGATTGAAGCGGGAATTCGTGAAGGGGACGTGATTTTTGCCCGCCCTCAGCGTACAGCCGATTCCGGAGATATCGTTGTTGCCATGATTGGGGAAGAGGCAACCGTGAAATTCTACAAGCCAATTGGAGGCAGAATCTTATTGGAACCTGCAAATTCTCGTTTCAAACCCATTATTGTCGAGTCCGGTACCCCCGGCTTCCAGATTCTGGGCAAAGTCGTGGGTTTGATGCGCAAGTTCTAAGACCTCCAGTGGCACTATTTGAATGCAAAGAATCCGGCTCGAAGAGCCGGATTCTGCTTAAGATAGAGTCCAGTTTGGCTTGACAAACCGAGCGGGTTTGTCTATATTCGTTATGGGCTTTGCGGTTGCCCAAATACCCCATCATAGTCGGCCTTGTGAATGATATCCAGCCGCCGAAGAGCCTCAATACCGCGCTCATAATTGCAATTTTTGAGCGCATTTGCAAGATTCATATGCTCTGATTCCAGTATCTCTGTACGTTTGTCGATTGGCAGAGCGTCGAGTTTTAGTAGAGCGTAATGTAGATAGGCCTTCGAGTCTTCGTACTGCTGTTCCCCATCGTAGAATATCCCCGTGTGATAGAAGAACTCAAATTCACGATAAGTTTTGTTTCCTTCGCCAGTTATTTCCCTCAGTAAATCGCTGCGTTTGTCCCAACCAACATAGTAGAGCGAAGATGCGCTGGCAAGTTGCTTCTCACGCGCTTTATCGTAGTAGCGATTCCCCCCCAATTTCTCATATTTATCTTCTTCATTGCCGATTAGCACCCAAAGATAGAACTCTATGATGCTGAAAAACGGGTCGAATGAGCCTTGGCCTGGAACGTAAGGCGTGCGCATGCCGAACTCCAGCCGTTTATCATCATATCGCGCATCACTCTTGTTCGTGACAATCATGTTCGCTTTGTATTTGTCTTCCTGCGGATTCGGGCTGTATTCAGTAAAGTAGATACTGATCTGCACGGGCAAATCGTAAGCGCCGTCATCACGATTCCACGGATGCCGACTCTCGGAGATAAACTGTGATAAAGTCGAATCGATTCCACGCAACTTCGCTTGTGCTTCTTCTGGCAACCGCTGAAGGTCAACGGTGACCTCCGGAAACAGCAATTGGGCTTCAGCTGTTCGCATAGTGCCTGCCAAAAGCGCGAGCGTGGCGATCCATAGTAGATTGTGGTACCTCATGCTGGAAAGTATAAGGATTGAAGAGGGGATTGTCAAGGCGGTGCGGATATTCTTGTATTTGCTTATTCTTGGTGGCTGTAGTTTGGCCAACGCCGCATTCGAGCGACCCATTGCCGACCCCGTTGCTGCTGGGATGGGAGGGTCCGGACTGATAATCGAGCGATCCGGCGGTTTCCTTGTCAACCCGGCGATCGGATTCAAGCAAAACGTTGCAATTTGGTGGGACCAGCCCTATGGCCTTACTGAACTCGGTAGCGAACGGGTCATTGCCGGCTTGTCAGTAAAAGACTCCGATTTTGGAGCTTCATACGGTCAAACGGGTGACAAGGCCTATTCCGAAAAACAGTTTTGCGCGGCGGGAAGTTACGCCTTTGCCCCGGATATTCGGGCAGGGATTTCCGCTTCGTGGCACAAATTGGCAATAGACGGTTTACCTTCAGGGTGTGCCGCAGTTCTTAACCTCGGCGTCGTTGGACAAGTTACCAATGACCTTAAGGCCGCAGCAGTCTGGAAAAACCTTTCGCAGTCGAAGTTGTCTAACTACGAGGACGAGTTGCCGATATCGCTCGCTGCAGGTCTACTCTTCGATGCCGACGACCGTACGGAGTTCGCGCTGGAATTTGAACAGCAGCCCGGTTGGCCGACGGAAGTACGAATGGGGATCAATAGCCGGGTATTGAAACCGCTTGCACTTCGTGGTGGTGCGCGGTTCAATCCTGCTGAATATACCGCCGGGTTTTCGCTTCGCCACCGGGCTTTGCAAGTGCACTATGCCTTGCTATGGCATCGCGATCTCGGTGCAAGCCACGCAATTGGTTTGGATGTACTCTTACGCTGACCGTGAAAATTCTGGTCTTTTTGCTTTTTGTGCCCGTAATACTCTTTGGTCAGGTGTCGGATGGCGCCATTGAAGATATCCTCAATTCATCTGACGGCGAATCTGCGTTGCCCGATTCAATCGAACTGGCCGCGACCTCGCTTCTGAAACCCGAATTTGGTCGGGGTAGTTCCCGAGAAGATTTGCTCTTTGGCCCTAATCGTCTTCGTTTTCAATCCTCTTTCCAATGGTCGCGCCATTCAGGTGACAAGACATCGTGGAATGACACATGGGCGCGCACACGGCTGACAACGTATTTGGGGAAACGTTTGAGTTCCGACCTGCTTGCAGTGAGAAGAGTGGACGATCCTCGCATGATCGATGAGCTGCATTTGACTCTTGCCGGTATCCATCCGCCGACGAACATTGCTTTCGTACTTGGCACTTTTCAGCTCGATTGGGCTTTCGGGATTCTGTCCAGTGGCGCATATGGTGCGTCACGTGGCTTTTCGTATTTCAGAACGTCCAATGCTACTCTTGGTAAAGGCATTGTCGCGCGAACAACGTCCCGTGAAGCAAATTGGCTGCGTGGTGCGGCACTTACAAGAGAGCTTGGCGACGCGCGCGTCACAGCATTTGGAAACCTGCGCGAATGGAATGCCAATACGAAAGTTGTTCCCGCAGTACTCTCGGGAGTCTTGAGCACTACGAGCGCATCGACGATAGATCGTCGTGATAAAGTTGAAGAACGGTCCTTCGGCGGCGCATTTGAATATCAAACTGCGTATATCTCGGCTGGCATCCTTGCTCAAACGAATAACTTTAAACCCGCAATCGAGCAAGCCAAGCGATCAAATTCTCTTTCTGCCTACGGTTCTGCCTATTTGCAAGATATTCAAGTGTCGGCGGAAATCGTACGAAGCGGTAGCGAGACGGCTTGGATGGCTATATTTGCTCGGGGAACTGAGGATTGGTGCGGCGCGTTTTATGCCATGTATGCGGCTCCTGAGTATTTTGCCCCGCGAAGTCAAGGTGTGTTCACTTTCGGCGAGACACTTCAAGATTCCCGAATCATCGGTGGACGAATCGGTGTCACGCGCGGAATCAATAACTTTGCTCTCGATATCCACAGCAATCGCACGCCGTCCGGTGCAAGCCAATCAGACGAGTTGACAGTTGGCTGGACTCTCAACCCCGCTGTCAATGCAGAACTTGAGGCACGTGCATTTTTTGCCAATCGAAGCAATGAGGGTTCCGAACGGAACACTTTTGCATTACGCATCGATCCGACTTGGACTCGTTTGCTCACTTGGTCAACACGGATTGAGGTCAGACACTTTAATTCGCCAGTTGATGCAGAATCCGGGAAAGGGCATTACTTGCATGTACAGGCTGTTCGTCCGGAAGGCAAGCTAAGACCCGGAGCACGTGTAGCAGCATTTGAGCTTGACGATCTGGATTCCCCGATGCAAATCTACGAATCAACCGTTGCCGGAGCATATCCATTGGAGATTCTTTCAGGCAATGGTACACGCGTTTCAGGATGGTTGACAATTGATTTGGGTGATTGGGACATCAAAACGAAAGTTGCATGGCTTAGCCGCGAAGACGGTGACAGTACGACTGAGTTTGCATTGGCTATAGCTTTCCGCTAATAGTCATTTTATGAAACTTGGCGTCTTAATTCTTAACTGGAACGGTCTGAGCGACACGCGCGAGTGTTTGCATTCATTGCTTCCCGCGCCGGATTGGTCGACAATCTATGTTGTTGACAACGGCTCGCAGGATGACAGCGTCAAAGCACTAAAGAGCGAGTTTGGGTCCCGAATCAGAATTGTTGAAACCGGAGCAAATTTGCTCTTCGCAGGCGGCAACAATTTCGGAATCAAAGTCGCACTTGAAGACGGATGCGATGTCATTTTGCTCTTGAACAATGACACGATTCTCGAAGCAGACACACTCCCGAACCTGCTTGCCGCCGCAAAACGCAATCCGAATAAGCTTCTCTGTCCGAAAATTCTCTACGCCGGAGATCGTACCAAGCTGTGGTATGCCGGTGGAATTTGGAAGGGTGGACGCATTGCGCATCGCGGAATTCGCGAAATCGACAACGGGCAATATGAAGTCGAGCAAATCACCGGATGGGGTACTGGGTGCGCGCTGTGGATTCCGCGTGATGTCATTGAAAAGATCGGCGTGCTTGATCACGACTTCAAACTCTACTACGAAGATGTCGAGTACTGTCTGCGTGCAAAAGCGAATGGTGTTGAGACTATCTACGTTCCGTGTTCAAGGCTTTGGCATAAGGTCTCCGCTTCACTCGGCGGCCACGGCACAGTCCGCAAGCAGCGCCGCAAATTCAACAGCCTTGGCCTTCTCTTGGAAAAGATCGATGCTCCTCCGACCACTCTGTTTGCTGCCTATCTCAATTTCTTTGCTTTTGATCCACTCCGCGCCCTGGTTAAAACGCTCGTTCGCTAATGCTCCTCAAGAATCACTTTAGATTCGTTTGCCCTAAGCCTGCCACATCTTGGTTAACGATGTGTGCCTGGTTGTTGTTGGCAACGGGTGCCTTTGCGGCAAATATTCTGGTGACGGATCTGGCTGGAACCCCCGTCACGCGTCTGCCGTTTATGAACAGGGGGGACATCCGCATCGTTCCGCTGGCGATGCTCGGGAAGTTTGCAGGATTTGAAACTACGGTCGAACGCGACAAGTATCTAATTGATTCGCCTGACTGCGTGACCAAACTGGAGCCGCGTAACAGTTTTGGTGAGGTTAATGGTGCGTTTGTCCAAATGGCAGTTCCCGTTGAAATGTGGGATGGCTCACTGTGGTTGCCGTTGACGAATCTGCCCGATCTATTCCCGACCACAGTCGAGCTGAGTGAATCCGGCGAGGTGATTCGCTTACTGGGTATTGCCGATTCGACAGGCGGTGTTGTCAAACCGCTTGCGCAAGCTAAGCCCGAGGAATCCGGTTGGAGGTTCGGCAAGGTCATTCTCGATCCTGGGCACGGTGGAAAAGACCCCGGATGCAAAGGTCTGCTGGATATGGACGAGAAAGATGTTGTACTCGATATTGCGCGACGGGCCGAAATGACATTAAAGTCAAAGGGGATTCCAGTCATCGTCACCCGCAAAGAAGATCGCTTCTTGACTTTGGGCGAGCGTACACGGCAAGCCAATGCTGAAGCGGGTGATTTGTTCATCTCCATTCACTGCAACAACTATACTGATCCGGGTATTGGCGGCGCGGAGTGTTACATTCTAAAGCCTGCAAAGTCTGACCGTGCTATCAATGTTGCGGCTCGAGAAAACCAAGTCGTTGAACTTGAACGCGATGCAGAGCAATACGAGGCCATGACCGAAGAGAACTACATTTTGCTCTCAATGGCCACAAGCCAGTATTTGCACGACAGCGAGATCTTGGGCAGAAATTGTGCTCGATGAACTGAAGCGCGATGCGGGGATGAACATCCGCGGTGTCGATCAGGCCGGGTTTTATGTATTGATGGGCGCTTCTATGCCCGCAATTCTGCTCGAGTGTGGTTATTTGTCAAATCCTGACGATGCACGACTTCTTGGCGCCGAGCGTGGCCGCCAGCGGATTGCTGACGCGATTGCGATGTCGATTGTGAAAATGAAAACTGAAATGGAATCCGCCGCCCGATGAGCGAGCACCCGATAGTTGTCTTTGATTCCGGTTTAGGCGGATTGACCGTAGTTGCAGCGCTGCACCGCATGATGCCGCATGAGCATTTTGTCTTTTTTGCCGACCGCGCGCGCGTGCCTTATGCGTCTCTGAGCCCAAATTTGATTACTCGCTATGCTTGCGAGTCCGCGAGCTTTCTGAAAGAGCACGAACCGAAAGCCGGAGTCATTGCCTGCAACACCGTTTCCGCAGTTGCGCTTCCTGAAGTCGAGCGCGTTCTGTCTGTTCCTGTAATCAATGTCCTGCATCCGACAGCCGCCGCTGCTACTCGCGCAACCAAGAACAAACGCATTGGTGTGCTAGCGACATCAGCGACGGTTAAACGAAACACCTATTCGCTCGTATTGAATGAGTTGCTGCCGGGAGTTGAAGTCACATCTCAAGGTTGCCCCTTGCTCGTTCCACTGGTTGAAGACGGCTGGACAGAAGGTGATATTCCGCGTTCAATTGTCGAACACTACTTAGGTGGACTTATTGAGGCGAAAGTTGATACGGTTGTGCTCGGCTGTACGCACTACGAGTATTTCCGCGAGCATATTCAGCACGCGATGGGTCCCAATGTCACACTTGTGGACACGCCACTTGCAGCATCTGTAGAGCTTGACCAATGGCTTGAGTCACATCACTCACTTGAGCGAACCGGACCGGGGAGCGTCAAGGTTTTTTCGAGCGATGTCACAGATGCGCTCTATCGAGTTGTTGAGACCCTATTTTCCAATACCAGTAATATTTCGATTGAAGCCGTGTCCGTTGAACGGCTCGCTAAGGCTGTCGCCCTGCCCTAACTAACCCCACTTCTGGAAATTGACACAGTCTTTGCTTTGTCATTGACCAGAACACTCCCCACCTGATCCAAAACCTACCTTTCCCCTTCAACCTATGGATATTTCAACACTTCAGGCAATGACTGTGCCGGACTTGATTACCTTGGGCAAGCAGCTCGAGGTGCAAGAAACGTCCGGTCTGCCTAAGCATGAGTTGATCTTCAAGATCCTCAATCGCCAGTCCGCAAAAGATGATGTCTTGACCGCCAGCGGCGTTTTGGAAATTCTGCCTGACGGCTACGGTTTTCTGCGTAGCGCACCTGCGTCCTATTTGCCAAGCCCTGACGATGTGTACGTTTCGCCGTCGCAAATCAAGCGATTTGGTTTGCGAACCGGACATCTGATTGCAGGTCAAGTCAGGCCTCCCAAGGAGGGTGAACGCTTCTTTGCACTCCTAAAGGTGCATGGCGTGAACGGAACGAATCCGGACGTCGCCAAAGAAATCGTTCATTTTGATGATCTGACTCCTATCTATCCGAACAACAAGTTCAAGATGGAGTTAGATTCCAAAGATCTTACTTTGCGTGTGATTGACGTTTTCGCTCCTGTTGGTATGGGCCAGCGTGGTTTGGTGGTTGCGCCGCCGCGTACAGGTAAAACGATTATCTTGCAGAAGATTGCCAACGCCATTACGACGAACCATCCTGATATCGAATTGCTTGTATTGTTAATCGACGAGCGCCCGGAAGAAGTCACGGACATGGAGCGCTCGGTCAAAGGTGAGGTCGTTTCTCGACCTTTGATGAGAAAGCCGAGCGTCACGTTCAAGTAGCCAACATGGTGCTGGAGCGAGCCAAGCGCATGGTCGAGATGGGTAAGAACGTTGTTGTACTGCTTGACTCCATCACGCGACTTGCTCGTGCGCATAATGCCGTTATGCCGCATTCTGGCCGCGTTCTGTCCGGCGGTATTGATGCCAGCGCGCTCTACGAGCCTAAACGGTTCTTTGGTGCCGCGCGCAACATTGAAGAGGGAGGAAGTTTGACGATTCTTGCTACTGCCTTGATCGAAACCGGCTCGCGTGCCGACGAAGTTATTTTTGAAGAGTTCAAAGGCACCGGCAATCTTGAGCTTGTGCTCGACCGCAGACTCGCCGAGTACCGCATCTTCCCTGCCATTGACGTCCTGCGTTCCGGCACGCGCCGCGAAGAGCAGTTGCTTTCGCCATTGGTGTTGCAAAAGATGTACGCGCTCCGTAGCGTCCTTGATCACAACAACTCAGTCGAGTCGATGAAGTTTATTCTCGACAAGATGCGCGATACACGTTCGAACGCCGAGTTCTTCGAACTGATGACGAAGTCATAAACGATGACGTTGCCGTTCATTGGGGAGATCGAGGTTGACGTCTGGACCATTGTCGGCTTGGTGGGACAGGCTCTGTTTTTCATGCGGTTCATTCTCCAATGGATTGCAACTGAACGCGCCAAGCGTACGGTGATTCCTAAATCGTTCTGGTACTTTTCAATTGTTGGTGCGCTCGTCTTACTCTTGTATGCGACCGTCCGCAAAGACCCTGTCTTCATCGCAGGTTATCTGCTTGCGATGGTGATTTATATCCGCAACTTGCGATTCGCACTTCGACCCGGCTCTCCTGTGCCGTCGGCCTAAATTCGGCAACCTCGCGCCGAATCTCGATTCGAGTTCTTTTTTTCACTTCATATTACTCAATTGCAATCAACGAGCATCATACGATGGCTTGCCCTGACTGCCGTATTCTTGCTGGCCGGTTGTTCCCAGCGCGAATCCGACACAGGAGCGGATGCCATACCCGTTAGTCCCGCTGGCACGGAAGGCAAGACCGTGATTGCCGCGACACACTCTGCAGAATGGGACCTCAACCTTTCGGCGGGCCGCGGCTCAACCCTGCAAATCGGTGAAACCGCTGATTTCAAGGTTGTCTCTGCGATTCGTTTTCAGCCCAATGACATCCTGCCGGATAGTGTGACCGTTGACACGGCGCGCATTCGTTTCCGCGTTGATCAGGTCTATCCCGGCCGCGGCAATGCTCCCGACTTGCGCATGCTGATCAAACAAATTACCGAGCCGTGGGATGAGGATTCACTTCGCGAGAGTGCACTGCCGAATCGCGCGAACTATCCTGTGATTGACACATTGCTCTTGCCGACAAACGAAATTGTCCCTGATTCCGTTTTGCCAACCGCAATCTATTGGGAAGTCCCTGACTCAATCTTTGAAGATTGGCTCTTAGATGATAGCTTGAATTATGGAATCTTGCTTGAAGCAGAAAACCCTGATGTCATCGTTGGTATCCAGTCCGCCGAAGGTGCGACGAACTATTCAGTTCAGTTGGAAATGACCGGAACTGAATTCCCCGAGGATTCAAGCTTCGCCGCAGTTGCATGGGGAGACACTCTCTTGGCAATTGATGACGGTTACATGGCTTCTGATTCGAGTGATTCACTCGCACATCATTTGCGTATCAGTCAAGGCGTCTATCGCAGAGCACTGCTTGTACTTCCCTTTGGATAGTGTAACGTCAAATCCGCTTCGTACAGTTGTGCGTGCATGGGTTCATCTTTATGCCGATCTGAGCGCGCCTAATAGTTTGACCTATACTGGCTCAAATATTCTCTACAAAGATGCATCACTGACGGATACAACATGGTTCGCCAATCCTGATAGTGCGATTCAGAGCTTCATCGCTGTGAGTTCAACGGCCTATGAATCGGATAACGTTGAGCTTGCATTTGAAGTTACTAACACACTTGCAGGTATGGTTGGCAATCCTGATTTGAATGGTGGCTATTCTGTTCAAGCTGCTCTCGAGAACGATGTGCTGACGAGACAATTCTTCCACGGTCATGATAGCGAGGTGGATTGGCTGCGTCGGCGCCTTGAGATTTGGTGGGTGGAGCCATGAGAATCCTAATCCTCACACTTGTTATCTCAAGTTGTGCGTTTGCTGGTGGTTCCATTTTTGGAACACAGGCAACTGGTGATCGAATCGTAGCAGGTGGTGTTCGCGCTGTCGGTTTAGGCGGTGCGGGCCTAGCAATTTGGGACAGTCTTGGGATGCATTCCGAAAACCCTGCCGCCGCGGCTTACACAACAGGAGCGACTTTACGGGTTGGTTTCTTCGGAGGTCTGTACGGCACAAAAGACAAGAACACTTCCGATACTGATAGCGAATTTGGCTGGCAGGCGTTTCGTCTTTATCTCAATGTGCATCCACGCTACAAAATGGGTATCGGTATCGATCCTGTTTCGCGCACAGACGTTCGTTTATTCGGCCAAGACAGTCTCGGGTTTGCGTCGGATAGTGGCACGGTTTATGAAAAATATGAAAGCCGCAAAGTCTGGTTGGGAAGCAGTACGGATATTCGTTGGGATCATGCAGTGAAGCTCTCCGACAAACTCGCACTCGGTACGACAGTTGCGTTTGCTTCAACGTATCTCGAAGTCAATCACTCTTTGGACTTTGCATCGTCGGGCAGTTCATCGGGGCCGCGCGACGTGTACTATCACGACGTGCAACGCTTTAGCGGATTCTGGGGCGGACTGTCTTTCCTTGCTCGACCGTCAGAAAAATTGAGCGTCGGCGGTTTCTGGAAGTCAGAAGCTGACGGCAATTGGGACTATGAACGCTCGGTGAATCACGGTGGTGAGCGATTGTTCAAGGAATCGAACGGCACACGACCCGGCGAATTTGGTCTTGGCGTAGGTTACCATTGGGCACCCAATTGGGCGGCATACTTTGATGCGAAGCAACAAAGTTGGACCGTTAAGCACTATGGCCCGATGTTCGAGAACTCCGGTCTAGAGGATCGCGATGCATTTTCAGCAATGTTGGGAGTTGAAAAACTTGGTGGCACGCGTTTGACGGACGAGGGCTTTGATCGTTGGGACTATCGCGCTGGCCTTGCATATCGTCAGCAGCCGTGGCAAGTGAATACGGGCTCTTTGACAGGAGATGTAAGTGAAATGGCGTTGTCACTTGGACTGACAATGCCCTTGGTTCAGCAATCCGGAAAGCTTCATGTGGCACTTGAACTCGGGCAGCGTTCTGCATCGGATGTTGACGTAACTGAAAGCTTTGGCAGATTTTATTTACAACTTGATATGCATGAGCGCTGGTTCAAACGTGAACAGCGCAAACTGCGGGACTAATTCAACATGAGCGCACATCTTAAGAACATATTGGGTCACAGTGATCCGTCAGTTGCCGCAATAATCGATCGCGAACGTGTGCGGCAAAACGAAGGGCTTGAATTAATCGCCTCTGAAAATTTCGTTTCACCTGCCGTGCTGGAGGCAATGGGCAATGTGATGACGAACAAGTATGCCGAAGGCCTTCCGGGCAAAAGGTATTATGGTGGTTGCAAATATGTAGATGAAGTAGAAACACTTGCCATTGAACGTGCAAAAGAGCTGTTCGGTGCGAAGTGGGCCAACGTGCAGCCGCACTCCGGTGCGCAGGCCAATATGGCGGTTTACTTCACATTGTTGAAGCCTGGTGACAAAATTCTCGGTATGGATCTCGCCCACGGTGGACACCTAACGCACGGTTCACCTGTAAATTTTTCAGGTCGACTCTTTGAAGTTGTCAGCTACGGCGTTACTCGCGATACGAACCGTATAGACATGGATGACGTTGCTGCTAAAGCGCGGGAGCACAAACCAAGTTGATCATGACCGGCTCGTCGGCTTATCCGCGCAGTTGGGAGCTTGCGAAGTTTCGCGAGATTGCAGATGAGATCGGTGCGTATTTGATTTGTGATATGTCACACTTCTCTGGTTTGGTGGCAGGCAAGGTTCATCCTGATGTCTTGCCGTATTGTCATGCTGTCACATCTACTACTCATAAAACGCTGCGTGGTCCGCGAGGTGGTATTGTGTTATCGAATGAGGAGGGTGGGGAACTGTTGCTATCTGGAATGCCCAAGCCGAAGAGCTACTGGGATGCTTTTGATAGTTGGGTTTTCCCGGGCGTTCAAGGTGGTCCTTTGATGCATGTGATTGCGGGCAAGGCCGTCGCGTTTGGTGAAGCTTCAAAACCTGAGTTCCGTGACTACGCTCGCAAGGTTGTCGAGAATGCTAAGATCCTTGCGGACGAGATGATGTCGCGAGGGTATAAAGTGGTTTCCGGCGGGACAGATACACATCTTGTTCTGCTTGATCTTTCTCCGATGGGCAAGACTGGCAAGGCCGCTGAGAAAGCGCTTGAAGCTGCAGATATTACAGTCAATAAGAATATGGTTCCCTATGATCCGCAGAAACCGCTGGTCACATCCGGTGTTCGCATCGGTTCACCGGCAGTCACTTCGCGCGGCATGGGTGCCACTGAAATGAAGAAGATCGCTGAATTGATTGACTTGGTCGTGCAGAATCTTGATTCCGAAGAAGTTCTCGGTAAGGTGAAAGCTCAAGTCCACGAGTTGACGAGCGGCTTTCCCCTCTATCCGCAGGCATTTCGTTATGGCATATAGGAGTAACTTTGCGCTGCCCGTTTTGCAGCACTGACGATGACCGGGTCATAGACTCGCGTCCGGCCAAAGAGGGCCGCGCGATTCGCCGCCGCCGCGAATGCTTGAAGTGCGGCCATCGTTTCACAACCTACGAATCCATCGAAGTTAGAATCGTACACGTTATAAAGTCCGACGGAGCCCGCGAACCTTTCGACCGCGAAAAGGTGTATCGCGGGCTTTCTATTGCCTGTATCAAGCGGCCGGTAACCACTGAAGTCATAGAGAACATGACCGACGCCATTGAAGCCCGCGTGCTCGCTGAAGCTGACCGTGAGGTCACGGCATCTCAAATTGGCCAATGGATTCTCGAAGAATTGGTCAATGTGGACGAGGTCGCTTACGTGCGCTTCGCGTCGGTGTACAAGCGCTACATGTCTGTCAATGAGTTCTTAGAAGAGCTGAAGAAGATAAAGGGCGAGAAGCTTGACCGTAAACTTGATACAGATTTGATCGAGTGATTCTCACTCTTGCCGAAAAACTCTATGGCTTTTTTGCCGATTCGTATCACCGTAAGTGGGACAAGCGGGGCGGATGGCGCGCGCCTGTTCCAGTAATATCGGTTGGCAATATTACCGTTGGTGGCAACGGCAAGACTCCGTTTGTGATCGCGCTGGTAAAGTTACTCGAACAGTACTTTCCGCATTTGCAAGATCGAAACCGCATCGCCGTATTGAGTCGAGGCTATGGTCGTAAGTCCAAAGAGTTAACAATAGTCGAGATCGATTCGCATTGGGAAGAGAGCGGTGATGAGCCGCTCTTAATCAAACGAAATTGCCCAAAGTCGCTCGTAATCTCAAATGCCAGCCGTATCGAATCTGCAAAAGTCGCCGCAAATGAGTTTGGTGCGAAGCTGATCATATTAGATGACGGATTCCAGCACCGCTCCCTCGCGCGAGATATTGATCTTGTATTACTCGACTCTGACTTCCCTTTTGACAATGGACACCTGCTTCCAGCCGGAAGACTCCGCGAGCGACCTCCGGCAATCTCTCGTGCTTCAGCAGTTGTTTCTGTTGGTAGAGGGGAGGCTGCCAAGGTCGTTGCCGAAGCCCATGGCAAACGGCTGTTTCATGTTACACCAGCTGCCTTAGCTGATTCATGGCCAGACTGGCCCACAGGACCGTCTTTCCTCCTTACCGGAGTCGCCCGCCCTGACCGAGTTAAGAGCTTTTTAGCAAAAGCCGGGGTTAATGTGGCGGGACACCGCGCATTCCGAGATCATCATGCGTTTACTGAGAACGAACTGGGGGCCGTTGTCGAGGAAGCCCGTAGGTCAAATGCTGTGGCCGTTCTGACAACAGCTAAAGACAATATCCGCATCCGCTCATGGAACGGTGCCTTACCTCTTGTCGAGATTCCCTACGAACTTTCAATTTTGGAGTCGGACGAGCTAATCTTGTGGATTCGGACACTCATTGACTTTGTAGGCTTATTTGAGAATCAAAGAGTTCAATCGAAGTGCTTTCGAGGACAGCCAATTCCCTAAGATTATATTTGTTATTTAATTAAGTATAAAGCACTTTGAGCAATGCTTCACAAAATGATTGACTTTTTGTGGAGATATGGCTATATTCAGCAATCTATGGATGTTATAGAGTATCCGCGTAGTAACTGACCGCTATGGGCCTGGAGACAATTTTATTTCTGTTGCTCGCGGTCGGAGCGGTTCTGACGGCCCTTTTGGTCGTCACTTCGCCGTCGCCCATAGGTTCGGCACTCTATCTCGTCGGCACCATGTTTTGCTTGGCTGGTTTGTATGTTCTGCTGGCCGCCCCATTTCTCGCCGCAATCCAGATGATTGTCTATGCAGGAGCCATTATTGTGCTCCTGCTTTTTGTTATTATGCTCCTGAATTTGCGCAGAATTGACGAGGTTTTGTCCAAAGGTTGGCGGATCGCCGGACTTTTTGTGGCAGGACTGACGTTGTTCGCTTTGTTCATGGCCATTGTTCGAGGGAGTTCGGTGCTTCCTGAGATGCCCTCGATTCCCGATGACTTCGGCAAAGTCAAGGAACTCGGCAAGATATTGTTCAGCAAATACCTCTATGCGTTTGAAGCCACATCCGTTCTGCTACTTGCAGCCATGATTGGCGCGGTAGCCCTAGTCCGAAAAGAGGGTAAAGAAGGCGGCAAAGATGCAAGTTGAACTTGCCCATTACCTCCTGTTAGCCGCCGTTCTGTTTGGTATCGGAGCGATGGGTGTGCTGACCCGGAAGAACCTTATCACTATATTGATGTCGGTTGAGCTGATGCTCAATTCCGTAAATTTGACTTTTGTTGCTCTTGCCCGGCATGCTGCTGATCAAGAGGCGCAAGTGGTTGTTTTTTTTGTTCTATGTGTCGCCGCCGCTGAAGTTGCGGTTGGTTTGGCCATTTTGATATCGGTTTGGCGTAAACGGGGAACCATGAATGTTGACGCGCTGAGCGCGCTCAAAGGCTAATGCTCGATCTACTTTATCTAATTCCGCTCTTTCCGCTTTTGGGTGTCGTACTCAACAGCTTTGTGTTGCGCGGTCAATCGGAAAAAGTTGTTGGTTCGGTCGCCGCGCTCATGGTTGGTGCAAGCTTCGTCGTTGCCTTAGGCGGATTCTTCCAGCTTCTTGGTATGGCTCCCAACGCTCGTCACTTTGAGCTTGAGATGTTCCGTTGGATTATTGTAGGCAATTTCTCAGCTCAAGCCAGTTTTCTTGCCGATCCGCTCTCGATGGTGATGATGTTGATCGTCACGGGTGTTTCGACGCTCATTCATATCTATTCAATTGGTTATATGCACGGTGATGAAGGCTTCCGCAAGTTCTTTATCTACCTCAATTTGTTCGTGTTCTTCATGCTCCTCTTGGTCATGGGGAGTAACTACCTTGTGATGTTTGTGGGTTGGGAAGGCGTCGGTCTCTGTTCATATTTGCTGATTGGTTTCTGGTACACAGATGAGTTGAAGGCATCTGCGGGTAAGAAGGCTTTCATCATGAACCGTATCGGTGACTTCGGTTTCCTGCTCGCCATCTTTTTGATCTGGACCACATTCGGGACGATTAACTTCCGCGAGATTCAGCCGATGGCGCAAGCTTATCCAGTTGGGGCAGGAGTGATCACCGCAATCTGCCTTCTACTCTTCACGGGCGCAACCGGCAAGTCGGCTCAGCTACCTTTATATACATGGCTGCCCGATGCGATGGCTGGTCCAACTCCTGTTTCGGCATTGATCCATGCCGCGACGATGGTCACGGCTGGTGTCTATATGATTGTCCGCTCGAATTTCCTGTTCTCGCTTTCACCTGATGCGATGCTCGTGGTTGCTTGGGTGGGCGCGCTGACAGCATTGTTCGCGGCAACAATCGGTTTGGTCCAGACCGATATCAAGAAAGTTCTTGCCTACTCCACCGTTAGCCAACTCGGTTTCATGTTCCTGGCTTGTGGTGTTGGGGCCTATACTGCCGCAGTCTTCCATTTGATGACGCACGCCTTCTTTAAGGGTTTGTTGTTCTTGGGATCAGGCTCAGTTATTCACGGCATGTCGGACGAGCAGGATATTCGCTTAATGGGTGGCTTGAAGAGCAAGATGCCTGTCACTTATATGACCTTCTTGGTTGGTACGCTTGCGATTGCCGGTATCCCCGGGCTTGCGGGATTCTTCTCCAAAGACGAGATTCTCTGGAAGACCTATGAGTCACATCATGTCGCGCTCTGGGCGATAGGCCTGACAGCTGCATTTTGCACAGCTTTCTACATGTTCCGACTGTTGTTCCTGACCTTCTTCGGTAAGTTCCGCGGATCAAAGGCACAGGAGCATCACGTCCACGAGTCTCCCAAGTTGATGACGGTTCCGCTCATTGTTTTGGCGGTTCTTTCGGCAATTGGTGGCTACGTTGGTGTTCCGCATGCGCTCGGTGGCCACAATTTCTTCCACGATTGGCTCGCCCCACTGATATCTGAAGGCGGTGCAACACATGGTGGCGGTGAACACGCAGGTGTTCCGTCTGCTGAATATGTATTGATGGCCGCGTCCGTTCTTGTTGCTCTAATTGGTATCTTCTTGGCACGCAGTTGGTATCTGGGCAAGTCTGCAACGGTTGAGTCGTTGGGCAAGTCTGGCATGCGTCATTTGCTCTACAATAAATATTGGGTTGACCAGATCTATGATGGTGTGATTTCGCAACCGCTTGTAAAGGCTTCCGAACTCATGGCCAAGTACATCGACCAAGGTACTATTGATGGAGCGGTCAATGGCCTTGGAACGACAGTTTCAGGTGTGGGCGGTTTCGTGCGCCGAATTCAGACGGGTGTCACGCAAAACTATGCCGTAATGATGGGCATGGGTTCCGTTGTGTTGTTAGGTGTTTTAATATGGTCGGTATTGGGATAAGCTCATGCTGCTTACTCTTTGCATAGCCATCCCCGCTGTCGCCAGTTTACTGGTTTTGTTATTGCCGCGTACTTCCCCCAATGTTATCCGCTGGACAGCTTTGGGAGCAAGTATCGCGGCTTTTCTTGTGTCGTTAGTAGTTTACGCCAACTTCCAAGTTGGTGAAGGCGCTTTCCAAATGGTTGAAAAGCTTCCGTGGATACCATCCATCGGAGCAGAATGGCATTTGGGTGTCGATGGCATAAGTTTGTTCTTGATAGTTCTGACCACCTTGCTGACTGTGCTCTGCGTCATCAGCAGTTGGCACAGCATTCACGAGCGCGTTCAGGAGTATTTCTTCTTCTTCCTTCTGCTTGAAGCGGGTATGGTCGGCGTATTTGCTGCGCTTGACCTGTTTGTCTTCTATGTTATGTGGGAAGTCATGCTCGTGCCGATGTTCTTTTTGATTGGTGTTTGGGGTGGACAGCGAAGACTCTATGCGACGATTAAGTTCTTCTTGTTTACCATGGCGGGGTCCGTACTCATGCTCGCGGGAATCTTGTATGTGTATTTCCACACCCTCGATCCCGAGACTGGAAAGCACACTTTCAACCTGTTAATGGCGACCGACCAATCGAAGTATGCGTTGGATGTCCAGCGCTGGCTTTTCCTCGCGTTCGGTTTGGCTTTTGCTATCAAAGTTCCTCTGTTCCCGTTACATACCTGGCTACCGGATGCGCACACCGAAGCCCCGACTGCGGGTTCGGTGATTCTTGCCGGGGTCCTGCTTAAAATGGGAACTTACGGCTTCTTGCGGTTCTGCTTGCCGATGTTCCCGCAGGCCACGCTTCAGTTTGTGCCTTGGATTAGCTGGCTCGCTCTGATTGGAATTGTGTACGGTGCCTTGGTTGCGATGGTTCAAAAGGACATGAAGAAACTCGTGGCCTATTCGTCCGTTGCGCATTTGGGTTTCGTAATGCTCGGAACATTTGCCTTGAATCAACAAGGTCTGACCGGCTCACTTCTACAGCAGATAAACCACGGTATTTCGACTGGCGCGCTGTTCCTATTGGTCGGTGTTGTCTATGAACGCCGTCACACGCGATTGATTGCAGATTACGGCGGAATCGCTAAGGTCATGCCGGTCTATGCAGTGCTGTTCCTGATTATTGCTTTGTCTTCGATTGGCTTGCCGATGACAAATGGTTTTGTCGGTGAGTTCCTGATCTTGCTTGGCACGTTCTCCTCCAATACTTTCTATGGTGTCATTGCGACATCCGGCGTCATCCTTGCCGCTGTATATTTGCTGTGGATGTATCAGCGAGTCTTTTATGGCAAGATCGTGCACGAAGAAAACAGCAAGCTGAAGGACATCACTTTAGTCGAGGGACTTCCAATTGTCGTATTGGTTGTGCTTGCCATTTGGATTGGCGTCTATCCCGATCCGCTGATTGTCCGCATGGAGCCCTCGCTTCAGCTTGTGCTCGAGAAATTCCAACAAAGTGAGTTCTCGCAATTGATTGGAGTAATGCCGTAATGAATGCGAATGACTTTTTAGGTGTCCTGCCTGAACTGGTTGTCGTATTGACGGCCTTGCTGGCTATTATAGTCGATATCGCCGCCAAAGAGAAGAACGCTTCAGCTTCGCAAGGTGTGACTATCATCGGCCTTGCGGTGGCCGGAATCCTGTCAATTGTTTCGCCCGGCGAGAGCGGGATGATTATGGCCGGGCAGGTCTTTAATGACGGATTCACGGCATGGTTCCGTGCCTTATTTACTTTTATCGGAGTGGTTACTGCGATCTTCTCGCCTCTATATATGAAGTTCCGCCGCATCCGTTTGGGTGAATACTATTCACTCCTGACGATGTGTGTGTTCGGGATGATGGTCATGGCCTCAGCTGGAAGTTTGCTCTTGTTCTTTGTTGGCCTTGAGACCATGTCAGTTTCGCTTTACGTGCTTGTTTCATTGCGCCGTGACGATCCGGCTTCAATTGAAGGCGGCATGAAGTATCTCGTTCTTGGAGCATTTTCATCCGCATTCTTGCTTTACGGCATGGCGCTGATCTATGGCGGAATTGGTTCGCTTGAGTACAACGCAATCGCCCAGACTTTAAGAGACAGCGATGGTATCGGCCCGATGACCGCAAGCGGGATAGCTCTGTTATTGGTCGGTTTTGCTTTCAAAGTTTCCGCCGTTCCGTTCCATTTCTGGTCACCTGATGTATATGAAGGTGCGCCTACTACGATTACAGCCTTCATGTCCACGGGTGCGAAGGCGGCGGCCTTTGTCGGGTTAATTCGCGTATTTGGACAAGCCTTGAGCACTACGTCTGAACATTGGGTTGGAGCTTTGACGGTGGTCTCGGCGTTGACCATGACCCTCGGCAATGTTGTTGCGATGAGGCAGCAGAGTGTAAAGCGTATGCTGGCCTATTCTTCAATTGCCCATGCCGGTTATCTTCTGGTCGGCATAGTTGCTGGTTCGCGCGAAGCGTTTGCGGCTTCCGGCTTTTATCTGATTGGTTACGCCCTTGATGAATCTTGGCGCGTTTGGTGTGCTTATGCTACTGAATCAGCGCGGTAAAGGCGATTACTCGTTTGATTCGTTGCGCGGTATGGGTACGGTTCATCCGCTACTTGGATTGACGATGACTGTATTCATGTTGTCATTGATCGGTATTCCGCCGACGGCAGGTTTCTTTGGGAAATTATATCTATTTTCGGCTGCGCTAAATGAGGGCCATTTGACCCTTGTCATTATCGGCCTCTTGAACAGCGCTGTCGCGGCGTTTTACTATTTGAAAGTCATCTCAACAATGTTCATGGCCAAGCCCGAAGGCGATGTGGCCATTTCCCAGCCGATGGGCTATAAGGCCGCACTGGCGATTTCATCCATCTTGATTGTCGTAATCGGTTTGTTCCCCGATCAGCTCGTAACGGCGATGTTGAAAGCAGTTCCTTAGAGTCTGATCTAATTTGATTTAGAAAAAAGCCCTTGCGATCGCAAGGGCTTTTTAAATTCTAATGATTGACGTCTATGCGGTAACGCCCGCAAACTGTCCAATGAACTCGCCAATAAGTCTGTAGGCCTTCTTCAAAATTTCTTCCGGCGGCAGGAACACGATGCGGAAATGTTTTGTACCAGGGCGCTGACCAAACCCTGAACCATGCACAGTCACAACTCCGGTTGCCTTAATTAACTCCCTGACGAACAACTCGTCTTCCTGCTCAATCGTTAGCTTCGGGAACGCGTAAAATGCTCCGGTCGGTGGCACGCAGGACACTCCGGGAATGTCATTCAGCATTTGAACCGAAATATCGCGTCGGCGTGAAAGCTTCTGCTTCAACACTGTCAAGTGTGACTGATCGCCGTCCAAAGCCGGTGCAATCGCGTATTGCTCAGGATGGTTGGCCGACAGTCGCGCGCGCAAGAGCTTGTTGATGGCCTCGACATAATCTCCAACTCGCGCCTTGTCACCTGAGACAATACCCCAGCCGATACGAAAGCCTGGCGCGACATACGCCTTGGACATGCCGTTGAATGTGACCATCGGATAACTCGGATCGAGTGAGGCTATTGAAATATGCTTACCGCCACCGAGAATCAATTTGTCATAAATCTCATCGGCAAAGATTACAATGTTGTGTTTGCGCGCTAATTCGAGAATGCCCTCGAGTGTCTTTCGATCACAAACTGAACCTGTTGGATTGTTAGGGTTGATCAACACGATCGCGCGCGTCTTGCTGTTAATTTTGCTCGCGATATCATCCAAATCCGGCTGCCAGCCATTTGCCTCTTCGAGATAATACGGCACTTCCTGAGCTTCAAGCTTTGCCAGCAACGCCGTGTAGAGCGGATAACCGGGCGTTGGTGTGAGCACATTTTCGCCGGCATTCACTAACGCTGTCAGGCAAATGTCAATTGCTTCGCTCGCACCGGTGGTGACGAAAATATCCTGAATGTTCGTGATGTGATTGCGCTCGGCGTCGCGCGCGATTGCGGAAACTGCTGCTGGAATGCCCGTCGACGGTGCGTATCCGTTGCGATTGTCACGCATGGCCTTGGCCGTTGCTTCCACCACATGATCCGGTGTCGCAAAGTCAAACAGGTTCGGGTCGCCGATATTCAAATAGAGCATTTCGCGGCCGGATGCGGCAACTTGCTGTGCCAGCACCACCACGTCGCGCACAGCATACGTTACATTCTCAGTTCGGCGAGCAGGTTGAATTTTGTGTGTCGCGTTCATAGGATTTCCGAAATTGTCGTCAAATCAATGTCACTAAACCTAAACGTCTTTAGTTTGCCATCTGTGAGCGAAGTAAGAGTATATCGCGATACCAATTGAAGATGCAATTCCAATTGCCGCAAATTGATACCAAAGCTTGTATGGATGATATGTGTTCCAAAGCATTGTCGTTGTCTGTGCCGCATCCATACCCGAAACAATGCCGAGAAATTCAGTAGCCTTAACGCGTGAAATTCCTTCACCCTGCACAAATGCATCGGCTACGACTTGTGCTGCGCGAGTCGGATCAACACCCGTCGCTTGCACTTTCGAGACAATGGTATCTTGCGCCATCCCGCTAACTATACCGAATTTTGTTGCCAGGTAGTTCAATGAAAGATTCGCCTTGTCGCCGAGCTTGTCGTAAACTTCACCGCCCATCAAGGATCCGTAACTCCAGCCAATTGCTAGTGGGATGTTTGCATAGCCCATGTATAGCGCCTTCTGGCCCTCGGGCGCAATCACGCCGAGATACTCGTTCATCTTGGGGCTAGCCAGCATCTCACCGACACTGAACAGCATGATACCGAGGATACAGAGGTAGCCTGACATCGTAAACCCGGCCGCAACAAGTCCCGCCGCAGAAATCGTCATTCCCAATAGAATCGAAGTTAGCCGCCGCATCCTCGATACCAAATATGAAACAAAGATCACAAAGATAACGATCAGTCCCGAGTTGGCGTTGATCATCCATTCTTGCGTGATCATCGTTCCGCGCGGAGTGACGTCCGTCATCCAACTTGGCAGACTTAGCGCGGTCACAATTGCTGAACTATCTACCCAATCCACGATAAAGTTAGGCAGCATGTCGAATAATTGCATAAACATCAGCCAGAAGCCTGACATCAACCATATGAATGCTCCGACGCGTGTCGTGCGAACAATCAGCGCGCCCAGAGATAGGCCGACGACGGCCATTTGAATGGGTTTAGGAAATTGCAACAAAAATACCAATGCAATTCCCACCATTCCCACCGGAACTATCCACCATGGTCTCGACATGTTAACACATGTTGTCTTAAAGATAGTCCAAGGCGTGCCCTTCTGGTCTCCTCCGGCTGGGACCTCTTTGTAGGTGAGTAGCATCAAGAGATTCAAACTGACGATTCCAGCACAACCGTAGAATACTGCTGGCCATGAAATTCCATACAAGTAATGAGCCAGTGGAGGCCCAAGAAACCCTCCGATATTGACCACCATGTAAAACGTTCCCCAACCCACAGAGGACGTTTCTTTTGAGATGGTCTGCACTAACGTTCCCTGAATACCGGGCTTAAACACCGCCGTACCGAGTGCCAAGACGCTGCAGCCAAACATGAATGCATAGTAATCGCGTTGTGTCGCCATCAAGATGTATCCGGTCGCGGCCAGAAAGACGCTCGTGGCAATCGTCCGCTTATATCCGTAGCGGTCAGCAAAGCCACCAGAGAACATCGGCACCAACGATTGCACCAGCGCCCACACAAAAAAGATTGTTCCCTTCTGTATTTGCGTAAAATGCAGTCCGTTGATTTCATCGGCTTGTGCAATATAGATGGGAATAACGACGCGCACGCCATAATAGGCAAGGCGTTCAATCATCTCCATTATGTTGAGCATCCAAAACGGACGCCCAAACTGAGACAACTGTCCCATTAGATTTGGTCGTGCAGCGCTCACATTAATTGGGAGTAGAGGTGATGGGAGGAGCTATCGGTTTGTAGGCGGAGTCAAAGTTGGGGAAATCAAATACAGAAGGGTGGAGGAGCTGAGCCATCAATTCGGCTGAATCAACAAGCCGCGGCCCGGGCCGATTGAAATAGGTATTGCCGTCAACGGCGTAAGCCCGGCCTGCCTGAACCGCACGCAACTGATTCCAGCGTTGGTCGTTCGCCAGCAGTTCTATATCTTGAATTGTTCGGTCGAGTGAGAATCCGCAGGGCATACACACGATGACGTCAGGATCTGATGCCTGCAGTTCTTCTATTGTTATCGTACGTGATCGCCCGTTCTCGTCAGCAAGTACTGCACGGCCTCCGACGTATTGCACAAGCTCCGGCATCCAATTCCCCGAAATCATCAGCGGATCCAGCCATTCAAGACAAGCGACTTTGCGTTTCGGAAACTTGTTTGTGCGATCCTGCAAAACCTTAATCCGATCCCGGAATTTGTCACAAAGTTCAAATGCACGTCCTTCAATTCTTAACGGACGCGCAACCCGCAGAATATCATTGTAAAGATCTCGAAAGCTGCTCGTATTCAGGGGCACAATTTGCGGTCGAATCGCCCACGTCTCTATCCCGATACCTTCAAGATCGCGCGGACTGACTGCGCACACTTCGCATTGAACTTGGGTGAAAATCACAGTAGGTTCGAGCGATTTGATCCGCTTGACATCTACGCGATAGAGCGATTGCCCCGATTCCATTGTACTGCGAACCTGAGCGTCAATCTCACCACTCGGTTGTTCTGACGAGATTGACGAGCTTGTGCAGCGTGATCGCGACAAAACCGATTCCGGGTAGTCGCATTCATGACTAATGCCAACTAACCACTTCTCCGCTCCCAACGCACACACAATTTCTGTTGCGCTGGCAATCAAAGAAATGATGCGTGGATCACTCATGCGACTTCTTCGGAGACTTCGGACTCTTCAGAAATACCGCACCTAAGGGCGGAATTGTCAAATGAATCGAATATGGACGACCATGCGACGGTTCGTCAACGGTATTCACTCCGCCCATGTTGCCGACGCCTGAACCCCAATATGTTTCTGCGTCACTGTTCAAGCATTCCTGCCAATGCCCCGCAATCGGAACTCCGAGCTTGTAGTCGTGCCGAACCACGGGAGTAAAATTCAGTGCCACCAATATCTGTGAATCACCCTCTCCTCCGTGTCTCAAGAACGTAATCACCGATTGATCGCTGTCCTGACAATCCACCCATTCAAATCCCGCCGGATGAAAATCATGCGTGTGTAACGCAGGCTCTTTCTTGTACAACTTGTTAAGGTCGCGCACCCATTTCTGCATTCCTGCATGCGACGCAAAATCAAGCAGATTCCAATCGAGCGAATCGTCGTGATTCCACTCACGCCACTGTGCAATCTCGCCGCCCATGAACAGCATCTTCTTGCCCGGCATTCCCCACATGTAGGCATAAAGCATGCGCAGATTTGCAAACTTCTGCCACATGTCCCCGCTCATTTTGTTCAATAGCGAACCCTTGCCGTGCACAACTTCGTCATGCGACAGCGGCAGTACAAAATTTTCCGTCCAAGCATACAACATGCGGAACGTCAGCAGATGATGATGATACTTCCTGAAGATTGGATCGAGCTTCATGTACTCAAGCGTATCATGCATCCAGCCCATATCCCACTTCATTCTGAATCCCAAACCGCCTATATAAGGCGGACGCGACACCATCGGCCAAGAAGTACTCTCTTCGGCAACTGGAATCGTCCCCGGGAATGCTGTACAAACTTCGTGATTTAGTCGCTTGAGAAATTCTATAGCTTCAAGATTCTCTTTGCCGCCATATTTGTTCGGGATCCACTCGCCTTGCTTACGCGAGTAATCGAGATAGAGCATTGAGGCCACGCCGTCTACGCGCAAACCATCCGCGTGATAGACGTCCATCCAATAGAAGGCCGAGCTGATCAAAAAGCTCCGCACTTCATCGCGGCCATAATTAAATATGAAGCTGCCCCAATCCGGATGAAATCCCTGACGACGATCTGCGTGCTCAAAGACGAATGTGCCGTCAAAAAAGCCTAGCGAGAATTCATCGGTTGCAAAGTGGGAAGGAACCCAGTCGATAAGCACGCCGATCCCATTCAAGTGCAATTGATCAATCAGGTACATTAAGTCTTGTGGAGCGCCGTAGCGGGCGGTCGGAGCAAAATACGAACTTGTCTGATACCCCCATGAACCGTAATATGGATGCTCCATCACCGGCAAGAACTCCACGTGAGTGAATCCGTTCTCTTTCAGATAACGGATCAATCGCGGAGCAAGCTCACGATAGTGCAGTGAGCGGAAGCCATCATGCTTAACTCTATCCCAGCTCCCAAGGTGCATTTCATAAATACTGATTGGTGCATTGTCTGCATTCTTACTCGTGCGGCTCTCCATCCATGAATGATCATGCCAAGCACATGAATTGTCGTGCACGATTGAAGCGGACTTCGGCGGCATTTCCGTTCTGAAAGCGAACGGATCAGTTTTATCTACTTCATAGCGGGTAGTTTGCGAACGAATATGATACTTGTATGCTTCTCCGGTCTTTAGTCCGGGAACGAAGCACTCCCAAATTCCACTCGACTCCAATTGGATCATCGGAGTCTTATCCGGTGTCCAGCCATTGAAATCGCCAATCAACGAGACATCACGGGCATCCGGCACCCAAACTGCAAAAGCCACCCCGGACTTCCCATCTCGCGTTTCTAAGTGAGCGCCGAGCTTTTGGTAAAGCCTGAAATGGCTGCCTTCGTTGAACAAATACCTGTCTTGCGGGCTAATTCGGGAGGACATAAGAAGAAATAAGATTCATAAGTATTACAAGAATATAGATTGAATTAACCGGAACTTCAAGCCACAATGGCCAGTTGACCGATAAACATCGTGACACCTGCATTCTCGTTTCCAAAGCCAAACCAGGTTTCCAAGACAAAAAAGCTGCCGAGTTTATTCGACAGCTTATCTGCTCCGGAGGAGGGATTCGAACCCCCGACCTAGTGGTTAACAGCCACCCGCTCTACCGCTGAGCTACTCCGGAAAGAAGCACGAATCTAACGAATTTCCCTGAACTTGTCAAGAACTACTATCGTCGATTTCGCTTCAAATTGAGGTCAATGGGCTTGAATATTTTCGCAAGTAGCCCTATATTGAGAGACTTAAAACTAATTCTATCGAACTGAGGACGAAATGGGACGTAATAAGACTCGCATGAAAAGGCATCATCGCGCAACCAAGCGCCGTGTCAAGGCTAAGATTCGCGCAGCCAAGCTGGCAGCTGCTGGTAAGTAAGATGGCTCAGACTGTTTTTGGGAGAATTGTCGCAGGCGAGATTCCTGCTGATAAACTCTTAGAAAATGATGATTTAATTGCTATTCGGGATGTCAACCCACAGGCCCCGGTGCATGTCTTGATTATCCCCAAGAAACCCCTTATCGGGATTTCTGATGCCTCTGTTTCTGACAACGAACTACTCGGGAAACTCCTTGGTGCGGCCAGAGATTTGGCCGCCAGCCTTGGGCTTTCTACTGAAGGTTATCGTATTGTGATTAATAATGGAGCGTCTGCAGGCCAGTCTGTGCCTCACCTGCACCTCCACCTCCTCGGCGGACGTGACTTCCTCTGGCCTCCCGGTTGATTTAAGATATTGAAAATATGAGGTTTTCTTCAATGCGTTGTACTCTCGCGCGCACCAGCATATGGGCTATCTTCTTTGGAGCCATTATTTTAGTGGGCTGCAAGGCAGGTCCAACTGAACAAGAGCTGTTCGATAAAGCCACTGCAGCTCAAGAACAGAGTGATTTCCCGACTGCTATCAAGGCCTACGAGGAACTCGTCCTGAAGCACCCGGAAATCAACGTATGCCCCAAAATGTCAGTTCATGATCGGCTATCTTTACGCCAACCATCTGAAAGATGTTGAAAAAGCTAAGGCTGCCTACCAATCCTTTATTAAGAGCTTCCCGGAAGACAACCTTGTGAAGGATGCGCAATGGGAGCTCGACCATCTTGGACAAGACGTCAACCAAATTGATGAGTTGAACAAAATGATCGGGACACCTGATTCAGCAGCGAAGCACGGTTAGCCGATTTGCGCTCTAAATGAGTGCCACTTAGATCCCCGAGAGGGGGTCTAATTTTTTGTAGCCATCTGGGAACCTTGACTGACTTTTCGGTGTTTATTCTGTTGAAATCAGATTTTGACCTGTAACAATTTAGAAAGCAGAAACTTGTATGGATGCTGACATCCGGGAACTAACTCTGCGAATTGAGCGGGAAGCGGAACTCGCTGACCGCATCATGGCGGAAGCTGGGAAGATCGTCGTAGGGCAAAAATACATGCTGGAACGCCTCCTGATTGGCTTGTTCAGCAACGGTCATGTGTTGTTGGAAGGTGTCCCCGGCTTGGCCAAGACGCTGACCATCAAAACCCTTGCCTCTACGGTCAATGCGCAGTTCCAACGCATTCAATTCACTCCGGATCTTCTGCCTGCCGACCTCGTGGGTACGCTCGTCTATAATCAGAAAGACGGTGCGTTTACGACAAAGAAAGGCCCGGTCTTCACGAACTTCGTGTTGGCTGACGAAATTAACCGCGCACCCGCAAAAGTTCAGTCGGCTCTCCTTGAAGCAATGCAAGAGCAGCAGGTGACAATTGGTGACACTACGTATCCGCTACCGCAGCCATTCCTCGTGTTGGCCACTCAGAATCCAATCGAGCAGGAGGGAACCTACCCGCTTCCGGAAGCTCAAATAGATCGTTTCATGCTCAAAGTCACTGTTGACTATCCGCGCCGTGAAGAAGAGGCTCGCATCATGCGCACTTTCTCGCGTTCGGAACAGCCGACTTTGAATGCTGTCGCCACGACCGTAGAAATCATGCGGATTCGTAGCTTAGTGGAATCAATTTATGTTGATCCGAAAATTGAAGAATATGTACTGGATATTGTGTTTGCAAGCCGCAACCCGGATAAGCACAAGTTGCCGGACCTTAAACCGTTGATTCAGTACGGTGCCTCGCCTCGCGCTTCAATTTTCCTGTTGAAAGCAGCGCGTGCGCACGCTTTCCTGCGCCATCGTGGTTATGTTGTACCTGAGGACATTCGCGCGATCGGAATGGACGTTCTACGTCATCGGATCGGTGTGACGTACGAGGCCGAAGCTGAAGAGATTAACAGCGAGGCTATTGTCGAGAAGATTTTCGGTGCGGTAGAGGTTCCATAAACCGTGCTTGATACACGTGAGATCGTCCGAAAAGTTCGCCAGATCGAGATTAAGACTCGCGGCCTGGTGAACGAAGTCATGTCCGGTGAATACCATGCGGTGTTCAAAGGTCGCGGCATGAACTTTTCTGAAGTGCGTGAATACCAAATCGGCGACGACGTGCGCACGATTGATTGGAACGTCTCTGCCCGTACAGGCCGGCCGCACATCAAGTTCTTTGAAGAAGAGCGAGAGCTTGTTGTGGTGCTGTTGTGCGACGTTTCGAGTTCATCGTTATTCGGTTCAGGCTACGCCTTGAAAATGGAGGTTGCTGCTGAGCTTGCAGCGGTGTTGGCGTTCTCCGCCATTAAGAACAATGACAAGGTGGGTCTGTTGCTGTTTACGGATCGCGTGGAAAAATTTGTAGCACCCCGCAAGGGCCGCTCGCATATCTTACGTATCCTCCGCGAACTCATTACGTTTGAGCCGCAACGTAGCGGCACCAGTCTGAATGTCGCGCTCGAATACCTTTTGAACGTCTTGAAGAAGCGCGCAATAGTCTTCTTAATTTCAGATTTTATCGACGATGAATATATGAAGCCATTGCGGGTTTGCGCGCGTAAACATGACTTGCTCGCGCTCCATCTTGTTGATCCGCGCGAGTTTGTATGGCCGGATGCCGGTCTGGTCAAACTTCACGATGCTGAGTCCGGTAAATCGCTTTGGATTGACAGCTCGTCTAGGGAAGGGAAGCGTGCGCTCTTTGCCGAGTTCCGCCGTTGGCAGGATACAGTAAAGCAGACAATGCAGCGTTCCGGCGCGGACTACATGCCCGTAACGATTTCGGAAGACTACGTTCGCAGTCTCGTCACCATGTTCAAACGGCGTGAACTCAGACGGTGATGCGTATGCGTACGTTTAATGTGATTCTATTTGCTTTACTGCTTGCTTTCCAATTTTGTTTTGGGTTGGACGCGCTCAAAATTGGCGACCCGGTCAATTACTCAATCAAGATTCCAATTGCAGACAGCCTTCTAATCATTGAACCGACAGGTTTGCCTGTTCGCGTTTTGCCGCTCGATCCGTTGCACAAGCCGGACGGCAATGTCTTTGAGTTCTCTGCCGCAGTTTATGATACGGGCACGCTTGAGATACCTGCGCTGGCAATTTTGCTATTTGTAAAAGGCCAGGTCACAGACACGATTTGGACCGAACCTCGCGAAGTAATTGTTGGATCTACGCTTGCCGATTCCGCATCTGCGCCGCGTCCACTAAAGCCATATGAAGAGCATCCTCTGCGGGTTGCTGATATTGTGCGTGAATTCTGGCA
Source organism: bacterium (assembly GCA_016721565.1). GTDB lineage: Bacteria > Electryoneota > RPQS01 > RPQS01 > RPQS01 > JABWCQ01. The sequence goes on along the minus strand of JADKHW010000001.1, from coordinate 639,975 downwards.
GTGGGCTGTTGGAGCATTGGTTCTGGGCGCACTGGTATTTGCTTGGTTGCGCTATCGCAATCGCCCTAAGACCGGTGAGGTTGCGCCGACGCCCCCGCCATTGCCGCCAGCAGATCTTGCTATCCGCGAACTGATAGCATTGCGCGACAATAAGTACCCTGAGCGCGGTATGTTGAAAGAGCAGTACAGCGAGTTCTCTGAAATATTGCGCCGCTATGTTGAAGGAAATTGGGAATTTGCCGCACTTGAAATGACAACCTATGAGTTGGCATCCGAATTGAAGCGCGATGATCTGCCTCCCGGTCTTCGTGAGGAACTCTTGCCCGTATTGCGCGAGTCCGATCTGGTAAAGTTCGCTAAGCAAATTCCGACCTTGGCGTCGGCAAACGCCATTGTTGATCTTGGCTTCAAAATCGTTGAACAAACAAAACCTCGCATCGAAGAAGTTAAGGAAGGACAAACCGTATGAGTTTTGCCCATCCTGAACTCTTCTGGCTCTTGCTCCTTTTGCCCGGAATGGCCTACGTCTACTTCTTCCGTGAGCAAAAGCGCGTCACCGATTTTCGTTTTCCGACAATTCAGCATATTCATCCGCTATCAAAGACTGCGCGGGTACGCATGCGACATGTACCATTCCTCTTGCGAGCAATTGGACTGGTGCTCTTGATCGTCGCGCTTGCGCGGCCGCAAAGCTTTGATAGTGAAAGCAAGCGCTCGATAGAAGGTATTGATATTGTCTTGTGTTTGGATATATCTACGTCAATGGCTGCCGAAGACCTAAAGCCCAATCGAATCGACGCCGCAAAGAAGGTCGCGTCCGATTTCGTTGAAAAGCGTGAACATGACCGCATTGGGATTGTCCCGTTCGCCGGTTTGAGTTTCACTCAGGTACCATTGACCACCGATCACCAAGTTATCCAAAGCTTGCTGGGTCAAGTAGAAATGCGAATGGTCGAGGATGGAACAGCCATTGGGATGGGACTTGCAACATCGACCAACAGATTGCGCGAATCTGAAGCAAAATCTAAAGTAATAATTTTGCTCACCGACGGTCAGAACAACCGTGGCGAGATTGATCCAATCACTGCGGCCCAGGCAGCGAAAGCAATGGGTGTTCGTATTTATACGATTGGGGTTGGCACACGAGGCACCGCGCCCTACCCGATTGAAACCGTTTTTGGCAAGCGGTATCAAAATGTCCCTGTTTCAATTGACGAAGACATGTTGACAGAAATCGCGAAGCTAACAGGCGGCAAGTACTATCGTGCGACAGATGAAAAGGTGCTGGCAGGGATTTACGATGATATTGACAGACTCGAACGCACAAAGATTCAGGTAGAAGAATACAAAGAGACTGCTGAATTGTTCACTCCGTGGCTTGCTTCAGCACTGCTTTGTCTTGCACTTGAAGCCCTGTTGGGCTTAACGTGGTTCAGGAAGCTCCCATGATCCGTTTCGATCATCCCCAACTCCTGTGGCTTCTTGTCTTGATTCCTGTCATCGCAGTGGCGTGGGTTTATTTGATATTTCGCAATCGCAAAGCCGCTGAACAAATTGTCCCCGCGCCATTGCTTGATCGCGTGGCTTACGGTCAAAGCTCCGTTCGCAAATGGTGGCGCATGTCGATCTGGCTGCTTGCGTCGTCGCTCTTGATTGTTGCCATTGCACGTCCGCAAATCGGCACAAGATTGGAAGAAGTCAAACGCGAAGGCGTCGATGTATTAATCGCCGTAGACCTTTCAACAAGCATGTTATGCGAAGATTTCTCGCCGTCAAGGTTGGAAAGTGCGAAATTCTCCATTCAGAAGTTCGTGAACGGACTCAAGGGTGATCGTGTTGGCCTGATTGCTTTTGCCGGAAGCGCAGTTTATCATTGTCCCTTGACGACCGATTACGGCGCCGTCAAGCTCTTGAATCGTGTTTTGTCACCGTCAATTATTCCGGAACCGGGCACTGCCGTTGCCGATGCAATTGAAATGGCAACACATGCCTTCAGCGAACAAACGGAAACAAAGAGCAAGGTTCTTGTCATCATCACCGATGGTGAAGATCACGAGGAAGCTGCTCTTGATGCGGCAACAGAAGCGCATAGCGCCGGTATCACCATTTACACGATTGGAATGGGTACGCCGAGCGGCGCTCCAATTCCTGTCACTGACGCGTCGGGCCGCAAAGCCGGGTACAAAAAAGATGCAAGCGGTCAGGTGATCGTTACGCAACTTAATGAATCGCACCTTACGGACATTGCGGAAGCTGGAGGCGGCAAGTATCAGCGGGCAACGCCGGGCGGTAAAGAGCTTGATTTGATCTGGAGCGATTTGAGTCAAATGGAAAAAACTGAATTCGGACAAATGCAATTTACAGGATATGAAGATCGCTTCCCATATTTTGCATTTCCCGCCTTATTGTTGCTTATCGTTGAATTTCTGATCGGCGAGCGCAGCGGACAATTCGCGGGCTTTGCCGTCGGAGCGGGGAGGAAGCGTTCATGAGGCTCTTATTTTTTTTGCTGGTGATCGCTGTCGCTTTTGCTGAGCTTCCTTCACGCGAAGTGAACAAGGGCAACAAAGCCGCCCAATCCGGTCAGACGGATCAGGCGCAGTATCATTATGTAAAAGCGCTCGAAAATCATGCCGACACATCGACAGTTATGTACAATCTGGGAAATGCGATGTATGATGCAGGCGAGTTTGAGCGCGCGATGAAAATCTACTCGGGAGCAATTGATTCCACTCGCACGCCTGAACAGCTTGAACGAGCCTACTATAACATGGGCAACGCGAGTTTTCAGGCGCAGAAGTTTGATGAAGCGATTGCTTCCTATATTGAGGCCTTGCGTAATGATCCAAATGATGATGATGCTAAGCAGAATCTTGAACTTGCACTGCGCATGAAAAAGAAATCCGAAGAGCAGCAGCAACAGCAGACTCAAGATCAAAATAAGCAGGATCAACAGGACAAGCAGGATAAGCAGCAAGATCCGCAAAACCAAGATCAGCAGAAGCAGGACGAGCAGCAGGAACAGCAGAAAGACCAGCAACAGCAGCAACAAGGTGATTCGAGCCAAACTCAGCAGGGGCAACAGCAGCAGCCTCAGCAAATGAGCAAGGAAGAGGCTGAACAACTACTGAATGCGTTGCTACAAGATGAGCAGAATACGCTCGAGCAGGTTCGTAAAGCAAAGGTTGCGCAGCGAAAGAAAAGGGCGAAGGATTGGTAATGGCGCGCCTACTTTTATCATTACTGTTTATAGTTGGTGTGGCTAATGCTCAAGTCCAGTTCACTGCAACGGCCAGTAGTACATCTGTTCAGGTTGGCGAGAATATTGAGGTTACCTTCACTTTTACCGGCGCTGCGACTGGCGTACCTACGCCGCTGCCAACAGACCTTACGAATCTTGATCTTGTCGGTGGACCTTCCACTTCTACTCAAACGAGCATCGTAAACGGTCAAGTCTCATCGCAGAAGAGCTTCACTTACTATTTTCGAGCGAAGACTCCGGGCAAGGCAGTTATCGGTCCCGTGCAAGCCAATATTCGAGGCCGAAACTACACAACTTCGCCGATCCAGATTTCTGTCGCCGCCGGTGAGAAAGCTCGCTCGGGTCAACGCGAGGAAGTATTCATACAAGTGCTTCCGGACAAACGTGAAGCATATGTCGGCGAACAAATTGTCCTAACATATAAACTCTACTTTTCAACTTCGGTTTACTCCCCTGAATTCAAAGAGATGCCGAAATCGCCGGGATTCTGGACGGAAGAGTTTGACATGCCGTCGCAACTTGTTCCGCGTGATGAAGTTGTCGATGGTCAGAGCTATAAATCAGTTGTTGTCCGCAAAGTCGCGCTGTTTGCAACCACCGCAGGGGATCTCACTGTTGAGCCGCTAACTGCCGTAGTGCAGGTTGAACGACGTCAAAACTCGCGTGGTCGTGCCAACGATCCGTTCAACGATCCCTTCTTTAGTATCGGCCGCCGACGGGAAGCTGTTGAGGTTTCGTGCCGCACTCTGAACCTGTCCATCAAGCCGTTACCTGAATCAGGTAAACCTATCGGTGATCTTGCGGTCGGGAAATTCTCGTTGTCTTCGAGACTTGACAAGTCAGAGTGTGAAACGAATGACGCTATCACGTTGACAATTCTTGTTCGCGGTACAGGCAATATCAAAACCATTCCGCGGCCGCAGGTAACGATTTCGCCTGACTTTGAAGCGTTTGATCCGAAAACCTCTGATCAAATCAAGCGCGGCCCTGATCGCATAAGCGGTTCAAAGACGTTTGAGTATGTTCTGATTCCCCGTGCTTCCGGGACTCAAGTGATTCCAGAAATCAGGTTACCGTACTTCGATCCGGATGCAGGCAGTTATGAGGTCGCTCGCACTGCTCCTTTGACATTGAATGTAGCGCATGGCAGTGCCCGTGTGAGTGAAGGCTCAATGCCCGTCGCGAGCAAACGCGAAGTGCAGACGATTGGTCAGGACATATCGTACGTAAAGAACAGCATCGGCGACCTCACATCGGCTGCTGATTTACCACATCAGTCTTTGTCCTTTTGGGTTGGACTCGGTGCGCCGTGGATAGCTTTAGCCGGTGTTATGTTTGCCGTCAGGCGGCAAGTACGCGCAGGTCAAACACTCTCTGCGCGTCGCCGTCGCGTTCTGAAGAATGCTCGTGCAGCGTTGCTAACCGCTGAAAAAGCTAATTCAGAGAATAAGACTGAAGTTGTTATGCGTTCACTAAGTACTTTAGTGCAGGTGATAGCAGTTGAGTGGACAGGTAACCCCGCACCAACGGCGACTTTGCAAGACTGGGAAGCTGAGTGGCGAACGAGGGGATACTCGATTGACCATTGGGATGTGTTCGAAAATGCAAATCAACTAAGCGAACGTAGCCGTTTTGCCGGGAGTTCACTCTCGCAATCCGAACTTTCGCAAACGATTGCCAATGTCCGCCGCGTGTTGACCGAGCTGGAAGGTGAGGTCATGTGATGCGTGCTCTCGTTCTATCCTTGTTGTTTTCGCTGCCAGTTTTCGCGAATGCGACTTTTGATGCGGGCTTGCAAGCTTACAACCAAGAGAAATGGTCGGATGCCATCGCTCAATGGGAAAGCATTACATCGAGCGGTCAAACGAGCGCCGAACTGGAATACAATCTGGGCAACGCCTATTTTCGTCAAGGATTTGTCGAGCGTTCAATTCTTCATTACGAGCGCGCACTAAAGCTAAATCCAAATGATGACGACGCGCGCAAGAATCTCGCCTTAGCCAATCGCGGTATTGTTGACCAGATTGCGCATGCACCAAAGCTGGGCATTTGGAAATATGCAGACAGCTTGCGCGATTCATTTTCTGTTTCGACTTCAGAAGCACTGTTGTTCTTGTTTAACGCATTGCTTGCCATATCTGTTGGTGCGATGTTCTATGTGATCGGACCCTTGCGCGATGCCGCAAGACGCGCAACGATTCTGTTCGGATGTCTCGCAGGCCTAATGGTGCTTTTCTATGGTTGGCGTACCAGTGCACTTGCCGAAATCTCCGCAATCGTCATGGCCGAAAAGACGGACATCTATTCAAGTCCGACAGACAATTCGACACAACTTTTCTCACTCCATTCAGGCACCAAAGTTCGCGTTGGCGAAACACTGTCCGATTGGACGGAAGTACAACTATCCGACGGCCGTAAAGGCTGGATCCCGCGTGTGCACATCGAGAATATATAGCGCTGTCTTTACCCTCTTTGTTTTTTCAATATGCCTGTGGTCGTTGAGCGGTTGTGCTGCGTCTGGAAGAATGTCAACGCGTACCACTGCAAGTAGCGATTCCATTTCGAGTCCGCAAATTCCTTTAGATCCGTGGTCGCTCGGGCCTGATGTTTTTGCACTCACTTCGCACTCGCAGATGGTTGTCGATGACACTGTTCAGAGGGACCAAAGTGTAGTCGAAGATCAAGCCGAGCCGAAAGTCGCTGTCGAATCGCTTGAATCCTCACGCAAGTTGAGTGCGCCTGATGCAACATCGAACGCTGAGCTTCCAGTTTCAACGTCTGGTTTACAAATGCCGAATTCAGACATCGCCGATTCTGGCCGTTCTTCCGATTGCGGTTCGGTGAGTTTTTGACTCGTACTTCTGCCGATTCCCTTCACCGCGTAGCCATGTCCTGCGGCTTCTACGATGCCCGAGTCCTGAAAACCACCCCCTCACAATAAGATTTTCAGTGATTCCCGCCAGCTTGACATTCCCTCGGATATTCCTTATTTTTTTACATTTCCCGCCAAACGGGGGCAGATGACCCCACGCCCGCTGGTATCCATCATCATCCTGAATTATAACGGGTTAAACTTCCTGCCAAAGTGTTTAGAAAGCCTGTGCAGAACCGAGTATCACCCGTTTGAAATCGTTGTTGCGGACAACGGGTCTAATGATGGCAGCTTGGACTACCTCCGCAAGAACTTCCCTGACGTTAGAATCATCGAGTTCGGGGCCAATTGGGGCTACAGCGGGGCCTACAATCGGGCTATACCCTTAGTTAAGGGTAAGTATTGTGTTCTCCTGAACTTCGATGTCGAAGTCGAGCCAAACTGGCTCAACCGCTCGATCGAAGTTATGGAAGATGACCCACGAATCGCTGCTGCTCAGCCTAAACTGAAACAGTACGAGGATCACAGCCGATTCGAATACTCTGGCGGATCCGGCGGATTCTTGGATGCTTACGGCTTTCCGTTCGTGCGTGGCCGAATCTTTGATGCTACTGAGCCAGACTTAGGCCAGTACGAAGATTCTTGTGAGATCTTTTGGGCCACGGGTGCTGCACTTGTTGTCAGACGGGATGCTTTCCTAAATACGGGAGGCTTAGACGAGGACTTTTTTATGCATATGGAAGAACTCGATCTATGTTGGAGGCTTTGGCTCACGGGCCATCGCATCGTGGTCGCTCCCCCGGGCGTCGTCTATCATTGGGCCGGTGCCGCCCTTTCTGCTGACAGAATTCGCAAGATGTACCTGAACCACAGGAATAGCCTCGCGATGATGATAAAGAACTATAGCTGGCCAAATTTGTTGGTTAGACTTCCGGTTCGGGTTTTGTTGGATTGGGTTGCTTTAGTGGTATCGCCGCTCAAAAAAGAACCCAAACGTTCGGCGGCGATCGTCTGGGCGCACCTCTACGTCTTGTTCAATCTACCACATCTGTTTTCCAAGCGGCGCAAAGTTCAGGCGATGCGTGTGGTCAAAGATTCCGATCTTGACCATGTTATTCTGCCCCTGAGTATTGTGCAACGCTATTATTTGAAGAAACAAACGACATTTAGTCAATTAGAAACGCGCCTGTGAGATTTGACACCAAGTGGTGGTTTGCCGCCGCTGTATTCTCTATTTCGCTCGTGGTCTATTCCCTGACCATGGCCGATACTGTTTCGTTTTGGGACTGTGGTGAATTTGCGGCTTGCTCGTACACGTTGTCCGTACCTCATCCGCCCGGCTCACCTCTTTTCTTGCTTGTGGGTCGCATCTTCACGATGTTTCCTCTCTCGTCAGATATCGCTGTCCGCGTTACGTGGATGTCTGTATTATCGAGCGCATTTGCTATTCTGTTGGCATTCCTGATTATTGTCCGCATGATTCGTCTTTTTCGCGGACGTGAGGGAACAGAAGTTGAGAAGCTAATGGTTTATGGCGCAGCCATGATTGGGTCTTTGTCATTGGCATTCTCGTACTCGATGTGGTTCAACGCCGTCGAATCTGAAGTCTACGCCATGAGTCAGTTCCTAACGCATCTTGTGGTTTGGTTGATTCTGGTCTGGCACGAAAAAGCCGATGAACCCGGCAACGAACGCTGGCTCTTACTAATTGCCTATGTCATTGGTTTGGCGACTGGCGTTCACTTGCTCATGATTCTTGCGATTCCGGCACTGGCATTGGTGATGTACTTCCGCCGGCGGAATTTCGAAATGAAAAGCTTTGTCGGCATGGCAATGGCCACTGCTATCGTATTTATTATGGTTTATCCCGGCGTCGTAAAGTGGCTGCCAGCGATTGCCAGCAAGTTTGACAGCCTTTATGCTCCATTCCTCGTGATCGCTGTGCTAGGTGGAATCTTCTGGTGGGCTGTTAAGCAGCGCCACGGTATCATCGGGACGGCGATGGCTGGTTTACTGCTAGTGATCATTGGGTACTCAACATACACGATGATTTACATTCGCTCAGGCCTTAACCCTGCGATTGACGAAAATGATCCAGAAACTCCACACGCTTTCTTAAGTTACTTAAACCGTGAGCAGTATGGTGACCGTGCCATGTTCCCGCGTATGTGGAAAGGTAATCCCGCCTATTCAAGTGAGTGGGATTACTTCATGGAGTATCAGGTCAACAAGATGTTCAATCGCTACTTGCTGTGGCAGTTTGTTGGACGTGAAGGCGCTCCGGAACAAGAGTTTCAGGATGCAGGAGTTGAGCCGAACTACTCAATTATTGGCCTGCTCGCGAGCAACCCATCAGGCATCATTCGGTGGTTGGCCATCTTGACGTGTGCGCCCTTACTTCTGGGATTCTGGGGCTTTTTCCATCAGTACACTCGAGATCGAAACGGTTGGCTGGTGGTTGCTTCGATCTTTGTCATGACAGGTATTGCGATCATTATTTACCTCAATCAGGACGATCCGCAGCCTCGCGAACGCGACTACTCGTATGTCGGGGCATTCTTTGCCTTTGCTTTGTGGATCGGTTTCGGCGCTTATGCCGCGCTTGAGTGGGTTGGCAAGAAAATGAAAGATTCAAAGCAAGCCGTCTTGGGCGCTTTGGTCGCTTTGCTGATTCTGAGTCCTGGCATCATGCTGGCGCGCAATTACTCGATGAATGATCGCTCCGGTAGCAAAGTTGCTTGGGACTATAGCTACAATACCTTGATGTCATGTGCGCCGCGCGGAATTCTGTTCACGAACGGCGACAATGATACATTCCCGCTCTGGTACCTGCAAGAAGTTGAGGGCGTGCGCAAAGACGTTCGACTTGTCAATTTGAGCTTGCTCAACACTGGATGGTACGTCAAACAATTGCGTGACCGTGAACCCAAAGTCCCGGTTTCGTTTAACAATGCTTACATCGATCGCTATATTGACGGACAGGATGCGCAAGCGCTTCTGTCGCGTTATTGGCCTGCTGAAAAGCGCAAGGTTGAGCTGAACACTCCCGATGGCAAAATGTCGTGGGATGTGCCGGGTGCAATGTACATTGCTTACAAGCAAGGTGAGTCGCGTGATCCGAATTTCTTGCGTGTGCAGGATCAAATGATTCTGGACATCATGCGCACGAACTACGACCCAACTAAGACTCCGAATCCTGTTCCTATCTACTTTGCCGTCACAGTAGCCAACTCGAACATGGTCGGTTTGCGTGACTTCTTGACGATGGAAGGCCTTGTGTTCCGTGTCACGCCCAGCGGATCAAAGGGGATTGATGCTGAGAGACTGAAAGAGCATTTGCTTGTGACGTTTAATGATCACTTCCGTGGCATTGCGGATCCTGACGTGCACTACGACGACAACGTATCGAAGCTCCTGCAGAACTATCGTTCGGCATTCTTGCAGTTGGCCTACTACTATCGTTCACAGCCAGATCCTGCCGGTTTCCAAACACGTCAATATAGTTCATTGTCTGAGCAGATTGCCAATTTTGAGTTGCTTTCTAATCGCGACAAAGCGCTTGCTTTGATGCGACAAATGGATGAATTGATGCCCGAGACAGTTCGACCGATTTCTAATGTTGAATTGTCCTTGCAGATCGGGCGCATGTTCAGCGAACTTGGTGATACAGAAGAAATGCGTCGCCGGCTGGATTGGGCTGAGCAGCGTGAAGATCTGTCGTTTGAAGCGCGTATGCGCGTTGCAGGTTCTTATGCTGGTCAAATCAAAGACAAGACTCGCGCCGGTGAAATTGCGCGTGCGGCATTGGGTGACAATCCCACGGTCGAGCAGCTTTATGCCGCAGGCTCGACAATGTATGGCTCTGATGCCTATGACATGGCAGCGGAGTTCTTTGAACGAGTGATGTCCATGGATCCGCGCAATGGCCAAGCTGTTGGCGGTCTCCTGCAATCATATGAACGACTGGGTCAATCGGACAAGGCAATTACCTTGCTCGAAAACTGGCTTGTGACAACACCTAACGACGCCAACGCGCGTCGTAGGCTGGATGACTTGCGCAGCCGTAGTGCTGTACGTGATACGAGTGCTGCTAAATCTGCGGCCTCAAAAAATTAACAACCTTTAGCAACCTTTAGCAACCTTTGGAATCCGGAGGCAGAGAATGAACCGACTATTGGGACTCTTGTGCATTGCAACACTGCTGACACTGTCGGTCTCGACATCAAGCTTCGCCTATGAAGGCCCGCGTAAGTACGGCGTTCAGTTGGGCGGCGGCTTTGGAATCTACGATATGGGGGACGTTTCCCTCGGTACTGATTACTTGCTCGGACTTCGTCCCGGCAATACCGCGACCACGGCCGATGGCGGTCCAATGGGCAATATTGCAATTATCTATCGCTCCGCTCGGCATCAAATGTGGGAAGTTGGTTTCAACCCTCTGTTTGACGTTGAGAACCTTGTCGAAAACGCCGCTGGTGACTCGAGCGGTCAACTAATTATGCATGGAAATGAATTCTATGCTAAGGCGATGATTGTAACCTATCCGTCCGAACGGTTGAATTTGAACTTTGGTCTTGGGGTGGCATACTACAATGCCGAACTTCAAGTGCAAGATGACTTCACGCGCCGCTTCTACTATGACGCCGTTGGTCGAGCGTTTGGTTTGATTGGTTCGTTGGGTCTTGAACTCGGGTTGTCAGAGCGCATGGGCTTATACCTTGGCGGTGGTGGTCGGTTGGTTAATGCGAACAATTTCTCCTATGAGTCCTCACCCGGTATTCGTTCGGGCGTGTCGGTTCTCGGCGGCAGCCGCCCGATGGAAGTCAATCTTACCGGCGGTTATGGTCAAGTTGGGCTTCGCCTGTATTTTGACAAAGTGACGAAGCCGGTTGACTTCACCCGCTAATTCAAATCGCCTTATTCAAAGAAAACTGACCATCCTGGCCATTCGGCAGGGTGGTCTTTTTCCTAAATAGACACGGAGTTCGCCTTTCGCATGTCAACTGACATCTTGATACTACTTGGATCCGATAGTGACCGCGAGCAGTTTGATGATTCTGCAAAATACGCCGACTATTTTGGCATCACATGGTCACTTGAGATCATCTCTGCTCATCGAAATCCAGAAAAGCTCGTTGAGAGAATTAAACAGGCTGAGGATGCTGGAACAGAAGTTCTGATCGCTTGTGCCGGGATGGCCGCTCATTTAGCAGGGGCGTGTGCCGCGAACTCTGTGCTTCCAGTGATTGGAGTACCGGGCGCCGGTTCAACACTCGGTGGACTCGATGCGCTGCTCTCTACGGTTCAAATGCCCGCCGGAGTTCCAGTCGCGACAGTTGCAATCGGCAAGGCCGGCGCGCGCAATGCGGTAATTCTTGCGGCCCAAATTCTTTCCCTAAAACGACCGGAAATTCGTGAAAGACCCGCGCTTTCAAGAAAGCGGGGGCGCGCCTGTGAAAGCGCTCGTCATTATCCCGACATACAATGAGAAGGAAGGGATTGAAGCAATTGTTCGTGCGGTTCTGGACCAAAAACTCGGTGTGGATATTCTCATTGTCGATGACAATTCACCGGATGGCACTGCCGACATCATACGGAGTATTCAAAAGAACGAGCCTGCGCTGCATCTCATGCAACGTTCCGGCAAACTCGGACTTGGTACCGCGTATGTAGCGGGATTCAAATACGGCATGGAGAATGGCTACGATGCCGTCTTTGAAATGGATGCAGATTTCTCGCACGATCCGTTGATGTTGCCGCATTTTCTTGAAAAGATCAAGGAGTACGATTTCGTGCTAGGCTCGCGTACATTGACGGAATCTCAGTCGTCAATTGGCCGTTGTCGCGTTTGATACTTAGCTATTTTGCATCATACTACACGCGTTGGATTACTGGGATGCCGATCAAAGACCCTACTGGAGGATTCAAGTGTTTCCGTACTACCACTTTGAAGGCGATTGATCTTGATAAGGTTCGTTCAAACGGCTACAGTTTCCAAATCGAGATGAACTTCAAAGCTTGGAAAAAAGGATTTAAGTACATTGAGATACCAATAATCTTCGTCGATCGCCGTGCCGGGCATTCCAAGATGTCAAAAGCTATCGTCCGCGAAGCGGTCTGGATGGTTTGGAAACTTCGTCTAAAGTCTCTTTTTGGTCGGCTGTAAATGATACCGCGAAAATGCGTGTCGGTGGTAGTCGTCACTTATAATTCCGAGGTGACGATTGCCAATTGTATCAGCTCAGTTTTCGACACGTCTGCGAATTGGATCGAATCTTTTGTCATTGTCGATAACGCATCAAGCGACCGAACCGGCGACGTTGTAAAGCGCAGCATATACCCCGTCGCCACGATTGAAAACAAAGTAAATCAAGGGTTCGGTCGAGCGTGCAACAGCGGCGCCGACGAAAGCGAATCGGAGTTCATCTTACTGCTGAATCCCGATGCGCGCGTTGATCGCGACACGATTAAGAATCTTGTAACGTTTCTTGATGCGCGTGAAGCCGCTGCATGTTGTGGACCATTGATCCGAAATGAAAAAGGAACACCAGATCCGGCGTGTAGGCGTGGTTTCCCGACGCCGATGAATGCACTTGGACGGCTATTTTATCTTGAGAAATTTTTTACGCGCAGTCGCAATATCGCTGGTTACAGTTTGCCGTGGTTGGGATTTGGCCGCGAAGCGCGCGTGGATTGCATCTCCGGTGCGTGTATTCTAATTCGCAGGTCGGATTACAGGCGAATCGCAGGTTTCGACGAACAATTCTTTCTGTTCGGTGAAGATGTTGATCTTTGCAAACGCGTCGCATTGTTGGAACGCGAAACGTGGTTTGTGCCGTCTGCACGCATCACGCACATCGGCGGACACAGCATGCGGCAGGTCAAAGAAACCGCTAACTATGAATTCTACCGCGCAATGCGTATCTACATGTCAAAGCATTGGCAGCATTTGCCGCGCTTCACGTACAAAACAATTGACATGGGAATAGGTTTCCGTGCATGGTTGGAGAAATTTATTGGTCATTGATTTTAGTTTATCAGGCAATCCCAAACAGGGAGGGCAATCATGAGTAGCTCGACTGTTCAGGACAAGTCACGCAGTGCGACGGTTTCGCTCAACGGCACTTCGCAGACCGTTAAACAGGGCTTTGCGTCAGGATTTGTTCTTGAGTTCGAAAAACCCATTGTGGAGCTCGAACACAAAATCGCTGAAATGCGCGCGTTAGCCGAGAGTTCAGGCATGGGCAATTTGTCCGTCGAGATTGACCGCATGCAAAAGAAAGCTGTGCGTATGCGCGAAGAGGTGTTTTCGAAACTCTCGCGATGGCAGAAGGTTCAGCTTGCGCGTCACCCTCGCAGACCTTACACACAGGATTATCTCGATCGCCTCTGCTCAAACTTCTTGGAACTTCATGGCGACCGCTGTTTCGCCGATGATCATGCTTTGATTTCCGGTATCGGCGAAATCGAAGGGAAGAGCATGTTGATCATGGGCCATCAGAAAGGCCGTGGCACAAAGGAAAATATCTATCGCAATTTTGGCATGGCGAATCCCGAGGGATATCGCAAGGCCACCCGCCATCTTGCACTCGCACAAAAGTTCAAGTTGCCGGTCATTACGTTTATTGACACCCCTGGTGCCTATCCCGGTCTCGGTGCTGAAGAGCGCGGACAAGCTGAAGCAATTGCGCGTAGCCTTTATGAGATGGCTCGTCTCAATGTTCCGATCCTCACCTTTGTAATCGGCGAAGGTGGCTCAGGCGGCGCGCTTGCGATCTCAATTGCGGATCGAATTTTCATGCTCGAGTATTCCATCTATTCGGTTATTTCACCGGAAGGCTGTGCATCAATACTATATCGCGATGCCGGACAAGCTCCGCAGGCTGCCGAAGCATTGAAGCTTACAGCCGATGACCTGCTCGAACTTGGCATCATCGACGGTATCATACCGGAACCTGCGGGCGGCGCACACGAAAACTATGACGAAATCGCAGCGCGTGTGAAAGAGCGAATAGTGATGACGCTGCCCGAATTGACCGCTGATTCGCCGGAAAAACTCTTGGATGCACGCCACAAGAAGTATGAGCGAATCGGGTTCTACCTCGAATCTTGAGTGAGTCTTCAAAAGAATACACCACTCGTCTCCGTGTTCGCTATGCTGAGACGGATGCCATGGGTTGGGTGTACTACGCTTGCTACTTGCAGTATTTCGAAGTTTCGCGCTCCGACCTGATTAGAACTCTTTGGAAGTCGTATCGCAGAATCGAAGATGAAGATGGCCTGAAGCTCCCTGTTGTTGAGGCAGGCTGCAAGTATACCAGTGGTGCGCGTTACGAAGATGAATTGGAGATACGCGCCAAGCTGACATTGGTTGGCGGAATCAGATTGCACTTTGATTACGAGGTACGCTCGGTAGAAACCGGCGGCGTTATCGCAACGGGGTTCACGGTTCATTGCTTCATAGACAGCAACGGAAAACCTAAGCGTCCGCCTATGGGATTCATGCAGTTCTTAGAATCATGAGCGCGCGCGTTCTTGTTACCGGAGCTACGGGCTTTGTGGGAAGTCATGTTGCAGAGTCGCTCCTCGCTGACGGTCACACTGTTCGGCTATTGATTCGTGATCCGCGTAGACTGAAGTGGTTTAAGCCTGACCCGTTTGAAATCGTCATTGGTGATGTGACAAGCGAGCAGTCAATCAATGAAGCCGTACGTGATGTTGAAATCGTCATACATTGCGCAGGTGTTACGAAAAGCGCAAAAACAGATGAGTTCTTTCGCGTAAATGATCAGGCCGCTCGGTCTTTAGCACGTGCTTCAGAAAGAGCAATGGTCAAGCGATTTGTTCTCTGCTCAACTTTAGCTGTATGTGGGCCTTCCGGTTCTGATCGAGCGTTAACTGAGTCTGACCCTGAGTTGCCCATCACCAACTACGGGCGCAGCAAGCTTGCGGGTGAGCGCGCTGTTCGGGAGGAGCTTCGAAGCACAGAGTGGGTTATCTTGCGACCACCTGCAGTTATGGGACCGCGTGATGAGCAGTTCGTGCCGCTCTACAAGATGATGTTCCGCTGGCGCATCTATACAGAAATCGGTAGTACGAAGCGACTTTACAGCATGATTGGCGTTAACGATCTGGTGCGCGGCCTGAAGTGCGCCGCGTTCGTAGAGTCCGGGATGCGTGAGATCTATTTTGTTGCACTTGTTAATCCTTATGAGTGGAAGAACGTTGCTGAAGCCTACGCAATCGTCACTGGAAAGACACCCTCGCGCGTTATTGTTCCTGAGTTTGTTTCGCGAACAATAGGTTTCTTCGGCGACTTGTCCATGAAACTGACGGGCAAACCCGTGTTGCTCGGTTCCGAGAAAGTTCGCGAGATCCTCGCAACAGGTTGGGCGTGCGAAGTTAGCAAGTGCCAGAAGCAGTTGTCATTTCGTTGTCAGGATTCGATTGAAGATGTCGTGCGCGCGACGCATGAATTTTATATTAAGCAGCGGTGGATTTAATAGGATATTCGAATGGGCGGCCAGAAGAAAAAGAAAAGTGTCAAGAAGCGAATCCCGTTGCCCTTGAAACCGCCCAAGGTTGAACCAAACCCCAAATCATACAAGCGTCGCAACAAACATCCGCTCGATTGGCAGCAGTAGCAAGGGGACGAACGTGGGGTTGGACAGGCTCGCGAGCGCAATTGAGAATGATTCTCTCCTGCGCAGTACTCTGATCTATCGCGGAATTCTACCCGGAGCTGATGCGCGGCTGGCCACGCCTTCATCTCCGCTCGCATCCGCGTTATCTTCAGGACTGCGCGGAAATGGGATCAGTGATCTCTATTCACATCAAGTTGAAGCACTGAATCACGTCCAACGTGGAGAGAACATCGTTGTCGTAACACCCACGGCAAGCGGAAAATCTCTAACGTATATTCTGCCGTTGATTGAGCAGATTGGGCGTGATTGCGAAACCACGGCTTTGCTCTTGTTTCCGCTCAAGGCCTTGAACATGACCAGGCAGCAAAACTGCGACAGTGGCAGCAGAATTTGGTGGAGCAATTGCTCTTTTCCATATCCGTCTTCGATGGCGACACACCATCCGCCGAAAGGCAAAAGATCAAGAAGAACCCCCCCAACATTTTGATTAGTAATCCTGACATGCTGCATCAAGGCATGCTGGCCTATCATCAAAGTTGGGAAACATTCTTCAAACGGCTGAAGTTCATCATCATCGATGAGCTGCACGCCTATCGCGGTGTTTTCGGCTCGCACATCCTGCAGGTTTTCCGCAGGTTGCGTCGCATGTTGCATTATTATGGTGCGAATCCACAATTTATCTGTCTGTCCGCAACGATCGCAAATCCCGAAGAATTTGCATCTGACCTGATTGGTGCAAATGTTTCGGTTATCTCTGAATCAGGTGCGCCGATTTCCGAGCGCGACTTCTGGGTGATGAATGCTTCCGAAGTGTCAATGACCGCCGCAGTAACTCGTTGTTTAATTCACGCAATTGACAACGGCCTCAAGACCATTGTCTTCACGAAATCGCGGGTTTCGACCGAAATTATTTATCGCTCTTTGAGTGATTCGCGACCCGATCTGGCAAAACGCGTGAGTTCCTATCGCGCAGGTTTTCTTCCCGAAGAACGTCGTGAAATTGAGCATCAACTTTCGAGCGGAAGCTTAGACGGAGTGATAAGCACAAGTGCCCTCGAACTTGGCATTGATATCGGTGGCCTCGATCTTTGTATTTTAGCCGGTTATCCGGGCAGCATGATGTCGCTCTGGCAACGTGCGGGAAGAGTAGGGCGGAGGGGGTCACCGAGCGGCATCTTATTAATTACGGGAACTGATCAGCTTGACCAGTATTTCGCTCGCAACGTCGAAGTGCTCTTGAATCGACCTCTCGAACGCGCATTGGTCAACCTGAACAACGACCATATTTTGAAGCAGCACTTACCGGCTGCCGCAGCTGAGCTGCCTTTGATGCATGGTGATCCATACATTGATGTACAAGAGCATCTCCCTACCATCGAAGTTCTTGAATCTGAGCGCGCTTTGCTTAAGAGCGCGTCAGGAAAACAGTGGTTTCCCGGTAAACCGCGCCCGCATGCGTCGGTTGATTTGCGCAATGTGGGTGGTAGTTTTGACATTATAGAAGAGTCGCGCAATGCTAAGACTGTGATCGGCACGATTTCCGGCAATTCGGTCTATCGCGAGTGCCATGATGGCGCGATCTACTTGCATCGTGGCGAGCCTTATCAAGTTGAGACCCTTGATTTGCGCCGCAAGACAGTCCATGTTCGCCCGTACAGCGGCAACATGTATACGATGATTCGAACGCAAAAGGAAACTGAAATCCTTGACGTACGCAAAACCAGAACTGTGAACTCTTTTGTCGCGCGCTTAGGTTTGTTAAGAGTAACTGAACATTTTATTGCATACGAACGGCGCCGACTATATTCACAGGAGCTGCTTTCTGTCGAGCCGCTCGATCTTCCGCCGCAAAGCTTTCAGTCGATTGGCTGTTGGATTGAGCTTCCGCCCGACTTGCAGTCGAAGCTGGCCGAACAGGAGAAGCATTTCATGGGATCGATACATGCGCTTGAGCACGCCACAATCTCTTTGACGCCGCTGCTCGCACTTTGTGACAGAAATGATCTTGGTGGCATCAGTTTTACAAAACACCCGCAGCTTCCAGACGGAGCCGTTTTCTTCTATGATGGTTATCCCGGCGGAGTTGGCATTGCGGAGTGCATGTACAACTCATTCGAAGACTTGCTCGCACGAACACATGAGTTGATTTCAGTTTGCCCATGTGAAGAAGGCTGTCCTTCATGTGTGCATTCGCCAAAATGCGGATCAGGAAATCGGCCGATTGACAAAATCGGCGCTCAGCTCGCTCTTTCCATTCTAACGTCGATTCCGGAATCAGAACCGCAACCGTACGAGATCGTAGGGCCACAACAGAGACCTCCAAGCGCGCTGCCGAAACGCCGTACACACCGCAGGCAATTCCACACGACAAAAGAGTTGTAGTATTCGATTTGGAGACTCAGCTTTCTGCGGAAGACGTCGGGGGGTGGCGCGAAGCACGGCAAATGCGAGTCGCAGTTGCTGCCGTGTGGGATAGTCTCGACAATCAGGTTGCGCTCTATGAAGAAGCGCACATTGAGGATCTGATTGCACATTTAAAACGTGCAGATGTAATCTGTGGTTTCAATATTCGCAAATTCGATTTTGAGGTCTTGCGCGGCTATACCTTCGACAACTTGCAGTCGCTGCCGATTCTTGATTTGTTAGAAATTGTAACGGATAATCGCGGTGGTCGATTGAAGCTTAATACGATCGCCAAAGCCACACTGGGTATCGGAAAGAGCGCTGACGGCCTACAATCACTGGAGTGGTTCAAAAATGGCCGCTTAGATCTCGTACGAGAATATTGTCAAAAAGATGTAGAAGTGACTCGCGACGTAATGCTGTTTGCTTTACAAAATGGCTATGTCCTGTTCGAAGACAAATCGGGAACGAGCGTGAAACTTCCTTTCAGAATTGACTTGGAGAAATTCCAAGCAAAAAGTTCGCATTGAATATATGAAGTCAATACTCATCGCAAATCGGGGCGAGATCGCTGTTAGAGTTGCTCGAACCTGCCGCGAAATGGGCATAAAGACCATTGCCGTGTATTCTGATGTCGACAAAGACAGTTTGCACGTGCGTGAAGCGGATCTGGCCTTTCCATTAGGAGGAGCAACTCCGAGCGAGAGCTATCTCGACCAAGACAAGCTGATTGCGGTCGCTAATCAATGCTGTGCCGAAGCAATACACCCTGGTTACGGTTTTTTATCTGAGAATGCTGGTTTTGCGGATCGAGTTGCTAAGGAAGGGTTGATTTGGGTTGGCCCGCCTGCCTCAGCAATTCATGCGATGGGCTCAAAGACTGAAGCGCGCAAACTGATGATTGCCGCGAATGTTCCGGTGGTTCCTGGAACAAATGGTGCGGTCGAATCTGCTGATGAGGCCATCGCGTTTGCGAAGAAATTTGGATTTCCGGTTCTGCTGAAAGCCGCTACTGGCGGCGGTGGAAAGGGCATGCGTGTTGTTAACAAAAGAGGAAGAACTTGCTGCAGCATTGGCAGCCGCGCAAAGAGAGGCAAAATCGGCATTTTGTGACGATGCGGTTTACGTTGAGAAATACCTTGAAGAGCCTAAGCACATCGAAGTTCAGATATTTGCTGATATGCATGGAAACGTAATCTATCTTGGAGAGCGTGAGTGCTCAATGCAGCGCCGTCACCAGAAGATTATTGAAGAGGCCCCATCTGCCGCGGTATCACCAGAGTTGCGTAAATGTATGGGTGAAACTGCCGTTATGGCGGCCAAAGCTTGTGGCTATGCAAACGCTGGTACGTGCGAGTTTCTCCTTGATAAGAATGGCGAGTTCTATTTCCTTGAAATGAATACGCGCTTACAAGTTGAGCATCCTGTCACTGAAATGGTGACCGGGCTTGATTTGGTGAGAATGCAAATTGAAGTGGCACGCGGGGCGAAACTCAAGTTTGAGCAGAAAGACGTTAAGCTCCGCGGCCACGCTGTTGAAGTAAGAATCTATGCAGAAGAAGTCTTGAGTGGATTCTTACCCTCCACAGGCAGGCTTGAGGTTTGGCGGTCCACCGCTGGCCCAGGTTTACGTGAGGATACCGCCATGTATGAGGGCGCGGAAATCAGCAGATTCTATGATCCGATGATTTCTAAGCTTGTGGCCTATGGTGAGAACAGAGAGGCCGCAATCCAAAGAATGCACAGAGCTTTGTCCGAGTATTTTGTTGCCGGTGTAATGACCAATATTGGGTTCTGCGCTTTTGTTTTGGAAAGCGAGGAGTTTTGTAGCGGCAATTTCAATACAGGATCAATTGAGAATGTCTTGATGCCCGCGTATCGCGAGTATATCATGAAGAACGAAGAGATCCCAGATTGGCTACCTGCGGCAATTGCGATTGCAAATAGAATCTACTATTCTGACATCGTCTATGCTCCCGCAGACGCAAATGGTAAGCAATCTTCAAACTGGCAGACATCGGGCCGCGTGAGAGCTTTGAGAAAGCACTGACCCCTATGTTTGATAGAACGATAGTTAAAATTGGCGAAAAGCAGTTTGAAGTCTTACGATCTGAGACTGAATTGCTCGTCAACGGCCGTAAGATAGAGTTCCCGGCTGTGTCCCTTGAAAAACGTCTTGTCACGGTTAGACACTCGGACAGATTGGAGCGATTCGTTGTCAATCGCAACGGTGATGACCTTTGGCTGATCAGGAGCGGCAGAGTACAGCCGCTTGTGATCGAAACAGAGCGCGATAAGTTGTTGCAGGCTGCGGCACATGGTGCGGCAGGAGAACATGGACTCATGACGCTTCGAGCCGCTATGCCGGGACTTGTTGTTCGCGTGAACGTCAAAATCGGACAAACCGTGAAACGGGGTGAGGCTGTGCTGATCCTTGAGGCAATGAAGATGGAGAATGAAGTTCGCGCTCCTGGCGATGGCACCGTGCAGGAAATCAAGGTGAATGAGTGCGATTCCGTCGAAAAGGGCGCACAACTGATCGTACTGACTCAATAGTGGACGATCTACCTGTTATGGAACAACGAGAGCGCTGGCAGAAAGCTCTTAACGATCTGACAGCTAAGCATAAAGAGCGCCGCAGCCGATTCGTAACAGATAGCGGGTTTGATGTCGCTCCACTGTATGTGCTCAACAATTCTGATTCACTTGAGTCAAGAGTAGGTTACCCCGGGTTTTATCCATTTACGCGCGGAGTGCAGCCCAATATGTATCGCGGGAAACTCTGGACGATGCGACAGTACGCCGGTTTCGGAACAGCCGAAGAGTCCAACGTGCGCTACAAATATTTGCTCAGTCAAGGCACGACAGGTCTTTCCGTCGCCTTTGACTTGCCGACGCAAATTGGCTACGACAGCGATTCACCAGAAGCCTCCGGCGAAGTTGGCCGGGTCGGAGTAGCGGTAAGCAGTATCGAAGATATGAAAATACTCTTTGATCAGATTCCGCTCGATGCCGTCAGCACGTCAATGACAATCAATGCTACCGCAGCGACGCTCATGGCGTTCTACATTGCCGTGGCCCGTTCAAGAGGGATCAAAGAAAGTGATCTCGAAGGCACGGTACAGAATGACATTTTGAAAGAGTTTATTGCACGCGGGACATACATTTTTCCGCCGCAACAATCTCTGAGGCTTGTCACCGACGTAATTGACTACTGCCGCTTGAACATGCCGAAGTGGAATACGATTTCCATTTCAGGCTATCACATTCGCGAGGCCGGATCGACTGCCGTGCAGGAGTTAGCCTTTACATTCGCGAATGCTATCACATATGTGAAAGGCGCGCAAGAGCGGGGCATGGACATTGATGCATTTGCGCCGCGATTGGCATTCTTCTGGGGTTGCCACAATAACTTCTTTGAAGAAGTTGCAAAATTCCGCGCATCACGCCGCATCTGGGCAAAGATCATACGTGAAAGACTCGGCGCGAAGAATGAGCGTTCATGGATGCTGAGATTCCATACTCAGACTGCAGGTTGCACGTTGACTGCTCAACAGCCGGATAACAACGCAGTCCGTGTTACTTTGCAAGCTCTGGCCGCGGCATTAGGCGGAACTCAGAGTTTGCACACGAATGCTCTTGACGAAGCGCTTGGATTGCCCACGGAACGTACTGCACAGCTTGCCTTGCGCACTCAGCAAATCATCGCTTACGAATCGGGAGTTGCCGATACGGTCGACCCCCTTGGCGGAAGTTACTACGTCGAATCGCTCACAGACCAAATTGAATCCGAAGTCTGGAAAGAACTCGACCACATCGATAAGCTCGGTGGTTCGGTTGTGGCAATAGAGAAACATTACTTTCAGGATGCCATAGCCAAAGAGGCCTATCGCTATCAAAGAGAGATTGAATTGAGCGACCGCGTCATCGTGGGTGTGAATCGCTTTCAGATCGATGAAAAAGGCGAGCCCCCCGTACTTCATGTTGATCCGTCACTCGAAGAAAAGCAACGTGCGAGCTTAGCTAAGCTGCGTTGTGAACGCGATAACACAAAGGTTGCAAGTGCTCTGACCGAACTCGTTCGCGAAGCCAAGTCAAACACAAACCTCATGCCGCATTTGATTGCTTCCGTCGAGCAAAAAGCAACTTTAGGCGAAATCTCAAAGTGCCTGCGCGAATCGTGGGGAGTCTATCAGGATTCATGATGGCTTGGGATGAGAAGCAGCTTCACTGGCATTTGACGACACGCCGCTTCGGCCGCCAGTTTCAGTACTTTGATGAAATTGATTCGACAAATCGCTGGCTAATCGAGCATCCGGAAACATTCACTTTAACTGGTGCTGTGGCTATAGCGGGCCATCAAACGGCTGGGCGCGGACGCCACTTGCGCTCATGGTTAGATTCTTCCGGAAGCGGACTCTTGTGTTCCGTTATGCTTCGGTTGCGAACGAAACATATGGCCAAAGGTTTTCTTTCAATGATTCCTGCCATCGCGCTAGCCCGCTCTATCATGAAGCACGATTCTGCTGCCGAAGTCGCTTTGAAGTGGCCCAACGATGTCTTGTTGTCGCACAAGAAGGTTGCAGGAATCCTCGCGGAGTCCACATTGCATGCCGGTGTCGAAATTGTTGTAGTCGGAATTGGAATTAATGTAAATTCTATTCCAGGTAACGACTTCATTTGGCCCGCGACAAGCCTGCGCGAGAATTCGAAATGGCACCCAAACCGTGAAATTCTGTTAGCGGAACTACTGAACCACTGGGAGCCGTTGTTTGATCAATTCTTGGACAATGATTTCGATGGTTTGCGCGTTGCATGGGAGGAGTTCGGCCCGCAAAAGGGAGCGCGCATGAAGCGTGTGGAGTTGCCTAACATCATTGAAGGTGAGTTTGAAGGTTTGGGTGAAAATGGACAACTCTTGTTACGCGATGCCGAAGGCATGATTCAAGAAGTGTACAGCGGGGATGTGCTACCGGAATGAGCGCACTTGTTGGCATCGATGTAGGAAACACTCACACGACCGTTGGCTGGTGGGAGGGAGGCGAATGGCGCCACGAGTGGCGACTGACCACAAAAGCTCATCGGACCAAGGACGAGTGGACTGTATCGCTTGAAGGTGTGCTTCGGCGCGCAGGATTTCCGGAGCGAGATATCTCCACTCTTGCGATTTCTTCCGTCGTTCCGGCGATGACTGCTTATATGCAATTTGTAGCACGCGAGTTGGGATTAACTCCAATTGTCATCGGAGCCGATCACATCAAAAGCGTACAAATCGCTTATGATCCTCCGCAGGCTGTCGGTCCTGACAGACTGTGCGGAATTGCGGCGGCAATATCGCGCTTTGGTGCGCCAATCATTGTCGTTGATCTCGGCACTGCAACGGTGATCGATGTGGTTGACATTGACCGAGTTTATCGCGGCGGAATTATTGCCCCGGGTGTTGCGACTGCCGCTGAGAGTCTAAACAAAGCAACGGCCCTTTTACCAAAAGTCGAGTTGGCTTTTCCGCCAAGTGTGGTTGGTAAGAATACGGTCGAAGCTATTCAGAGTGGCATCTTATATGGCGCATTGTCAATGATAGACGGCTTAGTTTCACGGATCCAGTTAGAAATCGGCAAGGTTCCGGTCGTTGCTACGGGTGGGTTTGCAGATCTCTTGCAAGGCCAGAGTTCTACTATCACTCACGTGGACCAGCGCCTTGTGTTGGAAGGCATCAGACTCCTTGCAACCGGCGAATGGTCATGATCCGTTTTCTGACCTGCCTGTTTGTGGTTATTGCAGCCTCTGCAGCGGAGATTCATCTGGTTTATCCTCGGCTTGAAGCGGGTCAAGACACTTTCCGCTACCATCGCTCTTTGGATTCGACCTTCGTATTGGGTCAAGTTGCCGGTTTTCAGCCCGGCATGGCACTCACCTGCAATGGGTATTCAGTAGATCCGTCCCAAGATGGCGCGTTTTTGGCATTTCTTCAGATTCCGTGGCAGTCCGAAACTTTGGCTTGGAATCTGAGTCTAACTTATAGAGGGGCAGAGACTTCCACTCTGTGCTTCCCTTTCGGCGCAAACCCTGAGCCGGTTCCAGTCAATTGGACCACATTGTCTCAACCAGTCGAGTTTCGTGTGAAAGACCCGGCCGCACACACCCGAACAATGGTTGGCGGTAGCTACAACCTTTTCCCTGATTCGGGAACGGTGCTTCTTGTGACAAGAACTTCAGCTAATTGGCTCGAGTTCAAAGTTGGAGGCGGCCTGTCAGATGTTATCGAGCGCCGATTCGCCGATAGCGTGGGAGTGATGAGTTCGTTTACGCAACAGCTTCGTATCGGCAATGGGCTTGTCTCAATGCATGACGAGATGATTCACATCGAGTTCTCGGCCGATCGTACTTCGCTAATTGAGTGTTCGAATGAACAGGATGGGGAAGAACTCTTGTTGACCGTATACGATGCCAAGTGCGCAGTCGATAGAATTCGTTATATTGAGGGTGCTCGCGATGCTGTGAGCGACATCACGTGGTCACAGCGACCGTGGGGTGTAGAGTTCAAAATCAGCTTGAATTCCCAGCTTTCACATGGATTCAAGTGGTTTACAAGCGATTCGACCGTTGGCATTGATCTTTACTATAAGGCTGACAAGTCGTCCGGACTGCGCGGCAAACGCATTGTGCTCGATCCCGGACATGGCGGTTCTGCCGATGGTTCAATTGGCCCGCGTGGAAATAAAGAGAAAGACATCGTTTTACACTGGTCAGAGATCCTCGAGCGTGAATTGAAGAGCAAAGGCGCCGAAGTTATTCGTACACGCACCGACGATGTTTCAATTGGACTTTACGACAGGGTAGTTGAGGCCCGTGCCGCAAATCCTGATGTTTTCTTAAGCCTGCATGGCAATGCATTGCCCGACGGTGAAAACCCGTTTGTGCGCCACGGCTGTGGCACCTACTACTACCAAACGTTGAGCCGTCCGCTCGCCGAAATAATCCAAGCGGCGATACTTCAGAAGACCGGATTGCACGACGACGGAATATTTGATGCAAACTTTGCCGTGGTTAGACCCACGGATTTCCCAGCGGTCCTGATCGAGGCCGCATACATCATGCACCCAGATGAAGAGGCGAAACTAACCGACGAAAAGTTTCTTCTCGATTTGTCCCGCGGAGTCGCAAACGGACTCCTCGATTACTTTAGCAAGGCACCCGCGAGGTAAGATTTGGAGAAGCAGTACATCTCTCGAGCCGGCATGGAGAAATTGCAGGCCGAACTTAATGAATGGAAGTACGTCAAACGGCCTGCGATGGTCAAACAGCTCTCAACGGCGCGCGAACACGGTGATCTCTCGGAGAACGCCGAGTATCACGCCGCGAAAGAGGACCTCGCACGAATTGACGCAAAGATACATCAACTGGAAGCTATGATGCATGCCGCGGTGATGATTGATTCGAGTCTAATCGTCACCGATCAGGTACGTCTGCTTACACGTGTCAAGATTCTTGATAAGAAAAAGAAATCTGAACGCGTTTTCACAATTGTTTCGGCTGCTGAGGCCAATCCCGCAGAAGGCCGCATCAGCCATCAGTCGCCCATTGGACAAGGTTTAATGGGTAGCAAAGTCGGAGAAACCGTCGAAATCACAATTCCAGCCGGTGTCGTGGAATGGACAATTCTGGAAATCTTTCCGCTGGAGTGAGCGGAAGAAAGGAAGTGACCATGGAAACTACAGTCAGACGCTTAACCCGCTCTACTCGTGAACGCATCTTCGCCGGTGTATGCGGTGGTGCCGCGAACTATCTTGGGATAGATCCGGCGCTCTCGCGAATCCTGTTTGTGGCGATTACCCTTATCACGGGTGTATTCCCCGGTATTCTGGTGTATATCGCAGCGTGGATTCTTGTCCCCGAAGACGACGGTACTCTGCATCGCGTCAATGCTTCAAATGTTTCTAAGAGCCGGAAGATCATGGCGTTCATGTTGCTCGCTATTGGTTTGCTTGGGCTTGGTATTGCAACCTTGATGAATGATGATCATGACAACAGCCTTGCCTACATCGGGCCAGTGCTTGTCATTATTCTCTCGATCATACTACTTGTCCGCAAGACTGATGCGGCCGTTAACGACAATACCTACGTAGTGCAAGGAGAAACCATGAGCGGAACACATGAAGATTCGCGCCGCTTGAAACGCTCTCGGCGAGACAAAAAAATCGGCGGAGTCTGTGGCGGTTTTGGTGAGTATTTCAATGTCGATCCAACACTCGTGAGAGTATTATGGATTCTCGCAATACTTTTGGGCGGCACCGGTTTGCTGTTATACATTATTCTCTGGATCGTCATGCCGCTTGAGGCTGAACCGATTCTTGAGCCACATCGACAAACTTAAGGAACTTCATGCGGCCTGACGTTCGGAATTTCTGCATTATCGCTCATATTGACCACGGCAAGTCCACTCTCGCGGATAGATTGCTTGAGCAGACTCGCACCCTCGACCAGCGGCAGATGACGACGCAGGTGCTTGATAACATGGATCTCGAGAAAGAGCGCGGGATCACGATCAAGATGCACCCAATCACTATGCAGTACACGCATAGCAATGGGAAGACATATACACTGAATCTTATTGACACTCCCGGCCACGTGGACTTCACTTACGAAGTTTCGCGCAGCCTGAAGGCGTGTGAAGGCGCAATTCTCGTCGTTGATGCAAGTCAAGGCATGGAAGCGCAGACGCTATCAAATCTCTATCTTGCGCTCGATTCGGACTTGGAGATTCTTCCTGTCCTGAACAAAGTTGATTTACCCGTGGCGCGCCCCGACGAAATCGCGCAGCAAGTCGGCGAGTTGCTGGGCGTTGATCCCGACTCAATCTTGCGGGTGAGCGGCAAGACGGGAATGGGCGTTCCCGAGTTGCTTGAAGCTATCGTTGACCGCTTTCCGCCGCCGCGTGGCGATATTGATGAACCGTTGCGTGCATTGATCTTTGACTCGCAGTATGATATGTATCGCGGCGCAATCGCACATGTGCGTGTTGTCGATGGGAGAATCAAGCCCGGCCAGAAAATATTCTTCGGCGCTGCACAAAAAGAGTTCGACGTGCAGGAAGTCGGAGTGCTTCGCTTGGCGCAAATTCGCAGGGACGAATTGATAGCAGGTGACGTCGGTTATGTTGCGAGTGGTTGCCGCGAAGTTCGTGACATTCGTGTCGGTGATACGATTTTTGATGCCAATAACAAAGCCCTTGAGCCGCTGGCAGGCTATCGTGACGTGAAGCCGATGGTCTTTGCGGGTGTTTATCCTGCGGACACAAGCGATTACGAACTCCTGCGCGATTCACTGGCCAAACTTAGTTTGAATGACAGCGCGCTGAATTACGAACCCGAAACGTCTGTCGCGCTCGGTTTCGGTTTTCGCGTCGGCTTTCTCGGTTTGCTCCACTTCGAAGTTATTCAAGAGCGCCTTGAACGCGAATACAATCTCGATTTAGTTTGCACCGTTCCATCAGTGGAATACCGAGCTACCCTTACGGACAAGACCGTTCTACTTGTCGAGAACCCCGTCAAACTGCCCCCAGCAGGTGATACAGAATTCATGGAAGAACCATTCGTCCGAGCGTCGATTATCACTCCGGAAGAGTATATCGGGGCGATCATGCAGCTTTGCATTGAGGCGCGTGGCACGTACATCAATACCGAGTACCTCGACACAACGCGGGTAAATCTGCACTATGAGTTACCGCTCGCAGAGATCATCTTCGATTTCTATGATCGCCTAAAGAGCATTTCGCGCGGCTATGCCTCTTTCGACTACGAGATCATGGATTACCGACAAAGCGAGTTGACGCGTCTCGACATTCTTGTAAATGGCGAAATCGTTGACGCCCTATCCGTGATTGTTCACACAGATAAAGCCTACGCTTGGGGCCGCCGAGTCTGTGACAGGCTCGTAGATTTGATCCCTCGTCAGATGTTTGAAGTCGCAATTCAAGCCGCTATCGGTTCAAAAGTAATTGCGCGGTCAACCGTGCGTGCTATGCGAAAAAACGTTTTGGCTAAGTGTTACGGCGGCGATATCACGCGAAAGAAGAAACTGCTTGAAAAGCAGAAGGCAGGAAAGAAGCGGATGAAGGCCGTCGGCAATGTAGAGATTCCGCAAGAGGCCTTTCTTGCTATTCTCAAAGCTGAATGAAACCAACGCGGTGTTGACCGAGTTCCAGATTTAACCGAAACGATTACCTTTAAGGATAAGAATGACTGTAGTCAGCGGCAGTACGGCCACGACAACCGAGAGAACCGAACGACAAGCTCGTGGCAAGAGCACTGTCCGGGAATGGACAGAGTTCTTCGTCACCTTGATCATCATGGTTTTCTTTATTCGGGTCACGACCGTCGAAGCCTTCCGAATTCCGACCGGTTCGATGGAGAACACGTTGCTTGTCGGCGACTTTCTGTTAGTTAACAAATTCGTTTACGGAATCCGCACGCCAGATTGGATCGGCATTCCGTTTACCGATATTGGTTTCAGTATTCCAGCCACGCGCTTGCCTGCTCCGTCTAAAGTGGAACCCGGTGACATCGTTGTCTTCAAGTATCCTTTGGATCCAACGTTAAATTACATCAAGCGATGTATCGCGGGACCAGGCCAAACTCTTGAAATTCGTGACCGCCAAGTTTATGTCGATGGAATTGCTATGCAGAATCCTCCTGCTTCGCAATTCACTTCGCCCGCCCCGATTCGAGCTGGCTTAGGCGAGCGAGGGATATTCAGCCCGCAAGGTGTTGCCTGGAACCACGATAACTATGGACCGATCACAATTCCTGACGGCCATTACTTTATGATGGGAGACAACCGCGACAATTCTGCCGATTCGCGTTATTGGGGTTTCTTGCCCGAAGAAGATATTGTCGGCAAAGCCTTGATTATCTATTTCAGCTGGGACAAGAATCAAGGCATATCGAAATTCTACAAGTCCATTCGTTTTAGCCGTATCGGCGACTGGATTTCATAGCCTGAATACTGAAAATTGAAAGGGGCCGACTCATTTGAGTCGGCCCCTTTTTTTTGTATAGCATTTCGCTTGTTAAGCTGATGCGACTTGCAGCCATTCGACAAATAAGAAATAGAAACGGTCGAACAACAGCGCAATTCGCGTCATTACGGTATAGCCGTAACCTGCTCCAAACCCGATCATAAGCAACGTTGTTCCCACCACGGCAATGTGCTTCAAGCCTCCCTTGTGTTCAACCGAGAAGAAGAAGTAGAATAACACCGCGATGAGACCAAGAGTGAATAGCGGGTTCTTCAGAATATCGAGGAAGTTCATCACACTCGGATCACCCGAAAATTTTGAAACTGTTGCAGGTTCAAACACCGGTATCAAACTTGCTTGTACTTGCAGTACCATGTCACCCGATGCAAAACCAATCACAGCTAAACCCGCGTAAGTACCGATAATCACCGACATCGGCCAGCGTGAAATCCAACCAATATTGTTTGAGAATCTCGTGAATAGGGCAAGACCCAGCAGGAGCGGAATAACCAACCAATAATCCGTACCACTTGTTAACGGGTTCCACAGATTCGGCAGGAATACATTGTAAAATTCCGCGCAGACGACATAACCCGCCGCGATTCCCACAAAGAAATGTTCCGCGACCTTATAGAGCGGATTGTCATTATATAGAAAGCTCAGGACAGCGATTGTCGCAAGCCCGGCAACGGATAACCAGAAAAAGTCCATAGTTGCTCCCTTAACCCCTTGCCTTTTCGCGACGGAGGAAGAAATAGACAATGTTACCAAATAGAATGAACGCAATGATCACGAAGTGCCCCATCGTCTGGCCGTCCATTGCTATCAATGCCAGTCCAGGCTTACCGAGCAGGGCTTCGTATTCAGCGGCACCGGTGATTCCCGTTAACAAACCCTTCAACTGCCCGCTCTGATAGTAAGCGGAGTACTCAGGCACCGACACTGCCGATGCACCACTTAATAGCGGAATAGCAAATCGCGTCGTAACATACTGAACATATTCCTTCGTGCCGGGATAGCCTGCCGATACATTGATCAAAGCCTGAAACTGCTCGTAGTTTTCAACGCCATTCATTAACGGAATCTGCTCAACAGGCGTGCCGTAAAAATCAACTGGGAACGTCGCACGAATAGATTTTCCCATCGCGACCATTACTGCTTCACGACCCTCTTTTAGTCCAAGATAGACATAGTCGGTGCCGTATTGCTTGCCATACTTGTCGCGGCAAATCAAATTGACGTTGCGTTCGATTAAGGCCGGTGCAGTTGACCACAGAGTGATAACCACGGGCTTGTGACCTTTGTCCATCAAGTGCTCGAGCACCGAAATACACATCGGATCCAATTCAGCCTTTGACCCCGGATCATAGTCGAATGAACAGAGCACGCGCGATCCCGGTGGCAGCGCTTCTATGTAATCATAAAACTCTTTGACAGGTGGCGTCGTTTTCGGCGCAAGGCCTATTTTGAAGAACAAGGGAGCGGCCACGGCAAGAGCCATCGCCAGGAAGACCCAGCGGCGATCGAGCTTCTCGAGTTTTTGTAATGTACTATGTGCCATTCTTGTCCTTACTCTCGGCCTAAGTAGCTGCGCTCAATTCCCAAAATCACTTTCAAACCCGTCGCGATCGCGCCCAAGGCCGCGCCAATTAAGATACCACGTTGTGCAACTGCGTTCGGAACATTCATCACCCAATCCACAACATTGGGAAGGTCGTGCCAAATCATATGGCTAATCGGAATTCGCCCTAACATTACAATCACTGCCGTTAATGCGAGCACTGAAGCCTGCCAAGTTCGTACGCGAAATGCACGGAACGCTGCTGAAGCGATGAAAAAAGCAAGCGATGCATACATGGTCGAAGCAAGCGGAATGTAAGTATTCGTAAACAACCGATCATTCGTCCACGTCCCTTCGCCAATCCCCAAGAACATTCCGGGAATCACCATCATGAAGAACGCGATCACCAGTACCAACTTATACAACCAGCCCGGACCACGGCGGTAAACCAATTCCCCGTTAATACGGAGAATGTTTGCCGAACCCAGGACATAAGAGAATGCAATCACAATAATCGCCCAATTCTGCAACCGGTTGGCAATGTCATTCACTGCCGGATGCGGAATAAAGAACTGGACAATCATGAATACGCCGAAGATCAGCGTAATAAGTATCGGAATTTCTCGTTTCATATTTTCGGCGTTTCAGGCTAAATGACTTGGAACCAGGAGCGCATGAACTGCACGCCGAACAACTCGAGAACCATCGATGCCAACATACAGACAATGATGAATGCCTTCATATAATCCGTGGCCTTCAGCGTTCCCATCATTTCAACATCGCGTGTCACCAACGCGCTCGTCGCAAAGTACTCTTCACCGATAAGTGTGTAATCACAAGCCACCACAAAAAACGGTAGCTGGTGCGTGTTTGCGGTTCCGGCAATCTGAATTGCTCCCGATGTGAAACCGACCTCCGAAAGAATTAAAGATTCTGCAAAGAAGGCCCCGAGGTAAAAGTGCGCCGCCGTTTTCTCGCGCAACATTATTCCCGTAACACCGCTTGTAAACGCAAACTGTTCGTCGGACATGTAGCGGATATTGTCGCGCACATACGCGTCCGGCCGACCGGCGTTCATGAATCCCTGCTTGACCGCTTCTTCAGCAACTGTCACCATGAATGCGCGATTTAAGGGCACGATAATCGGAATGTCATACGTCGCGGCTTTGGTCGCCACAGATGTCAAAAGTTGTATCGAGGCAATCGTTTGGATGTTCTCAATGTTTTGCGTACCCGGAACATACAAAACTGGTTTGCCAAGCTCTGTCGCGCGCCCGATCGCTTCGTCAATCGCGTCAATACCGGCGATCTTTCGGAACCACAGAACCTGCCCGGCTTTTGCTCGCTTAACCATCACCATCACAAGCACATAGAACAGCATAACCATCAAAAAAATGTTGAGTCTGTTCCAATTGAACCATGACGCTATCGGATAAGTTGGCCCAACGACTGCCGACTCGCTTAACCGTAAGCGCTTCTCAAATCTCACTGTGACCGAATCCGGATTGGTCGAGTCCGGTACAGCAAGTGTCGTCGAATCAACCGCCACCACTTTAATAAAGTAAGGCTTGTCAGGCTCAACCTTCCAACCGTCACCTGATGACATGCGCGCTTCACTTGTCTTACTGTCCACTTCGGCCATGAGCTGAAACGGCCCGGCGGCAGATTCAGCGGCCAGAAGTTGATATTTCAAAATTGTAAATCCGACCTGTGAAGTCGGAGTCCATGAAACATTCAAAGCTTCGCCACCGTCATTCGGGGCATCAGTCACCGCAACTTGAGTTGGTGCCGCACCCTGACCCAATACGACAATTGCCGTATCGGTTTGACCGAACACGGCAATGCTCTCAAGTAAGACAATAACAGATAACGTTAGGGACTTTAGGAGCATACTCCTCCATCCTTAAGGAAAGGAAATTCGACGGTCAATGATGCTTATACGAACCGAAATAAACGGCAGGGAAGGTGGGGCGGGACCCTAAGGTGGTGTTGCCATGCGAATTGTCTCGCAAAACATGACGAGAAATTAACGATTTACAATCAGTGTGTCAAGGTTCAAGCACCAGAATAAATAAATAGTTTGCTCTCGAAAGTTATATTTGTGAATGATTGCACTAATTTTAAATTATTGTCTTTCTTGATTTAAGGTGCAAACGCGCCCAAGTCCGGTCGACCATCTTCCCGTGCCCGTGACTTTTCGTAGTCCGAAACACCCGCCTTGCCAATTCCCGGAACATAATTTTCAAGCTCTACCGTGAAAGAACCAAATGAAACTTTCGAACTCATTACAACCGGAATCCTGCGCTCATCTGCGGTCACCCATACATATACATGTGCTTTCCGTTCTTTCTGAAAAAGTCCACCGCTCTTTAGGACTGGCTCGCACACGAAACAATCAAACTCCCCCGCCAATGTCTGCACCGTATCACGGGCCAGCACGAATACCAGCAAGTCATAAGTTACCTTCACATCGTGCGTCCGAATAGCAATTGTGTCGCCCACCTCAAGCGGAACAGTTCGCGTTCGATAACCTGCCGACAGCACATCCTGCACTCGCGGTTCAACTTTTTTCGGGTCTTCTCCGTTGCTTCATCCCACCAATAAGCAAGGCTATCCTTAAGGCTGAACCGGACTAATTTCTCGTCCTTAAAAAAACCTTCCATCAGTCGTTTGTGGAACTTGTGACTGTAGATCGAATCGGTATCCACCCACGTCGTAATCGTGTCACGAACCTTGAACACCCAGTCAAATCCCTTGGCCGACCGCGCGCTCGACTGAATCCGCCAAGCCCACTGATCCCCAATCTTGACCGTATCTAATACCTGTAATTCAGCCTTCCCGGCGGGAACCGCGCTAAATGAAACATGATACGTCATCCGCTCGCCAATAGAAAAAGGAACAAACTCCGGCACAGCAATTGAGTCCCGCCGTACCGAGAATGTCGTCGAAGAATCCGGCGAATAAATATCTTCAGCATGACAAAACTGTGCCGTGCCAAAAACAATTGTAAACAATAATAAGAGTCTCAGTAAGCTGCTCAAGTGTATCCCCGTCATCCTTTTTTCCAAATTTTCTCAATATCTGATTCCGCAATCGCCCCTTCGCGAACGATGATTGGCTGTTTGCCTCGGACATCGACAACGGTCGAAGACTTGCCCATCAACAGGGCTTTCGTTCTTATCACCAGATCGCATGAATCAACTAACATTGGATCCAATTCACTGTATAGTCGCGGTGCAGGCCGCCCCGGCAGATTCGCGCTCGTGGCCCACAAAGGTCGTTCCGTGCGCCGCATCACCTCTAATATGAACTCATGATTAGGGATTCTGTATCCCAAAGTTCTGTCTTTCCCGTGAAATTCTTCCGGAATTGTCTGCGAAACATGCCAAACCACCGTCAACGGCCCCGGCCAGTAGCTCTCAACCAAATGCACAAGCTTCGGTCCTGGCACTTCCCCGCCAAACTGCGATAGCCGAATCAAGCTCTCAATCAATATCGCCGTAGGCTTTGGTATTCCTATCCGGCTTGACCGTCATCAACTTATCAAGCACTTTGCGGCTGAAGGCCATGCCGCCAAGACCATAAACCGTATCAGTAGGGAAGGCGATCAACTCCCGGCTAAGACGGCTTTGCAAGTGCGCTCAACACACTCTTCAAAACTCGATTCTGTCAGCTCAAGCTGTACCACTACCAGCTCCCGACGATTTTATTGAGTAGGTCTTCCACAAGCTTAGTCGTCGCTTCCGTCACCGCCGTTTCCCGATTTGACAGGTCTCCGCCATAGGCATAGATCGACCACGCCGGAAAATTCTGTGTCCACTTCACTTCGCCCGTTTCACGGATCACAAGATCAATTCGGCACACCATTGAAAACCGGTATTCGTCAACAGTTATTTCAGTTCCGCTTCTTGCCGTGTATGGCTCATCTTTCGCATCCGTCAACGTGCCAACCAAAATAGCATCGGCGTTGCTTTCCGAGACAACGCGCAAAGTACCATCTTTTTGAAACCCGCGAATCAACTGATCCGTCACCGTTTCCGACAGCCCAAACTCCGATGATTCATTCATAAAAGTTGGAATCGCCAGTGTTTTGACGTCACCCGCAACCTGTCCCTTGAATGAATAACAGCTTGACAGCAAACTGCAAGCCAAAATTAGGAGCAGCTTAACCAATGTTGTACTCCTTAAGTTTTCGATATAGAGTCCGTTCGCCAATACCTAAATCCCGTGCCGTCTTGCGCCGATTGCCCTGATTCTGCTCAAGCATTTTCTGAATCTGCTCCCGTTCAAGATCAGTTAATCGGTTCGAAGGGAACGGTTCTTCCGTGATTGCTTGCGAGAAGGCAATTGCCGTTTCGAGAATCGTCCGCAAGTCCCGCACCTCCCGCCTTACGTCAAGCAGCGTTGCCAATAACAAATCATTGCCAATCGGCTGCTGATCGCGCGACGCCAATACCGGAAGCAACGCACGCGGTGAAGACAAATGCGGCCGAAAATGATCGGCATGCAGCACGGCCAGTCCGCGATTTAGAGTCAAAACCGACTCAATTGTATTCTTAAGTTCGCGTACATTTCCCGGCCAATACTGTTGCGATAACAAATCCAATGCATCACTCGTGAATCGTGGCATAGCCAAGCGGTTTCGCACGGCAAATTCGCGCGCGAATTGTATGGCCAATACAGGAATGTCTACCATGCGCTCGCGCAAGGGCGGAATCTGAATCGTCACGGCTTTCAACCTGAAGTACAGATCGTGCCGGAACTCGCCTTTTGCAACAGCGTCTGCCAAATCAACATTTGTCGCCGCCAGGACTCGCACATCAACTGGCACGGTCTTGCTCGATCCAACCCGCATCACTTCGCGTGACTCTAAAATTCTGAGCAGTTTCACTTGCGATTCGATTGGCATCTCACCAATTTCATCTAAAACCAATGTTCCGCCTTGAGCCTGCTCGAAATAGCCTGTGCGTTTGCGATCTGCGCCGGTGAAGCTGCCGCGTTCGTGTCCAAACACTTCGCTCTCAAATATTCCTTGCGGAATCGCACCGCAATTAACATACAACAATGGACCGCTACTACGGCTGGAATTCTCGTGAATAGCACGCGAGACCAGCTCTTTCCCTGTTCCACTTTCACCGATAATGAGGACTGAGATGTCCGTTGGTGCCGCTTGCAAAATCAAAGACTTGACTGCCCGCAGCGAGTCGCTTTCGCCAATCAGTTGGTCAAGAGCGTTCATGACACCTCCGACAACGCGATATCACTTCGCATCCGCAGACCTTCTACGATTGCCTGATGCGCCAAATCGTAGGCATTCGTTCGAGCTTCATTCATTGTGTCTCCAAGTCCTACTGCATTAAGCACACGCCCACCGGACGAAACCCATTTGCCTTCAACAGTTGTTGTTCCCGCCGAAAACAAAATTTGATTCGAGTTGCAAGCTGGGGCGGTTAATGGAACGTGTTTGAGATAACTTGCAGGATAACCCTCAGCACAAAGCACAACACATACCGCATTCCCCACGGCTTGCGCAGAATACTTTGCCGGATTCAACTGTCCTTTTGCGCATTCAATCATAGGTTCCAGTAGATCATATCCCAAACACGGCAGCATAACCTGCGTCTCCGGATCACCAAATCTGCAATTGAACTCGATTACCTGCGGCCCGGATTCGGTCAACATAATTCCTACATAGAGCAAGCCACGATACGGCGTGCCTTGTCCCTTAAGCTCTTTGAGAATCGGCGAAACAACTCTCAACTCCACATCTCGAATGGTCACTTCAGAAACATGCCGCGCGGGGCAAAACGTTCCCATACCGCCTGTATTAGGACCCTCATCTCCATCAAACGCCCGCTTATAATCCTGAGCAGGGGGGAGGGCTAAGAATCGCTCGCCGTCGCACAAAAAATGCAGGGACGCTTCGCGACCTGTAAGCATTTCTTCTACAACAATCGTCGCTCCTGCTTCGCCCAATTCACTCGCTGCGAGTAATCTTCTTCCCACGTCAACTGCTTCTGCGTCATTTGTGCAAACAAATGCTCCCTTGCCCGCCGCTAATCCATCTGCTTTCACCACGCGGCCATTTGCTCGCGGATTCTCCTGAACAAATTTCTCAAACAGCCGAAAGTCGCTGAACACCTCAAATGCCGCTGTCGGTACTTTGCAGGATTTCATCAATCGTTTGGCAAAGACCTTTGAGGACTCAAGCTTTGCCGACGCCTTCATCGGACCAAAGGTCAGCACGCCACGCTTCGAAAGCTCGTCTGCAAGCCCTTCGGCTAATGGTTGTTCAGGCCCTACTACAACAAAATCTATTGCAAGATTCTCGATCTCTGCTACAAGTGCCGCAACACTCTGCTCGACCTTCACGAGCTTCGCAAGCTCCACCATCCCCGGGTTTCCGGGCAAAACGTATAGTTCGGAGACTTGGGGACTCTGTTTCAGCTTCCACACAAGTGCGTGCTCACGACCTCCGCTGCCGATTACTGCAACTCGCAATTTAGAATCTCCTACCAAAAGCAAACGTCCCCGCGTCACCGCCGCCCGTGACGTCCAATTGCCAAGTTCCATTCACGCTGTCGACATTGATGAAGTTTCCGTCAAATCGAAACGGATAGTCATGGCCGTCATAGGGTGCCGTTCCCCAAAAACTAATTCCCGTACCGTCTTGCGCTCCCGACGTAACGCCACCGAGCAATGTGTAAAACCCAAAACTTGATTGTACGTCGCCGTCGTACAAATTTCCCTGATGCGTCATAAACAAGTCTGCGCCCTGTGTCGTATTGAGAAATTGGCTGAACATCCATCCGTCCCAATCGCCGCTCAAATTGTATCCGCCTCGTACTTTACTGAGAGTATAAGTTGGCTGTCCGGATGGCTCCAAAACAAATATCGTCATGGCCACATTCGAGACCACCCCAAGACACCTATATGTCGAAGCACGAATGAACTCAAACCGCACGCTGTCCTCATTCGTTGTTACACTTGTGATTGTCATTGGCACGGTAGACCCCGCGTACTCAACTGTTCCGTCCCAATTGGCTGAATCGGAGCCTTCGATCTCAACTCTCATGTTGTATCCCGTGCCGCCCGGTCTGCCCCAGCCTACAAATGTTCCGGCGGCCTGCGGTGCGTCAGGCTCGCCTGAGTCCGTTGGCGTTTTCTTGCAGCCGACTAACGCGGCAAAACTCAGAAGCAACACGAATCCATATTGTGCGTATCTCATCCGCGCACCTGTTCCTTCAATCGATTGATTTCGTCACGCAATTCGGCGGCTTTCTCATACTGTTGAGCTTTCGCCATGCGCTTCATTTCTTTCTCAAGTCTGCCAATCAAGTCTTCCAAATCAAAAGTCGATAAGAATTCAGATTGAGCATCGTTCACAATTTCGCGAATTCTTGCATCTGCCACCGTCGTCGAAATCATCACATCGGCAATCGACTTAATAATCGAGGCCGGCGTAATCCCATTTGCCTCGTTATATTCCTTCTGGATCTGTCGGCGGCGAGTTGTTTCGTCGATCACCTTCTTCATTGAGTCCGTGACCTTATCAGCATAGAAGATCACCCGACCATTCAGGTTTCGCGCCGCTCGTCCCGCAATCTGCAGCAAACTCCGCTCGCTTCTGAGAAATCCTTCTTTGTCGGCATCAAGAATCGCCACAAGCGACACTTCCGGCAGGTCTAAGCCTTCGCGCAGCAAGTTGATTCCAACCAGCACGTCAAACTTTTTCAGCCGTAAATCACGCAGGATTTCAACTCGCTCAAGTGAATCAATTTCACTATGCAAATACTTGACTCGGAGCTGCATCTGTTCAAGATACTCCGCCAAATGCTCAGACATTCTTTTCGTCAAGGTCAGCACCAGCGTGCGTTCACCTCGATCAACGGTATCTCGAATTTCGCCCAATAGATTATCAATCTGTCCCTTAGATTGCCGAACATCAATCTCCGGATCAAGCAGACCCGTCGGTCGAATAATCTGCTCAACCAGTACACCCTTGCTCTTCTCAACTTCATAATCAGCAGGAGTTGCGCTCACAAACACGCATTGATTAATCGTGTCTTCCCACTCCTGAAAATACATGGGCCGATTATCATAAGCAGAAGGGAGGCGGAACCCGAAGTCCACAAGATTTACCTTGCGCGCGCGATCCCCTCTGTACATTCCGCCGATCTGCGGCACGGACACATGCGATTCATCGACAATCAGCAAAAAGTCCTTTGGAAAATAGTCGAAAAGTGTATCCGGACGCTCGCCCGGCTTACGTCCCGACATGTGCCGTGAATAGTTCTCAACCCCGCTGCAAAACCCGACTTCGCGCAGCATTTCCAAGTCATATCTTGTGCGCTGCTCTATCCGTTGCGCCTCGATCAGCTTATTCATACTCCGCAGCTCTTCAATCCGCTCTTCAAGTTCATCCTGAATCGAGATCATGGCGCGTTTCAAATTCGGCGGAGTCGTCACAAAGTGCTTTGCGGGATAAATCGCCAATCCTTCGCGCCGATCAATTGCTTCGCCCGTCAATATCTTGAAATGTGTAATCGACTCAAGCGTGTCCCCAAAAAAGTCAAATCGAAAGGCTGTTTCTTCATAGGCCGGATGAATTTCCAGCACGTCCCCCTTGACCCGAAACGTTCCGCGCGGAAACTCGACATCGTTGCGCGTGTAATGCATCTCCACCAGACGCCCGAGAATATCTCTGCGCTGGTACTCTTTCCCAACTTCCAGTAGCAGGAGTAGGTCTTTATAGTCCTTGGGCGAGCCTAAACCATAAATACACGAAACCGAAGCAACAATGATTACATCGCGGCGTTCAAGCAGCGAGGAGGTAGCTCTCAATCGCAGTCGGTCAATCTCTTCGTTGACCTGCGTGTCCTTTTCGATATAGGTATCGGATGTCGGGATGTAGGCTTCCGGCTGATAGTAGTCGTAATAAGAGATAAAAAATCGACGGCATTATTCGGAAAGAAACTCTTAAACTCCCCAAACAATTGTGCGGCCAAGGTCTTGTTATGACTCATGATCAGGGTCGGCTTCTGAACCGCCTGAATCACGTTCGCCATTGTAAATGTTTTGCCCGATCCGGTCACCCCCAGCAGGGTCTGGAACCGTTCACCCGACTTCAGCCCGTCCACCAACTGCCGGATTGCTTCCCCTTGGTCCCCCCGTGGTGTGAGGTCTGTCACTAATTCAAATGGTTTCATGCACTAAATATAGCAGTTTCCTGCCAAAACCGCAAGCATTTTGGCAGGAATGATTTTGATTTAACTATTTAATTTATATAATCTTAATAATTAATCTAATATCCATTAGTTCAAAGACTGTCTGCTCCTAAGCCCTTGCGGTTTTCGGCTTACGTTTGTATATTTTAGGTTCTAAAAATCAACATGATGAAAACTTAAGGCAGATCAATGCTTCAATCGATGCGAGAAAACATGCCCTTGGTCATGTGGACTCTTGTGCTGGCTTTTGTCGCCACAATTGTCTTCAGCTGGGGTATGGGTGGATTTAAAGGCACCTCGGGCGGCCTCGACGGTGTTATTGGTAAGGT
The DNA here is from genome assembly GCA_016721565.1 of bacterium. Taxonomy (GTDB): domain Bacteria; phylum Electryoneota; class RPQS01; order RPQS01; family RPQS01; genus JABWCQ01. Next base: position 599,660 of record JADKHW010000001.1, on the reverse strand, counting down.
CGGTAATACCGAGATTATGTATGACCGCTATAACAAACTTGTTCAAGACCGACTGGCACAACAGCGACAAGACAAGCCTGATCAGGAGATTTCTGATCAACAAGTCAAACAAGTCCGCCAGCAAGTTTGGGACGACCTTGTTCGCATGGAACTCATGAAGGGTTACCAACAAAAGTGGAGCATCGTAACTTCGGACAATGAAGTCGCGTACGCCGTCCGGAACAGCCCACCTGAGTATATCCGGAACAATGCGAATTTCCAGACTGAAGGTCGCTTTGATCCAGCGCTCTATCAAGAGTTTCTGAAAGACCCCAATCAGACGCAAACGCTTATTGCCATCGAACGCGACTACCGCGAGAGCATCGGCAATCAGAAGGTTATCGATAAAGTTATTCAGCCCGTTTTTGTCTCTCCGCAAGAAGTCTGGGATGAGTACGTTGCCACGAACCGAAAGTTCCAGGCAATTGTTGCTTCGTTCCCAAGCACAAACTTCACAGTGGACTCTGCTTCAGTCCCCTTGTCTGAGATTGAAGAATACTACCGGACGCACACGCAAGATTACAAACAGCCCGAGCGCCGCAAACTGTCGTATGTCACGATGCCTCTCGTTATGACCGATGTAGATACACAGCGAGTCAACGAAACGGTTCAGGACGTATTGGCCATGCTGCATCAAGGTGATAGCTTCAATCAAGTTGCAACTGAGTATTCGGAAGATGTCGCCTCAGCCAAGCAAGGCGGAAGCCTTGGTTGGTTCCAACGTGGACGCATGGTCAAGGAATTTGACTCGACCGCATTTGCTGCAGAAATTGGCCAAGTTGTTGGTCCTGTCATGACTCGTTTTGGCGCACATATCATTCGTGTTGATGCTCGCGATCTGAACGGCACTCAAGATTCCGTCCAAGCTAGCCATATCTTGATCAAATACGGGATCGGGCCAGACACTGAATCTCGCATTGCACAAAAGGCAAAAGACTTTGCCGATGCTGCTACAGCCGATGGTTTTGAAGCTGCCGCTCAAGAATTTGGCTTGACAATTGAGAATACCACTCTCTTCCCATATCAGGAAGCCGGTTCAATCCCCGGTATCGGTGCGCTTAAGCCGGTAATGGACTTTGCATTTGGCTCCGAAATCGGCAAGGTGGGTTATGCCCAGAAGACTCGCGTCAAAGGCCAAGACGGATACACTGTCTTTAAGCTTGCGGAGAAAGCACCTGAAGGAATCGCTCCTTTGACCGACGTTGAGTCGACTGTTCGCACGACAATTATTCGCAAGCGCCAGGAAGAGATGGCTTTGCAAGCGGCACAACAATTCCGTAGCCGCGTTGGATCTGCCGATCAGCTTGTTCCTGTCGCGCAGGCTTCAAATGTCAAGATTGACACAACGGGTTTGCACGGTGCTCGTGATTTCATTCGTGTGATTGGCCAAGATGAAGCCATCGGAAAGACACTGCTTTCGCTCTTGCCCGGCCAGGTTTCTCCCGCAGTATCCAATTCCCGTGGTGGTTATGTTGCAACCGTGCTGCAAATCACCGAAGCGGATTCCACTCAATTTGCAGCGCAAAAAGACCAGCTCACTCAGAATCTCGAACGCACAAAGCAAAACCGCGTTTATACTGATTGGCTCAAACAGGCCAAAGAAGAACTTGGTGTTGTTGACAACCGCTATCTCTATTATACGGACTTTTAGTCCTGGATCGTTCATCTGATTCGGAGTAATCCTTTTGGGAAAACAGAACCCCGACAGCCTCAGTTTGCTCGACATTCTCGCTTTCTTGATAAGGTGGCGCCGCTTCTGGATTCCGTCAATGTTAATTGCGGGCGTCGCCGTTGGTATATATGCATTTACCGCAACCCCATTATACAGATCTACAGCGATTATTAGAGGTGTTGAGAACAAATCAAATGGATTCGGGAGCTTGTTGGCCTCAAAGCTCTCTGGCCTAGGAAACTTAGGCGGTTTTGCTGCATCAATGGGTGAAGTTCGTGGAGATTACTACTTAATGATTCTCCGCGAACGGTCAATGGGCGAAAAGGTAATTGAGAGATTTGGCTTGCGTGAACGACTTGAAAACTACAGATGCGCCGATCGAAGACGTCCTTGATTCGTGGAGAAATCGAATTTATTTCAAATTTGAGCCGACGACCAGTTGTGTTCGAATTCAGGTGAATGACCAAGATCCCAAGTTTGCACAGGAAATTGTCAACTTTATATTGAACAACTTGATAATCGGATACGAAGACCTTGGAACTGTGAAAGCGTGGAAAGAGCGCGAATTTGCCAGGCCAGAGACTTGAAGAGGCGCGTGCTTCGCTTTGCACTTGAGGACAGCATGTCCAGCTTTTCAACGAAAGTCTGGGATCATTCAATTTGGAAGAACAAGCTAAGGCAACTGTTCAAGCGGCTGCCGCAGTTCAAGCTGAACGGCTGTTGGCCTGCGCAGATCTGGAGCTCAAGGAAAGCTCTTTTCTTCTGATAATCCTGAGCTATTGATTGCAAAGATGAAATTGGCGGGGTTGGATTCATCTCTGAATTACTTGAATTATGTTCCAGATAATCCGTCTGAAAGGGATTTTTTGTTAAGATTTGATGCCGCGACCGAAGATGGTAAAACTTACCTCCGACTATATCGAGATATTGAACTTATAGCCTGCTCATGGCATTGCTAACGCAGCAATATGAGCAAGCTAAGATGGACGAGGCGCGCAATACTCCATCGCTTGCGATTGTAGAACCCGCAAGCATTGGTACTAAACGAGTTTTCCCCAAAGGGCGATGTTGATTGGGCTTGGGGCTGGGCTAGGATTGGTCGTAGGGTTGATGGGCGCTGGCATATTTAGCCTGTGTACCTTCTTTGTCATCTGAAGGTCACCCCTGAGAACAATAGTTTTCTAAAACTGAAGCGGAGTTGGAGTGGCCGTTAGCGCGGTCAAATCTCAGTCTTTCACCACGCTTGAGTGGGCTGCCGGATTGGCTGTCGCAGGAGTTTCGCTGGCGGCAATTCTTGCGTGGCTTTTTTGGGGCGACCTGCACTTGCAATCGCGATTGTCGATTGGCGCGGTTGGTGGGATTATTGCGATGGTGCGATACCTCGAAATCGCGTCATTCCTGATGGGATTTCTTCTTGTTGCGAACCTGGGTGCGTTCATTCCTGGATCGACATCAGGTTTCTTTGCCGGCGTCTTCTTGATTCTATTGATCAGGAAGCAATTTGCTCCGGACTAGATGGCGATATGGTTCGATAGTTCTGATAGCTTCCTGTTTGTTGCATACTATCAAGATTACAGGACTGTGGGTTGACCAGACAAATTTCTATCACTGGAAGCTTGTTGATAGGGTCGTCATTGCAAGTCGTTGTTTCTGCGAACTTGTCAGCACGCCGAGACACTATCTTGCCTTATTTATTGGTTGCGCGGTCGGAATGACATTCACATCAGTATCCGCGATTCGAACTGCTACAGAGTTTTATGCATCAGGTGTAGCTGATCAAATTTCTGGCCACGTAAACAGCATAGAATCTTCAAGGTTTTTCGGACATTGGCCCGATCCAAACATTATGGCGATGACCTTGACAACGTATCTTGGCGGCGTATTTGCGTTGTGGCGGAGCAAGGTCCACTTCTGTTCGTGCAATAATGTTGGTGGCGGTAGTAACATCCGTTGCTGCGGTCATAATTTCGCTTTCGCGATCAGGACTCTTAACTTGTGCAATTGTCATTATGCTGATGATCGCAGTTGAGCGTAGGCGACTTGACATTATTTGCGGTAATCGGTTGCATTGTCACTATCCTCTTAACCATTTTGCCTATGGATTTGTTTGGTCGGGTGGCTTCGTTGCTGTCTGTTCAGGAATGACACCTGGTCATGAGCGTCTTGCACTTTCCGTCAATGGTTGGCGATTCTTCTGGTCAAATCCAATTTTTGGCGGTGGAATGGGCAGTTTTGAAAACTCGATCATATATGTCCTCACATATCTTCCGCAAGGCTTCTTTGCCCATAATTCGCTAGTTGACCTTGGCCGTGGATGGTGGACTTGTCGCTGTTGCTCTCATGTTAGGTTGCTATTGTTATGCTTTCAAGGGGTTGTAGTGGAGCGACTGGCGTCCAGACCCAAATGATACGACGGCCATGCTAAATGCTGGCCTACGAAGTGGGCTAGTTGCGATGATATTCTCGATGCTCACAATGTCAACTGCATCGTATGTTCCCTTCTGGGTCTACTTCACATTGTGCGCAATGTTCGCTGTATCTTGCCGTCGAAGAGGAGCCGCCGTTGCTGAAGCAACTGCTTGATAAATTATGCGGAACTTCTGGCTGAGAGGTCTGCTTTTTCTGCTCGATTTAGCCGTTCTTGAATCTGCGTTCTTTCTGATTTTTTGGTGGCGGTTTGAGACTGGAATGTTTGCCAACCCGGTCACGTTTACAAGTAGTGAAGTCATACTCCCAAGTCTGTTCGTTTCGCTCTTCTGGATTCTTCACTTTGCGGTTTTTGGACTATACAGATTTGATCCGTTAGAATCCCGGGCAATTGCTCTTTCAAATTGTGTTCGCGCTGCGCTGTATGGCTGTGTGATTATCTTCATCGGCACGTTTGATCCTAACAACCCGCTGCCAACCACAAGGGTCATCCTCGTTGACCTACGGCATCGGCGTAATGGCCGGAATTTCGTTTACGAGACTTGCGCTCTTGACCAGTCTTGCAAGAGTTGCGATTGCGCAAATTGATGTCATTCGCAACTATAGTGATTGGTTCCGGGAAGAGACTGGCGAATGTGTTACACTTTCTTCGCTCATTGCGCGAGATCATCGCCCAACAAAAATGCGAGTTTGTGTATATCGCATACGACGACAGTGAAGTGCACTTGCTGAATCGCACAATTACGCTGCTCTCCACGTTGCCAGTCAGATTGTTTCTTCCAGCGGATCACTACCAAATGCTCCTCGGCGACGTTAAGCCGCTTGGCGTGCGCGGCCACCCGATGATCGAGATTCGCCGCGATCTTCTTACACCGATCGAAGCGATTCTCAAACGATTGTTTGACGTAAGTGTATCATTTTTTCTGCTCGTTCTCACCTTGCCGCTATGGGCGCTCGTCGCTTTCTTAATCGTTGTAGACAGCAAAGGTCCGGTGTTCTTCGCGCAAACACGCGTTGGTATTCGCGGTGAAAAATTTCTTATGCTGAAATTCCGCAGCATGATTCCCGATGCGGAGCTTAAGACTGGTCCAATTCTCGTCACAAAAGGAGATGCGCGAATCACCCGAATTGGGAAATATCTGCGCTCAACTCGTATTGATGAATTGCCGCAGTTGCTGAATGTACTCATTGGCCAAATGAGTTTGGTCGGGCCGAGACCTGAACGCCCCGAGTTCATTGAAGAATTCGCTCGCACAAGCCCTCTATTCAAGCGCCGCTTGAATATCAAACCCGGACTGACAGGCTGGGCACAAGTTCATCTCCAATACGACGCAACCATCGTTGCGCCAGAAAAGAAACTCGAGATGGACCTTTACTATATTGAAAACATGTCTCTTCCTCTGGATGTCAAGATATTGTTTATGACAATGTTTGTTGTACTCCGCGGTGAAGGATAGTCGAAACCAAGAATATGCTCGACATTAGACTGATACGTGAAAATGAAGCCCTTGTGCGCAGCCGACTCGAAATGCGTGGTCCAGACCATGCAAAATTGCTGGATGGCCTGCTTGATCTTGATCGCAAGCGCCGCGCTGATTGAAAATACCGATTCGCTGAAAGCCAAGCGCAACGAATTGTCCGCGCAAATTGCTGAAGTCAGTAAGCGCAAAGAGGACGCAACGGCCTTGAAGGATCAAAGCCGCGCCATCGGAGACGAAATTGCGCACGGTGATGCTGATCTCAAGGAAATCGAGAAGGACATTGAAACTCGACTAATGCTGATTCCGAATCTTCCGCATGAGTCCGTTCCTTTTGGAAAATCTGCTGAAGAAAATGTTGTCGTGCGCGAGTGGGGCAAGAAGCCGACATTCGACTTCAAACCGAAAGACCATCTGACGTTAGGCAAGTCACTCGGTATTTGCGATTTTGAACGCGGTACGAAAATTGCCGGAAGCGGATTCCCTGTTTACAGAGCTGCTGGTGCCATTCTTGAACGTTCGTTGCTGAATTTCTTTCTCGAGACTCATCGCGAACGCGGCACATATACTGAAGTTTCAGTACCGTTCGTCGTTAATCGCGAGAGCATTACCGGAACGGGTCAGCTTCCGAAGTTTGAAGAGGATTTGTATCGCTGTGATACGGACGATCTGTTCTTGATTCCGACTGCCGAAGTGCCGATAACGAATATGCACCGCGATGAGATTTTGTCGGAGTCGGAGTTGCCGCTTTGTTATTGCGGTTACACCCCGTGTTTCCGTCGCGAAGCCGGTTCATACGGAAAAGACACTCGCGGCTTCTTGCGTTTGCATCAATTCGACAAAGTCGAGATGGTGAAATTTGCCAAGCCGGACGAGTCCTATGCCGAACACGAAAAACTGACTGCCGATGCCACGCACATCCTCGAGTTGCTGGGCATACATTATAGAGTGATCCTACTCTGTTCCGGTGACATGGGTTTTGGTGCCGCGAAGTGTTATGACATCGAAATCTGGTCGCCTTGCGAAGAGAAATGGCTGGAAGTATCGTCCTGTTCAAACTTCGAGTCCTTCCAAGCTCGCCGCGCTGGCGTTCGCTACCGCCGCTCAGACAACAATAAACCCGAGTTCGTGCATACCTTAAATGGTTCAGGTTTGGCCACACCACGCTTGCTGGTCGCCCTCCTCGAGACTTTCCAAAATGATGATGGAACCGTAAGCATACCTGATGTGTTGAAGAAGTACACGGGTTTTAGTCTCATTACTCAGAACGGAATGAAATAACTCTTGGATTCCGGGCTGGTCAACGAACTTGTTCACGCGGCCGCAGTTCTGAATAGCATTGGCTGCTTGCCTGCGACGGATGGTAATTTCTCGGCTCGAACAGGTCAATCCAATGCCATCGTGACGCGCAAAGGAATCGAGAAGCGTGCTCTTTGCACGGATGACCTAATCGAAATAGATATTGAGGATGATCAGCCTTCCGAGGCCTCCTCGGAGTGGAAACTTCACCGCGCGCTATATCTGGCCCGCCCCGACGTCAAAGCAATTCTGCACGTCCATGCGCCACAACTTGGCGTCTTCGTTGCCGCAGGACTCGTTCCCGACGTGAAACTGCTCATGGAAGCGGAAATGACATTAGGCAGCATTAAGATGATCCCATATATAGAACCGGGCACGTCACTGTTAGGAGAGCACGCCGTAAAGTTCGGAGGCAACTCCGGAGTGCTATTACTTGAGCGCCACGGCGTTGTTGCGGTTGGCGGCTCCGTTCGCGAAGCTCTTCATCGAATCGAGCGCGCCGAGTTCCTTGCCCGTATTCAGCTTGGCATGAAGCTCCTATAGTGCGCATTCTCGCGATTGAATCAAGTTGTGATGAAAACTCTGCCGCGATCATTGAAGACGGGCACGTTCGCTCTTTAGTTACAGTCACACAGCAGATCCACCAGCAATTCGGTGGTGTCGTTCCCGAACTTGCCGGTCGTTCTCATCTTGAGCTTCAGGATGTAAATGTTACGAGCGCGCTTAAGCAAGCCGGAGTCGCACTGCGGGACTTAAACTATATCGCGGCCACCTGTGGCCCGGGGTTAATCGGTTCATTGCTCGTAGGACATTCTTACGCGACTGCGCTGTCGGGCACGCTTGGCATTCCGCTCATCTCTACACATCACATGGAAGCACATTTGTGGTCAGTTGAGATTGATCGCGGACCATTGCCACTGCCATTCTTGGTTCTCTTGGTCAGCGGCGGTCATTCGATGCTGGTCATCGTGCGCGGCTTTCGGGATTACGAGATTATTGGTTCGACTCGCGATGATGCTTTAGGAGAAGCGTATGATAAAGTCGGTAAACTGCTCGGACTGGGATTTCCCGCCGGAGCGGCAATAGATCGCGAAGCGCAAGCCGGTGACCCGCGCGCAATTGCCTTTCCGATCTCTATGCGTGACGGTTCGTTTGATTTTAGTTTTTCAGGTTTGAAAACCGCCGTGGCCTACAAACTGCGTGATGAACCACAGTGGGCGCAGGAGGGCAAACGCGCGGATCTATTGGCCTCGTTTCAAGCGGCCGCCATGCAATCAATTCTTGAGAAAGTTTCCCGCGCCGCAAAAACTCACAATGTTCGAGCAATCGCTGCAGCGGGCGGAGTCGCCGCCAACAGTGCTTTGCGCAAAGGCCTCGGAGAGATCGCCACGCAACTGGGTATTGAATTCGCAGTCCCGGCGATGAAATACTGTGCCGACAATGCCGCGATGATTGGTTTCGCGGCTTGGAAGCAAATTACCGCCGGAATACTTGCTACCGCGCTCACAGTTAGACCGCGCTGGCCACTCACTGATTTAAGTCAAACAGTAGCACACTCGATTTGAGTTTTACCCTCCCTTTGCTCGCGATTCGCGGAGTGACCTTTGGTGCTCCGGTGTTTGTGTTTGCCTTGATTGCCGTCGCGCTAATTGTGCTGGCCGTGATCGTCTATCAACGTACGCTGCCGCCTGTTGGCTCACCTCGACGAAGATTGCTTGCGACAATTCGCGCCGTCGTGTTGGTGATGATTCTCTTTCTGATCTTTGAACCGGTGCTTCGTTGGCTTGATAGAAACGAAGAGCGCGCAAAGATTTTGCTACTCGTTGACCGCTCAGCATCCATGAGCATTACCGACAACGGCATTGTCCGCGACTCGGTTGCAGCAAATTTTTTGCGTCGCTCCGAACTCGCGTCTTTGTCGGGCAAAGGCGAGCTTCGGACATTTGTTTTCGGTGATACTGCCGTGCAGTTGTCGCTTGACTCTATCAAGATGTCTGCCGCGAGCTTTGTCGGGACCAATCCCGCCGGTGCGTGGGAAGTTGCTCGCTCAGCGACGTCTTCTGAAGACATTGGCGCGATCGTCATAGTCACCGATGGTGCACACAATTCCGGGCCAAATCCCGAGCGCGCCGCGACGGAATCCGGTGTGCCAATCTATACTGTCGGAGTAGGGGATACCACCCTGCGTCGCGACGGGTTGATTGCCGATCTCTTGACAAATGACATTGCTTATAAAGGTACTCAAGTTCCTGTGCGGGTCCGAGTCCGCGCGCAAGGAGTAGCAGGCAAAACCTCGCGCTTGCGTCTGCTCGACTCTCGTTCACGTACTCTACTCGATGAGAGTTTCCTTTGATGGCTCGCTCTATGAAAAGACCTACGATGCGACGTTTACTGCCGAGAATGAAGGCGAGTTGCGCATTACTGCAATTCTCGACTCCATCGCAGGTGAGTTAACAACCGAGAATAACCGCCGATCCCGCGTGGTGAGGATTCTCGATTCAAAATACAATGTCTTGATCGTTGCGGGCAAACCTTCGCCAGACGTTACGTACATCCGCCAAGCGCTCGGACAAGACACCACGATTGAAGTGGATGCCTATGTTGAGACCAAGAATGGTTTGGTCGGTAATCGCAGTTTTTCACAAGAAACTGTCGACAACGCCGAGTTGATCGTATTTGTTGACTATCCGACAAACGCCTCAAATCGCCAGTTGTGGGAAGCCGTTGCCAATCGCTTGAATCAAGACGGCGTGCCCTTGCTTTATCAGCATGGCCCCGACGTTTCACAGGCAACGCTTTCCAAGATCGCCACACGACTGCCCGTTGAGTTTCAACCGCAAGCGTCGTTTAACAATGTTCTCTTGCGCGATGCAAGTTCACATGCCGCGATTAGCGCGCGCGGACCGTTGCCTGCGAGCTGGAACGATCTTCCTCCTACTCAAGGCTCTGTCGGTAGCGTCACAGCAAAGCCATCTGCCGTTTCAGTTGCGTCTTTTGTAAATGAATTGACTCCTGACCTTCCAGGTGGACCGGCAGTTGTTCTCTCTGAGTTGAGCCGCCGGCGTTCCGCCGCGATCACCGTTTTTGATTCCTATCGCTGGTCGCTCGGAATGGCGAAGAATACTCAAGCGGCAAACTTCCAACGCGAGCTACTATCACGCCTAACCGCATGGCTGCTTGCGCCAAGTGAAGAGAAACAGTTCACGCTGTCAACCGACAAAAAAGTTTACAGCACTGGCGAAATCGTTCGCATTGAAGGCCAAGTGTACGGCGCTGACTTGACTCCCGTCAATGACGCCGCCGTGCTCGTAGAAGTCAAACAAGGCGAACGCTCAGAAGTTCTTTCTCTTCGCGGCAAAGGCAACGGACTTTACGAAGCTCAACTGAATGCTTGGGGCAGCGGCGACTATACGTTTGCAGGTTCAGCCGTTTTGCGCAACGACACTCTCGGAAAAGATGATGGCGCATTTGTCGTTGAAGCTTTCAATCTCGAGTGGCTCGACTCGCGCGCGCGTTGGGATATTCTGCAAGGCATCTCAAGAAATTCCGGTGGCATGTTTGTCACTGCGGATCGCCCCGATTCACTATTCCAAAAACTTGCATTACCCTCAAAAGTAGTCGAGAATTCGCGCGAAATTCCGCTTTGGAACAAACCACTCTTTCTCTGGATATTAATCGGCCTACTTGGCCTTGAATGGCTGTTGCGCAAGCGCAGCGGAATGCTGTAGAACATTAGTCATGAAAATTCTTGACGAATTAAATCGCCGAAGAACGCAATCGAAACTCGGCGGCGGTGAAAACCGCATCGAGGCGCAGCACAAAAAAGGCAAGATGACTGCCCGTGAGCGCCTTGACATCTTATTGGATCCCGGTTCGTTTTGTGAAATTGATTCCTTAGTCACGCACCGTTCGCAGCAGTTCGGTCTCGACAAGCAAATCGTTTACGGTGACGGCGTCGTCACGGGTTACGGCAAGATCGACGGTCGTACAGTTTTTGTATTTGCTCAGGACTTTACGGCCTTCGGCGGATCGCTTGCCGAAGCACACGGCAAGAAGATCTGCAAAATTATGGATCTCGCGCTGAAGGTCGGCGCTCCCGTTATCGGCCTGAACGATTCCGGTGGCGCGCGTGTGCAAGAGGGCGTCGTTTCGCTCGGAGCTTACGCCGACATATTTCTTCGCAATACGCTTGCCTCCGGCGTGATTCCGCAGCTTTCTGCAATCATGGGCCCGTGCGCCGGCGGCGCTGTCTATAGCCCTGCAATCACCGATTTCACGTTGATGGTCGAGAACACGAGCAACATGTTCGTCACCGGCCCCAAAGTCGTGAAGACTGTCACGCATGAGGACATCACGAGCGAAGAACTCGGTGGCGCGGTAACGCACGCGTCTAAGTCTGGTGTTGCGCATTTTGCTTGTCCTAATGAAGCGCATTGTCTTTTGACATTGCGCCGCATGTTGAGCTACATGCCGCAAAACAATCAGGAGAGTCCGCCGCGCCAACCCGCGCCGCGCCAATCACCGACAGATGAAACTCTCGGGGAGATTATTCCCTCCGAGCCGTCAAAGCCGTATGACATCAAAGAGGTCATTCGTCGCGTCGTCGATATGGATTCGTTTTTGGAAGTGCACGCCGATTGGGCCATGAACATTGTGGTCGGCTTTGCGTTTTTTGCCGGTCGTCCTGTGGGAATCGTAGCTAATCAACCTTCCGTGCTCGCAGGTGTGTTGGATATTGATTCTTCTCGCAAGGCCGGACGCTTCGTGCGCTTCTGTGATGCCTTCAATATTCCGATTGTGACATTTGTTGACGTGCCCGGTTTCCTGCCCGGCACCGAGCAAGAGTGGAATGGTATCATCGTCAACGGCGCAAAATTATTGTACGCCTATTGCGAAGCCACCGTGCCGAAAATCACGATCATCACGCGCAAGGCATACGGCGGTGCGTACGATGTTATGAGTTCCAAGCACATTCGCGGCGACTTGAATTTTGCGTGGCCGACTGCTGAAATCGCGGTCATGGGCGCGCCGGGCGCTGTTGAAATTATCTTTTCAAAAGAGATTCAATCGGCAAAAGACCCCGTCGCAGCCAAATCAGAGTTTGTGGCCGAGTACACGGATCTGTTTGCCAATCCATTCGAGGCCGCGTCGTATGGCTACATTGATGAAGTGATTGATCCTTCCGAGACACGCGCTCGCATTATAAGCGGTCTCGAAATGTTGGAGAACAAGGTGGACAGCAATCCACCCAAAAAGCACGGTAACATTCCGCTGTAATATTCGGCCGCCGAAACAGGGAGAAGCACATGGCCAGAATTCTCGTCATTGACGATGACCACGACTACCGCGCGATCCTGCGCGAGTTCATCGAGACTCGCGGGCACACGGTGCTCGAGGCCGAGTCCGCTGCGGCGGGTGCGGACATTTTTCTGCGCGAGAAAATTGATCTGGTTGTTTCGGATTTTATGATGCCCGAGAAATCCGGCATGGAGTTGCTCTCTGAACTGAAGAACATTCACCCCAAAGTTCTTTTTATCATGGTGACGGGTTTTGCAACGGTTGACACGGCCAAAGAAGCCATGCGGCTCGGGGCGTACGACATTTTGCCGAAGCCGGTCGAGATGAATCAGCTCACTGCCGTTATGCAGCGCGCGTTGTCAACCATCGAGCTGCAGAGCAATCTTTCGACAGTGCGCGGTGTGAACATTGCCTTGCTTGTTTCTATTCCGGTTTGGTTTGGTTTAGGTTATCTACTCTTTCGCTTCTTGGGACGGTAAACTTTGTTGAATGGAGGAAATCAATGAACGGTCGCACTCTTGCCTTTTGGCTGACACTTTGTGCCGCCATCATGCTGCTCGCCTCTGCCTGTAAGAATGACAAAAAAATTACTGGCCCTGACAATCCCAATCCCGGCAATTTTACGTTGGAGTTGCGTGCAAATGATACTTTGCACTACAACATTGACAACCCAATTGTAGTCAGGCTATACAATGGAACGGGAATGGCGGTCAACGACACCGTGCGTTTCATAACTCAGTCCGGTGTCGGTTTTATGGATGATGCTCTTGTGATTCCGCAATCTGATACGGTTGCGCATGCGTGTGGTTCCAATCCGTGTGCGAAGTACATTTGTCAAGATACTACGGTTGCCAAAGACGCCATCTTCGGTTTTGCCATCTCAAATGGTGACACAGTTGCCACGGCGCAAATCGGCTTCTTCCTGAAGCATTAATTTTATGTTGGGGCGGTAGGCGTGCCGCCCGCGTCTGTGTTTTCCAAAGGCCGAGCCACCACGCTCGGTCTTTTGCATTCTTTTGACCCTAAATTCTACACCAAATGCGCACCGTGCATTAACGATAATGCATTGAGTGTAATATATACGCATAAAATGCATCTATGAATATGACAATTCATGCAAGTCAATTCAAATTGAAGTATGAAGCGAAATTATAAACTAATGTAATATATAATATTACAAGCTTTAATTGTTATAATATCGCGCCCAAATAATTCTGGCACCATTCCTGCATAACATCTATTCAGAATTTGCAGACTGACTCTGAATACAATGCAAGGATAAGAGGCGCTGGAAGGGTGAAGGTTAACGTATTATACCCCGGGACCCACCAAGATCGTAGCTAACATCTGAACAGCGCCTTATTTAAATCAAACGCCCGACTGGATTTCCAGTCGGGCGTTTCGCGTCCAGAAATCGTGCGCAATTATGCGCTAAAATACTCTTTATAGGCTTCGTCGAACTTGTCTTTTCCGGCAGCTAAAGCAAGCAGGTTCGGCCATTTCTGCTGAATGAGTTCGAGCATCTTGCCTGCCAAAACTTGGATTTCCCATTGAGCATGCTGGTCACATCTAAGTCTTGATAAATGATATATTTCGCGAGCATTCACGAAACACATCACTCGCTTGACATGAGCATTGGTCAAAAGGTAAGGCCCAGCCAACGGAATGGACTCCGCAATTTTTGCAGAAACTAAACTCGATTCCTGCACAGCCTTCTTGAAGGCTTCGGCTTGGCCCATTTCCTCAATTGCTGGAGGAACTACCGCTGCATATTGTAAATCATAGGCTTGGACGAGCTGAGTCATCAGGCGGTGGCGCTTGAACTGAGCGTAACAGGTCGCGCTCATTTCCAAGACGAAGCTTGCGGTTGCCGATTCAAACTCCCGATACATCGGATCGTGCGGGCCGAGTTTCTCGAAGAGCGCCCGCCAAACCTTGTCGGAAATCTCTGTGTTTTCGAGAGAATTTCCGGTTGAGAATTTGAAGGCTTGAACGACTCGGGCTTCGGCCTGTTTGTCAAAATCAATCAGCTCGGCCTTTGGGCCGGACCAAAATTCCAGCTGTGCGGGGGCGGGTTCTGCTTTGAAAGTGCTTCGCGACTTCGGATCTGTTCGCGCGGGGGAACTCACCGCGGCTTGTGTATTTCACCAAAGACGGAGCCATGCGGCCTACGGCTAAGTGAAGTCCGGTGCCGAGTTCGCGAACTTCGGTTAACGGATGATCGGAGAGTTCCCAGAGCAGATGCTCGAGATTGCGAGCATTGAGCGTCATGCCCATTTGCGTGGAGCAGCAGAGCGGAAGCAGATAGCGAGCATCTTCTTTGGCGCGAGTTTCGAGATCGCGCAATTGAAGTTTGCTTAAATCCGTTGTATCGTCGGGGAGATGGTGCTGATGCAGATTGGCGAAAATTTTGTTGTACGCATCGAAGAGTTTCGAGACCATGTCGCGGTAGCTTCGTTCGTGCGCGGTTCCCAGAATTTCGCTGGGAATAATAAAATCTTCGCCGATCGTGATGTAGCGTTGGGATTTTTCGGTGAAGCTTTGCAGTCTGTGAAACTGCAACTCTTCAGCGGCAAGGCGGGAGAGGTGGGAGATATCGAAATTGAAACAGGCGTGTTCGGCAACCGACGCGTGGCCTAAACCGAAGATGATATTCTCATTTGATTTTCGGGCGCGCGCGACGCTGAATCTGGCCGAGCGGCGCAGTTCGGTGACGTGCGACGGATCGCGGCTGATGCGAGCGTAGGCGGCGGAAATCGTTTCGGGAGTGAAGGCTTCGAAGTCAATCCGCGTGCGGAGGTCGTCGCCAATCTTCTCGATGGCCGAGCGCAACTCGGAGGCCGAAGGGTTGTTGCCCATGGACTTCGAGAGCTGATCCACCTCGCGGAGGATGTCTATCGTCTCGGACAGCAGTTCGGCATCGACATTATAGCCGGCGAGCCTGACAATTGGGGGCATTGTTTAGGATTTTGGGGTGGGGGTGGGTCTCCTTATGATAAGAGTTTTGGGTGGGAAGTGCTACTTCACACCAGCGTGAACGCTGGCCGCTTGTTAAGCGGATTTTGTGCTGGCGCGAGCCTTGATTCTCGTCCTCGCCGGAGGGTAGACAATTAACGTCCATAATATAATACTGAAATGACGCGATGTCAATTGTTATTTTCATTTTACTGAACTTAGTAAACGTTTGTTCAAATTTGATTTAGGGAAAAAGAGGGGGATTTGGGAGGTATTCCGGCAGGACCTTTGGCCTCCCTCGCAGACCCCCATCCCCGGCCCCTTCCCCGTGAACGGAGGAAGGGAGACAGAAGTGACCCGGAAAATTGAAAAAGATTGGGGGAGGGGTTGCGATTGTGGTGTGGGGGGAGTTAATTTGATTTATTGTGTGGGGAAATCAGTACAAGAATATAGGTAACTGAGATGTACTTGATCATTATTTTATTGATGCTGGGAATGGGTGGGAATGTTTTGGGGCAGGATAGTTGAATGCAGTCTTGCGGGCTTGCTGCCTGCAATGCTCTCCGGCTAGCCTTTAAAATGCCACAGTTCCTGGAAGTACCTTGTACATCGCTGATGATGATGCAGGCTTGATTTTGGGACATTGCAAACCATCTACCGTGGATTGGGATCGTATAACTAGTCCAGGAGGCTCGTGGTGTAGCAATAGCTGGCTAATACCATGCCTTTTAGATGAGCCCAACCGGTTTACAATTGATCTTCACGAACCCCGCAGCCAGTGAGACTGGCGATTTTACGACTCACCTGGCACGCCTGGGACGTTGCAATTTCCGGAACAAATGCGTTCGTTGCAGATGGATTTCGCGGACGCGTAATCAGTTTGAAAATCCTTGCCCTGTAACAATTGGGTATCTTGATACACCAGGGCGATGCTCGTGGAATACGGTTAAGTCGATATTTGTGTTGTTGGCGATGGACCGCGGCCATCAATTATCGACATATCGAATCCATCTTCTCCACAACAAATAGGATTCTTGGGTTACACAGGGCCATTCATTTGATGTGATGTTTTTGGAAATTTGCTGCATGTATCGCCGAATTCAAGCGATGCGTGTTGTTAATGAGGCGGCTCAACGCCACTCATGGTAGTCTTGTCGAACTTTAGCGCGGTTAAGGGGTGTTCCCGGGCAGCCATCGCGGCATTACGTTGTCAGGTACCTACGCATTCCTGACTGAGTTGAATCGATGCTTATGCTACTAATAATCGATATTTCTTCACTGTAGCGTTCGCGAACTCAAAGTGCCGGAAACTACAATTTGAGAGCGGGAATTCATGGGGTGGGAGTAAGGAGTAATTTGGCTTTGTTGCTAATTCATCAAGGAGCGGAGTTGGTATTTTTCACTGTTGCGGGCAGCAATATGTGCAGATTCTTTTCAATACTGGCCGACAACGGTGAGAATCTACAAGTCTTATCCCTTGCACATTTCTTTCGCGGACCATCGTAGATAATTTAGTTACCCGGTCAGCTCGTTAGAGCTGAATCGCCATTACCCAATCGGTGCATGGGAAACGATTACGGATTCAACGGAGAATGATGGAACTTACGAGTGGTTTGTGACGGATCCGCTGTCGGACTCTTGCCGGATTCGGATTTGTGCTTTGCAGGATACTTTGTGTGATGTGTCTGACGGGAATTTCTCGATTGTGTCTTCGCAGGGGTATTTGGGGCTTGTTCGGAGCAGTTCACCGAATGCGCCGCTAACGAGTTGGAATTTTGGCGCGGTGGAGTGTCCGAATGCGGCATCGCAGTGGTTCCGGCTGAAGAATTTTGGCAGTGAATCTATTGTGGTGTTTCAGCCACTTGAACCTGCAACGAGTGAGTTTTCGCGTACGACGCCGTGCGGAACCTTTTTCGCATTGGCTCCGAATCAGATGAGCGCGTGCTCGGTGCGAGTGGTGTTTGATCCGGCGAGTGATGGAATTTACAATGACGTACTCAGAGTGCAGACCGATGCTGTGAATGGAGTGAACGGATTTGTGGAGTTTGGTTTGAACGGTGAGCAGATTTCTACTCCGGCGGCACCGGAAGTGGTGATTACGACACAAGGAGAAGATGCGCGGCTGAGTTGGGCGGTGGTGGATTCTTCGCTCGGGGGATGTGATGTGACGATTGAGCGGTATTTGGTGTTCTATGCGCCGTCGTCGAACGGGCCGTACTATTATCATGGGTGGACGGCGGATACGACGTATGTGCATACGGGCGTTGTTGCGTATGCGAGCGGAATGTTTTATCAGGTCGTGGCGATGGATATTGAGGGGGCGATGATGGAATTGGAGCGAATAGGGGAGGAGATGGGAATTTTGCGGAAAATTCAGACCCCCCCCGACCCCCAAATGGAGAATTGGAGAGCAGAGCAGATTCCGGCGGGGAACCGCTTCGCTAAATCCCCGCTCGGCGGACTGGAGGTCCACCCCTTTGTCCCCCTTTACCGCAGCGATTTTGGGGAGAGACACCTCCGGCCGGGTTCGGCGGACCTTAACCCGGCTGGCGAGCAGGGCTTCCCGGCGCGGGCGGCACGCCTGCCGCCCCTACAGCTGAATGTGGGAAGGGCAAGCCCTGCCACTACGGTTGAAATTCAGAACAACAAGGTCGTGCTACCCAGCACGACCTTGTTGTTTTCTGCGAGAATTCGTGCGATTAGGTCAAATGCTTGCTAATGCTAAAGTAACTGTTTATATTGTCACCTGACTTATACGATTGACTTTGGCAAAATTTTGGACTTACTGTTGGAGCATCTTGGAGTTGCCTGTTTATGACCGCATCTAATTCGAAGCCTTCCACGAATAAGAAGGCACTGGCTGAAAAGAGTTCTTTGACATCGGTCAAGCAGTCTAATGGACTGGGGGAGGGTCGGTCCAATCCGTTGACGCCTCCTGATCCGTCAACGCCTAAGGGTCAAATCTTTATTGCGGCGACCCGTTTGTTCTCTGAGTATGGTTTCAAGGGGACAAACACGCGAGCTATCGCGGCTGCGGCGGGAGTTCGGCAGGTGATGCTGAACTACTACTTCGGGACTAAGGTCCAACTTTACGAAGCTGTGCTTCGACACGAAGGTACGACGATGCTTGAGGTTATTTTTGGTACTGACCCTGACCACAAGTCGCCAGAAGAGATGTTGATTGATATCCCGATCCGTCTGATGACTGTTTTACATGACAATCCGCAATGGGCCTTGTTGCTGCGCAGGGAGATTGCTGATGGCGGCGTTCACCTTAGAAATGCTTTGGAAGGTGTGTCTGAGCATGGGCCATTGGGAGCTAATAAACACTTTAGTGACGCATATCAGATAGCGGTAAAGACAGGCAAAGCAGTAGAGTTGCCTTCAGAAGCCGTGCGAGAATGTCTCTTGGCTATCGGCTATAGCGCGATTTACCTTGCGCCGCTGATTTCTATGATCAACGAGCGAGATTTTCATGACCAAAAGGTCTGGGAAGAATGGACGGTTACGCTCAGTACGATTCTTAAGCGCGGGTTGTTGATTGAGCAACCTGTGGTAGTAAAGGGTTGAAAAGCCGCTTGCATTTTGTCTGCTAAGTCTTTATATTCCAGCTTACGGTTGTAACCGCTTTCCACCAGCTATTTGCGTGACTGCTATAGTAATTGGCCCCCCACGATTACTAAGCTCCGCTTTGCTGGTGGTATTTTTTCCCCTGCCGGGGTGGCGGAACTGGTAGACGCAGCAGACTCAAAATCTGCCGGGGGTTACCCCCCGTGCCGGTTCGATTCCGGCTCTCGGCACCCGCATGGTGGGCCGCACCTCTGGTGCGGCCTCTTTATTTGTGCCTGTTAGGCACTTCTTGTTTTTTAGATTGTTAGGAGAGTAACTTGTCTTCGAGCTACGCATCATCTGGTGTTAATCTTGACCGGGCCTCGGCGGCAAAGAAGCTAATTGCAGCAGCGGCTAAGTCCACGCATACCTCTAATGTGGTGCGAGGGATCGGGCTGTTTGGCGGGTTTTACGCGCTTGATGAGGCTGTGGACGGGCAGGTGCTGGTGGCCTCGACCGATGGGGTGGGGACGAAAGTGCTGTTGGCCGCGCAGGTAGGAAATATTTCTGGCCTCGGAGAAGACTTGGTTCAGCACTCAATCAATGATATATTGGTATGCGGGGCAAAGCCGATTTTCTTTCTGGACTATTTGGCGTTCGGGAAGCTCGAACCTGAAATCGCAGGGACGCTTGCTGAAAGCTTGGCGCGAGGATGTCGGGCGCATGGGGTCGCTTTAATTGGCGGCGAGACTGCCGAGATGCCCGGGCTGTATGCTGAAGGGCATTTTGATTTGGCGGGAACGATTGTGGGGACTGTGCGAAGGGATCGGATATTTGACGGAGCGCGAGTTCAAGTTGGAGATGTGCTGCTTGGTGTTTCATCGAGCGGGCCGCATACGAATGGGTACTCGTTGATTCGGAGAGTGCTTGCATCGAGAATCGAGTCGGGAGAGATTGGTGCGCTGAAGATGAGTGATGGACGCTCGTTTATTGAGGCTGTATTAGCGCCGCATCGATGTTATTGGAAAGAGATGGAGCCGCTGCTTGCGCATCCGAGTTTGCATGCAATGTCGCACATTACGGGTGGGGGATTGGTTGAAAATACTGAGCGCGTGTTACGCGAAGGGATGCATCTTGAAGTAGATTGGAATGCTTGGGTGCTACCGGAACTCTTTCGGAAGATTCAAGAGTGGGGGGGTGTGGAAGATGAAGAGATGCGGCGTGTGTTCAATTGCGGAATCGGGTTGGTGCTGATTGTGGCGAAGGATTCTGTGGATGAGTTTCATGCGCACTTTGCGAAATCGGGTGAGAAGATTTTCACGATAGGACGCGTGGTTTGAGTTCTTATCTTGCGGCACTCATCGGTTATGTGATCGGCGGGATTCCGACGGGAATTTGGATCTCGAAGCTTGTGGCGGGTAAAGATCCGCGGGCGGTGGGATCGGGAAGCTCGGGAGCAACAAATGTGTCGCGAGTGCTGGGGAAGAAGTGGGGAGTTGTTGTTTTGTTGCTCGACGCGCTGAAGGGGTTTGCACCAGTCTATTGGCTGGCGCCGCTGATCTTTACAGAAGACTTGCAGGGCGCGCAGGTGATTATGGCCTGCTGTGCGGTGATGGGGCATGTGTTTACGCCGTATGCAAATTTCAAAGGCGGCAAGGGTGTGGCGACAGCGGCGGGAGCGATGGCCGCTGTGGACCCGTTGGCATTGTTGTTTTCGCTTGGAGTTTGGGTAGTTGTGTTTGTCGTGACGAGACGCGTTTCTCCGGCTTCGATGCTTGCGGCGATTGCATTTCCAGTTTTGATGTGGAGACTGCATGATGGTGTGCCGTTGATCAGAGTTTTGGGCGGTGTTGTGATAGCCGTGTTTTTGGTTTACACGCATCGGCAGAATATTTTGCGGCTCTTTCAAGGAAGTGAGCCGAGGTTTTTCTGATGAAGATTGCTGTTTTAGGCGCGGGAAGTTGGGGGACGGCGCTGGCGATACATGCCGGAGGGCTGGGGCATGAGGTGACGTTGTGGGCGCGGGATTCGTTGCACGCGAACGAGCTGCAAGTGTCACGGCGGAATGCGAGATATTTGCCGGACGGGGTGCTGCCGGTGAATGTCACTGTGACTACGGTGCTCGAAGAAGCTGTGAATGCAGTGGATGTGATTTTGTTTGCAATCCCACTTCAAGCGATGCGAGAGTTTGTGTTGCTTTATGCCGATGATTTGCCGCGCGCGATGTGGGTGGGGACATCAAAGGGGATTGAAGCGGCGAGCGGGAAGTTTGAGCATGAGATTCTCGGTGAAGCGGCAGTAAATTTTTCGGCTAGTGAATATGCGGCGCTGTCGGGGCCGACGCTTGCCGGAGAGATTGTATTAGGAATGCCGACATCGGCGGTGATTGCGAGCAAACAAGAGAGTACGTGTAAGGAATTGCAGAATGTGCTCTCGTCGGATCGGCTGAGGCTTTATCGTTCGAGCGATGTGATCGGAGTAGAGTTTGCGGGGGCGATGAAGAACGTAATTGCGCTGGCGGCGGGGATGGTGGACGGAATGGGCTATGGCGCGAATACGAAGGGGACTTTGATTACACGAGGTCTGGCTGAACTTGCGAGATTGGGCTGTGCAATCGGAGGAGAGCGCAAGACGTTTGTGGGGCTTTCGGGAATGGGAGATTTGGCGACGACGTGTATGTCACCGAGGAGCCGTAATCGACAGGTTGGTGAATTTATTGGGCGGGGCGATACACTTGATACGGCTTTGCATAAGACGGGGCAGGTGGCTGAGGGGGTTTGGACTGCGCGCGGCGATGGAACTTGGGCACCAGCACAATGTGAGTGTTCCGATTACTGAGGGCGTGTGCGCGGTGTTGGAAGGAAAGCTCACGGCAAAAGAAGCGGTGCGCGGATTGATGGAACGACAACTCAAAGAAGAAGATTAAGAACGAGGTGAATATGGTGACGCCAACTGCGCCACATGTTTATTTGGAAGATATTGCCAAGTATGATGGCCAAGATATTTTGCTCAAGGGCTGGCTTTACAATAAGCGCTCGTCGGGCAAGATTCGCTTTGTCATGCTACGCGATGGCACGGGCCTGATTCAGTGTGTCGGTTCGATCAATGATATTGGTGAAGAGGGCTTTGCGGCAGTGGATTCGCTGTCGCAAGAATCCTCTCTCATGGTTGTTGGCACGGTGAAGGCTGAACCACGTGCGCCGGGTGGATTTGAGTTGATCTTAAAGCAGGTTATTCCTGTGCATGTGGCGATGGGGGAATTTCCGATTTCGCCGAAGGAGCATGGAACCGCATTCTTGATGGACAACCGTCATTTGTGGCTTAGAAGTAAGCGGCAGGTTGCGATTATGCGAATTCGTCATGCGATCGTGAAGGCTATTCGTGATTTCTTTGACGGACGGGGTTTCACGTTGTTTGATCCGCCGATATTTACAAATGCGGCTTGTGAAGGAACTTCGACTCTGTTTGAGACGGATTATTTCGGTGAGACTGCCTATCTTTCACAGTCGGGGCAGCTCTATGGTGAGTGCGGTGCAATGGCGTTGGGGAAAATCTATACTTTTGGGCCTACGTTTCGTGCTGAGAAATCTAAGACTCGTCGTCATTTGACAGAGTTCTGGATGATTGAGCCTGAAGTGGCATACATGGACATGTGGGGCGCGGCGGAGCTTGCTGAAGATATGTGCTGTTTTATCGTGCAGCGCGTGCTTGAAACGCGGATGGAAGAGTTGAAAGTGATTGAGCGCGATCCGGCAATCCTTGAAAAGATTCAGAAGCCTTTTCCGCGCATCAGCTATGATGACGCGATCAAAGTTTTGAAGAATGCTGGACATGACATCGAGTGGGGTGGAGACATCGGTGGTGATGAAGAGACGACAATTTCGAATTTGAATGATCGCCCGACGATTCTATATCACTTCCCGGCAGATCTCAAAGCATTCTATATGAAGCGCGATGCGGGCAATCCGAAGCTTGCGCTTGGGTTTGACGTGCTTGCTCCGGAAGGCAAGGGCGAGGTGATAGGCGGCGGCCAGCGTGAAGATGATTATGATGTGTTAGTGTCGCGGATCAAAGAACACGGATTGAACGTTGAGGACTTTGAGTGGTTTCTCGATTTGCGCAAATACGGCTCCGTTCCTCATGCAGGATATGGACTTGGTCTGGAGCGAACGGTGGCCTGGTTGTGCGGACTTCCGCATGTGCGTGAGACGATTCCGTTCCCGCGAATGATTTCCAGATTAAAACCGTAACCAGCGTGACGCTGGACCCAATGCGCTGGCGCGAAGGCTGACAATTGAGAATAGCTTGAAGGATTGACCCCTTTGCCCCCGGAAGACCGGGGGAATAAGTTAAACGGAGGTTACGATGAAGATACTTGCAATCGTGTTGGTAACTTTTTCGGTCGCGTTTGGTCAGGTAACGATTGATCAGACGAATTGGCCGTACGGTTCGGATCAGATTGGGAACTTCTGGGATTATTATAACACTTCGTCAAATGTGGCTGTAAGCATGGCGACGATTAATCCAACGCAACAGGGGGGCGTGTGGGATTTTTCAACGGGGCCGACAACGTCAACGGCATCAAGCGAGATTCGCGCGACAGCAGGCGCCCCCGCTCCGATTCCACCGCAAACGTCTTATGTTGAGTATCAAACTCAGGGCGGTAGTACACAATGGCTGTACAGTGATGAAACGGCGGCAGGGACATGGGCGCGCGGGTTTGCGCAAAGTGGTACAGTTTATCCTTATGACGCTCCGCAGTGGAATATCTATCACTATCCGATGACGCATGGTACATCGTGGTCTTCGTCTTGGACATGGGGTGAAGAGGCGCTGGGTGTGCCGATTCAAGAGACACGTAACTGTGAGATAGTTGGATGGGGAAGTGTAACGACTCCGTTCGGCGGGCCGATGCAATGTCTTGTGATGAGAACATTGCAGACGAGTTATGCCGAGTTTATGGGTGTTCCGCTCGTCGATGATTTGTATCGTACATACGAGTGGATTGTGCCGGGGATTGGAAGTGTTGTAGCAATTCTCTCCGTTGAAGGCGAGAGTAATTGGCTGTTTAATACTGCTTCCGGCTATTTCAGATTGAATGATACAAATTTGGGCGGTGATTTGTTGCCACCGAGTATTACGGGTGTGACCGATTTACCGGATACGCCGAATCCGGGGCCGTACAATGTGACCGCGACGATTAGTGATGATAGCGGCATTCAATCGGCTTTGATTTACTATTCGACGAACGGCGGTGCCTACACGAGTGCCGCTCCGATGAATGTCAACGGGAGTATTTACACGTTCCAGATTCCTGCGCGCACCGGCTCGCCGATTCAGGAAGTGCGTTATTATATTTGGGCGCGTGATAATTCTACGAATCAGAATTCGGCTACAAATCCAAGTAACGCACCGACAGGATATTTTCGTTCAACTGGACGAATGACAATTTGCCACCGACATTCACCAATGTAACCGTGTGGCCTTCGCCGACGAATTTTAACGGGCCGTATCCGGTTAACGCGACGATCAATGATGACAACGGCGTGCTGTTCGCTTCACTGCATTATCGATTTGGAGCGGGAGCGTGGCAAGAAGTTCCTTCCGATGGCAATGTCGGGAATGTGTTCTCGTTTACGATTCCCGCGATTAGTTCAACGACGATTATTCGTTACTATTTGGAAGCAGTTGACAATTCCGGATTTTTTAACACAGGATTTCACCCGCCAGCTGGACAGTCGGGGCCGATTGTGTTCCAGGCTGTGTTTACTGTGCCGGCAAATCCCCGTGCAATTGACGATTTGACGATCACATCATCCGGGAATGACGTGCAACTGCGGTGGGATCCGATAACACTCGACATTAACAACAATCCGACGGTGATTGATCACTACGATGTCTATCGCGGTTCAGTGGGTGACGGAAGTGATTTCGTCTTTATCGGCAATACGTCAACAGCTTCGTATACTGATGTCGGAGTGATTTCGGGAAGTCCTGCTCAACAATATATGGTGCGTGCTGTTCGCTAATGAATGCAGAATTTGTGCGGTATAGAGTTGTGATAACCGGCCTCGTTCAAGGGGTCGGTTTTCGCTATTTTGTGCAGGAGCGTGCTGAGTCGTTAGGTGTCACAGGTTGGGTTAGAAATCTGCGCGACGGCAGAGTTGAAGCGGAGATTGAAGGCGAAAGTGGAATGGTGTTGATGCTTATTGATGCGATGCGCGAAGGGCCGACTTTTTCGCATGTTGAGAAGGTGACGCCGTTTCCGCTGACAGGTGGACAGCAGTTTACGGATTTTCGTGTGGCGCCGAATGGACAATAAAGTCATTTTAGCCCTGCAAGCGGTTTTGGATGCGGACGAGTTGTTGTTGCCGGGTGAACTCAATTTTGAGAAATACGGCAAAGACGAAACGGAAGATTTGTACTTTGCTCCGCATGTGGTGGTGCGGCCCAAATCTGTTGAAGCTGTGCAAGCAGTGGTGCGAGTTGCGGATCAATTTGTTGTGCCATTGGTGTCGCGAGGGGGCGGGACGGGATTATCTGGAGGGGCACTTCCTGTCAGAGGCGGAATCGTTCTTTCGACTGAGAGATTGAATCGGATTCTCGAGATTGATCAAGAGAATTTCTTTGTGCGTGTTGAGCCGGGTGTAATTACTCAGGTAATGCAAGAAGCGGTTGAAGCAGTGGGGTTGTTTTATCCGGTTGATCCTGCGAGTCGCGGATCGTGCACGATAGGGGAAATGTTGCTGAGGGTGCAGGTGGGCCGCGAGCACTTAAGTACGGCACAACGAAAGACTATGTGTTCGGAGTTGACGTCGTGTTGGCGAATGGTGAGCTTGTGCGATATGGCGGCAAGCGGCTAAAGGATGTGACAGGGTTCAACATGGTGCAGCTTTTTGTCGGCAGTGAAGGGACGCTTGGTGTGATTGTGGGGATCACGCTCAAATTGCTTCCATTACCAGCGTATCGCAGAACACTAATGGCTCCATTTCCTTCGCTTGAAAGTGCGGCGTCGGCTGTTCCGGCGATACTGCAACGCGGGGTAATTCCCTGTGCGTTGGAGTTTATGGAGCAGGCATGTCTTAAGGCAATAGAAGAGCGAAGGGGTGAGTCTGTTCCGCATTCTGATGCTGCGGCGACTTTGTTAATTGAAGTCGATGGTAATCACGAAGATACTCTCGATCGGGAGATGGAGATTATCGGTGATGTGTTGTTTGAACATGGCGCACTCGATCTGGATGTTGCTGATGGGCCGACGAAGCAGGCGGCTTTGTGGGCGATGCGGCGAGCTGCCGGTGAAGCGGTGAAGGGAATTTCGCCTTATAAGGAAGAAGACACAGTCGTTCCGCGAGCGAACTTGCCGAAGCTTGTGAAGGGTGTGCATGAAATTTGTGATCGGCATGGTGTGCGGATGATTTGTTATGGTCATGCCGGGGACGGAAATATTCATGTAAATTTGTTGCGCGGAGATTCAGGTTCGGATGAGTGGAATAGGCGTTGCGCAAAGGCGATTCCGGAGATTTTCGAGATGACTGTTTCGTTGGGTGGAACAATAAGCGGTGAACATGGAATTGGTTTTGTGCAGAAAAACTATCTCAAACAAGGATTGTCGAGCACCGCGATTGACAGCATGCGCGCGGTCAAGCAGGCATTGGATCCGAAGGGAATCTTAAATCCTTCGAAAATCTTTCCTGACCCGTAGAGAGGCGGGGCTTGACATTTTATTGCAAGCACCTTATATTGATAGGTTTGGCGGGTAGCTTGCCCCCGTAGCTCAGATGGATAGAGCGAGAGTTTCCTAAACTCTGCGTCGGAGGTTCGAGTCCTCTCGGGGGTACGATGGACTCAGAGCTTTCGTTAGTATTTCAGAAAATTTTTGTATAAACGAAACATTTACAATGGCTAAATCAGCAGCCGATCGAGGCGCACGCCTGACAAAAGAGGAACTCAAGCATGATACGCTGGTCGAAACAGCGTACAAAGTTGAGAGCTTCTATGAGACCCATAAGCAAAACGTGTGGATAGCGGCAGGCGGTTTGATCGCCCTGATAGTCGCTGGCCTCGCAATTCAAGGCTGGATGGGGAGTTCCTCGAACGAAGAGAGCTTTGCCCTTATGCAGGCCAAATCGGCCTATGGCCAGCGTCAGTTGAGCGATGCACAGGCAAAGTTCCAACAAGTTCAGGCCAATTATGGCGGTGTTGCTGCGGCTGAAGCGCAGTATTACATTGCCCGGATCAAGTTTGATCAAGGTGATTTTTCAGGTGCATTCAATGATTTTGATGCTTGCCTGAAGAATTACTCACCTGACGATGCTACGACTGAAGGGGCGATGGCCGGGATTGCGGGTACTTTAGAGGCCACCGGTAGGTTGGATGAAGCGGCCACGAAGTTCGTTGAAACTGCCGACAAATTCCCTGACTCGCCTTATGCACCAGAGGCGCTGACCCAAGCTGCGCGTGTCTATCTTAAGATAAATCAGAATGATAAGGCATTAGTGGTTTTGGATCGTATTGTGAAAGACTATCCCGAGTCACAGGCCTTTCAAAAGGCCAAGACTCAGGCCGAGCAGCTTCGCTAATTTCCATGTTGACTTGCATTTGATGCCCAGTTTTGCTATACTCTTGTAGTCGAGTAAACCTTTAAAAAGTGGGCCAACGCCCGCTTTTTTGTTTATTTATCCCAAGGCTGAATTATTGGACCGTCTTGAACAACACGTAGAAACGCTGCTCGCTGAGCACGGCTTCAAGCTTTTGGAGTATTCCCAGATCACACGAAACGGGACTACTCACTTGCGCGTTGTTGGTGATCGGGAAGTTGGCAGTATCTCAGTTGACGATTGCGCGATGCTCACGAGGGAGTTGCGCAATTTGATTATTGAGCAGAAGCTACTCACTGATGATTTCAGGATGGAGATTAGTTCGCCTGGGCTGGATTACCCGCTCAGAGAAGCATGGCAATTCAAGAAAAACATCGGCCGCTTGCTGAAAGTTCGGATTCCGGGACCAAAGGGTCCAAAAGACCTACGCGGCAGATTAGTGGAATTCGACGAAACCGCAGGGTTAACCCTGCGATCGGAGTCACAGGTACATCAACTGGGGCAAGCGGATGTTTTGTCCGCCGTTGTGTTGCCTGAATTCAAGTCACCAGTGGAGTTGAAGAAATGAATTCCCCGATTGTTGAAGCTATCGGACAAATTCTGCAGGACAAGAGCATTGACCGCGACGTATTTCGCGAGATCATCGAGGGTGTTTTCCATGCGATGATCAAAAAGAAATACGGCAACGCGGAAAATTTCGATGTGATTTTCAATATTGACAAGGGCGATATTGAAATTTTCTGCGAGAAAGAGATTGTGGACGACGACGATCTCACGGATCCCGTCACGCAAATGCCATTGTCGCGCGCGCTCAAGATTGACGATGATCTTGATATCGGCGATACGTATGCGGAACTTGTTAATATTGAAGAGTTCGGTCGCAGGCTCGTGATGACCGCACGTCAGAATTTAACCCAGAAGATTCGCGAGATTGAAAAAGAGAATATCTTCAATGAGTTCTCGGCTCGGCAGGGTGAAATCGTCACGGGTGAAATTCATCAGATAAACCGCAAGGAAATCCGCATCCATTTGGACCGGTATGAAGCGCTGATGCCGAAGTCCGAGCAGGTTTACAATGAAAAGTATGTGCGTGGCAAAGCGATTCGCGGCATCATCAAGGAAGTTCGTCGCACGACGAAGGATCCTGAAGTGATCGTGTCGCGCGCGGCGCCCGGATTTGTGACGAGGTTGTTTGAACTGGAAGTTCCGGAGATTTTCGACAACATCATCGAGATCATGGGCGTGGCTCGTGAGGCTGGTGATCGTACGAAGATTGCGGTGCGCAGTCATGATAAGCGAATCGATCCGGTTGGCGCATGCGTGGGTATGAAAGGTATTCGTATTCAGGCCGTTGTGCGCGAATTGGGCGGTGAGAAGATCGACATTATTCATTGGAGCGCGGATCCGGAAATTTACGTGAAGCGCGCGATGTCGCCGGCGACGCCGCTACTTGTGGTGTACGATCAGGAATCGCACGCCGCAACAGTTGTTGTACCGGATGATCAAATTCAATTTGCAATCGGTAAGCGTGGTCAGAATTTGAGACTCGCTTCGGAGCTTACGGGTATTCCCATTGAACCGATCAAGGAATCAGAATACTTGGCGCCAGAGCCGCTGCAGATCAGTGAAGTTAACGAGCTTGATGACGCTACCAAATCAAGGCTTATTGAAGCCGGATTTGAGACAGCGGATGATATTCTTGACGCCGGTGATCTGAAGGTCATGGAAGCTACCAAGTTTGAACTTGGCCGCGCGCGTGAGATCATGGAGATTCTGAATACGTACTTTGTGACGGATGAGGAATTGGCCCCAAGCGAGAAAAAAGATAACGCAGAATCTTCGAGTACGGCCCAGCAGCCGCAACCCGAGACAAAAATCGAAGGGTAAGGATACCGTCTTTTGAGTTCTGCCAAGCAGAAGAAGATTTATCAAGTTGCCAAGGAGCTTAACGTCGCGAGTCCCGCGATCGTGGAGTTTTTGGAGGATCGCGGCTACGATGTTTCTAAATCACCGAAGCATATGTCTCCAATGACGGATGAGATGTATGATGAGGTAGTGAAGAAATTTGATCCGTCTCGCTGGCAGCAAATGCACGTTGCTGAGACGCAAACCGAGGCGCAGCAATTGCGCGTCGAGTCTGAACGCGCGCGTACGGATCAACTTGAAGAGTTGCTCCAGACAGCAGCCACACAAGAGATTGATTCCGCTTCGACGCTGATTAAGCAAGTTGAAGCAGAAGAAGCGAAGCGCGAAGATGAGCGGAAGACAGACGATGAGCGCGAGCAGATTCGTCTTGAGGCTGAAGCCAAGGCCAAAGTTGCCGAAGAGGAACGTCTCAAACGCGAGGCGGAAGAGAAGGCCATCGAGCGCGCGGCCAAAGAAAAAGAAGAGATTGCCAAGCGCCGCAAGGATATTGAAGCGGCGCGTGCTGCTGATGAGGCGCGCAGACAGGCGCGTGCTGAAGCTGCGAAAGCAAAAGCTGAAGGCAGACCTGTGCCACCGAGGCCCGATGCAAGGGGCGAACGCAGACCTGCGCCGACTACTCGTGACGGCGCACCGAGCAGACCGCAACAAGGTCAAGGCGCGACTCGTCCGGGTGCGCCCGGCGGAGCACGTCCTGCGGCGGCCGGTGGTCGCCCGGCACCAACTGGACCACGTGTTCCGCGTCCTGATGGAACAACCGCTCCTGCAACACCAGCTCGTACTGAAGGATCGGATGCTCACAAGCGTCGCGCGCCGACTAAGGCTGATATCGAGCGTATAGAGAAGCAGAAGAAACTGATTGCTGCGCAGAAGCAAGAGAAAACGAAGCGCAGTCCGATTGTTGACGATAGCCGCTCACGCCGCAAAGTCAAGTCGAAACGCAAAGAAGTTAATCAGGCGGAAGTCGATGCTTCGATTCGCCAGACACTTGCTTCGATGGACACTGGCAAGCGCCGCGCCAAGCGACGTGACCGTGTTACAGGCGAGTTGGTGGAAACACATGATAACATTTTGCAGCTTACTGAGTTTGTTTCGACTCAGGAGCTTGCGAATTTGATGGACGTTGACGTTTCCGAAGTCATCAAAAAGTTCTTCTTGATGGGCAAGCTTGTGACTATCAATCAAAGACTCGAACACGACTTGATCGAGTTGATGGCTGACGAATTTGGATTCCAAGTTGAGTTTATTTCGGATGAAGAAGAGGTTGAACAAGACCTGTCGGATGAGCAGGATGCTCCAGAAGATCTCGTGCCGCGCCCGCCGGTTGTTACTGTCATGGGTCACGTTGACCATGGTAAGACGTCATTGCTCGACTTTTTACGTAAGACGTCTGTGATCTCGGAAGAGCACGGTGGTATTACGCAGCATATCGGCGCTTATGAAGTAATTCATAAAGGCCGTACGATCAGCTTCCTCGATACGCCGGGCCACGAAGCCTTTACGGCTATGCGTGCGCGCGGCGCACAGGTAACTGACTTGGTGATTCTCGTGATATCGGCGGATGATCAAGTGCGTCCGCAGACGCTTGAAGCGCTTAGTCATGCACAATCTGCGGCTGTTCCGGTAATTGTGGCGATCAATAAGATTGACCGTCCAAATGCTGATCCGGAAAAGATTCGCAAGCAGCTCGCTGATCACAACGTGCTCGTTGAGCAGTGGGGCGGTAAGGTGCAGTCGGCTGAGATTTCTGCGAAGTTCGGTCAAGGTATCGACGCGTTGCTTGAAGAAGTTCTATTGGCGGCGGATATTCTTGAACTTAAGGGTAACCCGAAGCGCCGCGCACGTGCAACGGTGATTGAAACACGAATTGATAAAGGGCGCGGTGTAGTTGCGACAGTTGTCGTTACTAACGGCACCTTGAATGTCGGTGATTTCTTTGTCGCCGGTCAGCAATACGGCAAGGTGCGTACGCTGATGGATGAAAATCATCGCCCGATTGATCATATTGGTCCGGGACGTCCGGCGCAGGTTGTCGGTTTCTCCGGCGCTCCACAGGCCGGTGATACGTTTGTCGCATTCGACAGTGAGCGCGAAGTGAAGGACATCGCCATGCGCAGGCAGTTGTTGCAGCGCGAGCAGACTTTCCGCCAGATTCGCATGCTCAGTCTCGATCAGATTTCGCAACGAATTCGCGATGGCGAAGTGCGCGAATTACCGCTCATCATTAAGGGTGACGCGGACGGTTCGGTCGAGGCTATTTGCGATCAGTTGCAGCGTTTGGGCACGAAGGAAGTTGCCGTGAAGATCATTCACCGAGGTGTTGGTGCGATCAGCGAAAGCGACGTTTTGCTTGCGGCGGCGACTGGTTCGATCATTCTTGGTTTCCATGTTCATCCTAATCTCAAGGCACGTGAATTTGCGATGCGTGAGGGCGTGGACATTCGTGTTTATCGCATCATCTATGAGATGGAGAGCAACGTCAAAGAGGCTCTCGAAGGTATGCTTCGTCCGGATAAGCGTGAAGACGTGGTTGGTCTTATTGAAGTACGCCAAACTTTCCATGTTCCGTCTGCTGGAACCATCGCGGGTTGCTTCGTTATCTCTGGAGCAATTAAGCGACAGAGTCAGATTAGGCTGTTGCGCGAAGGCAAGCAGGTTTGGGCTGGTACCATTGGTTCACTGAAGCGCTTTAAGCAGGATGCGAGCGAAGTCAAGGCTGGATATGAATGTGGTATTTTGCTTAACGGTATGAACGACGTGCGTGAAGGTGATTCGATTGAAGTGATCACGATCACTGAGGTGAAGCGTACGCTCGAACAGTCGGTGGCATGAAATGCTGCGCAGGGGTGATGACGGTTACATTACACCTGCCCCATAGTCATTCTTTGAAAGAACGGCGCAGTGTAGTCAATTCGGCGAAGGAACGCGTGCGCAACAAGTGCAACGTTTCCATTCACGAAGGAGCCGGTGAAGGTTGGCAGATTTGCAATTTGGCTGTTGCTTGTGTTGCGGATACGGAATCGCACATTGAGCATCAGTTTCGCACAGTACGGGAAATCATAGAGCAAGATGCACGGTTGCTTCTGCTGAATCCGAAAATCGAGTATTATGTCTAATCTGCTCAGGCAAAACATGGACGGTCCGCGCAGGCCATTACGGCTTGGCGCTGAACTCGAACGCGAAATGCCTGGCATGATTCGGGACATTGCGACTATTCCAAACGATATGATTTTGTCCGTGACCGGCGTGACTGTGAGCGATGATTTGTCGATGGCGCAAGTTTTTTTCAGTGTCATCGGGAGTGAGACTTCGGGTGAATCTGTCGAGCGGCACTTAAATAAGCTCAGAGGAAAATTCCGTACGGCGATTGCAAAACGATTTGTCATGCGGCAACACCCTGAAGTGCGGTTTAACTATGACCGGACACCCGCAAAGGCAGCTCGAATTGAAGAGCTATTGAAACAGGCGCGGAATGAGGAAGAGGGATCGTGAAGTTTTCGGATTCTGACCTTCTTCAGCTTCGTTCGTTCTTTGAATCGCCCCGAGTTTTGATTTCATCACATGTTCGACCTGATCCGGATGCGATTGGTTCAGTGTTGGCGTTGCGCGAGGCAGTACTCCAATCCGGCGGAACTCCCGTTTGTATTATGGAAGATGCTTGCCCGACGAGATGCAAGGTGTTGTTTGGAGCGAATGAAATCCTCGTTGCAAGAGATGTAAACACCGAGACGCGGTTTGAGGATGTGATCATCGTTGATTCGGGGAATCGCGAGCGCATTGGAGACGTTGAAAAATGATTGCCAAGGGCGCGCGTCGCGAACTTAGATCATCACATTTCCAATTCAAAATTCGGTGACCTTAAACTTGTTGACACGGATGCTGCGGCTTCGGGTGAATTGTTATTTAATTTGTTCACTGCGCTGAAGCTCAACATTACCGATACAATGGCGACAAACATGCTGGCCGGATTGCTGACGGATACAGGACGATTTCGACATTCCAATACTTCACCATCAACGCTGCGAGTTGCGGCGAACCTTGTGGAGTTAGGCGCGCCGCTGTCATCATTGACTGAACATCTCTACTTTACCATTCCTGCGCATGACATCAAGTCAACTGCGCAAATTCTCTCCACTTTGGAACTGCATGCGGATGGGCAGATCTCGACAATGTTTGTCACAAATGACTACGTTGTTGAGGATCCAGACAATTTGGTTGACTTGGGACGTGCGATTGAAGGTGTCGAAGTCGCGGTGTTGTTCTCTGAAATGAAAGATGGTCTGATTCGTGTTTCACTGCGCTCGAAGTCGCGCGTGAATGTTTCTGCGATTGCGGAGTCCTTTGGCGGCGGCGGACACGAACGCGCGGCAGGATTTCGGATGTATGGCACGTTGCGATCCGTGCAGGCAAGATTGCTGCCGAGTTTGATCAGCGCACTTGGGCCGTCTGCGAATTGAACGGACTGATTCTTCCGATTGACAAGCCTGCGGGGTGGACGTCATTCGACGTGGTTGCGAAACTGCGGGGGGGACTAAGATGGAAGAAAGTTGGACACGCGGGGACACTTGATCCGATGGCAACGGGGATGCTGATTGTGATGTTCGGGGACTGTACGACGCAATCAGATGAGTTTATGGGGCTGGGGAAACGCTATCGTGGAGTTGTGCAGCTTGGCTTAACAACCGATAGCGATGATCTTGACGGAAAAGTAATAGCAGAGTCGGCGGTAGATTGGGACGAACGTAAGATTGTAGAGACACTTGATTCGTTTCAAGGGGAAATTCTGCAAAGGCCTCCGGCGGTGTCGGCGATTCGAGTTGAAGGGAAGCGAAGTTACAAGCAGGCGAAAAAGGGACACGTTGTCGAGCTTGCGCCAAGGTCCGTAACGATTTCCGAAATTAAAATCGTCGAGATGAAGAACCCGTTTGTGACCGTAGATGTAAGTTGCGGCAAGGGTACATATATTCGATCTATCGCGCGCGATTTGGGCGAAATAATGGGTTGTGGCGGAACACTCGCGGCGCTACGAAGAACTGCAATTGGAAGCTATCAAATTGAGAATGCATGGCAGCTGTCCGACGCGTTGAAACATCCGGAATTCATGGGGCGGTAAAGGGTAAATGAACGTTTACAAAGGTGTATTACCTGTCGAAGTTACAGCGAAGAAGACTGTGGTCACAATTGGCAGCTTCGATGGCTTGCACGTTGGTCACCGTCAGATTCTCGGTCGCACCATTGATATCGCAAAGGAGCGCGGGGCTGTTCCTGTTGCCGTAACGTTTGATCCGCATCCCCGTTCGTTTCTGGCTGGAGATCAGCGCAATATCTCGATGCTTTACAGTTTTGAGGAGAGAATGCAGTTGATTTGCGGGGCGGGGATTGATCATATTTTTGTGATTGAATTCAACGACGCATTCAGAAATCTCACACCGAAGCGATTTGTCGAAGAGTATTGCTTGAAGACTTGGAACGTCGCGCACGTCGTGGCAGGGTATGACCACACGTTTGGAAAGGATCGCGCGGGGGATCATGAGAGTTTGATTTCGATGGGTCGGGAGTACGGATTTGGAGTCGATATTGTTCAGCCTGTGATCATGAATGATCAGGTGGTCTCGTCGACTGCGATTCGCCGCTTGATTATGGAAGGCGAAGTGCCGTTGGCCAGCGCCATGCTCGGAAGAAAATTCTCGCTAACGGGACGAGTTGTGCGAGGTTTTGGACGCGGAAGACGGATGGGTTGCCCGACAGCAAACCTGTCGGAGTTCACGGCTGGAAAGATCGTCCCGCGTGATGGCATTTATGCTGCCATCGCGGAAGTGAGTGGATACGCTTATCCGGCGGCGGTGTCAATCGGGTTTAATCCGACGTTTGGCGGCCAGATGCATTCGGTTGAAGCGCACCTTTTAGATTTTGATGCTGATCTTTACGACCGCGCGGTGACTCTGCGATTTGTGAAGCGTTTGCGCGGTGAGATCAAGTTCAGCGGCGAAGAGGCGCTGTCCGCGCAGATGAAGCAGGACATTTCGGATATTCGTGGAATCTTAAGCGACGAGGGTTTCAATTTGGAGCCTCACCGCAAGATCCAGCAAGAAAACGTCATTTGACAACAAGAAGATAAAAACAAAGAACACGACCATGTCAGACGCAACGAATCCGCGCCGTCAACTGATGGATCAGTACGGCCGCTCTAAAGACGACACCGGCAGCCCGGAAGTTCAAGTCGCACTGCTCACTCATCGTATTAATTACCTGACTGAGCACCTGAAGACGAACAAGAAAGACAACCACTCGCGCCGCGGGCTGTTGTTATTGGTCAGCAAGCGTCGCCGGATTTTGAAGTATTTGAACAAGAAAGACGTTAATCGTTACCGCGAACTCGTCAAGCAGCTTGGCCTCCGTGGCTAATAAGTGTTTCGAGACGTTAACGGGAGCAGGAGAGGAAGAAAAGAGGAAAAAAAATGACACGCGAAACACTTGAGTTAGGTGGTTTAGAGCTGACGCTTGAAACTGGTCGCATGGCCAAGCAAGCAGACGGAGCAATTTGGTTGACATACGGCGAGACGACAGTGCTTGCCACGGTGTGCGCCGATCTTGACTCTGAGAAGGAATTTGATTTTATGCCGCTGACGGTGGACTACCGAGAGAAAATGTACTCGGTAGGACGCATTCCGGGCGGCTTCTTTAAGCGCGAAGGTCGTCCGTCTGATAAGGAAACGTTGTCCGCGCGTCTGACTGATCGCCCATTGCGTCCCTTGTTTCCGGAAGGATTTTACAAGGAAGTGCAAATCTTGATCAATGTCTTGTCGTCTGATGGCGAGCATGATCCCGATGTATTGGGAACGATAGCGGCTTCGGCGGCGCTCGCGATTTCGCATGTTCCGTTTAACGGTCCCGTTGGCTCTGTTCGCATGGGCTATGTGGACGGCGAATATGTTGTGAATCCGACCTTCAAGCAGCTTGAGGAATCAATCCTTGACGTGGTCGTTTCAGGCACGGCACAATCTATTATGATGATTGAAGGCATTGCCAAGCTTGTGGACGAAGAAACGTTTCTAAAGGCGATTGAGATTGCTCACGAAGAGGTCAAGAAAATTGTCGCGCTGCAGGTAAAACTTGCAGAAGCGATCGGCAGAACGAAGGCGATCTTTGTTCCGGCGGAAAAAGACATGACGCTTGATACTCGGATGATTGCCGAGTATGACGGACGCATTGCTGATTTGTGCAAGATTGCTGAAAAGCAGGAACGCAAAAAAGCCATGAAGGCCATCATTGCTGACGCGCGCGAAAAATTGACCGAAGAGTTCCCGGATGAAGACGGTGAAATCAAGGAATGGGTGAATGCACGCTTTGATCACATCGTGCGTCGCCGCGTTGTAAAGGATAAAATTCGCATTGACGGACGCAAGCATGCGGATATTCGCCCGATCGCTTGCGACATTGATGTGTTGCCGCGAGTTCACGGCAGCGCGTTGTTTACTCGTGGCCAGACTCAAGCTCTGGGCACCATTACGCTCGGCGCGAAATTTGACGAACAAAAAGTGGACGGCATTGATGGGGTGTATTTCAAGCCGTACATGCTTCACTACAATTTCCCGCCGTTCAGCGTCGGCGAAGTGCGCAGATTTTTAGGCCAATCGCGCCGCGAAGTGGGACATGGAAATTTGGCGTGGCGAGCGATTCAACCTGTTCTTCCGGCTTGGGATGATTTTCCGTATACAATTCGCGTCGTTTCAGAAGTGCTTGAATCCAACGGCAGTTCATCCATGGCGACGGTTTGCGCGGGCTGCATGGCGTTGATGGCCGGCGGTGTTCCGCTTAAATCACCGGTTGCGGGAATTGCTATGGGATTGATCGAAGAAGAAGGCGAGTTCGCAATTCTGTCTGACATTCTCGGTGATGAAGATCATATCGGTGATATGGACTTCAAGGTGACGGGCAATGAGCAGGGTATCACTGCATGTCAGATGGATATCAAGATTGCCGGTATCTCGATTGAATTGATGCGCACGGCAATTGTGCAAGCGCGTCAAGGGTATTGATCATATCTTGGGCAAGATGCGCGAGGCAATTGCTGAGCCGCGTCCGATGATTTCACCGTTTGCTCCGCGTATTGCGTTCTTCACGGTTGATCCGGATAAGATCGGTTTGATTATCGGACCCGGAGGCCGCACAATTCGTGACATTATTGCCCGTAGCGGCGCGCAGATTGACATTGAGGACACCGGCCAGATTTGCATTTCTGGTCCAAGTTCAACAGAAGTCGAAAAGGCGCTTGACATTTTGCGCGGCATGACGGAAAACCCCGAAGTCGGCAAGGTCTATGACGGCCGCGTAACGAAGATCATGGAATTCGGCGCGTTTGTCGAGATTCTTCCCGGACGTGAAGGTCTCTTGCACGTCAGCGAAATCGAACATCATCGCGTGAACAAAGTCACCGATCATTTGAATGTCGGTGACGCCGTGAATGTGAAGCTGGTCAAGATTACGCCGGAAGGCAAGCTTGATCTTTCGCGTAAAGCACTATTGCCGCGCCCTGAAGGAATGCCTGAAGAAGAGCCGCGTGAACGTCGTGAACGCAGCGGCGGACCCAGCGGTGGCCATGGCCGTGACAAGCATCGCGATTCAAGCCGCCCGCGGACGGAAAAGGTCAAGGATGAAGATTAATCTTCTGCTTGACTCAGAAGGGTTGATTCGTGGCTAAAGCTTCGACGTTTCAGAAAACCGTGATGCCGAATGGCATCCGGTTAGTTAGTGAGAAAATTCCCAGCGTGCGCTCCGCGTCGCTGGGAATTTGGGTAACCGTTGGATCCAGACATGAAAGTGAAGCCCTGAACGGTATTTCGCATTTCATCGAGCACATGGCGTTCAAGGGCACAACGTCGCGTTCGGCTATGGATATTGCGAAAACAATTGAGCGTGGTGGCGGACATATCAATGCGTTTACGGGCAAAGAGCTAACGTGCTTTTACGTGCATGTGTTGGATGAGCAATTGTCCACAGCGGTCGATCTGTTGACTGATATTTTACAGAATTCCGTTTATGATCCGGCTGAGATGGAGAAAGAGAAGCAGGTGATTCTGGATGAGATCCGGGATCATGAAGATATGCCTGACGACGTAGTTCACGAAAATTTCGTGGGACAGGTGTATAAAGATCATCCACTGGCGCGACCGATTCTTGGACCTCCGAAGAATGTTTCGTCATTCACCCGCGAAGACATTCAAGGCTTTATGAAAGAGCATTACAATCCGTACAGGATTGTAGTTGCCGCGGCCGGCAATGTGAAGCATTCACAACTCGAAAAACTGATCGGCGCAAGTTTGGCAGCGAAGGGCAAGAGGGTGAAATCCGCTTCACAGCCGTTCAAGAAACTCGAGCCTGGCTTTGAAAGAAACTCGCGTGCGATTCAGCAAGCACATATGCTGATGGGCGGACGGAGTATTGAATACAAATCGAAGGATCGCGTCGCGGTGTCGATGCTGAACACAGTGCTGGGCGGCGGAATGTCGTCGAGGCTGTTTCAGAATATTCGTGAGAAGCATGGTATCGCTTATGCAGTATATTCGTACAACGATTCTCTGTCGGACACGGGTTACTATGGCGTCTATCTTGCGACGGACAAGCAACGAGTAGAACGCGCACGTGAGATGGTCATCAAAGAGCTGGTTGATCTGAAAGAGCGTCCACTCACAAAATCGGAACTTGAAGAGATCAAGATTCAGTACAAGGGCGGATTAATGCTCGGGCTTGAAAATACTTCAAGCCGAATGATGAGGCTTGCGCGCATGGAAATCTATCAGGGCCGTTATGTTCCACTGGATGAAATCAGCGCACGCATTGATGCTGTGACTCCGAAGCGAATTCAGATTATGGCCAATCAGCTGTTTGATGAAAAGAATATCGTGACGACGCTGCTCGAACCTAACGGCAAGAAGGCGCAGGATTGAGCATCATTATTCCGATAGTTCGCATGGCGCATGCTCCAACAGATTTACCGAGCTATGCGACGTTGGGAGCGGCTGGAATGGATTTGTGTTTGGCGGGCGAGGCATTAACGCTTGCGTCTGGTGAACGCAAATTGTTGCCGACCGGTTTTCGAATTGCGATTCCGGCGGGATATGAGGGTCAGGTCAGATTGCGGTCGGGATTCGCGCGTCGAACAGGTTGTTTGATGCCGAATGCGCCAGGAACAATTGACTCTGATTATCGCGGTGAATTGTTAGTTTTGTTAATGAATGCGACGAGCGAACTGGTTGTGATTGAGAGTGGAGAGAGGTTTGCTCAACTTGTGATTTGTCCCGTGACGAGAATTTCGTGGGAGCATGTTTCTGAACTTGCGGAAAGCGAACGCGGACACGGAGGATTCGGCAGCACAGGCCGATAAAGGAACTTGCGAAAGACCTGTGAATTCTTTATGTTTCCAACAGTATGAGCACGGTGAGTGAGAAGCGCGATACGCGCGTGCCACAACTTAAGAAGCTTTACTATTCAATTAGTGAAGCGGCTGACATGACGGGTGTACCGGCTCACGTGTTGCGGTATTGGGAGAGTGAGTTTCCGCAGCTTCACCCGAAGAAGGGGCGCGGGGGAAACAGGTTGTACACTGAAAATGATCTTACATTGTTGTCACGGATTCATGATCTGTTGCACAACAAGAAATTCACGATTGCTGGTGCGCGCAAACAGCTCGAATTAGGGCTGGAAGAAGTGACACCGCAGCCAACTACGGTTAATGTGTTGGCCGAGGTGAAGAGCGAGCTTCGCGAGATACTGAATTTGATTGATATGTCGGGGCGTAGCGCAGCCTGGTAGCGCACCAGACTGGGGGTCTGGGGGTCGCAGGTTCAAATCCTGTCGCCCCGACCATGAGACACACGGGGCAACTCCCGTGTGTTTTTGTTAAGGAGGAATTCACATGTGCAATGCATATAATACTCGCGGTGAACCAATAAGCCCATTCGTTTGTGACTTGCTCGGAATTCTGAACGATTTGCGAGTCGAACGTAAAGCTAAGTTAGTTCGACCAACGGATATTGTACCTGTTGTGCGTATGACGCATGTGGACTACGAGCAACTTGAAATGAGATGGGGGCTTATTCCTGCTTGGTCGAAGACTATGCCGGAACGTCCGTTAACGAATGCGCGCTCAGAATCAGTTGAGGAACTAAAATCCTTTGCGGATTCGTTTCGTAAACGCAGATGTATTATGCTCGGAGATGAGTTTTATGAGTGGGTGAAGGGGACAAAGCAACGCGTAACATTCCGGCCAAAGGATGCAGATTTCTTGTTTGCGGGGATGTGGGACTGTTGGACAGACGGTGAACGCACGATAGAAAGTTGTGTGATGCTTACAACTGCTGCTAATGACGTGATGGCCCCTGTGCATGACCGGATGCCTGTCATCTTGAAACCTGAAGATTGTGTAAAGTGGCTCAATCTGGATACGCCGATTGAAGAGTTGCGGATGTTATTGGTACCACTTGCCAATGACCTGATTACATTGGTTGAAGAAATTAAACCATCGTCGAATCAAACTTCGCTGTTCCAATGAGTGCTGAAAACTATCCAACAGTCGTTTTGAAGCATGGAGCCGAAGCGCGCGTGTTTGGCGGGCACCTGTGGATTTTTTCGAACGAATTGCATGATGGTTTTCAGAAGAACCAACCGGGTGACGTTGTACGCGTGGTGGATGGCAAAAGTAGATTTTACGGTGTTGGAACGATTAATCCGCACAGCCTAATTGCAGTTCGGTTGATGTCGCGTGAAGACGAAGCGATTGATCGGGAGTTCTTATTTCGACGACTCGATAGCGCGTTAGCGGCTCGCCAGAGGATGCTCGGTGACGACCGTGTGTGCCGCGTTGTGTTTAGCGAGGCCGATGGATTGCCGGGAATTATTGTAGATCGGTTTGAAGACTTGGTTGTGTATCAAACGCTCACTGCAGGTACGGATCGGATGCAAGTCGATCTCATTAACTGGATTGAATCACGCTTGAAGCCAAAAGCTATTGTTGCGGCGAATGATTCTTCGATGAGGGCGCTTGAATGGCTCGCGCAAGAGAGAAGAACTGTCTATGGTGAGATTGACGAGACTATTCAATTTGCGCAAGATGGTATCAAATTGCTTGCAGATCCGGTCAAGGGGCAGAAGACTGGCTATTTTCTTGATCAAAGACTGAATCGCAAGTTGATGCAGTCGTTTGTGCGTGGAGGCGAGTCATTTCTTGATTT
The DNA here is from genome assembly GCA_016721565.1 of bacterium. Classification (GTDB taxonomy): domain Bacteria; phylum Electryoneota; class RPQS01; order RPQS01; family RPQS01; genus JABWCQ01. Next base: position 558,193 of record JADKHW010000001.1, on the reverse strand, counting down.
GTTTTGTTATACCGGCGCGTTTGGTCTATATGCTTTGAAAGCGGGCGCAGGTCAGACTACCTTTGTTGACGGATCTGAACGTGCATTGGAGCTGGTGAAACAAGTCGTGCGTGTGAATAATTTTGTTGACCGCACTTCATACATAGAGGCTGATATCTTCGAGTGGTTGAAACAAGGCGATCAGCAGTATGATATTGTAAGTGTCGATCCGCCTGCGTTGGCGAAGAGCCGCAGCAAGGCAACGATTGCGTTGCGGGCGTATCGCGATTTGAATGCGCGTGCGATGAAGTGGGTGAAGCCGGGTGGACTCCTGTTGACGTCGAGCTGCTCAGGGTTGATCTCGCGCGTGAACTGGCGGAAGTCGCTCGAAGAGGCGGCCTTCAAGAGTCGGCGAAATGTCCGTTTTTTGGCCTTTGGGACTCAGGCTCCGGATCATCCCGTTCTCGCAGCGATGCCCCGAGACAGAATATCTTAAATTTGCGGTGGCGCAGGTTGTGTAAATTTCATGTTTTTCGGGGCTTGACATTCCGGTAACGGAGTGGTATATTCTGGTTCTGTTTGCGTAACTTTGGTCCTCCACTTGCCCGACCATCTCTGATATAAGTATATGAGAAATTATAAGTTATCAAGGGATGAAATGGTGCTGACGCAGCTTTCGCGGCGCGGGATCACGGATGAGCGGGTTCTTGATGTCATGCGGCAGGTTAAACGGCATGAGTTTGTCGAGGAAGCGTTTCAGAATCGCGCCTACGAAGACACGCCTTTACCGATTGATAACGGTCAGACGATAAGCCAACCGTTTATCGTTGCAAGAATGACAGAACTGCTCAATGTTCAGCCAACTGATAAGGTGCTGGAGATTGGAACCGGTTCTGGCTATCAAGCCGCGATTCTGTGCATGTTGGCCGGGAAAGTTTACACGATTGAGCGCCACTTCGCATTGGCAAGAGAAGCTCGTGCAAGACTTGAAGCGGCTGGATTGACGAATGTGATCGTAAAACACGGTGATGGAACGATCGGTTGGTCGGATCAGGCACCGTTTGATAAGATTTTGATTACCGCGTCAGCACCTCATTTGCCTAAGACTCTTTCCAATCAATTGAAAGAAGGCGGACGAATGATATTCCCGATGGGTGAGGGACGCGAACAGGTTTTGAAGGTCGTTGACAAGATTGACGGCGAGCTTCAAACACAAGAGATGGGTGTGGTGTCCTTCGTGCCGCTAATCGGCAGGGAGGGATTCAGTGATCCGGGGTCGGATCCGAGACAATATATGTCGGGGCGTAGCGCAGTCCGGTAGAGCACTTGGTTCGGGACCAAGGGGTCGCAGGTTCAAATCCTGTCTCCCCGACGACGCAAATAAGCCGCCCCAGAGATGGTGCGGCTTTTTTGATTTTGCTTCATATCACTGGAAACGCGGTTGTTTGACTTTCTCTCTAATCTTGATGCTCGCTTAGAACAAGCCGCGATTGCTTATGGTGCATGGACCTATTGGTTGATCTATGCAATCGTGTTTGCGGAAACGGGATTCATTGTTGCCGCGTTCTTACCGGGTGACACGTTGTTGTTTGCGGCGGGGACGTTTGCCGGTGCGGGGAATCTCAATGTCTATGAGCTTGCCGTTGGGATTCATCTTGCGGCGGTGTGCGGCGATAGTGCAAACTACTGGATCTCACGCAAGCTTGGGCATCAGGTGTTGGTCAAATGGACGAAGCTGATTCGGCCGGGCTATGTGCGCAAGGCTTCGATGTTCTATCGCAAGCATGGTGTGAAGGCCGTGTTGATTTCGCGATTCGTGCCGACGTTCCGCACGTTCGTGCCGTTTATTGCGGGGCTGTCGAAGATGCGGTATCTGCGATTCTTGATTGCGAGCGTTGTGGGTTCTGCTCTGTGGGTGAGTGTGTTTGTATTGGGTGGATATTTTTTTGGTCAGATTCCGTGGGTGAAGCAGCATTTCATCACGGCGATTGTGCTGGTCGGTATTATGACTGTTGTTCCAAGTTCGATTGGGATAGTTCGTGCACTGTATCTAAGTCGCAAAGCACGCAGTACATTGGCAAAATAGGCGAGGGCTTTTTTGGAATTTCTCTCTACCGTAATTGATATATTTCTCCATCTCGATGTGCACCTTGGGGCGGTGATTTCTGAGTATGGGGTGCTGACCTATTTGATTTTGTTTGTGATTATCTTCTGCGAGACGGGGCTTGTGGTCATGCCGTTCTTGCCGGGGGATTCGCTGTTGTTTGCGGCGGGAGCATTTGCGGCTTTGGGTTCACTTGAGCTTCCGTTGCTATTGGGAATTTTGTATCTTGCTCCAATTTTAGGCGACTCGACAAATTATTGGATCGGGAGATTTGTCGGACCTAAGGTGCAGAATTCGCGGTGGGTGAAGCGGGAGTACATCGACAAGACGCACGCGTTTTATGAGAAGCACGGCGGCAAGACGATTGTGATTGCGCGGTTCATGCCGATCTTCCGCACGTTCGCGCCGTTCGTTGCTGGCATTGGGAAGATGAACTACGCGCGGTTTCTGATGTTCAGTGTGGGCGGAACTCTGTTGTGGATTACGTCGTGTGTGATGGCGGGGTATTTCTTCGGGAACATTCCGTTTGTGAAGAAGAATTTCTCGCTGGTGATCTTCGCGATTATCGGGATCTCGGTGTTGCCGATGGCGATACATTTGGGGAAGGACTGGCTTCAAAAGAGGCGGGCGGGGGCGGCAAAGTAAGAGAGGCGTAAGTGGGTTGTAAGCTGTTGATTATTGGAAAAACGCTAATAATTGACCAAACAGGAGTACTTTGAAAACAGGGATTTAATTTTTGGGGTTGTGACAAAGGGTGCAAGGGACTCTGGCGGGACAAGGCGGGGGATCGGGGGATGGTGAGGTTAGCAGGTAGTAATATACAAAAATTTGAACGGATGCGCAATGATATTTTTGTTTTATTGGATTTAGTAAGGGGTTGGACTGATTGAAATTAGGGAGAAAAGTCGGGGTTGGGGAGGTCAGACCACCTCAGAAGCCTCCCTTAATCCCCCCAAATCCGCAGACGAATTTGGGGGAGACCTGAAATGAAAACTGAATTGCTTATATTGTCGTTTGGGGATTATTCGCTGGGGGCGAAGAGATTTCTGCATGGCGAGACTCTAAGCGATCCGGCGATTGTGTTGTTGCATGATGCACTGGGGTGTATGGAGACTTGGAAGGAGTTTCCGCAAACTTTGTTTGATGTGACGGGGCTGGATGTGGTGATGTTTGACCGGCGGGGGCATGGGGTGTCATCGGCATTATCTGATGAGCAGCGGACGAGTGCTTATTTGGAAAACGATGCGCGGAGGTTGCCGGAGATTCTCGACAAGTTGGGAGTGCGGCGCGCGATATTGGTGGGGCATAGTGACGGGGGTTCGATTGCCTTGGTGGCGGCGGCACTGTGGCCTGAGCGAGTGCAGTCGGTGGTGGCAATGGCGGCGCATGTGTTTTTGGAAGAGGTGACGCTTGCGGGTGTGCGCGACACGGTGGCAACGGCGGGGGAGACGCGGCTGCTTGAACGGTTAGAAAAATATCACGGTGAGAAGAGCGAGCGGCTCTATCGGGGCATGAGACGTGGCTTTCCACCCCCGCCCTCGAGGCAGTGGCATTCATTGCCGATTTCTTTGCCGAGTATCGGTGGTAGCGAGTGCCCCCCCCCCGCGCCCCCCCCCGGCCGCCCCCCCCCCCCCCGGAGATTGTTGTGCTGCATTCCTTGTCCGGTGTTGGTGATGCAGGGGGAGTTGGATGAATACGGGACGGTTGAGCAGGTGAATGCGATTGTAAAGGGAGTGGGGGAGAAGGCGCGGGCGGTGATGTATCCGGGCGTGGGGCATGCGGTGTGGCGGGAATGCGAGGGGGATGTGGTGAGGGAGACAAAAGAATTTTTGGAGATTTAAATAGATTACTGTTAACGATTCGTGTTAGCTACAAACTTCTCATTAAGAGTCAATCATGCCACGGAATCGGGTCATTGCACGAAATTCTCTTGCTAAGTTTGCCACTATAAACATAGCGGTGTTATGTGTTGTTCTTATCACAGCTGGAATTTGTAAAGCTCAATCGATAAATTATGTCGGCTCGACGTTTTGGTCGGGCGGTCCTGATATAGAAGTTATCGGTGACTATGCATATTGTTCTTTTCATAATGGGATTAAGATTCTTGACGCAAGCGATCCTGCTAATCTAAGCGTGTTTTCTCAGATTGCATGTCCCGGACGAGGTGAGGGACTTGATGTAAACGGCGACTACGTTTACCTTGCAGATGGGGAAGCTGGCCTATGTATTATTGATGTTTCAAATCCGTCAATGCCAACCTTGACTGCGGTGCTGGCAATTGCCGGTTACACGATGGACGTTAAGTATGAGAACGGGTATGCATATCTGGCAACTTGGTGGCAAGGTTTGCAGATCATTGACGTCAATGATCCTCACACTCCACATTGGGTTGGAGGGTTACCGACCAACGGAGGTGCATGGGGAGTTGATGTTGCGAATGGAATTGCCGCAATAGCTGACGGAGAAGCGGGTGCGATGTTAATCGATGTTGAGTATCCGGACGCGCCATTTGCATACGCATCGGTCAGCGCCGCGATTTTCGCATGACGTTGATTTGGTAGGGAACAGACTCTATGTAAGCTCAAGCGACCACGCTGATGCCGGACTCTACATTTATGACATATCTGATCCAAGCGTGCCTGATTCGCTTGGGTCGTATTCGTACTTTCGGGGCATCTGGTCAACTTATATTCAAGGTAACTTCGCATATTTTGCCATTCCAAGTTTTGGACTTGAAGTCGTTGACATCTCTGATCCGACAAACCCTATTCAAACGGATTGGTGGCAGAATCCGAATAACGGCAAGATTCTTGGTGTTTGTGTTGTGGACACAATTGTCTATCTTGCGAACGGTAATACTGCGGAACACACTTACATTGATTATTACAGTGGAATATACACGCTAAGTGTTGCTGAGCCTGAAAGTGTATCGTTGTTAGGTAACCTCGAAGCTGATGGCCGAGTATCGGACGTTGCAGTGCAAGGTGGTCTTGCTTTTGTCGCCAACTGGGAGCCGGATATCTTGATTGCAGATGTATCGAATCCAGCATTGCCGATAACTATTGGCAGCACCCCAGATGATGATTTTGACGCTTCATTCGAAATTGACGTAGAGGGTAACTTGGCAGTTGTCTCCGGATGGGGTCGGATATCAATTCTATGATGTTCCAAAACCTTTCAGCACCGACACACTTGGCAAGCTATCGTACTAATGATTGGGGACCGGACTTTCAATTAGATGGCGGTCTGATGTACTACTTCGCGGGACATAGGTTTGCAATCATGTCAACTGCAATCTTGCCAGAAATCGATACTCTGGGTAGTTGTGCGATTCAGTTTAGCGGTTCTATGATGGATATTGACTATCCATACGCCTATGTTATTGATGCAGTCGCTGTGAACGTTATTGATGTTGCCGATTCGATGAATCCGCAAATTGTCTTCTCGGCTACGATGAACGCGATGGACGTCAAGAAGAACGGCGACTATCTCTACGTTGCCACGTATGACACCGGAATCGTTGTCTTTAATATATCAAACCCAGTTGCACCGGAGATCGTTGGCCATGGCACATTGACCAATGGCAGAGCCTTGTCGTTGGATCCATGGGACATCTACTTGTGGGTCACAAAAGGGGGTGACGGAATTGAGGTCTTTGATATTAGTGATCCCGCGAATCCCACTTCACTTGCCAGCAACAATACGCAAGGGACAGCTTGGCGAGTCGAAGTGAATGAGGGTTTAGCGTATGTTGCGGACGAAAAGTCGATGCAGATATTTAGTTTTGACTCGACTTCTGGGATACGCGACGTTCGTGAGGTTGCACATGACTTTCGGGTGTTTCAGAATTACCCAAATCCTTTCAACTCTGCGACGCGCATCAATTTTATGTTAGAACAGTCTGGCCGGACTCAGTTGCGCATTTACGATACGCTTGGGCGCGAGGTCGCGACATTGCTGGATGAAGTTCGGCAAGCTGGGCCGCAATCGATGACGTGGGAAGCGACCGGAGTGGCGAGCGGCGTGTATTTCGCGCGGTTGATGCAGGGTGAGCAATCACAAACATTGAAAATGGTACTTTTGAAATAGAATTATGTCTGATAAGAAACACATCTCCGAACAACAGTACCCGTTTGCTGACATTGAGGCCAAGTGGCAGACTTGGTGGGCAGAGCGGGGGACTTATAAATTCGATTGGAATTCGCCCAAGCCTAAGCACTATGTGCTGACGATGTTCAGTTATCCTTCGGGGGATAAGCTGCACATGGGGCACTGGTATTGCTATGCGCCGACGGACAGCTATGCGCGGTTCAAGAGAATGCAAGGGTACGAGGTCTTTGAGCCAATGGGGTTTGACTCGTTCGGCCTGCCCGCGGAGAACTACGCGATTAAGACGGGTGTGCATCCGGCCGAATCCACCGCGAAGAACATCAGCTTCATGCGCGAACAGTTGAAGAAGATCGGCGCGATGTACGACTGGGATTACGAGGTGGTCACGTCGTCGCCGGACTATTACAAGTGGACGCAGTGGTGGTTCCTACTGATGTACAAGCGCGGGTTGGCCTATCAAAAAGACGCGCTGGTGAATTGGTGTCCGAATTGTCAGACGGTGCTGGCCAATGAGCAGGTCGGTGCGGATAACTTGTGCGAGCGGTGTGACACGCCGGTGGAACGACGCAAGATGAGGCAATGGTTTTTCCGAATTTCCGACTACAACCAGAGATTGCTCGACGGGCTTGATACAATTGATTGGCCGGAGAAGACGAAGGCCATGCAACGGTATTGGATCGGAAAGTCGGAAGGGACGGAGATCAGCTTTTGATCGTCACCCCCTAACCCCCCGCTGGAGCGAAAGAGAGACGTATCAATGTTTTCACTACGCGGATGGATACGCTGTTTGGGGTGACGTATGTGGTCTTAGCACCGGAGCATGCGTTGGTGAAGAAGATTACTACGGATGAGCATCGCGCTACTGTGGACGAGTATGTGCAGAAGGCTCTCAGCTTGTCTGAAGTGGATCGGCAGATGGAGGATCGGCCCAAGACGGGGGTGTTTACGGGGGCTTACTGTGTGCATCCGTTGACGGGAGAGAGTGTGCCTGTTTGGGTGGCGGACTATGTGATTGGGTCGTATGGGACGGGTGCGGTGATGGCGGTGCCGGCGCATGACAGTAGGGATTTTGCGTTTGCGAAGACGTACGGGTTGGCGATTAAAGCAGTGATTTCGCCGAAGCCGCCCCCCACACCAACCCCCCGCAAGCAGGGGGAATGAAGCATTGACGGATAAGGGTGTGATGTTTGATTCGGGGGAATTTTCGGGGTTGACCTCGGAAGAGGGGATTCGGGCAGTGGGGCGGAAGCTTGAGTCAATGGGGAAGGGTAAACCTACCGTGACGTGGCATCTTAGGGATTGGACGGTGTCACGGCAACGATACTGGGGTGCGCCGATTCCGATGGTGCATTGCAAGGTTTGCGGGACTGTGCCGGTGCCGGAAGAGCAGTTGCCCGTTTTGCTGCCGCAGGATGTGAAGGAGTATAAGCCGAAAGGGAAGTCACCGCTGGCGAGTGTCGAGTCGTTTATCAACACGACTTGCCCGGTGTGCGGTGAGCCTGCCGAGCGCGATCCGGATACGATGGATACGTTTGTGTGCTCATCATGGTACTACTTGAGATACCCCGATGCACGGCTGGATAGCGCGCCTTTTGACAGAGAACACTTGAAGGAGTTGTTCCCGGTGCATCAATATGTCGGCGGGCCGGAACATGCCATGGGCCACCTTATTTATAGCCGCTTCTTTGGCAAAGTCGCCAAGGATGAAGGTTGGTTTCCGTATGAAGAGCCGTTCTCGCGGCTGATTCACCAGGGGATTATCCTGAACAAGGGCGAGCGGATGTCCAAGTCGAAGGGCAACACGGTTGCGCCAGAGCCGGTGCTTGAACGTGTGGGTTCGGATGTGCTCAGGTGCTATTTGATGTTCTCGGGTGATTACACGCAGGGCGGCGATTGGAGCGAAGGCGGGATTTCGGGGATTGAGAGATTTGTCGCGCGGGTTTGGAGATTGGGGATGGCGGTTTCAATGTCAACTGTGAACATTGAAGAGGCCGTACCACGGGATGTTGAGCGTCGTCTCCATCAGACGATTCAAGCTGTGGGGAATGACTTGCAGGCGTTCGCGTTTAATACGCAACTTGCGCGGCTCATGGAATTGACGAATGCTATATATAGTTGGGTTGGATCGGATCTGAAGGGTGTGACGAAGAGCGCCGCGAAGGTCCAGACGATTGAGACGTTGATTAAGCTGATTGCGCCTTCGGCACCGCATTTGGCCGAAGAGTTGTGGCATCAGTTCGGGCATGAGACGACTGTTTTTGATGCAGCTTGGCCGGAATTTGATGCGGAAAAGGCGAAAGCAGATACGGTGACGATCGCTGTGCAGATTAACGGGAAGCTTCGGGATACTTTTGAAGCTGCGGCGGGTGCGACGAAGGATGAGCTGGAGAAGCTGGCCTTGGACTTGGAGAAGGTGAAGAGTCAGCTTGAGGGCAAGGAATTGGTAAAGGTCATTGTCGTGGCGGGGAAGATTGTGAATCTGGTGGTGAAGGGGTAACCCCTTCAATGTGGTGCGTTTTTAGAGCAGAGAAGGCCGGGGAAACCCGGCCTTCTGATAATTCTTAAGGTCACATAAGCAACATTATGTGCGGTCTTTCGACCGTGCATAATGTCATCGAACCGGAAACTGTAAATTATCGACTATTTAGGGGTTGGGACGGATTGAAATGCCATCTTCTCCAGCTCGACCACCAAGCGATAGACTTTGCCTTCGGACAGATTGATTGACTCCTTGTGGCCGTAATAGCCGCGCTGGTCGATTGTGATTTCGATCTCGCCTGCGGCAACATCAGCTGAATAGCAGATTTGAGACGGCTGTGTCCCTGCCGCCAGTGAACGGTCTTTGACGGAGCAGCGCTTCATGGCGGCACCGTTGCTCAAGGTAATTTTCGGGGCCCGAGAATTCACTTCAATCAACAGATGAGCTTGTGTGCTGGGCGGGAATCCTAAGGCATTGCGGTCGCCTTCCACAATCAAACGGCTGCGGGAATCCCTGCGAGCCGTAGATGATGACTTGATCAGCCCGATCAACTGGCTCGCAACTTCGTCCGCTACGGCTGACAAATCCACCCAACTTGGTGCCGAAGCAGAAGCCGAATAGCCGCGCGGGACGTCTCCCAATGCGACATCAATCAACTGCGCATCCACCCGAATTGCGGAGGGTAACTCGGCATAAGCTCCGATGACGGCGAAATCGGCTTGAACTGCCTTTGCAGCAGCAACGGCTTCGGCCACGGACTTCACGGGCTTGTCAATCTTTACGGCATCCATGTCATCGCGGCTAATGAAATCGGACATCAGGAAGCTCTGAAGCGCAAGCTGATAGTCCAAAACCTTGACTTGGTCCCGCCAGATATTATAGGTCGAATCCATCAAAGGTTCAAACGGAAAGACGGCAACCTTGGGGGCTGCGTGCGTTACCGCATAAACTACCAATGATAGGATTATTAAGCCGATTGACTTCATGTTAATTCCTCTAAAACAAAGGGCCATCTATCTATTAAACAGATGGCCCTTGAAACTTGTTTCAATGAACAGGGCTAACCAAGGCGCTTTTCGATGGAGTCAACCTGATCGTTAAGTGCTTTGGGGAACTTGGCGCCGAAAGTCTTGAAGTAGTCACGGCGGCCCGCAATTTCCTGCTTCCACCCTGCTATATCTATTCTCAGAAGCTCTTCCATATCTTCCTTGGATGCTTCTAAACCATCGGTGTTTAAGTCAGCTAAGTGGGGCAAAATTCCAATCGGTGTGTCAACGCTTCCTGCATTTCCTTCGATCCGTCGAATGATCCACTCAAGAACTCTGACATTGTCGCTAAAACCCGGCCAAAGGAAACGCCCGTCATCATCTTGGCGGAACCAGTTCACTGCAAAAATCTTCGGAGGATTTGGGACCCTTTGCCCCATTTCAAGCCAATGGTGAAAGTAGTCTGCCATGTGGTAACCACAGAAGGGAAGCATCGCCATTGGATCATGGCGGATTGTCCCTGACTTTGTATCCGTCGCTGCGGCTGTGGCTTCACTGCCCATCGATGCACCAATAAAGACGCCATGCTCCCAAGACATTGCCTCGACGACGAGTGGCACAAGGTGGGTTCTGCGACCGCCGAAGAGAATGGCCGAAATAGGAACGCCTTCTGGATTTTGCCATTCCGGTGAAATGGATGGGCATTGAGAAGCTGGAGTCGTGAAACGAGAATTGGGATGGGCGGCCTTCTCAGGACTCGCGGGAGTCCAAGGGTTACCCTTCCAATCGGTGAGTTTCTCTGGAGCTTTCGATAAGCCTTCCCACCAGACATTGCCGTCGTCGTCCACAGCTACGTTCGTGAAAATCGAGTTCGCTGAAGCGGTCTTAAGCGCGTTAGCATTGGTCTTTGAGGAAGTGCCTGGGGCGACTCCGAAGAAACCAGCTTCGGGGTTGATTGCGTACAGACGGCCGTCTTTACCAAAGCGCATCCAAGCAATATCATCTCCAACAGTCCATGTCTTCCAGCCGTTTAGTGCTTTTGGGGGAATGACCATTGCAAGATTGGTCTTACCACAAGCTGACGGGAATGCGCCAGCGACATAATACGTCTTCCCTTCCGGGCTTTCAAGTCCGAGAATTAGCATGTGTTCTGCAAGCCAGCCCTCTTTACGAGCTTGGGTCGAGGCGATACGAAGCGCGTGGCATTTCTTGCCAAGCAAGGCGTTGCCGCCGTAGCCCGATCCAATTGACCAGATTTCATTTCGCTCCGGGAAGTGACAGATTGCGCGCGACTCGGGAGAAAGGTCGCCAAGCGAGTGCATGCCCTTAACGAAATCCAAAGAGTTGCCTAGCATATCGATGGCGGCTTTGCCCATGCGCGTCATAATCCGCATGTTCAAGACGACGTAGGCGGAATCGGTAATCTCAAAACCAACTTTGCTGTACGGACTGCCGAGGGGACCCATGACGTATGGAACGACGTACATGGTTCGACCCTTCATGGCACCTGCGAAACGCGGGAGAATCTCGGCCTGTGCCTGCGCGGGCGACATATAATTATTAGTTGGACCCGCATCAGATTCGTTTTCGCAGCAAATGTAAGTCACCTTTTCGGTGCGGGCAACATCGGTCGGGTCGGATCGGTACAGGTAGCAATTGGGCCAGTTAGCTTGGTTCAAACGCATGAATTCGCCGCGATCAAGTAGCATTTTAGTAAGCATGTCGCGTTCGGCGTCGGAACCGTCGCACCAGTGTACATTTTCGGGTTTGAGAAGTCTTACACATTCATCAACCCAAGATGAGACGGCGGAGTTGCCAGTCATAAATTCCTCGTAATCAGTAATATAAGATTGAAAAGGGATAGAATACTGCTCATGGAAAGCTAAACATCTTCTTTGGGAATGTCAAGGCGTTTATTTGTTCAAAGCAGAGCACTGAGCGACAATTAGGCATCTGCATTTGCTTGACATAGTAACGGTGATTAGTGACTAAAGAATACAATGGTGAGTGTTAAGCAATCTAACAGTTTACCAGTCGCGGTTTCCTTCATGGGCTGACTGTATATGAGGTATGAACGCAGCGCTTTTGCGGGAACGTCTGGGAATCGAACCCAGCCATCCATGTGTTACATGGACGCTAACGGTTTTGAAGACCGCGGGAGCCACCAGTGCCCCATCCGTTCCCACGGCGATTAAGCCGTGATTGGTGACGCTTGCATGAGCAAGCTAACATATTCTGCAGGCGCGCTTGAAAAGCCACCGTTGCTCATGAAGAGAACAATTGTGGACTTGTCTGAGTGACCATTTGCAAGATGATTTGGTATTTCTTTGTTCTCAAGTGAGATCGCGGGTACACCGGCGGCTTTCAATTCTGAAACCATGCGATCAGTATCTACGACTTCACTTGCGGGGACCTTGTCCTTGCGATGAACTGTGCCGATGATCACTTCATGTGCATTCGCAAGGGCCGCTCGAAACTCATCCTGATATTTGTTGCGTACGGCAGTGTTCGAGCGCGGTTCAAAAACTGCGATGACATGGTGCTGGGGAAAACGCTTGCGAATTGCTTTGATGGCTGCTGTGATCGCGGTTGGGTGATGTGCGAAGTCATCAAAAACTAAGGTGTTTGCCGATTCAAATAGTAGCTCGAGACGGCGCTTAATGCCTTTGAAAGTCTTTGCGGCATTGACGATATCGTCAAGCGATATTCCTAATGTTTCGACGGCGGCGATTGACATCGCGACATTTAATTGATTATAATCGCCAATGACTCCGGGAGCGAAGTTATCAAACTTGCTGCCGTTCGGACCTTTTAGCGATCCTTCGTGAATAGAGTAGTCGCTTACAGAATCGGCGGAGACAGTGATCACATCGCAAGGTGCCTTTTGGGCAAGTTCCATTGCGAGCGGGCTGTCAGCAGCAACGATCAGCTTCCCGTTGGAGGGTAACTGAGCTACTAAGCGGCGAAACGACACGAGCATTTCCTCAAGTGTCGGGAAGATGTCAAGGTGATCATGCTCTACGCGGCCGAGAAGTAATACATTTGGAAAATAGTCAAGGAATTTCGAGCGTTTGTCAAAGAACGCGCTGTCGTATTCATCGCCTTCAATAACAAACTCTGCGCCGCTTCCAATATTGCCACCATAGGGCAATGTCAAGGGATCAGCGCCGATGAGATAGCTTGGATCTCGACCGAGTTCATTCAATAGATGAGCAACGCAGGCCGTCGTTGTGCTCTTGCCGTGTGTGCCTGCAATGACGACGCGGGTTTTATGCGCCATAACTGTGCGGCGAAGAAACCCTGGGAAAGACTCAAGCTGGAGATTTCGACGAAGGGCTTCTTCAACTTCAATTTGTCCGCGCGACTGGACATTTCCGACGATTACCGTGGTGTTTCGATCTTGAGGGAGATTGTCGACGCCGTAGGGAGTCTTGGCGATGATACCGGCGCGCTTCAGTAGTGAAGCGGCAGGCTCGTAAACTCCTTGATCTGAGCCTGTGACTTCATAACCTGCAGAGCGCAATAACACAGCAACGTTCGCCATTGCGATACCGCCGATGCCGATCAAATAAACTGATTTCATTTCAAGTATGCGAAACTGCAGCTGCCGATTGCAGCTCTGCGGCCTTTAACGTGTTGCTCATTAACAGGGCAATCGTCATAGGGCCAACACCGCCGGGCACGGGAGTGATAGCAGATGCAACATCGAAAACGGCGTCGTACTGAACGTCACCGCACAAACCACCGCCCTCGGACTCTGGTTTGCGATGAATGCCGACGTCAATTACGACAGCTCCAGGCTTGACCATTTCACGCGTGACAAAATTCGGTTGGCCGATGGCGACTATTAGAATGTCCGCTGAAGACGTGACGGCAGATAAATCCGTCAACATCTTTCATTGGATCAATCGTGTCAATGACTTCATCAGCATCGAGGTGTTTGGGCAACGGCAATTGAACTAAGATACCATGAATCTGTTTGTCCGCGTTCAACTGAGCGATTTTGGCGAGTAACTCTGTGCGGGAAGTTTCGGTCGGCATTACGATTGTTTCAGAATGCATCCCGAGTTTGGCGCAAGCCTTGCCTTTGGCTTTCACATACACAGCTGAAGCGGGCTCGTCGCCGACGAGAACTACAGCAAGACCGGGTGTAATGCCGCACTGTGCGATGAATTGCTCTACGCGGAGTTTAATCTCAGATTGCAGCGCGGCAGAAACGGCCGTGCCATCTATTCTAATTGCCATGAACTACTTGTTAAACGATTTTGAACGGTCAAAACCTGTGGCGTACTGCCGAAGGTGCAGGTAGTCGAGGATAGCGCGCGGTTGTTTTGTTTTAGATAACAACAGCGAGATTTGCAAAACAATCCTATAGACGAATGTAGAACAGAACAGGCGAAAGGTAGATCTTGTCAACCTACTAAATCTGTTTTGCTCGAAAGGATTGCTGAATAGCCGATCTAAGTTGAGTTCGCGAAAGAGCTGTGGATGCTTGCGGAGCAGGATTGGGATACTTCCGAATCCATACGCTTCTACATTACTCAAGACAGCTTCAATAGAACGGAAGTGATGATGGATCGAAGAGCATCAGGTTCGCCATAGATCGGAATTCCCGCGCGCTCGATTCTAACCCCAAGTCAAGGTCCTCCCACCCCACTGATCAAAAGACTCGTCGAATAATCCAATATCAAGGAGAACGCCCTTCGACACACTGCAATTGCGCGTGAGAAAATAGCGGCCCGGGAGTTTGCTGCCTTTACTCAGCTTCGTTGCGCCGCTGTTGTTCAGGTAGTTGTTGATAGCGACGAATTCAGGGTTCCGTGCGAAAACTGATTTTCCTACGATCGCGCACACTCCGCGTTGGTGTGCGCGGGAGTGCATGGAAAGGAAGTCGCGCTCTACCGTGTGATCGCCGTCGATCATCACGATGATGTCGGCTTGGGCTGCCACGATTCCCCGATTGCGGCCCGCCGAGCGATTACAAGGCTTGTCGAGCAGAATCGGGCGGACGCGCGGGTCAACTTGTGCTTTCAACCAGTCTGCTGAACCGTCCTGAGAGTAGCATTCGACAACTATGATCTCGTAATCGTTTGGCTGAAAGTCCTGATTGAGCAGTTGTGAAACGAGCCGCTTGATGAACTCAAGTTGGTTGAAGCTGATGACGACAACACTGAGCGTCACGACTTCAGCCAACCCATTTTTTTATAGTGAGCATAAAGCGAGTCCGTTACACGCTCGACAGAATGGCGCTCAACTGCCCAATTGCGGCCCGATTCAGAAACAGAGCGCATAAGTTCTGGTGAATTGATGCAACTCTGAAGTACATTAGCAATCGTTGTTGGGTCGGCTTGGATGAATGGATGACCACCTATCAAGGGGCGCATCTCTGATGGGATATTTGTGATAACTGGAATTCCCATTGCGAGTGCTTCGACACCGCTCATGCCGTAGCCCCATCCGCCTTCGTTCGTCAGTTGATCAACAAATAAGTCACATGAGCGTTTGGCGGTCAGTGCCTCTGAATAGCTCATATCTTTGATCAAAACAAATTCAACATCATTCGTTGTTTTGAGTTGCACAATTGCCTCCAAAACGTGAACAGTTCCTTTCAGAGGATTTCGAGCGGCGTGTCCTACTCTGATTTTTCCGGAAGGATTATACTGTCGATACTCAAAGGAATCCAATGCGACAGGAAGATAGGAATAGTGTAATCGAGCATCGAGCGCGGCGAGATCCCATTCAGGTGTTAGGCGCAGGTCCGTTATTGCGTCGACCTCTGGGATATATCCACGGGCGCGAAGATCGGATCCGTGAAAATACGATATAACGCCTTTACCACTTTGTTTAAATGCTCGCGCGAACCTTGCATCACGTGTGAAATCCGCGCCGCCGTCCAAGTGCAAAATATCGAAATCAAAGAGTCCATATTCTTGAACTGCGCGCCAAATCAGTTTCCAATTTCGCTCATCGCGCAAGGCAAACATGGCGCGGATAATTGGATTTGGATTCCATATTGGAAGCATTCCGTTGACAACGCGAGATGGCACATCATGGGGTTCGGATGCGACGGCTTTGCGCAGTGACTTAACCCATGCGCGATTAGGCATGCCGTGCAAGTTTAGACAGATATCGTCAGGGAAATCCCATTGACTGTGCCAGAAAGTAACGAATCGGCAAGTATCACCGCGCCGTTCATGCTCGCGTTTGAATAGACTCAGCGTGCCGGACACATGCTCAGGCGCGACGTAAAGAATCTTCATAACCGAATCAGGCGACGAATTGAGCGCAGCTCGTTTTCTGGGAAAAAGCGAAACGCAAAAAGCGCGAGGGGAAAAGCGATGGCCAGCGCAATTCGCCAATAGAGAGTTAACGGCGCAAGTGCGGCAACTGCGGTAAATGAACCACCTACGATGAACAACGTTGCAATCCGTCCCCACTCATAGGAAATCGGATAGATGCGATTTACAGTGAGATACAAGGCAACGGCCTGAATCAAGAATGCCGCAAGTGTTATCCAAGCTGCGGCTATCATGCCGTAAAGCGGCACGAGGATTATGTTGGCAACGATTGTGAAAAGTGCGGCGACGCCGGTCACGAGCGGCAGTTTGCGGGTTGCCTTCTTCAGATAAATTCCAACCATCAAGTTGGCATATATGCCATCAAAGATGTGGGCAGCGAGAATCAATGGAAATATCGACAAGCCGGCCCAGAATGCAGGTGCGATAAGGCTGCCGACAAGCGGTAGATCCGTTTGCACAAGCGGCGGAATGAACAATGTGAGCCAAACCATCAATGACGTTGCGACGAGAACATAGTAGGTCATTGTTTTAGCGAAAAGCGTTGGTGCCTGTTCATCTTGGGCATGTTTTAGAAAGAACGGTTGCCAAGCGAAACGGAATGCAGCGTTAACAACACCCATGAACATTCCGAGTTTGTAACCGGCGGAATATAGACCGGCTTCCGAAACTCCGCGATACACTTCGAGTGCTTTACGATCAGCAAGCTCCACCACCATGACAAACAAGTAGGTCGGCACGTTGGGGATCCCGAATGCAAGCATTTCACGCAGTAACGGGCCGTCAATCTTAAACTTACATAACTTCAGGATATCCGGCAGCAACAAAACAGTTGTGATGATGCTGGCAATCAAATTCGCCCAAAGCACGCCGCGAAGGCCCATGTTCATGCCTTCAATCAACCAGATGTTAAGTCCGAGATTTATGCCGACATTGATTAGTTTTTGTGCTGAAAAAACGAGTGGTCGGTTGTCGCTACGGAGCTTGAGAAACGGAAACGTGCTAATCGTGTCAAAGAACAAAATTGATATGCAGAGCAAAACATTTGACGGAACGCTGGAGGCGTTTTGCGGCGCGTGAATCAGCAGCTTGCCAAGTTCAACGCTAAAGAGTGCAAGTATCGCACTTAAGGCAAGACTTGTGATTAAGCTTGCAATGAGGACGGTGCCGTTAACTTCCGCTTTGCTCTTACCGTGATCGGTCAGATTGTAAAAACGAAGATAGGCAATGTCCAATCCGTAGATGTAGAATGTTTGAACAATTGCCAAAAACAAGTAGTATAGTGATAACTCGCCGTAATCGGCGGCGGTCATTCTATGACTGTAGTACGGGAGTAGGAGAAATGTTACGGAGCGCGTCAGCACGTGAGCAAATCCGTAAACAACTGACTCTTTTGTCAGCGAACGCAGTTTGTGAAAGACGCCGTTAGAAGACAAAGAGTAGGTAAGGTAAGAGAAGCATTAGAAGCCACAACCACGGCGACCGAAGTTTATGCGGCAAGGCTTCAACGCCGATGATGAATGCGGGCCACGCGACAAAGAGGTAGCGGCCTTCCGCTTGATCGTAACGCAGATTGAGCCATGCAAAGGCGGACAAGCTGATTACAGAAATCAGAAAGGCCCATGATGATTCACGCATCTTTTTTATAATCCCAAAGGCAACCCATCCGAGTAGGATCAAAGCCGGGGCAAAGAGCGCAAGGCCGATCCAATTTCTCCACAATTCGCTCCAAGGGAAGACTGCGGAGCGTGAAACGTGCATTAAGGAGTTCAAGTCGGGCATTCTCCACACTGGTTCACCGAATCCAGCGGCAAGAGGAATTGGACTGCCAAACACAAAATAGTTGTAGGCTGCGAGAGGAATGCAGGTTATGAGAACATAGAGTGCTCCAATGACTGCGCGGCCGTGATTTGCAGAGTAGGTCCGGGCGATGACTAACCCGACAATCGGTGCAAAGAGCAGTACGGACAACTTAACATAGAGGCCGAGGATAAATGCAATAATTAGCCAATAGAAATTGCGGGACGATGCATAGCGCTCATGGCTTAGATAGGCCATAATAATCCATCCAAACATAAGCCAAGCAAGCATTTCATTTCCGGCAAGCGACGAGAATCGCACAAAGACGCCTGAAAGAGCGAGAAAGATAATGAAGATTGACCGCGACTCCGAGCTGACGGCTCGACCGAGTTCGTTAAAGATTGTCGCGGCAACAAGCAATAGCAAGACCATGTAGGCAAGCGAAAGCCAGCGTCCGATTATGGCGATACTGTCCGCGCTCTTGACATCGAAAGGCTTGCAGGCAAGGGCGTGCAATATGTAGGCAAGCGGCGATTGATAATTCTCAAACGTCGGGAGACTGCCGTGCAAGTTTTGTGTTATTGGCGAGATTGTGCGTGGAAGTGTCTCGAATCTCACAATGTGGCTTGTGTACTCGACGTGCGCGGGTTCATCGTTATAGGCTGATAACTTGCCTATTCTCTCTGGTTCATTAAAAGGAGTTGTGATGATGAATACAACTCGCAGAATGAGTCCAATGACAAGAGCGATCAGAACGGGTGTTCTGGATTCGCCGGTTAGCAAACTTAACGACACAAAAGTGAGCGGCCAGTCATTTCAACGGGCTTGGGCAAACCCATGTAGTCAAGGATTGTGGGCGAAAGATCAGCAAGTCTTCCACCGTCTGCAAGTTTCATTTCGGCGTCGGCATTGTATAGGGCAAGCGGAACCAAATTCGTTGTGTGGGCTGTATGCGGACCGTTTGTTACCGGATCCCACATTTGCTCGGCATTGCCGTGATCTGCGGTGATCAAGAGTGCGTAGTCGCATTCGCTTGCAGCCTCGCACATAGCTTTCACACTCTTGTCCACCGTTTCGACCGCCTTGACTGCGGCCTGCATCACACCAGTGTGCCCGACCATGTCGCAATTTGCAAAGTTCACGCAGATGAAATCGAATTTCTTGCTATGAATCGAGTCACAGAGTTTATGAGTAACTTCCGCCGCGCTCATCTCCGGCTGCAAATCATATGTCGCAACTTTGGGGGACTGCACCATGATGCGTTCTTCCCCATTGAACGGCGTATCTTCGCCGCCGTTAAAGAAGAAGGTGACGTGTGGGTATTTCTCTGTTTCGGCGATGCGAAGTTGCTTTAGGTTATCATTGGATAGTACCTTGCCGAGAATATTTGTCATTCGCTGTGGTGGATAAAGTACTGGGAAGGTGCAAGCCTCATGATACTGCGTCATCGTTACGTATGATTTGACTTTTGTAGGGCAGGGGAACTCGGTGAAGCTGTCATTAGTCAATGCAGCTGTCAATTGGCGGGCGCGATCTGATCGAAAATTAAAAAAGAGGACTCCATCCTGCGGACGAATTACCGAAGTTGAATTGCGGCGAATCACGGATGGCAAAATGAACTCGTCCGTCACGCCAGAATCATATGATGCTTCAACTGCGGCGATTGCAGATGGCGCATCGACCCCTTCGCCTAAACAGAGTGCGTCGTAAGCCTTATGTAATCTGTCCCAGCGCTTGTCGCGATCCATTGCGTAGTAGCGCCCGGACACTGTGGCTATTTGACCTACACCGAGTTGCGCAATCCAACTCTCCAGTTGTGCGATATGACCTTTGCCGCTGTGCGGCGGCGTGTCGCGACCATCGGTGAACACGTGAATGGTAACATCGTGAAATTCTTGGCGGCGACAGGTTTCAAGTATAGCGTTCAGATGATTCAATGATGAATGCACTCCACCATCGCTAACAAGTCCGAGGAGATGCAAAGCTACGCCGCGTGACTTCACATCGTGAATCAAATTCAGGAGAACCGGGTTTTTATAAAACTCACCATTACGGATGGATACATCAATACGAGTGATGTCTTGATAAACAACACGGCCAGCGCCGATGTTCAGGTGTCCGACTTCGCTATTTCCCATTTGACCAATTGGCAAGCCAACGTCTTCACCGCATGTGATCAAGGTTGCTGAAGGACAGTCCTTCCACAACTTGTCGAGAAACGGAGTATCTGCTTGTGTAACTGCGTTATATGGGCTATCAGGCGCGAGGCCATAGCCGTCGAGGATTGCGAGAATTATGCGGCGCACAGATTAGTTCTTCTTTTCAAAGTTGCGCCCGGGTACGCGGTCGTTGCCCCGGCGTTCAGTAATAGCTATTGTGTCGAGGTATTCGAGAAACGGAACTACATATTTTCTTGATGAGTTCAGTTCCTTGCTTAGATCGGAGACTTGTAAGGCTCCGCGATTTTTTAGAATTAGTTTGACACGTTCAGTAGCTTGTTCAAACACGTTTCGGTCGAAGAACATGTCGTTACCGAGGCGAATTGCGCGTTCGAGTCTAAAGGCGGCGACAAGCGCTTTCTCGATCTCAGCTTTAGGTTGCCTAAGCGCCTCTGCGATAACGGCAGACGAGGAGGGCGCGAACCCGTCTTGCGCAAGACGATTCATCACTTCGTCAACAAGCACGGTCAAGCGTGCGTCAAGCGAGGGAACCGCTCCAACCTGCTTGAAGAGCGCGCCTTCTTGGATAATCTTCTTTGAACTGGCAAGTCGCGCGAGGGTCCAGTCTAGCAATGCAGTCGGAAGAAGCGGTAATGCTGATGAGATGTGCAGTGCAGAGAAACCCGCAACGTCCGGCTGTTCGGTGTGCGATCTCTTTAGCTTTTGGGCGATCGTTTCGTTCCAATTCAGTTGAGAATTAGTGTGAAAGACAAATCCGGACTGAAATTGTACTGCAGAATCGGATTTAAGAAACATTGCGCGAAACTTGTCTTCGGACAACGCGAATAGTTGGCAAACTGTACGAAGAGGAATTCCAAAGGGTGCACGTTGTTCAAGCCAGAGCAGTATCGCTTGATCTTGGGAGGTGCAATTCAATGCGGCCAATCGTGTTGTCGCATGTTCGCGTTGACGGGTCCCGCGCAATGGCGGATCCAAATCAAGTACGTGACCTCCACCCATTGTGTCCATCGGAGAATAGCGGCGCATAATAAAATGGTCGCCCCATGCGGCAACAACTTCATGGTCAAGCAAGACGAGCGCATACTGGCTCGATTCTTTGCTGCCAATGAAGCGATAGCGGCCCATGACTTCTTGAGTACCGATCAGAAAGCGCACACGTTGACGATCTTTGACGTGTGGTGCGTCCGGTATTTGCTCGAAACTCACTGCGAGACGACGCGATGAGGTCAGCGATCCAGGTGTAGTAAGTGTTTGACCGCGAATTGGCAGCGCATCGGTGTTCAAATTTAATGCAGCGCGCATGCCTGACTTGATCACAGTTTGTTCATGAGCGTTGGATTGCAATTGCTTCACGCGGGCTGGAATTCTGCCGGGGAGCAATTCAAGCTTTTGCTCACGCTCAACGGTACCAGATAGGACTGTGCCTGTTACTACAGTGCCGTGGCCATGAACATTGAAGACGCTGTCTATAGGTATTCGCAATACATCGGACGTGCTACGCAAGGGAAGCTTGGGGAGTTCCGATAGCAGAAATGTACGAAGTTCAGGAATTCCTGTCCCGCTCAGTGAATCGACTTCAAAGATATTAGCGTTTGCGAGAAAGGTATCGCGCACGGTTGACCGGATCTGCTCCTTGACGAGTGTTCGCCAATCGGCTTCAGTCATGCCAATCTTTGTCAGTACGATTGTGCCGTGTTTCAGTCCAAGCAAGCGTAGAATGTGCAGATGCTCGCGCGTCTGTGGCATGATTCCATCATCGGAGGCGATGACGAGTATCGCAAAATCAATTGTCGTAGCCCCGGCAACCATGTTGTGTATGAACTTTTCATGGCCGGGGACGTCGATAATTGCCGCTACATCATCAAGGAACGCGTAGCCGAGATCAATTGTGATCTGGCGCCGTTTCTCTTCGGGCAGACGATCTGGGTCAGTACCTGTAAGGGCGCGGACAAGCGAAGACTTGCCGTGATCAATGTGTCCCGCTGTACCGATGATTACATGACCCATCAGTCTCGACGAAAAATACTCTGCATATCAAAAGTATGATACTCGGCCATACACCATTGACAACCGTTGTACTGAGGGCGATGCTGAGGGTCGATCATGCGCTTGACTTGGTCAATCGTGTAGATCTTGCGGCGCTTGTCTTCAGGGATCTTCTTGATTTGGCATTCGTACTTTGGCGAAGCCATACTGTGAATAATCAGGTGTTCCTCATCAACCAAGAACATATGTCAATCCTCTTCAAGGGGTTGATCTGAGAGTTGTGAAAACTTCTTGCGAAGGAGTTTTTTTTCTGTGCCAGTGAGTTCGCGCCACCGACCCGGCCGTAGGTTGCCGAGAAACAGCCCCGCTTGTTCGACGCGAGTGAGAGACTTTACGTGCGATCCAATCGCTGTGATCATGCGGCGCAATTGGCGCTTGCGACCGTCGGCAAGTGTCACTTCATAAATAGAAGAAGTTATCTCTCTAACGCCCAATGCTTGCGCGGGGCCGTCGGAGAGCAAGATCCCCTTTGACAATTTCATTGCTTGGCTACGTTCAAGCGGCGGATGAACTTCAACGCGATAGACTTTTTGTGAACCGTAGCGGGGATGGGACAGCACATTCGCAAGTTCACCGTCATCTGTCACGAGCAAGAGTCCGGATGAATCTTTGTCGAGTCTGCCAACGGGGAAATAGCGGCGATCATCGGGAAGATAATCGAGAATAATCGGCCCTACTTCTCTGCCAACTTTGCATGTGCTCAGCACACCAATAGGTTTGTTGAACATTAATACCCGCGGCTCTGGGGCCTCTTTGACTCGCTTGCCGTCAACGTGAATTGTATCACGTTGTGGATCAATCATGGTTCCTAGTGTTGTAACGCGCTTGTGGTTCACCTCCACCCTGCCAGACTCAATCAGAGTATCTGCAGCGCGGCGTGAACAAATTCCGTGGCGTGAAAGGTAGCGGTTCAGCCGTTCTTTTTCAAGTAAAAAACCCTCCAGCTGAGGGTCTCTACCGCGGTTGTTCGCTCCTCGGGCTGTCTCGCTCAACTTTGTGTCAACACGTTTGATTTTTTGTAGCGGGCTTGCCACTTGTCCAACGGAATGTCGGTCTTAGCCTTAAACTTCAGCTTGCGTTTCCCGAACATTGCGTCGACGCGAATTGTCAGCTCAGCAACGGATCCATCTGTCAATTGCACGATTTCTTCTGTTATCAAATCTTCGTACTGCACCTTGATTGCACGTTCTCCAGGGTACAAGCTGCCCAGAAGCGTTGCGTCGAAGGAGTCTTTTGGTCCGTCGAGGATTAGTTCGTTATCAATGTACACGCGCAATTTCTTACCGTCAAATTTGATGAAGTTCTCATTTGGAACCACTGCCACTAAAGCGGAACCGCTAAGGCGCTCGTAGGTTCCAATGATCTCATGGTCGGGGCTTTCGGTGGTTACATTGACGCGGACAGGCTCCGGCGTTTTGTAGCCGGGGACATTAGCGAACTCGATAATGCGTGCGCCATAATTTGAACTGACCTTCGCAGAGCCGACGCCGACCGCAGTCCCGTCAATTCGAATGCCAGCCGCTAACGGTCTAGTTTGAACAGAGAGTTGCGGAACAGGAAGCTTGTTTACCGGTTGCAATGAGAATGAAGCAAGCTCGCTCTGCCCGCTCTCAGATAATGCGATTTCGATGCTGTCTGGTGTTGCAAGATGTTCAGCAAGTTCAAGCGAGAAAACGTAATAGCCGCGATCGAGGCCGCGGAATGTGTAGGGCGTGCGATTCATCGTGCGCGCGCCATTCACAATGATCAGCGCGCCAGTCGGCTCAGAGGTGACTGTAATCTGTGTGCCCGTGAGCGATGTGCGGGTTACTTCACTTATCTGGTTAGGCGCGGAGCCTGATGATTGAGACAGGCGAGGAGCTGGCTTAGTTGTTTCAGTCCTAGATCCATTGTTTCGATTTGTGTTTGTCAACTCGTCGTCACCAAAATCGGAGAAATCAAGCATGGACTTCCGTTGCGGAGCAGCTGGAATTGAACGAATCATTTCCTCATCTGTGCTGAAGATGTCTTGACGGACACCGTCTCTAACAGGCACAATATCCGGAGTTGCTAAACGTGCCGAATCGGACATCACAAAAGTCGCGATTGACATTCTGTCCTGCTGGATCTCGACAATGGCAACTTCGGGATCTGACACGAGTCCTGGTCCGCGCACGGTTATCAATCTGCGCCCAATCTCAACATCGAGCAGAATGGAATCCGTCAACGCTCCCGTCTGAACACCATCAATATAGATATCCGCGCCTTTGATCGTGGATGTTATGCGTAATTGACCATAGGGCGTGACATCGCGATTCAAGAACCACCATGCCGCTGCGGCAATTAGCACGAGCGGAATGGCAATCTTCGCGAGATTGCCAACAAGCTGAACAATAGGACGAGAACTACGTCGGGGCATACGTTCTTTTTGGTTAGACTAAGCGATCGGTTTCGGCGGAACGGGTTGGCTGGCGTTGCCGACTTGCATGAACGGTCGCAACAATTCCATCGGGATCGGGAAAACGGTAACGGAATTATTCTCAGCCGCGATCTCTACTAAAGTTTGGAGATAGCGCAACTGCAATGCTTCGGGGTGGCGAGCAATGACTGAGGCTGCTTCAGTCAATTGGTCAGCCGCTTGTCGCTCGCCTTCGGCAGCGATGATTTTGGCGCGGCGTTCACGTTCGGCTTCCGCCTGTCGAGACATCGCTCGCTTCATTTCCTGCGGAAGGTCAACATGCTTCAATTCGACTAAAGAAACCTTAATCCCCCATGGGTCTGTTTGCCGATCAATGATCTGCTGCAGTTCGTCGTTAATCTTCTCGCGCTCGGAGAGAATTTCGTCGAGCGAGATTTGCCCGAGCACGCTACGCAATGTTGTCTGAGACAATTGGCTTGTTGCGTACATGTAATTTTCCACATCGAGGATTGATCGTTCTGGATCCATGACGCGAAAGAAAACGACCGCGTTCACTTGCAGAGACACATTGTCGCGAGTAATGACGTCCTGCGGCGGTACGTCTAGCACTACTGTTCGCAGGCTTACCTTGATCATGCGGTCAACCAATGGAATCAGCAGGATGAGTCCTGGCCCTTTTACGCCGATTGAACGGCCCAGTCTGAATACAACTCCACGTTCGTATTCATTCAGGATTCGGATGGAGGTAGATAATACGAAGAGCGCGAAGACGATTACAAATGCCAAAACGGGTAACATGGCGACTCCTTTTGTTAAGACGCCTGATCAGACAGCGGTTCTACGGTCAATTCCATTCCATTCACACTGGTTACTTTTACTCGAGCACCGCGTTGCGTTGGTGTAGAAGAGTGCGCAGCCCAGATTTCGCCGTGAACGAGTACTTTGCCATTCAGGTTCAAGTCGATTGTGACCGTGCCGGACTCGCCGACTAGCCCTTCAACTCCCGTCACGACTTTGCGCGACTGTGCGCGCAAACCCATGCCTACGACGATGGCAAAGAAAAGTGCTGTGATGATGGCGGCCGGAATAATCAGGCCTAATCCCACTTGAATGCCGGAGACGCCCGGCTGAAAGAGCATGAGTGATCCCAGTGTCATACTGACGATTCCTGCTACAGATAGCATGCCGTAGCTTGTTATCTTGATTTCGAGAATGAACAGAATGATGGCGAACGATATCAGCAATAGGCCTGCCCAGCTAATTGGCAGAAGCTGTAAACTGAAAAATGCAATGATTAACGACATTCCACCCACAACACCCGGGAAGATTGCGCCGGGGTTGTAAAGCTCAAAAAACAGGCCATAGATGCCGATCAGCATTAGAATATACGCGATATTCGGATCGGCGATGATGTCCAGAATTCGCAGGCGAAGACTCATTGGCGGACGGGCGACAATCGCGCCGTCTGAGTGTCCAGCGTATCGGCAACTCCCGTTGATCGTGATGATGCGCCCGTTTAGTGCAAGCAACAGGGAATTGGCATTGGGCGTAACGATCTCAACTACACCAAGCGACAGCGCCTCGTTTTCGGTGATTGACTTGCTTTCACGAACGGCCTGTTCCGCCCATGTCGCGTTGCGGTTGTGCTGTTCGGCCAAGGTACGTGCGAAGGCAGCTGCATCGTTGGTAACTTTGCCTTCCATAATTCCCGAGGTATCCGGTGCGGAGCCGAAACCTCCGAGACCAACGGGATGCGCCGCACCAATGTTTGTGCCGGGCGCCATCGCGGCAACGTGCGATGCAAGCGTGATGAATACTCCGGCCGAGCCAGCTCGGGCACCAGACGGTGCGACGTAAACGACGATAGGAATCTTAGACGCGAGGATCGTTTTGCACATCATGCGAGTGGTCTTCAGCAAACCGCCCGGCGTATCCATTTCAACAACGAGCAACTCGGCGTCGACGCGCTCAGCTTCCGCAAGGGCGTTCTCCAGCATCTCGTTGGCCACTGGGCCAATCGCTCCGTCAATCGTCAGCCACTGGACTGTTTTGGCGTGAACGAGAGACGTGAAGAGCAGAATAATGATTAGTTGAATCAATGCGCTTACCGGCGCTATTCCAACGACTGCAACACCTGTGTTGCAAGCAATTCTACTTCTGAATCAGCCACCGTCCGCAAATTCAAGAAGACCAACTCGTCTTGCACTACCGATACGATTGGAATCTGTGTTTGTCTTAATTTCTTGGACCAACGCGCGGCGGTTGTGTTCTCTGGCAAGCATACCAATGCAATTGAAGGCAGTGGAGTTGCGGGTAGAGTGCCCGATCCTGCTTGTGCGGGGGAATCGCGTAGCTCCAAGATTTGCCAATTTGACTTTGCGGCCAGTTTACTTTTCAGAAGTTCGGCGCGAGCGCGAGTTGTTTCAAGGGATTCTGTGAACATTCGCCAAGTCGGAATTTCCTGTGCCGGTCGAGACGGGTGAAGGAAGCTCGTTAATGTCGCGGCAAGTGCGGCCACCTCAAGCTTACCGGGGCGCAAGACTCGCGCCAACGGGGACTTCTTCAACTTCTTGACTACGTCAGCGCGGCCTAAGATGATTCCGGCCTGTGGCCCGCCCAAGACTTTGTCACCGGAAACCAAGACCAAGTCTGCGCCGTCGGCCAAGCTCTGGGCAACGTGCGGCTCCTCGGGAAGACCTAATTTTGCCCAATCCCAAAGCAGACCGCCGCCCAAATCGTCGACGCACAGGACGTTGTTCTTGTGAGCGACCTCGGCGAGTTCTTTGATCCCAACACTTTCCGAAAAACCATCGATGCGATAGTTTGATGGATAAGCACGTAAGAGCATCACGGTCTTGTTGGAAATCGCAGACTCAAAGTCGGTAATGCGTGTGCGATTTGTGGTGCCTACTTCGACCAGCTTTGCTCCGGCACGGGACATGATGTCGGGCAGTCTAAAGCTACCACCGATCTCAATGAGCTGACCGCGCGAGACGATGACTTCCTTACCGGATGCCAATGCATTCAAGACGAGAAAGAGCGCTGCGGCGTTATTATTGACCATCAATGCAGCTTCGGCGCCTGTGAGCCAACAGAGCAACGATTCCACGTGAGCTTGACGATCTCCGCGTTGGCCGCTGTCCATGTCGAGTTCGAGATCGCAGTAGCCTGCGGATTCAACAATTGCCTCAATCGCTGATTCTGACAGCGATGCGCGGCCGAGGCCCGTGTGTAAAATCACGCCAGTGCAATTGATTACACGATGCGGGCGTGAGTTAAGAAAAGACTCGATGCGATCGGTGGCATGACTAGCGATCTGATTCTCGCCTGGTGCAGCTCCCCCTTGCTCGATCCTCTTGCGCGCGGATTCGATCTCTTCGCGAATTATGCGCGACTGTAACGGAACAGAAACGAGATCGCGCAATTTGCGAAATTCTGGACGCTCGAGAAGTCTATCTACACCGGGAAGATTGCGGCGTACGTCCTGCGAATCAGCCATGTATTAAAGCGACGTTTCGAGTGTCAGACGGACACCAGAGAAGGCCTGCACTTGACGACAAACACCATTTGAGCATTTCAAGCCGCCGCGTTCTTTGCCGTAGAAAATGATCGCGCGATGTTTACCGCCGCTGAATTTGTACGCCGCTTCACCAGAAGCCCAATAGTCGCCTTCTTTATTCTTTAGGGCTTCGTCGTCCGTAGTGGAAAACGAGGCATAAAGCGAGAAAGCGTCAGACGGCGCCCACGTCATTGCGTAAAGCATGTCGTGATATTTTTCGTCATCAAGAGTCTTGTTGGTGATGAAAAGCTGCTCGGTTTCAAATTCAATCTCTTGCGAACCACGGAAAGGGAATGTAGCTCGAATTTGCGTCCACATACGTTTCTGCCAAACGGTCGAAGCTTCTTCATTAGCGCCGATCTCAAGAAAGAGCTGTTGGCCACCGCTAAAGGATTGATCTACGTTTCCGAACAGATCCCAATAGGCGCGATACTTTTCTTCCAAAGTCGGCATCGGCACAGTTTCGTCATCTTCGGTGTGCCGGCTGTTGGCGTTGAAGTGGAAATTCAAGAACGTGTTCTCGTGAACCAGACCCGAGAGTTCCACCTGCCCACCGACTTCATCAGGTACGTTCATGACATGCGGATCGCGGCCCTGCAAAAGACGTGGTGTGACTTCACGATGCATGGTTGGAGGATTCTGAACCTGCGTGACGCGATTGTAGTTGTAGTCCGCGTACTCAGCTAACAGCGACCATCCCCATTTGGAGAGCGTCATGCCGACAAACGTTGCGTGTCCAGCCTCGTTGCCGCCTTGCAAAATTGTCTCGTTCCATGCGCGCTCGCCATAGAGATTGAAAATACCACGCGTGAAATTCCAGTCGACGCCGGCCACACTCATTTCGGGATGAGCGCCGCTATCGTGATAGGCATAGCTGAAACCGAGATGTTCTTTACCTGGAGATAGTTCAACGCGTCCTGCGGTCGTGTGGATTTCCGGAACGAGTGCGCCTGCTTGAGTTTTGCCTGAAAGTCCGATGAGCTTAATTGATCCTGCCTCAACTTGCATGCGTGCTCCGTCGTGCTCGGTGTCAAAGAAGAGATCACGATTTTCGAACATGCTCAACGTCAAACCCGAGGCCCACAGATCACTGAAATGGCCAAAACGAAATTTGAGTGGGTCAATCTGGCCCTCGAAAAAGCGTTTGTCAAAACGATTTTCATCTGTAAGGCGGAATTGGTCGACGTCTGCCTCGGACGGACGAAAATAAAGATATCTGCCGCCTAAACGGAAGTTGCCGCTAAAAAGATCGAGACGCAAGCGATTCTCAACGAAACGTCGAGCAATCGTGTTGTCAGGATTATCAAATCCTGAACGACGCGTGTCCACTTCACGGCCGTTATCCCAACGGAGTTGATTGGAACCGTCAAAATCTATGTCTTCAAGCTGCGCGATGGCCGTGCCGAAAAAAAGCAGGCAGGTGCAAAGACCGATAAGGAGTTTACTCACCAGCAGACTCGATAAGTTGATTTGCTTTGGCCAACATCGCAGTAGGATCTTTCATTTCGCCTCGATTCTCAAAAACGGGTGCGCCATCTTTGTCCAGCATTACGGTGAACGGAATCGACGTGCCGCCGTAGAGCTTCAGTACTTCACCGTCTGGGTCGTGCAAGGCAGTCCAGCCATAACCTTTCGTATCGAGGAAAGGTTTTACACGGCTCTTGGATTTCTGATTGTCTTCGGCAACAAGTAGAACATTCATGCCGCGCTTATTCAAATCATCGAGTGTGCCCTTCATGGCGTCAAGTTCAGCTTTGCAAGGCTTGCACCACGTAGCCCAAAATACCAAGAGACTTGGGCGGCCGCCGTTGTCATTCGTGATGCTGAAGTCGCCGCCATTGACATTGGCAAGTGTCCAATTTCTTCCTGCGGCGTGAGCCGAAGTTAAAATAATGAAGCAGGAAAGGATGGCGAGGAGTTGTTTCATGTATGATATCCTTTCAACGTTAATTTTGTGTTTCAAATTCGTCAATCAATGATTCAATTGCGCCGCGCAATTCCCCTTCAGTTACACCGAACCAGCGGTAGCGAATCATACCGGTCGGGTCAATCAGAATATTTGTCGGACAGCTCGCAACTTCGTAGTGGACAGTGCGAAGGGATTGGTCTTGATTCCAAAGTAGCGGGAATTGTAGACCTAAAGCAGGATGATCGTCTTTATATCTTGCCAACAACGGCCAGCCGTCCACAGCGTCCACTCCAAACACTTCAAGCCAGTCGGCATACTGAGGGTCAGCGTAGACTTCCTGAATGTGCGGGAACTCCGCTAAGCATGGATTGCAAAGGTAGAAGAAGAATGAGAGCAACACAATTTTGCCGCGATAGTCTTGCAGCCGGTAGATTGAGCTGTCAAGGTCGCTTGGAAGGGTGAACACATGTGCGAGTGAGCCAGCATTGGGGCCTTCAGCGATCGGCGAGAATTGTGCGTCGATTCGCAAAGTATCGTGCGGGGCGAGTGTGATGTTCCAGCGCGCAGGAGCATTCGTCAAGTTTCCGGCAAGATAGGCAGACACTGACCACGTGCCAACACCAACGTCAACCAAACGCGGCGGGACCACGGCGTACACCGAATTGTCAATAATAAGAGTTGTTCCGTCGGGTGCATCAACTAATTCGAGCGCGCCGAAGGGAGCATCTTGCGCAACTAATGTTAAGAATGCCGTCTGATCTTCCTGGATATTGACAACTGCGGACGACGGTTCGTACCCGGTTTCGTTGCCGAGATGGTTCTGTCACCAATGGCAACTCGACGTAGCGTGTCGGGAGTAATCGAGGCGGTTTGAACTCCGTCAACGGAAATGCGGGCTCCTGTGATGGCCACACCTGACGTGTCACGTAGCTCGACAAAAACCTGACCTTGATTGGTCTTTGTTTCGTCAATTTCGCAACTGCTGGCCAGAATTGTCAACAGCCCGAGCGATAAAATCAATAATATGTGGTGTCGTTTCATGCAAAGCCTACAAGATTTCATGATCAAGTGAATGCAATAACTCGGCTTGGCGAATAAATTCGAGATGGCTTTCAAAAGCCAATCGCGGAAGATGCGTGGTTTCAAACCAATGTGCCTCTACCGCATCATCGCCGGCAAACGCCGTCATGTCGTTACAGTTAGCCGTGTATGCTAGGACAAGGACATGACCAAAAACGTGGTCGTCGTGAGTGGTTGCAGAGATCAATCGACCCGGCGCACACATGACACCCGTCTCTTCGTGAACTTCACGGCGCAACGCAATTTCAGGAGTTTCGCCTTGTTCCATGAAGCCTGACGGCAATGCCCAGAGGCCCGCGCCGGGATCTACGCCGCGCCTAATTAGCAAAACGCGGCCACTCTGAATAAGAACGGCCGCGACGGCAGGTAAGGGGTTTAGATAAACAACATTCCCGCACGCCAGGCAAACTGGTCTAAGGCGGCCTTCAAGATGTTTGCGCGTAAGCTGCTCACCGCAACGAGCACAATATCGATACTGTTCCAGCATGTCTCCGCCGTCTGATTCCTTAGTCATTTCAATCGGAAGTCGAATCCAAGTTGTATTCATCGTTTGTCAGCAGTCCCAATTTAGATGCTGCAACCGAGGCCGCTTTTTGCTCGGCCGTTTTCTTGGAAGTTCCTT
Source organism: bacterium (assembly GCA_016721565.1). GTDB lineage: Bacteria > Electryoneota > RPQS01 > RPQS01 > RPQS01 > JABWCQ01. The sequence goes on along the minus strand of JADKHW010000001.1, from coordinate 526,645 downwards.
CTCCCTTACCGTAGGAGACACCGTTCAGAAATATTTCTACAACAAACCGTTTCGAATGATCAGGACCGGTTTCTTCGACCAAGCGATACTCTGGACTGTCCCATGAATTGGCTTGTGCATGTTCGAGGACAAGGCTCTTGTAATTGACGTATTCGTCTTTGGTGACGATCTCGCGCCAATTATCAAGCAAGTGCAATTCGATAAATGTTCGAGTTGGTTTCACTCCGCCGTCAAGATACATTGCGCCAATCAGGGCTTCGAAAGCGTCTTCAAGAATCGATGCGCGGTTGCGGCCACCGGCTCGATCTTCATTCTCACTTACAATTAGGAACTCGCCAAGATCTATTCGCTTGGCGGCTCCGACCAAAGACGTTCCTGAAACGATCACTGAGCGCAGTTTAGTAAGCTGTCCTTCCACCATTCCGGGAAAGAGATGATAGAAGTACTCTGCGATAATGAAGTCCAGTACAGCATCACCCAAGAACTCAAGACGTTCGTTGGACTCATGCCGCCCCAGATTTTCTTTATTCAATATACTGCGATGGCGAAGTGCGGAGACGAGAAACTGAGGATCATTGAAACGATAGCCGATTCTGTTTTCCAACTGCCGCAACTGCTGGCGTACTTCGCGGGGAATATCCCCATATTTTCGAAGCAGCATGTCGCGGAACCAATTCATGCAACCGCTTACCCTTCTTTAGTGAACTCCGGTTTGGCTACAATCAATGAAGAATTGTGACCACCGAATCCAAAGGCATTCGACATCGCCACATTAACTTCTCGTCTAACTGCAACATTTGGAGTGACAAACAGATCGCACTCCGGATCCTGATTTTCAATATTGATCGTCGGCGGAATAAGGTTGTTCTGCGTGGCCAAAATCGTTGCGATGGCTTCGATCGCGCCTGCTGCACCGAGCGTATGCCCGGTCATAGACTTTGTTGAAGACACCGCAAGTTTCTCTGCATACGCGCCAAACACGCGACGAATCGCTTTGATCTCCGTCGGGTCACCAACATCCGTTGACGTGCCATGCGCATTGATGTAGGCAATACTGTTGCGGTCAATAGCGGCTTCCTTCAATGCTGCTTCCATGGCTCGACGTGCGCCGTCGCCGTCGACGTGCGGAGCCGTAATGTGATAGGCATCGCCGCTCGCACCGACTCCGAGGATCTCTGCGTGAACCTTGGCACCGCGTCGCTTAGCCGACTCGTAGCTTTCCAAGACCAATACACCTGCGCCTTCACCGATCACAAAACCGTCGCGGTCATTGTCGTAGGGGCGGCTGGCTTTTTCCGGAGCATCGTTTCGAGTTGAAAGAGCTTTCATGGCGTTGAAGCCACCGACACCGAGATGAGTGATGGCTGCTTCGGTACCGCCGGCAAGAATGACGTCCGCTTCACCAGCCTGAATCAAACGAGTGGCCATGTGAATTGAATGTCCAGCAGTTGCACAAGCTGAGACGACGGCGAAATTCGGGCCGCCGAGCCTAAACGTAATTGAGACCTGACCTGAAACGATATCCGAAATCATCATCGGCACGAAGAAGGGACTGATGCGCTTGGGACCGCGCTCAAGATAGATCTTGGCTTGCTCTTCAAATAGTTCAATACCACCGATTCCCGATCCGATAATCACGCCAATGCGGTCTTTATCGACAGGACTCGTATCACCAATAAGTCCTGCATCGGTCAACGCTTGATGCGAAGCCGCGATGCCGAATTGAGTGAATCGCTGAAATCTGCGCGCTTCTTTCGGGTCAATAATGTCACCGATCGAGAAGTTTTTGACTTCGCACGCGAATTTGGTAACAAATTCGCCTGGGTCAAACAACGTAATCGGGCCGGCACCAGATCTGCCACTGGTGATGGCATCCCAGAAGCTTGAAACATCGTTGCCTACCGGTGAAATGATTCCCATTCCGGTGACGACAACTCTCTGTCTCGACATAAAATTGGGCCGGTTAATTTAGGCGCTTGCTTCGGTCTTGCTCTTGAGATAGCTAAGTGCGTCGCCAACGGATTTCATCGTTTCCGCGTCCTGGTCAGGAATTTCGAGACCGAATTCTTCTTCGAATGCCATGACTAGTTCAACGAGATCCAGCGAGTCGGCTCCGAGATCTTCGACGAAACTTGCGCCGTCAGTGACGCTGGCGAGATCCACTTGCAAGCGATCCGCGATAATCTTCTTAATCTTGTTTTCCAAGTCGGACATAATCAAGGCCTCCGGTTGAAAATAACGAACTGATTTGTTATTTGTTTTACATATGCAAACCACCGTCAATGACTATCACTTGTCCGGTGATGTAGTCAGAAGCGGTGGATGCGAGGAATGCGCAAACTTGCGCAATATCTTCAGGCTTACCGAGATACTTCAGCGGAATGGCCTGCATGTAGGCATCGCGAGTTTCTTCGGTGAGCTGGTGAGTCATTTCAGTTTCGATGAAGCCGGGCGCAACGGCGTTCGCGCGAATGCCACGGCCAGCGAGTTCTTTGGCGACGGATTTAGTCAGGCCAATCATTCCGGCCTTTGAGGCTGAGTAATTTGCTTGACCTGCGTTGCCCATCACGCCGACGACAGATGCGATGTTAATGACCTTGCCGTAACGGGCTTTCATCATCGGCTTGATCGCTGCTTGAGTACAGACGAATGTGCCGGTTAAGTTCACGTTGATGACGCGCTCCCAATCGGTTGCAGACATGCGCATCAACAAACCGTCGCGCGTTATGCCTGCATTGTTGATCAAGATAGTCAATCCGCCCAGCTCGTCAAATACCCGTTGAACGAAGGCTGCTGCACCATCACGATCTGTGACGTCAAGGACTTGTTGTACAACTCGAATGCCGAACTCTTCAGTGAATTCGCCGGCAGTTTTTTTGAGGTCTTCTGCAAGTACATCGGTCAACGCGAGATCTGCGCCTTCACTGGCTAACAAGCGGGCTATTGACTTGCCAATTCCACGCGCGGAGCCTGTGACCCAAGCTACTTTTCCGGTTAGTGGCTTGCTCATGCTGTAGCTCCGGATAAGATGGACTCAAGTTCTGCGGCTGAGCCAATTGTATCAGCGGAAGCACCGTTGATGGTTCTCTTTAAGAGACCTGCCAAAACGTTGCCCGGCCCGATTTCAAACCAACGTGCGGGAGCGAGAGCGTTTTGTGTGTGCAAGCAGTCCGTCCAGCGAACAGGCGAGAGAAGTTGAGCAGAAAGATTCTCGCGAATACTCTCTGGATCACCATGCGGTTGGCCGTTCACATTTGCAAGCACGGGAACATTTGGAGACTTTATGTCGGCTTTAGCGAGCGCAGTAGATAAGCGCTCCGCAGCACAAGACATGAGTGGTGAATGAAACGCGCCGGATACCACGAGCTTGCGGACGAGTTTTGCGCCGGCGGCTTTGCAGAGTTCCATAGCCTTTTCAACCGCCACAACTTCACCTGAAATCACTAATTGGCCGGGTGAATTATAATTTGCGGGAACAACGATGCCGACGGGAGAAAGTTCTTTACAAATCTCTTCAACCTTTTTCATTAGCGAGGCCGACAATCGCGGCCATCGTACCGGGGCGCTTTGTGCCTGCTGTTTGCATAGCTTCAGCGCGAACCTTCACTAGGGCTAACCCAGTCTCAAATGCGAAGCCGCCTGCACACGCTAAGGCTGAGTATTCGCCAAGGCTGTGACCCGCAGCGGAATGCGGATTTACGCCTTGCTCGGCCAGTAATTCACTGACAATGACCGAATGAACGTATAGTGCGGGCTGTGTGACGCGTGTTTGGCGGAGTTCGTCTTCCGGACCGCTGAAACAGATATTAGCAAGATCAAAACCGAGGATATCGTTGGCTTGCTCAAAACGACGCTTGGCATGATCAAATTTATCGTGCAGGTCCTTGGCCATCCCAACAAATTGGGAGCCTTGACCGGTGCAAAGATATGCTACTGAATGGGAACTCAAGGGAGAATAATTTGCTTAGAACCTGACAACCATGCCACCCCAAGTGAACCCACCACCGAAGACAACGGATAGCATCAATTGGCCATCTTTCAGTTTGCCCTCTTTGCGAGCTTCATACATGGCAAGTGGGACCGACGCCGACGACGTGTTGCCGTATTTGTGGATATTCAGGAAGACCTGCTCCATCGGCAACCCCATGCGTTCAGCAGTGGCTTTGATGATGCGGGTATTGGCTTGATGCGGAATCAGCCAGTCAATATCTGACGGTTGCAATCCTGCTTTGTGAACAACTTCAACGGCTGTACGTTCGAGCATGCGAACTGCATGGCGGAAGACCTCGTTGCCATTCATGAAAAGAAACGCCTCGCCGTTTTCGGTACCGCCGGTCCTAGACGCGGTGCCGATTCCGATCGAGTAGAGCAAATCAACGTATGAGCCATTTGAGCCGATTGCAATCGACAGTATTCCCCTATCATCTTCGGCTTTAGTCAGAACGACTGCTCCGGCGGCATCACCGAACAGCACGCACGTCGCACGGTCGTCCCAGTTTACCATCGACGTAAGCATTTCGCTGCCAATGACCAGAATCTTCTTTGCTCGACCCGCTTGTATCAATGTGTCCGCATTGTAGAGAGCGAATAGAAATCCACTACATGTGGCGCTGACGTCCCAAGCGGCAGCGTTCTTGGCACCGATTGCTTCTTGCACGAAAACTGATGTAGCCGGAAATCGCATGTCTCCCGAAATTGTAGCGAGAATAATCGCGTCAAGTTCAAGCGGGTCGACATTCGCTTCGGCCAAAGCTTCGCGAGCAGCTTTAATGCAATAGTCCGACGTGCGCTCGCCCTTTTTCATAATGCGGCGCTCTTTGATCCCCGTGCGCGACGTTATCCACTCGTCGGAAGTGTCCACCATCTTTTCGAGATCTGCATTCGACAAAACGGTTTCTGGAATCCCAACACCCAAACCAATAATCCGAGAAACAGGCATTACGCCTTTACTCATCATCCGTCTCCTCTACTTCCAGCTCGTCGCGCTTCTCTGTACGACCCTTATAGCGTGCAACACCACGCGCCAACATACCGGCATCATATTGATCCACCCCACCGCTCAAGGCGCCGGGCAAATCGCGCTCAACCATGTTGCGCGCTTCACGAATTGCATTCTTTATTGCCTTTGCGGGAGATCCACCATGACAGATAATCGAAACGCCGTTCACCCCAAGGAGCGGGACGCCACCGATTTCCGAGTAGTCGAATTCTTTGGCGATCTGGAGTAGCTGAGCCGGCGGATCAATCCTTGCGCCGTCGGCTGTGGTGGTCATGCGTTTGGCAAATGCGTGGTAAAGCGATTCTGAGAGCTTTAGCACAACATTACCGACAAAACCATCACAAACCACGACGTCCGCTTTATGACGGAAAATGTCGCGGCCCTCTATGTTGCCGATGAAGTTCAGGCCACTTTGTTCAAGCAAATAGTGGGTCGCAAGAACAAGTTCGTTGCCCTTGGTCTTTTCTTCGCCAATCGATAAGAGCGCGATGCGCGGCGCTTTTAAGCCTACCAAAAGTTCCATGTAAACAGAACCCATGACAGCGAACTGGAGCAAGTTGATAGGCTTACAATCTGTGTTGGCACCAACGTCGAGCAGAATCGTGAACTTGCCTTCGCCTTGCGGGAATAGACCGCCGATTGTGGGGCGCTTAACGCCTTTAATTAAGCCGAGCTTCATGTAGCTTGCGGCCATTTGCACGCCTGTATGTCCGGCAGACACAATGGCAACAGCCTCACCGCTTTGGTGCATGTCAATTGCACGAAGCAGAGAGCTATTTGGTTTCGAGCGCACGACCTTGCCCGGTGAATCCGTCATTTCGACGACTTCCGGTGCATCTTCAACAATCAACCGCCCATCATTTGTGGTCCGGCCAAGTTTCTTCAGTTCCGCGATGATGACATCTGAGGGACCAAATAACGCGACACGCACTTCCGGCATCTCGTCAGTGGCAAGACAGGCGGCTTCAACGGGCACGCGAGGAGCGTGGTCGCCCCCCATTGCATCCAAGGCTATGACCATGGACGACAAAGGTAGATTCGCTTAGCTGTTCTTAACTTGAATAACGAATCGGCCATTGTAGTAGCCGCACGAGCCGCACACACGGTGAGGGGCGATCACCGCTTTGCAATTTGAGCAGGTAGCCAGAGCCGGGCCCGTCAAATTGTAATTTGCGCGACGGCGATCGCGGCGCGACTTTCCTGTTCGTCTTTTTGGTACTGGCATGTTCGAAAGGGTTGGTTATTATTGAGAGAAACTAATTTACTTTGCAATTACACGGGCCATCATTCAGATTAGCACCGCAGTTCACGCACAGTCCAAGACACTCTTCCGTGCACAAATGCCGACCGGAGTAGGCAAGGATTAAGAAATCCCGCAGGTCAGTAGCCAAGTCGAGATCGGTGGTGCCGGGTTTGATGTAGACGAACGTGTCGTCATCAACTATGTCACCTGCAGGAGCTTGTCCAATAACAAACAGAAGCGGACTCTCAACGGAAATAATCACATCGCACGGCGAAAGACAGCGATCACATTCAGCAGCGGCTGTTGTTTCAAGCTTGACCTTAAGGTCAAAATACGGATCATGACGATCCAAACGCAGATTCGCCTGGATGGTGTGTGTGAATTCGTCAGGATTCAGTTCTAACACTTCCGGAGCTATTTCCTCTTTAATCTCGTGGGTTCCGGCGGAATACGAAGGTAGGTGGAGTTTCACGGCAAGAGAACTGAAGTAATAAAGATAACAAGACTTTGGAAGAATATCAAGCAACCACTCACAAAGATGCAAGCCTGCAACACGATTAACTAAATATTTGTTTTATAAATTCTTAGTTAGATTGTTGGTGTCTTGCGCCGATGGTTAGGCCTCGCCTTCAGGCGAAAGGCCCATTCCGGGCAGGTCAGTATCGGTCAATCGGGTTTCGAGTGATCGTATGTGGTCACGAATTTTGGCCGCTTCTTCATATGCTTCCATCTCGACACATTCTTTGAGCTTTTGGTGCAAGTAGGCGATTTGTTCGACAATGGAGCGATTTACCGGCTCATTGCTTACTGCGGCCCCGTCCATGACTTTCTTGGCAACTTGAATAGGAGCCTTTGACTTCAACGCTAGGGCGATGGCGTCAGAGGGACGTGCATCAATCCGGCGGATTTCGCCATTGGCAATCTTGAGTTCGACTTCGGCGAAAAAGGTGTTGTCCCGCAAGTCACAGATCGTGGTAGAGCGGATGTCGATCTCGCCCTCTTTTAAGATTGCTGCGAAGAGATCGTATGTCATCGGTCGGGCATACTCGAGACCCTGGAGGAGAAATGAAATGCTCTGAGCTTCAGCGGCGCCAATGAAAATCGGCAGCCAGCGTTCGCCCTCTTTCTCTTTCAATATGACAACGTAGCCCTGATATGGCGGGCATACGGAAATGCCGATTACTTCAACGAGAACCATGTTGTCTCCAGATGCTCACTTCCAATCTCGAACTTCACTCTTGATTGCTTGTATTTGCTTCGTGAACAGGCGTAGAGGTCTGTTCCGGCGCAGGTTGATCTTTTGCGATCTGTGCGGCAGTGCGCGGAGGAATCACGTAACCGAATCGTTTCACTTTTCCGGAAGGAGTTCGAGGAATCGCATCGATTGTCGAAACGCGCTCTGGTAATTGATACTTTGGAATGTTCGGGCTAAGGCTCTGAATCGCCAGCGCGAAATCAATCGTTCCATTCTTGGGAATGATTGCTGCTGAAACTTCGTTTTCTACCTCGTCATGTGGAGCGGCAAAGACGATCACATCTGCGACGTTGGGAATAGATCGAAGGCTCTGCTCAATCGCGACGGCGTTTACCAGAAATCCAGCGCGATAGAAAGAGGACTTATCGCATCCGGTGATGAACAGGTAATCGTTCTCATCGAGCTTAGCCCAATCACCAGTTGCAACCCATGAAGAAGCAGGCTCGCTCTTTGATTGGAAAGTTAGCGATACTGTTTTTACCGGCACAGGCGCATTCTTATAATAGAGCTTGCCGTAGTGGTCGTAACCAACGCTCTTTCCTTCTGAGCCGATGATGCAGACTTCCGCTCCGGAAATCGGACGTCCCGCGGAATCTGCAGGCCAAACTCCCGGCACAGGATTAATCGCAATGAAGCCTGCGGCCTCGGTCAAACTCAATCCGTTCCATACTGGTGCATCGGTAGCTTGGGTAACCGTGATGGCAAATGATTCTGACAGTGGTCCATCAGTGCACATCACAGAAGTCACTTTTGTCTTAATAGCAAGCAGGTGTTCAGCATTCCACTCTGATCGATCAGAAGATTGCGACATCAACAATATTCGCGGATTCTCAGCTTGTCGACTAATGCTTGTTAGCTGTGACTGCGGTTCGTCCAAAACGAGTATTCCACCGGTAGAGAGGGTGGCACAAAGGCCGAGCGCGAAAACCGATGGTGACGCGAGGGTTCCTGTGTACCAAAGTTCCATTGCAGGTTTCAAGCGCAACGCATTGTTCAATGCCGATGTCTGCCACGCAATTGCAGACCCCGCATGCTGGATCGCACGCGGAAGACCACAAGTTCCTGAAGTATGGAGCACGAATCCACCATCAGTATTCGACTCGGGTCCTGCAGATCGCTTTGATGCTGATTGAGCGTCGCTCTCCCCTACCCATTTGAGATAGGGCAAGCGAGCTTTGAATCCTGAAGCATCAAGTGATGTGCCGCAATACAACCCGTGAATGCGAACCGCGTCGAGCAACTTTGAAAGCAACTCGTGCTCTTGACGGGGATCAACTAAGAACGGAATTGAACCTTCGCAAAAGCAAGCGAGAATCGCGGCAACTGAAGTTATAGATCGTTCGCACGAGACTGCCACAATGTGATCCGCGCCTAAACCCGATTGATTCAGCGCTCCTCGAAGCAGCGAAACTTCTTCCGACAATGCGGAAGCAGAAACCTTTTTACCTTGCACAATGAGGAGAGTACGATCAGGCTTGTCGGTTAACAAGCGAAATGCCCACGACGCGGCTGAAAATTTCGGCTGACTGTCAGGCATACTTAGCCAACCAATTCTCCAAGTCGATCAAGTGAGCGATACTGCACGGCTTCTGTGACGTGAGTGAGTTCGATGTCTTCACAGCTTTCAAGGTCGGCAATCGTTCGAGCGACTTTGCGAATGCGGTGATATGCGCGTGCAGATAGACCCATGTTCTCAACAACTTGTCGAAGTAGTTCCAAACTGTGACTGTCGATTGGAGCGAACTGTTCAATTTCTTTGTTGTTCATTTGCGCGTTGGCAAAAAGATCGGAGCGATAGTTTTCAAAACGCAACCTTTGTTTGCGGCGCGCAAGATCTACACGCTCGCGCACGTGCTGCGTGTTGTCCTTTGGCGCAGGGGACGAGAGTTCGTTCCACGAAACGCGCGGGACCTCCACGTGCAAATCTATTCTGTCGAGCAACGGTCCGGAGATTTTCGACACGTAACGACGAATCTGCTCAGGTGTGCATTTGCATTCGCGATCGGGATCGGTTGCGAATCCGCAGGGACAAGGGTTCATGGCCGCGATGAGCATGAACTGTGCCGGGTATGAAAGCGTGACCGCGGCACGGGAGAGGGTAACGACACCATCCTCGAGGGGCTGACGGAGGACTTCCAGAACATTCTTGTGAAACTCTGGTAGCTCGTCCAAGAACAGTACTCCGTGATGTGCAAGCGAAACCTCCCCAGGACGCGGAATCATGCCGCCACCAATTAGTCCAGCATCCGAAACCGTGTGATGCGGCGAGCGAAACGGGCGGTTGGCAACAATTGCCTGCCCACCCTTGAGCATTCCCGCTACAGAATGTACGCGCGTGGTTTCGAGAGCTTCTTCGAGGCTAAACTCAGGCAAAATTCCGGGCAATCGTTTTGCGAGCATCGTCTTGCCGGAACCTGGCGGACCTATCATCAAGACATTGTGACCACCGGCGGCAGCAACTTCGAGCGCGCGTTTGACTGAATTCTGACCGCGCACATCAGAGAAATCACCAACAGGTTCACGCGATTCGTTGAACAACCGTTGATGATCGACTATGAAACGTGAGACTGGAAGTTGGCCGTTCAGGAAATCAACAGCATCGCGCAAGGTCGCGACAGGATAGACTTCAACTTCAGGAATTAAAGCAGCTTCTTGAGCATTCGCCTCAGGGACAATCAAGCGCCTAACGCCTTCGCGCCGCATTGCTCCAGATACGGGCAACACGCCGCGCACTGGCCTTACATGACCATCTAACGCAAGCTCGCCGATGATGGCAATGTCGTTCAAAGCGTCTGGAGCAAGTTGGCCAGAAGCGCCAAGAATGCCGATAGCCATCGGCAAATCAAATCCGCTACCTTCTTTGCGGATATTCGCGGGTGCAAGATTGATAACAATCTTGCGCTGTGGCATCGCAAAACCAGAGTTCTTTATTGCGGCGGAGATGCGTTCTCGAGCTTCTTTGACAGCATTATCCGGAAGCCCAACAACTACGGTTATGTTATCTTGAGCATTTTCCAAATGACACTCTGCACGGACACGATACGCATCCACTCCCAATAGTGCCGCAGTTGTGACTTCGGAAAACACTTCGTTATATCCTCTTGTCGTAGATGCGCCAAGTCTTATACGCTTTGGCACCCATGCCTTCGGCAGCGCTAGTCATCATTTCATTGTCTTCGAGCACCCAAGAAAACTCACCCCACCCATACCCAACAGCTGTGCCTGCCTCGTATGCACGCAAATATAAAACTGCATCGATGCCTTTCTTGCGGTATTGCGGCAGAACACCCATTGCGAGAATGCGTGCGCGTCCGACTTTGTGCTTATTCAGTAGCAAGCGAATAATGCCGAACGGGAATAGCTTGCCGTTAAGCTTCTTGAAAATGACATTCAAGTCAGGTAAACCGAGAATGAAGCCAACCGCCGTGCCGTCTATGGTTTCAGCAAATTGGATTAATCTCGGATCTAGAACCATTTTCAAACTATCTGCCATGACGTCGATCTCTTTGTCGGTCATCGGCACAAAACCCCAATTCTCTTCCCATGCGGAATTGTATATGGTCTTGAATCGCTCAACTTCGCCTTTGAAATCTTTTTGGTTGAACAGGCGGAAACGAATTTCCATGCGCTCTTCAATCTTGCGGCCAATAGAGCGAATGCGATCCGTCAATTGGCCTTCAAACATCTGATATGCTAAAAGATCCTTTGCTTTCGCCAAGCCCGCATTTTCGAGCAACGCTGCATAGTAAGGTGGATTGTGCGTCATCATAACAGCAGGTGGAGTGTCAAATCCGTCTATAAGCAAACCGCACTCTTCGTTGGTCGAAAAATTCATTGGGCCCCGCATTGTGTCGAGGCCCTGATCTTTCAAATATTGCTCAGCAGCATTCAGCAAGGCTGTCGCAACCGCGCGGTCATCCACGCATTCAAAAAAGCCAAAAAAGCCGACCTTATCCTTCCAAAACTCGTTGTGTGCATGGTTAACAATGGCACTAATGCGACCGCGAACGTCGCCATTTTCATCTAAGGCGATGTAATGCTTGACGTTCGCGTGATTATGAAAAGGATGTTTGGGTGAAAACAAATTCCGCTGATCAAACAACAGCGGCGGCACCCAGTTTGGATCAGCGCCCTGAACTTGCCAGGGGAACAGCAGAAAACGGGTCAGCGTCTTCTGATCCGAGACCGTTTGAATGCGAATCGGAATGGTGAGCCTCCGCACGGAAGGGAATTATCTTGGAAATCTTGGAAATCTTGTCCAACGCAAAATCAAGCTGAGCGTGGGTATGAGTGGACATCACAGAGAACCGAATCAAACTTTGGCCGGGTTGCACTGCCGGTGGGACGACTGGATTAATGAAGATACCTTCGTCCTGCATCATCTTGCAAACTTGGAACGTGTTGACTGCATCTCCTACTACGACAGGAATAATAGGAGTGTTGCTGTGGCCAGTGTCAAGTCCAAGGTTTTGCAGACCCTCACGCAAGTAATTTGCGTTGCTCCAAAGCAGTTCGCGGCGCTCTGGCTCGTCTTTGATAATCTTAAGCGCCGCAATCACTGCACCCACTGTTGCTGGTGGTGGGCTGGCCGAGAAGATCATGGCACGAGCGTGATGGCGCAAGAAATGAACAATATCTTCGGAAGCTGCAACAAATCCGCCTATAGCTGCAAGAGATTTGGAGAACGTGCCAATGATGACATCGGTTTCACCTGTCAAACCAAAATGCTCTGCTGTGCCTTCACCATGCGGGCCGAATACTCCCACACCGTGCGCGTCATCAAGAATTAGATCCGCATTGTACTTTTGACATAGTTTCACCACCGAGGGCAGATCCACGGTATCGCCTTCCATTGAGAAAACGCCTTCGGTAATGACTATCATCTCTTTGCCTTGGTGCGCCTTAAGTAATCGCTCAAGATCGACCATGTCGTTGTGGCGGAACTTGGCGACGCGGCCAAAAGATAGGCGTGTGGCATCAATAATACTTGCATGCGACAACGCGTCGGCGATAATCCAAGTATTGCGCGAAACCAAAGTCGCAATGCCGCCAAGGTTTGCCTGATAGCCGGTCGTGAACAAGAGCACTGCGTCTTTGCGCAAGAACTCAGCGAGTTTTTCTTCGCACTCTTTGTGAATGCTCAGTGTGCCATTCAGGAAACGAGATCCAGCGCAACCCGCTCCAAAATCATCAACGGCTTTTCGGGCTGCTTCTTTGACCTTGGGGTGGTTAGTCAGTCCCAGATAGTTGTTTGAACCGAGCATGAGGATATCGCGGCCGTTAATCTTGACAACGGCATCTTGATCCGTTTCTATCGCCCGGAAATATGGATAAATTCCTGCGGACATTACATCGCGGGCGGTGTGAAACTGGGCGACTTTCTCGGCTATTCTCAAGCTTGGACTCCAGGACTGTTGCAAACGCGCAGATTAGGCCGCGCGGGTTAGAATTTACGGCTGAAGAGATCGGACAAAAATGGAACGAAGAAACCGCGGCCCTTGAACACATTCATTATGCCCAAAGCCGCGAGGACGATACAGAAGAACAGAACGAGATCCCAAATGAATCGGAACCGTAATAAGAGTGCTACAACTTCAATAAAAAAGAGAGCCATGCCCAGCCGAACGTGGCCGTGCACAAAGGCGGACTCTTCGCGCTTGAAAAAAGGCACAAAGCAAACAACCGGGACATAAGCAAGCACGGCGAGAAGCTTTTCGTCCTCGCTAATGTCATATTGCTCGCTAAATAATGGCGTCTGGAATTCTTCGGACATATTATTGTGCTTGCACCCCCGACGGGACTCGAACCCATGCTCCCGGCTCCGGAGGCCGGTGCTCTATCCACTGAGCTACGGGGGTAGTTTCCGACGGTCAGGTAGCCCAACCTGCTTTAACCTGCTAATGTAATCAAATTAGACCCAACATGCAATTCCAAATCGATCAATCTAAACAGTTGATTATTTTAACTTTGAACTGAAAGATAGGGTATCAACGACCGAGATGGTTGGCTAAAGCTGAATCGTAAACTTCTGTTGCTGATTCCAACGGCAGAGTGATCCAGTCGTTGATGACGATCAACTCGCCCCCTACCCTGCCAAGCATTTGCAAAGAGATACTGTTTGCAAGGCACATATCTTTTAGCTGCGGCCACTTTTCGTGCGTGACGCTGACAATTGCGCAGCCGGACGTCTCAGCAAAGAGGGTGTCGACGACGCGCTCTTTCCATGGGGAAAGTCAGTAAGCACCCGATGCCACCGGCCATGCAAGACTCCGCGACGGTTACTGCGAGTCCACCTCAGAAATATCATGGGCGGAAACGAGAACATCGTTTTGGGCAAGTTCTGGAAGCAGTTTGATGAGCTGTATGTTCTGCTCGATATCAAGGCGCGGCGGCGGTCCTGCGATAACGCCGTGAACAGTGGCAAGAAATTCACTACAACCAAGATCGGGTCCGATGTCGCCTAATAGTGCGATGAAATCGCCCTCTTCTCTAAACGCAATGCCGATGTGTTTGTCGATATCATCGAGGACACCGACCATGCCAATAACAGGTGTAGGGCGAACCGGGCCGCTCGGTGATTCGTTGTAGAACGAGACATTACCGCCGGTGACCGGAATACCTAAGGCAACACAAGCGTCCGACATGCCCGTGATCGCTTCGTGGAAGAAGTAATAGTTTTGCGGCTTGTTGGGGTTTGCAAAGTTCAAGCAGTTCGTGATTCCAACCGGAACTGCACCGGTACATGCAACATTGCGCGCACCTTCAAATACCGCGAGAGCGGTGCCGCGCTTAGGATCAACAGATACGTAGCGAGAATTGCAGTCTACCGACAATGAAAGACCCTTGTTTGTGCCAGGTACGCGCACAATTCCGGCGTCCGTCCTTCCTCCGCCCTGTGCGGTTGCCGCACCTATAGTGTGATCGTATTGCTCGAAGACAAGCTTACGACTGCAAATATTCGGAGCTCCGAGTATCGCGAGCAGGACGTCATTCCAATCGTTGGGATCCGGCAAATGTGTTGGATCAAAACTCAGTAACGGATCCAGCGAGTTGGGCCGCTCAAACTCTCTTTTGTAACGAGGCGCCCCGCCGCCGAGGACCAAGTTCGCAGCAGGAATCACACCGACAGTTTCGCCGTCTTCTTCAATTGTGAACAGTTTATCTTCCGTGACGTACCCGACTTCGTCGGCGTGCAGATCCCATTTGCTAAAGATGTCGCGGGCCTTGTGCTCTTGCCCCTTCTTTAGAATGACAAGCATGCGCTCTTGTGATTCGGAAAGACAAATTTCATAGGCATTCATGCCTTTTTCTCGGCGCGAGACTTTGTTCACATCGAGATGGATTCCAGTGTCTGCGCGGGCGGGAGTTTCACTGCAAGAACAGCAGATTCCAGCAGCACCCATGTCTTGAATGCCGACCAGTGCATCTGTTCCGGCAAGCTCCAATGTGGCTTCAAGAAGGAGTTTTTCTTTGAACGGATCCGCGATTTGAACAGAAGGTCGCTTCTCTTTTGAAGATTCGGATAGGTCTTCTGATGCGAATGAAGCACCGTGGATTCCGTCGCGGCCCGTGGCTGATCCGACGACAAAGATCGGATTTCCCAACCCGTGCGCCGCGCCTTTAATAATTTTGTTCACCTCGACCACGCCGACAGCCATCGCGTTAACTAGCGGATTCTCATTGTAGGACGGGTCAAAATAGATCTCGCCTGCTACGGTCGGAACACCAAAACAATTGCCGTAGTGACTTATGCCTTTTACAACCCCGTCAAGCAGCATCGCGGTTCGAGGATGTGATGGATCACCAAATCGCAACGAGTTCAACGCCGCGATAGGGCGCGCGCCCATCGAGAAAATGTCGCGCAATATTCCACCGACACCTGTTGCGGCGCCTTGGAACGGCTCTATAGCTGATGGGTGGTTATGGCTTTCGATTTTGAAACACACGGCCAAGCCGTCGCCGATGTCGATTAGTCCGGCGTTCTCGTCACCTGCTTCAACCAATACGCGCTCACCCTTCTTAGGCAAGCGTTTCAGTTCGAGAATGGAATTCTTGTATGAACAGTGCTCAGACCACATGGCGGAAAAGATGCCGAGTTCAACAAATGTCGGTACGCGCCTGAGAATATTTTGAATTTGGTCGTACTCTTCGCTTGATAATCCGTGCGATAGCGCGGTTTCTAATGTGACAGGTGGATAGGCGTTGCTCATATGAATTAGCTTGATTTGCGCATTTTAAAGAATAAAATTACACGATCAGCAAGGCTTGGGCTTACACCCTTAATTGCAATCAGCTCATCGCGTGTGGCTTCACCGAGTTGCTGGAAGCTACGGAAATGCGTGAGCAGGAGCTTTCTGCGTGCAGGACCTACGCCGGGAATATCTTGCAGCTCAGAAGCCATCGACTCCTTTTGGCGGAGTTGGCGATGGTATGTGATTGAATAGCGATGAACTTCGTCTCGAACCTGCTGCAGAAGTTTCAGTGCTGAAGAGGTTTTGGGCAAATTGTGTGGCTCGGATTCACCAGGACGATAGACTTCTTCGAGCTTCTTTGCAAGCCCGATTATTTGATATTCGCGCAGGCCCACTGAATGCAATGCATCCACGGCAGCGGCAAGCTGTCCTTTGCCGCCGTCAATTAGAATGAGGTCAGGCATGGGCTGCTGCTCGCGAACGACTCGAGCGAAGCGTCGCGACACTGCTTCATGCATCGAGGCAAAATCGTCCTGACCTTCGACCGTCTTGATCTTGAAGCGGCGATAGTCGTTACGCGCCGGGCGGCCCATTTTGAATACAACCATGCCCGCAACTTTGTTCTCGCCCATCAAAGTTGAGATGTCAAAGGCGACTATTTCGCGCGGGATGTCTTTAAGGCCGAGTTTGGCCTTTAGTTCGGTTAGACTTGCCGGAATGCGCTCTCGCTGTGAAGCCGAGCGAAGAATCTCTTGCAATTGAAGGTCCGCGTTGCGTTGGGCGAGATCTACCATTTGCACTTTTTCACCGCGCTCGGGAACCTTAATTGAGAGTTTATTCTCAGCCTTGTCGCGCAGCCAGTGGTAGAGCGGTTCGGAGTCTATCGGCTCATAGGGCAAAATCAACTCATCTGGAACTCCGGATTGCGAGTAGTAGAGTTGTAATGCTTGGGTCAGGACTTCATTGAGCGGCGTGTCTTTGGGCAGTTTGAGCGCGTATTCATCTCGCCCAAGCAACCGGCCATTTCGTACCTGCATTACCACGAGACAGCCGTCTTCATCCTGCACCGCCAAACCGATGATGTCGCGTTCGACTGGCTCAGGTGAGATGATTGTTTGACGGCGCGTCAGGTTTTCAATTGAAGCCAGCCAGTCGCGCAATTGTGCCGCTCGCTCGAAGCGCTGAGCGTCTGAGGCGCTTTCCATGTCATCACGCAAATGAGTGATGATGTCGGTACCGCGACCTTTGATGACAGCAGTAAAATCACGCACACGTTTGGCATATTCGCCTCGTGATTCGTTACCAATACAAGGAGCATTGCAGCGGCCCAAATGAAATTCGAGACAAGATTTGAACTTGCCTTTGTTGACAGACTCTTCTGTCAACGGCAAGTTGCAAGTTCGAATCTGAAGCATGCCACGGAGAACGTGCAGGAGACCTTTCAAATAACGCAGATCGCCATACGGGCCGTAGTACTTTGATCCGTCCTGAAGGGGCCGACGTGTCAGAAAGATTCGCGGGAATTGTTCATTGGCAATCTGCAAATAGGGCTGCGACTTGTCATCCTTGAGCATGACGTTATAACGCGGCTTATGCTGGCGGATGAGATTGCTTTCAAGGATCAGTGCCTCGTACTCTGTCTTAGTCGTGATGACTTCAAGGTCTTCAATCTTTGCGACGAGGATTTCAAATTGCGGACGGCCATCGGAAGTCTTCTGAAAGTACTGTCGCACGCGATTGCGCAAGGCTTTCGCTTTGCCAATATATATGACCTTGCCTTTGACATCCCGAAAAATGTAGACACCGGGATCCTTGGGCAGATTGGCTAATTTGTCGTTAAACTCCGGTGTCACAGCAGGCAACTCTACTACTTAGGATGTTCCACCACTTCAACCAAAACTCCGCCCAATGTAGCAGGGTGTACAAACCCAACCATCGTATCCTCCGCGCCGGGGCGAAGCGATGTGTTGATCAGTCGTGCGCCTTTGGCTGCAAAGTCATCCAGCAAAACCTGTCCGTTGGGTGTCTTGAGGGCGATATGATGTAAACCCGGGCCGTAACGGACTCTACGGGCACAGGCAGCGACTGCTGAAGTAATTTGCCGTAACGAGTCGCAGTTAGCCGCGTGTCGGCAATAATTGCGATGCCGCGATCCTCTGGATGACGGATCAGTCTGCCGAGACCCTGCCGTAATCTTGTTGCGCATGAAGGAATGCTCAGCGAATAGAATGGATCTTGCTTTTGCGCGAGAGCCAATTCGCCGCGCGCTTCGTGCCAAGGCTCGGTCGGAACATCAAACGGAAGTTTGACGACTACAAGTATTTCGAGCGTGTCGCCAACCAAGTCAATACCTTCCCATAATGTCGATGAACCTATCAGCATTCCGCCGGACGCTTCGCGAAAAGCTCTGAGCACTTCATGTGTGTCGCGTCCGCCCTTTTGCTGAAAGAGCTGTCGACCACGTTTGCGTGCGACAGGCGAAAGTTTCTTGACTAACTCGCCTGAACTTGCGTGCGACGTGCAGAGCACAAGAGTGGAGCGGTTCACATTCGCCATTAAGCCGGAAAGAAACTCTGCAACACCGTCCAGATGTCGTGTGACTTGCTTCGCTTCCGGCAGATACGCAGGGCAGAGTAGCCGCATTTGTCGAGGAAGAGCAAAGGGTGAATCAAGTACGATCTTAACAACATCGATCTTATCAGTCGATCTGATGCCCAACGCATTTTCAAGAACCGTGTAGTCTCCGTGGTGGGCGAGCGTTGCTGAAGTCAGTACCGCGCCGTTCGAATTTAACCATAACGCTTTGGCGAGAGGCTCGGCAACTGAAATCGGCGCGGCGTAGAGCGCCAAAGTTGGATTTGTTCTTCGTTGTGAGGCCTCAACCCAATACACAAAATTTGCGTCACTGCATCCAATTGTAAGCTTCCCGGATTCAATTAAGTCAGCGAGGGCCGCAGAAACTGAACGTAACTCAAGCACGCGCTCTTTGACATCGCGCGGCAGTTCTTCTTCGCGCGAGAGGACTTGATTTAATTTGTCGAGGCGGTCGCCGAGTTCTTCAAACTCATCCAGTAGCGGGCTTAACGCGCTTTCGATGAGTTCCTGATCCGCTGATTGGGGTTTAAGTCGTTGGCGCGTTTCCTCAGCCTGCGATTGTGAAGGGAATCCGGCGGCTTCCTGAAAAGACAAGCGGCTGCGCTGAAAAAGCGATTTTGCTAATACATCGAGAGCAATCAACTCGTCAGTTGCATCGTTGTCCTTGATGTCTTTGGCCAACCTTGTTAGGAGTCCGCGTGATGATCGTTCATCTGCCAACCGCGAGAGCACATTGCGTGTTACTTTGAGACTGAATACGGCCGTGTAGGCCGATACGACAGCGCGCTCGAATTGGTGCGCTTCATCTATGACCAGTCTGCGCTCGGCTCCTTCTCCACCCAGAAAACGTATGAAGTCCGTAGCGAGAAGCGCATGATTGATCAATAGGACTTTAGATTTCTTTGCTTCATCGAGCGCTTGACGATAGAAGTCACCCCGATTCGCTCCGCACATGGCTCCTGAACAGCTCGCGCCGTCGGAGCAAACCATTGACCACAATAGAGGTTCATGTTCAGATCTAAAGCCGCCGATTTCCCCGATATCACCCCGCGCCGTCAGATGTGACCAACGCAATAGCGGCAACAGCTTGTGCCGATCTCCATCGGACAATCTGCCATCGATATCACGCAGCGCCGTGCGAAATCTGCGTTTGCACAGATAGTTGTCGCGGCCTTTCAGAACTGCTGCGGGAACACGCGCACCCATTGAAATACTGATGTCGCGAATATCCTTGTACATCAATTGCTCTTGAAGGGAGCGTGTATGAGATGAGATGATGGCTTGGCGGTCGCTCCCTTCATTGCCATTTAGCGCCCATTCAAGTGCTGGAACAAGATAGCCAATTGACTTGCCGGTGCCTGTTGGAGCCTCGAGTAACAAGATCTGCTGTTGATCAAAAGCTGTTGCGACATGATCTGCCATCCGAATCTGCTGTTCGCGTGGCAAGAAATGCGGCAATTTCTTTTCAAAGGCGCCGCCACTGTCAAGTTCGTTTTTTGATATACTTTCAAGAGGCGATACTTCATCATCAACAACTGCGCGCTGTGGTGGAGCGATGTCGAGGCTGACTTGTTTCAATCTGTCAAAGAACACCTCAGATCGATGGTGACCTTGACCTGTGACAGTGGCTATTTCGGCAGTCAGATCACTCCATACTCGATGGGGCAATCGACGTACCATTTCCACCAGAATTTCGCCCGTTGCTTGCGCATCGTCACTGGCACGATGCGCAGATTCGAGTTTGACTCCAAACGTCGAGCAAAGACTGCCTAAAGAAAACCGCGGAAGCTCGGCCCAAAAAATGCGCGCAAGTTCCGCGGTATCCAGTACCGTCTTGCCTGGAAAGCGATAACTAACACCGCCACCGGCAACGAGGAAACCCAAATCAAAGGATGTGTTCTGACCGACGATTGGTAAGTCGCCGATGAATTCGAGCAGCGCGTCACTTACATCTGAAAACTTCGGTGCACCAGTCAAGTCACGGTCGGTTATCCCCGTGAGTGATGTGATAATATAGGGAAGCGGACGTCCGGGGTTGACGAAAGCTTGATAGACATCCGTCAATACACCGTGTTCAAAAAGCACCGCACCAATTTCGATGATCTCATCGTTGGCGGGCGTTAGCCCTGTGGTCTCGAGGTCAATCGCGACAAACCGACTCAGTCCGAGCGGAGCAAGCCAGTCTGTCTGGTCAATCTCACGCGTTGGCGTTGTCGAAGTAGCGAATGTTGAGGTTACGTGCTGCGCCTGCTTCATCGAGCCTTCTTACCGGAGTCGTGTATGGCGCATGCTTCAAGAGATCCGGCGTCTCCGTGGCTTCGCGATCAATTTGCTGCATGACTTCAATGAACTCGTCGAGCGTCTCTTTCGTCTCGCTCTCGGTTGGCTCGATCATCAAGCATTCGGGAACAATCAACGGGAAATACACCGTAGGCGGATGAATACCGTAATCCAACAAGCGCTTAGCGATGTCTGTAGTACGGACGCCCTTAGCTTTCTGGTTATTACCGGAGAACACCGCTTCGTGCATGCACGGTTTGTCAATATAGATTTGATACGTCGGCGAGAGTTTCTTACGCAGATAATTCGCATTGATGATGGCATTTTCGCTGATTGCATGCAACCCGTTGCCGCCGAGACTTCTGATGTATGCCAGTGCGCGCACGTGCATGCCGAAGTTGCCGTAATATGTGTGTACGGAGCCAATCGAGTCCGGTCGATTCCAATCCCAGACGAACAGGTCGCCGTTCTTTTTCAGGACGGGCACGGGCAAGTGACGTGCAAGCTTTTCTTTGATTGCAACAGGTCCGCTTCCTGGACCACCGCCACCGTGAGGGGTCGAGAACGTTTTGTGTAAGTTGATGTGGCAAGCGTCAAATCCCATATCGCCAGGGCGAGAAATTCCCAGGAGAGCGTTCAAATTAGCGCCGTCCATATAGACTAAGCCACCGGCATCATGCACGAGGTCAATAATCTTGGCGATATTCGATTCAAACAGGCCAATCGTGTTCGGATTCGTGATCATCAAACCTGCAACATCTTCATCAAGCGTGCGCTTCAATGCTTCGATGTCCATCAAGCCGTTTGAGTCGGAAGGCAATTGAGTGACACCATATCCGGCGAGGACGATAGACGCTGGATTTGTACCGTGAGCGCTGTCCGGAATGACGATACGCTTGCGTACATTGCCTTTTTTCATATGATAAGCACGGAACATCAGCAGCGCAGTGAATTCACCTTGCGCGCCGGCGGCAGGTTGTAAGGTGATGTTGTCCATGCCGGTCACTTCGAGCAACGCGTCGGACAATTCGCCAAGCAACTCAAGCGCCCCTTGCACCGTAGAGGCGGGTTGCCACGGACTCAACCCAGCAAAACCGGGTAGCGCTGCAACCTCATCATTTATCTTCGGGTTGTACTTCATCGTACAGGACCCGAGGGGATAGAAATCGCGATCAATGTGATGATTGCGAGTAGATAGATTTACATAGTGACGAACAGCTGTACTCTCTGCCACTTCGGGAAGTCTTGGGGCGTTCTTACGCTGCAATTCTGCTGGCAACTCAAACGCAGGAAGACTGTCCGGAGTCGGAGGAGCCTGAAAACCGGTGCGGCCTTCGTGGCTATGCTCAAAAATCAGCTTGGTTTCACTTTGGAGGGAGGTAACGTCGCGTTTCACTTCATACCTCCTGTCGCGTACCCTGTTGCCAGTGCAACATATTTGTCCATCTCTTCTAATGTGCGTGTTTCGGTCAGCGCGACCAAAAGTCCACGCTCATCGGTCATGCCAAACTTGGTTAGAGGAATTCCCGCGAGGATGCCATTTTCTGACATGAACTTGAAGAACAGCCTTGCGTCGCCCGGAACCTTCAAGAGAAATTCGCGGAAATGTACTCCCTTATGCGCAATCGAAAAACCCGGAACGGCCTCTAGTTTCTTCATCAAGTATTGCGTGCGACGTGCCGAAGCAACGCCAATATCTTTAAGGCCTGTCGGACCAAGCATGGACATATAGAATGTCGCTCGTGTCGCGAGCAGACCTTGATTTGTACAAATGTTTGACGTTGCTTTGTCGCGACGGATGTGCTGTTCGCGTGTCTGTAACGTCAACACGAAACCTCGGCGCCCATCGACGTCTTTGGTGATTCCGACGATTCGACCTGGCATCAAGCGCACTAGTTCGCTACTTGCCGCAAACAATCCGAGATAGGGACCACCATACGACATGTAGTTTCCGAGACATTGTCCTTCACCAACTACAATATCTGCACCCAGTTGACCGGGTGATTTCAGCAACCCCATTGCCATCGGGTCTGTGACAAAAACCACGAGAGTTCCGTGGGAGTGCGCGCGATCCACTAATTGCTTGAGGTCGTCAATAATACCGAAGAAGTTTGGGTATTGTACAACCAGCGCTGCAACGTCATCGCCGAGTAGCATGCTAATAGTATCATTTGATTGCGACCCGTTTGGACAAGGAGCGACATCAAACGTCATACCTAACGCGATGTTGTTGGTTTCGGCCACGCGGCGGTATGACGGATGAACGGCTTCGGTCCAGACGATACGTTGGCGTTTGGTGTGCGCGCGCGCCATGGCAATCGCTTCGGAGAGTGCCGTGCCGCCATCATACATACTGGCATTTGCGGCGGGCATTCCGAAAAGCTCACAAATCATCGACTGAAACTCAAAGATGACTTGCAGTGTTCCTTGTGCGACTTCAGGCTGATACGGTGTATAAGCCGTGACATATTCACTGCGAGATGCTAACGCATTGACTGCGGCGGGAACGTAATGATCATAACTGCCAGCGCCCATGAAACAGGCGTGCCCCATAGCACTCAGATTCTTTTCCGACATGTGGGTCAAGTCGCGGCGCACTTGCCACTCAGATTGACCATCGGCTATTTTGAGAGGTCTATTTAAGCGAAGCGATGCCGGAACTTGCTCCAGCAATTCTTCAAACGAGGAGACCCCGATGTCGCGCAGCATCGCACTGCGATCATCGGGGGTATTCGGGATGTAGCGCATTATATGTGAAGCGTTAATTTAAGCGAGTTCTTTAAGCGCTGGTTAAGTCCTTGTATGCTTCCGGCGTCAATAGGTGAGTTTTTTCGGTATCGAAATTGGACGGGCGAATCTTGACGATCCAGCCACTTGTATACGGTTCGCGGTTCATGATTTCCGGCGTACCGGCAAGTTCAGGATTCACTTCGACCACGTCACCGGAGAGCGGTGAGTAGATATCAGCCACTGCTTTTACGGCTTCGATCGTACCGAAACTGTCACCCTGCTTAGCTTTGCTGCCAACGTCGGGCAATTGCACAAACACCACATCACCCAATTCGCCTTGCGCGAAGTCGGTAATGCCAACCAGAGCCAAATCGCCTTCGATCTTGACCCATTCATGTTCTTTAGTATAGAGGTATCCAGCCGGAATATTCATTGCAAGAAATCCTTGACGATGTTTTCTTCTTTATTGAATCAAGCTTTCGCTTGTTGTTCCATATATTGTTCGACCCACTTCGTGTGCACCTTTCCCGTCTTAAAGGCCTCGGTTGCGAGCATTTCAAGATGGAAAGGAATCGTAGTGTGTATGCCTTCAACGACGAATTCGGACAGCGCGCGGCGGCAGCGTGCCAATGCTTCTTCTCGATCTGCCCCGTACACGATAAGCTTTGCAATCAAGCTATCATAAAACGGCGGGATCGAATACCCTTGATAGACGTGGGTATCCACTCGCACGCCGGGTCCGCCGGGAAGATTCCAGACAGCGACATTTCCGGGCGACGGCAAGAAACCGCGCGACGCGTCCTCAGCATTCACGCGGCACTCTATCGCATGCCCGCGAACCTGAATATCCTTCTGTCTCGGCAGTTCTTTGCCCAGCGCGACTAACAGCTGCCACTTCACCAAGTCAACGCCCGTTACCATTTCGGTGACGGGATGCTCAACTTGAATGCGCGTGTTCATCTCCATGAAATAGAAACTGCCATTAGGATCGAGCAGGAACTCCATTGTGCCTGCGCCGGAATAATTGATCGCTCCAGCAGCCTGGACAGCGGTCTTACCCATCAACTCGCGGAGTTTCGGTTCAACAGCTGGCGATGGAGATTCTTCGATGAGCTTCTGATGACGACGCTGCATGGAGCAATCGCGTTCACCCAAGTGAATACAGCCTCCTCGTCCGTCACCGAGGACTTGAATCTCGATGTGACGTGGATTCACTATTGCCTTTTCGAGATACAAATCGCCGTTTGAAAACGCGGCTTCCGCTTCAGCGCTTGCCATCTCGAATGCAGTCTCGACGCCACTCAACTCTTGTACCAATCGCATTCCGCGGCCACCGCCGCCTGCGACAGCTTTGATCATGACCGGAAGTCCGAATTTTTCTGCAAGCACTCGTGCTTCGGCGGCATTGGCAACAGGCCCATCGCTGCCTGGGATAACCGGGCATCCTGCTGCAATCATTGTGCGCTTGGCTTCCGATTTGTTTCCCATCATGTCAATCACATTGGGATCGGGACCAATCCAGACGATTTCGTGCGCCATGCAAATCCGCGCGAAATCCGAGTTCTCAGCCATGAACCCGTAACCGGGATGAATTGCATCAGCGCCGGTGATTTCAGCGGCAGAGATGATTGCTTTAGGAGACAAATAACTTTGCGAAGCGGCCGCTGGACCAATGCACACTGATTCATCTGCGAACCGAACATGCAGTGAATCGCGATCCGCCGTGGAGAATACCGCGACGGATTGCAGTCCCAGGTCTTTGCATGCACGAATAACGCGAAGCGCGATCTCGCCGCGATTCGCAACCAGGACTTTCTTGAACATTAGCCGATTCTCTCAATACGGAACATCACCTGACCGAATTCAACGGGTTGTGCGTTCTCTGCCATAACATCGACTACGCGGCCTTTAAATTCTGCCTCAATCTCATTCATCAGCTTCATAGCTTCGATGATGCAAAGAACCTTGCCCGGTTCGATGACATCGCCGACGCGAACATACGGATCGGCATCTGGCGACGGAGCACGATAGAATGTGCCGACCATCGGAGCTTTGATTTCAACGATGTTAGCCGAAGTTGCCGGTACAACAGCTGCTGTAGGAACCGAAGATGCGGCTGCAGGCTGCATCATTGGAGCAGGGGCTGCATAGCCCATGGGGGCCATCGCGGGCATTTGCGGTGCGGAGACCATTGTTACTGAACCGCTCGCGCCATTTTTGGATATTCTAATCTTGAGATCGTTCTCGACCAATTCAAATTCATTGATCGGGCTGCGCTCGATCATGCGAATTAGCTTTTGGATTTCACCGATATCAATACGTGGTTTTTCCTTAGAGGTCCGTGTGGACATATTGGCTCCTTAGTTGGGCCTGTGAACGAACTTCACGCGGGTTTCGCCCGCCCTTTCTGAACCGATCGGGACCATGCGCTCAACAGGAAATCCCTGCAATGAAAGCACGTCACGCACAGCTTCGGCTCGCGACTGAGTCAGTTGTCGCCGGAGTTCCGGTGAATAGACCGTTTCGTCTGTTTGCGCACGTATCTCGAGCTGTCCATCTTTATACTTCTGGCAAAGCTCTGCCGCTACTATCCGCAAGTACTGCACACTTCGTAAACTGAGTTCGGCGCTGCCCGTTACAAATTCGATACTTGCGGGAGAAGACTTTGAACCTAATGACGATGAGGTTACTACCGGCGTACCGTAGCTTTCAAAGAAGACCTCTATCACGTCAAACGCTTGCAGGATTCCAGCCTCGATCACGTCCTCAACGGGTTTATCGTTCAGAGGTAGTGTGGATGTCGGGAGATCACTATTGTTATGTAGTTGCAGCGGATGCGACACCACGTTTTTATTTGACCTGACCGAGCCCGGTGTAACAACTTTGGCTTTTGTCCAAGTTGCAAGTTGCTCCTGCTTTGGTTGCGCAGGCCTTTGGCTCACAACTCTATCTGAATCTGAATTTAGTTGATCAAGTTCTGTGTTTTGTGTCTGCTCGTGCTTTACGATGGGTTGTTCAAATTGGGGGACGCCTTCATCGCGCGATTTCAGGAACAACACGCCGGATGAAGCAAATAACATAATTGCATAGAACAAAATTGCGCCACGACCACGAGTAGAATGTAGCCGACCCTTAGCGAACCAGACCGCCACGAACACAAGTGCCAATAGCGCGGCCAGAACAGCAAGAATCAGGCGCATTTGATCCATAGCTTATCAGGCGCGCTTCACCCGGTCAAGATATTCGCCGGTGCGAGTGTCCACGCGCACAACATCGCCTATTTCGCAAAAGAGAGGTACGTTTACCTCTGCTCCAGATTCGAGGATCGCAGGCTTACCCGTGCTGGACACGGTATCGCCTTTGAAGCCCGGAGCGGTCTCTTTGATTTCGAGTTCCATGAAGTTAGGCAACTCAATCGTGAGGGCTTCACTATCAAGGAAGTTCACGCGGCAGACGACACCTTCTTTCATCCACTGAGCTTTGTCGCCAAGCCACGCTCTTGTAAACTGAAATTGCTCATAGGATTCTTGATCCATGAAGTGACAGCTCTCGCCATCATTGTATAGGTACTGCAAGTCCTTACCGTCTACGCGAACTGTTTCAATTGAAGCGCCGGAATTCAGTGTGCGCTCGATGATGCGGCCCGTGCGAGCATTGCGCAAAGTGATTCGCACAAATGCGCCGCCTTTGCCGGGTTTCACATGCTGAAAATCTGCGACTTCGAAAATCTGTCCTTCCATCTGCAAGGTCAAGCCCTTACGTACATCTGCTGTAGTTGCCATGAATCTTCTGTTTATCTGTTTGTTTATGAGTCAAGTTTTATTTCACCCCTTAGCAACTGATTAAACTGCTCTTCAGTCAAAACAGGAACTCCGAGTGAAGCGGCCTTTTCGAGTTTCGATCCGGCCTTTTCCCCGGCCACAACGAAACTTGTTTTCTTGGATACGGAGCCTGACGGCTTGCCGCCTTGTGACAGAATTGTACGCTCAATTTCTTCGCGCGAGTACATTTCCAAACTGCCGGTCACAACGACGGCCATCCCTTCAAGTTTGGTTCCGCGTTCAACCGCATTTGTGTCTTTGAGTTGAAAATCAGCGCGTTGAAGTTTGGCGAGCAAAGATCGCCACTGCTTGGTTGAGAAGTACTCTGTGATTGCTTGTGCAACACGCGGACCTACGTCTGGAAGATTCTCAAGAGACTCAATCTGCGCTTTTGCAAGCAGCTCAAGATCCCCAAACTGCGTCGCAAGCGTGCGGGCCGTGCTTTCACCAACAAAGCGAATACCCAACCCAAAGATTAGACGATCAAGGCTTGCCGACTTTGCCTCCTCTACAGCTACAATTAGCTTTTCTGCAGATTTTTGTGCGAAGCCGGGAACACTCAGCAACTGCTTGGGAGTGAGAAAAAACAAATCAATAGGTTCTTTAACGAGGCCCAAATCGACTAATGAATCAATAGTCTCGGAACCAAGGCCTGCGATATCTAAGGCGCCGCGTGACGCAAAATGTTCGATTTGCCGTTTGACGGCTTCGGGGTCTTGCGGATTGGTGCAGCGTAAGGCAACTTCGCCGTGGACGCGTTCGAGCGCTGATCCGCACACAGGACATGAATTAGGCTCCGTGATTGCTTTTGCATTGCGCTTGCGTTTTTCAACCACTGCACCTGTGACTTTGGGAATGACATCGCCGCCGCGCTCAAGTGTAACGATGTCGCCGTAGTGTAAATCCAAGCGGCGAATTTCGTCAAAATTGTGCAGTGTGGCGCGTTTGACCGTGATACCACCCAAGAAGACAGGTTCAAGTTCTGCGACAGGCGTAAGAACTCCAGTTCTGCCAACTTGAAACGAGACTCCATTAAGTAGCGTCGTGGCCTGACGAGCAGAGAACTTGCAGGCAATCGCCCAACGAGGCGCACGCGAAGTTATTCCGAGTTTGCGTTGTTGGGCGAGAGAATTCACTTTGACAACCACGCCGTCAATTTCAAATGGTAGCGTGTCGCGCTGTGCTTCCCATTTCTGCCAAAAATCGATAACTTCTTCAATCGTTTTGGCAACACGGGTCTCGGAACTTACAGGCAACCCAAGGGATTTCAAGAAAGCCAGCCCGTCCACATGTGATGGCATTGGTTTGTCTGGTGAATCGTAGCCATAGCATACAACTCGAAGTGGCCTGCGCGAGACCAGTGACGGATCCAGCAGTTTTAAAGAGCCTGCTACAGAATTGCGGGGATTTGCAAGAGGCTTCTTCCCTTCTGCAACCTGTTCATCGTTAAAGGCCAAGAAATCGTCCGTCCGCATGTAAACCTCACCGCGAACGAACAGAGTCTTAGGAGGCGAGGCTTCGTCTTGATCCGCCGATAGCCTTAGTGGAATCCCCTTCAAAGTGCGGATATTGGCCGTAATATTGTCACCTTTTTCGCCGTCGCCGCGCGTCGCGGCGCGAATCAGAAATCCAGCTTCATATGTTAGAAGCAGGGACACACCGTCAAACTTAAGTTCACACGAGTACTCTGGCGAATCCCCCTCCAAACCATTAACTACGCGGTGATGAAACTCAGAAATGTCATCCAGATCGTACGAATTCTGCAGAGAAAGCATCGGAAACGGATGTTTTACAGATGCAAAGCCCTCTGTCAATACGTCCCCAATGCGTTGTGTGACGCTGTCTGGTGTTATCAGCTCGGGGTGCGCCGACTCAAGGTCACGAAGTCGCTTGAAAAGCTGGTCATAATCGAAATCGCTAATTTCTGGCGTACCGTCGGCGTAGTATAACCGGTCGTGGCGGGCAATTTCCCGACGAAGCGCCTCAATTTCCTGCTTTGGAACGGCCATTTTGCGTATTTTTTGGGCGAAGGCGGGTCTGAGGGCAGCTGTGAGCACAGGAAACTACTAAAAATTCTGAAAAATGGCAACTATTCAGACAAAAATTCGACTCTGAAATCCCTAAAAACACGATTTGATTGATATTTCAGGTAATTGCGTCTAAGCGGCTAGATTCCTATATTTTAGGCTAGTGACTTCCCTTGAGATACCGAGCCTATGACCGTCTGGTTGACGGGACTTGTTGCCTTGCCATCTGCAATCTGGGTGGCAGGGATTCTTAAGTGGCTGGGGGAATCAGGCCGCAAATCGGTGGAGTACGCCGAGGCATCCACAGCGGTAGTCGTGGTGGCACGCAACGAAGAACGCACAATAGTTGATTGCCTGGATTCTATTGCCAAACAAAGCACTCCCGCCAAAGAAATCGTTTTAATGGACGATTATTCGACAGACAAGACTGTCGAATTGGCTATCGAAGTCGCACGCGTATGCGCAAATATGCGAGTTGTGCACATGGTAGATGGCATAGCTCGGGTCAGCCCTAAAAAGCGGGCATTGAGTGCCGCATTTGAACTGACATCGAGTGATCGTGTTGCACTCACGGATGCTGATTGTGCTGTCACGGCGGAGTGGCTTCAGAGCCTAAGTGCGGAATTAGATTCTGAGACTGGTGCAGTCATTGGCGCATCGTGGCCATGTAAACCGACTACTTTTTCAGAGCGAATCTACAGATGGGAGAGGTTGATTGCAAATACGCTTATGGCCTCGGCTTGCGGCTGGGGGAGTCCGGCTTCAGCATGTGGACACAGTATTCTATATAAGCGGGAAGCTCTCAAAAAGGTTGACGCGCCAGTTAGGCGCGATCTGCCTTCAGGTGACGATGATTTAACTGTTCAAGCTGTTGCGAAGGCAGGTTACAAAGTCTGTTTTTGTGCAAAGCCCGAAAGTGTCGTGACTGACTTGGGCGGATTGCGCGGCTCGCGTTGGTCGCAGGCGGCACGGCATCAAAGCGTTACACATCTCTATCCAATTCAGTGGCGGTTGCTGTTTGCTGCAACTATAATCAGTAACCTTCTGAGCATATTTCTTCTTCTGCTTTTGCCAGCATTCGATGCTCCAACTATTCCGAGCGTTGCAATTCTGCTAAAGACCTGTCTTGAGGCAACGGCCGGTAGGCTACTTGCGCGCAAACTCAGATTAGAAATTTCCGTTCTTGAAATTTTTCTTGCCTCGTTTGTTTTGCCGTTTTGGGTGATTTGGCGAGCGGCGGCAAGTATTTTCGGCAAGTCTTTTGATTGGCGTGGAAGGAAGATGAAAACCTCTCGTCATGCTGTATCTGCCTAGACGTAATGACGATTCACTCACATACGATATCTAACACTGCAGCGCAACCGCTTGACAAGAAGGCTCGTTGGTCGGTTCCGCGTTGGCTGAAAATAACGTCTACTCTTGGTGTGTTGCTTCTATTATCGTGGCAGGTGCGGTGGCACGATGTCGTCGATGTTCTAAGTACTGCGAATGTGTTGGGTGTGCTTGCGGCTGTTGCGTTGTGGTTGCCGAATCAGTGGCTGCAATATGCGCGCTGGAAGTTTATTGTTCAACGCGCTGCAATCCAGCCGTTGATCAGTGACATCCGCGAAAGCTATTGGCTCGGACATACGTTAGGATTTATTACACCGGGCAGAATTGGTTCGTATGGACGCGGTCTGTTCCTCAGCAACGTTCCGCTGGGTGAAGCTACCGCACTTACTGTTCTTGAACGAAGTTACAGCGCGATAACCGTAAACGGATTTGGATTAATTGCTCTGGCCATTCTGCCAAGCCTTGGTTGGCACGCGACATGGGCGGATTGGGGTAGAGAAGTCTCAGCTGTTTTGTTTATCATCGGACTAATTGTACTATTGGCTGGAGTGTTCCCAGGGCAGATTGCGCGTGCTATTTCGAAATTCGCGGGACAAAGGTCATGGGGGAAAGTCATTGCAAATTCGCTCGGCGCGCTTAGTCATATTCCGCTTGGCGCTTCCTTGCTCTATTTGGGCTTGGCCAGTGCTTCGTTAATTGTGTCACTTGTGCAGTTTCTGCTAATCTTGAACGCGCTCGGAATAGTGATTCCGGTTGTCGCCGGATTACTTGCAATCCATTTGAATTTCTTTTTGAAAGGTAACATTCCGCTTACCTTAGGCAGCCTTGGTGTTGGTGAGTGGACTGCCTTGCTGTGCTTGCGTGGATTGGGTGTGCCTGACTCGATGTCAGTTGCAGCATCGTTGATGCTATTTAGTCTTAATGTCGCAATTCCGGCCTTAATCGGTGTACGTTTCGTTAAGCGAGTCTTTACCGTTCATCATGGTTGGAACAATCGTGGTAAGTAACTGGCTCATGATCGGTGTCGGTGTAGTCGCAATCGTTACGGCTGTGTATGCTGTGATGATGATCCTGTTTGCGCTCGGTTTGACAAGACTGCGGCGAAACAAAACTGTAGAGCATGTTTCGTGGCCGAGCGTCAGCGTAATTGTTCCATCGCGAAATGAAGCGGACGTCCTTCCGTGGACGCTGGGATCCTTGATGAAGCAGGACTATCCTGGTATGTGGGAAGTGATCGTTGTCGATGACCGCAGTGATGACGACAGCCCACGCGTGCTAAGGGAGTTGTCAGTGCGCTATTCCAACTTACGAGTTGTTCGAGTTGATGAAACTCTTGGTACATCGCCCAAGAAGCAGGCCTTGGCCAAAGGCATTGACGCATCCGGCACGGAGATTATCGTCACGACGGATGCCGATTGTCAGTATCATCCCGATTGGCTGCAGAGCATGGTACGCCACATGGCCGAGGATGTGGGCGTTGTCGCAGGATTGACGATCTTTGATTTGCCGGATTTTGAATCTGTTCCGCTATGGCAGAAGGTGCAGTGGTTAGATTTCTTCGTGCAAAACTTTCTTGCGGCCGGTTCGCTGGGTTGGGGACATGCCGCAAGTTGTAACGGAAGTAACTTGTGTTTCCGCCGGAATGTCTATGATGAAATTTCCGGCTATGGTAAGTCGGCTGAAGTTGTTTCAGGCGACGACGTGCTGTTTGCGCAGCGAGTTGCGGCGAACACGAAATGGAAGATGGCCTTTGCTACTACCTCAAACAGTATTGTGAAGTCTTTGCCGGTTGGTTCTATTGGGGAACTCATGCACCAGCGATTGCGGTGGGCTTCAAAGGGATTGACGTATCGAGGTAGCATGCTTGGTTTCTTGTTTGCAATCTACTCATATTATTGTGCGCTAATTGCGCTCCCGATTGCGGCGTTGTTTGTCCCACAGCTTGTTGCACCGACGCTCATGACTTGGGGCGGAAAGATTGCGGTAGATACGGCGCTTGTCATTACGGGCGCACGTGTCTTCGGCCAACGAAGATTACTCCCGTATTTTCCCGCCTACGAGATATTGCACGTTGTGTTCACTCCCTATTTCGGATTTGCGGGACTACTATTACCTTATCATTGGAAAGGCGATTGGTATCGTACCGCTAAATTGCCTAAGAATTTTGCCGGCAGATGGCTGCGCCTTCGTGCACGAACTGTCAAGTCAAAGAAACAGAAAGTATTTGTCTAGCCATGATGCCCTTGTCTCAAATTGCACCTTTGTTGGCTCGTGGCTGGCAAACCCATTGCCCGAATCCCGGCGAAGTCGCAGTGACGTTTGATGATGGCCCTGATCCCGCGACGACTCCGAAACTCCTAAAGGTTCTTGATCAGCTCGAGATCAAAGCAACAATGTTTGTGATCGGTCAAAAGTGTCGCGGGAATAAAGAACTGCTCAAAGAAGTTGCTGCTGCGGGGCATACATTGGCGTGTCATGGTTATTCGCATGAACGACATTGGTTTCGCGATGCATCATTTGTTCAAGGGAGCATACGCCAGACCATGTACATGTTGCAAGATTGCGGGTTGCGCATGGAGCCGATGTTTCGTCCGCCGTTTGGTGCAATTGATTGGAAACTGCACAAGCGTGTTACCTCGCTTGGTGTTGTGCCGGTTTTGTGGTCGACACATGTGGCCGATTGGAAGTTGCAAGAGCCAGATGCGCTGCGCCAACGAATGGTGTCGGTTGTTCATGACCGCATGATTTTGCTGCTGCACGACGGGCACGAGACTTCGGGAAATGTTGTTCAGCAGTTGCCATATCTGAACTATGAAATTCAAAAGCGAAATCTCAAACTGATTACACTGAAAGCGAAATCCGAAAGCGCCACTACGGTATGGTGATTTCGCTTATCGCTTCAGGTGTCGGAGCTTTTCATTTGACGGCTGGGGCAGCGATTGCCTCCGCCCTGCTCAAACGAAGTCCGCGCCAGCACGATCAGTTACCGTTTATCTCGATCGTAGTTCCTGCGCGGAACGAAGCGGAGAACTTACCGCGCCTGTTCAGGTCGTTAGCGCGGTTAAGCTATGAGCCTGCAAAAGTGGAGTTAATCATCGTCAACGATGATTCCACTGACAACACGAAGAAGCTTGCGCTGGAACTTGGGAATCAGCTACCATTTGAAGTTCGAGTCATTGATGCCGTGCACGGACCTGATGAAGTGCTGCCACCGACCAAGACATTGCCACTTGCTCAGGGTATCGATGTTGCGAATGGCGAGTTTGTGTTGATGACCGATGGTGATTGCGAGTTGCATGAGAATTGGGCTTGTGATATTGTCAGACATTTTGAAGCGGGCATCGGGTTGGTGTGTGGAATTACACTTCCCGACTATGAGAGTTCGTCTGAGCGTGTTACCCGCTTTGAAGCCGTTGATTGGTCGCTGTTACTGGGTGTTTGTGCGGGAATGTGCAGATTAGGGAGTCCACTTGCACTGATTGGCAACAACTATGCCGTACGGCGACAGTGCTATGCGGACATTGGTACCTTTCGATCGATTGCGCACAACCGCATAGATGATATTGCATTGTTTCGAGCTGTCGCTGATTCTTCAAATTGGGGAATTGCATTTGCCGTTACATCTGGCGCATGTGTAAGGACGCTACCCGTCGGTGGAACAGAAGCGATAGTCAAACAACGCTATCGCTGGATGGAGGGGTTTGACGCTGTCAGCATGACAGGAAAAATGCTGTTTGGCTTCGGTATGCTTACGCATTTGCTTTGGCCATTGACGTTTCTGCTTGGGATGCCATTCGGGCTTGCAGTAGCAGGTGCAATCTTACTCGGCGACTGGATGGTGATTACTGCGTGTTTGACGCGGTTAAAGAAATTCGGACTCTTTGGGTATGTACTTGCCTATCCGGCGTACGCATGCGGATATGGATGGGGATTGCTGGTCTCGTTGTTTCGCCGACCGGCAATTACTTGGAAAGATCGAAGACTCGCGTGAAGTAAGTTAAATTGATAACACAGAAAGGGCCTCCAAATTTATGGAGGCCCTTTTCATTTTGTAATCAACGGATTCTAATTGATTTTGTAGGTAAGTCCGAGGCTGTACTCGTGTCTGATAAAATCTTTGACGCGGGCTACTCCTTCGGCATCTGATTCAGAAGTGCGCTGCTCATAGGTGAACTGCGCGTCGAGATCGAGTGATGAAGTGATGCTCCACGAAAGCAACGGTGAGATGTCCCAGCGGTTGTCAAGGCGGCCTCTATGGAACGGATCCGCTTCGAGACTGCGATTAGTGGTGTACACTCTGCGGCGCAAGCGCGAACTTAAGGAAGCTTCCAGCACAAAATTCTTGGTCACACGCAAAGGAGAGCGAATCGCGAGTCTGAACTCGTCTTCATTATTGTCGCCATCGCCGTACTCGTTGTCTTCGAATACATTTCCAGAGTCATATGATGGTACGCTTTGGAAGGCTTGATCCTTGCCGATATTCTCAGAAGTGCGGCGAGTGTATCGTGCAACTAATGTCGGCTTCCATGGCGTAGCACAGCGAGCTTCGAGACCGAATTCAGTGAACTCACTGTCAAATTCAGTGAACTTTTTGCCATAATAGTTCGAACCGAACCCCGCCTGAGCGGCAAGCCACAGTGCTTCAATCGGACGCAATGCGAACTCGCCGTTGTATTCCCAACTTTCAAAACGAGCGTCGTCATAAGTACTGTAATCACGATCACGATAGACGCGCAAATAGAATGACGGAATCGTGAAGGCTGAAGCTCTGGCTGACCACCAATAGCCGCGCTCACGGGGACGAATGGTTGCGGCGAGGCTGTGAGTCTGATAGTCCGTGAAGTCATTCTTTGTGCGCTGAACGGCTTTGAACCGGTAAGAACCATTGACCATCAAGTTTGCCGGTGCGCGCCACTGAATTGACGGAGCCAACGATAACTCGGTCTCGCCATCGTCGACAGTTTCAAGCGGGGTATGAAATGCCGGGTCGTAGCTGCGGAATGCATTTTGATCCGGACCGGACAGCCGCAGAACATTATCATTGTAAATGGCGGAAACTCCTACACGCATGCCCCAATCAAGTGCCGGCAGGTGCGTCTTCTTACGTGCGTCTGCTTGTTGCGCACACAAGAGCATCGCATAGACAAGCGAGAAGAGCAGCAGCTTTCTCACTGCTTATTGTCTCCTGCAAGCTCCGTTTTCGGCAAAAGGAAACGCAATAAGGACGTGCGCGGATCATCAGCCATACGGAATTCGTAAACGTGTTCGCCTTCTGGGATTTCAACAAAAAACGTTTCGGCGCGGCTCGGAAGTAGCGGAGAGGGATTCTTGTACTGAATTACATCACTTGATCCAGCCGACAGATTGTAGTTTTTCTTCAGTTTGCCATCTTCAATGACTTGAATTTTCCACTTCTGACTGCCCTTCATTTCTGGACTGAACTCAATTCGGCTGAGTACTTTTAGCGTCGCTGGTCCGACAAGTCGCAAAGCAGCTCTATCCGTTGCTCCGATCCGGTAGTAGGGGTAGGCGACTTCTTCGGACACCAGTTCGACTTCGTTCGTAAATTCAAACGGAGTCATAGCAATCACTGCCGTGCCGCCGGTAAATTCATTGGTTTTCTGAGAAAGTCTCACATAGATTTTGTTTGTGGACCCTTCGGGAACGCGAACAATCACGTTGTGCTTGCCTGACGGAATGTCGATCACCTTTGAGCGCAGCACCCCAATGAACGATGATGTTCCGGGGGCGGATTCTGCTTTCTCGGAAAGCTTGCTAGTGTGATGAATCTCTCTCACCTTTTTTGTGCCTTCTATCTGCACTTCAATATCGTAGTCAGGTTGAGCGGTAGCCGAAGCCAAATCGAGACGGGACATGATCTTCAATTGTGATGGACCATCCACCGTGACATTCAAGCGGCTGTCTTTGTTAAGCACGTAGTAGGTGCGTGACTTACCGGCGATGGTGAGCTTCGAGCTTTGATCAAACGTCGTCGGCTTAAGAAACACGAAGCCGTCCTCAGCAAAAGAGCAAGGCGCAAGTGAACCGACAATCAATACGAGAAGAATTATAGTGTTGCGCATGGGTATAGGCGATCAAGAATGAAGTTACAAGAGAGTTTCCGGATCGACACCAGCATCCGCTAAGCGGAAATACTTGGCGTCAAACCAAACAAGCACGAAAAGCGCGGCAAGCGATATTGCGAGAGCCGTCGCCGCTACGCGAAGGTCATAGCGAGTTGTTGTGAAAACATCGCCGTTACCGGGTTCAGAAAGCGGGATTTTGGGGCCGCCAAGCCCGTATTCTTGAGCGAATCTCGCAGCATTGAACAAGTTTATGACAGGCACACCTTCTTGAGATGCCATATGCATAGCGCCACGCCCAGGCCAATTGCGAGCAGGTAAGCGGCGATGTAGGCCATTACCGAGCAATTCGGCATTTTCTTTGTGGCCCAAACTTGCAACCGCGTCTCCGACATTAATATAGGCGGCGTAAGGCCTGCCACTGGAAGCGGACTTAAATGTTGTCCACCACAACAATGATGCCTGACGCGCGGACGAAGACTCCAGTAGCTTGGTTTCAGTGCGTGTCGCCGCCGCAGCTAACTCTGTCCGGCCGACGCTCGACATGCCAAGAGCATTGTCATCAATGCCACCTCGAGAGACTGCGACAATATTGCCCATCAAGAGATTTCTGTCAATCAAGAACTTTTGCATATCAACCCAAGTGTTGCGCGGATCCGTTGCGCCCCACCAGGTTGACGTCAAAGACGAAATTGTAAAGGCCTCGATGCCCAACGCATCACATGCACTTAGAACTGCGATATTCGCTCCAGGCGTAGAACCTGACAGTGCAATTGCAACACGATCCCCTTGCTTCAATCCCGCTTCGATGAATAGGTCAACGACAGCGCCTGCAAGATTTGGATTTGCGCCGTTTAACTTCTCTTCAAAACTGCCAAGGTCAGAAGTGATTGTCGAGAACTGCTGTCCTATTATAGCATCCAGACGAGGATCGCCATAGGATTCCAACACATCACCGCCTGCCTCTTGCCGATCGGCAAGAGCGCGCAGAGCGCTGTTCATCTTGTTGGCGGCGACTAATTTTATGTCGTAATTTTCTCGTTTGGCTTCAACACGGCTATACTCTGCCCAGTAATACAGGCCATACGTTATTGCTGCCATTGTTATAAGCGTCCAAATCGAACGCAAGCTTGGTCTAAATGCCATGATAAATCTCCCCGCCGGTAAGTACCATGACAAGCAGCTTAACCAACGGCGCTGCAATTAGCATCGTGGCCAAAGTCTTGACTACGCCTTGACGTTCAAACCAGTTGGCAATTAGTCCGGGAATGATGAACCCAATGGCTTCAAGCCGTAGGTCCGTGATCCATAGTTCGGTCATAATCAAGTTGCGGCTGATATAGCCAAACATGAAGCCGAACATGATCGCCAGAACCATGCGGCGGCGGCCATAGACAAACATGAATCGTGAAACGATTCGAATGCACAAGTAGGCCACGAAGGCAACGGCAAATGTGCCTAAGAGTTTGGCCGGGTTATTTAGGTGCATCGCCAGATAACCGGGCACCACGATTCCTCCAGCGGCAGCGCCGACAATTTCGTGGAAGAGAAGGCTGATTAATACACCCAGCCCAATGGTCAATTCAATCATTTGCGTGTTATAGGACGCTTAAAGTACGGATATCGATCATGCTGCTGCTACACCTTTGCGTACTCGGCGACGCTGCCCGAAGAAAGTGGCGATATCCAATCCACCTTTACCGACATTTCCCATAGCGAAGACCGTTCCAATGTTCGGTATGCGATCGAAGATGGCATCATATGTTACCACCGGTGTCGCCATTCCAATCTTAACAGCTTTCGCTTGATCAATTCCGTAATCAGGCAAGCTGTTGTAGACTCGCTCAAGATTTTCGCCGTTGAGAAAGAAGTAATCGAATTCCTTGGTCAAATTGTCGCGAACCATTTCCAGAAGTTGAATCGTGCGGTCATAGCGATCTGCGCGCGTATTCAGCATAAAGGATACTGTGCCTAAATCCGTTGAGAGCGTCTTGACCTTTTGCCAAATTGCAAGTGTGGACATTGGATCATTTGCTGCAAGAGCATTAATGAATTGTGCCACACGCCCATTCTCCTCCGCTTCAATCACACGCAATGCTCCTGGGTCAGGGAAAGCGTTGTACATCCCTTCCAAGGCCACTTCACGAGGCACCTGATAGTGTTCACATACTGCCAATGCGAGCGCCACATTGTCTGCATGTTCAATATACGAAAACTGCCCAAGTTCGAGATAAGTCACGCTATCTGCGTTAACTCGTAAGAGCTTGCAATTGACTTCCTCGGCTTCCTTGCGCATCATCCAAAACATGTTTTGTTCTGCGGTGAACGCGACACCGTCGTGCGGTAACGTATTGCAAAGGGAGCGTGTGACGTTTTCAAGCGTCGGTCCCATTTCAAGAATGTGATCGAGGCGGGTATTCGTAATCACACCGACCGTGGCATTCACAAAACGATGTTCGCAAATCCATTGGTATTCGGGATTTACGGCCATGCACTCGATAACGATAGCTTCGGGCTTGCGGGAGGTGAAAAACTTGAAAACCTTTACCTGCTCAATAATATTTGCACCGGCCTTACGCTTTATTGGAATCTCCAGACCATCTGTATCAATGATACGCGGGAGCGTTCCGGTCGTCTTAGCGACTGTGCGGATACCGCCGCAACGCAATCCAGCGGCAATCAACCTCGTAACGGAAGATTTGCCACGGGTACCGTTAACATGTATTCGAATGGGAATGCGGCGTGCGCGCCGCCGATGGAGATAGTACTCTGCCGTGGAGAACGCGAGTAGGGCAAGAAAGGAGACTATGAGGAAGACCATTGATGCGAAACAGATTTTTCAGGCTAGGTCCATGGAGGCCAAAAAGAAAATATAATATAACAAGGAGTTCAGGTCAAGTCAACTTTTAACCGAGTCGGCTC
Source organism: bacterium (assembly GCA_016721565.1). Taxonomy (GTDB): domain Bacteria; phylum Electryoneota; class RPQS01; order RPQS01; family RPQS01; genus JABWCQ01. The sequence continues at coordinate 487,166 of JADKHW010000001.1, read as the reverse complement.
TGGCGGTCGAATCACCGGAATTTGCAGTATTTTCATCGGGGAAGCAGAGCCAAGTCGACATCGAATCCCTGGCAAAATGGGTCTGAAATGTGTCAGATTCGGCTACGATTGTGCCCCGAAACCCGCTAAGCGAGCCTATGCGAAGCCCAGAGTAAGAGATAAAGTCAATTTTATCATGCGGATAAACGAAAATAGTGTCGGCTGGCTCTAGACCCCAAATTGTCGTGATTTCAGCGGTATCGAGCGCGATTAGCATACATTGCTGAAGAGGGAAATTGACTCTATATCGGAGGGAATCCGGAATTACTTCCCTGACCTCTTGCCAGGGCGAGGCGCGAAATGCAGAGACTGGATCCTCGACTGGGGTAAGCGCATGGGATCTGAGAAAAGTCTGCTGACCCCCGGCACGCCACTGGGCGGCCAACATGACGCCCACCAGAAGCAACAAAACCGTTAGCCCCCAATGAAGCAGACGGTTATCGGCAATACTTGCGAACCATGCTGTACGAATCTGGGCCCGCGTCATGCCAACCGTCATACTTTCACGGGAGGAGCGATCAGGGAAAGAAAACTCGACTCTGATTTAGGCCGGATTCCTTGTAACTCTTCGAGCGTGCGCAGCACTTTCTCAGAGTTCATCCGTGCTGCCCTTGCATAGGCGGAAATTACACCCCGCTGAATTGGCTGGGGAATGATGTCAAGCTTGCCGTCTTCCAGCGCCTCGAGGTATTCTTTCGGGATAAACGTTTGATGCGCAATCTCAGCAAGTGAAAGGCCCTGATATTCTCGGGCCTTGCGCAGTTCATCACAAAAGCTTATAGTCTGAGAAGTGGGTTCCAATGCTTTCCTGTAAACGGCTAATGGGTAATCCTACTACGTTATCGTAATCACCACTAATATCCAGCACGAACTTGCCAGCTTCACCCTGAATGGCGTAGGCGCCTGCTTTGCCGCGCCATTCATCGGTCAGAAGATACTTGCGGATTTTTTTGCGCGGAAGTTCCTGAAACAGAACTTTGCTGACAACTGCGTCAGAGTAAAAACGCTCGACCCTCCCGGACTTTGAGAAGCTCATCAAGCAGAACCCGGTGATTACGTCGTGCCGCCATCCTGATAGCCTTTCGAGCATGCGGCGGGCAGACTCTTTACCAGCCGGTTTACCAAGTATCTGGCCATTGTGGTGAATGATAGTGTCTGCTCCAAGTAGCACCCTCCCGGGCTTGCCGAAAAACTCCGACGCAAGAACTTTGCGCTCGGCATTATCTTTGGCGACACCTTCGGGCGAGTTGCCGATCCACCGCTCATGTACATTGGATGGAGCAACATCAAATGGGACCTTCAGTCGCTCGAGTAACTGCTGACGGCGAGGTGAGGCTGAGACTAAGGTCAGTCGTGCTTTCAAACCTATGCGGCGAGTAACGCAACGATGTGAATCAAACCAAGCACGGGGGCGATACGATTGAAACGGATCAACGCGATTTTCGCTCCCTCGATTTTTGGTTGGCGGATGCGGCCCCAGAAAAAGGCTAACGGCAAAAGTACACCAAAAAGCAGAATCCAGAAATATGTTTTGCTGTAGATCTCGCCCAACCAGGGCCATAAGCTGACGGTGCCAAACAGAAAGAAAATCACTGCCGTCACGGCAAGTTTATGGCGATAGTGGTGCTCGACTTCAAGTTGGTCTGAGTTCCCGTGGTTTTCAAAGATATCTTCTTCGATGTCAAGTGTTGCACGAACAACAGACACGAACAACGCGCCGATTACAGCAGGAAATGCACCGAGTAACGGAACGCCGAGCGCCGCAGAAGTGAAGAAGAAGATTGACCCGAAGGCAACCGGAACAATGATGTGTTTTGCCGTGCGCGCGCTGGCTGGTGAATTCACATGTAGTATCATCAAAGCAGGCAATAGGATTAGTCCTATTATACTTGCCAGAGTGATGCTTTGCTGCGCGAATAGTCCAATCAATCCTGTAAGAAATGCGGCCGCCATCAGAATCATCCACAGTGACGATCCCGTGCTTCGGCCGGGGCATGAAGGACTTGCGTTCCAGCCTGCGAAAGCGAGAGGCTGCCGCGACCATTGCACACCGTGATACTGACGCCGCTGATCACTGTATTGCTGCGAATCAACAAAAGAAACGGAACAATTCCACAAAGTATGATTGCGGTCCGTAGTAGCATGGGAGGTACAGGGCTGCGCTGTTCAGACAAAAAAGGATTATTTAACATTCTTGAAGGGCAACTCTATTTGCAATTTCAATTTTAGTAGCCTGAGCGATTCTTCAAATACTTCATCTTCATTGGCGCCGGTGCTCGTGTCAATGGTTCCAACCAGAAGCCTGTCAGCATGACCGTTGCACCAAGTGTCATAAGACTGATTAAGGTCGGCAAGGTAATCGACGTCGATGGACTTTTCAAATTCGCGGCCGCGCTGTTGGATTCGCTGTACCAAACTCGGGACGTCGGACTTTAGATAAATTACGAGATCCGGTCGTTTTAGTTGTCCGGCCATAGATGCAAACAACGCTTGGTAGTTGTCCCAGTCGCGGTCGCTCATAAACCCACGTTTGCGCAGTGTGTGAGCGAAGATACGCGCGTCCTCATAGATAGTACGATCCTGCACACACGAGCAGGCGTCTGATTCGATGTCAATCTGATTCTGAAAACGCTTACTTAGGAAATATACCTGAAGTTGAAAGGACCAACGCGCCATATCGGCGTAGAAATCAGGCAGATAGGGATTGTCAATGACAGGTTCAAGGTAGCATTTCCAGCCTAACTGAGACGCGAGACGTTGTGCAAGTGTAGTCTTCCCCGCTCCAATGTTTCCGGCAATCGCGATAAAGTGGCGGCGAAGGTGCTGATCAGTCATAAGGTGTTAATCGTTTAGCAGACGTAACCCGGTGCTCTGTTCCAATGTGCGGGTATACATCTTTTCCATAGGCCAAACTGCAAATTCAACTGTTAGTGCAACTTTGCATGACATGAGGTGGCCGCCATGAGTGCAGCCTGTTCTGTCCGCGACTATTGCGTGAAGGTGCCAAAACGGCTTGTCGTCGAGCTTAGTAAGATTGCCATCAAGCGAAACAAGCTCTACGATACCTTCGACATCAAATGTGAGGTATTCTCGTTTCTGCAAATCGTAGTACGCAAGTCTCACTTCTGATATGCCACCTATTCCGCAGCAGATTGCTGAATTCCACCTATGTGCGATGGCCATCTCTACAAGCGCTTCTGGCAAATGCGATCCGGTTTTGAGTCGGAATAAACCTGGTACAGACATGTTATGATGGTTGGAGCGCAAAGCCACGGTCTAATCGAAAGCCGTCAAGAATAGTGAAGTATCCTTGCTCCGGAAAGAGACTCTGGAACTTTATAGTGTCAAACGTTCCATCTTTGTGGAGTGTGTGCGCCTGCGGATGCGATGACATTGAGGCGCTTTTTATTAGGTCAAGCGGCAGGCCATAGGCTGCGGCAAGTTTGCGAGCAGTGTCATATCGGCTAAGTTTTTCTGGTCCGCCAAGATGTAATATTCCAGACACGCGTTGATAGATGCAGTTGCATAGGCCATCAGTGATTGCGCGCAAGTGAATCGGACTGCGGATTTGGTCTGTGAATAGATCAACGGATTGATTGCGAAGCCATTTTTCAAGCAGTCCGTCCGTGAAGCTCGTTCCCCAGCCTACGTTTCTGCCAACAATATTGTTGCTCCGAGCAATCAGGTAATCGGAGTTTGCCTGAGTGACCAACTGTTCGGCTGCGTACTTTGTCTTTCCGTATACGTGCGTCGGGGTCGGTAAATCTATCTCAGTGTAGTTCCCGTCCACACCGCTAAATACTTGATCCGTTGAGATATAAACAAAATGCGACTTGATTTCTTCTGCCACACGCAATAATGTTTCTGTCACGGCGACATTTTGATCATGCGCGCTGACAGGATGCTGTTCACACTCTAAGACTTTAGATAGTGCCGCTGCGTGTACAATTGTTGTGGGCCTAAAAGTGCGAATAACCTCCCGTGCCTCGTGGTTTACGCCAATTAGTGCGACCGCATAAATAACGCGATTCAATGACCTGTCAGAGGTCAAGCGCATTTCGTCCATGCGTGCCCTGTTTCCTTCACTGTCCCACATCCAATACTCAGTTTCGGTATCATAGACTGCTCCGAAACTTCGGTCGGCCATGCGCTGCTCGTTATAATCAAACACGCTGATCCAATTCGCAACGTCAATATAGAACTCTTTGCCATGTGATCCCGAGACACCGGCGTGTGCGGCGGCGAACGCTTCGTAGTCGTTGCGCAACTGATGGCCGTGGTGACTTAGTGACAGTGCCGATCCAATCAACAATAAGTCCGTACCCAAAAACGCCAAAGCATGATGGGACGTCCCGCCTCATATTGGCCCCAGCCGGGAATCACAAGCGACTTAAGAAACAGCGCCTGGCCCTTTTCCTTGGCAAATAGATTCGTGGATAACCCTAAGACAAGGATCATCGTAAGTGCAAGAGCTCTTCGAGGTGGACGCATGTAGTGTTATCTCAGAGTCGGCAGTGGAACACTCAATGTCAAGGATCGCATTTGATCACCGAAGCGATCCGTCTTGACATCGTACTTGAGGTCCATTGAACCAAGCGTTGCAGCTTCAAGTTTGCGATTGTAGCTTCGAGCTGCAAACGCCGCGTCGAGCGCCGAAAGGACGTGATTCACAAGCACGATTTCCATCATCGTGTTGCCTTTCTCAAGCAAGTCGTTGGCTTCGCCGCGCATGTCGCGATAAAGATAGAACATCGCGCTTTGTCCGTCGAATTTCACGGTAGCAACGTCGTCGCCGCTGATGCCCCAAATTGTTTCAGGTGCGCTGCTGTTCAACGGTACTGAATGATCATAAGTGTCGTTCCATCCGTAACCAAACTGTTCGTAATACTTACCGATCATTTCATAGTACTGCTGAATGTCAGCTGTCAACACGTCGTGGGTGTACGGAGCAGGAAGGTGGTCTATACGCTCATCCCATGTTTCAGTCACCCAATCGTCCAAACCATTTTGGCTCGTATATGGATTAGTTGACCATTGTGCATTGCTTGCAACCTGATATTCTCGCAGAAGATAAGCGTCGAGATTGAAATGCCCTGCGGTAGAGTCATGGTTTTGCCATGGTCCGGCGTATTTCTCAAACTCAGATGTCTTGTCATTACCTTGGGCATGATAAGTCGAGAACATTGCCCAGCCCGCGACTTCAATGGCAAGCCATGGCAACGCGCGCAACCACGAACCGGCGTAAATCTGTCCTGTTCCCGGAACCACTAAGCTGAACATGACCGCGCGGCCAATGTTCTTTTTGCCAGTCAGAGCAGGTGTTGTTGTTTCGTCAGCCGCGGCCTGATCATACGAGGGCGCGGCGAATTGCGCCCGGTGCGGCGAAAGCCCTAATCCCTTTGCAAAAGCAAATGACGGGAGCAAAAGGCAGACGAGCAGAATAGTGAGAATTCGATTCAGATTTGGGGAATGCATGGCAATCTCCATTTATGTGATTGTAATCAATTGTGTGAACAATGCGAGCAACTGCAGCTCGACGGATGACGCATCGGCGGAATAATCGGCGTATAAAAATCGAACAGGATGGTTAGATAGTAGCGGAGCTCCTCGCCGTAACCCGTGCGTACCTGATCTTCCACGACGTCGAATTTGTCTAACCCGTAGGCCACGTCAAAAGACAGGGCTGTCGGGTATGAATAGAACGAGTGCATTTGCATGCGGAGACCTGCGCCAACATCTTTCTTGATCGTACGATCTTGGTAATCTCCAACCCAAGCGTCCCCAGCATCCATAAACAACGAGCCATAAACGCGGTTAATTGACAGCGGCCAAAGAGCGATTGCAGCGCGCTTAATAATTGGGAAACGATACGTGAAAGTACCAACTGCCGTTCGGGTTCCGCCTAAACTATAGAACGAGTAGCCGCGCATGCCTGGCAAACCACCCGCATACTGATGAAAGAACGGATCTACGTTCTTATCAATAAATCCACCCTTGAATCTTAATTCAGCAGAGTGACTCTTGATTGGCGACTTGAAATACCGTTCGTAACCGATCTCGAAAAGGTCGTAGTTATTGGGATCGTAGATTTCTCGAAGTCCAATGGCGTCGCCGCCGATTTCAATGTCGGTTATGAAATCGTGGTTCGCACGAGTGTATTCAAAGTAACCGCGGAATCCACCATCCGGACTGATTTCCGTCAGCAATCCGGGCCTGCGAGCATCAGTGTACAATCCGGTTTTCCATGACCAGCCACGGAAGTAGGTTAGGCTTACACTGGTTTCATCGTCAAATCGATTATGCGCAACATATTGATCGTAAGTCGCACGAGTCTTGACGTTCATGGCCGCCGTGATCGGCACGCCAAGGCCAACGCTGATTTCGTTTAGATTATAGCGATAGCGAATACGATAGTCGTCGTATATCGGTTCCGGACCGCTGGGGCCGTCTTCTTCGCCAACGATGCGCGAAGAGTCTGCAAAAAACGAGGTCAGACGGCGCTGGATATTGAAGTACTCTGCAAAGATTGTGGGATAGAACTCCTTGTACTCCACCAAGCCATAAATGTCGTACTCCCGCTTCTGATTCATGGCCACGCCGCCAATAAACGTCATCTTGTCCAGTACGTCATTAAGAACAAGATATGTTCCGGGTTTGAACGTCTTGTAGTCAAATGCAATCCTCGGAAACCAATACAGGCTTTCGAAACGAGGTTTATATGACTCGCCCTTCCGCTCTGTTCCTCTTAGTGAAACTTTGCTGGTCGGAATGCGCGTGAGGTAGTTTGATTCTAGTTCATCAAGTGAACTGCGCGGAAGACGCACAGATTGAAGCGAATCTAAAATGCAAATTCTGAAACCATCTTCACAAAACTCGGAATAGGCAAGCTTGTTGGCTTTGACTTCCGGGTAGAGCGCGCTGCCTAACACAACGGTCAAACGATCCATTGACTCGTCTTCAAGGTTCAGGCGGTAGATGTTCGCGATTCCGGACTCATCATAGGAGACGTAAAGTGACTTGCCATCAGCACTCCATGACGGGTCACGCAATTCGGCCTTCTTACCGTCGAATTCGCGATCCAGAGTGAGTGTGTTTGAAGAAGCGTCAAATGTATAGACTCGAACACTTCTACCCTCGGTCAGGTGATGCGCAACAGCGATTTTTGTACCATCTGGTGACCAACGGGGATGATAGTACTGCTCATGCGGCAACGACGGAAAGCGAAGGAGGATATCTTCATCGCTGAGTTGTTTCATCTTCTTGCCGATTTCGGGCATCGGCGCGATTGCCATCTCGCGCTTGCCTGCTTCGTTAATCGTGAACAACAGCAGTTTTCCGTCAGGAGAAAGGTCCACAGACTCAGCGCGTAGCCCCTTGCTTATGCGATGCTCTTTCTTCTTGGCAATGTCATAATAATAGAGATCGTGCAGCAGCGATCCGTTTGCATTTGCTGTCGAGCGGCGCGCGAAGACTAACCCTTTGTCGTCGGGTGTCCACGCTGCGTTACCTTGAACCGCGCCCGCAAGCAACTTTATCGAGTCCGTTTCAAAACTGTATTGGTACAAAGAAGATTGGCCGAAGTAGTCGCGTCCGGAGTTTGAGATGAACACCAGCTTGCTGCCGTCGTGCGAGAACTGCGGGTACGCGCCAACAAATCCTAACTTGTCAAGTGTGTCGGCCTTCGTCAAATATGGTGAAAGCGTATTCTTGATGCCAGTGTAGCGAGTTTCAAGATCGGCCTTCCACTCTTTGTACCATTGAATACCGGGTTTGCCTGTCGCGGAGCCAATAGCGTCGTTCAGCGTAACAGGAAGCGGGTTTGACATCTTTCTCGATATCGTCCCTAATACCTCCGCCCCGCCGCCATTGTCAGCAATGTACTTCACCAACGAGAAGCCTTGGTTGTACACACCTTCCGATTCAAGGCTCGTCTTACCAAAGAAGCCCATGTCTTCAAAAGTGAGAAGTCTGCTCGACAACACTGCTTGCCGTAAGAGCATATCGCGATGGCTGTCCCAGAAATCATATCCGCTGCCAGTGAATTGATACTGTGCTGTTCCTTCGGCGAACCACGCGGGTATCGTAACTGACGGAAGTGGCCAGCTTATCAGGGTATTCGGATAGCCGTACAAAACGTCTGGGCGGCGTTCAGGTTCATAGCCGAGTGCTTGGACATATAATGCAGGAAAACGGCGCGTCCATTTTCGCGTGGCGCCGAGTTGAATCATATGAGTGTATTCGTGTGTGACGACGTTTCGCAGCCAATTGTGTGTCCCGCGAAAATCCCATGCCATTGAAGTGGCAAAGAATTTGATCTTGTTCGACTGGAAATAAGATCCCGCGTTCGCGATGTCATCCTCGTCAGAAAAAACCAGAGAGACCTTAGTGTCCGGTCTGTAATCGTAAAGCTCGCACAGCGGTTCATGCACCTCTTCGGCGATGTCTGCAGCGAGGTACGCAATCTCTTCCAGTCCTTCAGTATAGTTAATTATGAAGTTCTTGGTTTCAAACGTCATCCACTTTAGATTGGGGCGATTAAACTCCGCAGTTTGAGCATACAAGAGTGACACTGAAAGCAAGGCAAATAGTGCGATAGTTCTTTTGAACATCAGCGCACCACCGCAATCTTCAGCTCTGCCGTCTGAGTCTGACCATTCCCGCGAACTTCTACTTTACCTATATATACGCCGCTCTGAACGGACGACGTTTGCCAATCCAATTCAAATGGCCCTGCGTAGGAAGAAGATCCCGACAAAGTTGCCACTCGTCGCCCGGCCAGATCATAAATTGTGACGTCGGCATCTGCGGCATAGGGAAGCGTCAAGCGGATGTGTGCAGTCTCAACGGCTGGGTTGGGCCAAACGTAGGCGAACTCGTCGCGCGCGTGAACTTGCGGACGCGGCGCACCGATCACTATGATATTTTCAGGTGCTTGATAAATCTCTTCAACTGATCCGTTGGCCGTCAACGGGAGACGCATGACGGTAAATCGGGCAACACCGTCTGCGATCGATCTTGTTAGGACATGATAACGACTCTGCTGCTTTAGTATTCGTATCAATTGCGGACGGCCCGTCAGGGCAAGCGGGAAGTCCGCATAACGGTGCGTATCGTGATCATAAGCCGTCAGTTGCCAGTTTGATGAACTTCCGTCGCCACTCGGCCTGTCAGTTATCTGAAGCAGATCAGGTTCGCCGTTGAAGTTAAGATCATGGACTTCAATTTCTCCGGAAGTAGGAAGCGAAAAGTCCTCACGCGGTGTTGAGTTTGCGCCGTCCGCGCCACCTCCATCCATTCTACCGTCGCCGTCCCAATCTACTTGTGGAGGGAGGCAATCTACAGAATTGCAGATTCGTTCGCCAGTCTCGGCGTCTAAGTAACCAAAATCAGATACATAGATCAGTGATCTATTGGGTTCAATGATAACGGTTGGGGGATATCCCGTATTCCCAATGTTTACCGTCCATCTCTCAATTAGCGAGTCACCGACTTCAAAATACCCTAAGCTATCCATCCACACCCGACCAAGGAGTGCCGTGGAAGGAGCAAGCTCGATGTTGGTCATGTCGCCAAATCCATCTGATGGCCCAGACAATGCGGCGAATGTCTGGTTCATCTCTCCGTCAAACAAAGCTCGACAAGGTACAAACAGCGGCTGGAAATCTGCCAAACCGTTATATACGTAGCGAGTCGCACCCTCACGAGTCTTGCAATAGAACACATGGTCGAAGACAGCGTCAGGCAGATCAACAATTCTGAAAAGCGTATCAATAGCATCGTTAGTTAATCGAATCAGACCAACAGGATTGCCGACCAACAAAAGCAGTTCTGCCAAATCTCCATTGCTTGCAATCACTGGTGACAAAACCGAACCTGCGGGAATTCCGGTGAAGAACTGAAGCCCCGTGCTATCTTTGGCTACGAACAATGTGTCATGCGACTGAAGATACAGCTCGCGAACGCCATTTCCATCCAAATCAGCCATGACGGCTTTTGCGTTGGTGTCGGATACCGAAGCGGGATACCCCGGTTCAACTAACGTCCCTCGTACTCGGCAGGTCATGACTGAGTCGACATCGGAGAAGTCGGTTATCGCGAGGAACGTGTAGCTGTGATCACTCAATCTTGCGGATGGCCTCGAGTCATCGTTAAATCGGGTAAATACTGTTCCGCCATTTGCCTCGCGGTAGGCACGATTGTCACGATACCAGCAATCTTCTTGAATACCTAATTCAGTGCCCGATCCGGAAGTCGCAAAACCGTATTCGCGGCCAATGTCCTGCGAGCCGTCACATTCAACTAAATCGACGCCACGATTTTCGGCATCCGCATTGACTCGGTTGGATTCGTACTTTTCCGCTATGATCTTCTCGTTAATGTGCCAGATCAGGATTCCGCTGCCTGGTATGCCGAAGTCGTAGTGCGAGGCACGCACGGCAACTTTGAATCCTTGCTCAACTGCAATGTCGCCATCGCGGTCGATTTGCATTTCGCGGCCATCCCGGTCGAACAATGAGACATGGCCAATCGAGTCAGCATCAGCATCGCGATTCTCTAAAAGGTAATACTCGTCTGCCGATACTGCAACTTTTACGATCTGAGTCTCGCTTTCCATCCCGACACGTCCAAGACGTACGGTATCTGCATTTCCGGCTTGGTAGATCGTCCGTGCGTCACTCCACCCCATGAACACTCTTGACCAAGCATCTGGTAGCGCAGGAACGAGGGCATTGACATTGCCGGAACCTTGGTCCATCATGCCCCAGCGTCCAATCCCACTCGCACCTGTTTCGGTGTTAAACAGATCGGGCATGCCGAGCCAGTTTCCAAAGAGTTTGATCAAAACGCCGTTCAATGAAAGTTCGACGCCAAGATCTAATGTTTCTGGCTGGTTCTGTGCTTCGGGCAACAGCAAGCCACGCGTTACTCCAAATGGTAATTGGCCACCGTAGCGATTCAGGTCACTTTCTGAAATGTATGCCGAAGGAATATCAAACGGAGTGTTGTCAATACCAACATTGAAGTCCTTGCCTACACCCGCGTGAAAAACAATCACTGCGTCGTACTGTGAAAAATCAACATCAGTATCCGCGAGAGTGACAGATTGCGCAAACAACTCGACCAAGCGCTGATTGAGCAGCGCGGTGTCCGAGTTGAAGTTGTAGTGCCACATCGGATAGGCTAAGAGGTAAGCGGCGTTGTCACCGGACGGATAAACGTCAGCTCGTTGAAAATCGAGTTCTCCGTTTGAAGCCGTCGAGAAGTAATGATCGAGGAACGAAAGATGATCCACGAAGTATTGTCGGTCATGTGGTAGCGGATCAATCAGCAAGCTGTCCGGAAATCCGGTTCCGAATGTTCCATTGCCGGTTGTTCCTGTCAAGTCATCTTCTTGAAACTCGACACGAATTGCGCACAGGCGTATCGGACTGTTTGGCCAACGTTCGTCGAGAGACGTGGCTCTGCCGCGTCCTTCAGAAATAGGAGCATATGGCGTCGCCCAGGCGATCGCCTGGACAAGCACCAACGCTATTAAGACAGAAAAGTTCAGTTTAGAAATCCACAGAAAGTGAGTAGCGCATCGTGTCGGTCAGCGGGTGATTCTCGCCGGCCGTCAAATAGCTGAAGTCAAAGCGGTAGGTGCTGTACTTCAGCGATACGCCAAAAGTGTAGGGGAAAACACGACCGAGGTGATCATTGTAGTAACCACCGCGTAAACCAACCAAAGTTGAATACCAGTATTCAGCTCCAACGTGCCATATCAAGGACTTGACCAAGTCGCCGTCACCCCACGCGGAGAACAGAGCTTCATAAAATTCGTCGGAGCGACCAAACTTGTCGCGCTTCACGAGTTCTTTGTCGACGTCTGACGCCAAGGTAAGCTTGTTATACTCTTGGTCAAGGAGCTTGTAGGCAACACCGAATTTCAGGGTCGTCGGCAGCGGATCAGCTTGTGCGCGGTCGATGTACGAAACCTTTGGTCCCATATTGGAAAGATTCGCGCCAACGGAAAGGCCCGGCATAAATGAGGCCTTGTGCAAAAGACCTATATCGGCAGCGATAGCTGTTGCGGTACCCTTGCCCTGCTCAGCGCCCGCGCCAACGGGTGAAAGATTACTGTATGCAAGCTTCAGGCTGACACCCATCGACGTGCTCTCATTAATAAGAGCGCCATACGCACCTGTCACTGCCATTTCATACGATGAGAACGTACCGAGATCTTCACCGGAAGTACCTGTGCGTTGCGTCTCTCCAAGGTTCAAGAAAACAATGTTAGCGCCGAAAGTTCCCCATTCTGGCACTTCGTACGTTCCGCTGATAAACGCGTAGTACAAGTCGGAAAGATTGAACTGCGGAAGCCAGCGCGAATACATCATTGTGACTTCATTCCCGCGCTGAAACGCGAGACCCGCTGGATTCCACCACGTCGCGGTTGCGTCGTCGGCAATTGCGGCGAAAGTTTCGCCCATACCTGCGGGGCGGGCTCCCGGGGCAATCTTTAGAAAGAGCAGCGTCGCCTGACTAACGCTGGCTGCGTGAACGGGCAGGGCCACCAGACCCGCAAGCGTCACGCTCAGTGCAAACATCCATCTCTTCATGTGCTCTCCTGCTGAATATTTCTGAATTATTGTTTATCGAAGTATGACAAGTTTGCCCGTTGCCTCGGCTTCATAGCCATTTTGATGGCGGGCAGTTACTTTGTAAAAATAGACTCCATTGGCCAACTCGTGGCCTTCCCGGTCACGACCGTTCCACGGACGATTGTTGTTGCTGTTGAAGAGTTGACGCGTACCCAATCCGTCAATCTCATCAATGAGTTTCCCGCTCATTGTGAAGATCCGAATAGACACATCACTCGTGCCATCTTGAGTCAACGAATACGTAAAATACGTTTCAGCGGACATCGGATTCGGCCAGTTCAAGACGTCGCGGATTGCGTAACCTTCTTCGGCAGCTTCACCAACCACGAAATCGAAGCTGTAGTTGTTAAGGTTGTTAAACGAATCCCATGCTTCAATTGTGAGTCGATGCAGACCTTCGGACAGCGGGCCTATTGTGCGAGAAAGCTCCCCATTCGTATAACTATTGACGTCGTAGTTAAAGAACTGGGTAATATTTTCAGCCTGCGCATCGTCGATTCGCGCTGTAATCTTGTGTCCGACTTCGCCTGACAAGTTTATGCCCGATTCGTCAGTCAGACTTACGATCAGTAGCGGAGACCGACTAACCTGATCACCGTTGCGGAATGATGAATTCTCGAGCCATGCGCCAATTAGTGGCGGAACGGAATCCGTGACTGCCGCGGCGGCGTTGGCAATGCGCAATGGGCGTTCGATGCCGATGCCATCGGCGGAGTCAGTTTCGCTATCGGACTTGCCAAAGAAATAGAGGCTTACTTTAGCGTTGTCGCCGCCATATTGGATGTCTCGCGGTACACGGAAAGTTACTTCGAAGCGCCCGTTAACAATTGACGAGCGGCCTCTGAAGATCGCGTTGCCCGGCAGTCCATAATAGTAAGGCGTCTGCGATGGCGTGCTACAATCTGAAGCCAACGGAAAATAGTAGGCTGCTGAATCTTCTGAATCGAAAACGCGCGCTTCCACGATGCCCTGAAAGTCCGACCAAACCTCTTCATCCAAATCGCGGCGACGAGGGCCTTGATAGACTTCGGCCGAATTATTTGTGCGCGAAACAAAGCCGCTCAAATTAAATAGCCCCCCGGCTTGCAATGAGTCATCTCTCTCGTTTACGTATGCAAAATACTCCGGTGTAGCCAAGCGCAACACAGGATCGCCGAGCGTATGATAGAGCTTGTTGTCACCGCCAAGTAACTTTGTTTGCAACAGAGCTTCACTTAGGCTTTGTCGAGAATCAATTCCTTGTCGGAAAATCTCGGTATAAAATTCTCGGGTCAATCGTTGATTTTGACCAACGAATGTAAAACGTGTTGCAGCAATGCAAGCAATTGCACCTACGCCGTCTCCTGCAAGCAGGAGTTCAGGAAAGCAACGCTCGTTCGGTCGATCATATCCGCCCCAAGTACACGTACCGACAACGATGACCGGCCACATGCGATCATTGTTGATAAACGGAAAATCGCGATCCATCACGAACATCTGTTCGTCTGTCCAAACATGCTCGTTGCCGTGACCCACATAATTTACTAGCAGCGTACCGTTATTAATCGTTTCTATCAGATCACGAGTGCCGTCGGGTTTTGTTGACGTTGAGGCGGATTGACGGAACGGGTATAATATTTCGTAAAGCTTTCGAAACGTAAAGTAATCGGGCAAGATATTGTTGATCAGAGTTTCGGAGTCTTCAGTATGGAAGTCCTCACTACAGTGCCCATCCTTCCACTCGTCATCCGCTACAAAGGTGGCCGTATTCTTCCACGGACCGTATAACGGTGTGAGCGCATAGTTCACTGTCTTATCTACAATTGCCATCACTTCCTGAGCGGACTGCACAGGCCAGCGGCCAGAGAGCATATCCAGCAATGAAGCCGTATCGTCAAATTCGACGTAGTAGTCGTCTGTGCATACTCCAAGTGATTCCCAGGGCGGCATCCAGTTATCGTCAGAACTCGAAATCAAATTGCGGTAATCATAATCGCCGTCGCCGACAAAGAGAACGTAGCGTGGTGGTTCTAAGGTGCCAGATGCTCCACGCCAATTTGTGTGAGCATAGCGCAAGAAGTTGCGAATGGCGGTTGGGTCGGTTACTCCCCAAGCGAATTCATCATAAATGTCTGAGAGTTTGACTCGTACCGCGTGAAGTGGTTCTTCCTGATATTGCGCGTGCATGTCCACAAGCGGCTCAAGCAAGTCGTACCAATCATCGTAGGTGATGATGATGATTCCGGCATCATTCTGTGGGTCGCGCAACTTGTCATAGTCCGGTGCATCAAATACTTTACGGCCACGATAGCTCGGAGTTCTTAAGCGAACTGGGTTTGAGCCGAAGTAGTGACGTGTAGCCGTAGAATATGATGAATCCGAGAATGCAACTCCGCGGGCCACTCGTGGAACGATTATATTCGTCACATCGAAAACATAGGCATCTGCACCTAAACCCGTTTGATATGAGAACAGACCCGTCACTCCGGCTGGCGCATAAATGTCAATTGAACCAGAGCTTGCTTGCAACGAGCGGTCGTACTCAACTTCAATGTAGTTAAGTAGAACCTGCCTTGATGTGGTCTGATTTGAAATTCGGATCACATTATTGCCCGGTACGAAAGTCCCTTCAGGAATCTCTAGCACCATTGGGCTTGTGAAAAAGCCTGTACTGACCTGCGTGTTATTAACAAAAATATTAAACGCGGTACCGCCTCCCGAGACTGTATCCATCCTGAGACGTAATGTGCCTCGTCCAGTACTTGCACTTTCCAAATTGATTGAGAAAGCGCGCTCGGATTGGGCATCAATGGTGGCCATGTACCAAATCACGCCGGAGTTGGACTGCAAAGCTCCGACCGCATAAATAAATTGCTCTTGATCGATGTACGACTTACCCTTGAAATTCGCGACAGGAGTAGCGGTCCCAGCAGATTGAATTGGCGCCATCCGCAAGCCGGGTTCGCCCGACGGATCTATTCCAACCCAAAAGATATTCTCCGTCGAATAGGGGCTTGCGTGACCGTAATCGTTCAGTAAACTGCCGTCACAGTAGTCGTATCCCTTAAGTCCCTCTGCATAGAAGATAACTCGGTCACCCTGATCCATTCGGCCATCTCCGCCGTCCTCAATAAGGATTGCGTTTTCGCGCAATACCGAATCAGGTGTTGTAAGCAAACCGGGAGCGAGCAATCGGCCGCCATTGCCAAACAGCTTCAGTTGCGACGACTGGACTCCAAGAACTGGTATGCCCTGACTTTGCATCCAATCCGTCGTTATCGCGTAGGCACCGGTTTCCGTCAAACCGATTTTGTACAACTGAAACTCCGGCCATGCATCAAGCGCATGTTCGAGAGCAGGGCGTGACGGTTCGGGCAATTGCCACCATCGTGCCGCCTGCTTACCATTTACTGCAAGACTTGCCAAAAAGCGTTCTTCACGCGGCTCATTGGCCGCAGACAAGCGTGTCCCTTCAAAGTCAACCGTGAAACTGGCCGAGTTCAAGAGCGATGCGCCGGATGCTGACGGATCGGCAATGCGAATCTCGACGTGGGCAATTTGAAAACCGCGCCAACGCTCAACACTCGCAATTCTGATCTTGGGTGTACCAAAATTAAGTT
This sequence comes from bacterium, assembly GCA_016721565.1. Taxonomy (GTDB): domain Bacteria; phylum Electryoneota; class RPQS01; order RPQS01; family RPQS01; genus JABWCQ01. The sequence continues at coordinate 470,887 of JADKHW010000001.1, read as the reverse complement.
GCGATGATTGCTCTTCGCTCTCTGGTAGAGGGACGTTATAGACCGCAACTTGAGAATCGAGTATTCGAAGGCGAGGCGTTGTTCCGATCGGGCAAGCAATAAGTACGATCTGATATGGGATAAGCGCAGTTCCATTTGTGCGCCACTCAGAGTTTCTAAATACTCTTGACCAGTCGTCCGCCTCAGATATTGCGCTCTTGGCAACTTTAGCCGACCATCCGACAACAGCTTGCCTCTCATCAGACGAGACCAAAGTCACTTCCGATGCCAAGGTTGGCAGGTGCATGACGAGCAAGATGCCCACCAACAGATAGGTGATACGGCTCATTTTGATACAAATGGTCATAGAAACATAAAAGCCGAACAGAGCATACAGCCCGTTCGGCAACAAATAGTCACGAACCGGAGCTTATATACACCGACGTTAGAGGAGTCGTTTAACATCACGGGGACGAAAAGCGGGCAAAGCCCGAAGAAACCTCTAACGAAGGGTCATTCAGCTCCTAATTCACTCCAAGAAGACAACTGTTTAATATAAGGAATCGCAAGGGCTTGCGCAAGTATCCAGCCTCAACTTGACAATTTTGCGCTCTAATTAGAATTGTAGCTAAGAATTTGTTAATAATGCCATTAGAAGATCAGGCGAAAACTTATGGCTTGAAATAGAGTCCAAACCTGATTGCACCCGCTGTTCAATTCGGTTTGCAATGATGGGTTGGGTTTCAAAAACTTGGTGAATTGCTTGGAAAGACACGGGGCAAAACTGCCGTCCCACCTCACTCTCAATCCAACCTATTGCTTCTTCAGATGTTAGCGGGCTTCGATATGGCCGTTCGGTACATAACGCATCGAAGGCATCTGAAATAGCCAAGACCCGGCTTTCAATGATAATCTCTTCGCCGCGTCTGCCCTCCGGGTACCCTGTGCCATCAAACCTCTCGTGATGCTGAAGGATAATATCTCTTACACGATCAAACATTGGTAATGGGGCCAAGATGTTTGCTGAGAGTTCGGGGTGCATTGCGATCAGTCCGCGCTCGCTTTTTGATAGTCGGCCTGCCTTTTGTAAAAGGCTGTCGGGGAGTCCGATTTTGCCGATATCGTGTAGCAGAGCTGCAATCAGAATCTCTTCAAGCGACTTCTGCGTGAGGCCCAGAGTTTGGCAAGACTTCGTTGCAAGATCTGCAACTCTTAGGCTATGATAATAGGTCTCCGCGTCCCGGCATTCGAGTGCCAGAAGAAGGGTTTGGACGGATGCCCATTCGACCGAGCTAAGGACAGAGGTCGGGGCAAAAACTTGGTGTAAATCGAGAGGTTTGTGCATCGCCTTTGATTTCGCAAAGGCGGGGCCACTTTCAGTCGTGAAATGCAGACGAATCCTCGCCGATTGCACGCAAGAACACAACTTCGAGCTGAGAACTTCCGTGACGCTGCTGTAGTTCCACAACACTGCCACGGTCTCTTACATTTCCTTGGTGGATCAGAATCATTTCATCACAAAGAAGCTCGGCTTCTCTCATTACGTGGGTCGAGAGTAGCACGCATTTACCTCTGGATCGACTGTCCCGCATGAATTGAACGATTTGCGCTGCGGCAAGAATATCCAATCCGCTTGTAGGCTCGTCGAAAATGAGAACAGGTGGGTCGTGTAAAATTGTTCGACCTATACTCACGCGCTGGCGCTGCCCAGTAGAAAGCTTCTCACATCGCCTGTTCAAGAAGTCGTGCAAATCAAGGAGATCCGTAATCTCGCTTATGCGCCGCTCGGCCGCATCGAAATCAAATCCATGCAGTGCGGCAAAATAATGTAGCATCTCCTTCGCCGATAATCTACCATATATACCGGTTGAGGCAGAAAGGAATCCGATAGAGCGGCGAACATCCTGCGCTTGTAACTGAAGGTCATATCCCGCAACCGTTGCTGTTCCCTCCGTTGGCACAAGCATCGTGGCCAACATCCTCAATGTCGTTGTCTTCCCAGCTCCGTTAGTACCCAGCACACCGAAAATTGTGCCGTAACAAGCTTCAAAGTCAACATCTCGGCATCCAACAACGGACCCGCCGCTGGCATCGCGGTAGGTCTTTCCTAAATGGCACACTCGAACAGCAACGTCACTCACGCAATCCTCGGGATGCTGGGTTTTGATTCTGCTGGGTTGCTAATGCAGACGGGTTGTATATTTCACCTCGCTTTGTCGAGTGAACCAAGTCAAGATCACCGAAACCTGCTTGGTCAACAAAAACAAAAAGAACACCGCCTTCGAGTTTGTCATAATACCAAATCTCGTGATCGGATCCAGCAGCATCAGCATATCGCCGATCGATATAATCAGGCTCGCCGAATTGAATTAGAACACGGCCTCTATCAGTCTTCCAGCCTTCTCTGTTCAAATAGCTGTAACGAGAGTTTGCTTCGTGCACGCGGGCAAAGTGCCGATTCGCTGCGTCCGGATCATCAGGGAAGTGCTTGCTCCAAAAGTCAATCATGAAATTCCGTTTTCCGTCGGAATCCATGTCACGAGCCCGTCGCATCTCTTGCTTGGTCAAAACATGCTGCATTAACACAATTCCGCTATCGGGATCTATCGTGTTTAATATGTCTTCGCCACTTGTGCTCAGAACATATGCCAGTTCATTGTCAATTGGTGTCTCACGCCCCTCCGCAAGGTCTTCCGGACGATAGACATAGAACTTCTTGCTAACAGTCCGATCCGCCTTTCCCACTTCTTCAATCTTGAGATTCAGGACATATGTTCCTGTTCGTAAAGTGTAAGCAGGAAACCCATCAGCAATCACAATGGACTTTCCCGGAATTGCAAGTTTGCGGGTTGCTGGTAGCTTTGCAAGCTGATTTGACTCCGCCAGGAGAACAGTACGAGTGACCGTAACTGAATCATCCGTAACGTTATCGTTCAATCCGTAACACTCTGCGTAGTAGTAGAGCATGGGCAAGCCGCTGCCATAGAATAATGACGGGTTCGGCACGAACCGAACTCCGTTCTTTGTGAATTGTGATGCTGCTGCGTCATAGGCAAGCTCTGCTCCCAGCGCTATTCCGGATGAACCGAACGAATCTGAAATTTGCGGAACAAAGAGGCGAAGCTCTTCCCATGTGTTTGCCCTACCACTTGTCTGCAAAAGTTCAACATTCAGATCATACTCACTCGGCACAAGCAGATAACGAAAGATGTAAGGGAAATACGCGCCATTCATTTGAACTTGTCTCGTCGGCGAGCGGTCTACTGTGTCCAGCGTGTCGGAAATAAACGTTGTGTCGTTGCGCCCAATAGAAGTGACAATTGAAAACTGGGCGATCACGCTATCAGCTTCACCATGCCGGTAAACCAGTGTTGAACGTTGAACACCGACATAGATCTCGCAATATGTCAATGAGTCATCGCCATAATAATAAACAACATCGACATCAATACCCGCAGCGTTAGCGCGACTCGCGATGCCAATAAGTGCCGACAATATAGCTGAGAATAGCATCCCCTTCACACTCTCCTCCTATCTTGTTGCGGCCGATTGTGCCTCGTGGACAACTGGTTCCATGGGCTTAAGCAGCCGGACAGAAACAGTCTTAGAGACACCTTCCTCCTGCATGGTCACGCCGTACAAGTTGTCGGCGATTTCCATCGTCCGCTTGTTGTGCGTGATCATAATAAACTGAGTGTGATCGCTATGGCGATGAATCATCCGCGTGAAACGATCAATGTTCGCATCGTCCAAAGGTGCATCAACCTCATCGAGGACGCAGAATGGCGACGGCTTTACCTGATACAATGAAAACAGCAAAGCGATGGCGGTCATGGTTTTCTCACCGCCCGACATTAGCGTCAGGGACTTCAGGCGCTTGCCGGATGGATTCGCCCACATAGTAATATCGGCCTCGAGCAAGTCCTTGCCGCTAAGAATCAGATCGGCTTCACCTGCGGGAAAGAATTCTGAGAACAGGGATTGAAAATTAGCGCGCACTGCCTCAAATGTATGTAAGAATCTCGCTTCGGCAGTTTCATTTATTTTGTTGATGGTTTCTTCGAGCGTGGCCTTGGCTGACAACAGATCCGCACGGTTGGAAAGCATCCCATCAAGTCGTGCGGTTTCTTTGTCATACTCTTCAACAGCGAGCAAGTTTACAGTGCCAAGATTCTCAATCTTGGTTCGCAGCTCAGTGATTATGTCCGATCCAGTCGCGACTTCACGCAGGTCCGCAATAGCCTTCGCTTCTTCATCACCGGATAGCTCTATTCCGTGTTGATTGCGTGCGCTCATGATTAGAGACTCAAGCTCGCCTTCAATCTTTGCAATTGATACTTCCAACTTGCGTTGATCATCTATAGCCGCCTCCCTGCTGGATCTCAGCCGCTTCAACTGTTCTTCCATTGCACGCACTTCGCTGTTAGCGGCGTCCTTTGTGCGCTGAGCCTCGTCGACGATGCGATACCTTTCATCACGAGTGACAAATAGTTCGCGCAGCTTTTCTGCTATGCCTCGAAGCTGTACTTCCGATGCTGCAATTGTGTTGGCAGAATTCTCGCCTTGCTCAGAATTCGTGCGAATGGTCTCAGCGAGGTCGAATTCTGTAGTTTTGAGTCGCTCGCCCTCAGCATCCAACAACTGCAATCGATGGTTTACACCGTCGACAACTCGTGCTTGCTCGTGATATGCGTCGCGAGCCGCGCCGTTTTCTTGACGCGCTTGCCACACTTCTTCAGATAGTCCTTCAATCACTATCTGTGTTTCTGAAATAGCTACTCTGCTTTCGTCGAGTGCGACAACAAGCCGTTCAATGTCATTTCGCAGAGCATGTTCGGCACTTTCGCTTTCACCAATTAGCTGAACAGCAGCTTGGTCACGTTGGCTCAACGCATGAAGCAGGGTCTCGATGCGAAGTTGCTCAGATCTTTGCTTGGCAAGAACTTGCTTGCGTGATTCGACTTCACCTGCGAGAGCAGAGAGTTGTTGCTTCCAGTTTCCAATTTCGCTTTTCACCTGCTCCATCGCAAGCGATAGCTCTTCCCGATCTAGCTTGACCTTCGATAGCGTTTCGCGAAGACTCTCAATTTGTCGTGACAATCCCAGGTCACTTGGCGTATCCACCTCCATGCTTCCAGCGTAACATAACCCCGTCCAATCGAGCCAATCACCCGCGAGCGTGACTGCACGGCAACGGTGCTCAACAAGGAATGACTTTAACTCAAAAGCGTCTTCCAAGGAGTTGACAACAAGGCAGCTGGCCAGAAGTGGCTGCAGATTCTCGCCATCAGTTCCAGCATCGACAAATTGAGTTGCCCAGCCCAAACTACCTGACGGTGTGGCTGAAATGGTCAATTCGCTAATTATAAAGGGGAGTTTGAATCCTGCTTTTCCCGCTTCGGATTCGTGTAATTTTTCCACGGCAGTGAGAAGTTCTTGCTCCGTTTTCACCATCATATGATAAGCAGAATTGCCCAGAGCTGCATGTATTGCGCGGTTGAACTTCTCGTCAACGATCGTAACGTCAGCAATTAGTTTGTGGGGGGCAATTTGCTCACGGATCAGCGTAATTTGAGCCGTCCCACGTGGGCCGCGCTGTTCAAGCGTTTGTAATAAGCTTATATGTGAACTGGTCGCATGAATCAAGCGCTCCGACTCTTCTATTTGTTGGGCTAGAGCCTCACGGTTCTTTGTCAGGTTCTCGCCCAAAGCCGCGTGGGTGTCGTGGGCTTTGCGTGCTTCACTCTCGTACTGTTCTGCCTGTTCGAGTTGCGTTCGAACTGCGGCCGTTCGCTGTTCAAGATCTGTCCGCTCGGTTGCGACCTGTTCGCGAGTTTGATGAGCGGACTCGCGGCGGCCCTTTTGACGTGCGATGCCTTCCAATAACTTTGCGCGCTCGCCTTCCAAGTTGGCTTGAGTCTTATTTAACGCGGCAAGCTTTGAATCCGTTTCCTTGTATGTCGCTTCAAGCTGCTTAAGTTGAGCCTGACTGGTTTGGAACTTGTTTTCCGCTTCCTTCAACACAGTTTTTACGACTTCAAGTTCCATTTGAGCATCGGAACGGTCCTTTGTTAAGCCATCTTTGCGAGCCTCCAGTGTGCCCAAGCGGTCACGCGACAAGATAACTTGTCGTTGCGCCCTCTCCAAACCTTCCCGAGCGGCCGTCAAGCGCGCTTCGGTTCCCGCTTTGTCTGCTTCAAGCGCAGAAATAGCAGCCACAGTCTCCTGCAAGTCCTGGCGTTGGTGGGCAAGTTTTTGATCGCTCTCTAATTGTTCCGCGCGTATCTGCTCTACCTTGGCTTCAAACTGTCGCAGGTGGCTGTTGCTGCCTTCAGCATGGCCGGATGCGTCTGCGAGTGCGTGACGCATGGGATCGAGTTCACGCTGCAAACGGTCGAATTCCAATACAGTATACGCGACTTCAGCGCGCTTCAGCTCTGCAGTCAATTCCTGATAGCGCTTCGCACGACTGACTTGACGCTTCAGTGCCGCAACTTGCCGCTCGACTTCCGAAACTATGTCTGCGAGTCTGAGTAGGTCTTCTTCTGTTTGCGCCAGTTTTGCTAACGCTTGTCGGCGGCGCATCTTGTACTTGGCGATTCCTGAAGCCTCTTCAAACAATTGGCGGCGCCCTTCCCCATCTTCGCGAAGTATGTCCTCGATCATCTTAAGTTCGAGAATTGTGTATGCGTTCGGGCCTAATCCACTATCTTGAAGCATGTCCGTAATATCACGCAGACGGCACGGGTTGTTGTTGATCAGATACTCACTTGTTCCGTCTCGGTGCAGCTTACGTGCAATCTCAATCTCGCCATACGGGAGATTAATGCGGCCCGATGCATTATCAAATTTCACACGCACTTCAGCGAGGTTAAGCGGCTTGCGCTTCACCGTGCCGTTAAAGATAACGTTCTCCATACGTTCGCCGCGCAGCACGGATGACCGCTGCTCGCCCAGCACCCAACGCAGCGAATCGACAACATTGGATTTGCCGCAGCCGTTCGGGCCAACCACACCGGTCACACCGGGCGCAAATTGGATCTTCGTCTCGTTTGCGAACGATTTGAAACCTGATATTTGAAGTGAGATTAATTGCATTCTTCTCGACTATTCCTTTGCTTCAAGGAGTTCCATCAACACGTTTTTGGCCAACTGCGCGTCAGCCTGACCTTTTGTAGCCTGCATTACCAGCCCCATGAAAAAACCAACCATTTTCGTTTTGCCTTCGCGAAACTTGGCAAGCTCTTCTGGATGTTCTGAAACTATCTCACTAATTATTGCCCCTAGCTTCACTTCGTCACGCATAACTTCTATTCCAAGCTCGGCTACGATTTCATCGGGCGATTTCTCTGGCTTTACGATGAGAGCTTTAAAGACAGCATTTGCCTGCCCGAGTGTGATGTCTCCTCTGTCCGTCTTCTGAATTAGTCCTGAAAGTGTCGCAGCTGGCACTCTTCTGGAAAACTCGTCAAAACTCCAGCCTCTTTCGTTGAGTGATCGAGTAACAGGCCCCATTACCCATTTCGCGGCTGATTGTGCAGTAGAGCCTGTCTCGATAAGGGTGTCTGTATAGCCAGATATCCTAATGTCTATCGCGAGATAGTACACTGCCTCGCGGTTCAATTTGTAAGTCGTCGAGTACTTCTCCCTTAATTGCTCGGGCAACATCGGCATTGAAGCTCGAATATCGTCGACGAAAGCTTGAGTGATGCGCAATTCAGGCAAATCCGGTTCTGGGAAATAGCGGTAGTCGTCAGAACCCTCTTTTACCCGCATCGGAATCAATCGCTCTTCCTGCTCATTCCATTGCAAGGTTTGGCGATGAATGACTCCACCTTGCTCATAAATGGCTATCTGCCGTTTTGTCTCCGCGGCAATTGCGCGTTCAACACTGCGGATGGAATTCAAATTCTTCATTTCACAGCGTTCTCGGAACTCGGGTTCTCCGATCTTGCGAACAGAGACGTTAGCATCACAACGAAGGGAGCCTTCATCCATGTTACCGTCACAAACTCCAATGAAACGCAGAAGTTCGCGCATTGCAGATAGGTATGCGCCTGCTTCTTCGGCAGCACGAAATTCGGGTTCTGAAACGATCTCAATTAACGGAACGCCGCAGCGATTCAAATCCACGATGGTCGAGCCATCGGCAAGGTGCATGGATTTACCCGCGTCTTCTTCGAGGTGGGCGCGCGTAATATTGATCGATTTTGTAGAGCCGTTTACGATAAACGAAAGATGGCCGCCAGTAGAAAACGGATGGTCAAATTGCGAGATCTGGTAGCCCTTCGGCAAATCCGGATAGAAGTAGTTCTTCCGGTCAAAACGCGAATGCAAATGAATATCCGCGCCGAGCGCAATTGCTAACCTCGTGGCTTGCGCAACTACTTCGCGGTTGAACACGGGCAGCGCACCGGGCGTCCCCAAACAAACGGGACAGACCAGTGTATTGGGTTCAGCTCCATAGCGGTTCGCGCAGCGACAAAAGGCTTTTGTCTTGGTGACAAGCTGTGCATGAATCTCAAGCCCAACGACGAGTTCGTAACCGCTCATTTGCCCTCTGGCCTCAACAGTTCAATTGCCGCACCAATGCTGAGCAATTTCTCTTCCGTAAAATGCGGAGCCATCAACTGAATCCCAATAGGCAATCCCTTTGAATCCAAGCTCCAGGGTACCGACAAGGCCGGCACGCCCGCGAGGTTGGCCGGGACCGTAAAAATATCCGACAGGTACATCGAAACTGGATCGTCGATCTTTTCGCCAATCTTGAATGCGGTGCTCGGCGTTGTCGGCGTCAACAGAACATCGACGTATTTCAGCGCATTAACCAATTCATCGGCAATTATTCGGCGCACTTTGAGAGCCGTCGTGTAATAGGCGTCGTAGTAGCCTGCCGACAGAACATAGGTTCCCATCATAATGCGTCGCCGGACTTCTTTACCGAACCCTGCTTCGCGAGTCAAGTCATACACGGATGCGAGATCCGTAACGTCCCGATGTCTATAGCCGTACCGCACTCCGTCAAAGCGTGCAAGATTAGAACTCGCCTCAGCAGTGGCAACAATGTAATATACTGGAATAGAGTATTTTGCATTGGGCAGTTCCACTTCTACAAGTTCGTGCCCAGCCTTCTTCAATGCCGAAATGGTATCGTTCATGGCAATGCGAACATCGGGCTCAAGTGCTTCATGCTCAAGAAAGTCTTTGACCAGACCAATGCGCAACTTTCCACTAAATGGTTCTAAACATGCTGAATCGGGTACTGGAGCTGCAGATGATGTCGCGTCACGCTGATCGCTTCCCGAAATCACACGGATAACGTCGTAGACCTCAGCGCATGTCTTTGCAAATGGGGAAACTTGGTCAAGCGACGATCCGAACGCGACGAGGCCGTAACGCGATACACGCCCGTATGTAGGTTTTAATCCGCATATGCCGCAGAAGGCAGCAGGCTGACGCACACTGCCACCTGTTTCGCTGCCCAGTGAAGCGTGGCAAATCCCCGCTGCCACAGCAACCGCACTGCCACCAGACGATCCGCCTGGAACGCGATCCGGATCAAACGGATTCAATGCTATTCCGAGCGCAGAATTTTCGGTCGACGAACCCATCGCAAACTCGTCGAGATTCGTTTTACCGATGATGACGGCCCCAGCCTCTTCAAGTCTTTCGATAACCGTAGCAGAAAACGTCGATTGATGAAAATCGAGGATCTTAGATCCGCAGGTCAAAGGTGCGTCTTTGATCGCGATGTTATCTTTGACCGCGACAATATAGCCCCCCAGCGGCAACTGCTCTCCGCTTTCAATTCGTGATACGACACTCTGTGCCTGCTGATGCGCGCGCGCGTCCAACAAGGACACAAAAGCACCCAATGAACTCAATTCACGGGCGCTGGCAAGTGACTGACCGACAATATCAGGAAGCCTGCGGGGGCTCTGGCGTATCGCTGCGGGGCTGGGAATGCGGCGGAGCATGCAGGGTGGTTTGCTTGGGTGGTGATGTTGGTGTGGTGTTCAGGGGGTCAGTGACTTCGCGCTTAATGTCCACGTAGGATCGTCGAAGCTCTGCTATTCCCCGGCCAAGTTGACGGGCGGTTTCAGGAAGCTTCTTGCCGCCAAACAGCAGCAAGACTACTAACATGATCAGAAAAAGTTCACTCGCGCCCAGGCTCATGTTTAGTAGGAGTATTCGAGGCGCGACTTCTCTTGCGCGGCCTCGGCAAATGCACGAAAAATCGGAATGCCATCTGTGGAGCCCAGAATTGCCTCCGATGCGCGATCAGGATGCGGCATCATGCCCATTACGTTCCCGGCTTCGTTTACAATGCCCGCAATGGATAATGTGCTCCCATTCGGATTACCGTCGGGAGAATCTTCGCGAACTGGGCCGGCATACTTGAATACGATTTGCTGTTTGGCGACGATCTTTGCAATCGTCTCAGGTTCAACAGTAAAATTGCCCTCTGCGTGTGCAATCGGCATACGAACAATCTGATCTTGCCAAAGGTGACGCGTGAAAAGAGTGTCGCTATTCTCGACGCGCAAGTCAACCCATCTTGAAATGAATCTCAAATTGCGATTCAGCATTAGCGCGCCGGGAAGAAGCCCTACTTCACATAAAATCTGAAAGCCGTTACAGATTCCCAAAACCGGGCCTCCTGCATCCGCAAAACGATGAATCGCCGGCATGATCGGAGAAATCTTTGCAAGCGCGCCCGCACGAAGATAGTCGCCATAAGAAAACCCTCCCGGAACAAGCACGCCGGTGCAATCGCCCAAATCGGTTTCCTTATGAAAGACAAAGCGGGCCGGAGCGCCAATAACATTCTGCAAAACATGCAGGCAATCACGGTCGCAATTGGAACCTGGAAATGTAATTACTGCAATGCTCACTGGGATTCAATTCTGTAAGACTCAATGATCGGGTTGGCAAGTAGCTTATCGGCAATCTCAGCAAGCATGGCTTCACCTTCAATCGGTGTGACATTCTCAAGCTCGAATTCGACAAGTTTGCCCACGCGCACATCTGCAATTTGGCTATATCCGCGTTGCGCAAGAAGCTGCTGAATCGCTTGGCCCTGAGGGTCAAGTACGCCCTCCTTCAGTTTTACAATGACTTTTGCTTTCACGGTTTCTTCCAGCCAGTTGAAATGGGTTGGGGAATTGCATCATCGTCGTCTTCTATTTCGCGATGCTGTTTCCGCGACTGTGCAAGCCCAGCGACAATTGAAATCGTACAAAGTAGAACAACTACCGGAAATGCAAACAATGGAGGATTGATCGCGCCGACACCGATTGCCGCAGCAAGGACAAACAGTTTGAACATATTGCGGCCTTGTTCACGCAAAGTGAAGCGAGGCAAACCTGCAAGCGGAATTCGGCTGACCATTAGCAATGAAGTCACAATCAACATTCCAGCAAGAATTTCGACATGTGCGACTTCATCCCAGATAGCATAGTTCATAAGTACAAATGTTGCAATCAAGCAGGCGTGCAAAGGCGACGTCAGCCCTTCGTATGCACTGGAGCGCGAGGCGGCGCGCACGTTAAAGCGTGCCAATCTGTAAGCTGCGGCGACCACCGGAACCGTGCAAACAATCATGCCCAATTCGGAATCTTCACGAAAAGCAGCGGCGTAACAGAGGATGGAAGGCGCTACACCCATTGAGACAACGTCGGCCAATGAATCAAATTGCAGGCCCATTGGCGACGACGCACCGAAAAAGCGCGCCGCTTTTCCGTCAAAGGCATCCATCACCACAGCCAGGGCAATCAGCCAAGCTGCACCGACAATATGACCGTCCATGGCTAACATCATCGATGTGAAGCCAAAGGCGAGATTTAGGCCTGTTAATATGTTTGCGAGATGTCGCAAAGAAGCTCCTTTAAAAGTCGTTTCCGCGAAATGCGGCTATCACTGTTTCGCCTGCCGCCGTTCGAATGCCGGGTTTCACCACAATCTCTGCACTTGCAGGCAATACAATTTCCATTCGTGAACCAAAATAAATCAGTCCGTATCTCTGCCCTGTCGCAAGCGAATCTCCCTCTGACACTCGACAGGAAATTTTGCGTGCTACTAAACCGGAAAGCTGACTAAAACGAATCGGCCCGTATGCGCTGACTAATTCGACGTCGATCCTTGCATTGCCTTGGATACCTTCAGCGGAGTTCGCGTGCAAGTACGTGCCGGGTTTACTAGTGATCTTTGTTACTTTGCCTGCATACGGTGAACGATTGACATGCACATCAAACACTGATAAGAAGATGGCAACAAACTTCTCACCCGAAGGAAGAGTCTCTGTGTCGACGACCACCCCGTCGGCAGGAGACACAACAAGTTTAGGGTCATTCGGCGGTGTACGGTCGGGATCACGAAAGAATAGCAAAATCGCGGCCGCAAGCAAGACGAGAAAACCACCGCCTAATAAGAGCCAAGCCATCGAGCCGCGCATGCCCCACAAAAGAGCCACGATTCCGAATATGAACGGAGGCAACACAAACGGCCATGCTTCGCGAGCAAAATTCATTTTCTTGTCGCTATGCCGCGCTTGTCAAACGCTCGAGCAATTCGCGATATGCACGCTCAACACCGGATTGATCCTGTAGTGCGCGATCTCTGTCAAGTTTTCGATTAGTTTTTCTATCCCACACACGACAGGTATCGGCCGTGAGTTCATCACCGATACAAAGATGATCGCCCGCGACTCGAACTCGAGTTCAAATTCAACCAAAAGAAGTCCGCGCCGTTCAAACAGGGACTTCAGCACGGCGTTTGTTTTTGTTGCAATACGCTGCATCGTGCGCAAATCATCCGACCTTCCATAGCCGAGCGCAACCGCATGGCTTTCGTTGACCATCGGGTTGTTCAGCGCCGGGTCTTTCAAGAAGTACTCGACAACTGGATAATCCAAAGGACGGCCATCATCCAACCTGAAACGGCGCGCAAATTCGCCGGTCGCAACATTATACACAATCGCCTTGATGTCAAACATATCAACACGTCTCACAGCCATATCGGTTGGAGACTGTCGTTCGACAAAATGCGTGGGGACATGATAGTTCTCTAAGTACTGAAACAAGAAGCTTGATACGCCGCAATTGATTTCACCCTTGCCCGCAAATGAAGTCTTACGAGATTCGCGTGGATTGCCCGCATCGTCTGTGAACTCTAATATCGCGTAGCTTGGACGATTCGTTGCAAACAGTTTCTTCGAAGTGCCTTGAACCAAAAGCTCGAGTTTTTCAAGGTTCATCTATGCCTCATCATTCCGCGATACCTAATCGCTTCAATATGCTGTTCGCCATTTCGTAATCCGGTTCAAGACGAACCAGTGATTCAATCGTGTCGTTTCCCAAAGCATTAAAGACCGCAGTGTTCTCTTTGAGCAGCTCTACCATGGGCCGATGCTCGGTGATGGCCGTGCGAGCAGATTTTTGGACGGCGGCATAGGCGTCTTCACGAAGCCAACCTTTTTCAATTAATGCGTGCAGTATCTTTTCCGAGGCCAGCGCGCCTTGAGTCTGGTAGATCGTCCGTGCCAACTGCTCCGTGTCCACTTGAAGACCATCCATCACGCGCAAAAAGTAAATGCAACATGTAATCCAACAAGATGCAAGCGTCCGGAAATACAACACGCTCAGTTGAGGAATGCGAAATGTCGCGTTCGTGCCATAATGCGATATTCTCAAGCCCGACCAATGCATAACCGCGCATCATTCTTGCCATGCCGGTTAGCCTTTCGCACAAAATGGGATTGCGCTTATGCGGCATTGCTGATGAACCCTTTTGTTTCTTTCCAAATGGCTCGAATGCCTCGCTTACCTCGGTGCGCTGCAAATGTCTGACTTCAACGGCAATCTTCTCAACGGTTCCCGCGATAAGTGCACAAAGATTCAAGAACTCTGAGTGCAAGTCTCGAGAGAGCACTTGTGTCGAGATCAGAGCTACACCGATTCCTAACTGTGACATCACTCGTTCCTCAAGATCAGGATCGGTATGGCCATAGTTGCCAACCGCGCCAGAAAGTTTTCCCACGACCACACGTGTCAAAGTTTCATGCAAGCGCGCTTCGTGTCGTGTAAACTCATCAGCCCAAAGCGCGAACTTTAACCCAAAAACCGTTGGTTCTGCATGAATGCCGTGTGTTCTGCCGACAGACGGCGTGCGGCGAAATTCAAGGGCGCGCCGGCGCAGAACGATTTGCAACGCTGTGACATCTTCGAGCAGTAAGCCTCCTGCTTGCTGAATCTGCAAAGCAAAGGCAGTATCAACTACGTCTGACGACGTCAGCCCCAAATGAACAAAGCGCGAGTTCGCCGACGTACCGTGCAACGACAGTCAAGAATGCGATCACATCGTGATGTACATCCGCCTCGACTTCGTGTATTTCGGGTAGCGAGAACTTGGCTGACGATGCGATTTGCTCAACCACGTGCGAATCAAGTTCACCGCGATCAGCCCGAGCACGCAAAGAAGCTATCTCAACTTTTAGCCAGCTATCATAGCGCGCCGCTTCCGTCCACAGCGATGCCATCGGTTCTCTTGAGTAACGTTCTATCATCCGGGTGTGTAGGAGCGAACTTTGGGAATTGGGATTAACTCAACTTGCTTCGTCATTATCTTTCCACGCCGACTAATCTGGAAAGTCAGTTTGTCGCCAACGCGCAGATCCGTATTATTCATGAAATCCTTGGCATCTTGTGATCGGGTAATCTCGCGGTTATTGATCTCTATGATGACGTCTTCAACATCGATATCAGCACGCGCCGCTGGACTGCCTGGGTCGACTCCCGTCACAATTGCGCCGCGGTTTTCGGCTAAGCCAAGCATCTTCCACATCATGCCGCGCAAATCATTCGCGCGAATACCAAGCCAGTAATTACGATCAACACCGCCCTTGACAAGGTCTTCAATCGCGTTAACAATTCGGTTTGATGGAATTGCAAATCCGATTCCCACTGATCCGCCTGATTCGGTGAAGATTAAAGAGTTCATGCCGATTGCACGGCCTTCTGCGTCAATCAATGGTCCGCCTGAGTTACCTCTATTGATGGCGGCGTCGGTCTGGATCATGTCTGTATACAACCGGCCGTCTGAATCACGTTCAAAATCGCGATTGAGTGCCGAAATCACTCCTACGGCAACAGAAGGCTGGTCGTTGACGTCAAAAAGTCCATAAGGATTTCCGATTGCGACGACCCATTCACCGACAATTGCTTCATCGCTATTTGCCCACTCAATATAGGGTAGATTCTTATCTTCAATTTTTAAGAGCGCCATATCCAACAGTTCGTCGGTGCCCACAACTTTCGCCGCGTACTTGTTACCGGCTGTGGTCGTAACTGTAATTGTCGAAGCATCCCGCACGACGTGCTCGTTCGTAACGATATAACCGTCGGTCGTCACAATGAATCCTGAGCCAAGACCGGAAGACTGCTTACGAACGGTTTTAGGCCAGTACCTTTCATCTAAGAACATGCGAAAGAGCGGGTCACGGGGCACAAATGGATTTTGCACTTCCATGATCTGGTCAACACTGATGCCCACCACCGCGTCAGACGTTCTGGCAATCGCGCGCGTAATTGCATTCTCGCGCGACTGATACAGTTGGTCTTGAATGGATGGAAGGCTAAGCGGCGTATCGTCTTGCCTGATTGCTTTGGTGTTCGACTGAACAGAGAACAACCATTGCAACGAATCCAGGCGGGCATTTAACTGAGCAACAGTACTCTGACGGGCGTAGTCGCGTTGAATCATCCAGAACACGAATATCCCGACAAGTAATCCAATCAGAAAGAACTGAAGAAACCTACTCAATTTTGAATCGTTCTCATTGCCCTATGCATTTGGCCAATCCTGATAGCCAACAGTTTCCAATGTCAATCCCGTGGCAGGTGCTTTTGTACCGGCATTTCGATTGTCTCCTGAAAGCAGCACTTCTCGAAGGGAATTCACTGAACCTCGCCCAGTCGCGATGTCGACCATCGTTCCGACAATCATTCGAACCATGCCGTGTACAAATCGAGAAGCTTCAATGCAATAGACCAGCAACTCGCCGTCTTCCTCCCAACAGGATCGAAACACGGTGCTTTCGTAATTGTGTTTCTCTGTCGGGTTCTCATGGGCAAATGCCGTAAACCTGTGCGTTCCTGCAACATCATCTGCTAATTCAAACAAGCATTCCCTGTCGAGCGGCTGAAAGAACTGCCACACATATTGACGGCCAATTGCAACAGGAGCCTGCGCTATTCTGTAACGATAGCCGCACCATCTTGCAGAAAACCGTGCGTAGAAATTATCGTCGACCTTTTCTGCATACACGATTCTTGCGTCGTGCGGCAACTCAACATTGCCAGCCCGAACGATCGAACCGGGATTGCGTTGAACAGGCACATCCACATGAACAACTTGACGCGCAGCGTGCACTCCTGCGTCTGTTCTACTCGAGGGGATTACTCGGACTTTTGCGCCAAACAAGGGTTCAAGAGCATCCTCGATACATTTTTGAACGGTGCGTCTGTCCGGCTGCCACTGCATCCCGCTGAACTCTGTGCCGTCATATTGCACGTCGAGTCGATAACGAAACTTGTGGCCCGATTTCACTAACCGATTCGCTTCGGCAATAGGGTGCACAGACTCAATAGACAAAATGCTATAGCTGCCAACAAACCTGTTTGACTCGTTGAGCGTCGACTTGATAGTTGAATGGAATGTTCGGCACGAAAACCTCGTGACCACAGTACTATTGCTACGATGTTGGCATATTCCAATGCGCATCGGAATGCAGCTCCCAGATCCGTTTGGGCCTGATCAAATCGGGAGCTGATCTTCCGCGACGGCTGAATCCGCCTAAGTATTCTCGCGAGCTTGCGTTGGTTCATATGCTCCTGCAATTGCGGGAGCATCGAGAGCGCAAGCATGCTGATATGGCCAGCATTTCCAGCAAGCTTCTTACCAACGACGAATCGCATCCGAGAGGCGACGGATTCGGCGTACTCGGCAGGCGAATTAACTTTCAACACTACAAACGTCATAAACGTCAGAAGAATAAGTCGACAAAGAAAGAACGATATCTGAACAACTGAGTTTAGAATCGTTTGATCCTGTTCTCCAACGAACCAGATACGGAAGACTAAATGGAATACTGCAGCAATTGCGATCAATAACCAGGCAGACCTAACTGCCGCAAGTAGTCCATTCTGCCTCACTCGCATCAACGCACAGGCAAACACGAGCAACAAGGAAAGCACCATGATATCAAGCCAACTATCGCTGGCGGCCACACAAACAAAGTAGACCGTAGCGCTAAGAAGCAACCATCCGGGCGCTACTTTTCTGCCCGGGTTGTCAGGCTTGTTCGTGAGAGAATACGAGATCAAGTTCGCGCTTAGGCGAAAAAGAAGTCAGTCTCCTTAGCGCCGTTCTCCGGAGAATCTGAGCCGTGGACTGCGTTTGCCTCAATGCTCGTTCCATAGGACTTACGGATCGTGCCATCGGTAGCTTTTTGCGGATCAGTTGAGCCGATAACAGCACGCCAATGCTCAACAGCGTTGGCGCGTTCGAGACGACCGACTACAACAGGACCGCTCGTCATATAGCGCACAAGATCGCCGAAGAACGGACGCTCTTTGTGCACTGCATAAAAATCTCCAGCCTGCTCTTGAGTTAATTGCATGTAGCGTAGACCTGTGATATGAAAGCCTTCTTTTTCCACGCGAGCCACGATGTTGCCGATATTTTTTGCGGCAACAGCATCGGGCTTAATAATCATCAACGTGCGTTCCATCGTATCCTTTTAATATTTCATTTTCCCAAAAGCTCTGCCATCGTCGCACCAATATCTGCAGGCGACTTTGAAACTCGAATTCCCGCTGCTTCCATTGCCGCAACTTTTTCCTTTGCAGTGCCCTTGCCACCAGCGATGATCGCACCAGCATGCCCCATGCGACGTCCCGGAGGAGCGGTCTGGCCTGCAATGAACCCAACAACAGGCTTCTTGAATTCGCTCTTAATGTACTCAGCAGCTTCTTCTTCAGCCGATCCGCCGATTTCGCCGATCATCACAACCGCATCCGTATCTGGATCAGCATTGAACAGTTTCATCACGTCCAAGAAGTTTGAACCGGGGATAGGATCTCCACCGATACCTACACATGTGGATTGACCGATATTGCGATCAGTTAATTGCTTGACGGCCTCATAAGTCAGCGTTCCACTGCGCGAAATCACCCCACAACGACCGGGTAGGTGAATGAAAGCGGGCATGATGCCCATCTTCCCTACTCCTGGGGTGATGATACCGGGGCAATTTGGCCCAATCAAACGCGACTTCGATCCTCGCAGGGCGTGTTTGACCGTAACCATATCGCGAACAGGTACGCCCTCAGTGATCGCAATAATTAATTCGACTCCGGCATCAATCGCTTCAAGCATTGCGTCTGCCGCAAACGGCGGGGGCACAAAAATGATTGATGCGTTTGCACCTGTCTTTTCAACCGCATCGCGTACAGTATTGAAAACAGGTACTTTCTCGTTAGAAAATGTACTGCCCTTGCCCGGAGTAACACCGGCCACGACGTTTGTATTATACTCCAGCATTTGCTGGGTATGGAATGATCCCTCGGAACCGGTAATACCCTGAACGAGGATCTTGGTACTTTTATTTAGAAGTATGCTCATGAGTTGCTTATCCCTTCACCGCCGCACAGGCCTTAGTGGCTGCGTCCGTCAAATCTGTCGCCGCTTGCAGATTCAGCCCCGACTCGGTTAACATCGTACGGGCAAGGTCGGCATTGTTACCTTCGAGTCTGACGACAACCGGAACATGAACATGCTCTGACTTGGCCGCCTCAATCACTCCTGCTGCAACTCGATCGCAGCGGACAATACCGCCGAAGATGTTAATCAGAATCGCTTTGACGTTCTGATCCGACAGGATAATCTTGAAAGCTGCCGACACGGTTTGTGCGTTTGCGCCGCCGCCGACATCGAGGAAGTTAGCCGGATCACCGCCGTGCAGTTTGATAATATCCATCGTCGCCATTGCCAATCCTGCGCCGTTCACCATGCAGCCAATGTTGCCATCGAGCTTGATGAAGTTTAGGTTCGACTTTGAGGCTTCGATTTCCGCCGGATCTTCTTCGGACAAATCACG
The DNA here is from genome assembly GCA_016721565.1 of bacterium. Lineage (GTDB taxonomy): Bacteria > Electryoneota > RPQS01 > RPQS01 > RPQS01 > JABWCQ01. Next base: position 451,752 of record JADKHW010000001.1, on the reverse strand, counting down.
AAGCTCTGCATACTCGGGATGGCGGTCGAGCGCGTTGTCGTCAAACGTAACTTTGGCGTCAAGCGCTATGATGTCTTCGCCTGAAAGGATGAGCGGATTAATCTCGAGTAGATTACAATCTGCCGCACAGTAGGCTTTGTAAAGTTTCGTGAAACAATCAGTAGCAGATTTTAAGGCTTTGCCTGAAAGTCCTAAGGCAAAAGCCAAGCGACGTGCATGATGAGGTTGAAATCCTGCTGACGGGTCAATCGTGACCTTGATTATCTTTTCAGGAGTCTTTGAAGCAACTTCTTCGATATCCATGCCGCCTTCAGTCGACACCATGAAGACATCTTTTGATTGAGCGCGGTCAAGCAAAATTCCCGCGTAGAATTCCTTATCAATCTTCATGCCCTGTTCAATCAACAGGCGCTGTACTTTTTGGCCGACGGGGCCAGTCTGGTGAGTGACTAATTGCATCCCCAGAATTTGCGACGCAAACATTTTCAATTCGTCCGCGCTTTTGGCGAGCTTCACGCCGCCGCCTTTGCCGCGGCCACCCGCATGAATTTGAGCCTTCACGACAACTGGAAAGCTGCCGAGATCCGTGCCTGCTTTGATGGCTTCGTCCACTGTGAACGCGGCCGATCCTTGCGGTACAGGCACGCCATAGCCTGCAAGGATTTTCTTAGCTTGATACTCGTGAATCTTCATTAATTAAATTTTCTGTTCTACAAACAATCAATTTGGCAAAATCCAAGTTCCCGATTTGCCGTCAAGGCTCTCGACGAACTTGTCCAAATCACAAATTAAAACGCGCTCGCCGCCTTCAAGCAGGAACTTCACGGCGGCTTCTACTTTCGGGCCCATGCTGCCTGCGGGGAAATGTCCTTCATCTAAGTACTTCTGTGCTTCCGCAACCGTCAACCTTGTCAGGTTCACTTGCTGCGGCGTTCCATAATGCAGAGACACATATTCGGCGGCAGTGACAATAATTAGGTCATGCGCTTGGATATCACGGGCAAGCACTGCCGAAGCTCGATCTTTGTCGATCACCGCATCCACTCCTTCTAACCAGCCGTCGGTTTCACGATAAACAGGGATTCCGCCGCCGCCCGCTGCAATCACAACCGTGCCAGCATGCACAAGCTGCTTAATTACTGAGCGATTGAGAATCTCGAGCGGCATTGGACTACCAACTACCCTGCGATAACCGCGCGAACCGGCAGACTTCACGACCCAGCCCTGCTGTTGCTTCTGCAATGCCTCTCGTTCAGAGTAAAACTGCCCGACAAATTTTGTCGGATTCATAAGCGCAGGGTCTTTAGGATTCACAACCACCTGCGTCACCACGGTGACAACTTCAATCTGGCCGTAGCCGCGCCGCAAAAATACATTTTGCAGACACTGCTCGATCATGTATCCCATCCCGCCTTCAGTATCAGCGACAATTACTCCGAGGGGCAACTCGGGTGCACGTTCTGCCGAAAGCTCGACTCGAAGGAGTGCGTTCCCAACCTGCGGACCATTTCCATGTGTTACAGCCAGGCGATAGCCACGGTGAAGCAGTTCTGCCACACCCCTGCAGCGCACTCCGCGAATGCTGAAATTGATTGGAAACTGTGTCTGCCTCATCTGGCGATGATATGGCATTTCCGCCTAATGCAACGACCGCAATTCTAGACTCTTCGGACTGTGCCATCTGATCCGAGGTTAATTCTGGTAAATACTTAATATAGCATCGTTGTAGGGGATTGTCAAGCGTTTCCACCGGCCCGTGCAATTTCAAGTTCTTTGTTTTTAATTACTTCTAACTTGTCTAACTCAAGTTCCGCCTCTTGCCACCGTTTGTAGAGTTCCGGAAGTTCATCACGCAAAGACTTATACTCCGCTAACACTACGCTTGACTTGGCCGGGTCTTGGTAAAAAGAATCGTCAGTCAATTTCTGTTCAATCTGTTTTTGGCGAGTTTCCAACAGGAGTATTCGGGCTTCGGATTTTTCGCATATTGCGCGAAAATTCTTGGTTTGGCTCGAGTACTTATTTCGAATGTCCGCTTCTGTCCGCTTTAAGTCTTTTTGTTTTGGGCGGGAAGTGATCTCATCCGCTGATGTCGCAACCTTGTTTATTCCTCTCCTTTCAGCTTGCTGATCAGCGGCTGCGAGGCCCTTTTTGTCAAGGAATTCGGTGAGAGTTCCAGGCCAATCACGGAGCTTTCCACCCTCCATTTCAAGTACTCTCTCAACTAATCTATCAAGAAAATGGCGGTCGTGGCTCACAACAAGAAGGGTTCCTCCGAAGTGCTTCAACGCGTCAAGCAAAACGTCTTGCGAAGCCATGTCCAAGTGATTGGTTGGCTCATCGAGAATCAGAAAATTCGCCGGCCGGAGCAGAAGTTTTGCCAATGCCAATCGTGACTTTTCGCCACCGGAAAGCACGCTGACTTTCTTGTTCACATCGTCGCCCTGAAAAAGAAAAGCCCCCAACAGCCCACGCAACTCTGAATGCGAAAGTGTGCGGTTGTCAGATTCGGCTTCCTCGAGCACGGTCACGTTCAAATTGAGCTTGCTTTCCGCTTCCTGCGCAAAGAACTCAACTGTAACATTGTGTCCATGTATCAACGCACCGTCAGTGGGAGTTTCTTGTTGGCTTATCAGTCGGCACAAAGTGGACTTGCCCGCTCCGTTTGCGCCAACCAATGCGATTCGTTCACCACGTTGTATCAACAAGTCAACGTGGTTGAACACCTGCAAATCGCCGTATTGCTTGCTCACGTTCTTGAGTTCAAGCACCCACTTCCCTGAAGTCACAGCGGCAGGAAATCGAAAATGAATCTTCTTTGTATTGGAAAGCTGATCAATATCTTCGAGTTTCTCGAGTCGTTTCAAACGACTCTGCGCTTGCGTGGCCTTGCTGGCTTTGTAGCGGAAGCGCTCGACGAACTTTACGAGATGCTTGCGTTCGACGTCAATCTTTTCTTGCTCGCGGGCAATTTGCTCGATCCTTCCTTCCCTACCAGCCTCATAATTGCTATAGTTGCCGGGATAGATCGTGAGTTCACCGTTCTGAAGCTCCGCAATCTCCGTCACCATGCCGTCTAAGAACTTGCGATCGTGGCTGACCAGAATCACGGCCCCCTCAAAATCGCGCAGAAATCCTTCTAACCAGACTACGGTCTGTAAGTCAAGATGGTTTGTGGGTTCGTCAAGCAATAGGACGTCGGGATCTCGCAACAGGATCTTCGACAGCGCAATACGCATCTGCCAGCCGCCTGAAAACTCCTCCGTACTCCGCTTGAAGTCTTTCTCATGAAAGCCCAAACCGCTGAGAATTGCGCTGACCTTCGCTTCAGCTCGGTAGCCCTCAAGCATATGGAAACGATGCTCAAGTACTCCTGATTGCTCGAGCAACTCTTCGTCATGCGGATGTTTCGCAAGTTCGTTACGAACATGGTCAAGCTGCTCTTGTAGATGCGGAATATCTGGCAAACCAGACCAAGCCTCAGCAAACAACTCACGCCCGCGAAAAGTGATCCCGCTTTGCGGAAGATATCCCACTGTAACGTCCCGCGTCAACACAAGTTTGCCGTGCGACGATTGCATTTCGTTGGCGATAATCTTTAACAGTGTACTCTTTCCCGCGCCATTAACCCCGACAAGTCCGACGCGCTGCCCTCGAAAGACAGCCCAGTCGATATTCTCAAAAAGAGTTCGACCGGGGAAAAAGACCCCGATATCTTCAAGTTGAACTAATCTCATTTCGGTCGAGCCAGAATTACCGTCGTGCGATCTTGCAATACTCTGCCTGAAGAATTCTCGGATTCAAGCAGTACGATGTATCGCGAGGTAGTTGCCAGTTCTCCGTTGTCTCTTCGGCCATCCCACAAGACAGAACCTGCGTTGCCATGTGACAAAACACTCAATCGACGCACCAATCTCCCGCGCGTGTCGAATATCTTAATTGTACTTGTTCCGTTTGTGTTTTCTGTCAAAAAATGAATTTCTGTGACCTCATCCAATCCGTCTCCGTTTGGCGTGAACGGTGAGGGCGAAACGGACAATGATGTCGAGGTTTGCAGATTCGAAATACTCCGCGAGTTTATGCGTCCCGGTGTCGAGCCATGCTCGTCCACGCTTGAACCCCAATTGCTTTCGTTATTTGTGGGGAATCGAATGATACACGTTCAAGTGATACGCCTAATTCATCGTTTCCCCAGTTCGCTCGGTAGTCAACTCGGTCGAGCATCTCACCGTTTGGCGTGAATACCGCAATAGAGTCACCATTATTATTCAAAGTTATCACGCTGGTAGACAATACTGCGACTTGAGTCACCAGAGGAATAACTTCCAGAAAAATAGTACTATCTGCCGAGATGATAACAAACTCTCCGGGTTGGATCACCCAGTCCGGTAGTTGCACACGCACCATTGTGTCAGCAATACCCTGACCGTCTGTGATCTTCATCCCGCGTGTAGAAACCGGCAACGTACCGGCAACAGCTAGCTCTACCCATTCTGCCCTGCCAGTGATCGGCGCATATTGAATTTCGTTTATCCGAAGTCCCGCTTCAAGAGCTTGGCTCGAAACTAATACTGTCATGACATTGTTGCTCGAATCATCATCAACGAGTTCTATCTCTGCTCGGATTTGTTGGATTCCCGTTTGTGGCATAACGATTGAATCGACAACTGACGTGCAATCGCCCGCAGAAACAGCATTCAATACTTCACTTTGAAGCTGGTAGAATTGGCCGAATCCAATTGAGTCTGCATTTACAGTTATATTACTACTGAGGGATTGTAAGCCAAAATTCTTAATCAGGATTTCGAAATGATATATGCCGCCAATACTTGGGTATTCGGGATTGGCTTGCAAACTAATAACGCCAAGATCGCGATCAGGTGGTGTTACGCTATTTCGAAATCCCGGTGTGCCTTGCAATGCTATACTGTTATGCCAATTTGTCGTGTCATTACCCAGATTCAGGCGGACCTTCTCGTCCGAATGTCCGGATTCATTTCCAACCGAGTACCTGTACTCACTTATCAGGTTGCCGCCCATATTTTGGATTGAGACGATTTCTCCCGAACTATTTGAAAGTCCGCGGCTCCCAAAAGTGCCGTTGCTGATGGTTACAATAAGAGCATTCTCTGGCACAAGGCCGTCATAGGTTACGCTTCCATCTTCAATATAGTCTGGATCGAGAATTAAGATGTATTGCCGAGGTGTGGCGGTCAAACCCTGGCCTGTGCTCACCAAGGTATCGGTTCCCTCTCCGTCTGAGATTGTCCAACCTGCAAGTTGCACCGGCAACGCTGCATCGTTGTATAATTCCACAAACTCATCAGAAGACTCTTCGCCGCCTGGATCAAACATGACTTCCGACAGCACGACAACCGCTTGAAGTTGAAGCGGTGATAAAGCGAAAATGAGTGCGATGAACAACTCAGATAAACGCATTTATAAGGTGCTCGACTTTAGTTTCACCTTCGTGCCAGATCACCGTAACGATATCATACCTGACTGGTGCATCAAGACGCTCTGATTTCAGGTATGCTCTTGCGAGTCGTCTGATCCGCTTCTGCTTTTCACGATTTACGCGGTCCTCGGGTCTAAAGCCACTTTGTCTACCTGCCGATTTAACTTCTACAAACACGATGTTCTCGCCCTGCTTGGCAACAATGTCCAGTTCGCCCATTGAACAGCTCCAATTCCGCGCAAGAATCCGCAGGCCTTTTGCCTCAAGATACTTCATCGCGTGCGCTTCGCCCGCGCGACCGCGATCTCTTACTTCGGGCGCGGCATTGTCGCCGCTAATTAGTTTCCACAAACTCGCGAACACCTCGAAAACTCCTTCGATGAATTGGGCACGGACCTATTTGCTTGATAATCAATCGATGTGATTCCGTCGGATATCCAAAGTGCTGATCGAATCCGTAATCCGGAAATTCAATGTGGTACTCCCGCATGATTCTGTCTCGCGTAACTTTGGCAATGATTGAAGCGGCTGATATAGTGGCAACGAGTGCGTCGCCTTTAATGATCGCTCGCGACTGCGGCCAATTAGGAAGTCTATCCCGTCCGTCCACAAGAACAATATTCGGCAGTCGGTTAAGTTGCGCGACGGCTTGGGACATTCCGTTCAGCGACGCCATGCGAATATTGACTTCATCAATCACTATCGACTCGACCCTCACGACTGAGTATTCAAGATACTCGACAATTTCCTCGAATAGCGCTTCGCGGCGTGCCGGTGAAAGACTTTTTGAGTCTTTACACTTCCACAATGTCTCGCAATCACGAAATGTGACCGCTGCTGCCACCACCGGCCCGGCGAGTGGTCCTCGCCCCGCTTCATCGCATCCGACGACGACGGACATTCCTGAATTGCAAAGCTCAATTTCAACGCGTCCGCTTTGCGCGTTGAACAATTCGTTTTCGTTCTTAGGATTTGTCATTTCGCGGAAGGCGCATGAGTTCCATCAATACGCGAGTTCGTTCTCCAACTACTTCCCACTTCCCGTCGGCAAATACAAACGATTCAGACTTGGCGTTTGGAAAACAGGACACGGTCAACACTTTGCCGACCAAAGTTATTTGAGGTGTTTCACTCACGAAGTCATCTTTGTTTAAGATTCTGATCATAAGAGAATCGTCAGATAGCCTTATCGACCATTCAATATCGTTCTCTGAGATATCACAGCTCTCAATCTGGAATCTGCCCGAACCTTCATCCCACGTGAATCCCAGTATACCGTGGACATTCTCGGCATGAGCAATTGTTATTGCGGCATCGAGGAGTTCAGATGCACGTGTGTCGCGCGGCGAGCTGAAATCAAGGGCGATTTCAGGTTTAATTGCGTCGATAATTAATGGCGCGCCGCCAATATGCTCAACTGCTCTTGAATCAATGACCAGAATGTCGATTCTTGATTGCCCATCGCTTGACATTGCGGTCCTCAGTTTGTCAGCTGTTCGATTTGAATTCCACTCGGAACCGCAGCTAACGACGGCACTCATTGCGCCTGCCCTCGCATATACCACAGGGCTTTCCGTGTCGCCAAGTACCATTACACGGGCGGAACAAGGATCTGCAAGGAGGCTGGGCCATATCAAAAGGTTCATGGCAACGAGCGTTGTGATCAAGGCAATCTGAGTTCGACCACGTAAGCTAATGACGATCGCAAATATCTGTGCGATGATGGCTGCACTGCTTGCCCAAAGTGGAGTCTTCGTAATTATACTGGCGCCGATCAAAGCCGCCGAACCAGAGGTCAAGTATGCAAATAGACCGACAAATCCTTCAATTGCCCGTGCGACGACTGATGCTGCAACTTCGTTAATCGGATCCAACAGCATCATCCAAAGAATTAGAACGACCAACAGAGAAAATAGAGGTATTGCGATCACATTTAAGATGATCGCAAGCCCTGGAACACGACCAAAGAGTAGCGCAGCCGTTGGTGCAGTAGCCAATTGTGCGCCAATTGTACTTGACATTGTGTCGGCCGTCCTGCGACGCAATGTTTGTGTTCCGGACTTCAACAAGTCCTGCAGTGGTTGCCGAAGTGCAAGGTAAGCTGTGAGAATTCCAGCCATCGAAAGATAGCTCAAAAGAAATCCAGCGTCCAAAATGTGTAGCGGCCAGATTAGCAGTTCGCCACCTGCGGCAAACAAAAGCAGGTTCACCGGATGGCTCGGCCTTGCCAATAGCCTTGCAATGATAACCAGACCGGCCATCATCGCTGAGCGAAAGAGTGAAGGCACTCCCAATCCCATTACTGTGTACCCAATCAGGAGCAATAATAATAGTGCATATCGGGTTCTCCCCGGCACACGCATCCACGCCAGCAGTAACCACAACAGTGAAACGAGCAATCCGGTATTCAGCCCACTCAACGCAAAGAGATGCGCTAAACCGGTGAGCTGCAAGTCTTCTCGGAACTGCGAAGAGAATGCTTCACGTGAACCAAGAAGCAACGCACCAGCGACAGCCCGTGCATCTGGTCGTAAATAGTGTTCGAACAAAGCCAGAACGCGATGGCGCGCTTCGTAAACAACCTCATTGAGAGTCCATGTGCCCGGTACGATAACCAGCGACTCCGTGTCCTTGAGTCGAGCCTCAGCAACGATCCGTTCGCGCAATGTCCAACACAGTTCGTGCACAGACCGTTCTTGAATCTTGTGTGCCGATTCAAGCCGCACATTGCAAGCGACAACATTACCAATTCGAACCTTTACAGCATCAGCAACGGGAATACTGAGCCGCACTCGAAGTTGATCACACTCAAATGCAGTATCGGGCGAGCTTAGCCTGACTCCGTCCAACCACAAGCGATCTGACAGGTTTGTTTGCCGGGCCTCGTCCCTCCATACTACAACACCGCGACAAGAAACTATCGCGGTGTCAGGGTCAAACCTTACCATCAGTTCGCGCTCCTCACGCGCGATGTTTGCATTACCGCGCATGAGTGCTATTAGCAAGATCGTGACGTAGACAAAGAATATTCCAAATTGCCGCTGGCGGAATAACAGCAGAGCCGCTAACGCCGAAATGAATCCCGCAATAACAACTGACAACGCAATTCCAGGTCTAATACTCAAGACAAGCGAGGCCGCCGCGCCTAGGAATGCCGAGACAGCAAACCCTATTGCAGGCACATCCGAGAACGATACCTCACGTCGCGGCAGCATAAAGGGTTATTTGGTCAACAAAAATCTTGTTGCGATGCCAAAGGACAACGGTGTCGCTTCCACTTTCGAGAAACCCGCAGCATGAAATTTTGCAATTAGTGTCGTCGATGCAGGAAATCGCTGAATCGTCTCGGCGAGATACTTGTATGCTTCGCGGTCATCTGATACCGCACCGCCAACTGGCCGCATCACCCACCACATGTATGTTTTGAATACTTTGTCGATAAATTTTGACCTGTCCGGCGTGAACTCAAGAATAACTCCTTTGCCTCCCGGCTTGAGCACGCGATACAACTCGGTTAGTCCTGTACCCAAATCCTGAAAATTTCGAATGCCGAATGCGACCATGAAGCGATCATAACTCTGATCGGCTGCATCAATGCGCTCGGCCGCGCCGCATTTCAAAGCGTAGGCGGTAATTTGCAAGCGCTTTGCCTTTTCGTCCGCGAGCTTTAGCATTTTCGCAGATGGATCAAACAGTGTTGTGTGTACGTCGCTGCATTGTCGGTGGGCTTCAAACGCCATATCGCCCGTTCCGGCACTGCAATCGAGAACTCGCATTCTGGGACCAAGCGCCAATGACTTCACGGCCGCTCGTCTCCACAACCTGTCGACTCCAAGCGAGAAGAACCGATTGAGCTTATCGTACGTCGACGAAATGCGATCAAACATTTCTACGACTTTGGGATTCGCTCCCTCTTTGACAGATACTAATTCGGGCACAACGGAAGGAGAATAAAGTTAGGCGCTAATTAGTCGTAAGCGCGAGGAAAGCGAGGTACAGGGGCGATGAAAGAAGTAATGAATCAAATCGGTCAAGAAAACCACCATGGCCGGGAATAACTTGCGAGCTGTCTTTTACTCCGGCTTCGCGCTTCATCAGCGATTCAATTAGGTCACCGATCTGACCTGCCACGCCAACTATCAGCGGAAGGAACACGTAATCGAGGGCACACGGCGTTGCCAAATTAAGAGACTTGAGAGCGGGCAACAACAAAGTTGCGCCCGCAAATCCCGATATTGCGCCTTCAATTGTTTTGTTAGGACTTGCTTGCAAATACAGTTTGTGCCGTCCGAACGTGCGTCCACCGAAATAAGCTGTCGAGTCACATAACCACGTCGCCGCAAATAGCAGGCCGAGGGCACCAAGTTTACTGTGACGAGTTATGTCTGTGAATTCAGTGATCGGAAACCATAGTGCGAGCGGTAACGCAGCATAGATAAGGAATAGTGCGCCATAGCCGAGTTGAATCAGAGGTTTGCGCTCTCTGCTAAAAACCACCACCAACACCCAAATGTAGACACCGATTAGTGATTCGCCGGTCGATGCGCCGTCGCCATGGCGAAAGACAAAGATATCGATTCCGGCAACTGCAACTGCAACCGCTGGCGACCAAAGAGGAATTCCACCAGACTTTGTGAACCCGCGCCATTCCTGCAACAACAACAATTGGAGCGCGCAAACCAAAACAACTATCCAAATCCCCCCTGATATCGCACACCATAATAGAATCGGTATTCCGACCATCGCGGCTGAGATGCGCAGGACCAGATTTGACATTAGTGAAACCGCCTGCCGCGCAGAGTTGATTCTTCAGGCGGCCAACCGCTTGAATCCGAAGAAGCCGTTAAGAACTCGAGTGCTGGTTGCATGGTTGCTTGCAGCGCTTCTTCACTCATCAGGAAAATTGAATTCGTATCCGGCGGCTGCAATTTAGCCAGTGAAAGTTCAGCGAAAGAAGAGTCCGGAAACAAATGTGTGATTGCTTCGTGTGCTGTTCTTGCGGCTTCGAAGTCCCCAAGTTTGTACTCTTGCAAATACGCAATTGCCTGGATGGCCTTTATGCCTGCGTTACTTGCACTGTCCATGCTCAGTACATTGCGATATCCCGAAACCAAGTCCTCGTACGGTGCGTCCTGCATTAGAGATTGCTCGACGCGAGCTAACTCAAGCTCTTGCTCCGTTTTTTCGATTTCCAGCTTTGGCAGGCCAATCGCCTCACGTGCCGCATTCCGAATTGTCCGTGGCGCCGATTCTGAATAGGCAACGCGCTCTAATTCGCTCTGACCACGTTCTTTATCGCGGGCTTCCTTCAGCAATTCCAGGCCATACTGAACAGACGCGCGCCAGTGATCCTCTGACGAATCAGGAACCGCCACTGCACGTTCAATGTGTACAAATGAACTATCTGGCTGATGAAGAACTGTCGAATAAAAGGACGCGGCTTCAATGTGTGCATTGACAAGCTGGACTGTAATTGAAGCAAGCCTGATATTCAGCACTTCTTCATCACTCTGCTTCGGTGCCGTTGCGGATTTTTTCAACGTTGAGTCTGAAGGATGTGCAGAGGCACTATCAGGAATCTCGGTATGTGCGCGCTCTGCCCGCTTCGCAGAGTCCCGCTGCGCTAACGAGCGCATAATCGAATCTGCAATCATCTCGGCAGGAGAAAGCTCTTTTGGAGTCTCGCTGACTGCTTCCTGAATAACTGAATCAGCGTAGCTTTCCGCCTTCAATATGGTGTCCGCAATCATATCTGACGGTGGAACCTCTTCAAACACTGAATCAGGAAAGACTACTTCCGGCGTCTGCTCAACTTCTGGAGGTTTGACATTTTCTGTAGAATCAGTTGCCGTTGACGAAGTCGTTCCTGCTTTCAACTGCGCGAGTTCGTCTTGTAGTTTCTTAATGTTTGTTTCAAGCTCAGGCATTCTCTGGAGCGCTGAAAGTCCGTTTTCAAGCTGCTTAGACGAGAAGCGAGCCGAGTCTTGCAATGTACGCGACGCGCCTGCCGCGCTAACGCTGTCAAACTTGGATTTTGCGAATTCGAGTTTGCACCAATTTGTCCCGCGCGACTGTGCCTTGCAGATAGTAGGCCTTTGCCTTGCTCTCTCCTTGTGGAGCTTTTGCACAATATTCTTCCAGCATCTGAATACAGAGCTGCGGGTCGCCGGCAACCGCTTCGACTCGTGCCAGCTCCACCAAGACATCGCCGCCGCGATCGATGAACCTACGGTCTGTTTGCAGTGGACGCAAGTAGTTCCTTGCTTCTAAGTAATTTCCGTCATTAGCGGACATCTCAGCTAATAACTGCCGTGACTCAAACGCCTCATCAGCGCTCGATGTTGCACCGAGACACTTTAGCAAGGCTTGGCGCGCATCACCTTTGCGTTCCAACAAAAGATACGACCGACCCAATGTCAAATAATCTGATGCCTTGTCGTCGCGGTCGTATGAAATGCTCTGAATCTGTTCAAGGTATCTAACGGCTTCTTCGGGTTGCTTGCGCTTGTCATAGATTCCCGCCAGGGTTCTTCCGGCAGCAGCTTTTGCTTCAGGCGAGATCAGCTTGCTCTCGGATCCGGTCAGAACGGCCTCGGCTTCGTCATACTTGTCCTGTGCAAGTAACGCACGTGCGCGCCAAACGATGGACATTTCCACATGCTTGCTATTCGGGAAAATAGTAAGAAGTTCTGTAAACTTTCGCTCAGCTCGTGCATACTCTTCTGTTCGATAGTACGACACTCCCATGATCATCAATGCATCATCGACCCATGTGCTCTTCGGATAGAATTCGAGTAGCTTCGCACATGATTGCAGAATCGTTTGATACTGTTGGATCGGAATGTTACCCGGTGCAGGCTGGCCTGGCCTGGAGGGTTGCACAGGCTGGCCGGCAGGTTGATTAACCTGCGCGCGCGCCGACTGCTTCTCGGCCGCTTTGAAATCTCGCTTGATGTTGTAAAATGTGTTGTAGTACGCGCAACCGCTTGCGAACACGAGCGTTGCGAGAGCACATCCGACAAGAAACAGCGACCTAAGTCTATAATTACGAGTAGTCATGAATTCGGCGAAACTGGAATATGAATCCGTTGCCAGTAAAGAAAAAGTGCGGGAACGGCGACTGTTGCAGGAGCAAAGACCGAACAAGTTGCACGCGAACTGAATTGAGTCGGTTCAATATTGACTTCGATTGTCTGCGCACCGCAGTCTGCCGCGATTTCAGGCAAGGACGCTGCAGGATAAACTACGGCTGATGTGCCAATCGTCAAGAAAAGGTCGCAAGTATCAGCTGCAGCAACGACCTGTTGCAGGATGTGTTTTGGAAGCGCCTCGCCAAACCACGCCTGGATGGTAGGCTCCGCCACACGGACAATACGGAATTCCACCTGAAGTATCAAGCAGATTATCGTTTACTTCCTGCTCACAGCGGAGACAGCGGTTGGCTCGAATATTCCCGTGGAGTTCGTGAACAATCTGCTGCCTTGCGACGTGGTGAAGACCATCGAAGTTTTCGATTGCAAAAGAATAATCAGAACAGAGATTTCCCCACTCTGCTAACGCCAGATTGGCAGCATTTGGTTTCGCGTAAAACAAAACAGATCGAAGATAATTGTACCACTCCCAAACTAAGTCAGGATTTGCCATAAAACCTGCCATACTGGCAAGTTCTTCCGGCATCATTTTATTCCAAATCCTCTCATTTCCTCGAAAAGTCCCCAAAGCTGATTCAGCAGAAATCCCTGCGCCTGTCAGTACCGCGATCGCGCGCGCTGAGGCTAGACATTCTTAAGGCTTTGTCGGGTAGCGTGAAATTATTCACTTGACTTTCATTTGAGTCTTGTTTATATTGCGACACTTCAAGCGGTTCCCCGATCCACGCTTGTGGCGGCTTTGCCGTTTGGGGTAGGATTAACAACAAGATAAGCTTTTTTCCGACAGAATGCCACAACACAAATCATGTGAAAAGCGGATGAAGACGTCCGCCAAAGCCCGAGAGAGGAATCGCGCGGATCGTGCTCGTTGCCGCACAGCCGAAAAACGAGTCCTTCAAGTGACCGATGCCGCGCAGGCACCGGAGAAGCTTAGCTCTGCCTATACTACGATCGACAGAATGGCTGCGAAAGGGATTTTGCATCCCCGCACGGCAGCTAGTCGCAAGGCTCGCTTGGCACGTCACGCCAACAGTCTGATTTCTTAGTACTTACATCGCCCCCCGCCGAGCCGGTGAGCTCGTGGCCATCGTCCCCCTCCGGCCACAGCATATTCACCGGCTCTTTTTTGTTTCCGATTTTCGACTTTTTACTTGGGTCGCGAATAGTTTGGAGCTTCCTGTACGATTGAAACGTCATGCGGATGGCTCTCAGTGTACCCCGCGGCGGTCGCCTCAATGAACCGCGTTTTGGATTGCATCTCTTCAATAGAGCGTGCGCCGCAATAGCCCATCGATGCCCTAAGGCCGCCCATAAGCTGAAAAACGGTGTCGGATAATTTGCCTTTGTACGGTACTTTACCTTCGATACCTTCAGGAACAAATTTACCACTCGCTTCTACGGCGGACTGGAAATACCGGTCCGCCGATCCTTTTTTCATGGCCCCAATCGAACCCATGCCTCGGAAGAGCTTGTAGCTTCGTCCGTCCACAAGGACGGTGTCGCCCGGCGCCTCTTCCGTTCCGGCAAAGAGGCTCCCGATCATGACCGAAGACGAGCCTGCAGCAATGGCCTTGGCGATGTCACCGGAGTAACGAATTCCACCGTCTGCGATCACAGGTACACCCATCTCATTCATCGCCTCAACGACCCACATCACAGCAGTAATCTGTGGTACTCCGACTCCCGCCACGACGCGTGTTGTACAGATTGATCCCGGCCCAACCCCAACCTTCACCGCGTTAGCCCCCGCCTTTGCCAGTGCCATGGCACCATCTGCAGTTACCACGTTTCCAGCAATGATCTCAACTTCCGGATAGAGTCCGCGCAGTTTCTCAACAGCTTTAATCACATTTGCCGAATGACCGTGCGCCGAATCGACAACCAGCGCATCGACATCAGCTTTTACAAGAAGTTCAGCGCGATTTACAGCGTCGGTTCCAATACCGATGGCTGCGGCAACTCTGAGACGCCCCTCGATGTCTTTGCAAGCATTTGGGAATTGCGAACGCTTTTGAATGTCCTTGACCGTTACTAGGCCGGCAAGTCCACCCTTTTCGTTCACCAACAACAACTTTTCGATTCTGTGCTTTTGTAGTATTTGTTCAGCTACTACGAGGTCAGTGTTTAGCGGTGCAGTAATCAACTTCTCTTTGGGCGTCATTACAGACGTCACGGGTGTATCGAGATCCGATTCGAAGCGCATGTCTCGATCTGTTACGATGCCAACCAGGATCCCCATATCATCGATGATCGGAATACCGCTGACACCCTTTGCTCTCTTTAGGCGAACAGCATCAGAGAGTTTTGCCGTTGGTGGAAGAGTGTAAGGCTCGTAGATGACAGCCGATTCGCTGCGCTTAACTCTGTCAACTTCCGCAGCCTGCTCCTCAGCGGTCATGTTCTTGTGGATCACACCGATGCCGCCCTGACGAGCAAGCGCAATGCAAAGTTCAGATTCGGAAACTGTATCCATGGCTGCAGAGATCAGCGGAATGTTCAAATTGATTCCGGTTGTCAAACGGCTGCTGATATCTACCTCAGAGGGCAATACTTCAGATGCCGCTGGAATCAACAGCACGTCGTCATAGGTTAGGCCAATGCCGATGATTCGTGGGAAATGTGTCTTCATACTATTTTTAACTCCAATTCAGGTTTCACTGATAAGAAAGTCCTCTGCCAAGGGCCGGCAGAGGACATCAGAACCCGTCAGGCTCGCAAAACAAGCTGACTTTGGTAGTCTCGCTTACGCAAGCGTGGCCTCGTGGTTTTTCTTCAATATCGCAAGACAAAGCTGCGCTGCTTGCACGAGGTCATTGATCGCCAGGTGCTCGTTCGTAGTATGCTCTTGCTTCATGCCACAACCAATTACGACAGCAGGCAATCCCTTTGCATTATAGACATTTGCATTCGTGCCACCACCGATTGCGGCTGGCTTCATATCCAGGCCGATCATTTTACCTGCTTCTGAAACAACCTTATAAGGAAGTGAATCCAATGCGATGTCCATTGCGGTAAATTCGCGCTTGACAGTTTCCTTCAAAACTACTCGGCGCGGCTGACCATCAATTTCACGTTCAAACTTGGCGACTGCATCATGGAGAGCCTTGCTCATTGATTTCGTCTGCGCTTCGAGTTTTTCGACTGAATGGCTGCGGACTTCTGCTCGTGAGAGAAGATGGTCGCAAACAATATTTGTTGCTCTGCCCGCTTCAATAGTTCCTACATTGGCCGTGGATTCGTCGTCCAATCTTCCCAGCTTCATGTTGGAAACTGCTTCAGCGAAAACTTCAATTGCGGAGATACCACGCTCCGGGCACATTCCCGCATGAGCCGCAATACCCTCAATTTCATATACCATGCGGTTTGCGCTGGGTGATTTGTAAATAATCTGATCCATGTCTTCGCCGTCAAGTACAATGGCATATTTCGCCTGAACTTGCGACAAATCGACTTCAAAGGCACCCATCAAGCCGATCTCTTCGGCCACGTCAAAGATCACTTCAATCGGCCCATGTGGCATATCGCTCTCGTGCAGACACTGCAGCATCTCGAGTATCGCCGTCACGCCGGCTTTGTCGTCCGCGCCAAGCACCGTTGTACCGTCCGAACGAATGAAGTCGCCGTCAACGCGCGGCTTGATACCTATTCCCGGCATTACAGTGTCCATGTGTGAAGAGAACAATACCGCAGGTGCTTTCGAATTACGCGCAGGCATGCGGACATGCAAGTTCCCGCAGTTGCCGCCAATCTTCACGCCTGCGTCATCGCGCCACATCTTGACCCCCAACGGTGCCAAGTGGTTTTCAATAAATTCGGCAACCTTGACCTCTTGCTTCGAGGGGCTGTCTATGGAAACAAGTTTACAAAAGAGATCGATCATACGATCTCTTTTTACGTTTGGAATACTCATACCGTTTGTCCAATCGGTTTACAATAAAGAAAGTCGGCGTCAGCGCGCTCGACGTAAAACTCCGCTATTTGTCCAGTCCTGACACAGTCAATCGGCATGGCGACGTCCGCATAGTTGCGCGCATGTCCATAAACAAACTTTGAACTACCCCGATTCTCGGCGATGACTTCAACACGTTTGCCGATCTGTCTTTGATGAAAACTCTTTTTCAAGCTGTGCGAAAGGTCGCGCAGATCATTTGCACGCTGTGCAAGCTCGGCACGCGGCAAATACCCAGCCAACTTAGTTGCAGCGGTGCCCGGGCGCGAACTAAACGGGAAAACATGCAAATAGGAAATCGGTGCAGACTCAATAAATCTCTTCGTCTCTTGAAACTGCTCCTCTGTTTCCCCCGGAAACCCAACGATAATGTCCGCTCCAATTCCCCAGTCATCGCGAAGTTTGTACGCATACTCGAGCATTTTTTTTAGCCGTGCCACAGTATAGCGTCGGTTCATACGATGTAGCACTTCATTGCAACCGCTCTGAAATGGCAAATGAAGGTGTGGACAGGCGACTTCAGATTCAGCTACAGTATGCAGAAAACGCTCGCTTACAGCCCACGGTTCCACACTCCCCAATCGTAACCGCCGTAAGCCCCGCACTTTCGACAAGGCGGCAATGACACTCGGAAGCGCGTAGTGTTGATCCACATCAAATCCGTAAGTTCCCAAAGCGACACCCGTAACTACAATCTCTTGAAAACCGCGGTCCACAAGCTCTTCTGCTCGCCTGACAGCTTCATCGACCGGCAAGGTCCGCCCTTTTCCGCGCAACTTCGGTACTATGCAATAGGTACACAATTGCGAGCAGCCATCTTGAATCTTCAAGAATGCGCGAACTCTTCCACTCAATCCATCAACAACTGTACCATCCGTCCACGGTTCATCATTGCGGATACCGCCAACTTGAACCGTCTCCTCGTTTGCAAGAATGCTTGCCACGCGTTCTTTCTCACGGTTGCCAAAAACTTGCTGCGCCCCGGCCTTCAACAGGGACTCGGCAGAGCGCTCCGCCATGCATCCTGTTGCGACGACTCTGGCAATCGAATTTTGGCGAAGGGCCGCGCGGACAGCCGCGCGGCCCTTTCGTTCCGCAGTCTCAGTTACTGCACACGTATTGACGACAACAAGGTCGGCATCACGCGCGCTACTAGTCTCACTAAATCCCTCCGACCGCAACTGCGTCATCAGCATTTCGCTGTCATACTGATTCAGTTTGCAGCCCAACGTCGTCATATGAACGCGCGGGTTTGTCGAAGAGTTCAGTTGGCTCATGCAGATTCAGTTGGTTCCTGGGACGTGCCTGTGTCGTCACTGCCCACGATGTACTGTTCGCGGGTTTCAGCATCGATCTCATCTTCACCGTCCACTCCATCGGGAGATTGGGCGGCGAGGATGATCTTCTTGTTCTCTCGGTCGAACTCGATTACTTCAAGTGTAATCTCGTCACCTACGCTGACAGACTGTTTTGCGCCTTTAGTCAAACGCTTCAGTTGGCTGGCCGGAACAAAGCCTTCAACTTCACGTGGGAGTTCTACAATCACGCCCTTGTCCATAACGCGCACAACCTTTCCGGTCGTCTGCGAACCAACGGAGTAGAGCGATTCAAACTCGTCCCACGGATTTGATTGAGCTTGCTTGAGGCCCAATGCGATACGGCGCTCGTTGCGATCAAATCCAAGCACAACGATTTCGACTTCTTCACCCTTTTGGAGAATTTCCCCAGGGTGGCGCACACGCTTCGTCCATGACAGATCCGAAATGTGCACAAGGCCGTCAATACCGTCTTCAAGTTCAACAAACGCACCAAACGGAACGAGATCGCGGACTTTGCCGGTGTGGCGGGATCCCGGAGCGTATTTCGTTTCGAGATTTTCCCACGGATCGGCATCCACTTGCTTCATACCGAGCGAAATCTTGCGGCCTTCCTTGTCGATATTCAAGATGACCACTTCAATTTCATCACCAACGGAAAGCATTGCCGAAGGATGCTTGACGTGTTGCGTCCAGCTCATTTCGGAAATATGTACAAGGCCTTCGAGGCCCTTTTCGAGTTCAACAAACGCGCCGTAACGAGCGATTGAAACAACCTTGCCCATCACCTTTGCGCCGACAGGGTAACGATCATCAACTCCGTCCCAAGGGTGCGCCTGCAATTGCTTCAAGCCGACTGAAATACGCTGACGGTCGCGGTCATAGTCCAATACCTTAACGGTGAGCTTCTGATCAAGCTGCACAACTTCAGATGGATGACTCACGCGGCCCCAAGACAAATCGGTAATGTGCAGAAGTCCATCCACGCCGCCGAGGTCCACAAACACGCCGAAGTCGGTAATGTTCTTCGCGGTGCCTTCCATGATGTCACCAACCTGAAGTTCCGCAAGAATCTTCTCGCGTACGCCCTTCAGGCCTTCTTCGATAATCACCTTGCGCGAAACAACGATGTTCTTACGCGCATCGTTCAGCTTCACAATACGGAATTCCATATCGCGGCCGACCAATGCATCGAAATCGCGCACCGGATGAACGTCAATCTGCGAACCCGGCAAGAAGGCTTCCACACCCATCACATTGACAACAAAACCACCCTTGATACGGCGCTGAATGTTGCCGGTCGTGACTTCTTCCTTCTCGTGAATCGACTGAATCCGTTCCCAAGTCTTCATGAAGTCGGCTTTACGCTTCGAGAGCGAAAGCTGACCGGAATGATCTTCAACGCGGTCGAGATAAACCTCGACGTCGTCGCCGATCTTAACGTCCGTCATGTTCGAGAACTCGTCGCGTGCGACTGTGCCCTCTGACTTGAAGCCGATGTCAATCGAGATTTCTTTGTCGCTTATCGAGACAATCTTACCTTGAACGATTTCGCCTTCACGGAATTCCATGACCAACTTGCTGTACAAGTTGACCAAATCCTGCGCTTCCTGAGTAATGCGATTCTTTTCTTCAGGAAGCTCACTGCGCTTGACCTTACGGCCTTTGAAGAGGACTTCTTCCACCCAAGCTGGTGACTTGGTTTCCTCTGCGGACGGTTCTGTTAGTTCATCCATTTGATTCCTCCCGTATTTTTATGCCCGCCGGGGAACGGGGTTGGTTAAACGAAATGTGCTCGATTATGCCGAGCTATCTTAATCGTTCATCATCGATAATGTTGCGGTCATGAATATCTCCCGGCAACTCGATCTTCGTGATCGAAGATTCGAGAGATAGAGTCCTAATTCGCTCAAGAATGCGGTCAGCAATCTGTTGGTAGCCGTCTCGATTGTCCGGTAAGTCCCCGATAATCTCGCTCGCAAGAATTGGCGTGCCTACGATTAACTCGAGATTGGGCCGTTTACCACTAAACGGCTTCGCACCGCCTGTACCATGCAAATATATTGGCACAACTGTCGCTTGAGTTTTATACAGCACCCACCCAACACCAAACTTCGGAGAAAGGTATCCATCTGCAGGAGCGCGTGTGCCTTCAGGGAAGAAAACAAGCGCACCCTCGCTTTGCAGAACTTTCAAGCAAGTTGACATCGCGGATTTGTCCATCTGCCCCCGCTTAACCGGAAACGCATTCAGCTTACGCAAGAACGGCCCCATAATCCTGCCCTTAAATAGCTCTGCTTTTGCAAAGTAGCTCACTTCACGGTTCAAATGTGAGCCAATCAGCGGCGGATCCAAATTTGAACGGTGATTTGAGCAAATCAACACAGCACCGTTTCTTGGCAATCGATCAAGACTGGATACTCGCACTCCATACAACAGTCCGAACAGAGTTCGAGCCGACCAAGCTACTGTGGCGTAAAACGGGCGCACTGCCGCTTACTTGGATTCCTGAGTTTGCAATTTCTTGACCAAGGCAAGCACACGTTCGACTTGATCTCCGACCGTCAAATGCGTTGTGTCAATTTCGATTGCATCACTTGCCATGCGCAACGGACTATGCTCACGGTTTGAATCACGGTGATCACGCTTGACAATTGCCTCTTCCACTTCTTCAACTTTCTGTACAATCCCGCGCGCCGCAAGCTCTTTCTGACGTCTGACCGCACGAATATGAGAATCGGCGATCAGATAGACTTTCAAATCGGCGCTTGGGAAAACAACAGTCCCGATATCGCGTCCATCCGCAACAATTCCGCCTGCTTTGCCTATCTCTCGTTGCCAATTCACCAAGTACTCGCGCACAAGTGCATGTTCAGACACAGGACCTACCCACAGAGAAATCTCTGGCGTGCGAATCGCTTCAGTAACATCAATCCCGTCAAGCAGAAAGTGAACTTCGCCGTTCTGATTTTTTTGCGTGACAGTCGTTGAATTAAGAAGTTTCGTAAGGGAGGCTTTGTCCGTCAATTCTGTGCCGCTCTGATAGATCTTCAATGCTATCGCGCGATACATTGCACCTGTGTCAAGGTACATAAGGCCAAGCTTCTCGGCTATCAGCTTCGCAGTTGTTGATTTGCCGCTGCTGGCCGGGCCGTCAATCGCAATGACCAAAGACTTCATGGCCCGACTCATCCTTTGATACGTCCGCCGTTTTCTTCTTCAATGAAAATTCGCGTCACGATTTTGCCTACAAAATGCGTGTCGCTCTCACCTTCAAAACGGCTCGGCCACGGATATCCCGAAGAAGAGTCATCGCGGTTGCCGCCATCATCAAATTTCACATGCTTTTCGATTCGATCCTGCCACAATTTCATGTTCGACGGACGCAAATCGAGCCATCCCTTTTTTGCCCACTCGTTAAGGCTCTCGTCGTCCACCTTGAACTCGTTTGATCCCGCGTATGACGGAATCTTAACCTCGGGTCCCCGCAGAATGCTCTTTCCATTCGGCATTAAGATTGGAACACCGATGGAAAGAATGGTCGCACGAAGATTCTCGTTTGCTGTGATGACCTTCAGAAGTGCGGTCGCACTCTCATCGGGTGTCTTGGAGCAAAAGTCCGACACTTGGGGAAAGGCGAGCCAAATAAGGTAGGCCTCATAGAGCAATTTAGACAAATGCGGCGGGCCGAGCATTTCAAATGCAATGCTCCGGTTGCCGTTCTCTTGCTCCAATCTCACCATTTCATCCAATGCATGCTTGCGCAGAATACCTGCGCGATATGTCGGCCCCATCACAACGGCATCCAATGCTCCAACGACGTCAAATCCGCTGTTGCCGCCTTCAATTTCTGTGACCACAGAATAGGCGATCTCTTCCGGAGTTACAAACTCCATCTGATCCGCATTAGTGATTGTAAAAAATTCTTCCGTTGAGAAAATTCCGTTCTCGCCCGTGTCTATGTAAACCGACTTGAGATTCTCATTCTTTGTCTGCCCGGCCGAGTCGTCTATACGCTTAAACGTCGACTTCAATTCGACTGGCGCGGCGGGATTGCAATCAAACAGTGGGATCGGTTTTCCGCCGCGACGAATTTCACCGTATGCGATCTTCTTCCAAGCAATTACGGCAGCTGGCTTGATCTCTTTGACAAACGGCGATCCCGGCGTTCTACCCATTAAAAAGAGTAGCAAACTATGCGCACCCGCAAGTGATGATTTGCTTAGCAATTGACCTGACGGGCGATCTTCAGAATGAGTGTACGGAATATTCAGCCCCATACCACCCGTTCCTGTCGTACCGATCTTAACAAACATCCGCACGCCGTGCTTGCGACAGCCTTCATTAAGCACTTGCAGATGTCGAATCAACTGCGGAATACTAATCGTGCTTGTCAAGCGCTCAACCTGATTCCGAATTTCCGCAACCGGCATATCCGGACCGGCATTGTCCAGGGCTTCACGGACGTCGTAATAGGCTGTGTATGTATCTTGATAAGCCAATCCCGTTGCAGAATTCACGCTGTCGATGATGATATCGGGTTTGTGCTTGGCAATGATGTCATACAAGAAGAACAATTTTAGGCGTTCTTCATTCGGCTTTTCAAAAACACCATCTATGAATTTGCGGCGCATTACCGGATCATCCAGAATCTGCGCACGCAACCTATCTTTCAGCTCTGTCGTTAGAAAGATATCGCCCCAGTCTGGTACAACGTCGCACGCCCCCTTGAATGGCTTAAGATCTTCGACGGCATCCTGCGCTTCATCTTCCCGTAATGAAAGTACAGCCAAATACGAAGGCTTACCCGCAAGTAACCGTTTACAAATTGCTGCTCCAACCAGTCCCCATCCACCCAGAACCAAGATTCTACTGTCTTTGATGTTCATTGCACACGGCCATCGTCTTCAGACAAATTCTGCGCAGTCAACTTGTGATGACCATTACCGGACTTCGTCTCTTCTTCAAGTTCATCGGGCGAAGTTTCTTCAGCTTCAGGCAGTGCAAGGGTCTCTTGTTCGTATTCAGCTGAGCGCAACTCTCCGAGTTCGCGCGTAAGTTCAGCATGTCGCGGCAAGTCACCGACGCTTGTTACACCAAAGTACTTTAGGAATTCATCCGTAATTTCGTATAGCAGCGGACGGCCAATAAGTTCGGCACGCCCCTTGACACGAATCAATCGTCGGTCAAGAAGATTGCGAAGCACACCGCCTGAATCAACTCCTCGAATCTCGTCGATATCTACGCGTGTTACCGGGCCACGAAATGCGATAACAGCCAGTGACTCAAGCGCCGCGCGCGACAATCTCGTGCGCGCTTTCTCAGCAAGAAAACGCCGAATCAAGTCACCGTGCTCGGGGCGAGTGAACAACATATAACCACCGGCGACAGGCAAAACCTCAAACGATCTCTCCTGAGCACCGTATTCAAGATTCAGCGCTGTCACCAGATCAGGCAGCTTACCCTTGGCACGCTTCCCGACTGCATTTACGAATGCCGCTTCAGTCAACGGTTCCGTGCTCGCGAGCAATAGCGCTTCAGCTGCGACATTCTGCGACGTTGACGAAGTTCCGCGCCATCAGTATCGTCTGATGAGTCGTCTTCGCCTTCAAACTCGCCTTCCGGTGCCTCCGAGGCACCCTTTTGATCGTCGAGCGGGAGGTTTTCTTCTTCTTCGAGAAATGCCATGCTTATGCGGCCTGTACGTCTATGGCCTCGGGGCGGGCCACGTAAATTTCTTCAAAAGGTTCGTTCTGATCCAACTTAATTCTGCCCTGACGAGCCAGTTCTAACAACGCCAAGAAAGTCGCCACCCAAACCATACGGTCAGGGACTTGCCGCAATTGCTCAATCAATCCAAATCGATCCCAGTGTTTCAAACTGTTTAACACCCACGCTGTTCGCTCTTCGACCGAGACTTTCAAGAGTTTCACTTCGTGGAAGACCTTTGTCTCACGGCGTGAAAGTATTTCTTCCATCGTGCGGGCCAAATCGTACACCGAGAGCGGCATCAGTAAATCCATTCCCTCGGGACGAGCATCTTGTGGTACCGCTTCGCGCGCAAGCGCTTTGCGATCATGCATGTTCTCTTCAAGGATGCCAAGGTCCTCGGCGGCTTCCTTGATGCGCGCATAGATTTGTAAACGGTTGACAAGCTCGCGGCGCGGGTCTTCAATATCCAACTCTTCGTGCATCTGTGTGTGCGGAAGCAGCATTTTGACTTTGATCGACAACAGCGTTGCCGCCATCAACAAATACTCTCCAGCATCTTCAAGATTATCCACACCGATTGAGTCGAGCGCTTCCAAGTATGATTCCGTGATCTCCGCCATTGGAAGATCAAGAATATCGTATTCTTTGCGAGTTACCAAGAACAACAACAGGTCGAGTGGACCTTCGAAGCGCGGCAATTTTACTTGCCAAACACTCATGCTCCGAATCCCATCACAGCGTGCACTTCTGACATGGTTTGATCTGCGACTCTGTTCGCACTCGCTTTGCCGGCTTCTAAAACTTCAACTACACGACTTGGATTTGCTTCTAACGAGCGACGACGCTCATGAATTGGCGAAAGATGCTCTATGATCCGCTCTGAGCAACGTTTCTTGCAATCGACACAACCCAGCGCGCCGCTTTCACAGCCTGATCGGATCTCAGCAGTTTCAGCCTCATTGAATTTCTGGTGGTAGCCAAAGACCAAGCAGACATCCGGTCTGCCGGGGTCATTCTTGCGAACCTTTTGTGGATCTGTAACAGCCTTCCGAAGCTTATTTGAAATCTCTTCTGGCGAATCCGCAAGCAAAATTGTATTGCCCAACGATTTTGACATTCTGCGGCCATCAAGTCCCTGTAAGCGCGGGAAATTCGTCAGCAATCCTTCCGGCTCAGGAAAGATTGGACTCTCCGGAGCATAGAGATTGTTGAACCTGCGAGCTAATTCGCGCGTTACTTCGATGTGCGGAAGCTGATCTTCTCCGACAGGAACAACTTCGCCTTTGTACATCATGATGTCAGCCGCTTGCAAAACCGGATAAGTCAAATGCCCGGCAGTCACGGCATCTTCCAATTCAAGATCACGCACTTGGTCTTTCAAAGTCGGGTTGCGCTCTAATCTACCCGTCGATATAATCATGTTGAGCAACAAATATAGCTCAGCATGTGCTTTGACTTGTGACTGCACAAAAATCGGACTCTTTTCGGGATCAATTCCCGCAGCCAGCCAATCCGTCACCATTTCGTGGATGTTCTCAGGGATTTGGCGCGTATGCTCGTAGTCCGTAGTGAGCGTATGCCAGTCGGCCACAAGATGATAGTTTTCGTAGTCATTCTGCAAGCGCACCCAATTCTCCAACGCCCCAACATAGTTGCCAAGGTGAAGTCGGCCGGTAGGCCTCATACCGGAAAGGATGCGTTTTTTGCGGGTTGCCATGCAGAGAAAAGGTCGGTTTGCCAGTCTATCTTAAGTAATCGCTGAAGATACGATTTTCTCGACAGACTTGCAAACTGACCTCATCAAAGAGATTTTGATTTATCTGTTTGTTTATTTTATATATACAATTCGTATCGGTAGGCTCGTTGCACCTTCAACAAACCTCGCAAAATAGACTCCCGCAGCAACCTCCTGTCTCCCGTCTGACCCGGGCGTCCAGCCAACCCGTGGAGTGCCCGCACCGATTGCCAGTTCACCAACATTTCGTCCCAAGACATCGAATATCTGGATCTGATTGGGAGCACGCAGCGGCCCGGTCCATTCCAGCATGACGCTGCTGTTGAAAGGGTTGGGGAAGGCAGATAGTATGTTCATGTCCTGCGCAATTTCAGGGAGTGTTTCATCAACATCGCTTGCCCCCCACCATACTCCAAGCGAGCCCGCTCCTGCAGACATGTTATATACAGTTCGGACTACTCCGTCAGCCGAGCTGAATTCGACAGTGGCATCTTGAAAACACGTCACAACGAAATCGCCATTTGGTTGCACAACAATATCAGATGCTCCGACGCCGCACAAAATTGGGTTACTTGCGTCGTTGATGACTTGTCGTGTACTTGCATTGTAGTGAAAGACGTAGCCCGCCTCAACCCAGCCTCCCGCCGCGATGAACACTTCATTGCCATTCGCCGCAATTGCACCTGGCGATCCTCCGAACTCAAGCGTTTGTGAAATGCTCATTGTCTCAAGGTTTACGATTTGGACGCTTCCAGTTATATTTGCGTAGTCACCCGTACATAAGACATGTAGTTCATTTCCAATGAACGCCATTGATTGTGGGTTTATTCCCAATTCAAGAGAATCTACAAATACGTAAGTTTCTGCATTGTACCGCTTCAGTAAACCAGGATGAAAAACAGGAAAAACAACACCTGTATTCAAAACATAAATCAACCCGGAATGTTCGACAATGGCTTGCGGTCCGTCGCCTGTAATAAACGTCGTATCTACATTCCCAAACTCCACATTCACGATGGAAACGGTGCCGCTGATCAATCCAGTAACCGCAACGCGAGAATTGCTCAATGCACTCGCCGAATATGGGTTCACAGAACCGGTCACGGTAATTTCATCCAGAGTCGTAAGCGATTGTCGATCAATAACCTGTAATGTTCCAAGCCCCGAGTTAACTACGAACAATTTGTCATTTGTGACAACAACGTCGTTAGCAAGACTGCCAAGTGTAACAGCTTGTGCGTCAAACTCTCCCGAGTCAGAGTTCACCCAACCAAGGCTCTCGTCCAGTCCGTTTACAACATAAAACGTGGTGCCGTGACAGAGTGTGGCGATCAAAACAAAGAACAGTGCAAACGGTATCATAATCCACTCCCCAGATTACACGAAAGAAAAATCGAATACTCTCTTAGCGGCATGGGCGCAAATCGCACAACTCGATAGTCCATGTCGAAAACATTGTCACATCGAAGCCCCGCATCCCACGTTGTCGAACCCAAGTCGAACTTGCGAGACATTTCCATATCAACAATAGTGTATTCAGCGAGCCACTTGGAATTTGTTTCCAGAATTGCTTGCTTGTCCACCCAATTCGTTCGAATCAAACCGCGAAATCCAAGTGTTTGCCAGTTCAACGCGGTGTGAAACGTCCGAAGCGGGCGATAAATGAGGTACTTTCCATCGGCTACGCGCTCGCCGCTATGGTCGCGAGCTTCAAGCCACTCCATTGACAATTTTGCATCAAGATGTGACAGTAGAACCACCTGCTCTACACCTACCGTCAACTGATCGAGAGTTGCATTGCGGAGATTCTGCGGTGTCCACCTTCCGTCAAATGCCTGTCGCCAATAAATCAGATCATCAACTCTGTTGTTCGAAGCTGATATTTCTATGGCAGTTTCATACTGACTCAGCGTTCTTGCCTTGAAAAAACCTTGCCACATTTGCGAAGATTCAGGACGCAAATCAGGATTACCTTGAGCCAATAGCTCATCATTCCAAAACAGCGAATAAAAACTTGGTGCCAGGTACGCTCGTGATCCGCGTACCCCCATTGTAAACGGAATGGACACATGGTTAGCATAAGAAACCTCACCACTCGGAAGCGCCTGCACTTCAGCATCGCCAAATCGCTCGACGCTTGTTCCGAACAGACAATTCACGGTTTGACGCGCCGCTGAACCAAGTTTGACCACACGCTCAAATTGCAAAGAGGTCTGCCAACGATTGCGCGCCGCGCGCGTGTTCTTCAAGACGCCACTTTCCAGCCGCTCGCGCTCCGTTCGCGTATTCCAGCTTATGTTTATGTGTCTAACCTTTCGTTGCAACGATGTTGCCATCGACACTCGCTCGGAAGCCTCGTGCGACTGATGAAGATAGCTGTACGTATCAGGGTCCGAAAAGTCTCGCATCTGGTTTTGTAAGCCTGCTGTCGCAGACAGACGCCC
This sequence comes from bacterium, assembly GCA_016721565.1. Lineage (GTDB taxonomy): Bacteria > Electryoneota > RPQS01 > RPQS01 > RPQS01 > JABWCQ01. Next base: position 423,987 of record JADKHW010000001.1, on the reverse strand, counting down.
CACCTCAGAATTGAATATCCAACTTAGTTGCGCTTGTCTGAATTGCTCTTCTTGCGATGCCAAAGGAGTTGGACGCGGTGCCAGATAACCTGGCAATCCAAACTCCGAGCGATCCACCCATGCCGAGCCGCTCACTTCGTGACGGCCGAAATCATGTGAAAATTTGCCTGTGAGACGATCACGCAGAAGCGCATTGTTTTCTCGGCGAAACGTCTCGCCTAGGTTAACAGTAAAAGGCCCATTTCCGTCGTCTTCAGTTACTCGAAATCTGTAATTCCCTTCGCCTTGCTCGCGAGTGACTCCAATACTGGTGTACGTATTTCCTTTCGTCCAATCCTGTCGCGCTCCAACTTGCGTGCTCGTCTCGCTTCCACGTGCAGTCGTTGTGAAATTACTCAAAGAGATCTTTGACGTGCGAATAGAAATAGCTCCACCAATCGCCTCGCCTCCGAAAGCAGTGCTTCCTCCAGTACTGACTTCGATGGACTCAATCCATTCCGCCGGAATACGAGACAAATCGGTTTCGCCGCTGCCCACGTCGGAAATTCGAATACCATCAAGCAGAACCATCACTTGATTGACGTTTGAACCACCTATACGCGCAAACTGCTTACCACCAGATGCCGCATCCTTGCCGAATCGCAAGTCCTGAAATCTGTTCCAAGAACTCGGCCGCATTCCGAGCGCCACTTTTCGTGATTTCATGTTTCGTGAAGTTGCGCGTTGCACCTGTCGCCAAGCCATGTATTACAACTTCCGGCAAAGTCGTTACAACTTCTCCTGCGTTAACAATTGACACGAGTCTGAAGATTGTAAATAGAACTGCGATCCGCTTCATAACTTCAGCGTCCATTTCAAACCAAAGTACTCTTCTTTACGAATGAGCATGTACCCCGGCAGGTATTCATAGTGCTGTCCGGTGAGATTCTCTGTTCCCCAAATCAGTGTCACTCCCTCGATTGTACCCTCTATTCGGAAATGAACCAAGTGCGCCGGGCCGAGAACCTTCGATCCGTAATCCGACTCCGCTCGGTGACGGCCAATCAATTCGTACGCGACGTATGAGTCAACATGCAACGGTGCTTTGAAAAAGTCTTGCGAGTAGATCAACCGCGATAATGAACGAGTGTCGAGTGCGCGACTCAGACCATTCTTGTCACATTGAATCGACGACCAAGATTGCATGCGTAAATAACTAACAATTGGGAAATCACTTGTAAACTCTGGACCAAACCACTCATTTTCCTTTGACGATGAATAGAGATAAGTGCTGTCATTTCAGTCAGGAACCACACGTTACCACCACAGACTCCACGCCATTTGAGTGCAGCACTGCCGCTTCCGCGCTGCCAGTTCATTCCGGCGGCCCAAGTATCAAGTTCAGACACGAAATTGTGGTTGGCTTCGAATCCTTCCCATTTCCCCCCATAGTAGGCATTCGACGCAAACACATCAGAAACTAATAGTGGCCGATTCTGAGCGGAGAAGTGTGCGTATCGCCAAAATTGTGGCACCGCCTTCTGTCCATACGAACCTTCACACACAATGGCAAACCCCGCCAGCCTATTGCTTTCAACATTTGCTGATAAAGGCTTCGTCATTTAGATCAGATTCCCGTTCGGTTTTGTCTCCACTCGAGTGCGGTAGAGTATTCGACCTCCAACCACTAGAAGTCAAGATCATAATTGAGTGTCCCGACAAGAGCAATTGCATTCTCCCGACCCTCTGCGCTTCCCGGAAATGAAAACTCCGCGCTTTCTCCTGCAACTCTTCCGCTTATTCCACCTTTCTGATTTGTAACCCTGCCCTCGGCAAATCCATACCAAAACCTTTCACGCAATCCAAAGAGCTTCGTGCCTGCCGATTCACGCGTTTCACGATCCTGACGGGCATGCAAACCAAAATCAAACTCTACCCGCTCTGCCCGCATCTCAGTCGAGCTGTGCCATACTCGCGTTCGCTATATATCTGTGGTCTGGTCGCAACCGTGTCGACGAAAGCCGGTGTTGGTGATTGAGCATCAACATTTGATCCTCCGTACTCAAGTTTACTTCGCCATCGCTCGTCTATAGCAAAATCCAGCTTGCCGCTAAGTGAATAAAACCGCGCCTTACTGTAAGTTTGACTACCCGACGCGCGAAGTCCGTCATACCAAAACAGTCGTCCGCGCCCTTCTGCTGTCACTCTATCTGAGAGTTTCTGTGCATGAGCGAAGTCCACCCGCCCGAAACCGTAGTATCCTTCGCGCAGCCTCACTTCAGTTGTAGCAGAGTCCGTTGGAAGCGAGCGCGAGGTCAAACGAACGGTTCCGAGCGGATCAAAACCGTCCGTAGAAAATGCCACGGATTTCATTCCTTCCGGCGAATCCAAGTTCGAGTCGTAGAGTCCGTCGCTCACCCTGTTCCAGGGAATTCCGTCACGCACTACTCCAACATACCATGGGTTCAGTCCCCACGGTCGAAACACAACAGGCACCCCCGCCACTCCGTAATCCATTGGGTACATGCCCGGAAATAGGCGGAGCCAATCGCTCATGTCTTCATACGCATACACAGACATGCGCTCGTACGTCAACTCTTGAGCAAACAGCAAGCTTGGAAGAAGCATGCTTGCCAATAAAAAATTAGATAGTCGAATCACGTTGGATTCTCAATAATGGTGACTAATTTGGGGAGTAACGGCGAGACGACGAGCAGAAGAACAAGCGTGTTGGACACAATGTGAATTGCGGCAAACGGTATTGCAAGGACAAAGGACGCAATCGTCTGCTCAAAAGAAAACCCGGCCGTCACAGGGAAGGCCAGGTTGGTTAAGAGATCAAACCAAATTGTTGCAAGGAGTCCAAACAACGTAATCATTACAACCCGAACGACTCGCGAGTTGCGGATGCTCAACGGGCGGCAAATCGCACCCAATGCCCCTGCACCGGCCATCCCCACACACTGCGCTACGAGCGTCAATCCCATCGAGCTGCCCATTGGATGAAATCCTGCGAACAGCGACTCAATCAGCAGAGAGCAGAGAACCCCCGCGCCAAAACCAAGCAAGTAACCGGCGCAAAAGCACGTCGCGGTTACCAACTCAACATTTGGGACAGGGGCTAACAAATAGCCAAGCGCAATACCGACAGCAACAAATGCCGCAGCGCGCGTCAGCAACAAAGGCGGGCTTGAAAAGCCGCCGGATGATTCCATATTCTTCTCTTCGACATCGCGAAGAGCCTCCACCAATTTCCTTGTCTCCGAAGGGTGGTGAAAGCCACAGGCAGGTCTCCTGGCTGAGAGCAATTTGCTCTATCACAGTTGCGGGACAGCGACGGATTCACACCGTCTTCCCTATTCTTCCGCCCGAAGGCGGACACCTGAGGCCCTATTCCGAACTCAAACCGTAAAGACTAAGCCGTCGCCTTGTCTTCGACAACCAAAACGCGCGCTTTCTCTCGAATACGCGATTTCTTGCCAGTCAAACCGCGCAAGTATGTCAGCTTTGCGCGACGCACGCGACCACGACGTGTCACTTCGATCTTTGCAATTCGCGGTGAATGCAACGGGAACACACGCTCAACACCAATTCCCATCGACAGCTTACGCACGGTGAAAGTCTCGTCTAACCCGCCTCCATGACGGGCGATACAAACGCCTTGAAACGCCTGAATGCGCTCTTTGTCGCCTTCAATCACGCGGACGCTGACGTTCAGCGTGTCACCCGGCACAAAGCTCGGGATGTCCTGCCGAAGATCGTCCATGGTCCAATTCGCGATGCGGTTCATGATAGCCTCTATGTAGATTTTTTCTTGTTATCGTTGTTTAGAAGATCCGGGCGACGCAGTTCCGTTCGCGTTCTGCGCTGCGAACGCCGCCACTCCTCGATTTTAGCATGGTGCCCGGACAGCAAAACTTCGGGCACTTGCAAGCCTGCAATCGCTTCAGGTTTCGTATAGTACGGAGCATCCAAATCGCCCTGTGCAAAGCTGTCGCTGTTGGCCGACTCTTCATCTCCAAGGACACCGGGCAATCGTCTTACCACCGCATCCACCAAAAGCGCCGCAGGCAATTCACCACCGCTGACGACGAAATCCCCAATCGAAATTTCTTCCCACTCGTCGCGCAGAAATACACGCGCGTCAATATCTTTGTAATGCCCGCAGAGAACTATCAGCCACTCCTCGCGTGCAAGCTCGTCGACTAATTGTTGATCAAGCTTCTTACCCTGCGGAGTCATAAAGATCTTCCGTGGTCTTTCAAGCGGCGCCCGATAGCCTTTAACAGCATCAAGACTCGCAAAGACCGGCTGCGCCATCATGATCATTCCTGCCCCGCCGCCATAGGGAATATCATCTATCTTGCCGTGACGGTCCGATGTATAATGTCTAACATCGTGCGCCCAGATTTCAACCTTTTGCTCAATCAGCGCACGCGCGACGATGGATTCGTTCAGAGGTCCGCTAAGAAGCTCAGGGAAACCCGTCAGAATATCAATGATCACTTTCGCCCAGCGCCGGTGGAATCTCTTCGGCGGTGATCAACTCCGCCGCACGTTTGATGACAACAACTCGGGCAATTACGTCAGTCTTCCCTACCCATTCATTAACAAACGGAACCAGGATTTCTCCTTGCGTCGCTTTGATCAATAATACATCCTGACTGCCACGAAGCACTTGCTCAATTTCGCCCATCATCTTCCCAGCTTCATCTACAGCTTGGCAACCAATGAGGTCGCTAATGTAGTAGAAGTCATCGGGTAACGCCCAGCGGTCGGACATCGGAACTTCAATCGTGGCTCCGCGTAATTTATCAGCTTCCTCGCGCGTCTTAGTGCCATCGAGAGTTAGCAAGATCCCGCGTGGCGCGAATTTACAGCGCTTGATCTTAACGATCTGCGCATCCTCGTCGCCGCAACATAGATAGCAAGTCCTGAGTACCTCAAACCGCTCAGGGAAATCAGTGCGTGGATCAACCTTCAACGTACCCTGAAGCCCATGAGACCCGACTACGATGCCGATGACCACTCTTTCGGTGGAAGCACTGGTATCAGGCATGCTCGCCTGAACTATCCATCGCGCTCCAGGCCGGAGGTTCAGCGCTCTTGGGCGGCATGGCCGGATCGACGATCTCGAAACCTGCTCGTATTCCGCGACGAGCCGCCGCTGCAAACACAAGTGTTCTTAAAGATCGCGCGGTCCTTCCTTCTTTCCCGATGACTTGACCCAAGTCACCCTGCCCTACATATAACTTGTAGAGTATCCGCCCGTTCTCTTCCTTGATCGTCTCAATCCGTACGGATTCAGGTTTCTCGACAAGGTGTTTGACGATAAAGCTGATGAAGTCTTCCATCCCACTCTCGCTCGTCTATAATAAGTGAGTAACCAAAAGGGCGTACTACAAACACCAAGCGAACTTACTCGCTTGCGGCTTCGCCAGCACTCGCAGCTTCAGCAGCGGCGGTCTCAGCTTCGGCTGCTGCTTTAGCGGCAGCGGCTTCAGCAGCGGCCTTTGTTGCAGCCGCCTCTGAGGCAGCCTTTGCAACCTCTGCAGCACGCGCAAGCTCAAGTTCTTTAGCTTTCTTCTTGTCAGCAGCGGTTGCGAGCTTCGTTTGCGAACGCAACAGCGCCCCACTCTTGATGCGTGCACCTTCTGCAGCCGCCTGCTCGGCCGTCGCACCGCGCTTCAGCAAATCAAATTGAATCATCACACCCTCGCGTGAAAGCAAGCTGCGAACGGTGTCTGAGGGTTGCGCGCCTTTGCGCAGCCACTCAAGGGCCTTCTGTGCCGACACTTCCAGAACTGCCGGTTGCTGTGACGGATAATAGACGCCAAGCTGATCCAAATAAGCGCCATCGCGACGCTTGCGGCTGTCCATCACCACGATGCGGAAGCAGGGTATTTTCTTGCGTCCTGCGCGGGTTAAGCGAATGCGAACTGCCAAGGTTGTGTTCCTGTTGTATTGCTAATTTGTAAACTCTAACTAACGGCCGAATACGCGCTTTATCTGGCCCGGTCCGGCTTTGCGCAGTTGCTTCATCATTTGAACCATCTGCTCATATTGTTGAATCATCCGGTTCAAATGCTGTACGGTTAGCCCCGCTCCCGCAGCGATGCGCTTGCGTCTGCTTGCATTTAGTACTTGTGGACGATCTCGTTCAAACGGCGTCATAGAAAGAATAAGCGCTTCTGTGTGTTTCAGGGCTTTCTCATCCATTTGCACGTTTTTCATTTTTTGGCTCATGCCGGGAATCATGCCCAGCAACTCCGTCAAAGACCCCATTTTCTTAAGCTGTCTCAACTGCTCAAGAAAGTCGGAAAGGGTAAACTCCGCTTTGCGAAGTTTGGCTTCAAGCTCAGCGGCCTTGTCTTCATCGAACGTCGCTTGCGCGCGTTCAACAAGTGTGACGATATCGCCTCGGCCAAGAATTCTGCCGGCAACACGATCCGGATGGAACGGCTCAAGCTGATCCAGCTTTTCACCAACCGACAAGAATTTGATCGGCGCGTTTGTTATCGCACGGATTGAAAGAGCCGCACCACCGCGCGTATCGCCGTCCATCTTGGTCAGCACCGCGCCGGTAAAATTCAATCTGTCATAGAATGCTTTGGCGGAATTTACGGCATCCTGGCCAGTCATGCCGTCCGCAACAAAGAGGATTTCTGCAGGCTCTGTCACACCGCGAACTCGTTCGAGTTCACTCATCAGATCATCATCAACGTGCAAACGACCTGCGGTATCGAGAATCACCGGATCGAGGCTAATCTTGCGTGCGTGCCGAAGGCCCGCTTCACACACTTCAACCGGATTCTTGCTCTCGCCGCGAAATACGTTAACACCTATTGACTCACCCAGCACTTGCAACTGATCCTGCGCGGCAGGTCGCTGTAAGTCGGCGGCTATCAAAAGTGGACGACGGCCCTTAGCCTTAAAATAACGCGCGAGCTTAGCACAAAACGTCGTCTTACCTGAACCCTGCAAGCCGACAACCATAATCACGGTCGGCGGTTTTTTCCCTGTATTTAGTCGAGCTTCCTTTTCGCCAAGCAAGGCGACCAGTTCATCGTGCACAATCTTGATGAACAATTGCGCGGGCTGCAATGACTTCAAGACTTCCTGCCCTAGGGCTTTCTGTTCGACACGAGCAAGAAAATCACGCGCGACCTGAAGATTTACGTCCGCTTCCAAAAGAGCACGTCGAACATCCGTCAATCCATCACGAATGTTTGATTCCGAAATCTTACCGACACCGCGGAGATTGCGAAATACTTGGTCTAATTTCGATGTTAAATCATCAAACACAGACTACATCCCTCAATCCGCAACGCGCTTAATCATGGACGTCGTTGAATAGCCATCTCGAAACGGAATCGTCAGCACCTTGCCGCCAATTGATTGCACAAACTCGGCGCCTGCAATCTGGGTTATCGCGTAGTCCCCGCCCTTGACAAGTATTGTAGGCTTGATCTCGCGAATTAACTCTTCAGGAGTGTCTTCTTCAAACAGTACCGCACCGTCAACGGCCTTGAGTGCCAACAATACAACGGCACGATCAAGCTGACTATTAATTGGACGTGATGCCCCCTTCAAGCGTCGGGTTGACTCATCTGAATTGAGTCCGACGATCAAAATATCACCCATTTTGCGTGCTTCAGCCAAGTATTCGACGTGCCCCCGATGCAAAATGTCAAACACGCCGTTTGTAAACACGGCCTCACCTTTGCGCAATCGCTCCAAATAGCAACGCGCCGCCGCTTCACGGCGTGTTAGGAGTCCTTTGATTGCGTTTTCCATTTCAGTCATGGTGGGCGACACAGGAATTGAACCTGTGACCTCTGGTATGTGAGACCAGCGCTCTAACCAGCTGAGCTAGTCGCCCGAATTTATTCAAATCGCTCGTACGCTACGGCCAAGCGATCCGAGTCAATCGGCACGACGCCGACCTGTTCACAGACAATCCCTGCGGCAATATTCGCAAGCCTCGCCGCTTCAATCACGCTTGCCCCGCCTAACTCGCAGGCTACAAACGTTGAAATCACCGTATCACCAGCGCCAGAAACATCGGCAACATCACGCGCGTGTGTCGGTATCGAAGTCTTCTTTTCACGCGTGCAAATCGTCATTCCCTTTTCGCCGCGTGTCACCATCAGAACTTCCGGATCCAGCTCATTGATTAGCCGTTTCAAGGCTGCGTCGAGCGAAGCATCATCCGAAATCTTCATCCCCAATGCCCGCTCTGCTTCACGAAGGTTAGGCTTAAACAAGTGAGCACCTCGGTAGAGCGTAAAGTTGTCAAACTTTGGATCCACTGCGACAGGAATATTATGTTTCGTCGCAAGTTCCATCGATCTTTGGATTACCTTCGACGTTAAAACACCCTTGTTGTAGTCTTGCAAAATAATTGCATCCAACGATGGCAACGTTGTTTCAAGCTTACTCAGAAGTTGCGCGACTCTGCCGTCAGCAAGGGGATGTGAAGTTTCGCGATCTACTCTGACAACATGCTGATCGTGTGCAATAATGCGGGTCTTTTCGGTCGTGCGACGATCTGCAAGCTCCAGCAGCCCACTACAATCGCATCTATAGTTGAGCAGATGTTGGTGCATCAAATCACGAGCACTGTCCATCCCACAAGCTCCGAACCCAACAGGCTGAATTCCCCCCGAAGCAAGACTTGCGACCACGTTGCCAGCACCACCTAAACTGCTTCGTTCGTCTTCTATCTCAACCACGGGAACTGGCGCTTCAGGGCTAATGCGTTTAACACTGCCCTGAATATGGCGATCAAGCATGTAGTCGCCGATCACTGCAACGCGTTTGCCTTTGGCGCGCGCGAGTATGTCAAAGAGTTTGGGCGAAGAGGACATAAAGGCTCTGAGACAACACTCAGATCTCCATGACTTCCTTTTCCTTCAACTCAAAGAGATGATCCATCTCCTTGATGTGTTTGTCGGTTAGCTTCTGAATATCATCTTGAGCGCCGCGCGATTGATCTTCTGAGATATCGTGCGTCTTCTCAACTTTCTTGATGTGTTCATTGGCATCACGACGCACATTGCGGACCGCAGTCTTCGCGTCCTCAACGTATTTCTTGACAAGTTTGACCAACTCTTTGCGTCTGTCCTCCGTTAAGGGTGGAAGAACCAAGCGAATCTGCTGGCCGTCGTTGCTGGGATTGATTCCCAAATCTGATTTCTGAATCGCTTTCTCAATCGCACCCAAGGTGCTTTTGTCCCACGGCTGAATCAGAATTGTACGAGCATCGGGGGTCGAGATATTCGCCATTTGCGATAATGGCATTTCTGCGCCATACGCTTCCGCGCGAATCGGCTCAATTAATCCAACGGATGCTTTGCCAGTACGAATCCGCGTCAATTCCTGACGCAAGACTTCGACCGAACGTTTCATGCGCAGATCACAATCTGCAATGATTTCCTTGATCATGCTGCTGCAGGGTTCGCGATCATCGTTCCGATCTGTTCTCCAGTGAGAAGACGAAGAAGGTTGCCGCGAATCTTGAAGTTAAAAACCTGAATCGGAATTCCGTTTTCCATGCAGAACGTCACTGCCGTTGAGTCAATCGCCCGCAGTTGTCGTTCTACAAATTCCAAATATGTAATTCTATCGTATTTTGTTGCCGTCTTATCCAACACTGGATCAGCTGTATAAATGCCGTCAACCTTCGTACCCTTCAGCAAAACATCAGCGCGCATTTCCTTGGCTCTAAGCGCAGCCGCTGTATCCGTCGTGAAGAAGGGACTGCCCGTTCCGGCCGCAAAAATAACTACGCGACCCTTTTCGAGGTGTCGCATCGCACGACGGCGAATAAACGGTTCAGCCACAGTCTGAAGCGGAATTGCAGACTGCACTCTCGTAGTCACACCAAGCTTTTCAAGAGCGTCTTGCACCGCCAAGCTATTGATTACCGTTGCCAGCATTCCCATTTGGTCAGCTGAAACTCTGTCCATGCCTGAGGCTGCGCCCTTCAATCCGCGAAAAATATTTCCTCCGCCTATCACAATACCCATCTCAACACCAAGTCGCGTGGCTTCTGCAACCTCCTCGGCCATGGCATTCATCGTCGCGGGATCAATACCATAAGCTCCTTCACCCGAAAGAGCTTCGCCCGAAAGTTTAAGCAGTACGCGGCGGTATCTAAGCATTATACGCTCTTAGGCTCCAACACGGAATCGCAGAAATGACTTCACTGCTATCGGCTTACCTACTGCCTTCTCGGCATTTGCGACAACTTCCTTAACTGTTTGCTTTGGCTCCTTGATGTATGCTTGCTCAAGCAACACAATGCTCGCCAGCCACTTGTTCACGCGGCCTTCAGCAATTTTGGCTACGGCAGGCTCCGGTTTGCCTTCAGCCCGCGCACGCTCTTTTTCAAGCTCAGTCTCGGAATTGATCTTGTCAGCAGGAACTTGCTCGCGAACGAGAAAATCTGGAGCCGATGCTGCGACTTGCATCGCCAAATCACGGCCAAGAGATTGAATTTCAGCGCGGGATCCGTCTGCGCCACCGAGCACTACAATCACGCCGAGTTTGCTGTCTGAATGCAGATACTGACCGATGTAACCGTCAGCAACTTCAAGCTTCCCGAAACGGGCAATCTCAAGCTTTTCGCCAATCTTGCCAATCATGGTCGTCAATGTGGTACCAACATCCGAACTACCAAACGGCTGGGCTTTCAAATCATCCAGCGTCTTGCTTTCGGCACCCTTCCAATTTAGAACAAGCGTCGCAAGGTCCTTGGCAAACTGTCTAAACTCCTCATTGCGGCCCACGAAGTCGGTTTCGCAACGAATCTCAGCAAGCGCTGCACTCTTGTTATCTGCACTGGCAACGATGGCAACAACGCCTTCGTCAGCCGATCGTTCTGCACGCTTTTCCGCCGCTGCTTGACCCTTCTTTCGCAAGATCTCAAGCGCTTTATCGCGGTCACCATTTGCTTCCGCAAGCGCCTTCTTGCAATCCATCATTCCTGCACCGGTTTCCCGACGCAACATGGCCACATCGGCCGCATTTATCGTTACTTCAGACACAATCTATCTCCGTAGTATAAATTACATTAACTCTGCTGCTGGCCGCCGGTCGGCTTTGCATCATCCTGCGGACGGCGCACACGGCGACGGCGTGCATCACCACCACCCTGATCTCCGCCACGACCGCGTTCACGCTCGCGAATACGAGCTTCGCCTGTCGCTTCGGCTTCACGTGCTTCGATATCGGCTTGTGCTTGCCGCAAATCTGCGTTCGCGCGGTATCTCGCCGTTCCTTCGATCACGGACTCAGCAATCGCGCGAGTTATTAAAGCGATTGACTTGAAAGCGTCGTCGTTAGCCGGAATCGGAAAATCAACCAGACTCGGATCTACATTCGTATCACAAATTGCAATCACAGGAATACCTAAACGGCGCGCTTCAGAGACGGCAATCTTCTCACGAAGAATGTCGACAATGAAAATCGCACCCGGAAGGTGACGCATATCACGTATGCCGCCCAAAGTGTGCATCAGCTTTGCGTGCTGGCGAGTCTTTGTCAGACGCTCTTTCTTAGAGATCTTTTCAAAGGTGCCGTCAGTCATCTGCCGCTCGAGTGTATCGAGCGTCTTGATACCTTGCCGAATCGTGGCGAAATTTGTAAGCATACCACCAAGCCAACGCTCAACCACGAACGGCGTCTGCGCGCGCTTGCCCTCAGCCGATATCGCTTCTCGCGCCTGACTCTTAGTTCCTACTAACAGCACTTGCTGGCCGTTAGCCGATACTTCTGCAATAGCGGCACAGGCCCGCTCAAGTAAGGATTGTGTTTGGCGAAGGTCCACCAAGTGAATCCCGTTTTTATCCATAAGGATATACGGGGCCATCTTGGGATGCCAGCGGCGGGTCAAGTGCCCGAAATGAGCACCGGAGAGCAGCAATTGCTGCAACGTTACACGAGACATGAATACTCCTGCTTAGGGGTTTGTCGCAGCCTGGTCGTCAACTCCTCATGCAATTCCGATACTCGGAACACCCGCATTTGAATCAGACCTTGGCGGAGAGTGATAGCGAGAAAACTCGCCGAAAAATTAGCGCTTTGAGAACTGGAAGCTCTTGCGGGCACCCGGCTGACCGTATTTCTTACGTTCCTTCTCACGCGGGTCGCGCGTCATCAAGTCGTTAGCACGCAAAATTGTGCGATGAGTTTCATCAAGCACAGTCAGCGCGCGCGAAATACCAAGCCTGAATGCACCGGCTTGGCCCGACTTGCCGCCGCCCTTAACAGTGGCCATGATATCAACCTTGCCCATGGTCTCTGTAACGGTAAGTGGACGCTCAATCAACATCTGCAAAACATCGCGCTTAAAGTAGCCTAAAATGTCTTTGCCGTTGATGGAAATCTTGCCTGTGCCGGGGGCCAGCCAAACGCGAGCAACCGCAGTTTTGCGGCGGCCGGTCGCGTAGATACGTGAGTCTTTCATGTTCTATCTGCTTTGAAAATTAGATCGAGGATGGCTGCTGAGCTTCGTGCGGATGCTCGGCTCCGGCGTACACTTTTAGCTTACCCAACTGCTTGCGGCCCAAACGAGTGCGTGGAAGCATGCCCTTTACAGATTCAAAAATCACGCGTTCCGGATGCTTCTCAGCAAGCTTTCGCAACGGAGTATAAGTTCCGCTACCCGGATAACGAGAATGCGAGAAGTAAATCTTATCTTCCCACTTCTTTCCCGTGACCTTAATCTTTTCCGCATTGATGACGACAACAAAGTCGCCCGTGTCAACGTGCGGAGTATAGGTGGCCTTATTCTTACCGCGCAAGATAGACGCGATCTTGGTGCTTAAACGGCCAAGGATCTGGTCAGTGGCATCTACCACCACCCAGCCGCGCTCGGTCGTTTCATTACGTGCGAGAAACGTTGTCATTTATGGCTATCCTTTACATGCAAAGTCTTGAAATTTAGTTGATGAGGCTCAAAATGTCAAGCGGGCTTCAAATTTATGATCGTCACACTTTCCATCCTAACATTCTGTTTTTTATCGCACAATTCTAAGAAGGCCAATTCGCCCTTAACCGCCGACAGGCCTCTTCAGGAGGCGTGGACACAATATGAACACCTGTTCCCCACTCAAAACCGGCCTGTGTGCTGATTCTGGGCAGGATATCAAGAGCCCATAGTCTCCTTCCTACCCCCCGAAACGGCACCGAAAACAGGACTAAATTGAAGTCCGGGTTACCGCAGGTCTCTTTCAGGGAAATTAGCCCATTTCGCAGTATTCCGGCCAATGCACGAAGTGTCGCGCCCTCTAATTCCTCAAAACACTGATGCGATTTCGGGTAGACCTGCCATTCGAACGGAAACCTCGGAGCGAATGCGGTGAACGCGATAATCTCGTCTTGTTTTTCAAGCATGCGCGCACCATCAAATGTTTCACGTTCAATCCAGGTGCAATGTTGGCATCCCGTTGAATCATGTTGCGCAATCTTAATTCGTCTTGCAATAACTTCGGGAATCAGCGGCAGCGCCACTATCTGCTGATGCGGATGCACAAGTGTGGCACCGCCACGGTAGCCTTGATTGCGAAAGATGTGGACATATTGTATTCCGTCAACAGCATAAAGAGCACGCAAGCGCCGTTGCCATATCTGAAATATCTCAACCCATTGCTCAACTCCGTATTCATGTGGCTGGGCATAATGATGCGCAGTCTCAACCAGCACTTCATGCCTGCCTACTGCCGTTTGCGTAAACTCATTTTCGACTAGTGGTGAAGGATACTCCAGCACTGCCGGAAATCTGTTTGGAAACAGCCGCCAATTCCAATCCGGCGTGCCGTCTTGTTCAATAGACGGCGGCGTGGAATCCTCGTGGCCGCGGCAAAAGACGCAATTCGAATCGTCCGGTGTGTTAATGTTTAGTGTAAATTCAGACGGACGATTCCCGCGCTGACTATTGATCAGTACAGTATGTCCACGCAACGGATCCGTTCGAAATTCAGCCACAACAAATCAAATTAGCTTACGGACCAATCTACTTCCAGAGCGAAATCCACTGATCGCACTGAATGTGTCAACTGCCCGATCGAAACTGCTTCAATCCCAGTAGCGGCATACTCGCGAATGTTTTCCGCTGTAATTCCGCCTGAAGCTTCAAGTGAGACATCTTTAGAGAATCGCTCAACGGCTTCGCGCACTTGCTCAGGCGCAAAATTATCCAGTAAGATTTGCTTCCAACCCATCTTAATTGCAAGCTCAAGTTCATATAAACTGGCCACTTCAATCTTACCGTCGGCCAGGTTTAAGCTTGCATCCGGGTCGCCAACTAAACGTTTAGCAAGCGAATCAATCCCGCCGATAATACTCAGATGATTATCCTTTATTAGCACTTTTGCAAACAGGCTGTCTCGGTATGTATCGCCGCCGCCCGCACGCACCGCTTCAACCTCAAGTCTGCGCAATCCGGGCGTTGTCTTGCGCGTGCACCAAATCTTTGTCCCGTACGGACGAGTGACTTCCACAAGTTCCGCAGTCTTTGTAGCAACACCTGACAGATGCGTCAAGAAATTCAGCGCGGTCCGCTCTGCCTTTAAAATCGACGTTGCCTTACCATATATAGAAACAACGCGATTGAGCGGTCGCACTCGTGCGCCGTCTTCGCACAATGGAGTAACCAACACATCCGGATCCACTGCGGCAAACACGTCGCGCACTGTTTCAATCCCGGCGATAATCGCGTCTTCTCGAGCCTCAATCCATGCCTCACCCACTAATGAAGGGTCAACCAGCCAGTCCGTCGTAACGTCCACGCCGCTTGCAAGATCCTCTTCCAATGCAAGTCTGATAATCTCTGTTTGCTCTGTAATCACGATAGCTTCTTCAGGTTTGCATACTTCACTGCCAACAACTTCGAACCATATCCACTAAATGCAACTCGTACCTTTAGCGAGTACAAATCGCCTGATTTTGCCGTCACTGTCCCCACTCCGAATTCGGCATGTTCAACAACATCGCCAATTCGAAACTCAATGCCCGATGACTTATACAGCGTCTTGGATGCACTTGGTCGAACTGCCGACTGTGGCAGGTGGGCCACGGGTCGGTCTCTTGAAAATACATCCTCGTCGGCAACATATCTTGAAGATAGTTTTGCAGGCACACCTGCTCCACGAAGCCGAGTCGGATCAATATCCGAAAGAAAACGCGATGGCGACTGAAAATCAAGTCTGCCGTTCATGGGCCGCGCTTCCACATAAGACATGTAAAGTCGATCTTTTGCGCGTGTCATAGCGACGTATAATAGGCGACGCTCTTCATCCAGCGCTTCCGCCGACTCGATGCTCCTGAAATGCGGAATCAAATTCTCTTCAACTCCTGCCACAAATACAACTGGAAATTCGAGTCCCTTAGCGGAGTGAATCGTCATCAATGCAAGCCGATCTGTCACATTTTCAAGATCATCAATATCCGAAACCAATGCTAACTCGGACAAAAATTCACTTAATGTAAGCTCAGGCATCTGCTGGGAACGCTCCCATGCGCCAGTTTGGAACTGCCGCAGATTCTCTAACCGATCACGCGACTCTTCGTCATTGAGACTTTCGTAAAATGATTCGAGTCCGCTTTCCTTAATGGACTTATCCACAATCTCAGAAAGCGTGTTTGAAGGCACAGCTTCGTGTAGTAATGCCAGCTTAGTAACAAACTCAAGGGCCTTGACACGCGGCGCACCGGTGACAATCGAGTCAACCCAAGTCGAATTAAGTATTGCCTCGCACTTCAGAGGATGTTGTCTTGATGCGTGCATCAGGCGGTCGATTGTTGTTTGTCCTACTCCGGCTGCGATTTCTCTGAAGACGCGCGACCATGCCTGCTCATCATGTGGATTCGCAATCACGCGAAGGTATGCGATGAAATCCTTGATTTCTTTGCGTTCGTAAAACTTCAGACCACCTACAACTGTATAGGGAATCCGATGCTGCACAAGGACTTCTTCAAAATATCGACTGATAGCATTCGTGCGGAATAGGATCGCGAAGTCTTTGAGTCCAAGTCCGCGTTTCTGCTTCGAAAACTCGATTTCGCCGATGATTTCGTTTGCCTCATCTGCCGGCCGACTGTATGCCCGTAGCGTGACCTTCTCCCCTGTTTTCCGATCCGTCCACAGCTTCTTATCATGTCTGTGTCGGCTCCCTGCTATCACGTCGTTTGCCGCATCGAGAATCTGCTGAGTCGAGCGATAATTTTGCTCGAGCCGAAAGATGCGCGCACCCTCAAGCTTTTTCCCAAAATCAAGTACATTTCGGTAGTTCGCCCCACGCCAACTGTAAATCGACTGATCGTCATCCCCAACAGCAAATAAGTTGTTTTGCGGGCTGGCAATCATGCGTGCAAAATCAAACTGAACTTGATTCGTGTCCTGAAACTCATCAATCAAAAGATGGTCGTAGCGCCGCTGCAAGAGTTCGCGGAACTCATCTTTCTGCATCATCAACTCAAGCGGAGTCAGTAAGAGGTCGTCAAAATCATATGCGTTTGCATCGCGCAACCGACTTTGATACCCTTCATAGATATCTTCAGCAATCATCACCACAGGTGAGCGATGATCTGACTTGCCGCCGTTCTTTATCCGAGAGATCGCGCTCTTCACTTGCCGAGGCGTCACACCTTCCCGGATGACTTGTTTCTCGCGCAAGAGTTCTGTAACAACTCGCTGGCTGTCGTCTTCATCATATATGGTGAAGTCGCGCGACAATCCTGCTCTATGGCCGTGCTGTCGCAATACCTGGACACAAAAACTGTGAAAAGTCCCTGCCCACGGAAGGTCTGTAGCACCTTCCATATATGAGGCGAGCCTTTCCTTCAACTCACGCGCAGCTTTGTTCGTGAACGTCATTACAGCTATTGAACTCGGGTGCACGTGCATTTCACGAATCAGATGCACGGCTCTTCCAGTTAACACGCGTGTCTTGCCTGAACCTGCTCCGGCCAGCACGAGCACAGGTCCCAGTCCAGTCGTCACCGCATCCCGCTGATCAACATTCAGAGTCCGCAAGAACTCTGTGTGCGCGTCGGACGCGAATAAAGTATTCATCATCCCTGTGTGCCTGCTTCCGCTTCCATTGTCGGCGCACGACGTAGCTCGTCGAGTTTTTGCTTGGCTTGCAAGTGTTCTTCAAATGTGCTGGTAAACGCGTGCATGCCGTTGCCTTGTGCCACAAAAAACAGATACGGCGTTGTGGCCGGATGTAACGCTGCCTCAATCGATCTTCGTCCCGGATTGTTAATCGCTCCCGGCGGAAGCCCCGGATATTTGTACGTGTTGTAAGGACTGTCCACTCGCAAGTCGCTCAAGTACAGCCTTGAAGGCCCTTTACCTAAAGCATAGCCGACAGTCGGGTCCGCCTGCAAGAGCATTCCCTTTTTCAAACGGTTATGGTATACCGAAGAAATCACTTTGGCTTCACTCGGAATCTGGCACTCCCACTCCACAATGCTTGACAAAGCAATTAATTCATTTAAAGAGAGACCCATTGCGAGCAGTCGTTCATTGGTTTCGGGTGGAAGTTGCACACGAAAATTCGCGACCATCCGCTCGATCATTTGCTCTGGCGTCTCGGTACCTGTAAAGAAATATGTGTCCGGGAAAAGATAACCCTCGAACGATGGTGCGTCCACCACAAGCTTCAGCAAGAGTCGTGAATCGTAGGCTGTCTGCATAAATGCAGCAGAGTCAATGCCCATCTCGCGCTTCAAAATCTCGGCATACTGAGGAATCGTCAACCCTTCTCGGAATGTAACCGGCAAGCCGACAGCTTTCGCCGTGCTCAGAGCTTGAATCAATTCAACTAATGATTGACCGAGCGCAAGTCTAATTGTTCCCGCTTGAAGTTTGGTATCAACGCCTAAGAAATGCGCGGTAACTCCAAATAAACGCGGATGCTCGATTAATCCCGCACTGTATAGGATACCAGAAATATCATCAAGCGTTGCGCCCTGCGGAATCTTGACTGTCACCTCCCGCCGCGCACCTTGAATAGACGCACCCTCAAGGAACAGCCGCGACCACAATTCAAGTCCCGCCAGGACAACAAGGACCACCAGCAGGATTGTGAGGCTGGTAATCATTCGCCACGCGCGATTTTTCACGCGTCAGCTCCAATTGTGTTTGGCAGCGAAATGCGCATAGTTGTCCCTTTTCCCTGCGCGGTGTCCTTTACACTCAATTTTCCGCCATGATACTCTTCAATGATTCGACGAGACAGCGAGAGTCCAAGTCCCCAGCCGCGCTTCTTCGTCGTAAATCCGGGCCTGAACACCTGCTTGCGATGGCGTGGAGGGATTCCGACTCCGTTATCTTCTACGTCGATATTGACCCAGCCCGGCATTTCTGAACACGTAATCCGAATACGTCCCCCACTCGAACGCATGGCATCAATACTGTTGCGAATTAAGTTCTCAAGCACCCAACCGAACAGTTCAACATTTACACCGATGAGGGGGTCTGCGTCGTAGGCAGCCTCAAGCTCAATCTGATTGCCACTTTGCGGCAACCGTAGTTGAAAGTAATCTACAGTCTCTTCTATGACGTGGCGAATTCGAGTAGGAACAACTGAAGTTTTGCTGCCAATCTGAGAAAACCGCGCAGTTACTCGTTGCAATCGAGCAAGATCTCGTTCCATCTCGATCACCGAATGAGTAGAATGACCTTCTGCTTTCAGAAGTTCAATCCACCCCATCAATGACGTGAGCGGTGTGCCCAACTGGTGCGCAGTTTCTTTGGCAAGCCCAACCCAAACCATTCGTTCTTCACCGCGCCGAATATTCTGGAATCCAAAATACCCGACAAGAATAAACAATGCAGTCGCAAGAATTTCGATCCATGGAAGCCAGCGCAACTGCCGAATTACAATCGAGTCGCCATAGTGAAACCAATCGGTCGTACTCGCTGCCACGACAATCGGCAAAGGCGGATTGCCCTGCGCATCCATCTCCTTAACTAATCGCGTAATTTCTTTACGCGCGGAATTCGTCGTATCGTCAGCGGCAATCCCAACATTCTTCCATAACTTCGGAACACCGCGTTCGTCTGTTACGATTACAGGAAACTCAACATCTTGAATCTGTTGCAATGCGAAGCCAATGAGCTCCGGACTGTCACTTCGGATCAACGCAGAATACGTAGCAATCTTTTGTGTCAGAGATTTGCGCGTACTCTCTTTCAATTCCGTGACCAAATACTGCGAGTAGAACAGCACCGAAACGACGAGCACAACGGCGATAAGAAAGAGGACGCCTTTGAACGTCCCCGCATTGCTGGTCGTCATTCGCATATTGACTCACCGTGACTTAGCCGATGTCTCCCGCCGAATTTGGGCGATTGTCGTACTTAATCGGATAAGTTCTTTGCCGTTCATTGGCATGAGTCAGCATTTCACCAATCAAACCAAATGAAAAGAACTGCACACCGATCACCATCAATAGAATACCCAAAAACAGCAGAGGTCTATTCCCGATTGGATGCCCCATTATCCACAGCACAGAGAGATATAAATTGATACAGAAGCCTGTGAACCCGCTCAGCAGACCCATTGTACCAAAGAAATGCAACGGCGCACGATTGAATCCTGACAAGAATACAACAGTCATCAAATCAAGAAATCCGTTCAAATAGCGTCGCATGCCGAATTTCGAATGACCGAACTGCCGGGCTCTATGCACAACCGGAATCTCCGTACAGCGATAGCCCATTTTGTGCGCCAGCACCGGAAGGAAGCGGTGTAGCTCCCCATACACAAACAGATCTTTTACAACATTCCGGCGATACGCCTTCAATCCGCAATTGAAATCGTGCAGCTTGATTCCCGAAACCTTGCTCGTCACCATGTTAAAAAATTTCGAAGGAAGGGTCTTCTCAAGTGGATCGTGCCGAATCTTCTTCCACCCAGAAACAAGATCATATCCCTCATCCAGCTTCTTGAGCAACGCTTCAATTTCGGCCGGGTTATCTTGTAAGTCCGCGTCCATCGTAATCACAAACTCCCCCGTCGCCTGCTGGAATCCGACAGCCAACGCAGCCGATTTCCCGTGATTGCGTCGCAATGAAATAATGCGGATAGTTAAATCGGCCGCAGCCAATTCCTTTAGCAATTCCAGAGAGCCGTCGCGGCTGCCATCGTCAATAAAGAGTAGCTCGTACGTTTTGCCGAGGACTCCGAGGGACTCTGTCAACTGGCGGTGTAGTTCGCGCAGCGATTCAACTTCATCGAGAAGCGTAATCACAACGCTTAAATGCGGCGAATTCATGTGCGTGTATTTGCCCTAATATGAACTCTGGCGATGCGGCCTGAGTGACCAAGTCAAGCGAGATGTGCCCGCCTCGTTACCAAACGATACTACGCGATATGGGAAGCACGGATCGTCAGCAGGCTTTATGTAAGCCTTATAAATCGTATCAAAACCCGTTCGATCTATCTTTTGCGCGCACTCATTCGCTGGACTCTTTTTCCATACAACCTTGGCGCTCGTGTCAATCTGAGTGCGTGGCACAGGCAATACGTCATCCAGCCTCCAACTCGGCAATAGGCTGTGCACCGATGTCCTAAGCGTTGGAATATTATCGTTGTTGAAGAACTCCGGCATTCCCGTAGCCGGCCATAGAATGGTCTGTTTCCCAGTGAAGTAAACTTTCAGAAACAATTCGCCCCGGCCATAGAGTTCTATCAGATACTGACCACCCTGTGCATGCCGTACAATTCCTGTTGCCGATCCTTTGAGACCTGGCGCGCGCAAACTTATTTTCGCATCAACTTGCCCCGGTTGATCGGAAATCCCCGCAAACACTTCGGGCGACTGTTCAATCGGAGCCATCTCCGCAAACACCTTTTTGGGTTGCGTGGCGGCACATCCACTGACTAACAGTGAAACTGCAATCACAAAAAACGTAAAATTAGCGTCCAAGTTTTTCCTTCAGCGTCAGCGCGTTAGGATCTTTAGCAAGACCGGCTTCCCATTGCTCCTGAGCATGCGCAGTTTTCCCCATTGCAAAATACACGTCTCCAATGTGTTCAAGTAGTGCGGCGCTTCCTTCGTCTTTCTTCAGCGCCTTCTTGATCCACTTAAGTGCATCCTTGTATTTGCGCTGTTGGTAATAGATCCACCCTTTTGTATCAAGATATGATGGATTGTCAGGTTCTTTTTCAAGCGCGTGGTCAACTAAGATCATCGCCTCATCAAGCTTGAGGCCGCGGACTGCATACATGTATGCACAATTATTCAGATAAATCGCCGCGCTATCGGACAATTCAATTGCAGTGTTGTAATGTTTCTCCGATTGCGCCATGTTGCCCATTGCATCATACAATAATGCCAAACTGCCAGCAGCGGGGTAAAACGTCGAATCAAGTTCAAAAGCGCGCGTGAAACGCGCCATCGCCTGTGTTGAATCTGCAAGCCGCAACCATGACAGTGCTTCAAGGTTCGTTGTCTTGGCATCTTCACCTGCGCTGGCCCGAGCTTTTTCTGCCAAACTTATTACACTCTCATAGTGGTCATGTTCAAACTCGATAACAAGCTTAAGGTACCAATAGCGCGCATCGGCCGAGTCAAGCTGAATTGCACGATTAACCTCAGCAATTGCCTTAGCCGTATCATCCGTTTGCAAATAAAGAGTTGCGAGAGTATACGTCACTGCCGCGTCGGTAGAATCGGCACTGGCAAGCTCTTGCATATACGGCAAAGCTCGCCCACTTTCGCCAGTCATCAAATACAAGGCGACCACTCGGCGCGTCAAATCAAGATCAGGGTCTTCGCTTGAGTTCAGTAGCTTGTACAGCGAATCAACATCATCAAATTCCCCGGTTACCAGACTCAATCCAAGCAACTCGGCGCGGTATCCTTGATTACTCGGGTCTTTATCAAGCAGCTTTTCAACAACTTCTTTGGCTTTGTCCGTCTTGCCTTGAGCGGATAACAGCTTACTCTTAAGTTCAAGTGCAGGAATGTGCCCCGGATCAAGTTTCAATGCTGACTCGAGTGCGGCCTCCGCACGTGAAATCGCGTCGGCCGACTTGTTTTCCTCAGCTAATATAAGATATTGTTCGGCCAGCGCCACGTGCAAGAACGGTGCAGTTGCATCAAACCGAAGGGCATCTTCAAAATAGTAGATAGCCTGATACGGATTTCCCTGCTGCGCTGCCGCGTTTCCTTTAATAAACTGATCAAGCGCGCGCGGATCTGCGTTCTCTGACGATTGCGCAAAGGCCGCAACCACATTCATGGTTAGCACCGCTACGAGTGCAATTAGCCTGCGGTTCATCCTTGCCCGCCAAACAGTTTGAGAATGTCGTGATACGACACGACAATGATCAATAACAGGAGCAGCGCCATTCCGGTTTGCTGGATGGCAAGCTTGACTCGCGTTGGAACGGGGCGTCGAATAATTGCTTCAATCAGAACAACCACGATATGGCCTCCATCGAGCACGGGGAACGGCAAAATGTTCAAAAAGCCAATTGAAACACTCACAAATGCGATAAAGAACAAGAACTCGCCAATCCCTTGCCGAGCACTTTCGCCAGACAACTGCGCCACACCAACGGGGCCAGACAATTGCGAGAGGCTCCCGTTGCCTGTCACCAAATCACCGATGAATCCTCCGAGGTTTGCCGTTGTACGATAGCAGAAGAGAAAACCTCCAGTTGCAGCTTCCGATAAACTTGCAGGACGATACTCAACTTTTGGCGCAATTCCAATGACTCGACGCGTGCTGTCACCGGCAGCAATTGACTCGGTAGGAACAGCAAATTGTAGTGGTACACCTTCGCGATTCACCGAGAGTCTTACCGTGTCGCCCGTCGCTGTAATGAACTTGACAACATCTTCCCACAGTTCAACAGGCCGGCCGTCAATTTGAGTAATCACATCGCCTGATTGCAAGCCGGCAATCTGAGCAGGTTTATCCTTAATAGTCTCGCCGATGATTGCTTTGTCCGTTTCCGGCATTCCAACAGCGAGCGTTAACCCGAACAGAATGATAATCGCGGTCAGTTAATTCATGAGAACTCCCGCAGATCACACAAATATCTTTTGCGCTGGGTTCTTGGACATAAATTCATCTGGTGCGCCAGTGATCCCCTCTTCGTCCATTGATTCATCGACCATTCCGGCAATTTGGACAAATCCACCCAGAGGAATCCACGACAACGAAAATTCAGTTTCGCCAATCTGCTTCGTAAATATTCTTGGTGGAAATCCAATCGAGAACTTCTTCACGCGCATTCCGGTTAACCGGGCAGCAATGAAGTGTCCAAATTCATGGATGGTAATGATGATCCCCGCAACGAGGACGAATGACAGTATGGTTATTAGCATGTAACTTTCTTAGATGTCCCCACAATAGCTTCGCGGGCCGCGCGTCGCGCATGGGCATCCGCTTGCATAACCGTATCAAGATCTGTAGCCGGCAGACGCGGCACACTGGACAGTGTTTCGGCAATCACTTCAGCAATACTCAAGAACCCAATCTCTTCATTAAGAAAAGCTTGCACTGCAATCTCATCCGCCGCCGATAGCACGGCAGGTGTCGTTCCGCCATCAGCAACAGCTTGAAATGCCATGTGTAAACACGGATGATCGATCGAATTCACCTCATCAAAATGTAATGCGCCGAAACTGCCCGGACGTGATTCTACCAGCGAACTTTCCAATCGATCAGGAAAAGTAAGCGCATAAAGAATCGGCAATCGCATATCAGGCACTGACAGCTGCGCCTTAAAACTGCCATCTACAAACTCTATCATCGAATGAATGACGGACTCGCGTTGGCGAACGACATCTACTTTTGAAACATGCCAATCAAATAACCGGCATGCTTCAATAACTTCAAGCCCCTTGTTGAACAACGTCGCCGAATCAATCGTAATTTTCGGCCCCATAGCCCACGTCGGATGCGCAAGTGCGTCAAGCGGAGTGACACGGGCAAGCTCTTCTTTGCTCCGACCCCAAAACGGACCGCCTGACGTTGTCAGCCAAAGCTTGCGAACATCATCGCGTCGCTCACCGACCATGCATTGCTGCAAAGCGCTATGTTCAGAGTCAATCGGCAAAACCGTAGCTCCGTTGTCACGCGCACACTTCATTACGATTTCGCCTGCGGCGACGAGCGTTTCCTTGTTCGCTAAGGCTACATTGATCCCACGCGACAAAGCGGAAATCGTAGGGCGAACGCCCGCCGAACCCATCACCGCGTTAAGAAGCACGTCGTACTGTTCGTCTTCAGTTTGCTGTTGAAATGCTAGCTCGCCAACGTAAACTCGTTTAGCGCCAAGCTCTGCTGCGCGTGAACGAAAAACATCAACATTTCGGGGCCGCAAAATCGCCAGACTGCATGGATGAATCCTACTTGCTTGTTCAAGCAGTTCATCTTCACGATGCCCCGCCGATAACCCAACAATTCGAAAGTGTTCACGTTGCTCTGCAATGACTGATAGCGAAGACAAACCGATAGAACCCGTCGAGCCTTGCAGTAAGATTCGCTTCACAGTGCGACAGGTTTCCCTAAATCGTGCAATTGCTCGCTAAACACGAAGTACGCGCGCTGAAACGACTGCTCAAAAGCAGTCCGTAATTGAGGCATGTGATCACCCGAGCCAATTTCATTCTCAACGCACGTCGCCTTTTCGGACAATCGTTGACGTAGCAAAGCTCTATCTTCTTCACGCGAGACAGACAAAAAATCTACAATTCGCAAATGATCTTCGCCGACAAGAATCGAACCATGCTGCAATAGGGCGCCGCCAAGCCGCCTCTGCGCGCTGCCAACTATCTTCTTGCCTTTTGCAGTTACCTCCCAACGAGAAGTGCGCACAAAGCAAGATGTTCGATTGGGCAATGGCGACAGCGATTCGCCACGCGCCTCAAGCTCAGCATCCACACCGACGGCTCGCAATCCTTCCGTCAGCGCGCGGCCAACGAACTCAAGCAGCAACGCCCCTGAACGAAGGTCATCTGCATCGGGAATTACAATTGAATAAGTCAGCTCTTCACTATGCAATACCGCCGCACCACCTGTCGGACGTCTGACCAACGGCACATGATTTTCATTCAGCTTGACCAAATCTATTTTGTCGGTATCTTGGTGATAACCAAGTGACAATGTCGGAACTTTCCACTGATACAATGACAATAACGGCCCGAATTCTCTGCGCGATGCTGCCTCAAGTTCCGCCAAATCGCGATCCATCAAGAACTGCCCCGGCAACGGCCCGTCATGCCTGACCGGCAATATCATAAACTCTCTTCTTCTTCTCTTAGCCGCGAGCGCCCCGGCATTAAGCCGCGCCGCGATATGTCAACAAATTGTGAAATCTCGTCCGCGTATGGATCGCCGGCAAATTGCTTCTTAATTTCTTCAATTGCCTGGCTCACGTTTAGCGTCGAGACAAATAGCATTTTATAAATGTGCTTGAGCGTGCGAATCTGTTCGCTCGTGAATCCTCTACGGCGCAACCCAATGACGTTGAGACCGGCAAACGTCAGCGGATGCCCCGCCGCAAGAACATACGGAGGAACGTCTTTGGGGACTCGAAATGCCCCGCCGATCATGCAATGTTGTCCAATGTGGACAAACTGGTGGACTGGGACCATGCCTCCCAGAATTGCAAAATCGCCGACATGTACATGACCCGCGAGTTGTACTGCGTTTGACAGGATGACTTGGTCTCCGACCACGCAATCGTGCGCAACGTGTGCATATGACATTAGCAAACAATTTGCGCCGACGCTTGTCTTGCCGGTGGCAGATGTACCACGGTTGATCGTCACAAACTCACGAATCTGCGTATGGTCTCCGACAAATACGTTAGAAGGTTCACCCGAAAATTTCTTATCCTGTGGTTCACCACCGATTGAAACCATCGGCGAAATCTTGACGTTCGCTCCGATCCGTACACCGGAAAACAGTCGAGTGGAGCTTCCAATCCACGTTCCCGCGCCGATTTCTACGTCGTCATCGATCACCGCGAACGCGTCTACGATAACATTGTCTGCAAGCTTTGCTTTTGGAGAAACTAATGCGTTAGGATGTACTTTGGGCATGTGCTTTATCCTTGGCGGTCTATCACCGCGGCTGTCATTTCTGCTTCGGCCACAAGTGTCTCATCGACATGTGCCGTCCCCTTCATTTTGCAAATTCCTCTGCGGAACAAGAGCATTTCTACGGTGAAGCGAATCTGATCACCCGGTGTAACAGGCTTTCGGAACTTAACATTTTCGAGTCCCGTAAAGTACACAACCTTCGTTTCAGGTTTCTCCACGGAATTGAGCAACAGCACTCCGCCCGTTTGTCCCATCGCTTCAACAATCAATACTCCTGGCATCACAGGGTGCCCTGGAAAGTGCCCATTAAAGAATGGTTCGTTGCGAGTTACATTCTTAATCCCGACCACGCGTTCGTTTGGCACAAGCTCAAGAATCCTGTCCACAAGCAGCATTGGATATTTGTGAGGAAGGAGTCGTTCAATTGCTTCCGAATCGAACACATATCCCTGCCCACTCTTGCCGCCAAATTTGCGTGCGACCTTCTGAGCTTCAAGAACTCGCCGGAGCATTTTGGCAACCTCAACGTGCGAAGCATGCCCGGCGCGTGCAGCAAGTACGTGACATTTTAGCGGAGCACCTACCAACACGAGATCACCCACGAGATCGAGTGCCTTGTGCCGCACCGGTTCATTTGGATACCGTAGCGCAATGTCGCCAAGGACGTTGCCACTGTGCCGCAGTTCACCCGAAAATCCGAACGCCGACTTTAACTCCGCATAGCTTGATTCATCAAGCTTCTGATCGACAAATACTACGGCATTCTCAAGACTACCACCTTTTATCAACCCGCGCTCTTTCAGCGATTGCATTTCTGACAACAGACAGAACGTGCGAGCTTTGGAAAACTCCTCGATGAATTCACAAATTGAATACATCGAAGTGTACTGCGTCCCCAACAATGTGTTAGGGTAGTCAATCATGTACGTTATTCGAAACTCCGACGACGGTACCATGACGATGTCAATTGCGTTCTTGTCATCATGGTAAGTTAACGTCTTCTCAAGTTCCAAATAGATCCGATCGGCCTCTTGTTCAACAACTTCCGCTTTGCGCATTGCCTCAATAAAGGGAAACGCACTCCCGTCCATCGCAGGCGGTTCTTCGTCAGTCAATTCGATAATTAAATTGTCGATTCGTAATCCCGCTACGGCAGCAAGCACATGTTCCACAGTGTGGATTCGTGCACTGCCGATGCCCAACACCGTTCCTCTTGCAATCTCGATCACATGATCGACAAGTGCAGGTATTGGTGGTGAGCCTGGTAAGTCCGTCCTGACAAATACAATTCCATGACCAACAGGTGCAGGCTTACAAGTCATGCTAACGGGCTTCCCCGTGTGTAGACCAATACCGGACACGCTAATCGCAGCAGCAATTGTACGCTGCTTATCGCTCACGTAGCTCCTCCTTCACTGACTTCTGTAAGCCAAGGTGCTCTTCAATTCGTCTTACACGGCGTAACAACTCCGGCAAACGAGTCAACGCCGCTTCAATTCTCTTCCATAAATTGTGCGGCCTTGCAGGACTTCCCGTCAAGACATCTCCGGCTGCAACGTCGGTGCTGATTCCACTCTGCGCTCCAAACGCCGCCCCGTCACCAATCTTAATATGGCCTACAAATCCGGCTTGACCGCCGACGCGGCAGTAATCTCCAAACTGCGTAGAACCGGAGATTCCCGCTTGTGCTGCGATTACGCAATGTTTGCCTATTTTCACATTGTGCGCGATTTGGACAAGGTTGTCGATCTTGGTCCCTTCACCAATTCGCGTCTCACCCATAGTCGCGCGGTCGATCGTTGTGTTTGCACCAATTTCAACGTCTTTTTCAATCACAACAATGCCGACTTGCGGAATCTTACGAAACTTGCCGCGTTCCGGAGCAAAGCCGAATCCATCTGAACCGACGACCGTGCCGCAATGAATTATTACACTATCGCCGATTATTGACCCAAACCGAATGCCGACGTTTGGGTGAATATGGCAATTTGCTCCAATCGTCGAATTCCATCCCACAAAGACATTGCCTTCCAAGATGGAGCCATCGCCAATCGCAGAGCCCTTTTCAACGATGCAATTCGGGCCAATGCTCACACCCTGCCCAAGTCTGACATCTGGCGCAATGACAGCAGACGGATGAACACCCGGCTCGTGTTCGTCACTCGGATTGAAAAACTCAAGCGCCGTTACAAATGCGCTGTACGAATCTGCCGTCTCAATATAGTCGCCCGACTCCCGTTTCATGCCTGCGGTAACAAACACTACACCCGCTGCCGACTGTTCGAGCAACGGGATATAGCGCACGTTGGCAAGAAACGAGACACTCGTCATATCAGCAGTATCAAGGGGAGCAATGGATGATAGCTCCCGCTCTCCATCACCGACAAGTTTCCCACCAACCAAATCCGCAAGCTTTGCCGCAGTAATCGACGGCACGACTACTCCTTCTTCAATTCAGCAAGTACGATTTCAGTAATGTCATGCTGAGGAAGCGCAAAAACGATATTGCCGCCGGCTGCGTCAAACACCATGTCATAGCCGTCTTGCTGGCTGATTTTCTCGATTGCTTGGTTTATTCGTTCAAGAATCGGACGCGAAAGTTCCATATTCTTAGTATAAAGCTTGCCGCCTTCACCCCACGTTTCAGATCTAAATTGTTCCAACTCGCGTCGCTTTTCGATCAGCTTCTGCTCACGTTCTGTGCGCGCTTCAGCTGAAAGCATCAAGCTCTGCTGTTGGATTTCTTCGAGCATCGTGGTCACAACCTGCTCTTTGGCCTGTGCTTCTGCCACATACTTCTGCTCTTCTTCCTGCAATTTGCGCTGTGCTTCCTGATAGTCAGGATATTGCTGTAAAATCGCTTCGGAATCGATGTAACCGATCTTCATTTCCTTGGCCATTAACGGTGCGGCCAACATCAAAGCCGCAATCATCGCCACGATAACACGTGTCATGAGAGTCCCTTGTATAGAGAATTAGAATGTTCGTCCAAATTGAAAATGCGGTAGCCACTGTCCGGAACGTATTCCGCGGCTATCGTAATTGTCAATACCGTACCCATAGTCCAAACCTATCATACCGATGAACGGCATGAAAAGTCTGGCACCAATGCCGACAGAGCGCTTCAAGTCGCCCGGATTAGTGTCCTCAAATCGCGACCATACGTTGCCGCCTTCTGCAAATCCAAGTACATAAATGGTAGGATTGCGTACGATTGGATAGCGAAGCTCAAACGATTGTTTGAACATTGTCTTTCCGCCAATTGGATAGCTTCCGCTCTGCGGTCCGATGTCGCGCTCTGTGTAACCGCGCAGTGGGACTCCTGCCGTAAGCCCCGCGTCACCCATTATAAACCTGTCAAATGTAGGCACATCGCGCGAGTCGTTGGAAAGTTGCTCGACAACGCCTGTCTTAGTCTCTGATAAGAACACCAAGTCCTTCATCAAAGACGTGTACCATTGCGTTCCCAACTCCGCTTTGAAGAATTGGTCGTCACCAAAGAGTGGGCCGCCTGTCAACTCCGTTCTTAAAGTATTTACAGAACCGAGGGACGGGAATTCAGCTTCGTTTCGGCTGTCTCGCGTGATGATCTGAGTTAAACCAGACGAAATACGTGCTTCGCCTTGAATCAGTCCGCGTGGATTTGCCGCCTCGTACTCATCGGTGAAATCGGAATACCTTGTCCGATCGAGACGATAAATATAGTCAAGACGGAAATAGTCATCCGGCCAGCGTAATCTTCGGCCAACGCGAACGGTTCCACCTATAATGTCTTCATTGAAACCGTATAGGCTGCTACGGCCGCGATGCGTATCGAAGAAACTGAAGCCCAACAAAGTCCGCGTATTCCGGAACCACGGCTCAGTAAAGCTAACCGAAAACGAATGATACTGCTGACCGAAACTCCAATCCAAACCGAACTGCTGCCCATTGCCAAGCAAATTGTTCATCTGAAATCCAACGGAACCAATGAAATTGTCTCGCTGGCTGTACCCTGCCGACACGTTCGCCTGATCTGTCGACTTTTCTTCTACATTAATATATAGATCAACAAGATTCTCAGTAACAGGCACGACATCAGGCACTACGCTCGCAAAATAGTTCAAGATCGTGACTTCACGAATCGAGCGGCGCAGTTTTGAAACGTCAAACGTTTCGCCCGGAAATAACACCAACTCGCGGCGAATCACCTTCTCTTTTGTCTTGGTGTTTCCGGCAACAAAGATCTGATTCACTTTGAATTCGCTGCCCTCAGCCACATCGAGCGCCACATCTACTACTTGACTGTCGCGCACCGTTTCAACAGGATTTACAGCGGCATAAATGTATCCGCGATCATAGTACATCGAGCCGATATCGGCGAGGCTGCGGTCGAACTCCACACGGTTATATTTTTCACCCTCTTCGACGCGAAACTTTTTACGTAATTCTTCTTCTGTGAACAGCCTGTTTCCATTCCAGGTAAATTGCCCATATCTGTAAACAGGGCCTTCATCAACCTTGAAAGTCAAGAAGAGGCCGCGGCGATCTTCCGTAGAACTGCGGTATCGCCGACAATTTCGGCATCGCGATAACCTTGACTCTGATAATAGGCGATCAGAGAACTCTTGTCTTCTTCAATCTTCTCACGTTTGTACTCACCTGAACGGAACAGCGTTTTGCGTGTGGTTCTGATTTTCTTCCGCAATTTCTTATCGCTGAAGGCACTGTTGCCCTCAAACTCTATTTTGCGAACCTTTACCTTGTCCCCTTCACGAATTTCGACATCTACCCTTACGCGTCCGTTGCTCTCAAGGGTGTCCTGCTCAACCTGAATCTCAGAGAGTAGATAACCCATCTCTTCATACTTCTTTGTCAGTGAAGTCTTAAGCCGCGAGATATCGGCAGGACGAACGACTTGACCAGTTGAAAGAACAAGCACTTTGTCAAGGTCTTCACCCTTGAGCTTGCGGTTTCCATGCACATTAATTTTGTCAAGCCTGCGAAACTCACTTACCTGAATTCGCAGATACACGCCTTCCGATGTGCTGCGTTCTTCGACAATCTGAACGTCGCTGAACAGATTCAGTTTCCACAACTGTCGAATCGCGCCTTGAATGTCGTCACCGGAGATATCTTTGCCTACTGCAAGCCCCGAATGTGCGCGAATCAATCCCGCATCAGTCGCTTCGTTCCCCTCAATAGAAATCCCCAATATCTGCAAGCGATCTTGGGCATGTGTCGGCAAAACACTTAACATCACGAAAAGGGCTAGCCAAAACGACACAAGCAAACTACGATTCATTAATTATGGCTCCAATACAAAAGAGTATTTCAATGCAACCGACTCGTCTCTTCGGCGGCTAGCCTCGTCATATTCCACCGCGAAATCCAGCACAAAGTCCGGACTTAGCGGCACTACACGATACTGCAAATTCCAATAGTGAATCAATCCTAACCGTCCACCCTCAATCTCGCCTGCGGCTTCCGCAAGCTCACCAGTATAAGTCACGAAGATATCCTTAGTGAAATACTTTCCAACAGTCACATTGGATCCCTTCAGGAACTTCACAACTCCTGAGGACTCGAGCGTGTCCCGCAAAACTGATTCTCGTTGCTGTCTGAAGATACTCGCGCTCACCCCACCTCCGGGCGCAAGTGATATCTCATCAAAGAACGTTGCTCGTTCAAGCCTGCGAGAAATCGGGTCCAGCCAAATTCGCTTTGCAGCCGTCATCGCTGTTCTCGTCAAAAGTTGCTCAGCCTTACCCTGTGAAAAGTTCGTCAAGTCATATCCCAATAGCGCAAGCACTTGTTCCTGATCAGGATAGCCATCTGCTTCGAGTACATACGTGACGTCTTCAAAACGCCCGAAGGGTACGCGCGTGTTTGATTCAGGATCAATTTCGTAGATTGTCAAATAGACTGGAACGGTTCGCCCCACTGAATCTACGCCATAAGTTGCGGAGCGCCCACTTATGATCGGGAAAATATCCGTCTCATCAAATTCCGCCTGCAACTTCTCAATCCAAAATGTCTGATCGAGATAATCCGCCTTGCCCGAACTCGCACCGAGCTTACCGTACAGCCTTAACGAAGAATCCACAAGTGCGCCCTCCATGATCAGCGGAGTTTCCGTCGGTGAAACAATCGCATCGACAGAAATGTGATCAAGATACTCAGCGACCGTGTTGAGCAACACGTTGTCGCCAATTTGCGCAAATAAGTCCGAGTCTTTGAAGCCTGTGATTTCAACGTCGTAATGGGAACCGTTCCCCATCATGATATCGAGATCCCACTCAGCTTCATACAATCTGTCCACAAGCCACTTAGTCACAGGTCGAATGCGGCCACCGCCATAAGAAAAGAATGGGAATGTGAAGCGTGCATCTCGCATCAAGACCTCCCCGCCAATCCTTAGTCTCGTATCACCAAACCCCGAGATCGTTATCCCGTTGTACTCGTTAGCACCTGTTGTCAGCCGTCCCAACCATTCAGGCTTCATGAATCCGGGCAGACGAACTGCAATACCGTTGTTAGAAGAACTGAGGTACATAACTCCCAATTCTATTCTCGGCTTTGGGATTACGAGCGGCGTTAACATGCCGACACGCGGGTCGTCTGTTCCAAGAAACTCGAGCCTAATGTAATCCGGCCCGGCATCAACTTGAATTCGTCCCGTGTCGACGACGCCCTCAGAATTTAAGTGCAACAGCGTGTTCATCACCAGAGTTCCCGGTGCCGCAGGCGGATATGTAAACTCACCATGTGTGACAGTCAATTCACCGCCGACAAATTGCGGCGCATCCCAAGTTCCCCCCACTTCAACCCGCAGCTTGCTATCACTTCCATGTGAAGTAAAATCCGCGTCAACCTGTTGCAGTAAATCAAGAAAATCGCCACTGCCTTCAAAGTACCCGCGAAACTGTCCGCCCTTTGTCGGCTCTGCAGTCAGCTCCCCTGTGAAACTATACTCATTCTCTTTGAAAAAAGAGAGCTGAGGAATTGCTATAATCCGCCTTCCATCCGCTTCCGTTCCAACTGTCGCATCAAGCGAGAACTTATCAACAGTCAATTCACCGAGCAGCTCGCCGTTCGCGACTCGCATACTGGCCACGACGTCTGGTGCTGACAGTTTTCCAAAGACTAAGATCTCACCGTCAAGATCTCCCGAAAGAATTCCACTTCGGCCTGATAACGCCTGAATGAAATCTGCACAATCAGACGCCGGAAAATCTGCGCGCATGTCAATCGTATTTTGTGAGATATCGAGCTGACCACTCGCTTGAAAAATACTTCGCACTCCGCGACCAAACGACGAAAATAGCGACTCAATACGATCGTTGCGGCCCTCTACAGTAAGGAGTCCCCAATATCCCGGCACTCCCTGAGCAAACCCGTCAACTAAGCTGATGTCTGCGTACCATTGAAGTGAATCAACAGGCCCAATGGCAGTAACTTCCCAGATACTACCCCGGCAAGCTTCCACTTCTCTGCAATGCTCGCGACAAATGGTAAGCGCGACAACGGCAATTGCTCAATCGACATACTCAAGTCAACGCTCGGTGTATCGATCCGCACTGTGCCGGTTAGTGATCCTGCTTCATCAACATATAAATTCTCAATCGTGAGAAGATTGTTGGCCAACTTGATATTACCCTGCCCGAAGAACTCTTCACTTTCGCCAGACATACCATACCAACTCCCGTTCAAATCAAGCACGCCATCCGCATCGCGATGATAGCTACCGTCAAAGTCAAGTTGCCGCAGTACACGAGCTATCACATTTCCGCGCAGCGAATCGCTGCTTATCGTCAACTTGCTCTCGCCAGAATTCTGATCACCGCTAAAGTCAAACTCAAATTGCTTAACAGAAGCCAAAGATGTGCTCGTTGTCGGAAAGGCAATCGGCACAAGAATGTGTGCATTGCTCGCCGACACCTTCCATTCCCCGTCCATGCCAAGAATGGAGATTGTGCCGGATTTACCCGTAGGGTTGGAGAATGCAAAAGTCCAGCCGCCGCTATCCCGCACCGCTGTGCCGTTACCCAAGAGTGTGGAGCTGCTGTCCCTGACCAGCCATCGCAAATGCGGCGCACGTATATCACCATCAACAGCAAACTCAGCGACGCTAATTGCGGTGGCCTGACCAAATAATTTTGGGACAACGCTCGGCCAAAACTCTCCCTGCAATTCAATTGGGCTTCCCTTCGCGAGTTCCAATTCACCCCGCGCTCGTAGTTCGCCGTAACTTGTTGTCAAAGAGCAACTGGATACTTTAACATAATTGTTGCTTAAGTCAGCATGCACTGCGATGGCGTTCGCAGTCTCACCCATAGCTCGAATGCTATCGCTATGCAAAGTGGCTACAACTATTGGTTTCAGAAGAGTTCCGCCAATATCGGAACTTAATTGCATTTGTCCGGCAAACCCGCTATCTGCAATCGCAAAGGCCTTGAGAACCGCGCCCAAATCAATTTGTGCGCTTAGATTGCTTTCGATCCGAAGCGAGTCGCGAACCCCAACTTTGCCGCTAGACAGCGCCTCCACACCGACGGTACGAATAGACAAGGAATCCCAGCTTATGACATAATCCGTCAGGACAAAACGCGCATCAGGCACAAACACTGGCTGACCGCGCAACCGTAATTCTAAATCAATCAGTTCAACATTCCCTGCGAAATTTAGCCAACTGGAGTCCTGTTGAATCGATATTTCTGCCCGACCTGAATTTATTGCGATTGTGTCAATCGGCGATCCCTTCACTGAGAATTCAGATTCGTCGCCTTCTACAATAGCCGTTAGGTTCAAATGTTGAGCTGTCGGAACCAACTCACCTGTGACGCGGACATCGAACTCTACAGGAGATCGTGCTTCACCTGCCGCATTTAAGCTAAATTTCCCGCTTGCGCTTGCCAGCCCCCCATGCACGTTGTAAAGTGAAATAAGCGTCGTGTCTTTGCGCTGAATCTCAATCTTGCCGTCTTCAAAAGTAAAGCTTCGCAGACTATCAACCTGCGCAAGTGTCTTAAACACACTCGCCGGAATCAAACCATTACTGCTACCCGACTCGCTCTTCTCAGGCAAGTGCACGTGAAGCTGCGGGCCGACGACATTAATGGTACGAATGATTCTCTCGTACTCCCCCGGCTGTGAAAGTGCGATCAACGGATCAATCGTGGCATCAATTCGTGCAATTGAAAGCATCGTGCCGTGTTTGTCCAGCGGCAGAAGAATATCCTTGATCGAGATTTGTCGCCATCCTAATTCAACTTCACCACAGATTGCTTCCGGTCCAAGTTGTTTCACAAGATAGTCCGTCAAACCCGCGGCAACTCGTTGATTGAGCAGTGAATTTGGAAAGAACACAATTCCTGCCGCAAGGCAAAAGACAACTCCAAATGTCAGCCAAGCGACTTTACGCCACCCGCGCCAATTCCGAAACCCCCGGACTGCGGTCATGACACATTACCAATCAAATAGTGACAACGCATCGGCGCTGCGTACGCTTACCTGCCTGCTGATCGGCGATGACAAATTCTCTGTTGACGTCGAACTCAATTTCTTCGGACCTAACTGTAGCGGTAATTCGTCCGCACAAAACTCAATTCCAACAATGATCCCGGCTTTGCCGCGTGATTCAAGCAACACGGACGAAGAGGCTCCCAATGCATATTGCGCTGACGCAGGCCCCGGCAAAACTACTGTCCGCCCTTTTGCATCAATAAGCTCAACACATTGAACCGTTTGCCAGAACGTGCGTGTCGCGTTTCGGGTCGGCAGATCGCCCGTTCCGCAAATCAACCCGCCCATCGTCTTTCGTTGAAGTGGTTGATCTGCTAAAAGCACTTTCTGGATTGCCAAACCGGGCTGACAGTACATTCTCCCGTTTGAGAGCCGTGCAATGTCACGTAACTTTGCTGTGGTTATTGCAAAAGTGCGCTCTGTTCGTAACGAAAAGTTCGGCGGAAATGAACTGCCTTGACCAAGTGGAAGCACACGCCAATTCTGTTCACCGCATTCTTGAACGATCTCCACCAACGCCTCAACGCTTATCGGTGAAGCAACTGGATAAGGTCGCTCTTGAACGAACCCGAATTCGGTTCCCTTGAATCTTTCTGCCCAGTTCATCGCGTGTATTAGGGTGTTCTCGCTCCGTAACGTCGCTCGCGTCCGGAATACTCTTCAATTGCCTGCAAAAACTGCTCACGCCTAAAATCCGGCCACAATGTCGATGTCACAACTAACTCTGCGTATGCTGCTTGCCACAGCAAGAAATTCGACAGTCTCATTTCACCGGACGTTCTGTTGATCAAATCAGGATCAGGAATCTTTGATGTATAAAGCGCTGCCGAGAGCTGCTCCTCAGTAATTTCACTTTTCGCGGTGCTCGTCAGCGAATTCACCGCATCAAGAATCTCCTGTCGCGATCCATAGGCTATAGCCAAGACCAAATGCCGTCCAGTATTTTGCTCAAGCTTACATACCGCCGATTCCAATGCGCGTCTCGTGGTTCCTGCAATCTTGTCAAGCCTGCCGATAACGCTTAGCCGTACATTGTTCTCGTGCAGATTTCGGACTTCCTTGCCTATTGTCGTCACAAGCAAGGTCATCAGCGCGTCAACTTCAAGACGGGAGCGGCGAAAATTCTCGGTAGAAAACGTGTAAAGCGTTAAGTACTTCACACCAATCTCACCGGAAACACGTACGATTTCACGCGCCGACTTCACGCCTTCCTTGTGGCCAGCGATTTTCGTCAAGCCGCGAGCCGTTGCCCACCGCCCATTTCCGTCCATAATAACGGCAACATGCTGGGGGACTCTAAGATCGCCGGAAGCTGTCGTCAACTCGTCGCGCGAAATGATTACTTGCCCGGTAACGATTCGCCCTTCTTGACCGCATCGCTGCCTTCAGAGGTCTTCCCCTGACGAATCAATGCGATTCCATAGTTAATCCATGCGGGACCATCTTCAGGATAGGCGTCCTTGATGGCTCCAAATTTCTCAACAGCCTTGTCCAAGTTGCCGTACTTTGCACTACCTTCAAGGTAGATCAAACCCTGCGTGAACAGCACATCGCGATCACCGGGCACCCGTACCAAGAAATTATCGAAGGCGGTCATAGCCGCTGCAGTATCCGCAAGTTGCAAATTGAATTGACCGATGTAGAACAAGATATTCTCATCATCAGGATTGGAAGTCTTGGCGTTGTCCAGTGCACCCAATGCGACTCGCTTCAACGAATCGCGTTCTGTAGCCGAACGCTTTTCGTCGCTGGCCATCGTGGCAAGAGCAAAGGCTTTGTATTGTACTGCTTCGACAGAACCCGGATCATCCGCAAGCATTTCATCCGCAACCTCAAGGGTCTTCGCGTAATTCTCCTGCGCATAATAGTTCTGAATCAACTGCAAATGCGCATAGTAGTGATTGTGCTTGTAATTCTCCGGCTCTTTCGTCTTCATATCTGAGCTATCGAGCGCAGTCATTGCTTCATGCCACGCCGCTACAAATCCATCGTCCTTCGCCTGAAAACCGCGCAGCTGAGCAAACACGAATCGACTACTCCAATGCTTCGGATCAATCTTGATAGCAACCAATGCTGATTTCAACCCTTGGTCGACAACCGCGTTCGCATTTTCCATGCTCCCGGCAGCCTCCATCGCACGATAAGCTGAGTCGGCTGCGACAGCTTTACTATAAAATTCCCACCAGTACTCGTCGGAAATTGTTTTGATCTTCTTTTCGTACTTCTGGGCCTTCTTGTCACCGCCAGTCGCCATTACGCGCACAGCGTCAAAATCCTTCACCATTCTATCAAGTACAACCATCTGTGGGTCGTCAACGTCGCCCGCAATTTTCTTGCGAACGCCAATTTGCGCCGGATCCATCGCGATTATGCCCAGCAACTCGCCGCGCTCATACACGGCTTCAGCATTGTCGGGCTCTTTAGCAACTGCTTGATCATAGAACTCCATCGCCTTCGCGATCTCATTCTGCTTCCTGTAAATCTTGGCCGATGTCAACTCCATCCCCGCCATCGCAAGCGAGGCGCAGGCCAAAACGAGAATCAAAAAAGAAAATGTGCGCTTCATGTTCAATCTCATTGAATGTTG
The DNA here is from genome assembly GCA_016721565.1 of bacterium. Taxonomy (GTDB): domain Bacteria; phylum Electryoneota; class RPQS01; order RPQS01; family RPQS01; genus JABWCQ01. Next base: position 385,835 of record JADKHW010000001.1, on the reverse strand, counting down.
AAACAGAATCCTGTAAACCTTACTTCGCAAATCCGTACGGCGGGCGATGCACACCGCGTTCTGTTATGATCGAAGTAATGTATTTAGCGGGTGTCACGTCAAAGGCAGGATTCCAAACCTTGACTCCCGCAAGTTTCTCCAAACCTGCTGTCGCGCGAAGAATTTCGTTCGCCGCGCGCTCTTCAATCTTTATCTCAGCTCCACTCGCAAGTTGCGGGTCGAATGTTGAACTTGGCGCCACAACATGAAACGGTATTCCAAATTGATGCGCGAGCATGGCTACTCCGCATGTCCCGATCTTATTGCTCGTATCCCCATTACGCGTAATCCGATCTGCTCCGACAAATACGCGCTGAACTTTTCTCGCCGACATCAGCGCTGCCACCATATTGTCGCAAATCAGCGTGACAGGAATCTTCTCCTGCACACACTCCCACACAGTTAAGCGCGCTCCCTGTCCCACAGGTCGAGTTTCGCAAGCGTACACTCCGCGAACCTTTTTCGCCTTATATCCTGTGCGAATCACGCCCAGCGCCGTTCCAATTCCGCCTGTCGCCAACGCGCCTGTATTACAATATGTTAAGACAGATTCACCGTCAGCTATTAACTCAGCACCAAACTTTCCCATCTGTAAACAGGCGTCGGCATCTTCCTTGTGAATTGCCTTCGCCTCCTTCACGAGTCTTGTTGCAGAGAACTTAGATGAGCCGTCCAAGCAATCGCCCATCCGCTTAAGCGCCCAAAACAAATTGAAACCCGTTGGCCGAGTTATCCGCAAACGTTCAATCGCGGCCCGCACGGAATCATGTGAAGAGCGCTTCGCACCTGCCGCAATTGCAACTCCGTATCCAGCCGCAATTCCTATTGCTGGTGCACCGCGTACGGCAAGCTCTTCAATCGCCACGGCAACTTTTTCAACGTTGCGGGCTGTTATCCACTTCACCTTTCCGGGCAAGAGTCGTTGATCTAAAATCAACAACTGACCGTTCACCCACTTCAGCGGAGTAACGTTGCTCATGGAACACGAGTCATCAAGCCAAGCTGGCGATGACGTTCAATCAACTCCGCGCGCGTACGATCCTTCAATCCGTCAGGGCCAAATCCTTCAACATAGAATGAGCCAATCACGCTTGCCCACTGCATTCCGCGTCGAATGTTCGTATCGGTCACTTCCTTGCATGCGGCAAGATAACCAAGTAGCGTTCCCGCGTAAGAATCTCCTGCACCGGTCGGATCTATCACATCGTTTACAGGAAAAGTTTGTGACATAAACAAACCCTCCGGACCAACCAAGAAGCTTCCATGCTCGCCCTTCTTGACGATAACCCACTTAGGTCCCATCGTCAAAAGTTCACGCGCCGCTCCCGTAAGGTTCGAAGCTTCTGTCAACCATCGCGCTTCATATTCATCCACGAACAACAGATCGACCTTTTTCAGAACTTTCAAAAAATCTTGACGCGCAATATCAATCCACAATTTGAACGTGTCAATCGCGACAAGTTTCGGACGTTTCACTTGCTTTAACACATCGAGCTGCAATCGCGGCTCAATCGCGGCGAGAAAGAGTATCTCCGGCTTTTGATAAGTTGGAGGAAGATTGGGCGAAAAGTGCTCGAATACCCCCAGTTCCGTGCGGATGGTTTCGCGTGTGCGAAAACCTTCAAGATAGCGTCCTTCCCACAAGAACGTTTGCCCGGGCTTGACTTCAACTCCGCCGAAATCTACTCCTTGACGACGCAGGAACTCTGCCTGCTCAAATGGATAATCCTCGCCAACGGCGCCGACCATGCCAACAGACGCGAACCGCGATGCGGCATTCGAAAAGTGAAAAGCCGATCCGCCCAAAACTACTTTGTTTTCAACGGTTGGTGTATGCAAAACGTCAATTGCCACACTGCCGACAACTACCACATCCGGCGAAGCTGCGCCGCTCATTCTGCGAACTTTCTTGGATTCCGTGCGTGCCAAAATTACATCTCCGTAGGTGCTGATACTCCGCACAACGCCAGTCCGCGTTGCAGAGCGATTTGTGTCGCGCGGCACAAACATAACCGCGCAGTTTGCAATTCAGCCGGTGTCGTCAACACTCGGCAATGATGATAAAATCTGTGAAACTGCGCAGCCACTTCCCGTAACCACACCGTCATCGCGTGCGGATCCCGGCTGAAAGCGCATTCATTCATCACGTCCCCTAACTCGCGCAACCGTCTCAACAAAGTGAGTTCTTCGGAATGTGTGAGCAACTCTAAATGTTGAGGCCTTTGTGGCGCGTCTACTTCGCCACGTTTGAATATCGATTCAATCCGTGCATGCGCATATTGAACATAAAACACAGGGTTGTCATCGGACTGACGCTTCGCAAGCTCAATATCAAAATCAAGCGGCGTCGAAGTGCGCCTTAACAAGAAGAAATAGCGTGCCGCATCAATCCCCACTTCGTCGAGCAGCTCGTCCATTTCAACAATCTGACCAGCGCGTTTTGACATCTTCACAGGCTCGCCGTCACGCAAAAGATTGATATGCTGCAAAAGCATAATCTCAAGCCGCGTGGCATCTTCACCGAGCGCGGACATCGCCGCCGCCATTTTTGTCAAATACGCGTGGTGATCCGGCCCAAGAATATCAATGATGTTGTCATACCCGCGTCGAAACTTATCCCAATGGTAGGCAATATCCGGTAAAAAGTACGTCGGTTTTCCCTGCGATGTCACGACTACCCAATCCTGCCCATCCCCAAATTCAGATGTGCGAACAAACTTCGCACCGTCTTTCTCGAAAATTGTTCCACGTTGTTCCAGCACTTTGAACGCTTCCCATTCCGCATTGGATGAACGCAAAGCGCTTTCGCGGAACCACTGATTCATTGTCACTCGAAAATGCTCCAACGATTTCCGGTGCATTTCGATATGCCGCTCTATCGCCATGCGACCCAGTTGCTCAGCCGCAACTGACGGTTCCATTTTCAAGTACTTGTCGCCATGTTCGGCAACAAGTTGTTGCGCAAACTCTGAAATGTACTCACCGTGATATCCGCCTTCTGGAACCTCAGATTCACGGCCAAGTATTGACGAATATCTTGCGAGCACCGACTGCCCCAGCAACTCAACCTGATTCCCCGCATCGTTGACATAGAATTCAGAGTAACACTCAGCCCCGAGCGCGCGGAATATTCTCGTCAAGCTATCTCCCACCGCCGCCGCTCTTGCACTCACAACATTCAATGGCCCGGTCGGATTGGCCGACACAAACTCAATCAGCACCCGCTTTCCGCTCAAGTCGTTTGTCGTGCCGTAAGAGTCTTTGGTTTTAAAAGCCAACTCAGCAATAGACTGTAAGTAGGCGTCCGCAAAACGAAAATTAATGAACCCCGGTCCTGCGACACCCTCACACTTGACTAATCTTGGATCAAGCTGCATCGTACTGACGAGCGCATCCGCAATTTGTCGCGGCGGCTTGCCAACTTGTTTCGAGTGCACAAGTGCAGCATTCGTTGCAATGTCACCATGAGCGGCGTCACGCGGCTTCTCAAGCGTTACGGTCGGGGCGTTCACTCCCATTTGCACAAGCGCTTGTTCTATCGCTCGTGCTAAATGTACATGCACCCGCTTCACGATTTCGCTTTTTTCTTGCTGGCCGGAGCCTTCTTCACAGCCTTCTTAACTGTCTTCTTGACCACCTTCTTCACGACCTTTTTCACGACCTTTTTCTTCGGTGCCGTTTTGCTGACCGACGTGCCCGCAGATTTCTTTGCGGCTTTCTTGACCGGCTTCTTAGCAGCTTTCTTCGTCGCGCCTTTTTTCGCTGCGACTTTCTTCTTAACTGGCTTCTTGACAGTCTTCTTGGGCAGCTTACCCATCGCCGGAATCGTGACAAATCCCTCTTCGTCACTCACCTCGATCACGTCGGCGTCGCTCCACAGATCTTCAAGCCTGTAGTAATCTCGAAAGCTCGGACGAAATACATGTACAACCACATCCACAAAATCGACAAGCACCCAGTTAAGCGAGTCCATGCCTTCTTTGTGATAGGCTTTTTCACCGAGCTTGTCCCGAGCGCTCTTTTCGATATGCGTAGCAATTGCCCTGACCTGTTGATTCACTTCACCCGTACACACGACGAAATAGTCCGTCACTGTGTCAAGCTTCGTTAAATCCAGAATCCTGACGTTCTCAGCTTTCTTTTCCAATGCCGCCAAGGCTGCGTGCTTGGCTAATTCCAAAGGGCTAACCGTGCTCAGTCGTATGCTCCAAACTCTGTTTACTTAAATCTTCCAGCGTAGTTTCTTGAAATCAGAACCTACAATCAGCGACACATCCGCATCGCGATCACTTCTTGTTGTATCCCATGCCGCAAGCTGCTTAGGAATCCCCAGCGAATCCGCCAACAGCTTACCCAATTCCAAATTCTCTCTTCGGTCCAGCACTTCGCTCTTCTTGTAGTCGTAGTTGCGCGCATTCCGCACCTCCACTACCTGAAACCCCATTCGCTCAAGCGCGGCTTTTGCCCGTGCTCCTATACCTTTGACACCGCAACCGTTAAAAAGAGTAACCGTCGGCATTTTTACTGCGGCATTTTCACTGGGCTGACGCTCTTCGGTAATCACTTCCGCCTTCAAGACCTCAACCGTCTCCGGCGGAACAACGGTTGTTGTATCCCGGACGGTCGAGATTACGACAGGTTCTTCCAACTCAATCTCAACCACTGGCGCGAGCTTCGTACTCGTTTCAGTGGAACCCAAAGACTGTCGCTTCAAAGACACACCGGACTGCGGCGAACTCGTAAAATCAATCGCGCTCAATGCCCATACAACACCACCGCCCAAAATCAGCCAATAAACCCAATAAGTCCATCGCAGATTGCGACGGACCGGTTTTGAGGTCGAGAAGTCTGTTTTGAGATAAAAACGCTTGGGCACTGTTTCAAAAAAATGACCGAGAACTCAGGACTCTCGGTCGCTAATAGTGGCCAACCGAATTGGCAGGCAGGAGATTAACGAAGTGGTCTGATCATTAAGCAAACTCATTCAAGCTATGGCCGTCCGGGGAACATCCACGGCTCATACCCGTAACCATTTCCATAGCCGTATCCCGAATAACCAAGGCCGCCGTAATATGGCGACATTCCCTTTGCCACGGATAGTCTGAACAGCGAGTTATTGCTCGGTCTCCAAGTCAAATCCGCCGCACCGACAAAATCATTTCCCGTGCGCGCAGGATTCCACTCGGCAGGACCACTCGGCTGAAACTGATATCCCAAATGCGTCGTCAACGTGAGCGGATTGGAAATCTGATAATCAATCCGGTTCATATACAAACCGCGCGACATACTGGTGCCGCCGCCGTTGACATAACCCATACTCACCGAATGCGACATGTGCATGCGCGACGGATCCAGCAATCCCTTGACCCCATTCAGGCCAAGTCCTTGCTCGTGATTCCGGAGGTACTCGGATGTCGAACCGCTCGTTGGTTGAGTTCTAAACTGTGCCGTTGCCGACAAAGCCATCAACCCGACCAGCAACAACGCTGTCGCTACTGACCGCATAGGTCTCTCCAAGCTCTTTTGTAGATTCCGTAAGATAAACACAAACATCATTATAATCAATACTTCAGACCGCTTTTCGGGCCAGCCACGCGGCTTCCGCATGAGCCAATTCTGCAGGTGTATTGATTCCCTGTAATTCAGCAAAATCTGCACAATTGACCGCTTGCGTCCGCTTTCCAGCCTTTGCCAGAATTCCCACGATGTCAGTCAGGTAATACTCCCCTTTGGCATTATTTGGCTTCACCCGATGCAATGCCCAGAACAGCCCCCGGCGGTTTACAACATAGACCCCACTATTGATTTCACTGAGGTTACGTTGGTCTGTGTTCGCATCCTTTTCTTCAACAATCCCAGTGAACTCCCCATCCAGGTCCCTCACTATCCGGCCATACCCAAAAGGATTAGTCGCTTTTGCCGACAAAACTGTCAGATCGCATCCCGATTCCCGATGCCTTTCTAACAAGATCTCCAAAGTGCTCGCTCGAAGCAGGGGCACATCCCCGGATAAAATGAGAACTTCCTGACAATTTGGTGAAACGGCCTCCTCTGCCTGTAGCACGGCATGCCCAGTTCCCAGCGGCGGATCCTGCACAACCGTCGCATCCGCGATTCCAGCCACGGCCTCCTCAACCAACTCCCGCATGTGTCCCACAACGACAATTGTCTGCGCTGCCCCCAGCTCGTTAGCCGTATCAAGCACCCGCAAAATCATCGGTCGTCCAGCTATCTCATGCAATACTTTCGGCAGGTCGCTGTTCATTCGAGTCCCCTTGCCTGCGGCCAAAATCACCACCGAAAATGGTATCTGTGTCACTTGAAAAACTTCTTCCGACTGTTGAAAGTTCCGGGCTTGCATCGCTTGCCGGCAGGTTATCTATCAATCGCACACTTCCCAAACGTATCGCACCAATCAACCGCGCATTCATCGAAATCAAATCTTGCTCGACCAACGTATCACTATCCACAACTGTCAGGTAATCCACCGAAGCTTCAGGGACGTCACCCATGACGTTCAGCATCTCTTGTTTGACAATCGCGAGGCGCTGTTCTCCAGATTTGATCGCTTCTTGCCCAGCTCGTAATGCCTGATACAGTATGACCGATTGTTCGCGCTCTTGTTTCTTCAAGAATCGGTTGCGCGACGACATTGCCAATCCGTCATCTTCTCGCATCGTCTTTGCTGCCAATATACTCACAGGCCAATCAAGTGCCTTGCACATCCCGCGAACAAGCGCCAATTGCTGAAAGTCCTTTTCACCAAAAACCGCCGAATCAGGCCTAACTTGATGCAGCAACTTTGCTACAACGGTCAACACTCCGCGAAAATGTCCAGGCCGAATCGCACCTTCCCAAACACTTCCAAGTTCCCCCGGATCGACGGTGACGTTCAATATGCTGTCATACATCTCTTCAGCAGTCGGAGCATAAACAAAATCAATCCCCTCCTGCTCGCACAGCATCACATCATGATCCAACGTACGCGGATAACGTGCCAAATCTTCATTCGCTCCAAACTGTGTCGGATTCACAAAGATCGACATAACGCGCACGTCACACGGTCCGCACAGCCGTGCCAAACTGAGATGCCCTTCATGCAGTGCACCCATCGTCGGAATCAAACTAATTCTCGCCGCGCACTTCCACAGCGGATCAAGCTCCGCATTCAGTTCCGCGCGAGTCCTAAGTACTTTCACTATGTTCTGCGGCTACGTTTCGCAGCCTTGCTTTCCTGATTTGCGTTCGGTGCTTCATAGGACTCGCTTTCTGACGGAAATGTCCCCTCGCGCACATCATTCACCCAACTCGAAACCGCACCTCGAACAAGCTCGGCACCGTTCATATAGTATCGCACAAACCTCGGCTTGAATTTATCGAAGATTCCCAGGAGATCGTAGTTCACCAGAATCTGTCCGTCACACTCCGAACCGGAGCCAATTCCGATCGTCGGTATCCGCAACTGCTTAGAGACTTTCTCAGCTAAACTCGCCGGAATCTTCTCCAGCACGATGGCAAAACATCCGGCTTCTTCCAAGGCCAGCGCGTCGAGTAGCAATTGCTTGCCCTCTTTTTCCGTTGTGGCCTTCACGCCGTAACCGCCAAATACATTAATCATCTGCGGAGTCAACCCCAGATGTCCCATTACAGGAATGCCAGCTTCAACCAACCGTTTCACAGTCTGGATAAGATAGCCGCCGCCTTCAATCTTTACAGCCTGCGCTCCGCCCTCTTTCAAGAACCGAATCGCATTGCGCAAAGTCTCTTCTTCCGAGACCTGAAACGAACCAAACGGCATATCGGCCACTACCATTACACGTGAAGTTCCGCGTGAGACACAACGCGTCAAAAACAGCATAGAGTCCATCGTCATCGGAATCGTCGTTGCATGTCCGGCAATCACATTTCCCGCGCTGTCACCGACGAGCAGAAAATCAACTCCAGCTTCTTCTTCCAGCGCTGCGAACACGGCGTCATAAGCCGTTAAACCGACAATCTTGCGGCCCTCGGCTTTGCAGGCTATAATTTGCGGCGCGGTAACTCGTGGAAATGCACCCTGTTTACTCATAGTGTCTCTCCTTCTGTACCCGATAGAATCGCCCCACCCAGAACGTAATCCCCGTCATAAAACACTGCCGACTGCCCCGGCGTCACTGCACGTACTGGCGAATCAAACATAATTGCCACCTTGCGATCTGGCAAAGCAGTCAACAAGGCCGGCATAGGATCTGATCGGTATCTAATCTTCACTTCGCATGCAATTGGCTCCGTCGGTTCGGTTATCGACACCCAATTGACATCGTGACCAAACGCCCGTGAATCCAAACAATTCTCATCATAATCAAGATACACCCGATCCGTCTCAGGCTCGATTCGCTTGACATAGAGCGGCCGTCCCGCTGATAAACCCAAGCCCTTGCGCTGACCGACCGTAAAGCTTGAAATCCCCTCGTGCCGCCCCATCACTTTTCCATCTGGCCCAATAAATTCTCCGCCTCCTAAGACCTTCAACTGCATACCGAAATTGTCTTGTAAGAATCGGCGGTAGTTGTTATCCGGCACAAAACAAATATCCTGACTCTCTGGTTTGTCCGCAGTCTCCAAATCCAACCCACGCGCAAGTTCGCGCACCTTTGACTTCGGTAAATCACCAAGCGGAAACAGCGTATGATTCAAACTATGCTGCGAAAGCCCCCACAAGGCGTAAGACTGATCCTTCTCGGGATAAGTAGCCTTCAAGAGCTTCGCCCGACCTTCAGATCGCTCGACTCGCGCGTAATGCCCTGTTGCTAAATATTCACATCCAAGTTTGCGCGACTTCTCAAGCAGCGTCTGCCACTTCACAAACGTATTACAACGCACACACGGATTCGGCGTTCTGCCCGCAAGATACTCTCCGGCAAAATTCTCAACAACCGAACCGTGAAACTCTTTCGAAAGGTTGAGCACATAGTGCTTAATCCCAATGCGGTCCGACACCGCGCGCGCGTCCTGTGACATTGTGATACTACAGCATCCACTCGCGCGATTCAGCGACATCTCTTCGCCCTTCGCGTCCGTCCACAAGTGCATTGTCAGGCCGATAACATCAAAGCCCTGCTCCACCAACAGCGCAGCCGCGACCGAGCTATCCACCCCACCTGACATGGCAATTGCAACAGTCGTCTTTACCGCTGTCTTGGAATCCGTAATTATCGTTGGAGCTTCAATCATCTTTGTTTTCTTTCCGCCGAGCGGGGATTAAGCGAAGCGGTTCCCCGCCGGAATCTGAGATCGTAGCCTACGATGCCACTCGTACTACTTTTGTAAATGTCGTATCCACTTTAATCGGAGCCGCGAGGGTATCGTCTCCAACTACCCACACAAGCGCACTTTCAAGACCATTGCGCAAAATATCCGTTTCAGACAAGCCCGCGACGTTTTCCATTGAATACGGTTGCCCTGTCAAGCTTGCTCCACCGTCCGGCCAACTGAAACCCTGTGATCCCTTCGGTTCGATTAGCGCGAGCTTTCCCCGAATACCGGTCGATGCAATCGTTGATGATGTGGCCAAACCGCTTTTGTCAATCTCTTGCCACTTTTTCATTCCACGCGCAATATCAATCAATCCGCATGCGCGTAGGCCGCTTGCCTTATCTGTCACGGCTCCCAGCACTGGCGTATTCGCTATCCCTTGTCCAGCGACAAAAATCTGCGTGCTATCAATCACCTGATGCTTCTTTAGCATTTGCAGCAGCATATCTACTTCACGCCGCGTCGTAGCCAAGCCATTATACAAATTTGCTCGCGATGAATTGATAACACCCTGCTCGTCGCGCTCAAAATTCTCGTGAATATTGTAACCTATGATTGCCGCATGCTGCGCTCGCGTATTCTGATCCAAAATCGCGCTCATGTTTACATCTCGTGGTGCATCATAGACCCAAAGCAGCGCCTTCAATTTGCGATTATTCGCTGGAACACGATACTGCACCGACACCGAATCCCCTTTGTCGCTTATCGCCGTCACAGCGTAATGCGCGAAATTTTGCCCACGCGACAGAAACCTCATATCTTGCTTAGCCAGCATCCCGTGCTCTTGCCACAGCTTGTCAACAGAGAAACTCTGCTCGTTGTTCTTCGTATTGTACAAGTAGATCGCTGTAGTGACAACGGAGAACACCGCCGCCGCAATCAATATCCACTTCAAAAGACCTTGATTTCTCATACCATCGCGCGATTCATTTGGCGCTGCTTTGCGACAATCCCCGGAAGAGTTTCTATAAGTTGCTCAATTTCTGTTTGCGTTGAAAACCTGCCAAAACTAATTCTCAAACTCGAACGCGCATCTTCCGTAGTCAACCCAAGCGCCGTCATCACATGCGAAGCTCCATGCGCTCCCGCACTGCAAGCAGCTCCTGTCGAGACACAAATCCCCCGCATATCAAGCGCAATCAACAACTCTTCGCCATCACATCCCGGCACCCGAACACTCAAAATATTATGTGCGCGTGTTCCGCCAAGTCCATTGACAATCAAATCCGGAATCATCGCACATAGTTCGCGTTCACAAAGGTCTCTGAGTCCCGCCAGCCGCGCGCTTTCACTTTGCATGTTCTGCATGCAAAGCTCTGCGGCCTTTCCAAACCCAACAATGCCCGGCAAATTTTCAGTCCCCGTCCGCCGCCCGCGCTCCTGACTTCCGCCGTGCTGATGCTGTGCAAGCATCGTTCCCCTGCGCACAATCAGCGCGCCAATCCCTTTCGGCCCATGAATCTTGTGCGCCGAAATCGAGATCATATCCACCGGCATCGTCGCAAAGTTCAGCGGCAGTTTTCCAAAACTCTGCACGCAATCGCTATGAAACAGCACGGCCCGACTCTTGCAAATCGCTCCAATCGCTTCAATCGGCTGCACTGTTCCCAATTCATTGTTCACATGCATCACCGAGACAATCACAGTTTCCGGTCGAATCGCTTTCTCAAGTGCTTGCACGTCAACATAACCATCACTCGAAATCGGAACCACCGTCAACATCGCTCCGGCTTTATCCAAAGCTTTCGCACAATCTAACACAGCGTGATGTTCAAACGCCGACACAGTGATATGATTATGCGAATTGTCACTCGCGGCAACGACACCTTCAAGCGCCCAGTTATCAGCTTCTGTTCCGCCCGAAGTGAAAAACACTTCATCAGCATGACAACCGGCAAGCTTGGCTATCGAATTACGCGCATTCTCCAGCGCCATCTTCGCCTGCTTGCCGCGCTCATGAACACTCGACGGATTCCCCCACTGTTCAGCCAGAGCCGCCGTCATCGCCGCAATCACCGCCGGATCAGGCTGTGTCGTTGCCGCATTGTCAAGATAAATGATTCCTGCCATAACCTGTAAATATAACCTTTACCCCGCCAAAATGCAAGTTTTTTGAATGGCTTACGCTTGACAAACCTTGCGATTTTATGTAACTTAACTACCATTATGGCCCCACAACTGCGATACCTCTGCCTTGCCCTCGTCCTCTTGCTGGCGTGCCACTCTGCCCGGTCACAGGAGGTGGCCGACCCTGCCTTCGAACCTCCCTATAGCGGCGGCCGAGATTCTGGTGGTAAAATCCGCTGGAACGGTACCATCGGCATGGTCATCATCAACGGCAAACTCTATCAGCAATTCGGCCTCCGCCCCGACGTTCCGCTCGGCAAATGGGGCGTCGGTTTGGACCTCACCGTGCGCATTGATGAAGGGGGCAATCTCAAAGAAGATGAATGGGACGAGCCGCTCGACGCCATCGAAAAAATCTACTACGTTCGCTACGGCGCACCGGGCGATCCGCTCTACATGCGTGCCGGTGCACTCGATAACGTCACCATCGGTTACGGTATCATCATGCACCGTTACGCCAACACCGTTCAATACCCCGAGATCAAGCGCGTCGGAGCCTACGTTGAGGGCGAGATTGGCAAGAAAGGAATTTTCTCTTTTCAAGCCATGACCAACAACATTCGTGAACTTGATGGCCCTGGAGTGGTTGCATCTCGCATCGCAATAAAACCGTTGCCAAAATCCCACCTCGTATTTGGCGGCACACTCGCTGGCGACGGCAATCAATATGCTGGCCTCGCCGATTTCGATGACGACGGCGTTCCCAATCTTCTTGATCTATTCGCAGACACAGATGATCGCAGGCACGTTCAAGAGCTTATGAACCTGCTTGATCCCAATGAGATCGACTCGCTCATTCAATGGGGACACTTACCTAACATCTACAGGCTTCCTGAAGATTACCGAAATCGCAAAGACGAAGTCATCCTCAGTGGCATCGACGTTGGCATTCCCCTCTTGAAAGCAAAAAAGTTTTCTCTCTGGGGCTACGCACAGGCCGCGCAAGTTCACGACTACGGCTGGGGCTGGTCTGCCCCGGGTGTGCGCGCTGCGTTTCATCCTATTGAAATCGGCTTGGAGTATCGCCAATACGAAAAAGAGTTCATCGGAGACTACTTCGATTTCTCCTATGAACTCGAACGTGCGCAAGTGGTCGGTGACACCACCTATGCAACCAAAGAATCGATGCTAAAAGGTCTTGGCAAAGCCGAAGGCATGTACGGCGACCTGACTCTCTCGTTCACCGACATTGGCTATCTCTACACATGGGCGCTCGACATGCACGGTGAGCACTACCCGAGTGGCAAAACATTCTACGGTGAAGCCGCCGCCACGCCGCCTCAAAATCCGACCAAGATTCGCAAACTCGCGGGCTACTTCTATCAGCCCAACCAACCCGAGTTCTTTTCAGAATTCTCCGACGGCGCAATCTACGGCGGCAAAGTCTTCTTCGGAATCGCTCCCAACGTCAACATCGTTTACGACCACCGCGTCACCTATGCCAACGGCGACACCTACAGCACCGTCCGCATAGAAACAATGGTCACCTTCTAAATGAAATTCCCCCTCGCTTTAGCGGGGGGGTTAGGGGGGTGAGTCTAATTATCGCCGAGCAGGGATTTAGCGAAGTGCTCGTCAAGCACGCAGCGGTTCCCTGCCGGAATCTGAGAGCAAAAACTCAATCAGCTTCATCATCTTTTCAACCGCCAGTCCGCGATGTGACAGGCGGTTTTTTTCATGCATCTCAAGCTCCGCCAGCGTCCGCCCATCCATGAGTTCAAACACCGGATCATAACCAAACCCCTTGCTCCCCCGAGCCGCTCGATTGATCCGCCCTTCAAGCTTCCCCTCGGTACAATAAGTCCCATCCTCCGTAACCAAAGCAATCACCGCCCGAAATCTCGCTCGCCGTCTGTCATCCGGCACTTCGGCCATTTCCTTGAGCAGCTTGGCGCAGTTGTCCGCATACGTTGCTCCCTCTCCGGCATACCTCGCTGAGTAAACCCCCGGAGCACCGCCCAACGCATCCACCTCAAGCCCGGTATCATCAGCCATCGCCCAAAGTCCCGTCCCACGGGAGGCTTCTGCGGCCTTCTTGATCGCGTTCCCCAACAAGTCCGGTTGGTCCTCAACCGTCGGTTTCAGAAACGAAAAATCCGCGAGGCTTAAGAGTTCTACCGGAAAACCGGACAGCTTCTCTTGAATCTCGCGGAACTTATTCGCGTTGTTCGTCGCGATGACGATTCGCTGCAAGGGCCTAACCGTAAATCTCAGCCGAGTTGCATTTGCAAACTTTCACCATCTTCGAAGTCTGGTTGCGACGGGCACCAACTGTCAAGAATTCGCGCACGCGAACCGAGGTCTGGATCTCGTTGCAAACCGGGCAGTGCTTAGCACCTGAGGACTTCGCCTTCGACAATTTGTCGGAAAACGTCTGTTTCTTAGCCATTTAGAGCTTCCTTTAGGTTTAGTAACAACAGGGAATATAATCATTTCCCCCCGCCTTGTCAACTGGTTGTCAACCAGCTTTTGTTTTCTAAGGCTCGATTGCTATACGAATCATCAACAGCTTTGGTTCCAAGCCGAATCGCCCACCCGTAGTGGCGGGTCTTGACCCGCCTGCCTTCATTCCGTTCAGTGTAGGGGCGGATGGCAATCCGCCCGCGCCCGGCAAAATCGAAATGTAATAGCCCCATTGTCATCCCGCAGCGCAGCGAAGGGACCTACCCAAGCACTACGCAAATCCTAAACGCAACCCATAATGTCAAATCACATTGTCATCCTGAAGCCGCCGCGGCTGAAGGACCCCTCTGCTTCCGATTCCCCCTCGCTTTAGCGGGGGGGCAAGGGGGGGTGTCTGAGTGCATTCAATACCTCCCCCATTTCCATCCCCTTCACCAACGAACCCGCCACCGCCGCCGGCCCCTCCACCGCCACCACCTGATAAAACTGCGTCGGCGAAAAATTCACCACCCCGACATGCGTGTACGTCGTCTGCGGCGTCCACCCGTGATAATAAAACGGCCCGCCCGAGGTCGGCGAATAAAACACCGCATACCAAAGATCGCTGACCGCACATCCGCCGACCGACGTATCCACCACGGCCCAACTCAGATGCGCATCCAATCCTTGCGTAGAAATCACCACTTCCGGTGCCGCCGGAGTGGAAATCTGCTCACCGTTCAAACCAAACTCCACAAATCCGTTCACACCGTTCACAGCATCGGTCTGCACTCTGAGCACGTCGCTATACACTCCGTCACTCGCCGCATCAAAAGTAACACGCACCGAGCACGCGCTCATCTGATTCGGTGCCAGTGCGAAAAATGTTCCGCACGGCGTCGTGCGCGAAAACTCACTCGACGCAGGTTCAAGCGGTTGAAACACCACAATAGATTCACTCCCGAAATTCTTGAGTCGGAACCACTGCGAAGCTACATTCGGACACTCCACCGCTCCAAAATTCCAATTCGTCAACGCGGTATTCGCCTGACTGCTCCTCACAAGCGCAAGATACCCCTGCGAAGACACAATCGAGAAATTCCCATCCGACACATCACAAAATGTATCCTGCAAAGCACAAATCCGAATCCGGCAAGAGTCCGACAGCGGATCCGTCACAAACCACTCATACGCTCCATCATTCTCCGTGGAATCCGAAATCGTTTCCCATGCGCAGATTGGGTAGTGGCGGTTCAGTTCGATGCACACGCCGCCATCAAAACCCACGCCTGTCCAGCGGATTGTGTCGGTGGAGAAAATTGGGAATTGCTCGAAACCTTTGGAAATAAGACGTATGAGTGGTTTGGGTCAATCTCTGTCTTCACGATCCAAAAGTCAGTGCCAACTCCAAATGAATTTGTTGATCCTGTTACATAGTAGCTCCCTTCGACCGATTGCACAACTTCGGAACACCAGTCGCCCTGAAGTCCCCCGAATGTTTGACTCCACAGGCTATCGCCAAAATCATTTGTCTTCACCACCCAGAAATCTACGTCGCCATTCCCAAAAGAACTTGTCAATCCTCCAAGCAGAAATCCGCCATCAAGGGTACGAATTACAGAATTGCATGCCTCCCATGTATCGCCACCAAACGTTTTTGACCATATTTCGTTTCCGTTTGCATCGCATCGTATCATGTAGAAATTCTCTTGTCCAGATCCTACGAAATAGGTAGTGCCAGCAAATAGGTATTCTCCTGACTCTGTGACAAAGATTGCTTGGCAGTCGTCAGTGGACGTGCTCCCGAAAGTGCGGGTCCAAAGTGTGTCCCCAATCGCATTGGTTCGAACAATCCAAACGTCAGAACCTCCCGCGCCATAAGATGTCGTAATTCCACCAAGAATGAAACCAGCGTCCTGGAGTTGCTTAACGCATACATCGTAACCAGCACCTCCATATGATCTCGCCCACATTTGAGTTCCAGCACTATTCGTCTTTACTAAATAGAACTGATAGTCACCTGCATTATAATGTCCGGCAACGGCAAATCCTCCGTCACTTGTTTGACAGACACTGTAGCCGATTTCGTCACGAATTGTTCCGTATGTGCGGCTCCATAGGAAATCTCCGCTACCGCTTATCTTAACCAACCATATATCCCAATCGCCTGCGCCAAAGGATAAAGTTTGACCAACAAGCACATACCCCCCGTCATTGGTTTGTTCGATAGATTGACATGCGTCAGAGTTTGAACCTCCAAAAGTTTGCGACCACACTAGATGTCCCATCTCATCATATTCGACAACGAGAAAATCATGTGATCCAGCGCCAAATGACAAAGTTTGTCCAGCTATTAAAATGCCGCCATTGTGGCTTGCAGACGCTGAGTTTACGTCCCCCCTTGCCCCCATACGTCCTCGTCCCAACGTATCCGGGCCTGCCCAAAACACTCCCCACCCAATCCCAGCATCAATAAAATAATGATCAAGTACATCTCAATTACCCATGTTTTTGTACTGATTTCCCAAACGATGATCAAATCTAAACGGCCTGCACTCAAGGCGCAAGCCAAGTCCCAAATCCAAGTCAGCCGCTCGGAGCAAATGCACCCTTAGGCGCTCCCCCGTCCTCCGTTCAAGGGGGAAGGGGCCGGGGGGGGGGTCGCCTACTTCAACAACAAAACCTTCTGCGTGACAAAAACTCCGCCGGATTCAATTGCGACAAAATATACTCCCGTCGGAACTCCCGCAGCATTCCACATCAGTCGATGTTCACCCGTTGCCAAAGTTCCGCTAAAGAGTTGTTCAACTTCACGGCCCGTAACATCAAAGATCGTCAAACTGATCTCAGCCGCAGCCGGAAGTTCAACACTCAATTCAAGCGAGCTATTAAACGGATTCGGAAACGCCGTTACACTAATGACAGTCGGAAGCAATGTCTGCGGAGCAACCGCAGTCTCTTGCATGAACGAGTAGCGGCCAATGTCTGCAATCGTGCCGTCCGGATCAAACGGAAACGTCGGATCACCTGCGTCAATACAAGGAGAATCATTCTCAAGATGCAGATTTCCGTCAGGCTCATCAGCAAAGACTGGATCCGCAAACAGATTCTCATACGAATCAACCATATCCCCGTTGTGATTCTGATGATTCAGCTCGCCCAACCCATTCGGCACCGTACCCGTAAAGAATTCGTCCTCGCCGGAAAATAAACAATACTCCACTTGAGCAGCGGGATCTAAGAAATTCACAACCGCGCCGGTGTTCGCATAAAATATCGAGTGTTTCAGAGTTAAATGCGACTCGGCGCGAATAGCTCCCGCATCCGTGCCGATATTACGAACAAAATCGCAATTCAGCATGGTCACCGGATTACTCGTTCCCGTAGAGACATAGAGTACCGAGCCTTCCGACGCGCCGTTTCCGGTGAAGATACAATGATCAAACAACGTCGAATCGGGTGTTTGCAGATACGCCGCGCCGCCTTTTCGACCTTGATTGCCGTAAAACTCACAATTCGTAATCTGGAGCTTGGCGGAATTTACGTCAATCGCCCCGCCCCACAAATTACAACCATTATTCAGAAAGCGGCAGCTATCCAAAGCCAACAAGCATCCCAATCCTCCGTGAATCGCGCCGCCGTCGATATGCGAAAAGTTGTTCTCGAAGACACAACGTTTTCCGATCAGTTTGGACTGATCCCGAATTAGGCAAGCGCTCCCAAGGCCGGAATCCATGGTATATCCATTGCTCAGAAACTCGCAATCCGTGGCCTCGACCGTTGCACCGTTTTCAGCATGAAGCCCGTTTCCCGTAATGTTCTGAATCAAGCAATGGTACATCCGCACCGTAGAACCTGAAATAGTCAGACCGCAAACTGCATTTTGAGTCCGTATAGCCGAGAAAAATCACCTCAACACCCGCGCCGATGCGCAACGCTTCTGAGAACGGGATCTGAATGTTTCCCTGAATCAGATAAGGGCTTCCGGCGAGATTCCATTCCCCGCTTACGTCACCCCCCGGGACAATCGTCTCCGCCTGCAAGCTCAAAGTCATCCCAAGTAGCCCAATCGCAAAGAGTAGATTTCGAGTCATGATATGCTCCTCGAGTTATTCCCGATCTGATTTCCCCACCTACATCATTCAAATAAATACCCACCGCACCACAATCGCAACCCCTTTCCCCAATCTTTTTATCTTTGCCGGGTCACTACAGCTTCCTTTTTCGCCGTTGTGGGTCTCCAGACCCGCAATGGTGACCGAAATGCCTCCCCATCCCCCTCTTTTTCCCTAAATCAAATTTGAACAAACGTTTACTAAGTTCAGTAAAATGAAAATAACAATTGACATCGCGTCATTTCAGTATTATATTATGGACGTAATTTAGCTAACCACTACCCCCCCTGCCTCCGGTAGGGGCCGCAACCGAGAATCCAAAGCACGAGCGAAGCGCAAAAAGGTGCTTAACAAGCACAAGAAAACGCGGCAACTTTTTAAGCCTCCGCGTCAGCACATTGGGTCCAGCGTCTACGCTGGCACAAAAAAACGCGGCGACTCTTTCGAATCGCCGCGTTTAACCCAAGTATCACGTAACACTATCTCGGACTCTGTGTCCCCCCGACCGTCTCGTACTTGCCTTCCGGCAACGTACCCGGCTTGGTCTTATCCTTCATCGTATCCTGCGAAGCCGCCAACTGCTCAGCAGTCTTTTCCGGAGCCGTCACAGGTGAAGTTGTTTCAATCGTTGTCTTAGCGACTTCGGCAGGCTGTTCAACCTGAACACCGCTCGTCTTAATCGTCGTCGGAGTTCCTGTGATGTTTGCAGGCCCCGTGCCGTACCAAAATCAAAGATGAACATCGCGATCACCATCGCCGTCGCGAAGCCAACCCCCGCACCAATCCAACTCAGGCTCCATCCGGAGCGTGTCCCACCGACCGGCTTTCCAGCCAATCTGCGTTCAAGTCTAAATTCAAATCCAACAGGACAATTTGCTTTGGGTAGAGTTTTCAACGCCTCTCGAACTCGCATCTGACCCGGAGTACAATCCGGTTCCACACTGTTCGTTACGTTGTTGTCGGGACTAATCACGGTCGGACTCCTCATTCACCAAAAACTTTAATACTTGTTGCAAGCGGGTTCTCCCTCTGTTCACCCGAGATTTTACGGTACCCAACGGCACCTTTAACACTTCTGATATTTCTTCGTACGAAAGGTCCTGCACGTCTCTGAGCAAAACGGCTTCGCGGAAATGAAACGGAAGCTTTTCAATCTCCCGCAGAATCAACTCCGTTCGTACTTTCCCATCCACTTCCTTCTCAACATCCACGCTCTGATCTTGAATATCATAGTCGCGTTCCTCGTTGCCCTTTGAGGAAATCGAGAAGAAGTTTCTTACTTTGCGGCGTCTTAATTCAGTCTTCGCCAAGTTCGATGCTATGGTATAGATCCACGTCGAAAACTTGGCCACCTGATGATAACGGTGCTTGTTCCGGTAAACCCTTACAAAGGTCTCCTGAACCACGTCCTCGCTGAACAGGGTATCACCCAACAGCCGGACCACAAAATTATAGAGCGGGTCACGATAACGACGAACAATTTCGTCAAATGCCGCAGCATCTTCTTGCTGGAACGCGGCTATAAGTTCTTCGTCGGTCTGCGACGCGATTGGCTTCTTGTTCATCGCCTACCTGACATACTCTTTCTGTTTGACCAAGGTTCCGCGTGTTCCGGACTTTTTTCCATCACATGCGGTCCATAACCACTCAAATATTAGCGACCTAACCTCTGAGCCCTTTGACTTTGCGTGCAATTCAATTTGAAGCAAGTTCAATAGTAAATCCTGAACTCCCTTCTCCCCTATCCTTCGCGCTGCACCGATAAAGTCATTTTTCTTAAAGGCTTGCCCACCAAGTACCTTCTGAAAGTCCGCTTCGACAGCCCGCCTTGCCGCCAGCCCCCCACAAATCCATATCTTAGAGATCGAACTCCGCAAACGGCCCAAAAGAGCCAGCTCGTCCATCCCCTTGTCCATTAATTCACGAGCTTCCTTCAAGACTCGGGAGGCATTGCCCTCCAAAAAGGCATCGTCAAACCCGAACATGTCCACCTCAGCCGTGATCCCGGTCGCTCGCATGGCCATCTCGGCCGTGATCTCGGGAGCGTCACCTGCATAGAGTACGAGATGTTCAAGTTTCGCTTTAAGATCACGCAATTGTGATGACGAGTTCTCAATCAAGTAGTCCACTGCGTTGTTCGCAATCGTCTTCTTGTTATCTGCCACAAAACTCTTCACGAACTTGGCAATTTCACTCTCGCGCAACTCAAAAAACCAATAGCTGTTTGGAGCATTTTGCAAACGGTCCATCTCATACTTGTTCGGCTTGCGCTCGAGCAGCTGAATCAGAACCAAACTCGTCGTTGGCGAAGGATTCGCCGAATATCGCTTGATGAGATTCTGTTTTGCTTCGTCCTTCTTCGTACCGTCAAGATCATTAATCACGACCACTCGTCTTGCCCCAAACATCGGCAAAGCCACAAGTTGATCGTTCAAATCCTTGATTTCAATACCGGCAGCTTCACAGTCAAAATAATCAAAGTCAGCCGAAGCATCCTTGAGCAAATACTCGAGCAGAGTACTTCGAGCTTCCGCCACAGCAAACTCCTCCGTCCCTCCCAGCATCACCACCGGAAAGGTCTCGCCCTTTGCAATTGCCTTAGTCAAATTGCGAAATGCGGGTATGGCTTCAGCTAACCAGTTCAAGCTGCTCATGGTTGCAAGTCTTCACAAAGTCATTGAACAACAACTGATGCTCCGGGAAATTCCGCATGCGCTCCGGATGCCACTGCACAGCATGCAAATACGGATGCGAAACATGTTCAAACACTTCGACGATCCCCTCCTCTGACCAACCTACTGCTTTCAAACCAGTACCAAGCTGATCAATTGCCTGATGATGGAAGCTATTGACGTTGATTAATTCTGAACCGAACACTTTATGTGCAATGCTATTTTCGTCCAGTCGAACTTGATGAGCGATTGTCTGGGATCCGGGAGTTTGTAAATGATGAACAGAGCCAAGCTTTGACGGAATATCTTGAATTAAGCTCCCGCCAAAATAGACGTTGAGAACTTGATACCCGCGGCAGATTCCGAAGATAGGCTTCTGTCTCTCTACAAACTTCTCAAGTAATGCGAACTCAAAATCATCCCGCTCTGGAACAGGAGTCTGTTCAGTCGGTAACATCTCTTGGCCATAGCGGCTTGCATGAATATCTACTCCGCCAATCAGAATCAACCCGTCGATATAATCCGCGATGCGGTTCAGTTGATCATTGTCCTGCGAAAATGTCACCAAAAACGGCAGCCCACCCGCTGCTTCAGTGCATTCGATGTAATTCATGTCACAAAAGACAATCCGGCCCGCAGGTGCAAAACTCCGTGTCGGATCAGGACCTGCATAGCCAGGTGAAATACCAATTATCGGTCGAGTTTTATCAGACACTTTCATTATTAACTGCTCATTTTCCCGTCAAAGTTAGCACACCAAAGATGACAACTGCCGCCGTAATACAATAATATCCAAATGGCTTCAGATTTCCCGTATTGAGCAATTTCAAAAGAAAAGCAATCGCACCAAGCCCTACCACAAATGCTGATATTGCACCAGACAACATCACCGGATCAGTCCACAAGCCCGCCTGATTAACATCCTTCAATTGCAAAACCGCCGCACCCGCAATCGCAGGAATCGCCATAAGAAAAGAGAATCGCGCCGCTTCAACAGGTGCAAGTCCGCGTGCCATTCCCGTTATTATTGTGGTTCCAGAACGGGACACACCGGGCAAAAGAGCAAATACTTGAGCCGATCCGATCATTAACGAATCAAGAGACGACATCTTCTCCATCTTACCGTGCCGTCCACTAAATCGCGCGCTCCAGATTAGCAGCAAACCCATGACAAACCAACCAGCCGCGGCAATCCACGCGCTGCCAAAAGTCTCTTCGATCTTGTCCTTCAGAAGCAAACCTATTATTACAGCAGGAATTGTTGCCAAGACAACCATCAAAATCAAACGCACTGACTCCGGCCTGCGCTCTGAGTCAAAAACTCCTGTAGCATGCTGCAACAGAAGTTTGCGAAAGTAAATGAGGACAGCGGCAAGCGTACCTAAATGAATAAAGATATCAAAGGTCAGCATCGGCTCGGTCATGCCAAGAAGATTCTGAACCACAACCAAATGCCCGTCACTCGAAACTGGCAGGAACTCCGTAATTCCCTGCACAATACCTAACAGGATCGCTTCCCAAATCTGCATCTACTTCAAACCCACATTTCTTTGCAATAAGTTGTTTAAGGACAATTGTTTTCGGATTGCTTTAGGTTCGCGCCTTCAATATACGTAACATCCAAAAGTAAAGAAGAGGCATCAGCACAAGTTCTGCTGCCAAAGAACCTATAATATCTGGTCCCAATACAACGTCACTCCGCTGGATCGTTAGACGTGCCATTCCGCCCAAGAAAGTGATTCCAAAGATTAGGGCCAGCGCCATGCGGTACTTCTCCAAATTTGAAGTTGCCGCAATCAAGTAAAGTCCTATCCCTATGTACAACCCACCAAAGAACCGCGTATGACTGTCGTGAATTAAGAACTCGTACTCTTTTGTAATTGTCAAGAAATCCGTAGTTCCTTGCCAACCAAGAGTTTGTATCCCGCCGAATGCAAGATTGATTCCCAGTAGCACATTCACAAATCCAAGCAAGACCAGCACAGCACGAAATATAAGAGAACTTAAGCGAGTCATACACACCCCAATTGTTATTGCGAGTATTCGTTGTTTAAGTTAACAGAGTCCACAGATTGTTACAACCTGCGCTAATTCATCTACTTCACAACCTTCAATTCTTCGCCATCAAAGCGGATGATTCGAGCCAAGCGATTCTCGCCAGTTGCCGATATTTCTACTTCAACTGCCGTACCTGAAAAATGTCCAACGTCCCGTGCCGCATCGACAAAATCCGCACCGTTATTGATTTGACTGGACATCGCCGCTGCGACAAAATCTGCCGCATCCAATCCGAGTAATTGCCACGGTGTCAAGTCGAAATCTTCCTTCTCGTCAAGTGCAATGAAGAGTTCAGTCTGGCGATCGGCAAAGGGCAACAAGGGTGAAATGATCAGCATATCACGAGTGACATTGATCTGATTCAACAAGGAGCGCTCGTCCAACCACGAACTATTTCCAATTAGCGTCATGCCTTGTGGCAAGCGGCCCAATTGTGTGCAGTAGTTTATGATCTGCTCGCCTGAGAGCGAAAAGAAAACGCTTCGGCCCCCGCGCTTGATTCCGGCAAAGGCGGCACACTTGTTTCACCTTTTCCCTCACTGCCAAATAGCTTCTCGCGGTCCTCGCGTGACAGCACTGATTCCACAACTTCGCCCCCGCGTGCGAGTCGATTCGGGGCAGACAAAGCATCATAGAGCTCAGATCGCACACTGTTCGCGTCTGCGGGATACTCAATTGCCGAATCCAACTCAAGATTGAAGTCGGCACAGCGTTTGAATCCGTCGCGCTGCGCCTGGCCTGCGTCGGTTTCGGGTGTCAACATGATACCATGAGGAATCTGAAGTTCCATGCCCGCGTAGCGCGCCGCAGTCAATGCCTGAGTTTCTTGACTCGGCAGAAATTCAACTAATCCGGTAGAAAGATGCGCAAGCGAGCGCGGTGTACTCGTGAGCTTCAAAATGGGAAACTCAAGCTCCGCGTTCGCCAGGGCGATTGCTGTAGCGGCTCCTTCGTCTCCGGCAAATACGAGTAGATCATAATTGTCTTTCGCAACTCTGTCCAACTCTTGAACGGCTGCAAAGGCGCTACCAACTCGATTGACTTCGACGTCGAATTTGTCTAATTGCGTGGCCGCGAAAACAAACGACTGTTTGAGTTGGTCGGCGGCTGGATCATGCAATTCCGGAAAAGCTAACAAAAGCGCAATTCGCGGGCGATGTTCAGAACCAATCGCATCTCGCAATGCAGCCGTTCGATTTTGCGGAACAAGATACTCTTCTGGATCAAATTCAGATCTCTCTTCGAGAATTGCTCTGGCCCTGTCGGCAAGCCGTCTGTCCTTTGAGCTATCCGCGCACCATTGCAAGTCAGTTTTGGATTCGCTAAGTTCACCCAGTAAAAAGAAACTTTCAGCGCGGGAGAAACGAGCATACTCGACATACTCTCCGTGCGGAAACGCAGCAAGTAATCGCTCTGCCCCGCGAATTGCGCGGTCAGCCTGACTTGTTGCAAGATTGATTCTCACCAACAAGTAGAGCGCTGCCTCAAGTTCTTCGCCGCGACCGGAAAGCAAAATGCTCTCGGCTGAGCGTCGAGCAGACTCAAAGTCCTTTGATTCGTAACTGCTCAGTGCGAGCTTCAAATCACTTGAAACTGCACCAAGCGCCATACTAACAATCAGAAGTCCAAGAAGCAGAACGCGCATTTATTCTACCGTCACACTTTTGGCTAAGTTGCGGGGTTGGTCAACATCACAGCCGCGTTGAACGGCCATGTAGTAGGCCAACAATTGCAGCGGAATCACAGTCAACAATGGTGTCAATAGCGGATCCGTCTCGGGAACGTAAATCGTCTCGGTCGCACGCTTGGCAACCTCGGTGTCACCTTCCGTGGCAATTACCAACACTTGCCCACCGCGTGCGCGAACTTCTTCGATATTTGAAAGAACTTTTTCATACGTGCCGTCTTTCGTTGCAATGACGACAACCGGCATCTTCTTATCAATCAATGCGATTGGCCCATGCTTCATCTCGGCTGCCGGGTAACCTTCAGCATGCACGTATGATATTTCTTTGAGCTTCAACGCGCCTTCCAAAGCAACGGGGAAGTTCAGACCACGTCCCAAGTACAAGAAAGTTGCGGCTATCGCGATAGTGATGAGCAATCGTCTCGATGCGTTCTTGCGCGGCCAGAATGCGAGAAATCTTTTGCGGAATCTCTTTTAGCTCCTGCACTAACTCGCGGCCACGGCCTGCGCCAACTCGGCGGCTACGGCCCATCTGCAATGCGAGCATGAACAGAATGGTGATTTGCGATGTGAAAGCTTTTGTGGAGGCCACGCCGATTTCTGGACCCGCGTGAAGAAGACACCGGCATCCGTTTCACGCGCAATCGTTGAACCGACAACATTGCAAATTCCAAAGACAGGTGTACCGTGTCGCTTAGCTTCACGAATTGCCGCGAGAGTATCAGCCGTTTCACCGGATTGGGAAATCGCAAAACATACCGTGCCGGGTTCGAGAATAGGAGAGCGATAGCGGAATTCGGAAGCGTACTCCACCTCGGCAGGAATACCGGCAAGCTCTTCAAACAGATACTCCCCGACTAAGCCCGCATGCCAACTTGTGCCACAACCTAAGAAGACGACGCGCTTGGCATTTTGCAGAGTCTGACTCACTGCAGCCATTCCGCCGAACTTGACCGTACCTTCATCAATTAGCAAACGTCCGCGCATTGAGTCTGCTACGGTTTGCGGCTGCTCGCAAATTTCTTTCAACATGAAATGTGCATAGCCACCTTTTTCGATGGCCGCAATGTCGAATGTGATCTGTTCGAGATGCTTGTCAATCGGCTCATCGGCTAAGTTGCGGTACTCGACTTTGTCCGTAGTGATAACGGCGATCTCGCCATCTTCAAGGTAAGTAACGTCGCGCGTGAAATGTAAAAACGCAGCCGGATCAGACGCGACAAAATTCTCGCGGTCGCCGTGACCAATCACCATCGGCGATCCCATACGCGCAGCGATTACCATGCCCGGATGATTCTTACTGACAATTGCCAAACCGTACGTGCCTTTTACAAGGCGCAGCGCCTTTGTTACGGCGTTCGGCAGGTCGCCGTCGTAAAATTGTTCTATCAAATGCGCTACGGTTTCGGTATCGGTATCCGTTACGAACTTGTGACCGGACTTGCCCAGCTCGTGACGAAGTGCAATGTAATTCTCGATGATTCCATTGTGCACCAGCGCAATTGTTTTCTCTTCGTCAGTGTGTGGATGTGCATTCACTTGATTGGGAACACCATGCGTGGCCCAGCGAGTGTGACCGATGCCCGATTTTCCGGTCAATACCGAGTCACGAACGAGCTGTTCGAGGTTTGAGACCTTGCCCGCATCCTTGACAATCTTCAACGTATTATTCTGCACTGCAACACCGGCTGAGTCGTAGCCGCGATACTCCATACGCTTCAGTGCGCCGATTAGGATCGGAGTTACTTCACGATAGCCTGTGTAGCCAATAATTCCACACATAATTCTGCTCCTGTTGTGCCGTGTAACTTAGCGAAACGAGGTCACAAGGTTCGTTATTCCCACTCCACGGTTGCCGGAGGTTTAGTGCTTATGTCGTATGCGACGCGATTGATGCCGCGCACTTCGTTGATGATGCGAGAAGCAGAGCGGCCCAAGAGTTCATACGGAAGTCGAGTAAAATCCGCCGTCATAAAATCATCCGTGTTGACTGCGCGCAACACGCACACACTTTCGTAGGTGCGCTCGTCGCCCATGACGCCAACGGATTTCACGGGAAGCAATACTGCGAAAGCTTGGCGAGTTTGCTCGTACCAGTTGGCGTCACGCAACTCTTGCATGAAGATTGCGTCGGCTTTGCGTAAGATGTCGCAACGCTCTTTGGTTACTTCACCGAGAACGCGAACCGCAAGGCCGGGGCCGGGGAATGGGTGGCGATGGGTGATTGCACGCGGAAGTCCGAGCAATACGCCAAGATTGCGAGCTTCGTCTTTGAAAAGCTCGCGCAGCGGTTCGATGAGTTTCAGATGAAGCGTATCGGGCAACCCACCAACGTTGTGATGCGATTTAATTGTGGCAGACGGGCCTTTAACGGAAACGCTTTCGATGACGTCAGGATAGAGCGTGCCTTGCGCGAGGAAATCAACTTCCTTGTGACGCGCGGCTTCTTCTTGAAAGACCTCAATAAAAAGGCGGCCAATTGTCTTGCGCTTCAGCTCAGGCTCAGTAATGCCTTTTAGCTCGGAGTAGAATTTCGTTTGAGCATCAACTACTTCAAGTTCAATATGACCGTGCTCGCGGAATGTCTCAACTATTTGCTCACGTTCGCCGAGTCTGCCCAAGCCTGTGTCAACATAGAAACACAGCACTTGGCCGGGGATCGCGCGATTCAAGAGCATGGCAGTGACCGCAGAGTCCAAACCGCCGGAAAGTGCGCAAAGCACTTTCTGTTTGCCAACACTATTGCGGATATCGGCGACTGCTTGCTCAATGAACGACTCCATGCTCCAGCCACCCTCGCAACTGCAGATGTTGAATGCGAAGTTTCTTAAGAGTGCAGAACCTTGAGGAGTATGTGTGGCTTCGGGATTAAACTGCACACCGTAAGCATTCGTATCGAGATTGCAAACAGCGGCGACCAATCCGTGTGCGCTGCGGCCCATAAGTCTTAGCGGCGCGCGCACTTCTTCCAAATGATCGCCGTGATTCATCCACACTTGCATCGGCAGAGATATACCGTCAAGCAAATGACCGGATTCGCTGTATTCGACTTGCGCAGGACCGAACTCACCCGAGCGACCTTTTACAACGGGTGTGCCAAAGTGTTTGCCGATCAGTTGCATGCCGTAGCAAATCCCTAAGATAGGCAATCCCAAGTCATACAGCTTGGGATCGGGAAATGGCGCGCCTTCCGCATGCACGCTTGCGGGTCCACCGGACATTACCACACCGCGAGTTTCTTGTGTTGCGATGTCCTCTATTTTAGCGTTGAAAGGAAGAATTTCGCAATAGACTCCATGCTCTCGCAAACGACGCGCGATGAGTTGCGTTGTTTGTCCGCCGAAATCTAAAATGACGATGCGCTCGGTGTGCTTCATGAATTGGAAAGTGGGTGCAGGGCTTCAGCCCAACGATCAACAACCGGCAATGCGGCGTGATTTGTCAAATCAAAATGGATTGGGGTAACCGCGACAAAACCTTCATTAAGCGCGGTACCATCTGTGTCTACTTCATTAAGAGGCAACTTATGGCCATCCATCCAATAGTAGGTACGCCCGCGTGGATCGTTGCGCTTCAAGAAGGTCTCTTTGAAGCGACCTTGACCTTGCTTAATGACTTTAACTCCAAGAATTCTGTCACTCGGCAGGGCTGGGACATTAACGTTCAGGAGCGTTCCATCAGGAAGTCCTTCGGCAATAACTTGTTGTGCTGCACGACGCGCAACCGCTGCCGACGGGCCAAAATCTTCGTGTGTGAACGAGTCAAGCGAAACTGCCATTGCAGGAATGCCGTTGATTGCGCCCTCTGTGGCCGCTGAAACAGTACCGGAATAGATTATTGAAATGCCGGTATTCTCACCACGGTTGATTCCTGAGATCACCAGGCCGGGGATTTCAGGAAGCAACTCGGATATGGCAAGTTTGACACAATCGGCAGGGCTTCCGTTGACGGCGAATGAGCGATAGGCTCCGCCGACGATGAAGTCGGTGATCCGAATTGGCTCGGCAATAGTTATCGAGTGTCCGACCGCTGATTGCTCGCGGTCGGGTGCAACAACCCAGACTTGTCCTAAATCTGCCACTGCTCGCACGAGGGCATGCAGTCCCGGCGAGTGAATTCCATCATCATTCGAAATTAATATGATCACGTACGTGCCACCGAATCAGACATGAATGCTCTTAAGAAATGCGTAATCGTGGCTTTTAGTTCCTGACGATTTACGATGCGATCCAGAAAACCTTTTTCAAGCAGGAACTCGCTGCGCTGGAAGCCCGGCGGCAGATCCTGACCAATCGTCTGCTTAATCACACGTGGGCCGGCAAATCCGATCAATGCCCCCGGCTCTGGCTACGATAACGTCACCGAGCATAGAGAAACTCGCCGTGGTGCCGCCCGTGGTCGGATTTGTTATAACTGAAATGTACGGTAATCCCGCTTCGTCAAGTTGAGTCAGCTTCACGCTCGTCTTGGCCATCTGCATGAGCGAGACCATGCCTTCCTGCATACGCATGCCGCCCGAACGCGAAACTAAGACAAGTGCGCGGCGCTCGGCAATCGCTCTGTCCACCGCGCGGGCAATTTTTTCACCGACAACGCTGCCGACACTGCCACCCATGAAGGAGAACTCCATGATGCCAAGCTCGACTGGAAACGCGTTCACGAGGCAGGAGCCGATCGTAATCGCATCGTTCTTGCCTGTTGCTTTGATGGATGAAACGACTCGCTCGCTGTACTTTTTTGAATCCTTGAAATTAAGCGGATCGAGCGGTTTGAGTTTGCTGTCGCTCTCAATCCAACTTCCGGGATCGGCAAGCATTTCAATATATGCTTCAGCAGGCATCGCAAAGTGAAACGAGCACTTCGGACAAACAAGCTGAAACTTCTCGAGTTCTTTTTTGAAAACAATTTCTCCGCAGTTGTCGCACTTTACCCAAAGCGCGTCCTGCGTCGTCTTCTTTTGTTCCGGAGAAATTACACTGCGTTCGCGGCGAAACCACTCAAGTGCCATTTTGCTCCCCTTCTGCCCCATCCGGGCGGTCGGTTTTACGAACACGTCGGTGCATCACCAACGCGTTCTCTCCATCATGGTAATAACTCTTGCGAATTCCCAACTCTGCAAAACCGTAGCGCCGATAAAGTGCTTTGGCTGATTCATTGGATTCGCGAACTTCTAAGTAAACATCCGCCATCTTTTGTTTGACGGCGCGCTCGAACAAGAAATCAAGTATAAACGACGCCACACCATTTCGCCGCTTCGTCTTGTCTACCGCCACATTCAAGATATGTACTTCATCAAGAACCCATTGCGTGACAATGTAACCGGCGACACGACCATCCAGTAAGGCAACCCAACTCGTGCGGTAGAGAACGATGAAGTTGCGAAATGCGGTCATTGACCACGGGTCCGCGAATGAATCCCGTTCAATGGCCAGCACATCGTACAAGTGATCGGCAGTCAATTCGACAATGGTCAAGTTCTGTTCAGCCACGCGTCAATTCCGAATAGTGGTCACAAATGTCGGTGACTTGTCTCATCTCGGCTACATCGTGAACTCTAATTACATCCGCGCCATTTATCACAGCAATCGCCACTGCCGCCGCTGTAGAAAACTGTCGAGCAGAGGCAGGTAATCCCGAAAGTTCTCCCGTGAATGCCTTTCGCGAAGGTCCCACAAGCACTCCTGCGCCAAGACCTATGAAGCGATCAAGATTGCGGAGCAAGATATAATTGTGCGTGAAGTTTTTTCCGAAACCGAGACCGGGATCAACGAGGATGAATTCCTTGTCGATACCATGGTGAATGGCAATAGCAACGGATTCAGACAACGATTGAGCAACTTCTGAAGCGACGTCATCAAAGTGAGGCTCTTGCTGCATCGTGGCCGGTGTACCACGCATGTGCATCAAGATAAGTCCGGCATGGTGCTCATTACAGACAGGAGCAAGCTCTATGTCGTCGTTCAAACCGGATACATCGTTAATGACGTCCGCGCCGATCGCCAAACAGAATTTCGCGACTACACTTGAACGAGTGTCGATAGAAATGATTGCATCGGTCTGGGGACGAATTTCTTCAAGCACTGGGAGCAAACGACCAAGTTGCGTATCAGCAGAAACACCGTGACTTCCGGGGCGCGTAGATTCGGCCCCGAGGTCAATGATATCCGCACCCTGCTTCACAAGTTCTAACGCGTGTTCGGCGGCGCGATTCGCTTAAAAGTACTTTCCACCATCCGAGAATGAATCGGGCGTTACATTTACGATGCCCATCAGCCGTGTGCGTCCACCGATTTCGAGGACACCGCGACGATGTCGAAAGATTCGCAGGTTAGCCTTTTCCATCCATGAGCAACAATGCTTCCATGCGCGTTGCCGATTTGGACAACGCACCGCGCACTGCTGACGTTATAGTCCAACTGCCATGAACTTTTTCACCGCGCATCATCAGGCAAAGATGCTGCGCGCGAATTACGACGAACGCGCCCATCGGCTGAAGCTTGTCCATAAGCGTATCCGCAATCGCTGTAGTCATACTCTCCTGCAATTGCGGACGCTGGGAAAGCACGCGCACGACACGCGCCAATGATGAAAAGCCGGTTACGTGAGAATCTTTTGGGATATAGGCAATTGAAACGAAACCCCAAAACGGCAACAAATGATGCTCACACATCGAGTAAAACGGAATGTCACGATGAATGATCATCTCGGTCGTGTTTTCGGCGGGATAGAGCGAAAGTTTTTCTGCGGGTGGAGTGCCGATCCCTGAGAAGACTTCCTCATACATTTCGGCTACGCGGCGCGGAGTACCCTTCAACCCCTCGCGATCGGGATTCTCTCCGACGGCAAGCAAAATCTCGCGAACGGCGGCTTCAATTCTGGCTTTGTCCATTGAAGCGCCTCTCTTTCGGTTCGAGCTGGAACACTAAGACCTCTTCCCCACCTGCCTTAAGTTCAACTCTGCGTGCGGCGTCGCCGACGATTCCGAAGCCATCTTTGGCAACCGAAATGACGTGTATTCCGGGTGCAAGGTCGTGAAGAACGTTATCGGTTCTAAATTCTGTGGGCATGCCGTTCAGGATGATTGTCGCGCCATCGACATTTGCGAGAACTTGAATACTACCATGACGCTGCTGTAACGCAAAGATCATCAGCGCAACGCCGACGAAAGCGAGCACCGCTATCATCACGATATTGTTGCGAACTTTCTTCTGACCTTCTTCAAGTTCTTCGATGTCAACGGGGATTTGCTTTTCGCGCTCGGCGGCATCCGCGATGGTTATCCACTCGAGTTCACCGTCTTCATTTTCGATTTGCTTGTAGTCTCCGCGCGCAGCGTAGTAACTCTGAATCTCTTCTTCGATAATCCGCTTGCGCTCAAGCTCGTCGATGGTCGTAAGTTTGACTTCGCCGGCCTTCTCTTTGGAACGTAGTTCCTCACGGGCTTCAAGCTCTTTGCGAACGAGGTCGCGAAGGCGTTGTTCTTCGTTGTGGTCTATCACGCGGAAGGTCCCTTGCCATTGGTTTGCGGAAGGTCGAGTAGCACGCGAATTTCATCGCCGCTGAGTGACTCGCGCTCTACAAGCGATTCGGCGAGACGATCCAAACGCTTCCGTTCACGATTCAGGATTTCGCGCGAGCGTTTTTCGGCACCCTCAACGAGTTCACGGACGGCTTGGTCAATTGCGTGCGCGGTTTCATCGCTGTAGTCTTGGTTCGTCGTGTAGTCGCGGCCCAAGAAGACTTCTTCTTGCTTTTGACCATACGTGATCGGGCCGAGAGTATCGCTCATGCCCCAACGTGTGACCATGGTTTTAGCAATTTCTGTAGCGCGCTTCAGATCATTAGCCGCGCCGGAAGTGACTTCGTTGAAGACTTCAAGCTCGGCGACTCGACCGCCGAGCAGAGTAGCCAACTGGCCTTCGAGGTAGCGACGTGAATAGCTGCGCTTGTCATCGAGCGGAACGAAATGTGTTAATCCGAGAGCTTGGCCGCGCGGAATAATGGTTACTTTGTGAACGGGATCGACTTCAGGAGTAAACATCGCGACGAGAACGTGGCCCGCTTCGTGGTATGCCGTGATGCGACGTTCTTTTTCGGGAATGACAACTGACTTGCGCTCGATGCCCATCATCACTTTGTCCTTGGCGGCTTCCATGTCTTGCATCATCACGCGGTCGCTGTCGCGACGTGCCGCAAGCAACGCGGCCTCGTTCATCAAGTTCGCAAGCTCGGCACCGGACATGCCCGGAGTGCTCTTGGCGATTACTTCGAGGTCAATGTCCGTGCCAAGCGGTTTGTTCTTGGTATGAACATGCAAGATTGCGAGACGACCTTTGACGTCTGGACGATCTACCACGATTTGCCTGTCAAAACGACCGGGGCGTAAGAGCGCGGGGTCAAGAATATCGGGGCGATTGGTTGCAGCAACAAGGATCACGCCATCATTCTCTTCAAAACCGTCCATCTCGATTAGCAATTGATTCAGTGTTTGCTCACGCTCGTCATGTCCACCACCGAGGCCAGCGCCGCGATGACGACCGACCGCATCGATTTCATCAATGAAGATGATGCACGGTGCATTCTTTTTGCCCGTCTCAAAGAGATCGCGCACACGGCTCGCACCGACGCCGACGAACATTTCGACAAATTCGGCACCGCTGATCGAGAAGAACGGTACGGCTGCTTCACCTGCAACAGCTTTAGCTAAGAGTGTTTTACCCGTTCCCGGAGGGCCGAGGAGCAAGACACCGCGCGGAATACGGCCACCTACGCGCACGAATTTCTTGGGTTCACGGAGAAAGTCGATGATCTCAAGTAGCTCTTCTTTGGCCTCATCTGCACCGGCGACATTTTCGAACGTGACTTTCTGATTGGAATCGGAATAGACGCGCGCTTTGCTCTTGCCAAATTGGAACAGTCCTTTGGGTCCCATGTTAGACATACGGCGAATCATGATGATTCCGAAGCCGAGCAACAATATCCACGGCAGCATACCAAGCAAGTATGAGCCAATGTCCGGGCGCTTGACCTTGAAATCGAGTTCTACGCCTGCGTTCTTCCATTTTTCAAGTAGGGCACTGTCAAGTGTCGGCGGAAGTGTCACGGTAAACTTTGATCCGTCTTTCATTTTACCGTGAAAAATCTGATCGCGAATCACCCCGGACTGGACGCGCCCGTCTGCAATTGCCTGTTCAAAGGAATGATATGTGACTTGCTGTTCTGCGCTGCGCTGAGTTACAAGTTGTGCCACAACGATAGTGGCCAACACCACGAGCAGGAGAACATACAACAGTCGCGTGACTTTGCGCCACTCTATGCGAGTTTCGTCATCGTCAGGACCGCGGCTCTTGGGATTTTGGGATTTGTTTGCGCTCACGAGTTTATGGGTTCGTCCAGTACATAAAGATCGGGCAGGTGCCTGCCCGCCCCGGCGTAGTCAAGTCCGTAACCAACCACGAATTCGTCCGGCAGATCAATCGAAATGAAATCCACAGCTATGCCAGCCTGAATGGACTTGGGTTTGCGAAAACATGCGGCCATGCTCATACTGGCCGGTTGCCTAACCATCAAATAGCCGCGCAGGAAGTCCCACGAGTTACCTGTATCAACAATGTCATCAACGAGAATGACGTGACGATCTTTGATCTCGATGTCAATATCTTTGATCAATTTGATGCGGCCCGATTCCATGCCGTCGCGATAGCTTGAGAGCTTTATGAAATCGACGGTGCATGGCAAATTCGTAGCGCGCACGATATCGGCCATATACATGAAACATCCCGTGAGCACGCCAACAAAGACTGGATTCTTGCTACGATAGCGCTCGTGAATCTCATCAGCTGTTTTCAAAACCGCGCGTTGAATTTCGTCTTCTTGCAGAAACTTGCGAAACGGGCGCGGAGGATTGCCGACGGTAATTTTATCGGGATACTTGCTGGTCACGGCGGGAATGTGCTTTCCAATGAATGTTCACAACGGGAGTGTCCCCGCGTGGTTTGACGTGCTCTGCGACACCTAATCCGGGAACGGCGATGATCACGTCGTCATGACAAATGACGGGCCACTGCGCGCGTACGGCAGGATGTACTCCGGCCTCAGCAAGCCAATCGGAAATTTTGCGACTCCGACGAGTTGCAGGTCTAAACCTTTCGCCCGGTGACCACGTTCTCACGTTGAAGGCTTGTGGTACTAAAGAAGCTACTGACAACACACCAGACTCAAAATGTTTGAATGCATCTGGAGTCAGCACGATATTGTCATATGTAATCGCCATGCTCGAATTGCGATATCCTGCGCCTGTTAGCCATACTTGGTGACCAGCTCGATGCAGGTTGACATCGCCAGGAAGCGGCAAAGTTGCTCGACAATCTCTTGCGTTCAAGAACTCGTCTACCTTGCGGCGAAGGCCAGATTTCAAGCGGTTTTCGGGTCGGCCGATCAGGGTCGCCCACTTCAATTCGACGGCAAGAAAGCCTAAGTCTTCAAGATACAAGTTTTTCGGTAAATTCTCAAGACCAAAGACCCTCGAAAAACTGTCCCTAAAATAATGTTATTATTAGCTTTAATTAGGCGCGAGGTCAAATTCTGGAGCTTCTGAAGCTGCGTGCCATGCTTAGACAGCAGAACTACGACTTGAAGTCCGTCCTCCAGGGCAGTTCGGGCCTGAACACGCAAGAAGCGCAAATCCTCGTTCATGGGATCGGTATCGTATTTGTCTTCCGGGGAAATCAGGCCGCGAAGTTGAACTCTGGCGACTCTTACAAATGGTCGTAATACGTTTCCCCGTTGAACCGGGATCCCTGTGCATTCGTACCATGACGAATTCATAGTTAGCTTCATCAAAACCGTCTCGGCGTCATCACCCTGCGTATGTGCCGTTGCGATGTATGTGCAATCATGGGCAACGCGAATTTCTTCGAGTGCTGCATAGCGCAATCGGCGAGCGCAAGCCTCAATGGACTCTTTTCGTGTTGCAATCGCGCCAGGGACGTTGACTTCTGCTAAGAGAAGTGGAATTATGAGTGAAGCCGCCTGCCTTGAAACAAGAGTTGCGACACTCTTTGAGTCTTCTCGTAAGTTGTGATTAACATGCGCGGCAACAACTCGATGACGCCAATTTTCTTGAGCCGCGAACCACTTAAGCATCGCAAACGAATCTCCACCACCGGAAACGGCAAGCAGGATTCGTTCCTCAGGCGCGACGCGACTCAAGATATGTCGAGCAGTTTCAAACATTGGGCTTTACAGCTCTAAACAAGAGCGAACCTGCAAAACCTAAGCGCACGCGATCAGGGATTGGTCGTCCCTTCATTCCATAGGCCATCTTCCACAGCGCCATCCCGACAAGATAGCGAAAGCGCCGCCACGGACGAGTGATTTTGCTGATGAGCTTGACGTTGTTCCAGACCCAGAAGCGGCCATTCAACGATTCAACATAAGACCATCCCGGATGGAGTTCGATTTCCCCGAATCCTGCGCGACGAAAAACCTCTGTTAAGCCGAGATGGCTCATGTGAAAATAGGAATTCGCGTGATAGGCTTCGAGAAATGCCGCCGAGCCAACCAGTGTTCCGCCGGGTTTTAGGACACGATGGATCTCTCGGGCGGCTTGAAACGGATTGTAGAGATGTTCAAATACCGCTGTTGATACGACGATATCAAATTGCGCATCAGCAAAGGGCAGTTCGTGGCCGTCGCAAACTACATCGGTGAATGGCCCGGGATAGATGTCGAAGCAAACAAGTTCGTAACCCGCACGCTCGAGCCATGCGCGGTCTCCACCATCTCCACTGCCAAAGCTCAGGACTCTCTTGCCGCTCGTTTTGCCCAGCATTGCACGCAACGGCCCGGTGTTCCAATGACTATTGGCGACTTCAAGATCTAGTGCGGCTTCCTTCACCTCATGGCTCAAAATCTCGTGTTCATCAAGAGGTGAACGAGAACTCACGAAGACCGGAATCTTTGTGGCCTTGTGCTGTGGATATTTCTTGCCGCAGGCGGGACATTCAAAGCCCACATCAGTCGACTTGAGTTCACTTTTTGAGCATTCAACACAGACAAATTTGGGCCATTCACTGAAATTCATGTTCACTCTGATTGTGAAGTTTCGCGAGCCAAAGGATTCGATGGGCAAGAAAACAAAAGAGCCGCCGGAGAAATCCCGGCAGCTCTTGGCTGCTCGTGTAGCGGAGGAGGGACTTGAACCCCCGACACCAGGATTATGATTCCCGTGCTCTAACCAACTGAGCTACTCCGCCCTATAGAACGACATGGGTGGTCGCCGTCCAGAAACCACAAATTTACAACCATCTATGGTATTTGTCAAGTTCCCTTACCTGACCCGTGCCTGAAAGGCACACTGTTTTGCCTTTGTTTATACTAAATTTACAAATGACCGTAGAGGGCTACCCGCAAAGGATTTGCAATGAATAGAGAAAACCCGCTATCTTCTGTTGGCCCCGAGCTTGCAGATAGCTTGGGGACACATTGCAAAACATATGAAAAAAGTCCTGCTTACCGGCGGCGCCGGATTCATTGGCTCCCACTTGGCTGAGGCCCTGCTTGCGCAAGGGACGGCTGTTGTTTGCTATGACAGCTTCGATCCGTACTACCCGCGTAAGTTGAAAGAACAGAATATTGCCGATTGCTCACGCAACCCGAATTTTCTGCTTGTCGAAGGTGATATTCGAGATCGTGCGTTATTAGCTGAAGTGTTTGCTCATCACAAGTTCGATGCGGTCGTGCATTTGGCTGCACGGGCGGGGGTGCGACCATCGCTTGAACAGCCTGAGCTATATGCTGAAGTCAATATCGACGCGACAGTCGGGTTGTTTGAACTGTGTCGGAAATCGAATATAAGCAAGATTGTGTTCGCGTCAAGTTCATCTGTCTATGGAGATCGAGACGGCGGACCATTTCGCGAAAGTGACAATACTGACCGACCGCTTAGTCCGTACGGTTCGACAAAGAAAGCCGGAGAGGTTGTCGCGCATGTATATTCACACTTGTACGGGTTCTCGATTGCATGCCTGCGTTTCTTCACTGTTTATGGGCCGCGTCAACGACCGGACTTGGCGATTCGCAAGTTTGTGAAGAAGGCGCTTAACGACGAGCCGATTCCGGTTTTCGGTGACGGAAGTTCGCGTCGGGATTACACGCATGTTTCGGACATCGTTGGCGGTATTCTCGGCGCACTCTCGTGGGTGGAACAATCGAGGGATCGCTATGGGGTATTCAACTTGGGTTCGCATGCCCCTGTAGAACTCAAACAGTTGCTTACTTGGATTGAACAGGGTGTTGGCAAACCGCTCAAGATTGATCGACTGCCGCCGCAACCGGGTGACGTATTTCAGACATTTGCGGACACAGCATTGGCTGAGAAAGAACTCGGTTTCCGTCACGATGTAAAATTTGAGCAAGGACTCAGAGAATTTATCGACTGGATGAGAGTCAAAGATCTGAGTTAGACGCGCAAATATTCTGTCTTGCCGTTAACTATCGTCCGCGTGATTTGCAGCTTGTGCAAGTCGCGCGGATTTGTTCTAAACGGATCGGCAGATAACACACAGAGATCCGCAAAATATCCTGATTCTATCTTCCCGATGCTTTCCTCCCACCCTGCTGCGAACGCTGCACCCTGCGTGTAAGCGGTGAGCGCTTCTTCGACCGATACACATTGCTCGCCGTGCCAACCACCGTCGGGCGTGCCGTCTTTGCGAGTGCGGGTGACGGCGGCGTGAATGCCGTCGATTGGAGACATGCTTTCGATGGGCCAATCGCTCCCGAACGCGAGCACGGCTCCTGCTTTCTTCAAGCTCTTCCATGCGTATGATGTGGCTTCGCGCTCATTACCTAAACGTGTTCCAACGAATCCCATGTCGGCAGTGCAGTGAATTGGTTGCATACTGGCCACGACTCCAAGCTTGGCGAAACGTTCAATATCGCGTTCGCGCAAGTGCTGGCAGTGCTCGATGCGCGGGCGAAGTTCAGGGCCAATGCCGTTTGAACCGGCCATTTCAATTGCATCAAGGACGACGCTGTTGGCGCGATCACCAATAGCATGCATGGCGATTTGGTAGCCTTCTCGATGTGCACTGCGAATGAATCTTGCAAGCGGGCCTTCGCGAACGAGCAGCTCACCCGTGGAGTTAACATCATCGGAATACGGCTGCCAGAATGATGCGGTACGCGAACCTAACGCGCCGTCGGTGAAACCTTTGAAGCACTTGTAGCGGAACTTGCCGGAGTCGAGCTTTTCAAATTTGTCAGCATCGAAATCAAATGTGGTTGTTACCTTCCACATGTTCAAGCGCATGATTTGATCAGCAGAATCGCCAACGTTCAGGTAGGCATCGAGCAAGCCGTGGCGGACGCTTGCGCTGGCGCAAGTAATTCCGAGCGAGAGCGTGCAGTTGTGCGCGGAGAAATGCTTCGCGAAATTCGTGTTCGGTAGGCTCGGGAATCTGATCTGCTACGAATATTGCGGCTTTCTCGCGGAGCACACCGTTCAGCTTGCCGTCGCCGCCGCGCTCGAATGTTCCGCCTTCAGGGTTCTTAATTAAACCATCGACACGGGCTTCGACTAGCGCTTTAGAATTGGCAACTGCTGAATGAAGATCGTGCGTCCAGGTGAAAAATGGATAGTCCGCTGTCGCGCGATCCAAGTCTGTGCGAGTGATTGTGACTTCAGTTTGCTCTATGCCGTGGCCTTGAATCCATTGGCCCTGAGCAGGTTTGTTTTTTGAGATATAGTCAGAGATGCGTTCGAGAATAGCATCAACTGTTCTTGCACCGCTGAATTCAATTTGCGCCATTTGCAGGCCGCCGGTTATCAGGTGCAAATGTGCATCGTGAAAGCCCGGCAAAAGTATTTCGTCTGAGCTAAGAACAAGCGTGTCAACGGAGTCGCTTTGATAGACTCCGCGTTCGACTGAAGAAATCCGCCCTTGCTCAATGCGAATGCGCACAGGTACTACCTGTGCGCCGCCTAACCATGCATTGCCGATTATTGAGGTATGGTTCATTTTTCGAAGTCGCGGCGAATGCGTTGAATGCCAAGCGCTTTTCCTGTAGAGGGATCCGCGTCAATGATGACACCGTGTAAGCGAATTTCTCCAGTGGCAACACCGGACTTTCCGCCCCCCATCGGCTGCAAAAATCTATGGAGCGCGCTTGGAGTATCCATGCCGATTACTCCTGAGTGCGGTCCGGTCATGCCGACATCTGTTAGGTACGCCGTTCCACCGGGGAGAATCTGCTCATCGGCTGTTTGTACGTGCGTGTGCGTGCCAACGATTGCAGTTGCAAGGCCGTCAAGGAATCTACCAAGAGCAAGTTTTTCAGCGGTAGCTTCGGCGTGAAAATCTACAAAGACAAGTTGAGTCTCTTCGCGAAGCTTCTCGACAATCTGTTTGCCTAAACGGAACGGGTCATCTGATGGTGGTAACAGCGCGCGGCCCATCAAATTGACAACACCCCAGCATACTGACCGGGGAGATTTCAACAAGAGCGTAGCCGCGTCCGGGTGCGTCTGTTGGAAAATTGTGTGGACGAAGAATACGCGGGTTCTCGTTGATGGCCGCATGAGCCTTGTCGCGATAGAGCGTGTGATTTCCGCCTGAAAGGACATCCGCGCCGGCATCGAACAGTTTGCGGATGATAACGGGTGAAAGGCCTTTACCAGCGTCGGCGTTTTCAGCATTGACAACACACGCGTCAACAGAAAATTCACGAAGAAGCCCGGGCAACAGCGCAACGACCGCCTGCTGACCGGGCTCTCCATAAACATCTCCGACAAATAACAGGCGGCTTGCGCCTGCGGGCTTACTTTGCGAGGCCTGAGGCAATAAATTCTCTCAGTACAGTGACTTTGATTTGACCCGGATATTCAAGATCGGCTTCGATTTTCTTAGCAATATCCACAGCGAGCATTTCAGCCATTGAATCGTTGACCTTTTGCGGTTCAACGATAATTCGAATTTCCCGTCCGGCCTGAATTGCGAATGTTTTCTGCACGCCCTTAAAGCTTGACGCGATCTCTTCAAGCTGCTGCAAGCGCTTCACATAAAGCTCAAGTGTCTCACGACGAGCGCCGGGACGAGCGCCGGAAATTGCATCGGCTGCTTGAACCAACACGCCTATCGGCGAGGTGAATTCAGTGTCATTGTGGTGTGCGGCAATCGTGTTGATGACGATTTTCGGTTCGCGATACTTCTTGGCCAACTCGACACCAATTTCGACGTGCGTGCCTTCGGTGTAGCGGTCAATTGCTTTACCGATGTCATGCAGAAGTCCTGCGCGACGGCCCATCTTGGCATCAAAACCAAGCTGTGCGCACATCAAGGCCGAAAGGTGAGCGACTTCTATTGAATGGTGGAGAATGTTCTGGCCATAGCTCGTGCGGTATTTCAAGCGACCGACAAGTTTAACCATTTCGCGATGCAAACCAGTTACGCCTGCTTCAAGACATGCGGCGTCGCCGATTTGCATCAGCTTCTCTTCCATCTCCTTCTCAATCTTCTTGACCAGTTCCTCTATGCGCTGTGGGTGGATTCGGCCATCAGCCATCAATTGTTCAAGTGCGAGACGAGCAATTTCACGGCGATACGGGTCAAAACCTGAGACGACCACCGTTTCGGGTGTATCGTCCACGATAATATCCACACCTGTCGCTTGCTCAAAGGCGCGGATATTCCGACCTTCACGACCGATGATGCGGCCCTTGATTTCGTCGTTAGGAATGTGAACGGCTGAAACTGTACTCTCAACGCTGTGGTCAGCGGCGGAGCGTTGTATGGCCGAAACAATCACTTCCTTGGCTTCGCGGTTGGCCGTCGCTTTGGCTTCATCGCGCATATTCTTGATCAGCTCTGCGGTGGCATTCTGGGCCTCGGCCAAGAGCGATTCTTTGAGCTGATCAAGTGCTTCGTCTTTTGATAAGCCTGCGGCGCGCTCAAGCTCTGCTTGTGCGCGCTTCAGAGTGTCTTCCAGTTCAACTTCCTGATCAGTCAGTTTCTTCTCTTTTTGAGTATTCTGGCCAAGCAGGCGATCTACTTCTTTGCGTTTTTTCTCTACTTCGTCACGCTGATTCTTCAGGTTCGCGTCGCGATCCTTATTCGAGCGTTCCTGCCGGGCCAATTCATCTTTGACCTGACGCATCTCGTCTTCCAGAGCCGTGCGGAGTTTTAATTGCTCAGCTCCAAGCTCCAGCATTTTCTCTTTGTACATCGTCTCGGCTTCTTTGTGAGCATCGGCGACGATTCGCTCCGCTTCCTGCCGAGAAGTTTCCAATCTCTCACGAGAAATTGAACGGCTCAGAAACCAACCAATCAAGAATGCTGCGATGCCAGAGCCTGCGGCTAACGCAACTACCAGAAATATGTTATCCATCAACGGTTTTCTCCGCTGTATATATAAAAAGAATCCCTGAATGGCAGACGTGGTACCAAGAACCTGGTACGACACGGCGGGAATTCACCTGCACGGTTCTTGCTTCCACTATCCACAACGATTTGCACCGAGGGGAACCTGATTGCTCAGGCTTAGGCTTGCAATAGACGCCAGAGTTGAACTCCCTTTTCTTTGACTATTGGTTCTTGAATCAAGAATCTGCCAAAACAGGGATCTAAATCCTAAAATTGTATTTCGTAATCCTCTACCCTAACTCCATCCTCCGTCTTATCATCAGCTTCGGGATAGCAATGGGCCTATACTCCCAGCTCCCGAAGTTTAGCATCCAGTGTCTGCTCAAGGTCGCGCGCGCGCTGATTTAGTTTCAACTCAAGTTGCGTGCGTTCAGATTGAGCTTCCGACAATTCATGAGCAAGCTGTAAAGCGGCAAGGACCGCTAAGTCGCCCGCCGGTCGGGTTCGATCCGCGCCATGAACCAGTTTCATGCGCTCGTCCACCATTCCGGCAACTCGCTTAAGGTAGCCCGGATCGGCTGTCTTACGGAGACGATAGGCCCGATCGAAGATGGTGACTTCGACTGCGTCCTCTTGCGAGCTTTCTTGCAGTAAATCGCTCATGGGTTATGGCCAGTGAGCTTACCGCTTACGCGGTTTCGAGCTTCTCCAACAAGGCAGAAATACGCGTGCGAATCAACTCTTCGGTTTGCACGTCGCGTTGATTTTCGGACAGCTTGTCGCACTTGCGCTTGGTGTCATCAAGTTCTTTAACTGTGACATCATGCTGCTGGCGCAAAGTATTTAATTCACTCGACATCTTCTTGTTTTCAGCTTGAAGTTCGGTGAGTTTCGTTAAGAGGCGGGCAATCTTCTGGTCGAGCGCGTCAAGCGTCTGAATATCCATGCTGAAAGACTAAATGGCGTAATGGTTATGGGGAAAGACACTCAGCGTAAAACAGCGGAGTGTTTGTGTTGTAAACTTGAAAGAACGTTTTGGATGAACCCCTCCACTTCGGAAGTGTCAAGGCTGCGGTCAGGGTGAAGGAACTCGAGGCGGACGGCTACCGATTTCTTACCGGACCCAAGCTTGTCGCTGATGAACACGTCAAACGGCCACAGCGATGTCAAGAGGTCTCCTGCGGACTCACGAATGGTTGCAGCAAGGTCGGCATAGCTGACATCGTTGTCCACCACAATTGCAAGGTCCCGCCAAGCAATGGGGAATTTCGGCAGAGGCTCGAAACGGAATCCGGTTTTCTGGTGGTTGACCATTACTCCCATATCCAGCTCGAACCATGCAACTTCCGCTTCAATGTCCAAAGAAGCACAAATCGATTTTGGCCAGATTCCGAAGGAACCGGCTTTATTGCCCGCAATTGTTAGCTCTCCGGCCAGAAGCCCCGAAGTATCAAGAGCATAGCAATTAATATGATAATTGTCAAGGGATAGGCGTGTCGCCAAAATTTCCAAAACTGACTTCAGATCAAAGAAATCAATTGATTCTTTTGAAGTCTCCCAGCCCTGTGGACGGCGGCGGCCGGTCATCAAACCCGCGACAACACGACGTTCCCATGTACGAGGATCATCAGGTTTGCCTGAGTGAAAGGTGCGCGTGGTCTCGAATAAGCGTAGGTCACGGTCGCCTCGTTCAAAGTTAGCTGCGGCGGCGCGGAACAGG
The DNA here is from genome assembly GCA_016721565.1 of bacterium. Taxonomy (GTDB): domain Bacteria; phylum Electryoneota; class RPQS01; order RPQS01; family RPQS01; genus JABWCQ01. Next base: position 342,378 of record JADKHW010000001.1, on the reverse strand, counting down.
GGAGGCAGAACGCTGCCTTGCATGAAGCGCATCTCATCCGTTACAGGATTGCCGAGGAGGACTCCTTCAGGCATTCCGGGCGGATCGAGGCGGGGTTCGGGGTTCCACATCGAAAGCGACAGAGCCTGAAAGAAGCCTTGCCCGACGAGGATGTCCTCGACTTTACGGCGAATCGTATGGGCGGGATCATCTTGACCAGTTAGAACAACTTTACTCGTTTCGGCGATCGGAATCTTGTCGTAACCATTGACGCGTACAACTTCTTCGATCAAATCGACTTCGCGCTCGAGATCAGGACGGTACGTTGGGGCTTTGACTTCCCACGGAATTGAAATGCAGTTTACTTCACAGCCTAAACGAGTGAGAATGTCCTGTATTTCAGTATTGTCATATTCAACACCGATTAATTCTGACGTGCGTTGCGGGCGGAACGAGATGTTTACCGGAACGATGGGTTTCGGATAGGCATCCACCTTACCCGACAAAGCCTCGCCTCTACCCCACTCTTGCATCAGTGAAATTGCAGAGTCGGCGGCATAAGGTAACTGATTCGGGTCGCAACCGCGCTCAAAGCGGCGTGCTGAATCGGTGGACATGCCCAGGGATTTTGCAGTTCGTCGAACGTGAACTGGATCGAAGTAGGCACATTCAGAACGACATCAGTCGTATCTTCGCGGATCTCGCTGTTTTGTCCGCCCATAATGCCTGCAAGTGCGACACCGTGTTTGGCATCGGCAATCAACAGGTCTGACGAATTCAATTTGTGTTCTTTGCCGTCAAGAGTGATGAAATTCTCCCCTTGCGAGGCATAGCGAACTCTGATCTCGTGATCGGCTAAGAATCGAGCATCGAAAGCGTGCAATGGTTGTCCAGTTTCAAGCATCACGTAGTTCGTAACGTCAACTATGTTTGAAATCGGTCGAATGCCGCAACGCTGAAGTCTTAGTGCGACCTCAAAGGGAGACGGGCCAATCTTGACACCTGTTATGACACGAGCAGTGTAGCGTGGACAGGCTTGGGGTGCATCGAGAACAACTTTGACGTAGTCTGCGGCCTTGCACGATGACTCAGTTATCGAATAGCTCTTGCGCTTCCACGGAAGTTTGAACTTGGCTGCAATGTCACGCGCGACGCCGATGTGCGAGAGAAGGTCAGGACGGTTCGGAGTTATCTCGACATCGTAAACGGTGTCTTGATGATCGAGATAGCGTGACGCCAGAGCGCCAACTTCCCACTCTTGCGGAAGTTCAAGGATGCCTGCATGCGACGGCGCAAGTCCAAGTTCCTCTTCTGAGGCGAGCATGCCGTTGGATTCGTGGCCGCGCAGTTTAGCTTTCTTGATTAACATGCCTGCGGCAGTCTTAGAACCTGCAAGCATGACCACGACTTTCAACCCTGCGCGAACATTGGGTGCCCCGCAAACGATAGAGAGCGTCTCACCGCCGACATTGGTTTTTGTAATCGAGAGATGGTCGGTATCTTCAATCTTGGCGCACCCCACTACTTGACCAATAACAACATTTTCAAGCGACGTCTTGTAAACTTCCGTTGACTCAATCTCGAGTCCAAGCCACGTCAAGACATCGCCTAATTGCTCAGGCGGGACGGGCAGATCAACAAACTCGGAGAGCCATTTATAGCTAAGTAACATGGTCGTATTAGCGCGGAGTAATTCCGGAGAATTGTCTGAGGAAGCGAACGTCGCTGTCCGTCAGCAAGCGAATATTCTGAATGCCAAAACGCAGCATGGCAATGCGGTCAATACCTAATCCGAATGCGAAGCCAGTGTAAATTTCTGTGTCGTAGCCAACCCCCGCGAGCACGTTCGGATCGACCATTCCGCAACCGCCCATTTCGAGCCAGCCTGTGTTCTTGCAGATGCGGCAACCTTCGCCTTTGCAGAAGGGGCAGGTCACATCAACCTCGGCGGACGGCTCTGTAAATGGAAAGAAGTGCGGACGAAAACGCAGTTTGGTTTGCTGACCGAACAGAGCGCGGTAGAACGACAGCAAAGTTCCCTTTAACTCTGCCATCGTCACGCCTTTGTCAACGTACAAGCCTTCGCATTGATGAAACATCGGCGAGTGCGTGGCATCTGGACGATCACGACGATAAACACGGCCCGGAGAAATAATACGAATCGGTGGATCCTGCTTCTCCATCGTACGAACTTGGACAGGTGACGTCTCTGTTCTCACGACAAATCCGTTGGGCAAGTAGATCGTATCGCTCTCATCGCGTGAGGGGTGCCATGCGGGAGTATTGAGCATGTCAAAGTTGTATTTGACCAACTCAATTTCTGGGCCGTCAGCGACACGGAAGCCCATGCTGCCGAAGATATCTGTGATCTCACGCATGACAAGCGTCAACGGATGATAGCTACCGATCCATTGTGCTCTGCCGGGAAGCGTTGTGTCGATGGACGAGCCTTTTGACTTTGGCGTCAGTGCAATCTTACGTGCCGCTTCGAGCGCTTCGAGTTCGGCTTTAAGATCATTCAATGCTTGACCGAAAGCCGGGCGATCCTCTGCGCTGGCTTGACCAAGCAATTTGAACAGGCCAGCCACAGCACCCTTACGCGAAAGATACTTGATTGAAACTTGTTCGAGAGCAGCAAGATCGGTCGCACTGTTTAGCGCGGCTGTTGCTTCCTGTCTGATTTTATCGAGTTCTGCTCGCATGAATTGGGAATGTCTGAAAAAAGAGAAAGGCGACCCCTGCGGAGCAAGGATCGCCCGTCAACAAAAACACAAGATTGGACGGACTCGAAAGGGTTTACTTACGCAGCCTTGACCATTTGGGTCAACTGCTGAAATCCTTGCGGATCATTCACGGCCAATTCGGCGAGCTGACGACGGTCGAGGGCGATTCCCTGCTGCTTCAGCCCGCAAATAAATCGGGAATAGCTGAGGCCATGCTCACGCGCTGCCGCGTTGATACGCACCACCCAGATGTTGCGATAAAGGCTCTTCTTCTTGCGGCGGTCGCCAAAACTGCGCGCCCACGCTTTTTCAACTGTCTCTGTGGCAGCACGAATAAGTGTGCCACGACGGCCGATGTAACCCTTGGCCGCTTTGAAGACTTTGTTTTTCCGGCGGCGTGTCGCCGGATTATTAGTAGCTCTTGGCATTCTTGTATACCTAAAGTATGATTTTGCTCTTACGGGGTGAGGCTGTGGTCTATGCCATCGCCATCATGCGCGCGACCTTCTTGGCCTCGCCGCCTTCAAAGACGACTGATCCGGTCAAGCGGTTCTTCTGCGCGGTGTTCTTGTGCGTTAGTTTGTGACGGCGGCGCGTCTTGAAAAAGACGAGTTTGCCGGTGCCCGTAACCTTGCACCGCTTTGCCATCGAACGCTTTGTCTTCATCTTCGGCATTGTCTTGCCTCTATTTCCAAATTATTTACGAATTAACATCATGATCATCTGGTTGTGCCCTTCCATCTTCGGTGGGGCTTCGGCCTTGGCGACATCCGCAACTTCCTCCGAAATGCGCGCCATCATGCGCACACCGAATTCCTGATGCGTAATCATACGGCCACGGAACCAGATACTAACTTTTACTTTCGAACCTTCTTCGATGAACCGACGTGCCATGCGAGCTTTCGTCAGCAAGTCGTGGTCGTCAGTTGAAGGCGACAGGCGGATCGTCTTGAGCGTCGAACTTGCCGACTTCTTGCGCGAACTCTTGTCCTTCTTGGAGACGCTGTACTTGAACTTGCCAAAGTCCATGATACGGACTACAGGCGGCGTCGCTGCGGCTGCAATCTCCACCAAATCCAAATCCTCTGCGCGAGCTAACTCAAGCGCTTTGGACGGATGCATTACTCCGATCTGCTCTCCATCACTGCCAATAACCCGCACCTCAGGTGCGATGATCTTCTCATTGATACGGGTTGAGTTTGCTTTAGTGGTAGGCGGCGGTGGGCGCAGTTTTCCTCCGGACTTAGTGGGTAGTGCGATTCTTAATCTCGGTTAATAGACGTTCTGCCGTTGCGGCAATGGTCATGCTGCCAAGGTCACCCTCTTTGCGGCGGCGTAGTGATACTTGCTCTGCTTCCGCTTCTTTGGGTCCGATAACAGCCATGTAGGGTATCTTGTTAAGTTCGCCGTCGCGAATCTTGAAGCCAAGCTTCTCGTTACGGTCGTCAAGCGATGCGCGAATACCATAAGCAATCAGCTCATCAGTCACGCGCTGCGCATATTCAATAGTCTTGTCAGAAACCGGCAAGATGCGAATCTGTTCCGGCGACAACCACAGCGGCAAGTCGCCGGCGTAGTTTTCAATCAGAATGCCAATAAAGCGCTCCATCGATCCGAGCAAGGCGCGGTGCAGCATTACGGGTGTGTGACGCTGGCCATCTGCTCCAATGTATTCCAAATCGAAGCGCGCAGGCATAGAGAAGTCACATTGCACAGTTCCACACTGCCAAGTTCTGCCAATTGCATCCTTGATGTGAAAATCAATCTTTGGTCCGTAGAACGCGCCGTCGCCGGGATTCAGTTTGAATTCAACACCTAATTGATTCAAGGCATTGGCCAGAGCGGCTTCAGCTTGATCCCAAACTTCATCGGAACCAACGCGCGATTCAGGGCGTGTAGACAACTCAACTCGAAACTCTTCAAACCCGAAATCACGGTACATGTCGAAGATAAACTTGACAACCTTGCCAACTTCTTCTTCAATCTGCTCGGTTGTTACGAAGATATGTGCATCGTCTTGTGTGAACACGCGCACGCGGAAGAGACCGTGAAGCACGCCGCTCTTTTCGTAGCGGTGCACTGTGCCGAGTTCGCAATACTTGAGCGGCAAATCGCGATAAGAAACCTGATGTGTGCCGAAGACCAAGCAATGTCCCGGACAGTTCATCGGCTTCAACGCGTAGGACTGTTCATCCACTTCAGAGAAATACATGTTCTCTTTATAGTGGTCGTAGTGTCCCGACTTCTTCCACAACTCTTCGTTCATTAGGAACGGAGTGCGAATTTCCAAATACCCGAATGAGGCGTGTTTTGCGCGCCAATAGCGAGTAATCTCGTCCCAGATGATTTGTCCGCGCGGATGAAAGAACACAGCTCCAGGTGATTCACCGTGGAAGCTAAACAGATCAAGCTGTTTGCCGAGCTTGCGGTGGTCGCGTTTGGCGGCTTCTTCAATCCGATGGAGATGCAGATCAAGCTGCTCCTTGGTCGGATAGGCCGTCGCGTACAAGCGCTGCAGCATCTTGTTTTTCTCATCGCCGCGCCAATACGCGCCTGCAACCGAGAGAATCTTGAAATGCTTGATGCGGCTCGTGCGATCCAAATGCGGACCGCGGCAAAGATCAACAAAGTTACCCTGCTCGTAAACAGTTAAATCTTCATTGAGATCATGAATGAGTTCAATCTTGTAGTTCTCATTCATCCCTTTGAACAAAGCAAGCGCGTCCTGCTCCTTCAAGTCCTTGCGAACGAGAGGCAGATTGCGCTTCGATATCTCGCGCATCTTGTCTTCGATAACAGGAAAGTCTTCCTGGGTGAAAACATGCGGCGAATCAATATCGTAATAGAATCCATCGGCGATCGGTGGACCAATCGCAAGCTGGGATTCAGGCCATAACTCTTTGATCGCGTGAGCCATCAAATGCGCGGCAGAATGCCAGTAAACAAACTTACCTTCAGGATGCTCGAAGCTGACGAACTTTAGCTTACCGCCCCGCTCAAGCGGGCGATGCAGATCCCAAATATCTTGGTCAAGTACAGAAGTCAGAATTCCCTGTGCGCCGACTTCGAGTCCGCTTGGAAGGAAGTCAATGGGTTTCTGACCGGGCTGTGCAGAGACGGACTTGCCGCCTTCAAGTTCTAATAGCAATTCTGACATAGTTGAGTACCTTTACGAACGGATACCTCTGGAAAGATCGGATAATAATCGTGAACACTGCTTTCAGTACTCACGCTCGTGGGCGATACAAGATTCGAACTTGTGACCTCTTGCATGTCACGCAAGCGCTCTAACCAACTGAGCTAATCGCCCCTCAAAACAAAGCAACCGGCCCAATAGCCGGTAGTGCGACCGCAGGGCAGACAAACCAGAGCATTTGCGGTGAAGATGCTCTTCGTGTGCCGGGAGCCGGACTCGAACCGGCACGGGAATTTTGTTCCCTGGGGATTTTAAGTCCCCTGTGTCTACCATTTCACCATCCCGGCGAGCCGCGTAGGGCCAAAACCGGTCGGGGAGCGGCTTTGAGGCGCCGAGCGGGTTCGAACCGCTGAATAGAGGTTTTGCAGACCTCCGCCTTACCACTTGGCTACGGCGCCGCACATCTACATAGGCCGCTGTTCAGGTGGTACTTGCGCAGGCGCAGCAACACTGCAACTTGGCGCAGCCTTCATTCAAACTTGGAGCGGGAGACGGGATTCGAACCCGCGACAACCACGTTGGCAACGTGGAACTCTACCACTGAGTTACTCCCGCAAGAAAGAACAGACCCGACAACATTATCGGGAGCGTTTTAGTGGACCTGAGGGGGATCGAACCCCTGACCTCTTGAATGCCATTCAAGCGCGCTCCCAGCTGCGCCACAGGCCCGCGGTATTGTGTGCGAACCCGAAATATAAGGAACGCCTTTGAGCCTGTCAAGCATCAAACTGCATTGATTCATCAGACTGTACCCCCTACCATTCCCCTTAAACGGTTAATTTTCAACAATTAGCGTTTAAGTGCTAATAAAATCAAGAGGCCGCACCCACTTGGGCGCGGCCTCCGCTTGGCTCGGACACGAAGACTAAATGCCCATAAAATGGTTAGCACACCCTTCGCCACAGAAGTATTGCTTCTGTCCATCGATCACAACGGCAGGCGTTGCGCTCGTAACTTCAAAGCTCTTTCCTGACATCGAACAAGTGGCAATCTTCTTGCCATCTTCGATCTTTACATTTGATTCCGTTGTCGCGAGTTCAGCAGCTTCATGACAATATGTCTTTGCCATCGATGCCATCTTTTCACTACACTTCACGGCACAAGCATCATCAGCGAAATAGAAGCGTGCGTTTCCAACTTGATTGTACGGAGTCTTTTCAGTGACGACAAACTTCTTGCCATCCGCGACAGCGTACACCATTCCATTGTCAACCTTGTACACGTTCGCGCCAAAATAGCCCTTTTCGTTGCTGGCCATCTTGCCGGCACTCGAGGCACATGTCATCGACGCATTTGAAGCACCCTTGCTCATGCAGCAGGATGAACCGGCTGTCATTGAAGCATTTTTAGAAGCATCACATGAACCCGAGGTCATTGAAGCGTTGCTCGTCGAGGAGCACTTCGACATATCACAAGATCCGGAGGCCTTAGTGGCGCCAGTCGTTGTGCACTTGGACATGTCACATGTTCCACTGGTCATGGCGGCGTGCTTTGAAGCATCACATGTACCCGATGTCATCGAAGCGTTCTTACCTGCTGTACACGACGCACTGCACGAAGAACCAGCCGCTGCCGTTGCACCAGTGATCGGGCACGCCGCACCACTGGTCATTGTTGCATTGGTGGTCGATGCACACTTTGTGACATCGCAGGAACCCGCTGCTTGCTGAGTGGAAGCCTTAGACGCATCACAGCTGGCCGAGCATGCGGCCTTGTCGCCGGTCGAGGTGAGGACCGCATTCGTCGCGGCCTGTTCAGTTGCGGTTTTCTTGACGGAGGCCTTCTTTGACGAACAGGCGCTGCCATCACACGCGTAGCTGTAGCTACCGGTCAATACCAGTGCCACCACGGCCATCGAGCCGAGAATTAATCCAATCTTCTTCACTTTCATCTCCTGTGGTTTTTCCTCTGCGATTCTCTCGCAATCTACGAAACTTCCAATTAACTTTCAGCAGCCGGGCTAAAGAAAAGCCGACGCAGTTGCTTCTGTTGTTAGTTTCAAATAAACAGAGTCTTAAGACGACTTAACTCGTTCTAACTCGTAAATAAATCAATATGTTAGACAATTCCGCAGAATTAGACATAGTTCGACTTCGTCCGCTACAATCAGCAGACCTCGACACTTTTCTACAACTCGGTAGCCAGACTTGCAGTTCCCTCCATGGCCGTCCAAATCAATCAAAATCCGATCTTTTCGACCGATACAAAAGCTTCGTAAAGGAGTTTGCTTTTAGGCAAGAAAGCGAGATTTGGGTAGCCAGTTCGTCAGCCATTTCTTACTTGGGTCATATCTGGCTTTACATCACGAGCAATAGATTTAACGGAAACAGCGAGTTATGGGTCTGGGATATCTCTGTCATGCCCGAGCATCGTGGCAAAGGCACAGGTAGGATCTTCATGGAATATGCGCGTAATCGTGCTATGGAGCTACAATGCAAGGAGCTATGGCTACTTGTTGCAGAGGACAACGAAGTCGCAAGAAAACTCTATGCCTCCTGTGACTTGAAGCCTCGTGCGCAGATGCTTGCACTCGATTTGTAAGCTCGCAATCTCACCCTCATCACCTCGTTAAAAGGGCATCTCAGTAAGACGCTCTTAATTTTGATCTTCAGGCAGACTAAGCGTGTGGTGCGGCCCATCGAACGATGCCCATACGCAGAGGATTGCCAAGGAAAGGGTGGCTCGGAACAACTCTAACGGTGTATCCAAATACGCCGTTCTCAGGAGCGGTCCAGTTGCCAGTATAGATGTGCGAAGTGCCATCCGATGAGTGTTCAAGTCGTGAGTAGCCCGACAGTTCAAGATCTCCACTGCCCTGATCTTCACCGTAACAGATTTGGACTTCAACGTCATCTGGAGAGAGACCACCGAGCGCTACTTCTGCACGAACCTTAACAGAGCTTCCCGGATGTAAATTATACGTTGGCTCGGTTTGCACATTTATGACACGCACCTCATGCCACCGACTTTCGAGGTACCTCTTCCAACGAGCCAGTTCACGAGCGCCCGCGGCATTGTCCATCTCCATCATGGCGCAACGTTCAAGTGCGCGTGCATAGAAGTCTTCCCAATATTCTTTGACCATCCGGCGAGCATCAAAGCGCGGGACCAAACCTGCAATTGACGCCTTTACTTTTTGCATCCATGCTGAAGGGACGCCGTTTTCATCGCGGCGATAGTAGAGCGGTACAATCTGATGTTCAAGCACATCAAAGAGCATGCGAGCATCACTTTCATCTTGCTTACCATCGTCCCCGAACTGCATTGCGCCACCGATGGCCCAACCGTTTTCAGGCAGATAGGCTTCCTCCCACCAGCCGTCAAGGATTGAGAAGTTCAGGCCGCCGTTGATCAGTACTTTCATACCGCTTGTGCCGCTGGCTTCGAGCGGACGACGAGGATTGTTCATCCAGATGTCGACACCGCGCACAAGATGTGCAGCTACGTTCATGTCGTAGTTTTCAAGGAAGAGCATGCGATGCTCCACGCCGTTTTCGCGGGCGAATCTGATTAATTCGGCAATCAGGTCCTTGCCCATGACGTCTTGCGGATGCGCTTTGCCGGCGAAGATAAACTGTACAGGACGCTCAGGATCGCGCAAGAGTGCAAGCAGTCTCTTCGGATGTGAAAGCAAAAGCGTGGCCCGTTTGTACGTTGCGAACCGGCGGGCAAAACCAATAGTCAAAATGTCAGGTGCAAAAATCTCTTCAAGTTCTTCAGCCAACGGAACAAATCCGCTGACGCGCTGGCGATACTGCGAAACACGCGTACGAGCGAAGTCGATTAAACGAAGTTTGCCTAGATTATGCGTTTCCCATATTTCATTGTCGGGAACGCTGTCGACCTGCGCCCACAGTCTCTTGTCATCGGGGCCATTGTTCCAATCGGCTGAAAAATGCCGCTGATATAATTGCGACATCTCGGGCGAGATCCATGTCGCGTGATGCACTCCGTTTGTGACGAAGTCGATTGGCACCTCTTCGTGCGGGAGATTGGGCCAACTTTCTGTCCACATGCGGCGTGAGACGTCGGCGTGCAGGCGACTTACTCCGTTTGTATAATCAGAGGTTCGCAGTGCGCATATCGCCATGTTAAATGGCTGGCCAGGTGCGCCGGGTCGAACACTGCCGAGACCCAATACTTCATCGCGAGAGATTCCATAGCGGTCATAAATTTGACCAAAATACTTGTCCATCAACTCCGTCGAAAACTCATCGATTCCTGCGGGGACAGGGGTGTGTGTAGTGAACAAAGTGCCGGCTGCGACAAGCTGCAATGCCTCGTACCACGACAGCCCTTGATCGGCCGCTGCATGCAGGACGCGCGCAATCTGGACGAACGCTGAGTGGCCTTCGTTCATGTGGCAGACAGACATTTTGATGCCCAGTTTGCGCAACAATTCAATGCCGCCGAAGCCTAACACAATCTCTTGCTGGATACGTGTTTCGCGATCTCCCCCATAGAGAGTGTGCGTAATCGAACGATCAGCCGGGCTATTCTCGGGAAGATCTGTGTCCAAGACATAGAGCGGAACTCGGCCTACTGTGACAAGCCATGCGCCGATGGTCAGCTGACGATTGTGAAAAGGAATCTGAATGGTGATACGTTGACCCTTATCATCAAGCACGGGCTGAATCGGCAAGACATCAAAGTCGTTTTGAGGATAAAGCTCGTTCTGGCGACCATTCACGTCAAGTCGCTGCTGGAAATATCCTTGACGATATGCCAAGCCAATTCCGACGACAGGAAGCCCTAAATCCGAGGCCGCCTTTAAGTAGTCACCACTCAAAACGCCCAAGCCGCCGCTGTACAGCGGCAAGCATTCGGCCAGCCCATATTCCATTGAGAAGAACACAATGCGGCCATTCTGCTCACCGCTGTGTACTTGACGGTACCACGACTCTGCATTCAAATACGAATCAAGCAGATTCAGGCAGTGTTTATAGTGTTCTTGGAACTCGTGGTTGTTGGCCGCGCGGGTGAGCTTCCATTGCGGGACATCCATCAGCATGCGAACCGGGTTGTGATGGGTAACTTCCCACATGTCCGGATCAAGCCGACGAAACAAGTCAATCATTTCGGGGCGCCACGACCAGTAGTAGTTGTAGGCAAGCTCGGTTAAACGCGATAGGCCTTCAGGCAGGTTGGGCGTGAAGCGAAAACTAGCAAGAGAAGAGAGCTTCATTTCGAGTCGATATCTCCAGAATTCAAGTTCAATTTAGTGTTACTCACACCAGAGGGGCCATTCGGCCCCTCTGAGGAATCGCGAAAGGTGGTTTAGCGAAGCAGCATCATTTTGCGAATGAGCTGGTTTTGCGCAGTGTTCAAGCGATAGAAGTAGACACCAGTACCGATGTTTGTGGCATCAAATTCCACTCGATGGTGTCCTGCGGCAATTCTGCCATTTAACAGAGTGGCAACGGTCCGGCCCGTAATATCAAAGACGTCTAAGGTTACCTGTGATTCAATCGGCAGACCGAATGTAATGCTGGTTGACGGATTAAATGGGTTCGGGTAGTTCTGCGACAGGTACATTTCGGTCGGCACTGCGGCATGTTCGTCACTGACCGGCGTAACTGTGAACTGTGACAAGTTTGAACTATCCGAAATACCGCCGTCATAATTTGCAATAACCCAGAATCGGTAGATACCTTGATTTGGCGGGGTATAGACTAGGAAAGTATCTGCAATTCCCGTGACAGGTTGGCGCCCTCCAACCAAGACCGTGTAGTTTGAGAGTGCGTCAAGGCTGCTCTCGCCATTATTACGAATGCCCCCACCCCACGTTGGCGGATTCCAATGCAGGCGAATCACGCCAGCTTCAGAATCAAATTCTCCAGCAAGGTTTTGCGGCGGATCAAGTCGGTATGAGGTAACATTCACGACCGCTTCACCGCCTACAGGGACTGTGAACTGCTCCGATTCGATGTTCTCATAGCCGTTGAATTCAAACTCGAGTCGGAATTGACCTGCAGGCAAGCCCGCGATGCTGTAGGAACCATCGGCCTCCGGTGAAAATGCAAGAGCGCCGATGCGGATGGTTGCTGTGGACAGATCAGTTGCCGGAATTGCCGTGATTTGACCGGACACTGTGCCTGTTCCAACAATTGGGCCTGTCGTATAGCGCAAGGCATAAGGCGCGGTGATCGTAAATTGATTGGGATCTGCGCCGCCGTCAAAATAGACCATCAACCCTGCGGTTCCGGTCGAATTCTCGATGCCTAATGTAGCATCCATGTCAGTATCCGGTCCATCGTAATCGAAGCGGTCGTAGTGAATCTCAAATTCGCTGTCGCCAGTTGTAGTTGGGCGAGCCTGCTGCGAATAGAGAATGAATTGCGCGGATACCTTAAACGTGTCAGGCGCAAAATGCGGTACTTGGTAGTATTCAACGATGAAACGATCGTTCACTTCGTCGTTGTAATAGGCGATTTGACCGCCTTGCGCAGGGCTATAGGGATACAAGTCATCCCAGAAGACGTACACGCAATTGTTCGGAGTGGCGGCGCTGGGAATGAAGCCGTTGCGGTACGGGGCAGCGCCGGGAGCAACTGTTCCAAAACCAATCCAACCATCAGCGCCTACAGTCAAACCGCCCGTTTGTACTCCATAGAAACGCGCGTTAAACGGCAATGCGACGGCGAGTGACCAGTCGTTTCCCGTTCCCGGCCCAATCAAAGTCCCGGGGCCACCCGCGGCAGGCGCGATTGACGTGTACTCAAACGTCGGCGCGTATCCCGTATCGGCAGATTCGTAGCAATAGTAGCCGTTGGCATCAGGGCCTACGGGTGATGTGCGAGTGTCTATTAATGTGAAGGTCAAGTTGAGTGTTTCACCCGCATCAAGTTCAACCGTCTGTGTTGTCGAACTTGTTCCTAACGTGGCAGTGATAACATATTCATTACTACCCGGTAGAACATGCGTGAACATACCAGCTACGTTTGAAAGGTCATCGGGAATGGTTGCGTTGGGGAACGAGTAAGTGATGGTCGCGCCTTCAACCGGTGTTCCGTTTTGCGTTTCAACCACGCCGTTAATCGTGCCGTTCCCGGTTGCTGCGAGCAGAGCAAAGTTTTGCGTTACTTCTGCCGCGTTGGCATTCACCGTTAGAGTTTGCGGAATGTAACCATAAGCGCGGATATGCAGTTGATATGTCGCATTACGCGGGACAAAAATCGAGTAGTTGCCCTCCGCATCAGTTAAAGCCTGGATTCCTTCGCCGACAACAGCAACGGCTCCGGGTACACCTTCGCCGGGAGTTGATGACGGGAAAACTTGACCAGAGATTTCACTCCACAGCGCCACCAAAGGAACGTTCGATGCAAGGGCGAATGTCTGTTCATCACCAATGTTAATCTCACCCGTAACAACTACCGTCCATGTGCCTGTAATTGGAGAAGTGACCTTGACTTTTTCGCAGACGTTAACGCTGTCATCGCCCTGCGTGGCGGCGCTTCCCGGTGACGCAGGATTTAGAACCCACGGTTGATACCCGGTGCCATTCGGATCGATCAAACGAATATCAAGATCGTTGACTAAGGTGGGAATCACGTTGCCAACTGCCGGAATGTCGGACCAAGCGAGACTGATTTCGAGTGTCGGGGTATTCGAGGTTACAGAGAAAGTGCGCTCATAAGATTCGTCCAATGCAAGGCTGCTTTGAAGGACACCACCAGCTTGCAATTGATCTACGGCACGCTGTGCATTCACCAAACCAAAGCCTGATTGAAAATCTGGGCCTGCATTGCCAAGGTCATTGGCGGAATTGATCATCAACGCCTTCATCGCTTCTGGCAATGGATCGGGAGCGCCGGGATAATATGTATGCCAGCGCTCAAGTATTAAGCAAGCAACTCCTGCTGTGGCCGGAGTTGCCATCGAAGTGCCGGACATCACTTCGTAGCCGCCACCGGGCGAACATGAAGTCACGTTTACTCCTGTTGCACAGACTTCAGGCTTAATACGGCCGTCATCAGTTGGACCAAATGACGAAAACGAGGCAAGTGCGTCTGCCGCAGTCGTAGCGCCTACTGTGATGATGTTCTTTGCCGAAGCGGGAATTGACATACAGCGGTACGAGTTATTGTTGCAACCTGCGTCGCCTCGTTCATTTCCAGCCGCCCAGAACTGTGTCAGCGGGCGATCCACTGTTTGTCTTACCATGCCATCGAGGATGCGCGATGTCAATTCGTAATCGCCGAACCATGAACAGGGATAAGCGTTCGGACTAACATTTGCGCCCATTGAATTGGTCGTCAACTCAATGCCGTACGTTTCACGCGCCATAATGTAGTCAGGGCTGACATCATTGGGGCTATTATAGAAACAGAACGGTGCACACGCGTTGTATTGGCCGCTAATTATCGTGGCCTGTGGTGCCATGCCACGGTTCGTTCCCCCTGAATTGAGTCCGCTTCCGCCAACCGTTCCGGCAACGTGCGTAGCGTGATTGGCAACCGTGCCGGTTTCCATCAAGGTAACACGGCCACCGAAATCAGGGGTGCGTCTCGTCCACCATGCCGCCGTCGAATACGAGTATTGTCACACCGTCGCCGGACAGATTGTAGGGAGCCGCTTGCACTTCATTAACGTGCAGGCGAGTACGAACGGTAGAGTTTAGGCTCTCGAGTGGCGGCGAGACTTCATTTATGAACAAAACTGGATCCAAGCCTGCGAGGTCCAAAATCTTACCGGGATCTGCCGCGACAACAAGCGTGTGAAGGGCATCAATGTGATCGCCGACGAGATATCCAGAGTCTTCAAGGAGTTTGGCGGCTACATCCAGCGGGACATCACTGAAGATGTCAACGTTGAACATGCGTGCGCCGTTCTCAAACTCGCTCCAGCTTCCGAAATCGCGTGCTTGAACGCGCGGGTGCAGTTTGAACTCGGGTGCAAAAGGAATCGCCGCGCGAACGCCGAGCGATGTCAACTCCGTCTGTGTCACCATGCGAGTCATCTTCACTGCGAAAGCACGCTCAGGTAGATAGCCGAGCAATTCAATGCCTGCCGACTCCAAACGCGCGCGATCGGCAGCTGTGAGCGCATCATAAAACTGCAAGATTGCGTGCTCGCCAGCAACTTGATTGTCCAGTCTGAATTCAAAATCGGCAGGCAGTACTGTCCCGTTTTGAAAGTAAATCTCGTAGCCGGCCTGCACCGACGCCGCACCAAACAGCAGGCAAGTTACCAACAAGAGTGTAAAACAACGCTGTTTCATGCCATCCTCCATATCCGCAAGGGTTATTTCCCGGACCCTAATCTTTAGTTCAAAAGTCTTCCGGCCATTCGACCGAAATATATACGTCACCGTTTTCAATCTTTGTTTCACGCGTGGGAGCATCTGCACCTTCCATAGTCAGGCACTTGCCCGAGCGAATGTCATATTTCCAATCGTGCATGAAACATGTGACAAAGTTTCCCTGTATTTTCCCGGCCGCAAGATTGGCACGCATGTGTCTGCAGGCCGCGTCCAGTCCAAACACATCACCACTTATCGAAAATACTGCGTAGGGTTTGCCAAGTATAGTAATACTGCGAGCTGAACCGTCTTTCAGTTCATCCCGCCTACAGACACGAAACCAGCGCGCACTCATTGCTTTGATATTGAAAGATAGTGAGCAAGAATTTTCTCCCCGTGAGTACGGCTGTTCTCTATAAACACGCGAGATGTTTCTCGACCAGCTATCAAAACTCCTGCAACATAAATTCCCGGAACATTCGTTACAAGCGTATCCGGGTCATGCATTGGAAGCTCGGCATCACCCTCAAACTCGAGTCCAAGTGTGCGCAACCAATTGTAATCAGGATTGTATCCCGTCAACAAGAAGGCTGCATCGGCAGGTAGCTCGGTAAGCACGCCGGCTGAGTCCAACAGGACGGAGCGTTTACGAATCTCGACAATGCGCGAGTTCAAATGCAACATTATGTTGCCCTCGCGGATGCGGTTGTCAAGGTCAGGACGAATCCAATACTTGATAGACGGCGAAAGCGTCTTGCCACGATGAATCAACGTGACGCGCGCGCCGCTTCTCAATAACTCTAAGGCAGATTCAGCGGCTGAGTTCTTGCCACCTACAATTACAACGTCTTTGCCGATAAACGGGTGTGCGTCGCTGTAGTAATGTGACACATGTGGTAGCGATTCGCCGGGAACGTTTAACAGATTCGGCTTATCATAGGAACCGGTTGCCAAGACTACCGCATTCGATGTAAAGTCACCCTGACTTGTACGAACTACTTTGCTCTGACCGCTCGACACAATTGCTTTGACTTCACAATCTGTCAAGAAAGGCAAGTTGTTTGAGAGTACAATCCGCGTGAAGTAGTCCAGAACTTCGCGACGCGAAGGTTTCGCACCTTCAGCAACGAGAGGGATTCCGGAAAACTCCAACAGATCTGCCGTTGAAAAGAACAACATTCTGTCAGGAAAGTTGTAGATCGTGTTACACAAACAACCTCGGTCAAGCAACAAGGCTCGCACGCCGCGCCGTTTGGCCTCCAATGCCACGCCAATTCCTGCCGGGCCGCTACCAACGATGATCAGCGGCCAGTCGCATTCAATAACCGGCATATTCCGTCTATTCGCCCATGACTTTGAGCACCACGCGCTTGCGGCGCTGGCCGTCAAATTCCGCGTAATAGACTTGCTGCCACGGACCTAAATCAAGTTTGCCATTCGTGACCGGCAGAATCACTTGATGATGCAATATCAAGTTCTTCAAGTGCGCGCTGCCGTTGTCTTCACCGGTGCGGTGGTGGCGGTAATCCTTGTCAGGAGCCAGTCCGTGCAGCCACTCTTTGATATCTTCAATCAATCCGTCTTCAGCATCGTTAACATAAACTGCGGCAGTGATGTGCATGGCCGATACGAGCACCATGCCCTCGCGAATGCCGGAGGTCTTGACAGTCTGCTCAACTTGATCGGTTATGAGAACAAATTCCTCACGCTTCGACGTTTGAAACGTAAGATAATCCGTATGAAACTTCATTTTCCGCCTAAGACACGGAACAGCATCTGAATCGGATCATAGTAGCGATCCGCGACGCGTTCCTTCAATGGAATTATTGCGTTGTCCGTAATGTGAATGTGCTCGGGGCAGACCTCTGTGCAACATTTTGTAATGTTGCAGAACCCTACTCCGCCAATTTCTTTGATAAACGGGATGCGATCCTCGACGTCAAGTGGATGCATTTCGAGAGAGGCAAGTCTTACCATGAAACGCGGTCCTGCGAATTCTTCATGTTTACCGTGATTACGGAGAACATGACAGACATCCTGGCAAAGGTAGCATTCTATGCACTTGCGGAATTCCTGTACACGATCGACTTCGTACTGATACATCCGCTGTTTGCCGTCGGCATCTTTCGGACGGGGCTTGAACGGTTTGATCTTCTTGTTGACGGAGAAATTCCATGACACGTCTGTCACCAAATCGCGAACGTGCGGAAACGTCTTTAACGGTTCAACCGTAATTGGCTTGTCGTTGTTCAGCGTGTCCATACGGGTCATGCACATCAGGCTCGGTTTGCCGTTCACTTCGGCGCTGCATGAGCCGCACTTACCGGCTTTGCAATTCCATCGACACGCGAGATCGGGAGCGTCAGTTGCCTGGATGCGGTGAATGACGTCGAGAACGACCATACCATCGTCGATCTGAACATTGTAATCGTGGAGCTGGCCGCTGTCTTTCTCGCCGCGAAAGACCTTCATATTAACAATACGCGACATCTTATGCTTCCTCCACGAATTTCTTAAGCTCGTCCGGCACAGCAGGTAGCGGATCCGCGCGCAGTACCATCTTCCCGTTGTCGTTTGTCAATATGTGATTAATTTTCGAAAAGCTCTTATCATAGTCAGGGAAGTCAATTCGCGAATGCCCACCACGACTCTCACGGCGTTCAAGTGCAGCCATGGCAATTGCTCTTGAAACGACGACCATGCTGCGCAAATCCATGGCAAGGTTCCAGCCCGGATTGTAAGCTCGTGCGCCGCTGACAGTCAATTTGTTGACACGTGCTTCAAAGGTATCCAGTGCTTTGAGTGCTCCACGCAACTCTTCGTCTGTTCGCACGATGCCGACATTATCCTGCATCATGTCTTGCAGCTCTTTGTGCACCGTGTAGGGATTCTCGCCGTCTTTGAGATCGAAGCATGCGATATTTTCTGTTATCGCTTGATCGACTTCTGCTTGTGCAGGTTGCCCAGCGCTTGCTTTCTTGGCGTACTCGGCTGCCCCCCACCCAGCCCTTCTGCCAAATACCAATAGGTCTGAAAGGGAATTGCCGCCTAAACGGTTGGCACCATGCAATCCGGCTGCGACCTCACCTGCAGCAAACAGACCGGGAAGAGTTGTCATGGCTGTTTCCGCTTCAACTTTAATTCCGCCCATCATATAATGACAGGTAGGCCCAACTTCCATCGCCTCTTTGGTGATATCTACGTTTGCAAGCTGCTTGAACTGGTGGTACATCGAGGGCAGTTTCCGCTTTATGTCATCTGCGGTTCGGCGCGTAGCGATGTCGAGAAATGCTCCGCCGTGTGGGCTGCCGCGCCCAGCTTGAACTTCAGCTCGAATTGAACGAGCAACAACGTCGCGCGTCAATAGTTCAGGGGGACGACGAACTGTAGCCAACTTGCCCGAAGCCACTTCTGCAACCCACTGATTGGCTTCTTCCTCCGTAGCGGCCACATCGTTCTTAAATGCATCTGGGATGTAATCGAACATAAAGCGGCGACCGTCTTTGTTTAGCAAAACTCCGCCCTCGCCGCGAACACCTTCCGTCACGAGCGTACCACGTACAGATAGCGGCCATACCATTCCGGTCGGGTGGAACTGCACAAATTCCATGTCGAGCAATTCTGCTCCCGCACGCCAAGCGAGAGCTTGGCCGTCACCACTGTACTCCCATGAATTGGAAGTAATCGCAAATGACTTTCCACCGCCGCCTGTCGCAAGCACGATTGCCTTAGCACGGAAAAGATGAAACTCGCCTGTGACACGGGAATATGCTAAGGCTCCGCACGCCTTCCCGTTCGACTTAAACAGATGCGTGATCGTCACTTCCATGAATATCTCGGCATTCATGTGGACGACTTTGTCCTGCAAGGTTCGAATCATCTCGAGACCCGTGCGGTCGCCGACGTGTGCTAACCGTGGATACGTATGTCCGCCAAAATTACGCTGGTTAATCAATCCGTCTGGTGTGCGATCAAATACTGCACCCCAGTCTTCAAGCTCTTGAATTCTGTCCGGCGCTTCTTTAGCATGCAATTCAGCCATACGATAGTAATTGAGTTGCTTGCCGCCCTTCATGGTATCACGGAAATGCGTCTGCCACGAATCGCGATCATCTGCATTCCTCAACGCAGCTGCCGCACCGCCTTCAGCCATCACTGTATGGGCTTTGCCGAGAAGTGATTTCATCACTACGGCAGTCTTCGCACCGAGATCCGCTGATTCAATTGCGGCGCGCAAACCCGCGCCACCGGCTCCGACGACTAAGACGTCAAAATCATGTGTAGTATATTGTGCCATTAGAAGAACCTCACATCTGACCAAACACCCATGGCACACAACCTCACATACACGTCCGCAAATCCAACCGTAAACAAGCTACACCAGAAATAGACATTGTGCAGATTGTTTAAGCTCGAAACTCCAGTCCAAATCTTGTGTCTTGTCACACCAGCCGCAGCACAGGAGTAACAATCAATCTTGCCGCCGACAAGATGGCGTAGCGAATGGCAACTGAAGACATATAATGTCAAGAAGATCGTATCCGCTGCAACGACAATATTTCCAAGCCCCATGCCCCATCCATCATTGAACCTAAATGCATCAAAGAAGTGAATCCAGTGGAAGATCACCAAGACGGTCACAAGGTACAGAAAATAGCGATGCAGGTTGTTGAGAACCCACGGGAGCGCGCGCTCACCTTTGTAGTCACGGTCGCCTTTGCCGACGGCACAAGCTGAAGGTGACAACGCGACTGAGCGATAATATGCTTTGCGGCCATAGTAGCAAGTCAATCTAAACCCGGCCGGTACCCACAGAATAAGAAGTGCTGGCGACCACGTGAAACCCGGTATGAACCGTGTCAGATCGGGCGAAAAGAACGGAGAAATATAGGGACCAAACTTGCTGTACTCAACAGGCTGAAATGCGGCCCAGCTTGCATAAGCGATGAATACGATAAAGGTAGTAGCCATCGCAAGCGGCACGACCCACCAAGCATCTTGGCGGCGTGTCGCAAGAAATGGCTCTCGGGTTCCAGGAACTGGATAGGCCATAGGAGTTGCTATTCGAAAAATTAGAGTAGAAGTATCAGGTGGGAAGTTCACCGAAGTGAACACGGTCAATTTCAGCTAAAAATACATTATGTACGTAGTCAGTCGGTACTACCAAAACTATCCGATTCGGCAAACGGGATCTGCGTAAATGATCGGTTGCCGATTCCACAATGCAACGAGCAACTACCGCAGTAGCAAGCTCCCCGGGTTCAATGTATGCCGCAGGAATCGCAATAGAGCGCATGTTCTGGCGGTGCCCCATTAACAATGCGTTGCGCAGAGCTTCGCGCAGCGCTTCAATAGTTGGGCGCCGTGACAGCGTCGTTACTGCAATATGAATAATCTTCTCGGCCTCGAGGGTGCCTGCGCTGGTCATACAAACTTGGCCCATAGCAAGTTTCTCATGGGAGCGCAGCTCGCGATCGACTTCATATCCTGCCCGCCGGACAACTTCGACGCCAATCGGTGCGGCAGGAAGCAATTCACAATGGACAGGTGAAATGATGGCCTGCGTTGCGAGTTCCCAAACGTCGCCGACAAACGTATCGATTTCTCCGAATCCGCTCTTCACAATAATGTCAACTCAGTAGGAAAAACTCGATCACGAACTCAGCCGGTCTATGGCTTTTTTCAAACGCGCGTAGCTCTCGGGGAGACTCTCCGAGAGCACTTTGGTTTCACCAACAGCGGACATGAAATTTGAGTCCCCGTTCCACCTCGGTACGACGTGATAATGTAAGTGATCAAGGATACCAGCGCCAGCCGCGCGGCCGATATTCATGCCAATATTGTAACCGTGTGGAGTGAAACACTCGGCCAAGGCTTTGCGGGAGATTTCAACTAACTCTGCCATTTCGACATGCTCGGCTGGTGACAGTGAGCCAAAATCTCCAGTATGACGTTTCGGGATCACCATTAAGTGACCGCTGTTATACGGGAAGAGATTCATCACCACAAAGCTGTGTTTCCCGCGAATTAGAATCAGATTCTTGGCATCTACTGATTCTTCAACCATCCGACAGAAAACACAACCTTCAGGCTGCTCTTGTTTGACTGTATCCAAAATGTAGCTCATCCGCCACGGTGCCCATAGGCGATCCACAGCAGATTAATCCTCTTCTTGCTCTTCGACGTACTCGGCGACAATCTTCTCCTGAAGTTCCGGCGGGAGAATTTCGTAATGCGAGAAAGCCTGTGAATGCATTCCGCGGCCCTGCGTCATGGAGCGCAGCGTTGTAGAATAGCGGAAGAGTTCCTTTTTGCGGAACCTTGGCCTTGATGACCTGATAGCGGCCTTCGCCTTCCATGCCTTGAATTTTGCCGCGACGACCAGACAAATCGCCCATCACGTCGCCCATAAACTCTTCGGGCACTCGCACCATCAAGTCGTAGATAGGTTCGAGCAAGAGCGGTTTACATTTCTTGAATGCTTCCTTGAAACCGTTGCGGCCTGCAATCTTAAAGGCAAGTTCCGATGAATCCACATCGTGATATTTACCGTCGAATACAGTTATCTTGACATCTACAACAGGATAGCCCGCGATTACACCGCGAACGATGGTGTCTTGGATGCCCTTGTCAATAGCAGGAATGAACTTCCCAGGAATTGCGCCGCAGACGATGGCATCGACAAACTCGTAGCCTTCACCGCGAGGTTTTGCTTCCATTCGCAGATTGCAAACACCATATTGACCGCGGCCACCGGATTGCTTTTTATGCTTGCCTTCCGCTTCAGCCGATCCGCGAATGGTTTCGCGGTAGGCAACTCGAGGTTCAACGAGTTCCGCATCCACATGGAAACGATCTTTAAGTTTCGACAACAAAGCTGACAATTGCAGGTCGCCATGTCCACGAAGAATCAACTGACCAATTTCCGGGATCTGCTCGACTTGGAAGCTCGGATCTTCGACGTGCAATTGATGCAAGCCTGACGCAACTTTATCTTCTTCACCTTTTGTCTTTGGAACGACAGCCATCTCAAGAACTGGAGGCGGGAATTCGATTCGCGGAAGCTTGTAGGCTTTTGCTCGATCTGAAAGCGTGTCGCCAGTATGCGTAGATTTGAGCTTCACCATGGCTCCAAGATCGCCCGCGACAAGCGTGGTAGTTGCTTCACGAGCCTTGCCATCGACATGGAAGAGCTGACCAATCTTTTCCATTTGGCCAGTGTGAGTATTCAGCAACTCCACCCTGCTCGATCTTTCCAGCAAAAACGCGGACATAGCACAAATCACCGACATGCGGTTCGGTTACAGTTTTATAAACGAGCGCACAGGTAGGTTCTCTTTCGTCTTCGTGAATCTCTACTTCCTGGCCGTCACCAGTTGTAGCGATAATAGACGTATGCTCGTGCGGATCTGGACCTTCTACGATCAGAAAGTCCAATAAACGGCTTACGCCGATATTCTGCGTACCTGAACCTGCTAGCACGGGAACCATTCGGCCAGTTGCGAAACCTTTGCGCAAGCCTTGGAGTAATTGCTCATCAGTCAGTTCGCCCTTTTCGAAATATATTTCAATCAAATCGTCATCTGATTCGGCGGCGACTTCCATCAACTTTGCGCGCAATTCGAGCGCCTTTGCACGATTCTCGCCTTCGAGCGGAACTTCTGTCCACTTGCCGGTAGAGTCTCGCGAATATTTGAACGCCTTCATGGTCAAGCCACTGGCGATAGTGTCAAATTCCAGGCCGGGGTTTACTGGAAAATGAATCGGCTGCACTTTCTTGCCGAATTCTTCTTCAAGGTGCTCGACGACTTCGTCCCACTTCGTGTGCTCCTTGTCTAACTTCGTGACGAAGAACATGCGAGGAAGGCCGAACTTCTCACCCGCTTCAAAGGCAATTGAGTGTCCGATATCATGTCCTGCCGTGCCATCAACCGGCAACAGCGCGATGTCCACGGCGCGCAATGCTGAAACCATATCGCCGGAAAAATCGGCGAAGCCCGGTGCATCTACGATATTAAAAAAATGTCCATCATATTCGCCTTGCATAAGGCTAACCTGCATGGACATTTGCCGTTCTATCTCATCTTTTGTGTAATCCGAAACCGTCGTACCTGCCTCAATACTACCCATTCTGTGAATCACGCCCATATTAAGCAGCATCGCTTCGGCAAGCATTGTCTTGCCGCAATGGCCGTGACCAAACAACCCAATGTTGCGAATTTTCTCCGTGCTGACCTGTGTCACTGAGGCCTCCAATCCAAGCGAAAATAATGTTAAGTTCAAAAATACTACAGGCTCCGTATAAGGAGCCTGTTAAGAAAATACGTTATCCCACCAAAATTGTCAAGGGAAGCGAAGTTTTTTCTGCACTTGCGTTCACCGTACTGGACTTTGGGTTGTCTTGACTCCACTTAACTTTCCAAGGCTAACTGCGGCCATTTCAAGCTCCTTTGCCCGAGCAAGCCAGAGCGCAGCAGAGCCGGAAGCAATACTTGACCTAAATCGGCATAACATAGCCCGAAATCTCAGGAGGAGCTTGACCATTGCGATGAACTGGCCGCGCTGACCGCGGGTTCCATGTTTTTCAAAAAGAATTGAAAGTCCGTTCAACCGCCAACTCAGAACTGGTTCGGAAGGTATCTTGAGAGGATTGTATTGTGTTGAAAGTGCATCATAATGAAGAATCTGGGCTTGCGGAGCAAATACAATCTTCCAACCGGATTTGTGCAAGCGCAGGCAAAGATCTACTTCTTCGTGATAAACAAAGAACCGTTCGTCCATCCCTCCGGCTTGTCGGAAAGCAGAAGAGCGCATCAGCATAGCACCACCACTGACGGCTGGCACTTCAATTATTTGGCCGCGGCGCCGCTCCCGCCCTCTGATCAGAATGCTCTTAATAAAGTAAGGGAGCAGAATACTCTTGAGTTCGGGCAGAAGATTCAGAAATTCCTTCGCCAAAGTTGGCTTGGCTAGAACGGATTGCTGAGAATCACCTTCAAATGACGTGAGTTGCGCTCCGACGACCGCGATCTCAGTATCTCTTTCAGCCATCTCGACCAACCCAACAATCGAGTTCTTAGCAACCCAAGTGTCCGGGTTCAGCATCATGAAGAAATCTGAACTTGAAGCCTCAAACGCCTGATTCACCGCACAGGCAAACCCAATATTCTCTGAATTGGCTATGACCCTAATATGTGGGAATTCCCACTTTAGCATGTCCAAGGAGCCGTCATGCGACGCATTATCTACGATAATGACATCGACATTCACCTCATCACGGACTCGCTCAATACTCCTCAAACAATCTCGGAGAGCATCTCGAGTGTTGAAGCTTATGATTGCAATGGTGACGGAAGGGACGTAGGTCATGCTCTAAATATACTGGAAGTAAGGGACATAGGCAACAAAAAGGGCCGCGATTGCGGCCCTTTGACAGGTTATCTTGTATGACGGCGTTGCCGGCGCTCCTGCATGCGATCCTTCATTTCACCGGGCGGAGGTCCCCCGCGTTCTTCCATAAACTGTCGGATCCGGCGCGGTAGCTCATCCAATAGAATTGAGCAACGCGAGACTTGCTGGGCGGTTAGAAAGTCAGCAAGGTTTGTTAGAAAAACTTCGCGCTTGGCTAATATCTCGGTCTGTAGGGTGTTTGACTTTGAGATCAAAGCCTTGACGTCTGATTTGTTTGATTCGTCCCGCAACGGTGCGCTTTTTTCCGCACTCAGTGATCTTAGCATTCTCTCAGCCTTCACTTTGGAGACATCACTTTGGGAGAGTTCGTCAAGCTCCCTTCGTGTCTCAGAAAGGTCCCGCTGCAGCGGCTCAGATTCGCTTCGGAACTGTCGCAAAAGTGGGTAGAACTTTTCAGCCTCTGACGGACTCAGCTCGAGTTCTTCGGCAAACTTGCCAATAATAACTGTCTCAACTCGCTCACGTCTCTGTTCAGGGGTCATTCGACGTTCTTGAGCTAAGGCGGGAACGGCCAAAAGGACGGCCAACAATATGTAAGAAAAAATCTTCATCCCTCTTAGAAGAATTCGGTCTCCTGTATTTCTGCGATGACCAGGTCAAAATCCTGCTCATTCAATTCCAGAATCTCATCGGTCGAGACATCTGTCACGGTTACCGTCTGATCGGATTCGGTTGTCGGCTCAGCTTCTTCGTTAGTCACTTCGGCCTCGTTGCTCTGGACTCCCAAGTAGTCAGCAAGATCAAGCGGATCAACTTCATCCACAACGAATTCGTCAACAGCCGTGTTCAGAGTGGCATCGCTAATTTCTTGGCTAATCCTCTGGCTACTGTTCTGACCGGGGAGCCAGACTCCGAGTAACAAGACCGCCGCAGCCCCAACTATCGCGAAAGAATTACGCGTTGATAGCCAAAGTCCCGACACTTGGTAATTTAAGCGACTGCGTACAGAAACAAGAAAAGCGCCGTCGCTACTGCGCGGCGCACCCCAAAGCAGATCCTCATTCAACTGATCAGCCCTGTTCTCGTTATGTATTTCGCGGTTGCTCATTGTTCAATTTCACAATCGTTAAATATCCACATTGTGGATTCTTAATCTTCTTCCCCTCGAACATACGCACCAAGCTCGGCTTGAAGCTTCTTGATCGCTTGATGGTAGTTGGCTTTGATAGTTCCGACATCTCGATCCATGATTTCAGCAATATCAGCGTGGGGTAACTCCCGGAAGTATCGCAGGATAAAGACTGCACGTTGCTTATCTGGGAGCTTTGCAATAGCGTATCTGGCCTTGCCAAGAAACTCTGCCTGCTCTGTCGGCATGTCTGCGGTATCAGTCGCTGGGAGAACCAGTTCGTCATGGTCTAACCTAAAGAACAACCGAACTTTGCGTGTCCGTAACTTGTTCAAACACAGATTTACACAGATTCTGTACAACCAGGTGTAGAACGAAGAAGTGGCGCGAAAACGTCCCAAGCCCTCGTAGGCTTTGATAAATGCATCCTGACAAATGTCATCAGCATCATCGGCGTTCCCCAATAGACCAATGGCCGTGTGATACAACGACTTACGGTGTCGGAGCACCAACTGGTTAAACGCTTCTTCCCGTCCAGCCTGTGCGGCCAGAACGAGTTCTCTGTCATCGCGCTCGTCCGGGTTTCGCACGTCTATCTATTGGACACCAGAGGAGCCAAGAGGTTTATTCCGCCTAAAGTTCTGTGCCGATGGTGAAGCGGTTCAGGAAACCGATTTCACCATGAGATGTAAGTGCGTAGTCAAAAGCAAGCTGTTTAACTTTCAATCCAAGGCCAGCCGAAAAACCAGCAAAAGCATCCGAAGACAGTCCAGTCCGCTGATCAATGCCGATGGTCGAATAGCCAACACGGCCAACGAACTGCTTGGCAAATCCGATCTCAAGCCCGCCGCGACCTTCCGGGCCTTCTGATGTTACGTAAGCCCCGGCAAGGCTGAACTTTACAGGTAAATGCTCGAGCGGAACTGCGAAGCCAAGCTCATAAGACGTGGGCCGATGGTCCTTCTCACTCAAGACTGCACTTGTGGCCATACCAAATGCCCTAACAGCAGCGCCAACGACCCAGTTGTTGAAGCCTGTCTCGTACTGAAGACCAGCATCCACAGCCACCGCCGAAGCAGCGATGCCATCGATATCCCGATACTGATATTTCAAAACTCCCCCGATTCGAAGTTCGGGGCGAACTGATTGGGCCACTGCCCCTCTCAATTGGAAGTCAGAAGCACCAAACTCTCCGTTCTTGAAGCCGTTTTCGTCCGCTCTGTCAAAGGATCCGTAGCTCAGGTAATCCACTCCGGCTGCCCAGACCATGTTATTCTTCATCGGTCGGGCGTATGCGAGTGTGCCTTGGTTGATGTCCAAAACATGCTTCGTGAAACCCGCTGCTGCCGAAGCACGATCCAGAACCGCAAGTCCTGCAACGTTACTTTGCAACGAAGACAAGTCACCTGAATGGGCAATTGAACTTCCGGCCAAGCCGGCTGATCTTGCAAATCCGTCTGTGCGAAACAGCTCATAGCCAGTGGTTCCGCTCGCGGCAAATGCGCGGAAAGTGCTGAGGACGAGGATCAGGGTAAGGCTGAGAATTCGCAAAATTAACTCCGTGATTAATTGCCGGGCTTAGGCCGATCGTACGGCGGGTCATCGGGCGGCGATTCCTGTTCATCGTCGCCAAAGGTGCGGTTGCGAACAATGGTGTAGTTCACTGTATAAGGCACTTCGCGCGGTTCGCCAGACTCCTCGGTCAGATGCTCGGTGCGCCAAGCTTCCAAAGTTCTGCGCCGACGTAAGTAAGCAAAGCCACCTGCAGACAGAATCAGGATAACAAACAAAACCGATATCCACAACTCCCCGTCTGTCCATAGGGATCCACCGTACTCCTCACCAATTGTGGCGCGGTGTTCCTGCTCAAATTGACTGTAGGGTATTCCGAATATGCGCGGGAAGGCAGATTCGATGTCTCTTCCTTTTCGCAATTCGTGAACCAAATTCGCGAGGCCGGAATCGCCAAATCGTTTCCACAACTCCTGAGTCGCAGCCAGGGATTGAGCATAACCCTGGCGGGCATCTGCCGAGTTCATCGCCATCATCCCTTGAATGTCCCAGAAGGTCATCAACCGACCTGATGCGGCCGCACGAGCCAAAACGTGGACATCCATGAACTCCTGTTGACCCGCCATGAACTGCGCAAGACCTTCGTCCAGCCAACGCGGAATCGCCGCATTAGGAGCACCTGAATCAAGCACCAAATGGACAAGCTCGTGAACAGCGGTTTCAGCAAGCGGGCCACCGTTGGCGTTGAAACGGGGTGATTTCAAGACCGCCACACCGTGATTCGGATAGGCTATTCCGTTTGCCCAGAGAGGACTTCCAGCGGTAACTCTTCCCCACTCCTCTGCCGTTGGAGTAAGAACAAATCTCGCCGAATCGAGCAGGGACAAGTTAAGTCGAGAGGCAATCACAGGTAGTCGCGCCGTCAATGCTTTAACCAGCGGTTCGGCGAGGCTTGAATCTTCCGGACAAAACGTGATGGCAAAACGGCCGTAATCGCGGGTCAGGTAATCTAACTCACGGGATGCCTGAAGTGGACCAAACAAGCCCAGAAACAGGAGACTAAGCAGTGCTCGAAGGATCAACATCGACTTCCCATTGCACTCGTTTTAGCTCTTCAGAGTTTCGTTGTTCTTCAAATAACCGTTTGACCGCGCCGCGCAAAGTTGCACCGGTTGGGTCGTTTGTGCGCGATGTTCTGGCCAGTAGTTGATAACGAATGCGATTACGAACTTTGACGACTGCACAAGGCGAGGGGCCGAGCAGTTCGACATGCTTGATACCTTCAAGCTGTCGCTTGACAAACAGCATCGCGCGTGCCACCACAGATTCGTCCGGCCCTATTCCTCGTACCATCACCACTCTACTGTACGGCGGAAAACCGCCATGTTTACGATGTTCAAGCGCGGACTCAGCAAACTCGATCCAACGGCCGTGCATTGCAGCGTGAATTGCTGGATGCTCGTGCGCTCTGGTCTGGAGAATTACTTTACCGTT
The DNA here is from genome assembly GCA_016721565.1 of bacterium. Lineage (GTDB taxonomy): Bacteria > Electryoneota > RPQS01 > RPQS01 > RPQS01 > JABWCQ01. Next base: position 313,693 of record JADKHW010000001.1, on the reverse strand, counting down.
CATTGAGGCTCTGCCCGCTCGGCCACCAAGTTGCAAAAGCAAACTCGCACCACGTTCACTGGCGCGGAAATCAGGATAAAAGAGTTCCGTATCAGCATCCGCAACGACTGCAAGTTCAACATTGGGAAAGTCCAGACCTTTAGCAACCATTTGTGTGCCGACCAGCAGATCGTAATTCCCTTTAGCAAAAGCCAACATCAGTTCGCCGTGCGCGCCCATCTTGGCCATTGCATCTGAATCCATTCGAGCGATACGTGCTTCAGGAAACTCTTGTGACAATTCTTCGGCGATTCGCTGCGTGCCACTTCCGCACAGGCTCATGTCATCAGAGCCGCATGCAGGACACAAATCTGGCGCGTCATCGCGATGGTGACAATAATGGCATCGAAGAATTCGACCCGGACGATGATAGGTCAAAGACACTGAGCAGTTAGGACACTCGAAGAGCTTGCCACAGTTTCGACAAATCAGAAACGGTGCAAATCCGCGCCGATTTTGCAGAACGATGGCTTGCTTTCCTCGATCGAGGATTTCAGCAATGGCCGCATACGTTGTCGGTGAAAGAATATGCGGTTCGACACGCTTTGCGGAGGCGTCTTCGCTCTTTTCTTTCACGTCATCGTCGGCTACGTCATCTTCTGCGAGAGGAGTCACCAGTGCCACTTCCGGCATTTGCGCTCCTGAAACGCGCTCCGGTAAGGAAAGAAGAGCAAGTCGCTTTTGATCAACGGCGAACAAACTCTCTAACGATGGCGTCGCACTTCCCAGAATTGCGACTGCTCCGGACTGCGCAGCACGATAAAGCCCGGCGTCGCGAGCTGAATAGCGGGGCACACCTTCAGTTTGTTTGTACGAGGCATCGTGCTCTTCATCGATAACGACTAACCCAAGATTTTGCAACGGCGCAAAAATTGCTGATCGCGCACCAATTACAACTCGATAGTTTCCATTCGCGATTCCACGCCAGAGATCATAGCGCACAGCCATCGGTTGGCCGCTGTGTTGAATGGCAACTTGTTCACCAAATACGGCTCGAAACCTGCCCCACAAGACTGGTGTTAACGAAATCTCAGGAACAAGGACGAGCGCCGTGTGGTTCATCGCAAGCGCTTGCTTGATCGCTTCAATGTAAACGCGTGTCTTACCTGACCCGGTTACGCCGTGCAGTAAAAATCCTGTAAATCTCTTTTCATCGAGCGCTGCCGAGATTGCTGCGACTGCAAGCGACTGATGTATTGTGAGCGCGGCATTAGACTCTTCGGCAAGAACCGGCAGCTCATCGGGCCGCCAGCGCGAGAGCACCTCCTTGCGTTCTCGAATGTACCCCTTGGTAATCAATTCTTCGAGTGCTTGCCGACGCTGTTTGCTTGCGCCTCGCATCAAATGACGACGAGGAATCCCTTCCTCCGCTCCGTCAACCAACTCACGAACAATGCGTTGTGCGCTACGAGTCGTGATAAATGTCCACAAGGTGTCGTCAGCAATTCCAGATCGCGCTTCAGTCGTAAGCTCGATCATCTTTTCGACAAGCTCGCCTGTTCTCGGTCCGCGCAAATGCGGCTTGAACTCTATCTGTCCGTTTTGTTTGAGGCGGCGAATTTCCGCACCATCTGGGTCCAAACCAAAGCGAGTTTGAATCTGCCGAGCGCTTAGCGGTCCCTCTTCAAGAGCATCGAGAAGCTCCGCCACTTCAAGCGCATAGCCCTCGGAGCCTAAATCCAATTGATCGTGGTGCTTTTCAGTCAAGGAAAAACGAAACTGATCTTCAGCATCAAGGCCTGCGGGCAGAGCAGAGCGCAACGCATCGCCCCATGTGCAAAGATAGTAATCAGAGACCCACTTTGTGAAATCCAACAACTCCTCAGAGAAGGCAGGTGAATCATCCAGCAACTGCTCGATAACACGCGTAGCTTCGGAAACGGCGCGCGCATCAATAGCGACAACGAATCCTGTCACCCTTCGTGAACGGAATGGGACCAATACGCGAGTGCCGCGCTCAATTGTCTGCGACAATTCACGCGGCACAAGATAAGAATACTCTCCTTCGACTCCCGGTATGACAACCTGAGCCGACGCGGCTCTCATTGCTTCTTTCCTCTAAAGAATAATCTAATTGGGACGCCATCAAATCCGTATTGCTCACGCAATCTACGCTCGAGAAACAGTTGATAGTTCTCAGGAATCAACTTGGCCCAACGCGAGAACAGGATGAATGTCGGGGGTTCGGCTTCGGCTTGAGTTACATAGTCGAGCCGCAAATCGTGACCTTTAACAGCCGGAGGCGGCTGACGATCCATCAATTGCTTGAGGAAGCGATTCAATTCACCTGTTGAAATGCGTTTTTGACGCTCTTCATGTACACGCAACGCCACTTCAATAACTTTATGAACGCGCTGCATGTCTTTGGCGGAAATGAACAGCTTTTCAATGAAGTTGATATTGGACAAACGCTCGTCCACTTCCTCTGCGATGAGTCCGGCTGTGCGCTCATCTTTTTCAACCAAGTCCCACTTGTTCAGACAGAGAATCACGCCTTTACCATATGTGACTGCCTCTTGCAAAATCTTCACATCTTGCGCGAGTAGCCCTTCTTGGGCCTCTATCATTACGATAGCAATGTCGCACTCTTTCAAGGCTTTTTGCGTGCGAACGGTCGTATAAAATTCGAGCGCCTCTTTGACCTTTGCCTTGCGGCGTAATCCGGCTGTGTCTATCAGCGTCAATGATTGCTTATAGTATTTCACGACGCTGTCAATGGAATCGCGAGTTGTTCCTGCGATTTCCGTGACAATGTGTCGCTGTTCGCCAAGCAAAGCATTCACAAGTGAGGACTTACCTGTATTGGGCCGACCGATCACTGCAATTAGCGGACGCGGGCGCTCAACCGTCTTGCCACCGGACTCGGGGAGAACTTCACATATCTTTTCGAGTAACTCGCCGAAACCATACCCTTGAATTGCGCTGAGCGGCTGCGGATCGCCGAGGCCAAGCTTGTAGAATGCGGGAATCTCCGCTTCCATATTAAAGTTATCGGTCTTATTGATCGCAACAACTACGGGAAGGTTTGACTTCTTAAGCAATTGTGCAATTTCAAGATCAGAATCAGTTAGGCCAGTCTGCGTGTCACCAATAAATAAGACAACGTCGCACTCTTCCAGCGCGAATTTCACCTGTTCACGAATAGCTGCATCGAACAATTCTTCGGAGCGTGGAACCCATCCGCCTGTGTCCATGACCAAAAACTCGCGGCCCTCAAACTCCACGGTGCCGACGTGACGGTCGCGCGTGACTCCCGGCTCGGGAGACGTAATCGCGCGATTCGTTCGCGTCATACGATTAAAGATCGTGGACTTGCCGACGTTCGGGCGACCAACAATTGCTACAACTGGAAAACTCAATCTGTCCTACTTCTGCAAAATGATTTTGGTTACTTCCGACTCCGTGCCGCGATGCAGCATCACGAAATATGCACCTGACGTTTGACCTGAAAAGTCGATATTTAACGTGCGCGTGCTCATCCCAGCGCTGATCGGCATCATACTTACAACGCGGCCCAGCACATCGAACACGCGAAGTTGCCCTGCAAACAGAGACGGGCTCAATTCAATTGCGATTTGCGAATTGAACGGGTTTGGATAACAATGCATGAGCGCGGGCGATTCTGCAATCGGTGCGGTCGGTGAAATGGGTGTACCGCTACTGCGAAGTACAACATCAACTGCGACTGGAAGGTGGTCAGAACAATCATGCAATGCATCTGCCACGCTATCGGGGACAGCTTGATTGGTTCCGTCATTTATTGCTTGATTGAAATGCAATCCATCATTTCCAACTGTATGATAGGTCGATGGGATTGCGTATGATCCTGAGGTATCCATCCATGCTGCCGATGCGAGAATAAAGTCAAAACGATCATCCATCCCGCCGGTTGCACCACCACCAAACGATGCAGTGCGAGGAGACTGCGTATGGATATCTGCGAACGATACGCTATTGTTCCAGGCACCGGGTCTATTAATTGGATCAAGCAATCGGCCGTTCGGATTGTCACCAAGTCCAAGTAATAACTGATACGCGGGTTCAAAAGAGGAATAAAGATTGAAATCACCGCAGAACATGAACATTGAACCCACCGGAAGTTCATCAAGTTCACCTCGGAGCACCTCTGCTTCCGCTAAGCGCCGTTGCTCATTGTCTGATCCCGAACTCGCTTTCAAATGACCAGAGTACATTCTAAACTGATCGCCACCCATTGCAGAGTTTGTGAATACGTATTCAGAAAAATCACGCAATGGAGTTGCTATTTGCCTTTGACTAATTAGGGATAGACGGGATGACAAATAGAAGCAGGCGTTGTCCGTATCAGGTCCATTTACAAAACTGGCCGCTTCCCAGTCAGGATCCATCTGTCGGAAAACTTGTGCCAAAATATTATTCACTGCCGATTGGTCTATGACTTCTTGATTAACAACCAAATCAGGCTGCACATTTCTCATTATTTTCCGCAATTCGTCAATGCGATCCGAACTTGAACCGGAGAAATTGAGAATATTGTATGTCATAACCCGCAATGTGTCTTGCGCGTTCGACACAGAGGCCATTGCAAACAAGAGCACAGCGAGGGTGATTTTGAATAAACGGATCATTTCAAATAGATAAGTTTGGTGCGGGCCGTGATGCTGCCGGATTGTAATTCGGCAATGTATGTTCCGGATGCGTTATTATCAGGACGCCACGCGAGACTATGTTCGCCTGAAATCATCATGCCGTCATGCAATCGAGTGACGAGCTGGCCGGAAATTGAGTAGATCGTGACGCGAGTCTGACTGGCTTTTTCGAGCGTAAATGCGATGCGAGTTTCGTTGTTGAACGGATTTGGGAAAGAAGTCAATCCAAATCTATTGGGAATTGCCGTTTCGTTTCCTGCAAGCGTTACATTGACTGGAATGTATCCGAACACATGCAAAAAACCGTCGCTCACATCAACACTCACGCAATCGCTGCTGACTGTAGTGAACTGGTATTGCATTGTTGCATTCGTCGAGACCTCTTGACCGTGAACACGCCACACATAACGGAGCGAGTCTTCGTCCTCGTCATTGGCCTGAACAGCAAAATCAACCGTCGTGCCGATGATGATATTGAGCGAGCCGCCGGGAGCAATGTCCGGTGTAAGCAATACTATAACAGGTCTGTGATTGCTGCCCAAGGAATCGAGCGGCAAAGTAACAAACGACCTGCCATAGGTAGCGGCAACAAGTGTCCGCATCGGATTATTAATGAACATGTCAAGAGTCGGAACAGGCGGCAGCCCACGACCAAGCGCGGCCCATGTCGAGCCGTTGTCTTGGCTCCAGAAGATTCCAAAATCTGACGCTACATAGATTCTATTGGCGTAGATTGAGTCGTACATGACATCGTTTAGTGGAACATCGGGCAAGCTTGCACCGACTTCAACCCAACTTTGACCCTGATTTGTCGTGCGATAGAGATGCGCCTGTTGTTCGGCATTGCGATAGCCCGAAATTGTGAGCAAAGCTTCATTGACATCAGTCGGATGCGGCGTCACGCGCGTAATCCAACGAGTCGGCAGGCCGGTATTACGCAACTCCCAGTTCGTACCGCCGTTAGTTGTCACCCAAACGTTGGCGTCATCCGTCCCGGCATAGATCACTTGTGAATTTGTAGATGAAACTGCAATCGACGCGATGGTACCAAAGGCGAGATTTCCCGCTCCGGGACCATTTGTCAGATCAGGACTTATTGCCGTCCAATTTTGTGCGCGGTTCGTAGTCTTGTAAACTCGTTCAGCGCCATAATAGAGAATCTGCGGATTGTTCGGATCCATCACAACCGGTGTGGACCAATTGAGCCGTTCTGCATCATCAATTCCGTTTAGCGCCCAACCGAAATCAGCCCCGCCATTTGTACTGCGGCCAAGTCCACCGTACTGGTATTCCGCGTAGATGTAATTGTTATTGGACGGATCAACCAGTGTGTAGAAACCGTCACCACCGTAAATCCGCTCATATTCGTCAATCGCTCCGGTCAGACTTCGCAGCGTGCCGTTGTCCTGCGTGCCGCCGTATAGTCGCTGCGGCTGGTGCGCGTCATACGATCCCGCATAGTACTGAATCGCGGGGAAATTATTCAAATCGGTAAAATCATTACCGTTGTTCAATGTGCGATAGAAGCCGCCGTCATTGCCGAGTAAAAATCTAAACGGCTGTTGCGGATCAAACCACATCGCGTGATGATCAACGTGCACATCAGTTCCAATCTCTGTCCAGCTTGCGCCGCCGTTTGATGAGCGATGTAGCGTCACTCCGAAAACAAACACCATGTTCTCATCGTCTGGCCTAACTCGAATATTGCCGAAGTACCAACCAAAATTGGAGTACATATCTGACAAGCTTCCGTCGTTTGTCTGCGCCCACTCTTCTCCGCCGTTTGCAGTCCGAAAAACTCCAAGAAAGAATCCTGGATGATCTGAGTAGCTCGCATAAAGCACATTCGGATTAGATTGCGAGATGGCGAGTCCGACTCGGCCAACATCGTCTCCAATCGGCGGCAATCCGGAAGAAAGCCGCGCCCACGTTTCTCCGCGATTGATTGACTTATAGATGCCTGTGCCTCTTCCACCGGCACGTCGTTCCTCCGGCGTGCGAATCCGCTGCCAAGTTGCGGCATAAACGATATCCGGATTCTCAGGATCAACCACAACGTCGCAAGCGCCGGTCGAATCATTCACAAAGAGCTTGCGTTCCCAAGTGGCTCCGGCATCATCGCTAAAGTAGATGCCGCGTTCGCCTCCTGTGATGAACAACTCGCCCATCGCCGCGACCCAAACATTGCTTGGGTCTTGTGGATGCACCACAATCCGAGCAATGTACCGACTATCGGCAAGTCCGCTGAGCTGCCATGTATCGCCGCCGTTTGTGCTCTTGTAAAGTCCAGATCCGAAATAGCTAAAGCCCGAAGAATTCGCTTCGCCCGTGCCGCAGTAGATCGTGTTCGGGTTCTGCGGATCAAGCGCCAACGCACCAATCGACGGAGTTGGAAGCGCATCCGTTATCGGAGTGTAGTTGCGGCCACCGTCTATCGTCTTGAAGATACCGCCGGTCGCGCTACCAACATAATAGATACTGTCATTCGTTGGATGACCAACGATATCCGTGACACGGCCACCGATATTCGTCGGACCACGTTGCACCCAGAACGGATCTTCGTCAAGCGAACTATTTCGCATGCGAGCCGCTTCGCGAGCGCCATTCAAGACACGCGCCGGATCAAGATAAGGTTCAGGCCACGTGCGCTGCTGCATGAACCACTCCGACGGAAAAGGGCCACCCTCTTCTTCGCGAGGAGACGATTTGGTTTGAGCAAAAGCAAACCAGGCGACTAATGCGGCCATTACGAGGAGTGCAAGTATGCGAGTCATGTGAGGGGACCTCTGCTGGCGTACTCTTATTTTGCAACTTGAGTGAACACCGTTGCATGTTTTGCCAAAAGCGCGTAGATTTGAGCGAAACCTAAGCTTTTGGAGTTGCTAATTTGCTACCGCGCGGTCTATCATTAAGACCTGATTTTCTGGCCAACTTGGCCGCTCTGTCGAGCGGCTATGTGCTGTCGCATGTCGTCAAGCGGCCGTTGGTGTGGGGCTATCCGATCAGCATCATGATTGAGCCGATAAGCCGCTGCAATCTGCGTTGCCCGCTATGTCCGATTGGCGCTCGAGAGCTAAAACGTGACCTCGGCGTCATGTCACTTGAGAATTTCAAACTGATGCTCGACAACGTAGGCAGATACGTGAAGGTCATCGCACTATGGAATCAAGGCGAACCGACGATCAACGATCACTTGCCCGAGATGATCTCAGAAGCCACCAAGCGCGGCATCTACACGATGGTTTCAACAAACGGAACATTATTGCATCGGCGCAATCTTATGACTCGCTTGCTCGATGCCGGACTTTCCGAGCTTGTGTTCTCAATTGACGGGTTGACTCCGGATAGCTACAAGATCTACCGCATCGGCGGCGAGCTTGAAGTCGTCGTTGAGAACATGAAAGAGTTTCGCAAACTGCGCGATGCACGCGGCAGCAAGACACCCAAGATGATCATGCAGTGGCTGCCGATGAAGCATAACCAGCATGAGATTCCCTATTTGCGCGCTAAAGCTAAAGAATGGGGAGCGGATTCAGTCGAGATCAAAACCGCGCAAATCTATTCCGAAGAGCAGGCCGCGCAATACTTACCTGATCTTGAAGAACTGCGTCGTTACGAAAAACAAGGACAGCGCTGGGAAACCAAGCGGCGCTATCAATCCTGCAAGCGGCTATGGTTCTCGACGATGATTGACTGGAACGGCAATGTAGTGCCGTGCTGCTTCGACAAGGATGAGCAATTCCTAATGGGCAATGCTCTGTCGCAAGATTTCAAAACCATTTGGCACGGAGAAAAGTACAACAGTTTCCGCACTCAATTGATTCGTCATGGCCGCGTTGAAGAGATGTGCCGCAACTGCACTGAAGGTCTCAAGAGCTACTATATTCCGCTTACAAAACTTGAGGCCATGGCCCCGCCGGATATTCCCCCCGTTCCGCCTGAAAACATGCCCAAGAAACCGGACTACTCGGATCTGTTCGACTTGCCCGTCAAAGAAGAGAGTTGAGCCGAGCGATTTAGCGCGCTGTTCCGCTAACACACGCTATTCGGATCAAAAAATCTCCACGGCAACTCTTTGGCTTTGGAAATTCCGATCCGCGTCGAGCAGGCAATTGAAGTAGCCGTTCCTTCTAACACCCTCAATTTTCTCACCGATCAAAGACTCGTTCAGTTCCAGCGTGACTCCGAGCGCACAGGTAAGATTCCCCGGCCCTTTGCACAACTCTTTCTCATGCACATCCCCGCGCCGTCTGCGCATCTGCCCAAGCCCTTCAATCGGCTCGGCGGCGCGAATCAGGACCGCTCCCGAATGTCGCCTATCGGTCGTGAAATTCATGCAAAGATGCACGCCGTAGCTGCGATAGACATAGACATGGCCAAAGCTGTCATGCATTATGGCCGAGCGGGGAGTTCGGCGAAAACCATGCGAAGCCTCGTCATTCGTGTAGGCCTCGACCTCCACGATTCGGGCGAGGCATGACCGATAGCGGATCAGGCAACCAATCAAGTCGGGGGCCACGTCCAAGGTCGGGCGGGCAAAGAACTCAGGCGGGAGGGTCAGCACAGCCGCTTGACAAAAACCTTTGAAATTGGTATAGTTGTGATTCCTCGAAACAAGCCCGCCGCTGTAGCTCAGTTGGTAGAGCAGCTGATTCGTAATCAGCAGGTCAGGAGTTCGAGTCTCCTCAGCGGCTCATTGTAAAAGCAGGATTTACGTCCTGCTTTTCTGATTAGCAAGCCAGCCAATCGCCATTTCCAGCGCCCATAGCTCAAATGGATAGAGCATCAGCCTTCTAAGCTGAGGGTTCCGCGTTCGAGTCGCGGTGGGCGCACAAGTCAATATAGCCAAATTAGATAAGAGAGGAAAGCCGCCACCCAACCACGCGGCTCCTCCCCTTTCTGCTTGGCCCCCGTGCTACCCCGCTTATTGTAGGGGCGGCAGGCGTCCGCCCCGCCAACAACTTCGACAATCTCCTAAGCGCGTCGTCATCCTGAAGGTCGCGGCTGAAGGACCTCTTTCATTCCGCTTCTCGCCGAGCCGGGTCAGTTCCGCCGCACCCGGTAGGGCGATGGCAATCCGCCCGAAAATCAAAAGAAGGTCGTGCCCCAAGCCACGACCTTCTTCTTATCCACCGTAGTGGCGGGTCTTGACCTGCCTTCATTGTAGGGCGGGATGGCGTTCCGCCCCCGACTGAATTTCGCCGTTGTGGGTTACCCCCAGCGCAGTCCAGCGACACGCTGGCTATTTCAACAAAATCATCTTCTGCTGAATAGACCGCATCGGCGATTCCAATCGATAGAAATAAATTCCCGATGACAAATCATTCGCATTCAAGCTGACAACATGCCGACCCGCCGCGTGCGCACCACTCGCAAGCACCGCAACTTCTTGTCCGGCAAGGTTAAACAGCTTTAGCGAAACATCCGTTGCTTCAGGTAACGAATACTCAATCGTCGTCGAAGCGTTGAACGGATTCGGATAATTTTGCGCAAGCATGAATTCACTTGGTATCACTTCCGCTTGCGGCGTGGCTTCCACAGTTCCAAGAACTGTTCGCGAGCCGTCCAAATCAACTGAAGTCAGCGTGTAGCTATAAGTCTGCCCGTTACTAACCTCTTTATCAAGCCAAGTATAATTATGGCCGCTCGCATTGTTCGTTGCCGCGACATGCGCCATCGAACTACCATCACGGTCAATCTCGAAATGGCTCACATTTGCTTTCTGAACCCGTGCTCCAATTTAATGTGACGCGATTGTTGCTCGGTGTTGCTGTGAAGGAAAGAAGCTCGAGGGAGGATATACTCCGTTGTAATACTGAAGAAGTCAAAGTCCGCGGGTATTGTTTGCATCGAGAGGCCGTCTGCCGATACATTTGTGGCAAGCCAATTTTGTAAGTCAGGAGTCGGCTATCCAATTTGACGATCAAAACTCCATCTGCATTGACCCGTGCTTGCAGACGCACTAACACTTGGCCCCATTTTGTCAAGTCGCAAATAAGTTGTGCTCGTTTCAAAGAATGAATCTCCATTTGGATTCGTAGCCACCTTCCAGTGGCTATTCGGTAATTTGGCAAGTCGATTTGTCTTGATATCCAAACATGATGCGATGGATTAGTTCTGATGCGATGCAAAGAGCACTCTAAACCGCTGCTCGTAATAATCCTCCGGCGGATTGAAATGACCATCTGCATGAACATAAATTGCTCAGGTCGCCAATGGCAAATTGAATTCAGCGAATTCAGGACAATTTGTGCCTGGGCAACCTGAGTTAATCCTGTCTCCAGTTGACTTAGGAACTTTGAGCCCGATTGATTCCAGCACGATTCAAGACAAGGCGAATCAAAATTGTCCAGAAACGGAATTGGAGTGGCGAAACAACTCGTATGAGTGAACGGGTAAGCCCCCATATCAGCGGTGCTTCCATCAGGGTCTAACACAGTTGAAGGATCACCTGTGTCAATACACGGCGAACATGATTGTAAATGAAAGTCGCCGTTTGTTGCATCGACAAAGAGTGGATCTATGTCAATATTTCCTGTGCCAGGATAGCTACCTTGGATATCGGAATATTCGGCTAATATAGTAGCACCACTCGTCCAAAACGGCGGCTGGAGATTGTCCCAAAAAATGCAGCTATTCACGTTCAGAGGACCAGCATACCAACCGACCAATGAGGGATCCGATAGGTCTGCCCTACAACTATTTCGCTGAAAAGGTACAATTCTGAAACGTACATGACGTCGCTGGATATCCATAATTATCGACAACAATCGCACCACCCAAGCGTCAGCGTAGTGTTTGATACAAACAAGCATCGTGTTATAACTGATGAAGAATTGCGAATTTCAATAGCACCTGCACCTGCACCAAAATACTATCGTTGGTTGAATTGCCAATGAAAGTTGAACTGTTTATGCGACTGTCAGCTGCGCTTTCCAAAAGATTTCCGCCACCAGCGTTTGCACGATTCCTTTTTACAGCAATGCAATGCTCAATCTCAATCGCGTATTTTGTACGTAGAGCACCGCCCTGGTCGTCTATTGAATTGCCCGTCATGGTTGCATTGCCGTTCTGATGCCACAATACGACAAACGAGAGGGTGTTCTGGGCGTTCAGAAATCTTATTCCCCCACCATTTACTCTCCTCTGTTGGAAATCGCGCGTGAATAATATTGAATCTTCCTCGGTTCCGATCGCTTGCAGATTCCCAAACACAATAAACTTGAGTGTCCAGTAAAGGTACTTCAACACCTGGTCTAATTTCAAGTGTTTGCCCGACTGGTACCGAGATATCACATGTAACATTATAAGGTGACCCCGTTGCATCCCAGATACCAGACGCATCACCACAAACATCAGTTGCCAGAACTGTTTGTGCAACGATGGTCAGTACCAAGATCGTGAATAGGATAAGCCTGTTCATTTCATTCCCCGATTCATTAGAAGTTTGTAACTCTTTAATTTACGAGGGCGGTGTAACAATGTCAAGCAGAACTATGAAGATTGTTGAAGTGACCCATAATGCCTCCCAAATTCCTAAAATCTCCCAACTCCCAATTTATCAATATCTTCCTAAGTTCAATATTCAGAAAATTTCTCTTGACCATCCGTTCAAAATCTCGTATATTGTCTAAATGCAAAGAGAAACCAGACCAAACAACCAGAAGCGACCGCGCCAGCGCAATACCCGCTTAACAAGCGGTTGTGAAAAATGGTGCACCCCCAAGAGTTAACCCCCTGTTTATAAAATACTCCTGTTTGGTCAATTATTAGCGTTTTACACAGAAACAACCCCTTACAACCCCGCCTCGCCTCTCCAAAATCGCACAAAAAATGCGGCGACTCTTTCGAGCCGCCGCACATTACCTAAAGCTTCAGCGAAGCGCACTGTGTCCAGCGCCTGCGCTGGTGGGTGCAGGAGGCGGGACTCGAACCCGCACGTCCCGAAGGACACTAGTACCTGAAACTAGCGAGTCTACCAATTCCACCACTCCTGCAAAGGAACCGAAATGATAACCATTTCCCCCCTCTTTGTCAAGTTCTCACCCCCAAAACCCTTGCCTTTCCTCTGATTTTTTGTTACTTTAGCGGGTCATGGAGGCTAACGGCTCAGTGAAAATCGTCGCGCAAAACCGCAAGGCGCGCCATGACTATCACATCATCCAAACCTACGAGGCTGGCATCGCCCTGCTCGGAACGGAAGTCAAATCCGTCCGCGAAGGCCACGTCAACCTGCGTGATGCGTTTGCCCGCGTGCAGGACGGCGAGGTACTCCTCTACTCAATGGGAGTCAACCCGTACAAGAATCGCGGCTACACCGAGGTGGATGAGCGAAGGGTGCGCAAATTGCTTTTGAATCGAACGGAGATCCGCAAGATTCAAAGACAGGTGCTCGAGAAGAGCTACACGCTCGTGCCGCTGTCCTTGTACTTCAAGGGCCAGTATCTGAAAGTCGAGTTGGCCGTTGTGCAAGGCAAGCGCGAGTATGACAAGCGCGACGCCAAAGAAGAGTTAAGAGCGAAACGCGAGCTTGATCGTGAGATCAAGAACCGCCGCAATCCATAAGTTATCAAATCAGTCACAGAGTGAAACACATGCGTCGTTACGCAATTCTTTTGAGTCTGGCCCTCGTTGCCATCGTGGGCTGCCAAAAATCCGGAGATCGCTTCCCCAGCGAAACTCGCACCGTATTCGGTGTCCCCGTCACCGTGACGATTTTCCTCCCCGACGCCAAACCCGATGACCTGAAAGGCGCATACGATGCCGCCTTCACGGTCTTGGGCGCGTACGAGAAATCTGCCTTCGGCTCAGGCCCCGACAATCAGCTCAAAAAAATTGCTGACGGAGCAGGCCGTGAATCCGTGCCTGTTGACACAGCGATTTACTCTATGCTGATGCGCGGCCTTCAGCTCAATGACTTGACCAGCGAAGCCTTTGACTTGCGCTATGGCCCACTGCTGGACGCTTGGATGGTAAGCGGCAAGGCAGTCAAGCCTTCGCAAGCCGACATGGACAGCGCGCTGTCATTGATCAAGACTGGCGGCATGTTCGTAGCCGGCAAGTCAATCCTACTCTCGAAACCGAAGATGCGCTTTGACGCGCGCGGCTTCGCGGAAGCATGGGCCATCGACCGCGCCGCCGAGAAGCTGAATGAAAAGGGCTTCGGCGCATTTGAAATCCGCACACCGTATGCCGTTCGCGTGGTAGGCATGCCTCAAAACGAGCAAAGCCGCTCTGTCAAGATCAGCGATCCTTCTGGCGGCGATAGCACATGGGCCACCGTTTCAATGGCTCAAGGCGGTCTCGCCTTCTTACCCCCACAAGGAAAAGGCGGCCGCTTGATTCTCGACCCGCGCACAGGCGAACTCGCAAAAGGGCGCTGCACTCGCTATGTCCAAAGACTGCGCAACTGCATTTGCTCTTGCCTATGCAGTAGCCGTGGACGGTGACGCAAGCAAAATGACTGAAAAAGGGCGTGCTGAACTCATGGGAAGCATTCGCGTAAGCGGGAGCAAGCCCAGCTACACGATTGCCGCTGACGGCGCGCTCAAGGATAGGCTTAAGACCCTGAACTAAAATTGTCCGACACGGGCAGTATTTTGGTGATTCGTTTGTCGTCGCTCGGTGACGTGCTCTTGTGTGCGCCGGCGATGCGCGCGCTACGCACAAGGTTCCCAGAAGCAAAGATCGACTTCCTCGTTGCCTCAGAATTCGCAGAAGCCGCCCAGCTTCTGCCGGGTATCGATAGCATCATTACGCTGAACAAGAATGAAGGATGGCGCGGCCTGTTTAGGTTGCGCCGTTTGCTTTCTCGGCGCTATGAAATGATCTTCGACCTGCAGAATTCTCTGCGAAGTTCGTTCCTGCGCATGTTCTGCTTCCCGCTGATTTGGGCCAAAGCCTCGCGCTACAGATTCAGACGCTGGCTTCTGATTAGATTCAAGAAAGACCTGTACGGGAATACTAAGCCCGTTCCCCTCCGCTACATCGAGGCCATGGAAGCAATTGGAGTTGTCGATGATGGATTGGGTTTGCAACTGAGTGTGCCGACCAACGACATCCACTCAGTCAAATCAATCAAGCGAGCAGTATTGTGCCCCGGAGCAAAACACAATACGAAGCGCTGGCCGATTGAAAATTGGGAAGCGTTGGCCAGAGATCTTCGACAGCAGGGTTTTGAACTTACTGTTTGCGGCTCGAAATCTGAAGCCGACGATTGCCGCCGAGTCGGTGGCAATCAAAGTGAAGTGTTAATTGACTCTCCTCTGAAAGATCTTGGTCAGCGCATGATGCAGGCCGATGTCGTCGTGTGTCACGACTCTGGGCTTATGCACCTTGCATCGGGAGTCAATGCTCCATTGGTCGCCATCTTTGGGCCGACCGTCGAGCAATTTGGGTTCTTCCCTTTCCGTGCCAACTCCATTGTGGTTCAACAGGATCTGACTTGCAGACCGTGTACTGCGTTTGGCGGTGCAACGTGTCCGCTTGGTCATCACGATTGCATGAAGAAAACCACACCCGAACAAGTCGAACAATCGATTGAAACGCTTATCGAGTCCCGAGGTGAGCGTGGCTAATCTTGTGGCTGCAAAGATCATGTACAACGTGTTCGCCTATCCTCTGTTGTCGCTTGGTGCGAGGTTGGCCGGACTGTTTTCGCGAAAATTGCGGCGGGGGCTGCTTGGCCGTCAACGGGTTACAGGACACGCAAGGGAATTTCGCAAGAAGCACCCAAATGAACGAGTCGTACTGTTTCATTGCGCGTCTGCGGGCGAACTTGAAGGCGTTAAACCTCTGGCCGCAGCATGCCGAGAGCGAGGATTTCTTCCATGTGTGAGTTACTTCTCACCGTCTGCGGAAGCTGCACTGAAGCCCGGAGACTTTGCGTTCGCGGATTACAGCCCTTTTGATTCTGCATTTTCCGTGCGAGAATTCTATGCCGCATTGAGACCCGTTGTTGTGCTTATTAGCAAACACGATGTGTGGCCAAACTTGGTATGGCAGGCAAACGCCTGCAACATCCCGATCTGGTTGATTAATGGAAATTTTCATGCAGGATCCACCAAGTCGATTCCCGGACTCACGGCATTTCATCGCGCAGTCTTCTCGCAATTAAACGGCGTGTTGACTGTAT
Organism: bacterium; assembly: GCA_016721565.1. Lineage (GTDB taxonomy): Bacteria > Electryoneota > RPQS01 > RPQS01 > RPQS01 > JABWCQ01. The sequence continues at coordinate 297,892 of JADKHW010000001.1, read as the reverse complement.
CCAAAGATGATGCTGAAAGAGCAATCCGTGTTACGAAGAGGCCAGAGCGAACGTGGGCTGTTGGTGATTCAAGATTTGACCGTGTTTGGGCACGCGCGCAAGCAGGACATTCACCACTCGCGGAGTTCGCGAATGAGTTGAAGCAGCGCAAATTGTTGATCGGCGGGAGCACACACGACAGGGATGATGATTTGCTCATTGCTGCGCTTTCGGAATTACGCAAGAGCTGTTCTGAGCTTCAACTACTGATAGTGCCGCACGACCCTATGATAGCATTGTGGCACAGATTCAGAGTAAAGCCTATACGGCTGGACTTTCCTGTGCGGAGATAACGGAGTCCACTATTAACTCTGATATAATCATTGTAAACCGGAGTGGGATTCTTGCAGACGTTTATCAATACGGAATACTGGCGTTTGTCGGCGGCGGATTTGATCGCGGTGTGCATAGTGTTCTTGAACCAATGGCACACGGGCTAAAGGTGCTTTGTGGTCCGAAAATCGACGTATCGCGTGAAGCGAACGAGGCGCTCGCTGAGGGATTGTTGGCAGTTGTGAATGATGAGACAGAAATAGCGTATCAAGGTGCACGCTTCTTGTCATCTTTTGACAAGACTCAAGTTATAGACTTCGTGTGTGTGCGTGCTGGTGTGGTGAATCGAATTCTTGATCATGTTTTGCCCTCCGATGGCGATACTCGTTCTTGAGGATGTGTCTGCGGCGTACTCAAATTCGCCGGAGATACTAAAAGGGCTTTCGCTCTCGCTTGAACGCGGCGAACAGATTGCCATTATCGGCAGAAATGGCGAAGGCAAGACGACGTTGCTGAAAGTTGCCGCAGGACTACTTGCACCAACTCGTGGCAAGGTGAGACATTTCAGCTCGTCGAACCCTGCAATTCTATTGCAGAACCCGCGACAGCAGTTGGTGTGTTCAACAGTGCGCGAAGAGATTGAATATACGTTGAGGTTGAATGCGCTTGATGACAAAACTGTAGCGCGAGTTGCACAAGATCGGCTACAGCAATTTGATCTTGAGCATGCGTCGGAACAGCACCCTTTGAAGTTATCGGGTGGTCAGCAGCAGAAGGTTGCGCTGGCAGCCCTGTTGTGTCGTGAACCGGAACTACTATTGCTTGACGAGCCTGATGCCTATCTTGACGGAGCTTCGCGGCGTGAGTTCAGGAGCTTCTTTTCAGGGCAGGTACGGGCGGCAACGATTTGGATCGTTAGCCGTGTATCAGAATTGCCTGAAGGGATGAAGGCAATGCGTCTGGCAAATGGTGTTCTGTCGTCACTGGACGTTGACGAGAAATGACTGCTCTTGATTCCGCGACACATGTACGGTTCGACGACGTTTCGTTTGCATATCAAGACGACAACAGTGTCTTGACACATTGTTCAGCAGAATTTGCGGCGGGAGTTGTCCACTATGTGGTCGGGCCATCCGGCTGTGGAAAAAGCACACTTGGGTTGCTGCTGTGTGGAGTCATGTCACACAAATCCGGCAATGTCAAACTCCCAAAGGATGCATCGCCTACCATGGTTCTGCAGTTCCCGGAGAATCTTTTCTTGACTGACTCAGTTGAAGAAGAGCTTGCGTTGCTCCCCGATGCGCAAGCTGAAGAAAAAGCTTTGAGTATGCTGGCAGATTTTGATCTGCATTTTGTTGACATCGCGCGCAAGTCACCTCACCGACTATCTTTCGGGCAACGTCGACTTTTTGCTATTGCGCTCCAAGTGTCGTTGGGTTCAAAAGTAATCGTTCTTGACGAACCTTCGCTTGGTTTGGACGAAGTCCACGTTCACCAATTGGCTAATTGGCTAGGATCTGCGTCGAAAAAAGGAACCTGTTCCATTGTGATCACGCATGACCTTGATTTAATTGCGGAGTTAAGTGGCGAGGTTCACATTTTAGGTCACGGGTCATTCCAATGGCACGGACCTTCAACTGAGTTTCTGAAGAACCGAGATATGCTTCTGCTTGCAGCTGCACAATAATGCAACGGCCCGCTTTGAAAGCGGGCCGTTTTGCGAAATCGATCTGCGGTAGGTTTAACGCGCGGATTTCCAGAGCGCAACAAGCAACAGGCCATACGCAACCAATGTTATCGGTAACTCAGCGGCACCGAGCATTCCACCGAAGGCTTCCAGAGAGAGGCCAACCGTAGCAAACAGAGCTAAGGCGATTCCGATTAGCGCTTCACCTGCAATCAAACCCGAGCTAAATAAGATGCCACCGTCTTCAGACTCGGACTTATTTGCGCTGACAAAATGCTTGATAAGGGCACCTGACATGATGCCAACAGACAATCCAACAGGCAAATACAGTCCGACGGCAAATGCCAGCGAATTGACTTCAAACAATTCAACAATTGCGGCGATGAACATTCCGAAGAAGATTAGGCTCCACTGCAATTGACCGTTCATCACCCCTTCAATCAGTAGTGCCATTAAATTCGCTTGCGGAGCTTGTAATGGTTTGGGATGGGTAGCATCTTGCACAAACCCATATGTATTGCCGAGCAAATGGACAACCCAACCTACGACGATCATGCCGGCGAAAATTCCGAGAAACTCGGCCCACTGCTGCTTGCGCGGTGTCGCTCCGACAAGAAATCCGGTTTTAAGATCTTGCGAGATATCGCCTGCTGAGCAAATGGCCACACATACAACGGTGCCGACCATCATCACTGCGGCCATTCCGGCGGGACCTGTAATGCCAAGCGAAACAAAAAGCAACGCTGTACCCAAAAGAGTCGCGATGGTCATTCCGCTAACAGGGTTTGAGGATGAACCGACTAAACCGACGATCCGCGAGGCAACCATCACAAAAATGAAGCCGAATACGATGACAAGAGGAACAACTATCGGAACATGCGGCGCGAGAACCCATGACAACAAACCAACAATTGCCGTGCCGATGACCACGACTTTTGTTGGAATATCCTGATCCGTGCGCTCAACTGTTGCTGCGCTTCTTCTTGATTTACCGCCGATCAATTTGAAAGATCGAATAAGCGCCGGAATAGCTTTGATCAAACTGAAGATGCCGCCCATCGTCACCGCACCTGCGCCAATATAGCGGACGTATTGCGAGCGAATATCGTCGCTGGTCATAGCGGAAATCAAAACGTCTGTCGCGGGGAAAATCGGCTTGATGGCCGAATCTCCAAAAAATGCAATCACCGGGACAAGCACTGCAGAACTAAGCAAACCACCAGCAAGCATAATTGCCGAGACCCGCAAACCAATTATGTAGCCCACACCCACCAGAGCTGGAATTGCATCCATGCCAATATAAGCTTTGGCGGGCATGCTGAATCGATATGTAATCGTTTCACGAAGTACAGCAGCACCAGTCAATAGCTTGTAAACTGCGCCAGACAAGAGTCCCCAGAAAACTCGTTTGGCGTCAGCGCCACCGCGCTCTCCGGCAATCAGCACTTCTGCACACGCTGTTCCCTCTGGATACGGCAGGGTCTCGTGCTCATCTCGTATCAACATGCGGCGTAACGGAATCATCATCAAAATTCCAAGCGCACCGCCAATAAGAGTGATGAATGCTATGGTCGCAAGGCCCGGAATCTCGATATCCTTGCCGTGCGCGCTCCAGATGAAGAATGCCGGGATCGTGAAGATTACGCCTGCCGCAAGCGATTCGCCGGACGACGCGATGGTTTGCACCATGTTGTTTTCGAGAATCGTGCCGCCTTTGAACAACTTGCGTAAAATGAACATTGACATCACGGCTGCCGGGATCGAGGCGCTTACCGTCATGCCCACATACAATCCCAGATACGCGTTTGCCGCTGTGAACACCATGCCAAGCACAACTCCGAGTACGAGGGCGCGCAAAGTGGACTCGGCCATGACTGTTTCGGCCGATACATACGGTTGAAACGCTTTCTTGCTTTGCGAATTGTCCATGCTTCTCCCTAAGTTGTACGATCTCGATCTGTTCTCGCTCGTTTTAGATACTCTGCAATCGCTTTGAGTCGAGTCGCGTCATTTGTCGTAAATGCATGCAAACGGTGCCATAGAAGCCCAAGCGGGAACGACAGTCGCTGAATACCTGATGCGTGGCGTTGCGAAAAGAGAAGCCGATTCAGCCACGTTGCATACCGAATTGTTTCACTATTGTTATTTGCCTTTATGGCGCCGTCTTCGCGGTGCACAATTGATGCGCTCTGACAGTAAATCGTCTTCATCCCATTTGCTCTGGCCCGTGCGCAAATATCCACATCTTCCCAATAGAATGGGTGAAAGGCCGAGTCAAAGCCACCTAAACTGTGAAAGGCTTCCTTATTGTAAACGGCATGGCCGCCGACCGCATATGCCGTATCCGAGATTCCGTTATCGAGAGGGTGTTGATCGTGTTCATTATGCAAAATCTTGGCAATACCCATTCTCCACACCAAGCGTTTCGCACCTTCGCGTGTTTTCCCAAATTCATTTGTTGAGCGCAATGAGATTGCAAATATCTTTTCTCCACTGCACAACGGAATTAGCGATGGTCGTGGGTCTTCAACGATTTCGCTGTCGTCGTTTAGAAGTAAAACCCAGCTTGAATTGCTCGCAAACACTGCTGAGTTTGCTGCGCGCGCAAACCCTTGATTCGTCTCGTTAACAATCCATGACACTTCTGAGAACTTTTCGCGCAGAGCAAGGGCGACTTGACCGTCACCACTGTCGTCCGCCACAACTGTCAAAGCCAACCACTTAGGATCCACTTTCTTGATTGAATTGAGACAGCGTTCGAGGCGCGCGGCATTTCGATAAGCGGGAATTGCAATCGAAATTGAGTTTCCCATCAGTTTGTCGGCCATGCTTGGCGGGCAAGCTCAACCGTTTCGCTTTGCTTGAAATCAGGGTGAACTGGAACAATTCTAAGCTTTTCATAAAGCGGGTGCCACTTTACCCGCTCGATTTCGTATCTGTCGTCGCGTTTGAATAGGCCAATCCCCGGAATGCGCGCGGCGGCGGCGATATGCATCGGGCCGCTATTTGTGCCAATGAACCGATCTGCGCCAGCGATCAGCGCCATCGTTTGGCGCAACGGTAGCCCAGTTGCATCGACTGAATTTGCGAATTCTCTGGAGAGACGTACTGCCGATTGCTTCTCTATGGCACCGTTTCCGATGATGACAATCGGCTTGTTCGCAGCAAGCGTCCGAATAAGATTTAGTCGAAGCTCCAAGGGAACGAAATCTGCACCGCTTGTTACGCCGCCGAAATGAGCTATTGTGTATGGCTCCTTCAACATTGTTTTCATTAAGCCATGCGCTGGCTTCAACTTGCTCTGTCATCGTAATGAAGACTTCAGGCGTCGGCGGCACAGGTGCGGCCGCGCCAATGAACTTGACAAGTCTCAGATTCAGCTCGGTGACATGAACTGACTCATCATAGGGAATCGCCTCATTTAGAAATGGCGCCTTACCTTCCGTGATGAATCCAATTCGCCGTGATGCGCCGCTTAATCTCGCAAGCAAACCGTTTCGAAAGAACCGTTTGAACAAGATGCATGTGTCAGGATGCAATTCGCGCAGCTTAGATGCAATTCGTACAAAACCACTAACACTGCTGTCGGCCCCTTGACGATCATACACAACCAAAGAATCAGTATAAGGGCAATTCTGAAGGAGTTCACTCCCGATTTTGTCAACCAATACAGCGATGTACGCACTCGGAAAGCTCTCGCGCAAACATCTGAGCGCAGGCACCGCTGCCAAAGTATTGCCAATTGAGCCATTACGAAAGACGAGTATGCGATTCGGTGACGCCATGTTAGTGGCTAATGAATCCTTTGACGGCTCGAATAACCTCTTCTGCCGACGGCGATTGGCCTTCTCCTCCGACCGCAATATGCAGACTTGAATTCGGCGGAGTCCAATACTCCCACGGATCATTTTGAAAAATTGTTACTGTTGGTGTCCCTACCGCAACAGCAAGATGTTTCGGCCCGCCATCGTTTCCGACAAACAGCTCACAGTGACTCAGAAATCCGGCCATTTCGCCGATATTTGTGAAGACAGAAACATTATTAACAGAAAGATTTGCGAGACTGCAAAACTCCTCAATCGATCCACGCTCGTTCTCCCCACCGATCACAGCAATTGATTTTTTGTCGAAGGACTGAATGAAATCTGTTACTTCTGCAAATCTCTCAAGCGGCCAGCGCTTATATTCGCGCCTGCTTGTCACAAAGAATGCTATTGTTCCGGACAGCGTGAGGTTTCGTTCGCGTAATTGTGTCTCTGCAAAAACTTCATTCTCACTCTTCAAAGCGAAATCTGGCATCCAATTCGATGAATTTGCACCGAGTGCCTCAGCCAGTTTCAATTTGTGAATCGCGCTATAAACCGGGCTTGCGCTGGCTTGAACAGCGACGCGGTGCGTGTACATGATTCGCCGAAGTGATTTCGCGAATCCGACGCGGATTGCTGCTCCACCCATCGCGCATGCGAGTGCAGATCGTGGATCGGAAAGAAAATCTACGCTTGCGCCAAGATTCGGAATAGCGCGAAGAGCGTTGGCAAGCATGAGTGACGAGGGAGAATTGCCGACGTTAACAATTTCATCCACATAGGCGAGTCCCTCGAACACACGTATCACTTGAGGTTCGCACAATACGAAAGTGCGAGACTTTGGGTAGCGCTCCTTCAGTGCACGGATCGCGGGGGTGGCGAGGAGACTGTCCCCGACCCGCCGAAACAGCAATGCTGCAATAGCAGCGCCGGAGTCGAGCGTGGAAAGAGAGGTTGCCATCAACGCTTTGTTTGTGAACCAAAATAGAGTTCACGCAGGTATGCGTATTTCAGGAATGTGTAGTTAGCTTGGCCGTTCGCGATGACAAGTCCAAGAAAGCCGTCCAGAAAGCCGCGTTGGATAATGAAACAGCGAAACCAAGCCCACGCGGGTCTCAAGCACAAATCGCTCCATGACGCGCGCTTGCCAAGATCAAACATGGCCTTCCCAGAAGCACGTGCTGAGCCGATGTTCTTTCGCAAGTGCTCGTCAATAGTGCGGTAGGTATAGTGGAGCAAGTCACCCTGGAGTCTGCGTTTGCTTTTGCCGTAAAATTCAACGACAACATGCGGCTCCATTCCTCCCCAAACAGCCGCGCCTTTTCGATACAAAAAGGTGCGCCATTGAGGATACCAACCGGAGTGGTTGATCAGTTGTCCCGCGTAAACTCCGTGACGATTCAAATCGAAGGCGTCGCAATCTGGGTCAGAATGAAATGCTTTATGGATGCTGGCGCGCAATTCATCACTTACAAATTCATCTTGATCGACGCAGAGAATCCATGGTTGCGAAGCCTGTTCACACGCAAAATTCTTTTGCACGCCGTAGCCGTTCCATTTACGGTGAAACACTCGCGCGCCATACTTCTCTGCAACAGCAACTGTATCATCAGTCGATCCAGAGTCAACCACCACATACTCTGCACAAAAAGACGCTGCTCGGATGCATCGTTCGAGATACTCGGCATCGTTCAGAGTGACGACGACAAGCGAAATTGGGAGTTTAGCTTGCTCGTTCATTTCGTTCTATGATGCGCTTGTAGAAAGAGGTTGTGGACTCTGTCATTTTATCTACGGTAAATTCGTTCAAGAGCAGCTCGTGTCCCTGTTGTCCGAGTCGCGACAGCATCGCCCTATTCCGGACTGCATCCTCTAATGAATTTGCAAAGGCGCGCGGATCCGTAGTAGAAACACACCAGCCATTCACGCCATTTCTGACGACTTCGGGAAGAATATTAATGTCCGTGGAAATTATTGGCTTCTTGTATGCCATAAACTCCAGCGCGATTCGACAAACTGCCTCGCTACGCGTGGAAGTAATTATTCCCAAGTCAATTTCATTCAAGAGCGGCCGGACGTCGGATTGTCGGTCTGCAAACCTCAAACTGTTGAGCACTCCCTTTGATCTTGCATGCGCCTCGAGATCACTTGCCCTACGCTCTTTGCTGTCATCGCCAGTCAAGAGCACAACAATTTTGCGTCTTGTTTCCTCGGCGAGCAATGCAAGCGCCTCTATGAGTAGCTCCTGGCCCTTTTCGGGACTCATGCGTGCAACAATCGCGGCAAATAGTGCGTCCTCGGGGACATTAAACTTCTCGCGTAAAGACCCAGATTCAACAAGTGGAAACAAGCTTAAGTCGAGTCCCGGCAGAATGACTTTCTCTTCTGTGTGTGTGAAGTTGAAAACAGAATCATACCGCAACAGCGAAGAAGCTGTCGAATAGATCATCCCGCTCGTTTTGCGCTCGTGTAAGTATCGGTTGACGAAGTGGCTCTTGGGAGGTCGCGGATCTGCAACAGTTCTGATCAACGGCAGCTTCCCACGATTGGCAAGAGCAAGTAAAGTGTGACCTGGCGGACAGTGTGGGTTAAGGATATCTGGCTTGAATTCTCTGATTGTTTGGGTGAGTTCTCGATATGAGCGCCACAATTCTGTTGGGCTACCACTTCGATAATCGCGACAGTGGCTTCCGGGTATCTTTTCCCTACTTGCCCACTCTGCAAGCGGCGAGTCCTTTTTTGCGGAAAGCCATACATCGTGACCTTGCTTGAGAAGTCCGCGCGCCAAGTGGAAGGTGTACCACGCCATTGCGCTGGCAAAGCGCACATGGCACGTTAACAGTATCCTCATCTAAAATTGCACACTAATATTTGAGACGGACGCAGCAAGACTTGAAAATGTGGCTGGCAAACTGTATATTCGCAGACTAAACAGGGAGAAGCAATGAAGACATGGGTACTTGCGGGAATTGTGCTGATTGTCGGATGCGCTGCGCCCCGGCGATCGCTTACAATTTTGCATACGAATGATATACATGGTCACTTCGTATCTGAGCGGGCCTCGTGGCGAAGCGATTCGGCCATGGTCGGAGGTTTCGGTGCGCTGTCCGGCGCTCTTGACAGTGTGCGCAATGCTGACAAGAATACGATTTACCTCGATGCGGGCGACTTGATGACCGGCAATCCGATCTGTAACATGGACGTTGACGAGACTGAAGGCGGTGCGCTTCTACATCTGCTCAATCTTTGTGAGTGCGATGCAATTGCACTTGGCAATCACGAGTTTGACTTAGGTCCCGAGCATTTGCGAGGATTTGTCTCAACGGACAAGGTAAATTGGCTCAGCGCGAACACAGTCGACAATTCAACAGACTCAGCACTATGCCCAAGCTACAAGATCATTGAGCGCGGCGGGGTTCGCATTGGCGTGATCGGGTTGATCCTTACTGATCTGGCGGGCGTCGTGTCTAAACCGGCTATTACAGATTTCACCATTACAGATATTGCCAAATCCGCGCAAAAGGCGATTGACGAGATTGACGGCAAGACCGACTTAATTATTCTGTTGACGCACAACGGAGTCGATAAGGATAAAGAGCTTGCCGGAGCTGTGCATGGCTGCGATATTATCGTTGGCGGCCATAGTCACACGAGACTTTCTGATCCAGTGTTTGAAAATAATGTCATCATCGTGCAGGCAGGATCCTATCTGAAAAATCTCGGCGTGCTCAATGTTGATATTCAAAAGGACAAAGTTACTCGCTACAAAGGACAACTTGTTGAGCTTGACGTTGCACGATTTGCCGCCGACCCTGATGTTGTGGACTACTGTAAGCGATTCAGCAACGAGATTGATCGCGAGTACGGCGAGGTGATTGCAACGGCCGGAGCACCATGGGAGCGCAGTTATGTTGAGTCAAGCACACTTGGAAACCTACTGTGCGACTTGCTACTCGATGGTTACAAAACAGATTTCGCTCTCATCAACTCCGGTGGCATTCGCAAAGACGTGATGGCAGGTCCGGTTCGCAAGCTTGATATTGTTGAAATGCTACCGTTCGCGAATTTCGTAAACACATTTGAAGTAAGCGGCGCTGAGCTTCTAACCCTTGCCGCAAAACAGGTTAAGTCTCAAATCAGCGGCAAGAGTGAAGTTCTCCAAATGTCGGGAATCGAAATTGCCTATGAGTCCGACGATGACGTTCCGAAAAATGTGCAAGTGCTGGTAAACGGCGTACAGGCTGATTCGAGTGCGACCTATCGCGGTGTCTCAATCGATTATGTCCTGAAGTCACAGGCAGAGAAATACCTCGGTTTCAAACCGCGCGAGACAGAAGAAACTGGTGTGCTTCTCAGCGATTACATCATCAACGCATTGTCTGCGGCATCGCAGCCAATTTACCCAAAGAACGAAAAACGATTAATACGGGAAGGCAAATGATCAGCAAACCAAAAGTGCTTGTGCTTTGTACCGGTAATTCAATGCGCAGCCAGATGGCCGAAGGACTCTTGCGACATGATCTTGGGAAACAAATCGAGGTCTTCTCAGCTGGTACTCATCCGAGCTATGTTCATCCAAATACAATAAAAGCTCTGATGGAGATAGGCATCGACATTTCGGATCATAGATCAAAAAGCGTCGATGAGTTCATCGACAAGGATATCGACTTGGTAATTACCGTATGTGACAGCGCGCAAGTAAACTGTCCTGTACTACCCGGCGCCAACAAGACAGTCCATAAACCATATTGGGATCCATATGACATGAAACCCGGTCAGGACCCTGACGAGATATTTGCAGAATTGCGCGAAAAAATGCGCGCTGAGTTGATTCCGCTTGTGAAGAGCGAATTAGGTCTGACTGATTAACACCAAACGGGTGCGCTCTCAAGGGCGTCGTGCGGCCGTTCTATTGGAATATTCGGCAGTGATCCAAAGAATACTCGCATCTCGGCAATAACTTCTTCCGGATTCATAAGTTGCATTGCGCGACTCTTGAATTTCGCGCAGCCGTGCAAGCCTTTGACATAAGTGAGCAGATGTTTGCGGAACTCAAGAGTCGCGCGATGAGGGTCGGGAAAGTAGTCTACCATCCACAGCAAGTGTTGTTCAGCGGCTTCCAAGCGCTCATACGGCGTCGGAGCAGTACATGCTTCTCCGTGGCGCAATAGGTAATCAATTTCACGGAAGATGAATGGGTATCCCATTGCTCCTCTACCAATCATCACGGCATCACAACCCGTCATGTCGAGCAATCGCTTGACGTCTTCAGCGTTGCGTACATCACCATTTCCGATCACGGGAATGTTAACGGCGCTCTTGACTTCTCCTATCCACTCCCAGTGCGCACGGCCTTGAAAGAACTCACTACGCGTTCGGGCGTGTACAGTCACCCATGCTGCTCCAGCGCCTTCTATAGCACGGGCGACTTCAACAGCGTTAAGTGAACGATGATCCCAGCCGGAGCGCATCTTTACTGACACAGGAATGTCGACCGCTTTCACCGCTGCTTCAACGATTCGCGCTAAGAGACTCACGTCTTTCAGCAACGCCGCGCCGCCTTGATTGAGAATTATCTTTTTGACGGGACAACCAAAATTCAAATCCAGACCGTCGGGATTCACATCGCGCAGTAACTTGGCCGCGTCGGCGGCCTGCTCAGGATTGGTTGCAAAATACTGAATGAAATACGGACGTTCAGCTGAATCAAAAGCCGCCATCTTGCGGGTTTTTTCATTTTTGCGGCGCGCTCCCTCGCCTGAGAGCATCTCAGAAAAAACCAAACCTGCGCCATATTTGCGAGAAATGCGGCGCATGGCGGTATCGGTCCAGCCAGCCAACGGTGCGAGCACCGCCGGACTATCGATCGTAATCGGTCCGAGCTTTCTCGCGAGTGGGTTCTCTACTGGTTCGTTATTCTCGAGCGATTGCAACGGTTGATATGCTACTTTGGTTTTACTGCTGTCACGATAAGCTCCATAGAGAACCACTGGAGCGGCTGCGGTGGCAAGTACCACGCACCGTGAGTTTCAACTTTCTTGAATCCAGTCTGCATCAATAAGCCGCGAATTTCCGGGACGGTATAACAGCGCACGCCATCCTTTTCCGGGTTCTCGCCTTCGGTGATGATTGTTCCATCAGGGCACGCAAGCTCCCACGAGCCGCCAAGCCTGCAGCGCTCTTCGTCAAACTCTGCGCGATGTAGCAGCAGGCCTTCATCGCACTCGAGCCACTCCGGGCCGAGATGATTTGACAACCCGTATGGATGTTGACCTGTTAGCAAGAGCTTCCCACCAGGTTTCAGCGCAGCATAGATGCGCCGAATCGTCTCAGCATTTTCTTCATCAGTACCAAAACCAAAGCTCATACCTAAGACAAGAATATAATCGAACGGTTTGTCAACTGTAAATGTGCGCATGTCATCGACTTCAAAAGTCCCGGTTACGCCGTGTTTCTTGAAGTGCTTTTGCGCGTGCTTGATCAGAACAGGCGTGATATCAATTCCATGAACTTCTGCGCCCCGCTCGGCTAAATATCGTGCCTGATAGCCCGCGCCGCACCCGAGGTCAAGCACGCGCTGGCCTCGCTTGATCCCTAATGCTTCCCAGCAGTACTCGACAACTTGCTGACTCTTAAAATCTGAAGCCTCATCACCGCCGACCAACCGAACTCGCCAGAACTCCGCCCAGAATTCGTCCCAAGTCTTTTCTATGCGCTTAAATGTCTGCTTCTTCATATCTGATTGCCTATTGAAATGGTCAGCTGCGGAAATCAGCCGCCGATTTTGCCATTGTTGAAGGAAATTTAGTAAATATAAGCGATTCCGTTGCCTAATGCAACAAACAAAGCAGGCCCGGCAATTATGCCGGGCCTGCTGTTAAATTAAGCGTAATTTTACAATGTCCTAGGCAACTTGTCCACTTTGTTTGCTCAGCGTTTCTGTGTGGCTGATTTAGTGTCCAAGATTGGTGACACCAACAAGTATTCGGGGGACATGTTTTGGTACATCCCCGGGTCAAAATAGAATCGTAACTGGCCGGGCGGCACGGTCGAGACAAGAGTCTGACGACGTCTCGTTGTGTCACCACCGGGGGACCAGTGTATTTCGTACCCGACGGCGCCTTCTACAGACGGCCAATCAATGACGTTGCCATCAACACGCGGGACGATTGCGCCACTATATTTATGTGGATCAACGCTATCGTTGCCCGTTGCTGGCGGAATGGCCGCACTAAATACTCGCGTTGGCGCGTCAGGCGGAAGGAATCGTTGTTGGGAACGATGGTCGGTCGCGCGGAAGTAATACTCGACCGAAGTCGCCGTAGGTGGCACGGGCAATACTGACTGGTATCGATTTGTACCGATTGATGACGGCGTAACTGTTGTCCAATTTCCTCCCGGCAAGAACCGATAGACAATGGACTTCGAAACTATGGACGGAGCTTGATTAATCAAGAATGAATCTGCCCACGCTTCCACCATCAAGCGAATCGTATCTGGGCGCGTGGCAAACTCAACTGGGTCATGTTTGAAGAACGGTCCGAGATTCCAGCCCAGCGCGGCAAAGTCAGGGACCTTGTAAGCTACTCCAATATCCCAATCATAGAACTGAACGCCAACACAATTCGGAGCGCGACGAGCCGACACAGCACCGTTTACAGCCTCCGAAAAACTCTCGGAACCATAGTAGGCCATGACCGCATCATGGCCATTCGCATTGAAGTACGCAAACGTAGAATCGAGGTTTGTTGAGTAGTCACTCATGGCCATCATCTCGACGTTTGGATTAAGTTGTTGCAATGCGCCGATTGTCCATGGCGATGTCGTTATGGGATGCGCGCGATTATCATCCACCCAAAGATCGAATGCGTCGCCGTAAATCCTCACAGGTGTTCCTGGGCGGCGTGCTTGAATGATACTGTATAACTGATTACAATACCAGCCGCACAGTTGTCCGGGAGTTAGTCCACTGCTGACACATAACGGGTCGTAGCCTGCTAGACTAACTTCGTTTATATGAATCTTAATTCCGTCAGGTGCGATTCCCGAGTCTAATGCCGCAATTTGACCTTGGTAGTATTCCAGAGGTTCAAGACTGCGGAAGCATACTGTCTCACGTCCACCTTGAAAGAGAATCGCAGTATACCAATTCACTGTAACTTGAGTGCCTACTGGCAACGCGCCAGTCGTGGTTCGCGCCAATTGTGGCAGATGGACGTAAGCCGGATTGGTTGGCGTGTTCAAATCGGTTACGGTGTAGTCAACGCCCTCTGTCATTAAGACGTTGCCGGGCTGTTTAAATACGGCTAACGGTGTGTCGTCGCGACGCACCATATATTGGAATCCAGCGGGTTCTACAGTCACGTCATCAACCCAGAGATTGCCTGTGCTGGACACATCCGGCCCGATCCAAATTGTTGCAGAATCCGAATTATAAGTCGAGAAATCCATTACGATCTGCGTCCAATTGGCGGTGGATGACACAGTCAGCCTGCGGTTCTCGAAGTGATTGTTGACAGGTTCGTCTCCCAATACGAGTAAACGCAGCTTGCCGCTGAAGTTTTGTGTCTTGACCCACAACTTGAGCTTGAAGAGCCGGTGCGCACCAAAGTACATCCGATGATGCACAGTGCGATCCCAATCGTAACCGCCGTCGAGATTGGCCCATTTCAGTGACGATGCACCTGAATGCCGGTTTACTGCATCACGGGATATTGTGCTGTAACTTCCGGCCGGATACATTGTCCAACTCGTAGGAACGTTGGAAACCCACGTTTCAAATCCGCTATTAGCGGGAGCGATGCCATAACTATTGGCTGTGAAGCCAGTTGAACCAACAGTCATTGGCATGTTCAATATTGGAACGCCTTCCTGCCAGCTTTTATCAGGCACGCGCAACGCAGTTCGGTCTATTCCAAACGTGAGAAATTGACCACGACGGGCAAACCTCGATCGAAGTTCGAGTGTGCTGTTCCAGGCATAGCCGCTGCGATTGCCAAAACCTCCATCTGGGTCATTCCACTCTATCTCATCCATTTTGTAGTTGTAGGCTAAATCGGCAAGTGAGTCAACATAGTCATACTGAGATTGGATGCGCACCGAAGAGTTGATTGTACAAATACGCTTGGCAAGATCCGGCCAATCGCGAATGTAAACACGATCAACCGAGAAGGCACCATTGACTTCAGCAATAAGCTTCAGCAAACTTAAGAGTCCCCATTGCATGCCAAGCTGATCAAAACCGGCAATGAAAATATTTCGTGACGTGACCAGAAGATTGTACTCTTCTTCGCGAGATAGGATTCCCAAACCAGGTAGGTGAGTGGCAGACAGCGAATCAATCAGGGCAGGGAAGCGTGCAGGAGTCCCTATCCAAAGCGAAATCTGCCCACTGTCGTAGTTTGAATACGATACTACAACTGGTGGAACGCCCATTTTGGCCGTAAGCTGGGCAACGCATTCGTCACGCACAATTGCCTCAACAGGAGTTGGATTGTCCGGCATAACCAGAACAAGCGCGCCATCGACAATCATTGGAGCGACCGCGAGCATGCCCATTTGCTGCGGACGAGGTTTGATTGAATCGAGCCCCGCCACCGCATTCATTGTGAACAGCGATAGGAGAAGCAGTATTACGTATTTAGCTTTGGGCATTTGAAAGTGACAATGTCTCTCTGCTTTGGTCTTCTATGCTGTTCATCGTACACAATCCAAATTGAAAATGCAAGCAGACAACACAGCTTTGACAATTATTCTGAAGCAACGGTCAGCGAGAGTTTCGGGATAAGCTTCCCGAGAGCATCCCGAACTTGCTCAGGCCTAAATGGTTTAGGAATAAAGGCATCCATGCCGGCACTTAAACAGGCCTCCTGATCTGACAAGAGTGCGTTTGCGGTAAGTGCAATGATTGGAATCTTAGGACGAATTGTTTGTGCGCGGATTCGCTTGGTTGCAGCCAAACCATCCAAGACCGGCATCTGCACATCCATTAAAATTGCGTCAAATTCCTCCGTTCTGTGGTGCTTGATTGCCTCGCTTCCATCATTTGCGATTGTTACCGCACAACCCATGCGCTCAAGGACTTTGACCGCAAGCCGTTGATTTACAGGATTGTCCTCAGCAACGAGGATTCTCAAGTTCAGCGCCTCATTCGGCACACTCATGGACAAAGGTTTACGAATTGCAACATCATGAGAAATATCCAGTGTCGCACGCAGTGTCGTACTCCGGTTGGGAACTTCAATGGCATTAGCAAGTATCGGGTTCGCCAATTCGCTGAACAGTCGCCGAACTCCATGGTTTGCAAGTACAACGACATGTGCAGCCCGAGTCTCTGCATGGCGGAGAATTGAATCTGCAAGCGCAATCACATCATCTTGCTCCACACCACTACCTATCAGCAATGAAGTATACTGGCGTTTCTCGCGCAAGAGTTCAAAGGCTTCTTTCCAGTCGTCGGCGAAATAGGGCTGGCCACCCAAAAGTTGCCGACACAGATCCGCGAAGAGTGGACGCGGCTCGATGACGATCCACGTTTTATCGTCGCTCACAAATTGTTCAACATTTTGCAACTGCGCGGCAACCCGGATGTTCACGATAAACGTACTGCCCTCTCCAACCTTACTCTTAACAGTAATGTCTCCCTTCATCAGCTGCGCAAGGCTACGTGAGATCGATAGGCCGAGACCCGTTCCGCCGTACTTCCGCGACGTCGAGGAGTCCGCTTGCGTGAAATTCTCAAAGATGAGGCCCAATCTGTCGGACGGTATTCCAATTCCTGTGTCGATGATCTCTATTATTAACTGTGTGCCATCGTCAACATCAACTTCCTGCGCCGACGTGACACGCACAAAGACATAGCCTTTGCTCGTGAATTTAAGAGCGTTTCCGAGCAGATTTGAGACAATTTGACGTATTCGTGTTGGATCACTTACGATTCGCTTAGGAACAGAATTGTCGACAAAACAACCTATCTCCAACCCTCTTGAACTCGCCTGAAGTGCGAAGAGCATCACAATACTTTCAATCAATTCGCGGATATCAAACTCAACTTGTTCGATACTCATTTGATTAGCCTCAATCTTTGACAGATCAAGAATATCGCTAATCAGTGTGAGGAGCGAGTCTGCACAATCTTGAACGGCTTTGGCATACTCCCGTTGCTCATCGGAAAGTGATTTCTCCATCAAGAGTCGTGTAAAGCCGACGATGCCGTTCATTGGGGTCCGGATTTCATGCGACATATTGGCTAAGAAACTACTCTTGGCGATACTTGCCGCTTCAGCTTGCGTCGCGAGACTATTCGCACGGATAATCGCCTGCTCGAGTTGTTTGTTGATTGTTTCGAGTTCCTGATGCGACCGAGAAATCTGTTCTTGTTGGTCTCGACGTTCGGTAATATCGACAAAGCCACAGAGCACGGCTGGATGCGCCTGCCATAAGATTTCCCGTGTTGTCAGACTACACCATTGATTCAACATGCCTCGCCGACGCACCTGAACTTCCCAGTTCTCAGTCGATTGACCCGTATGGACATATCGTTCCAAACGAAAACGGTCACCGCTGTCGATGAGTAGCTCCCAAGCGGAAGAGCAATTGGGATCAGCTTCAATGATTCCAAAATAATCCTGAAAGTTCTTGCTTGTATATAGCAATTCGCCTGACCATTCGTCTACGACACAAATTGCAATCGGCGCAGCTTCAATGATTGTTCGGCTGCGTCCTTCACTTTCTTCAAGCGCTCGAAGCATGTAATTAAGTGAGCTAGACAAATCTCCAATTTCATCGCGGGAATCTACCGACGCAATCACTTGATGGTTGCCTGCCGCTCGTTGATTCATAGCCCATCTCAAACTAGAAATCGGCTTCAGAATATGCTGATTGATGAGCGAATACGCAACAATCAACAGAATAACCAATGTGCCGAGCAGGAACAGTAGAATCCGTGCTGTGTCTTCGAATACAGCGCGGCGTGCTTCGCTAGTGTCAAGGACGATCTGAACGATGCTCTTTCCGAAATGCCCGCCACGATCGTCATCAAGACATTTTAAATAGCCAAAATACCCAGAGGGCAAGAATTCAAATTCTTCTAAAATGCTTGTGCCCATAGCGGATCGAAAGTGATTAAGGGCGTCACTCGATGGCAACTCTTCCAAAGCGATTCCGATCATTGCGTTTTGCGTGCTCGCTAACACAAGATGCGATTCGGAGCTTACAATGATTATGCTTTCAATGTCGCGTTCCACGCTGATTTGATTGACGATTCTGATTAAACCTTCGGAATCTGCATTGTGCGCGGCAGCCCGAAGAGCCGTGGCGATTAACTCCGCTCTTGACTCAAGTTGCTTTTCAAGCTGCTTTTCAAATAGCTTCAGCACTCCAAGCGTTCCCGCACATGCTAGTATCAAGCCAATGATTAGCGACGGAAGCCCGAGCTTGGTTGCAAGCGATGTGTCTAGTGCATTGCGAATCAGCCGTATCATCGCACTTTGTCTCTCGCTGCTGCCGATTCGTTGCGGCTCGTGAACCGATCAAAATCCGTGGCCACCGCGGCCTGCAACAAGTGCTTACCATGCCATTGGGGATTAAATTTCGCGCAAAGCCCGTTGGGCAGAAATAGGGAGTCCTGCTGCGAAATGCCAAAAACGCTCCAACGCTTGAAATCGTTAATAAATGACTCAACGCTTCGTCGTTCTCGTATTGCCACAACTTTGCCTTGGAGATTCTGTTCACCTGACATCAACAGGCGCGCGTGTTCGTAGGCTAAGAGAGTGCGTTGCCATTCCTGACGGCGCTGCATCAATTCCGACCGATTGCCTACAAGAACTTCAACGCTCTTTGACGACCATGACGAATTTGTTGAATAGTACGACAATGTTGAATCTGCGGCACTTGGTGCGGCAACAGCCATGACGATGCCCGATTGTGAACCGCTTTTCTCCATGGCAATATAATCGTCGTAAGGTATAACCACTGCATCGACTTGGTGGTCGCTCATGGCCAAAGCGCATTCGCAAGGGGAATTAAGTTCCACGATATGCACACGCACGTCGTAACGCTCAAACAACCTTGCCTCCTGCGCTATGTACAATAACGATGATCCCGGAGAACTGGAGATCGCAATTCGGAGATCTGGCCTGTTCGGGACTGCGCACCCGATTGTCGAAATGAATACTGCAATACTAAATGTTATGACAAGCTGTTTCATGGTATTCCTGAGTACTTATCTTGTCACGTTGCAATTTCAGTTCCATCAGATCTTGCGAATAAGAAAGGGCCGACTTAATGGTCGGCCCTCAAGCATTGCAATCGTACTGAGTCAAAAAGTCACGGGTTCTTCGTATTCTGAATAGACTTCCTTCAATATATCAACCATTTCGCCAAGCGTGCAGTAAGCGTGGGCACCGGAGATCAGATGCGGCATCAAGTTCACGTCTTTTTCGGCGGCAAGCTTAATGTTATCGAGACACTCTTGCACGGCCTTGCCATCGCGGCGTCTGCGGAGGGCATTAAGCTTGTCTACTTGGTGTTTGCGGCAATCTTCCTCGGCGATGTCTAAGATCGGAATATCAATCTGTTCATCGGCATTCACATACTTGTTGACTCCGACAAATATGCGTTCGCCCTTGTCAAACTCAGATTGATAAACCTGAGCAGCGCGTGCCAATTCGCGCTGGAAAAATCCGCTCTCAATTGCCGCGACTACGCCACCCATAGCATCGATCTTGTCAAAATACTGGTTTGCTCCATCTTCCATTTTGTCTGTCATCCACTCAACGTAGTAGCTTCCGCCAAGAGGATCAATTGGAGCGCTTGCGAGGACTTCGTGTTTCAGAACCTGCTGGGTGCGCATTGCCAAAGTAACGGCTTTCTCGCTTGGCAGGGCTAACGTCTCGTCCATTGAGTTGGTATGCAGACTCTGGGTGCCACCCAATACTGCCGCCAGCGCTTCAGTCGCCGTGCGAATAAGGTTCACTTCAGGCTGCTGAGCTTGCAAACTGCAACCGGCCGTTTGCGTGTGGAAACGGCAGAGCAGCGAGCGGTCATTCTTAGCGCCGTACTTTTCTTTCATCCGCTTGGCCCAAATACGGCGGGCCGCGCGGAATTTGCCGATCTCTTCAAAAAAGTCCAGATGCGAATTGAAAAAATGCGATAGCCGCGGGGCAAATTCGTCCACGTCCAATCCGCGTTCGATAGCCGCTTCGACATAGGCAAACCCATCCGCAAGCGTAAATGCGAGTTCTTGAATTGCAGTTGAGCCTGCTTCACGAATGTGATAGCCTGAAATGGACACGGGATTGAACTTTGGCATTTCACGAGTGGCAAATTCAATTGTGTCCACAACAAGCTTAAGAGACGGCTTAGGAGGGTAGATAAACTCCTTCTGGGCTATGTACTCCTTGAGAATGTCATTCTGAAGGGTGCCACCCAAGTCGGCGCGCTTCCAGCCCTGCTTCTCGGCAGCTGCAATGTAGAAGGCCCAAATGATCGCCGCTGGCGAGTTGATGGTCATGGATGTCGTTACTTTTCCAAGAGGAATATCCCTAAAAAGGATCTCAGCATCTTCAAGCGAAGCAATGGAAACCCCGCATTTGCCGACCTCACCAAGCGACCAATCCGAATCCGGGTCGCGGCCCATCAGTGTGGGCAAATCGAAGGCAACGGACAGCCCGTCTCCGCCCTGCTCGAGGATATAGCGGTAGCGCTTGTTGGTCTCTTCAGGGGTTGCAAAGCCACTAAATTGCCGCATTGTCCACCATTTTCCTCGGTACATGGAGGGGTGAACGCCCCGGGTAAACGGATACTGACCCGGAAAACCAAGCTTTTCCATATAGGTTTCGGACTGGGTCGGGTCCTCGGCCCAGACCAAAGCTGGAACCTCCATGCTTGAAGTGGTCACAAACTTGCGACCATCATCTGCACGGCCTTTGGACGTGATATCCTGTTCCCATCGCCGACGAGCGGCAAGCAGTTTCTCCAGCGGAGTCATCGTATTACCTCATTTAAATAGCAAACCAGAATGTAAGGAATAATCCGGGTTCTGGCAACTTTACCATAGCCAGAAAGTAAGGCCAATGCCTCCTTGAAAGGCGATTTTCGTGTCGGGGGCCAACTCAATACCCGGAGCGACTTCACCCCAAACGTCCACGATTGAGTACGGGAAATGGTATTTCAATCCAAGCGGCACGCGAATGCCAAGTGCGTTGTCCTCGTGATCATCATTCGCGAGATTCATGTACACACCACCACCATACGACCACTTCCATTCGCGGGGCATATCCATAAAATAATCATACATTTGAAAATCGGCGGATACCAAGAGCCAGTTGTCCCAAGACCACGCCGTGGTGACATCTACGGCGGAATTTTTGTCCCAGAAAAACTGGCCGTTGAGGCCTGTGGGTTCGCCGACGACGGGTCCAATTCCAAACCCGTTACGATCTTCGGCGAAAAGATTGGTTGTGAGGACCAGAATAAGTCCCGATAAGAGGATAAGTCGGAAGTTCATTGAGAGTTGCTCCAGTTTTTATTGCTTGATGTTCATGCTTGCTGTCGTATCCATAACTGCATATATTCTAACGTACTAGTGACCCGCGCCGTTCCCGTGGTCATAGAAAAACGACTGTTTGAGCCTTTGAAATTGCGCCAAGTTATTGTATCTTATGGCATCCAACGCAAAGAATCATGTCCAGATACCAATATCACGTTTTTGTTTGTGAAAACCAACGGCCTACCGATGATCCGAAAGGATGTTGTGCGTCAAAGGGGACGGCTGAAATCCTAGCAGAACTTCGCGAAAAAGTGAAGGCAGCCGGGCTAAATGCGAAAATCCGAATCAACAGTTCGGGTTGCTTGGCAAATTGCGCGCGCGGAGCGACAATTGTCGTGTACCCAGATGCGGTCTGGTATTCGTACGTAAAGATGGAGGATATTTCGGACATTTTCGAGCAGCACCTTGTCAGCGGAAAACCCGTGCTGAGACTCATGGACCCCGTTTTTCACGCAAGTGTTGCAGTCGCGGGAGTGAAGGTATAATGCGATACTTGCTCGTTTTAATTGCATTCGTGTGGACAGCTCAAGCGGAGATCGTGTGGCAAGCTGTTCCCGCCACCGTAGAAGGGCCAAGTCAGCAAGTTGTTCTTCCGAAGGCACGTCCGAGTTTGGCGAGATTGCCTGAACATGATAACGCACTGCGTCCCCCGCCTCCAAGTTTGGATGAGGTATTCTGCACCCATGATTTTGCGCCCTTGGAGGCTGCTGATTCTGTGGTATGGCAGTATGAGACAGGCAGCTCAATTGCGATGTGGGTCAGGTCCAACGGCTGTCCGTCGTGTGAACTGAGTGAACCTATCCGCGTTGAAGCACTTTTTTTCGTGTTCGTGAGGCCTGACGGGAGTCCGGCGGATACGCTTGACCTTGATGTTTCAGTTCATTGTGCTGTTAACGAACTTGACTCTTGTTCAGGAGTTGGACCTGTGCGGGGAACCCGGCTTGTTAACATTCCATTTGGCGAAGATGTCGCAGATGGAATCGCCCAGCTTTCTTTCCCGTACGTTCCTTTTGCCGGAATTCTCGCGGATTCAGTCGGCGCATTTGTAAAGATATTTAATAGGGGCTTTCGCGGATCAAGTACATCAGTAGCGATTAGTGCAGACGAAACGAACATGTTTCCGTTAACCGATTGCGAAGTGCTCGTCGGAAATGAATCACTGGAATCTTGGAATCAGGTCTGGGGAGATACCGTCGGGGGTCCGAGACTCTCTGTCGGATGGAGCTGTGACCTTTATGACACCACGACGATTCCGACTTGTCCGGACAGTTGCTCCTTTGCCAGATTCTCCGGACCACAAGCCTATTTTGATCCTTTTACAAACGTCGTATATCAGTGGATTGACCCTGCAGCAGGACAAATGCCGCTTACTCCGCAAAGTCTTGATCTGACCTTGTACTTTGAGGCTGTCGGGAATGCAACCGACCGTGCTTACTTTCGCGTACAGTTCAGTTGTTCGGGATTTGGTGATATTTGCTGTCCGCCGGGTGAGCCATTGTGTACAGTTCCTGCATTTGTTGAACGTGGAAGTCCGTTTCAGACTGTGCTCGACGTAACGGTGCCTCTGTATGGTGCGGCTTGTTGTCTCAATGAACCCTTTTGGCTCGGTTTGGTTATTGACTCCGTTACCGGTGGCGCTGCCCGACCGAGTTTTCTCTATTCGTCTGCTGACTTAGATCCGAATCCACCGCTTGTCTGCGAACAATGGAGTGGATCTGCGGGTAGCCTTCGCTCCGTTCGACAAGATGATATCGCATGGGCTGATATGCGGTTGAACGTGCTGTGTGGAAGTTGCGGTGAAGCAGCACCTCAGATATGCGTACCCGAATCTCATTTGTTGGATTGCGCTTCTGCGAGTTATGTTGCTTGTTCTGAAGACGGAATTGCGCTCACGAATCAGACGATTCCTGTGGGCATTGGCACGGCGTCTCGCTATTGTTGCAGTGATCTCGCATACGCAGGTCACGAGAAGATATATAGCATGCAGATTCCAAATCAAGGCAACTTGCGAGTACAAGCGGACACATCAGATATTGGTCCGATTGCGCTGTTCCTATTGGAAACTTGCAATACTCAGAACTGTGTGGCATTCGGCATTGACTCGCTTGTGGCCGTCAGTTTAACGAATGGAGAGTATTACATCGTCGCTGAGAGTTTTGATACAGTTGGGCTTGCGTTTGGAATCGAGTTCACTTGTATTGCCGATTGTAACGGCGAAGTCTGTCGAACTGATCTGAGAGGATCAAGTGGAGTTGGCAATCGCTACCTCGACGCAGAAGGCGATGGAGTTGGGAATGTCATCTTCCAAAGCTACTATCCTGGGACCGGTACAGCTCAATCTATTCTACGATTTAATGCTTTGACATGCGATTCGTTGACTCCTATTTTCTGGCAATCCATTGAGAGTTCTCCCAATCGTATGCTTGCTTACGATCCTCGAAACGGAGGACAGTATTGGTGTGGAACGACAATGGATTACTTCAGCGGCACTGGAAGGCTATATCGAATATCGAGTGGCGGCGGAGCGGTTCAATCGTGGACCACATTAACAGGCTTGCCTATTATGCGTTGGTCCGGTGCAGCCTTTGATCCAACTCACAATCACATGTGGGTGTTCATTCGCGACTCATCGAATACCGGAAACTCGAGAGCTTACGAGCTTGATCTGAGCAACCCGCTACAGCCTGTTGTCATACAGGGACCGCATGCTTTGCCGCATCAAAGTCCGAATCAATCTTTGTCGTGTGCAGGTGCAGATTATGCACAACTCTCTAATCATCTGCTCGTAGTGCATCAGGGTATGCCTGACGATTTCGTGCAGTGCTATGAGGACATTGATCCCGCTTATTCAGGCCCGCGCCCCGGCCCCGGATTTATTCCTGTTGCATGGTGCGCGCCAGACAGTAACAGCTTACAAGGGTACGGCATTGCGGCAATTGAAGATACTATGGGTGGCCGCATTGCGATGACTAACTTTACGGATGCCGATTGGACACATCCGATCACGCTTTATCCTCCACCCTGCCGGTTGACGCCGCCCCGGTGTATCGCTCCGTCAGACCTCGCCATATTTGCGAATGGCAGTTTGACACGATTAACTTGGACCGCGACTTACCCCGGTGTGTATGACATCTATAGCTCCGTGAACCCTATCAACGATGGCGATCCAGATGGTGGCACCGATTTGATGTTCACTCGGGAGGTCAGTCTCACACTTGCTGCAGGATCAGCCGAGTGGGTTGACACCGGAGTGTTGGCTGATTTCAAAGTTTACGCTATTGTGCTGACCTGTTCAAACGGTACAGAGTAGGTCAGATTAATTCGAATTCAACTACAATCATATAGTAGAGAGGCATAATATGGCCACAAGGATTGAGGAGCTGTTGGGTAATGAAGCCCACTCCCTTTTGACGTACCAAGTTGACGGAGTTCCCAGAGATTCACTGCATTTGCCCGGCCCGGATTTTTTGGATCGCGTGTGGACGCAGACGGATCGCCCGATGACGGTGATCAATAACTTGCAAAGAATGTTTAACACCGGACGTTTGGCGGGTAGTGGATATGTTTCACTGTTCCCGGTTGATCAGGGCATCGAGCATAGCGCAGCGGCTTCATTTGCGCCGAATCCATTGTTCTTTGACCCTGAGTATATTGTCAAGCTTGCAATTGATGGCGGATGTAATGGCGTGGCTTCGACGCTCGGTGTCCTTGGCTCGATGAGCCGCAAGTATGCTCACAAGATTCCGTTCATTGTGAAACTCAACCATAACGAGTTCTTGTCCTATCCAAATAAGTTTGATCAGATGGAGTTCGGGAGCGTCGAGCAGGCATATTACATGGGTGCGGCTGGCGTAGGTGCGACGATCTACTTTGGGTCGGAAGAAAGCACACACCAAATTCAGGACGTGCGCATCATGTTTGAAGAAGCACACCGATTGGGAATGTTCACAGTCCTGTGGTGCTACCTGCGAAACAACGCTTTCAAGAAGGATGTAGATTATCACTTGTCTGCCGACTTGACCGGGCAGGCTAACCATCTTGGAGTGACGCTGCAAGCTGATATTATTAAACAAAAAATGGCCGAGAACAACGGTGGCTACAATGCCGTGAACTTTGGCAAGACCGATAAGAAGGTATACGGAACCCTGGTCAAGGATCATCCGATTGACTATGCTCGCTGGCAGGTCGTCAATTGCTACATGGGCCGTTGCGGATTAATTAACTCGGGCGGCGCTGCGGGTAAAAACGATCTCGCCGATGCAGTGAAGACCGCTGTTATCAATAAGCGTGCCGGCGGCATGGGCTTGATTAGCGGCCGCAAAGCATTTCAAAAGCCTTACAAGGATGGCGTCGAATTGCTCAATGCGATTCAGGACGTGTACCTTGACAAGAACGTAACCATCGCGTAATTTTAATGCCAAAGATTGATACCCAACTCCTGCAAATTCTTGTATGTCCGCTTTCCAAGTCAACTTTGGTTGAGTACAACGACACACTAGTGTCCACAGACAAAGTGATGCGGCGGTCCTACTCAATTGTTGAGGGCATTCCTGATCTAATGATCGAGCATTCGCGGGAGCTGAGTGTTGGCGAGTGGGATCAGGTGATGCAGGCAGTCGGCCGGACATAGATCCATATGAGAGAATAAATAAAAAGCGGCGGTTCATATGAACCGCCGCTTTTCACTTGCCATATTCGTTCTTAAAACTGTTCGCTTAGCCTTGAGGCTTAATGCGCACTCCGTCTTGCGGGTTATCCACAAAACCGGGAATCTTCTCTCGAATCAGGGCAAGCATGCCGTCATCACTTGGATCAGTCGTTTCCATGTTGATGCGCTTGGCTTCGACTTTTGCAATTTTGGCATCTTTCCCAAAGACAAAATCCAACCGACCAATTGTGCGGCCATCGCGTTGTGCACGGACAACGCGCGTGTCGCCTATTAGCCACGGCGCGTCTTCGTTGGCGCGGAAGCTGCGGCCACCAATGATCGCAGTGATAAAGGGAAACTCCTTTGCCATTACGCTATCAACTTGGTCGCCACACGTTGACAGCACAAGGATCATATCAGCCTTATCTTTCAGATCAGGCAGTATTCTGCGTGCAATCGACATCGGATCATCAACGGTCACTCCAGACGGCAGTTTTGATGAGTCTATACGCATCGTCTCCTTGGAACCGCACAATCCAACGTAGGCTACTCGGGCGCCTTTGACGCTCTCTATCGTATATTCGTCACCAACTAAACTTCCGTTTGCACGGACATTGGCCGAGACAAATTTGAAGTTGGCGGCTTTCTTGGCACCTTCGTATGCATCCATCCCCAAGGCCAATTCACGCTCAGACACATTGACTACATTGGTGCCCATGTAGTTATGGGCGGCCACAGCAATGGCACCGTTGGAATTATCTATCTCAGGCGTGCCGCTCAAAAAGTTGCCAGCGTCGCAATAGAGTACGCGATCATCTCCTGTACGCGCTTCCTTGATTTTGGCCGCACGCTTGGTGATTCCTCCGCCATTGTGCTTACACCCGCAGCCCTCAATCTTACCCCGCGTTTCCGACGAATACAGCACAGTTACAACTGTGCCCTCGGCTACAGACGAGCTGCAGCCGGCAAACGCGAACGCCATGGTACCAAGCATCAAACAAAATTGCCAACAACGGTTCATACCGACTCCTGCACAAGTTTTCAAGAACACTCACCCTTTACTGGGCTTATAACGACTCAGAAAACAGAAATGTTCCGGATTTGTTAAAATGTTTGGATTAGGGCTACGCCCCTGTGGATAACTCCGCGAGAGCGACCTACCAGCTCCCAATTGCTGAACGGCGTATTACGGGACAGTGACTTAAATTCGTCGGGATTGACCTTCCAATGATGATTGGGATCAATAATCGTCAAATTCGCGGGCTGTCCCACAGTAATTGAGGGAATCGGTTGCGAGAGAATTTCGCGCGGAGCGTACACCGCTCGGTCAATTAGTGTTGACAGACTCATTCCCTTGAGCAGGAAGTGCGTCAGTGCTAAAGCCAATGATGTTTCGAGGCCAACGATACCGAATGGCGCAATATCAAACTCCTGAGTTTTGTCTTCCCAGGAGTGCGGCGCATGGTCCGTGCAATAGACTTCAAGGGTGCCATCGAGAAACGCTTCCCAACAAGCTTTGCGATCCTCTTCCCCACGAAGAGGCGGGTTCATTTTGAAGTTCGTGTCAAACGTATTACAAGATTCATCAGTCAACAAGAAGGTGATGCGGGCACACTTCGCCGGTGATGCGCAGACCTTTCTTCTTAGCTTGACGGATCAACTCTACAGACTCTTTTGCCGAGACATGGCAAATATGGATAGCTCCACCAGAATACTCGGCAATCAAAACACAGCGGGCAACATCAATCGCTTCAGCGATAGTCGGCATGCCGCTGATTCCCAGCCGAGTGGACCATTCCCCCTCATTCATGGAACCGCCTTCGGCAAGGTACTTGTCCTCTGCGTGTTCGAAAATACGGGCACCAAGCATATTAGCATATTCAACCGCGTGCAAGAGCACGGCACTGCTCTTTACCGGGCCACCGTCATCGCTGAATGCACGAACGCCGGCTTCCACAATTTCGCTCATTTCCACAAGCTCTTTGCCTTCGCGTCCACGCGTCACAGCGGCAATCACGTTAACGTCTACCGGGAAGCCTTTACCTTGTGCGCGAACCCAATTTACACTGGCCGCGTCGTCGAGCGCGGGTTGAGTATTAGGCATACATGCAATGCCTGTGAAGCCTCCGTTCATCGCGGCCATACAGCCGCTCGCGATCGTTTCAGCGACTTCTTTGCCAGGCTCACGCAGGTGGACGTGTAAGTCGAACCAACCAGGGGTGATCCAGTGGCCGCGCAAGTCAATGACATCCGCGCTTTGCGGAGTTTCGTGTGCAGTTGACTTCAACACACCGTCTACAATATGCAAATTCAGAACCTGATCAATTCCTGTACGCGGATCGACGACGCGCGCACCTTGCAGGTACAGGTTTTCCGCTCTTGCGGGTTTGTCAAAACGGGAATATTTGCTGGTCATGATTTACTTGATTGTCTGTTTACGATTAGCACTTTACATACGTTGCATTATGCGCTCGGTTCGGCCCGCCCACCGGCTAAGAGATACAACACTGCCATACGGACAGCGACGCCATTCGTAACCTGTTGTAGGATGACCGAATGCTCGCTGTCGGCCACATCGGATGTGATCTCTACACCGCGATTCATTGGACCAGGGTGCAAAATTGTCAGCGGCGAACTGGCTTTCTCAAGGCGCACACGTGTGACGCCGAAGTATTTGTGATATTCGCGCAGCGACGGGAACAGACCTGCCGTTTGGCGTTCAAGTTGAATACGCAAAATGTTCAGTGCATCTGCGCGCTGAATTGCATCGTCAAGTGAGTGTGTGATCTCAACACCCATTTTTTCAAGACCGCGCGGGATAAGCGTTGCAGGGCCACAGATAATAACCTCGGCGCCCATCTTCTTTAGGCCGATGATATTGGACATGGCTACACGCGAATGTAGGATGTCACCAACTAAGGCAACTCGCAGTCCTTTAAGTGAGCCGTATTTATCGCGCAATGTCATCATATCGAGGAGCGCTTGTGTTGGATGCTCGTGGCGGCCATCACCGGCATTGATAATAATGGATTCCAAGTGACGTGCAAGAAACTGAGGGCTGCCGGGAGACTTATGGCGCATGACCACAACGTCAACCTTCATGGCCTCGATGTTCAATGCCGTGTCGAGCATCGTCTCGCCTTTAGAGAGCGCGCTGCCTGAAGCGGAAAAATTCAACGTATCAGCTGAAAGCCGCTTCTCTGCAAGTTCGAAACTTGTGCGCGTGCGCGTCGAGTTTTCGAGAAACAGATTGACGACCGTTACACCACGAAGCGTGGGGACTTTCTTCACTGGACGATTGAGAATATCCCGCATCTGTAAAGACGTATCTAAAATTGTCTGGATTTCATCGCCGCTGTAATCGGCTAAGCCAAGCATGTGCTTTTGAGATAGCAAACTCACTTTTCCACCTCCACCAAGTAAATGGCGTCTTCCTGATCCACTTCCATCATGTGGACCTGCACCTCTTCATTCATACTTGTCGGAACATTCTTTCCGATGAAGTCGGGCTTAATGGGTAATTCGCGGTGACCGCGATCGACCATGACAGCAAGCTGTACACGCTTCGGGCGACCATTATCCATGATCGCTTCCAAAGCCGCGCGCACTGTTCGGCCCGTGTACAGAACGTCGTCCACCATGACTACGTTCATGTCATAAAGGTCGAACGGTATCTCGGTTTGTTGAACCGAAGGCTGACGCAATGACGTCCGATAATCGTCCCGATATAAGGTCGCATCTAAAACGCCAACCGGCACATCAATATTCTCGATCTCGCGGATTTTTGCGGCTACGCGTTTGGCGATATACACACCACGTGTCTGCATGCCGACCAATCCAAGTCGCTCTGTGCCGCGATTGCGCTCAATAATCTCGTGCGCGATGCGCGTGATGGTGCGCGAGAAACCTGCCGCATCCACCAGCTTTGCTTTTACTTTTGTGTTCATTAGTTGAAATTGGAAGAGAAACGAAAATCCATCGTTGCGGGCCGATGGATTCTTAATCTTGAACCCTTCTTGGCCTCAC
Source organism: bacterium (assembly GCA_016721565.1). Taxonomy (GTDB): domain Bacteria; phylum Electryoneota; class RPQS01; order RPQS01; family RPQS01; genus JABWCQ01. Next base: position 267,863 of record JADKHW010000001.1, on the reverse strand, counting down.
TGTGCCGTGTTAAAGGAGAATACTACAGGTGTTATATGTGGAACGCTACCACATACCGAGCCGCATGCGAGCTTCGTCACTCATCATATCAGCCGACCACGGCGGATCCCACACGATTTCTACGTTGACTTCATTTACGCCGTCAACGCGAAAAATTGCATCGCGAGCCAGATCAATTATTGTTCCTGCAAGCGGGCAACCCATTGATGTCAAAGTAATCTTTGTGTCCACTTTTCCGCTGTCAATGATAATTGCATAGACCAAACCTAAATCGGTTATGGGCAAATGCAGCTCTGGGTCATAAACAGTAGCAAGTGCGTCGAAAACTTGTTCTTCTGTCGGCATGTTACCCCTTTGCCGCCACGCGCGTTAGGCCAACCTGTTCGGCCACGGATTCGGCCATTCCGCGAAATGCGGCATTCAACTCTGGATTTGTTTCAATAGCCAGCATGGGATCTCCGGCGTCCGCCGCGGCAACTAACTGAGGTACGAGTGGCAAGCGCGCAAGCAAAGGGCAACCTAAGCGCACGGCTTCTTCCGCTGCGCCACCGTAGCCGAAAATGTGCGTCTCTTCACCACAATGCGGACACTTGAAGCTCGCCATATTTTCGACGATACCGAGGATTCGAACATTAAGCTTCTGGAACATTGCCACGCCTTTGCGAGCATCTATCAGAGCAAGGTCTTGCGGTGTCGACACAATGACAGCGCCGTCAAGCTGAATACGCTGACTTAATGTCATTTGAGCGTCTCCTGTTCCCGGCGGCAAGTCAACTATGAGCACGTCGAGTTCACCCCATGCAACATCCCGCAAGAATTGATCGGCGGCCTGATGTACCATTGGGCCACGCCAGATCATTGGTGTCTCTGGCTCGACCAAGAAGCCCATTGACATAAGTTTTAGACCGCTTCGATCAAGCGGCAAGATCATGTTGTCAATTACGCGTGGGCGTTCGTTGATGCCGAAAAGCGTGGGGACTGATGGACCGTAAATATCAAAATCGGCCAGGCCAACAGTATAACCGAGGTCTTGTAGCATTAAGGCCAGTCCTGCGGCAACGGTGCTCTTCCCTACACCACCTTTGCCCGAAGCGACAGCAATCTTCACACGGACGTGCTCAAGTACCGGCGAATCGGGGGCGGGGCGCGAATGAGGCTGTTGAGGTGCAGATGCCGGCTGAGTCCACGTCATGTGCACTTGAACTTCCTTCACGCCTGGAAGCTCATGTATCGCTGCAGCAACTTCTTCTTCAATCTTACCGGGAACTTCAGAATCACGTGCGGCAACGGTCACATGAACGTGCACGTTGTCGCCATCTATTCGAATTTCCTTGATCAGACCAAAGGACACGATGTCGCGGGTTAGGCCGGGAAATTTGATTTTCTTTAGGGAATCTAAGACTTGATCTTGTGTCAAAACAGTACTCAATTCAATTATCAGTCTAGTAAACTACGAAATCTGACTTCGGGAAGCAAGAGCAATCGCAAGCTACTGTTTTATTTGTGGTAAGGCAGACCTTTCCAGAGGCATAGTGCCCTGTATAGCTGTTCATACAGCATTACACGGGCAAGTTCGTGGGGAAAGGTCATGGGGGAGAAACTCAGGCGCAAAGCGGCTGAATCTAACAGAATTGGGGACAACCCCCAAGCTCCGCCGATCACGAAGCTCAGCCGGTTTGTACTTGCCAGCATTTCGTCTTGCAGGAATTGCGATAGCTGTTCTGAGGACAGTTGCTTCCCGCGAATATCAAGTACAATGAGTTTTGATCCTTGAGGAATCTGCTTGAGGATTGCGTCCGCTTCTGTTTGCAATGCACCTTTGCCCGTTCCATTGCCGTTGTCGCTGGTGGCTGACGGAACTTCGGATTCTTCTAAGGGCAAAAAATGGCGGATACGGCCTACATACTCATCGCACGCAGCTTTGTAGTAGGCTTCGCGAAGTTTGCCAACGGCTATGACTTGAAGTTTCACTATTTCAACAATAAGATTTTTTGTGATTCAGTCTTATCGCCATTTGAGGCTCGCAGCAAGTAGACGCCAGCCGCCAGTGACGCGGGAGCTTGATAGTTTAGCGAGTGTTCGCCAGCGCCTAAGTCGCCTTTATATATTGTCGCAACATTGCGGCCTGTGATATCAAAAAGCGTCAGCTCGATGTTGCCTCGTTTATTCAGCGATAACGGAATTGTCACGCTCGGATTGAAGGGGTTGGGGTAAGCAGGTAAGACTGTAAATTCAGTTGGCAATCCTGAAGACGGTATGGGCGAATCGGAGGTCGTGCCTTCAAGAAGGGTGATTTGATCAGTAGCCAGGCGGGCAACGGTTATGTTGCTTCCAATTGCGAAGCCTGTGTGTTCTCTTGCATCAACCCAGAACGTGCTCAATTTGAGTATATGCATCATGTCCAAACTCAATAACGACAGGGAAGTGGAAGTACTGTCCCCCTGCTTGAGTCTGCGTTATTCTGCCTTCCATGAATTGACCAGGAATGTCATAATGCGGTTCAAATTCGACGCTTGGATACCCCAATCCATACACCCACTGATCAAAGAACCAATCAACATTAGGACCATCGTAGTGTTCGTTGATGACATTCATGAAGTCCTCGGTATCAACGTTGCCGCCGCCGAAAGTCTCGACATAGTCGCGCATCACAGTAGAGAACAGCGAGTCCCCGAGTATTTGTTTTCTGAGCATGTGGAGTACCCAGGCACCTTTGTAGTACACGTTTACCCCAAAAAGTCTTTCGGCAGGAGGATCATAGACCGGATAGCTCGGAGGGTAGTTGTTTTCTTCATCAATACATGCGTTTGACAAAGTGCGCATTGCATCAGTGAGGCCTTCCTCACCGTCAACATGTTCTGCCCACAGCACATCGCCGTAAGTCGCAAACCCTTCGTTTAGCCACATGTTGCTAAAATCAACGGGACTGAGGTGATCGCCAAACCACTGGTGTGCAAGTTCGTGAGCGACAATTCCTTCAAATGTTCGCGCACTATCGACCAGATTGAATCCGTAAGTCGTAAAAGTCTGGTGCTCCATCGCCCCCCAGCCTCCGAACAGGTCGGTCATTACCATGCCGTATTCTGTAAATGGATAATTACTGAACAATTCGGAGAAAAGACTCACCATTTGCGGAGTGCGATCGAAATCGTAGGCGGCCTGTGCGGAATCACTACGCGGCCACGCGAAATAACGATATTGAATATCATCCTGAGTCAATATCTGTCGCGAGAAATTCCCGGCTGCAAACATAACAAGATATGATGCGATTGGGTGATCATGCTCATAAGTTTCGACCAGTCGACCCGGCTCGTGCGGATCAAACGCCGTAAGCCTACCGTTCGAGGCGAGAGACCAGCTCTCAGGCATGTCAACTGTGACTGTAACATGATCAAATTTGTCTGATGGTTGATCCCAGCACGGGTACCAGCGCCGGGCACCATAGGGTTCGCTGAATGTATAAGCTTGCTCCCAACCTGTCTGGAAACCTGTATCATTCCAGTCGGGATTGGGCACGGCAGCATAGTCAACGGACACTTCTACAGTCTCAGCTTGGGCAACAGCCCGACCTACGTACAACGTATCGGCAGCTTGCGTGAAAGCTGTTGAAGCCCCATTCACGCGCACGTTTGATACTTGCAGGCCTTCAGCGTTAAATGGAATATTAGCGAGTGGTTCTCGAGCGACAAGTTCTATTGTAGCAGTCCCCTGCATAGGAAAGTCCCCGTCCTCGACTTGGAGATTAAGCGTCAAGCTAATCTGGTCGTATGTATGCAGGCTTTCTGCATCAAGAGAGGCATACATCCACCGTTCAGCCGACCTTGCGTGATTGCACTGAAGGTCATGCGGCTTATCTGTCAGGGGGAGGAATTGGGCCTGTACCAATAACGGGAGGCAAAGGAGAAGAATGGTTTTCATGGCGCGCCTCGTTTTTCGGCGGCAATCGTACTCTAAGTCTGAGATTGGTTGCGACTTGCCGAATTAACTGTTATTATACAGTTTGTGTTTATTGTGACCAACAAATTTTGATAAAACTAATTTTATCAATATCTTGCGCGATCTCTATTTGGCACGTCTTTCGGGCTGGGAAGTCCCAAGAGTACAAGTTCAGGGGAGTTGTTCCTCGCTCGTATGGACAGCGTTGCCCGGGTTCTGTCGTCAATTGATGCAGAAGCCCGTCAGATCGTGACCGAACAGGCTCGCCTGCAGGACAGCGTGAGGGTGCTGGATTTGGCTGTGCAAAAGCAGAGCACGTATGTCGCTAAGCTCGATAGCCAATATCGGATTCTCGAAGCAGAACGGCAACCCCTCCTTCAACTCTTCGCACGGTCAGTTTTGACTGACTTGCGGATGGGACGCTGGGCGTTGCTGGATGCATTACTTGGCAGTGAGAATCTGGCCGATTTCTTGGCCAAGCGTGCGGCAATGCCCCGTTTGCGGACGTCCGCCCAATCGCGGGCAATCGAGTCGGCACGCGGTCTCATCGAAATCCGTGACCTTGAAGACTTGAGCCTTGACGAAACCAAGAGACTCGCCGAAGGCAAAAGTCAAATCGAAGAAGCGCTCAAACTGTTTACTGAACGGGAGGAAGTGCTCAGCAAGGTCCGCAAACAAGCAGAGATTGACCGAAACCTCCTGATTACGCAACAGTCTCGACTGGACAAATCAAATGCGCTCTTGAGCGAGCAACTGCGCGAGAAATCGGCGGCAATTGAGCAAGTGGCAACGATGGTAGAAACCACAGTGGATAAGCTATCATCGTCCGGAACATTCGCCTCTCTAAAAGGGTTACTCCCCTGGCCGGTTGACGGTTCCCTTGCGAGTAGATTCGGCAAGAAGCGGCATCACAAACTCGAAACGGTCACTGAGAATCCGGGTATTGACGTTGCTACCGACGCAACTAAGCCCGTGCACGCTGTTGCGCCGGGAACGGTCAAGACCGTTACTTGGTTGCGCGGATTCGGAAATATTTGCATCGTGCAGCATGAGGGGGATCACCACACGGTGTACGCACGGCTTGGCGAAGTACTGCTTAAGCAGGGCGATGTGATTGACACACAGACTGTCGTGGGTTATCCGGGATTTGACACTGAGCACGAAAACTACGTTGTACATTTTGAAGTTTGGGCCGGTAAAGAAAAACAGGATCCGATAGCATGGCTCGCGCCCGCAAAGAAATAACAGTTGTGACGTGGCTCGGACACGAAGATGCACGCACGCGTCTGGCCGCAACAATTGCGAGCGAGCGCACGGCACATGCATATTTGATTAGCGGGCCGGAGGGGATTGGCAAGAGTGCCGTCGCCGTGGAATTTGCCCGACTCCTGTTGTGCGATCAACCGACGGAAAAACCTTGCGGTGTTTGTCCCCAATGCGCGGCGCTTAGAACTTTACACCATCCTGACTTGCATTTTGTCGCTCCTTCAGGTTCACCAAAAGACTCAGATACGCCCGGCAGTGAGACATTCAGCAAAGAGCTTAGTAAGCTACGCGAAAAACTCGCGTCTGACCCGTATGTTTCTGCGGACTTAGCGGAACTCAGCACGTCCGAGAGTAAAGCCGCACGAAGAAAGTCCGCAACAGGATCAAAGATTCGCGTTGCCGATTCGCGTGAATTGCTGCATGATGCCTACCGCAAGCCATATCAGGCAAAGCGGGCTGTTTACATTTTGCTCAATGCGGACAATATGGTGCGCGAAGCTCAGAACGCACTTCTTAAACTGCTGGAAGAGCCGCCGACGTCTGCAATTCTGCTGCTGACTGCTTCCAATTTACAAGCGGTTCTGCCGACGGTACGTTCACGTTGTCAGCCTGTTAAACTGTTGGCATACTCTGCAGCTGAAATACGGACCGCGCTAAAACAGGCCGGCATTGAAGAGCGAGCAGCTGAACTTGCTGGAGCGCTTTCTGGCGGAAATATGCGGCGTGCGATTGCGTTTGCAGAAATGGAACCGGAGTTTCTCGAGAAGGCCGCAGTGGAGTTTCTGGCGACGTCTGCGGTGCTGATGCCAGATAAAGTGCAAGAACAGGTCGAAAAGCTGCTTGAAGACGCTACGTTTCTTGATGACGCTTTCTTTGAATTGATGACGTTGTTTCTGTCGGATGCTGCCGCTTGGACCGCTCATGTTCCCAACCCAGCACCGCACTTCCCTTCGCAACGTGACCGCATTGCTAAACTCTCCGCGGCCTATCCAACCGCTAATTTCGGTAAGGCTATTGAAGCTGTTGACAAAGCGGCCAGTTCACGGGCGGCAGGCTACACGCCGTCGCTCGTATTGACTGCTATGGCAATCGATCTCAACCGCGCGCTCGGCCCACGAGCACGCGCGTAATCTAAATAGAGATTTCATGAACGAACTACTCGAACTCGAATTCAAGGGACGCCGGACAGAGTATGCGGCGAACCCTTTACAATATCCGTTTCAACGCGGCGACTTAGCAATCGTCACTACCGATCGCGGTCAGGACCTGGGCAAAGTGTCCTATGTGGGCATTCGTACTGGCGACAATCCAGGCGAGAAAATCGGGCTTATGGTCTTACGTAAGGCAAAGAATGTTGACGTTGAGAAGCTGAACGTGAATCGTGATCGTGAGGCAGAGGCCAAACGACTTGCGCGTGACGAGATCATTCGCCACGAGCTTGACATGAAACTTGTGGACGTCGAATTGCAATGGGATGGCCGCAAGATGACATTCTATTTTACTGCCGAAGGGCGCGTGGACTTTCGCGATCTGGTGCGCGAACTTGCGACAAAATTCCGCACGAGAATCGACCTACGACAGATCGGCGCACGTGACGAGACAAAGAAGATTTCTGGCTACGGCGTGTGCGGCAGACCGCTGTGCTGTGCGACATTCTTGACAGAGTTCAAGCCGATCACGACGCAGATGCCTCGCGACCAGTTCTTGCCGCTCAATCCGTCAAAGCTCTCGGGAGTGTGTGGACGGCTTAAATGCTGTTTGCGCTACGAACTTGATATCTATCGCGACTTTCAGCGCGAGTGCCCTAAAATCGGCCACTCGATCAAAGACGACGACAAAGGCATGGGCGAGGTGGATAAGCTTGATGTCGTGCGCGAGCAGATTCAAGTACGGTACGGTAACGGCGCCACTGACCGCTACTCGAAAGAGCAATTCGTTGAGATGACAACATGGCGCCCGCAAATGCCAAAGAACGAGTGTATCTGCACTTGTGGCAAGAAGGCTCCGCCGGCAGAATCGCAATTACCGATGAAGGCAGCAGAGCCCATGCAGCAGTCGGGTGATGACATCAGCCGCGGCAACCGCATCACATTGCGTGGAGAAGGCGGATTCAGAGTTGATTTTGAAGATGATGACGATGAATCCGTGGATATTTCGACAGACGTGTCCGTGTCAATGGATCCGACGTCAAAGCGAAAGAAGAGACGCAAAAAGAAGCGAAGTGGTGACAGTTCTGCGCAAGTTGCGTCGGGTGATGCCCCGCAAGTAGCGACACTTCAACAAGTAAGACCTACTCCTCAACAACAACCAAGACCTCAGCAGTCGAGGCCGCAGCAACAAGCACAACCACCGCAACGGCAACTACCTCAGCCAACTGAAGAAGCAAGTAGCGACTCTCTTCAGCAACCGCGTAAGAAGCGCCGCCGCGGCGGCAGGCGCAAGCACGGCGGAGGAGGTGAAGGAAACGCTCAAGGATCTGGGGCGTCAGGTGATGACGGCGGCGAAGATTAGCAAGAATATGAAATCTTACTACGTAACTACCCCGATATACTACGTCAATTCCGACCCGCATATCGGTACTGCTTATACAACGATACTCGCTGACACGGCCGCGCGGTATCAACGTCTGCTCGGCAGAGATGCATATTTTCTCACCGGCACCGACGAACATGGCGACAAGATTGCGAAGGCAGCGGCGGCAAAGGGTCTGACACCTCAACAATTTGTCGATGACATCAGCGGTCGCTTCCGCACGCTCTGGCCACAATTGTATGTCATGCCTGATCGCTTTATTCGGACGACAGATCCAGATCATAGAGCGGTAGTGCAGAGCATTTTGCAGAAGTTGCACGATCAAGGTGATACCTATTTCGGCGAATACGAAGGCTTATATTGCACGGGATGCGAGCGCTTTCGTACTGAAAAGGAACTTGTTGACGGCAAATGCCCTGATCACGGCACCGTTCCCGAGATAGTGAAGGAATCGAATTACTTCTTTCGGATGAGCAAATATCAGGAATGGTGGCGCGATTACATTGAAAAGAATCCGAATGTCGTCCGACCGGAACGCTACCGCAATGAGGTGTTAGGCTATTTGCGGGATCCGCTTGAGGACTTGTGTATTTCTCGCCCAAAGGAGCGGCTGTCATGGGGAATTGAACTTCCTTTTGACAAGAATTACGTTACTTACGTTTGGTTTGACGCTCTGCTTAATTATCTCAGCGGCATTGGTTACGGAGATAACGACGATTGGCAGGAGCGCTGGGCAAACTGCGAGCATTTGATCGGAAAAGACATTGTTAAGCCGCATGGGATCTACTGGCCAATCATGCTGCATGCCGCCGGGCTGCCGGTGTTCAAGCACTTAACGGTGCACGGCTACTGGAATTTTCGTGATGCGAAGATTTCCAAGTCATCTGGCAAACCAATTGCAGTTGAACCGCTGATAAGCGTTTTCGGTGTTGATGCTGTTAGATATTTTGTTTTGCGTGAGATGGTCGTGGGCTTGGACGCATCGTTTTCTGTCGAGGCTATGCAGAAACGCATTAATAGTGATTTGGCAAACGACCTTGGAAACCTGTTCTCGCGTGTCGCAAAACTCATTGGCGATCACTTTGAAGGCACCATTCCTGTAGCTAATCATGGTGAGCCGGAACTTGAGCGAATGCTTGGAGAATTGCGAGGAAATGTTCGTATGTGGGCAGACGAGATGAAATGGCATGTGCTGATTGAAGAAACAATGCAATTCATTCGCGCTACGAATCGCTATTTTGAATCTTCTGCGCCGTGGGGATTGGTTAAAACGAATCGTGACGAAGCGGCCACAGTGCTTAGAAATTGTGTAGAAGCGTTACGCGCCACTGCTATTCTCCTCTACCCTATCATGCCGGGTAAGATGACGGATTTATTGACTCGTATCGGTGAGCCTATACAGAATTTCAAGCTTGAACAAACGGCATGGGGCCATGTGCGGACGCGTGCGAAGATGAAGAAGGGCGATGCACTATTCCCGCGTTTGGAAGAAACAGAAGTGCGCACAGCACTGGCAGATTATATTGACGGAGGAAAGAGCAACGTGACTGAACAAGCTGCACCAATCGCTCGCGCAGCGACTGACGGCATGATATCGATTGAAGATTTCAAGAAGATTGAACTACGCACTGCAAAAGTTGTTGAGGCAGAGCGCATAGCTGGTTCCGATAAGCTACTAAAATTGCAAATTGAGATTGGCGATGAGAAACGGCAAATCGTAGCGGGCATCGCTCTTTACTACACACCTGAACAAATGATTGGCCGTCAAGTTGTTGTCGTCGCGAATTTGAAGCCTGCGAAACTGCGCGGCGAAGTCTCCGAAGGGATGCTGCTGGCTGTCAAGTGGGATGACAAGCTTGAAATACTCAGCACGCCTGAGCATGCACCGTCTGGCGCACCGATTAGCTAATAAACTCGGCTTGGCAATGAAACAAGAAAGCGGCGCATCATTGGTGCGCCGCTTCTATTTTGCCATCGGGAGGATCAGTGTAAACGTTGCTCCGGAACCAGGTGGAGATTCAGCACGCAAATCGCCACCGTGCTGCTGCATCAAGTTTCGAGACATGTAAAGTCCCATTCCAAGACCTCCGCCCTTTTCACGATAAGTCGCAAACGGCTGAAAGAGGGTAGCTATAATCTGCGGAGAAATCCCTCGCCCTGTGTCTGTCACATGAAGCAAAACTTTGTCGTTGCTGGCCTCACTTCGGAACATCAGATTGCCACCAAGCGGCATGGCTTCGACTGCATTCAGAATGAGGTTGATCAACACCTGCTCAATTTCGCCTGGGTTAATCAGGCAGTCCGGAAGGTCCGGATCAAGATTGCACACAACATCGATTGCAGCGCTGCGGATTTGTGGACCAAGCAGCGTAATTGTACGATCAACTACCTTGTTCACATTTTCGTTCGAGCGAACAGACGTTTCCACGCGCTGTAAATCCATAAGACTGCGCACCATCAAGCGGATTCGTTCGACCGAATCTGAAACCACCCCAAGGCTTTCCAGGGCCTTGGAGTCGTTGCCAACCTTGTCGCCAATGCCAGCAAGGTGTGAGGCGATTGCCTGCAAGGGGTTGTTGATTTCATGAGCGACGCCGCTTGCAAGTTTCCCAGCCATGCCGAGGCGCTCAGAACGTGCGAGGCGTGCCTGCAATTCACGCTGTTCACTCACATCGCGTAGAATCCCCTGCCCTGCAACAATGTCCTGCCCTTGCCTGACCCAGTGGTGCGACAGCGCAAAGGCCTTTCGGTAACCCGTTTTCGTAAATAGTTCAATATCGTGCGACACTCGATCTTCGGTTCTACTCTGAATCTCCGAAATGGCGTGCGCGTTAGTTTCGCTGTCGGCGGCGATATCTGTCAGAACACTGTCCAGCATCTGTCCAACGTAATTCTCGCGTGTATAGCCGAGTCGTGCACCAAACAGTTCGTTCATGTAGACGATGCGGCCCTGAGCATCAGTTAAATAAATGATGTCATCGGTAAGGTTGACGAGGCGGCTGAACCGCTCTTGTGCTTGACGCAATTCAGCGCTCTTGTCTTCTGAATGTGAATCATTGCTTCCCTGCCGCTTTATTAGCTCGGCACGCAGGGACTGCGTCTCGATGAAAGCTGCGGTAAGTTTTAGCAGAATTGCAATCGGCTCGCTAATTGTTGAAAGCTCAGAGTTTAGTTCATTAGGGCAATCAAGCGAAAGAAAACCCAACACCGTTCCATCGCTGCGTTCAAGCGGAAGTATTAGGTTACGAGTGTCATCCCGATCACTTTTCGTACTTTCGAGTTTGAATCCCTTACCCAATTGTGTCAAAGGTGACGACGGCAAGACGGGCATCAACGGCTGTCCGATTAGCGCCGCGATGTTAATGATCTTTTGATCGGAAACAAAGTATGCTTGTGCATTTTGAATTCTAAACTTGCTGTCACCGAGTACAAGAACGGCCCTGTCAAAGCCCGCACCGAGGGCGATTTCCCTGCAAGTTTGCTCAAGCAACTTGGAAAGGGACTCTGAAGTGAACAAACCTGCACTTGCTTCAAAAAGTTTTCGATATATCGGTTCTGCAGACTCTTTCGCCAGATTCACCAGAGACTTCGCTTGCTCTGCCGCACGCTGCAGGATCATGTCGATCTGCCACGGAGGAGTATGAGACAGGCTTACTACACTGAACAGCTGAGACATATTGGCAAGTTCTTCAGTCTCTTGGTTCACGCTGTCCGTATAGGCAACTAACTGCGCATGTTTGTTCAGCTGCTCGACAAAAGTAAGTGAATTCTTAGAGAGAGCCTCTTCAAGGGAGATCATGAAAACGTGCAAATCCTGCCACCCATAAAAACTCTGCACCTCGTCAAAATTATTCACGAATTGGCAACGCCAATTACGTGAAACAAGAATTTCTTCAAGCTTCGCGCGTGCCGTTGATTGCGAACCGATAATGAGAAGTGTTTTCAATTCTAAGAGTGCTAAAGATAAACGCGGTTACATTTAGATACAATATAGCAAATGCCAAGCCTCATTCAAGAGGCGTGCCTTACAATTTTGAAGCGCTAAACAGAAGGCCCATTCATACAGAATGGGCCTTTGTAGAGACATGGATTCTCAGGTTTTGCAAATCAACATCTGGGTCGTGAAAATTCAACACCAATGTTGACCCTTTTCAAGTTGACGTCACGCAACGGCAACTGTGTTCTGAGCAGGAATCAGAGCGGCAATTTGCTCCACAAGTTTATCAATACCTAAAGCGACTTCACTTATGCGTGCGGAGTACATGTACGCGGGGGTTGAGACGACTCTTAGTTCGTGATCAACGATGCAATCTGTAACTACACATTCCACATGGTGACTGCCAAAGTTATCCACAGCTTGCGATGCTCCCGACGATTTTCCTACTGTCAATTGCGGATGTAAATCGAGGCCTTTCAATGCACGAGCAAGCACAACAGGTGAAATACAGATAACGCCGAGAGGCTTTCTATTGGTGACGGCCTTCTGCATGAACGACTCAACTATTGGGTGAATCGTACAGTCCTCACCATTTACGGCATAATCACAATAGTTCTTGGCCGCGCCAAATCCACCGGGAAAGATTACTGCATCTAACTTGTCAAGCCACGCCTCGGACAATGGTTCAATCTTTCCACGAGCAATCCGGGCCGCTTCGACGAGTACGTTGCGCGATTCGCCGGTTGCTTCACCCGTTTTGTGATTAACCACATGCATTTGCGTTACGTCTGGAGCGAGGCACTGATATGATATCCCGCGCTTATCCAGAGACAACAGAGTAAGAGTAGCCTCATATATCTCTGCGCCGTCTAGATAACCGCAGCCGGAGAGAACTACACCAACAGTCGGCATGGATGCCTCCTTGTCCTCTAAATTAGAGCTTCGTTGCTGCAATCACAGAACGCACAGCTTCGGCAGAATGATCAAACATCTTCTGCTCTTCAGCTGTAAACTTCATTTCAAGAATGCGCTCGACGCCTTTGCGGCCAATGACGACAGGAACACCCATGTAGATATCCTTGCTGCCATATTCGCCTTGCAACCAAACGGCGCAGGGCAAAACGCGCTTCTGGTCAACAATGATCGATTCGACCATCTCGACTGCGGCAGCGGCCGGAGCATAATAGGCAGAACCGGTCTTAAGATATTTCACAATTTCCGCACCACCGTCACGTGTCCGCTGCACAATCGCATCCACACGTTCCTTGGAAACTAATTCAGTGAACGGCACCCCGCCAACTGTCGTCAAACGTGGCAGTGGGACCATCGTGTCACCGTGTCCGCCGAGGACAACAGCTGAAATGTCCTTCACCGATACGCCAAGCTCCATTGCGATGAACGTGCGATAGCGGGCCGTGTCCAGAATACCGGCCATACCAAAGACACGGTGTGCGGGAAAGCCTGTAAGCTTCAATGCTGTGTAACACATGGCGTCGAGCGGATTCGAAACGATAATGATAATTGCATTGGGAGATGCCTTAGCCGCTTCACCAATTGCGGAACGCATAATCTCGATATTCGCCGCGAGCAAATCGTCGCGCGACATACCCGGCGTCCGTGGCTTGCCGGCAGTCATTACGATTATGTCGGAGTTGGCGGTGTCCGCATAGCTATTTGTACCAATGATAGATGTACTCGAGCTGCCGACTGGCGCAGCTTCCCACATGTCGAGGGCTTTTCCTTGCGGGATACCATCAGCGATATCAAGCAGGACAACTTCCTTGCAGATATTCTTGTCGGAAAGAATGTAGGCGCAAGTGGCTCCGACATTACCAGCGCCGATTACGGTTACTTTCATGGAACTTTTGATGAAGGGTTATGAATAAGATGAGGTGACCAAAATACAGAGTGCGGCTTCACGAGGAAAGCCGCACTCTAAAAATTCAGAAGAATTGAGGAGTCGCGCCGTGCGGCGGGCACTCACGCAGTCGGAGGAAGAATATGCACAAACTTGCGGTTTGAACGACCGCCATCCGAGAACTTTACAACACCTTCGCTCTTTGCATACAACGTATGATCGCGTCCCATGCCGACCAAATCGCCGGGATGTATGCGCGTGCCGCGCTGACGCACCAGAATTTCACCGGCATTCACAAATTGACCGGCATAGCGCTTCACACCAAGCATCTTAGGCTGGCTGTCGCGACCGTTGCGTGTAGAACCTTGTCCTTTTTTATGTGCCATGACGGTGAACCCGTTTACTTAGTTGACTTCGATTTTTTCAATGTGAAGCTTCGTGAACCACTGCTTGTGGCCCTTGTGCTTGCGGTATTCGGTGCGCTTCTTCTTACGGAAGACAATCACCTTTGGATCGCGGCCATGCTCAACAACCTTCGCATGAACTTTTGCAGCGACGGTCGGAGTGCCGATCTTCAATTCTTTGCCCGTATGGAGCAAGAGAATATCGTCAAGAATGACGATGTCACCGGGCTTGGTATCGCCACGGTATTGCACCTTGATGGTCTCGTCCGGGCGGACCTTGACCTGGTGGCCCTTGAGGTTACAGATTGCGTACATCATGTTCCGTTAGAATTATCAGACCCCAAATATATGAATCTCAACGGATAGTGTCAAGTAGCAGTCTTTTCAAGTGATTTGGATTGAAACTCAATTGTTACCTCTCGTTTCTGTTTCCAACTGTAACCCTTGAATTCATCCACCTTTAGGGTAGGATCGGGTTCCAGTTTAATGTACAGCAATGTGTCCCACATGATTCGTCGGAGGTGCGATCTCATGCCTTGTGTGATATAGTCAACTATCACCGGATGTGCTTTGATGGTCAGCCCCATCTCCCCTGTCGCGGCCCGGAATCTACGGACCCACGACTGAAGCCGAGTAACGACGGTGTCTTTGGACTCAATCAGCCCTGACCCCTCACACATTGGACACGGTTCGTTAAATGCCTGTACGAGTGACGACTTCGTACGTTGGCGCGTCATTTCCAATATTCCAAATTGACTGATCGGTGCCATGTCCCACTTGGCCCGATCACCAGAGAGTGCCTGATGCATCGCGTCATACACTTTCTTGCGATTGCCCTCGTGATACATATCAATGAAGTCGATGATGATGATGCCGCCCAAATCACGCAAACGAATCTGTCTGGCAATTTCGCGGCACGCCTTCATGTTCACGCGCGCATTATTCTCGTCTTGATCTTCTTTCCCGACAAAGCGACCCGAGTTCACGTCGATTGTGACGACAGCTTCCGTTTGCTCAATAATTAAATAGCTACCGCCGCCAAACCAGACTTTCCGGGAGAGCCCCTTTTCAATTTCTTGCTCAATATTGTAAAGATCGAAAACCGGGCCGGGACCTTCGTGAAAATGCACACGGTCGAGTAGCGGCTTTGCAACCGCGCGAACGTATGCACGGATTTCACGATAGAGCCGTTTGTCGTCAATCACAACTCGCTCGATATCTGGACCGAATAAGTCTCGAATGATACTTGACGTAAGCGGCGCTTCCTTGTGAATACGACTAGGGGAGGGCGCCGTTTCAATCTTCTTCTCGATCATTCTCCACAGGCGCAAAAGCATGTTCAAATCGTGACGCACTTCAGCATCAGTTTTGCCTCGCCGATCGTCCTGCAAATCAACCCGAAACCCTCCGGTTTAATTTGCTTGAGAATGTTTTTTAACCGCTTGCGTTCTTTTACATCAGGGATACGCTTTGAAACCCCGACAAGATTGTCACCTGGCACCAGCACGAGGAATCGCCCAGGCAATGAGATTTGTGACGTGAGTCGCGGCCCCTTTGTTCCGAGTGGCTCTTTGATGATTTGCACAAGGATCTCTTGGCCTTGCTTCAGCTCGGCGCGTGGTTTCCACGCGCGCTTGCGGCCCTCGCGTTTCTCAGGCAAAGTAACTTCTTCCATGTCCGTACCTTCGGCCATTTCGACCGCGCTTTGGTACAAATCAGAAAAGTGAATGAATCCGTCAATCTCCCAACCAATGTCGAGAAATGCGGCCTGCATTCCCGGAAGAACTTTACGCACAGTGGACTTGTAGATGTCGCCCACGTTACGTTCTGCATCCGGGAATTCTACAAACAAATTTACCAACGATCCATCTTCAACCAGCGCAACGCGCGTTTCCGTGGTCGTTGAATTAATTACAAGTTCTTTTTTCAAGCAGTACTCGCGCGATTTTTTCGCGCGTCCAATTTGGTTACAGCCGACTGTTGCCGGCGCTAAAATAAACTCAGTAAGGACACGTGCAATTGCCCATTTAAAGGCGAATTGTCGGTCGCAATTCCGTAATCCACACCCCAGATACCAATTCCCGTCTCAAGCCTTAGTCCGAGACCATATGCGAGATGTGCATCCCACGCCCGCTCATCCAATCCGCCGGATTCGCTATTGTTAGCCACCGCACCCCAATCGCTGAAGAATGCAAATCGAGAAGATTGCCCTAACCAGTATCGAGCTTCAATAGTTGTCCATGCGATTTGCTCACCAAAGAACTGCTCTTCTCGAAAACCACGCAAAGTGCGGGCACCGCCTAACTTGTACATATCCGCAACTTGAATGCGCGGTTCATCAGACGTTAAGATACGAGCGTGACCACTGACGTTGGCAATCCAAAAGGGAAACACTTCGCGGTTCACTTCGAAATCAACTGTAGCGCGTTGCAGTTCAAACTTCGTTTTGTCTGATCCTAATGGTGAATCATCGGTGGCGCGATGGCCGCGTGCAGCTGTCGTTTCAAACCTGATCCCACCGCGAGGATTGGTTAGATGATCGCGCGTGTCGACTGTCACTCCAATTTCATATAGTAGCGTCTGGTTCGTCACAAAACCTAATGTAGCCGCTGTTGCCGAATCCGCCAGCAGTTCTTCGCGCGATATTCCTGTGAATATCTCGGTTGTTGCCGATACTGGAAGCCCGACGCGAATACCGTATTTGCGAGTCACATAGAGCGTATCTTCCACGCGCTGCTCGAACGATAAATCCGCATGCAACGGCGTGCCCCCGATCCAAGCTTCGCGCCATGCCAATGCAAGCTGCTGCACTCCGCTGGACGGTCGTTGCCAATACACTTTGCCACGGCGACCTGTTCCGAACAGATTCAAAAATTGAAGATCAATGAGGCCTGTTACAGTTTGCGCTTCACCTTCTGTCTTCGGAGTTAGGCCAGCTACAATGTCTATACGCGAAAGCTTGCTCTCGATAACATCAAAAAGCAGTCCGCTCTTCCCTTCGTCGTTAACGATGATGCGCGGGTCGCTGACGGCACTAATGTACTCAAGCTGAGACAATCTCCGGCGAGCGTGTTTTGCACGGACTTCATTAAAGACCGAGCCGATTCTCAGTCGACTCTCGCGCTCAAGAAGTTTCGTTTGCGAGATTTCGTTGCCCGAGAACTCGATATACTCGAGCGTAATTCGCGGTCCTGCGGATAACTTCAGGAATGGCGTTACTGAATTGTTCGCAAAATCAAGTGACATCGAATCCAACTCGACTTGCGCATACGGGTATCCGTTGTTTTCGCACCATGAAAGCAACTCTTCAACTGATGCTTCAACCCGCCAACTCTCGAATGGCGCTTCATACATAATCAGAAACTGACTATATTGCGCAGGCGCAACGACGGCGCTATCACCAAATATGCGAGCTGGTGCGAGGCTGAATTTCGTGCCGGAATCTATAAAGAGCGTGTCACTACTGCGCTCTGTTTCTGCGGCAAAATAGCCTTGGGAAATCAGAGTATCATACAATACTTGCTCGGCTTTGGCGATTTCACTTGCCGTGTCAATTGGTATCCACTTCCTTAGCGCAGACGCGCCAACCCCACCGCGCGCGATAATTGAATAGCTTGTGTCGCCGAGCGCGACCATGCAACCAAACGCAAATAAGAACACAATGATGTTTAAGAGCAGCTTCATTAGAAAGTAGCCCGAACCTCAACACGTCCAATGTTGACGGTCTCTTCACCGGAATCGCGCCGACCGGTATAATTCAAAGAGCTTGTGAAGTTATTCGACAGTGCTATTGTTATGCGCAATGACCATCGATAATTCTCGCCGCGATTCGACCCGCCCGCCAAGTCTTGCGGAAGCCGTGAACGATTCGAGGACACATGTATCCAATGTAACTCTGAATCCACTCGACCTTTGCGAAAGCTCGAATAGCTGGCACGCGGCGCAATTTCTCGCACTGATGCTTGCGTTTGACTGCGCTCATCTTTCGATTCGCCGGCTATGAATTGGAGCCCGGCTTCCCACCGATCAGTTATCGTCCACACGACATCTTGCTTGCCTGACTGTCGCGTAACATCTGTACTCGCGATAGATACACCTTCGTACACAGATCGTTCAAGTTCTGAAGAGAATTCACTCTCTCCGCGCAAGTTGGAAAGATACCGAATGCGCGCACGAATAGAACCTTCACGACGAATCGTTTCCTGTGCGCCGTTTGTGTAGCGGGAGACCTGTGCCGCTGAATTTACCCCTCGGATACGGAATGAAACATCGCGTGACAAACGATTGATGTGAATATCCTGCCGCAACGAAAAGCGACCGTCAATCGTTTCCGAGGATCTGAGTTTGCCGCGATCGAGCAATAATAGTCCCAGAGTGATAGGAAGCCGTGTCTGCTCTTCAAGCGTTGCCTCAGTTTCAAACGCGAATCTCTGCCAAAGCGTTTTCTCGTCCGCTCGTGCTTCGTCCGGTCTGAACCAGAAGAGTCCCGAAGTCTTGATTTCCGAGGAAGGCTCGAAGTTGGCAGTATTCCGCGAGACAAGAACGTAATTGCCCTGATCGTCCGGCACATAGACACCGTTTTCGAGTCTATAGTTTCCTTGGCCCGGTTCGGTTGGAATAAATATCTGAATCTGCTGTTCAGTGCGCGACTTCAGAGCATCGTAGAGTATGTTCAACTCAAAAATGCGACTGCGCGGCGTCATTAGCAATTCAAGCCGCCCTGCGTCGGAGCTGATTGAAGCCGAATCTCCGCTTTCAAAACTCTTATCGCGATGCACCCAGCGAAGTGAACCGCGCCCTAAATCAACTGGTGACCAACGCACTTCGCTGCTGTAAGATTTCGCGTCTGACTGCTTCTCAAATCGATTGCCAGAACGCCGGACGTCGTCTTGACGCAACCCGGCATCCGCATCAAGTTGTAGTGAGCGACTAAGTGTCAACACATTGCCAAGACTGCCGTCAGAAAACCTGAAACCATCTTCGCTTAATCGCGAATCCCGTAGCTGCCGTTCGCGGTTCAGCTTGAAACGAGGTGCAAGTAGTTTCCAAAAAGTGTTCGCTTCAACTCGTTGACGGATCCAGTCAGTTTCCCGCGCGTTAGTGCTATCCTCACTAAGAATTGAGATATGCTCGACACGCAATGATGTCTTGCGCGACGATTGATACGAAGATGTGACGCCAAAACGACGGCTCGTAAACGCTTCGCCGCGCGACAAGAGTCCGCTGCTTCCGCTTACATTCACGGACTTTACAGGTGAGAAACCAATATTGCCTTGTCCCACAATTTCTGTGGCCTCGCGAACGGAAGATCCCGCCCAATCACGATCAAACTCGATATCATCACTGCGCGCAATGTCAGTGAAAGTCGATTCTCGAACTCTGCCTTCGGCACTCGCCGCGAATTGACGCACCCTGTACTTCCCAATTTGAAATTCGGGCCTATTGTAACCGAACTCAAGCGCAGATGCGATGCCTTGGTTATCAGCATCGTCTAATTCAGAGTAGTTATTTCGATCGAGATTGCTCATCGCAATCTCAAAGTTGCTTCGGAATCCTTGCGTGGCAGGACGGTCAAGCCTGAAGGCGATCAACTCCTGCGATGTTGGAAGTGGAATTCGACGCGCAGCGCGATATCTGCCTAATCGTTCGCCAACGAAGTAAAAATACGTTCGGCCAAACTCATCTGCAGCAGCTTCATAATCTCCTTGCCCTGTTCCAAAATCATCAAAGAACACTTGCCACTGACCCTGCGGTTTGCCTTCGGCAGATGGTGGGACGTAAGCAAAGACAGAAATTAGAGTACCAGCAACAACCGTGTCACGCCGAACATAATCACCGAGTCCCTGTCCTAATGAATCGGCGGACGACGAAAAAGCGAATCCTACAGAATCACCGGCATTCTCAATCGCGCTGACACTTTCGTTATCAATTGTAAAGCCAAGCGGTCGCGCCCGATCATCTCGTTCCGCAACATAAGTGACATAAGCTCCTGAAGCGAGATGATCTGAACTTGCACCGGTTCTTGTAGCCCAGTATTGTCGCTCATAGTCCTCGTTTGAGTATTCAAATTCTACAATAATGCGCGAATCAGAAGTGATAAGTCGCCGCGATGAGAACGTGATTTGTCCGGCTGCATAGTCTATGATGTAGTCATTGTCTTCACCTCTTCGCTGAACTGCTCCATCAAGCCAAACCGTTTCAGTGCCAGCCAACACGATGATGCCCATTTCGCTGTTCTTACCGGTCAGCGGGTATGGGCCTTGGATACTCTCAGCACCGCTGAAACGATTAGTGTGAAATTCACCCCTGCTGATCGCAGCGGACAGGATTGCGTTCACCCCGTGAGTAGTTGCGCCTAAATTGAGTCCCGATAGTTTGCGCGAGTATGCATAGTATCGCCGACCACTAAGCTCAAACTCGTAATCGCCGATAGTCGCTTCAAAATGGGGCGACCGCGCGGTCACATACACTTTGTCAAGTTCGCGAATGGACTCTGATGTGCCTTCCGGTTGGATCGGCAAGTTCTGATCGCTGAGTGCGGCGACAACATCTACATTGGAACCGACTTTCCCTTCGACTTGCAGAGATAATGCGGATTCAAATGCTAGGTCCTGATTCGTGCCAATCTGCACACTTCGCACCAATGAACCATTGCGACGCAGGCTGGACCAAGCCGAAGTTGTTGGCTCATTCTGAAACACAATTGGTGGCGCAGCCGAGTCCTGTTTGGCTTGATAATGCGTTAATTCACGCAGTGATCGGCGCGCGTAAGTTCGCGACAATGAGATCGGCGAGTACACATAATCAATAACCAGAGTATCCCCAGGACTTAGCGGCGAGTAGAGCCAAATGAAATGTCCTGGCGCAATGATGCGATAGTCGCGAAGCGGCTCAAGCCATGAACCGTTCTTCTGAATCCGAATTGAGTCGGCATCTACCCAACGATTTGGCAATTCAAAGAGCGTGTCGGACTCGGAGCGCGTGAATACGACTTGTGTCCGTCTTGTGGGCAACTTGCCACTTGCTGTCTCTGCCGCATGAGCATTGCCAACTGTGAAACAGATGACAATAGCAAGAATGAACCACAAAGGCTGCCCTTTCAGCGAAGACTCCCTTGTTATGGCCAATACACCCGGTGTAACGTGCCGTCACTCACTTCAAGCAAATAGAGATCGTTTCGGGACGATGCCTCAATTCTAAGGTCAGGTGGACTAATGGTTGTGCCCCACATCTCACCCAGGGGCAGGGAGTCTATTTTGCTTCCTTCGCGGCGGTAGAGCATTGAGCTACTGAGGCCAAAGAGGGTAGAATCTATTGCACAGATTTGGTCAACCTCCATGCTCGGTCCAAGCGCATCAAGTCTATGGGGTTCACTCAAGAATGCGTCACATCGATAGAGCATTCGATCTTCTCTATTGATCCATAGGACGCCATAAGTTGGAGAAAACGATAACCCTGTAAGCGTTCCAATTTGTTTTCCAGATTGGCCGCCTAATCGAGCTACAACTGCGAAGAAATTGTCGTATCGAAGAAGTTGGCCGTTGTCTGATTCATAAACAAACAGGTCGCCGGCAGGGTTACCCGCGATCAAGCGCGGTTCCAACGCGTTCTTCTCGCCATCCTCGACTGTCATTTCACCTTTCCACTCAAGCAGCCTGCTGTACTCCACAATTCTTCGTTTGCCGGAATCGGCGACATAAACCCGGCCATTAGAGCCAATAGCCACGTCGATCGGCCAACGCAATTCGCTGTCAGAACCGCCTTTGCTGCTTTCAAAAATGGTTTTGCCTGTGCTGTCTATCGCGACA
The DNA here is from genome assembly GCA_016721565.1 of bacterium. Taxonomy (GTDB): domain Bacteria; phylum Electryoneota; class RPQS01; order RPQS01; family RPQS01; genus JABWCQ01. The sequence goes on along the minus strand of JADKHW010000001.1, from coordinate 246,122 downwards.
AGACGATTATTCCCCGTATCCGCAATATATATAAGACCGCCGACACCAATGGCGAATGCGGCAGGACGGCGTAACGGTGAGTCAATACCGTCAATGAGTGCATCGACAGATATCCCAGTCTGCGCAGCTGCAATTGAAACAGTCAAAAAAACGAGACTTAGCCAGATCATTCAAAGACTCTCGGCGCTGCGAGCGCTCGACGGTACATTTCTTCGTAAACGCGCGCGGATCGGCGCCACGAAAAATCCTCCTTCATTCCGTGACGCTGAATCTTTCGCCAGCGAGCGGTATCTCTGAACATAAAGAATGCGCGCTTCAGCGCGTGAGACAAAGCATGCGAGCTGTATTCACGAAATAGAAAACCTGTCCCACTTACGGGATTGTGGCTATAATCTGAAATCGTATCTGCAAGCCCTCCTGTTTCACGTGCAATTGGCGGGGCACCATAGCGTAACGCCATCATTTGGCTTAAACCACAGGGTTCAAATAGGGACGGCATCAGGAACATATCCGTGCCCCCATAAATTAAATGCGATAACGGCTCATTGTATTCCGTGATCAACTTGATGCGCTGAGGGTACGCGCGCTCAAGCGACTTCAACTGCGACTCATAGGCCGGATCACCGTTTCCGAGAATAATCAGCTGCGCCGGTGAACTTATCAGATCTCCAACTATCGGCAGCAGAACGCTGAATCCCTTTTGCTCTGAAACCCTTGTAACCATGCTCACTACCGGCATTGCCTGATCATATTGAAGCCCGCACTTTTCACAAAGTGCCCGTTTGTTGCGATTCCTGAGCGCAAGCGTTGTGGCAGTATAACGAACCTCAAGCTCTTCGTCAGTTTCAGGATTCCAAACGGTCGTATCGAGTCCGTTCAATATTCCAAAGAAATGCGAGTGACGTTTATGCAGAAGTGGTCCAAGGCCGAAACCCATATGCTCGATTGTCCGCAACTCGTGTGCATAAGTGGGGCTGACCGTATTTATTGCATCGGCCATCTCGATTGCAAGCTTCAAAAGGTTCAGCATCCCATGAAACTCAGCAGGCCCACCTAGTTCAGCATATTCGTCAGAATGATCAAACCAAACTCGCGCCCCTCCGTGAAATCGGCCCTGAAAAGCCATATTATGAATCGTAAACACAAACCGGCTGTTGTCGAAAAGCCCACCAAAGCGAGGGGAACGCATAAACAGCGGCAGGGAACCTGACTGCCAATCATGACCATGGACAACTTGCGGTACCCAATTGTTCAGTTGGCACCAAGTCAATGCCGCACAAGCTAACATTGCGAACCGCGCATCATTATCTTCATAGTCACGATTTGTCGCCGGATCATAGTAGTAGCCCGGACGGCCATATAGCTCTTCACACTGAATAAACAGGTAGCGCACGCGTTGCGTTAAATGTTTGTGCTCAGTAAACGCGATTGGAAACTCGCGGTTGTTAAGCGTAATTGATGTGGTATGCAGATAGCCACTCGACACGAATTCTCGCAATGAACCGTAGAACGGTGAAATCACAACAACATCGTGGCCGTGCTCCGCCAACGCAGGCGGGAGCGAAGAACATACGTCTGCAAGTCCGCCCGATTTTGAAAACGGGGCGACCTCTGAGGCTACATGCAATATCCGCAACGGTGCAATCGTCATTCGAGTGTCGCCAACCTCACAAGATTGCGGCCGTTGCGCTTTACCCAGTAAAGAGCGCGGTCTGCGCGGTCAATCATATCTTCAGGACTTTTGCAACCTGTGCTATCTGTCACTCCGCAGGAGATTGTGATCGGCGCAAGTCGCTCACCAGAATCAGAGATGATTTCTGTCGACGATATCACTTTACGAATCTTTTCAGCCACAATGAGACCTTGTTCTGCGCGCACCTCGGGCAGAATCAAAGCAAATTCTTCGCCGCCGTAGCGGGCAACGACATCGATATCGCGCACAGTTCTGCGAATCTGGCTCGCAACCCATGTTAAGACGCGATTGCCGGCTTGATGCCCGTAAGAGTCATTGTAATTCTTAAATCCATCTACGTCGATCATCAGCAAAGTCATCACTCCGCCATATCGCAAAGAGCGCTGAAATTCTGTGCGCAACTGAGTCAAAAGAAGCGGTGATTAAAGAGATTCGTCAAACCGTCAACCATTGCCATGCGCTGTGTTCGCAGGTGCTGCGCTGTTCTATCAAAGATAAGTGACAGTCCGTGCTGCACCGTTGGTAGCGCAGATTCTTCGGACATTGACACGAACGCGTCTCGCGCAAACAACAACTTGATGACACCAAACCGTTGACCACGATGAGTCAATGGAACAAATAAACCGCAACGCAGGCCGGAACCTTGATTGGCCGGAGGCAACGACATCACTCTTTCATCAAGCGTTGACACAAGCTCCGGCTTGCCTTTGTGCAACAGCATGCTCTCATAGTCCGGGGCTAACGGAACCGGCCATTGAAATTCAGGTTTCGTCGCGAAGATCCACGACCAACCGTCAGGACGGTCCGGCCAATAAACAGTTGAATTTAGTGGTGCAATTTCGAGATAGTCTGGTGAGAATAAATTGCGGATGCGACTTTCAATGGCATCAAAGAAATCTGCGCCTTCGCGATCAAATCGATGCTCATTCTGCACACATTCAAGCGCGCGACTGCGGCAGCGTTGTTCCCACAGTCGCCAAAGGTTTTCAAGCACGGCCTTGATTGGTCCACTGGTTTCGCCAATTTGGCGGATGCCGCGTTGAACGCCTAATTCCAATAATTGGTTTTGAACCTGCCGAAGCGGTGCAAAACCGATCGTAAAGCGCTCGCCGTGGACTGAAAAAAGCGCTGGACAAACCGGCTCAGGCTCTAAAATAACTGCGAGGTTCTCGTCCGGATGCAGATCAATACTTGTACCCGCGAAACCGTCAAGAGAGAGCTTCAATCGATTGGGCAACGCCAAATCGATAGCCCTGACCTCTTCACCCGACGCGCGCAGCATTCGCCAATTATGCAAATTGCCCTGCGCGCGAATTGTTGTGAAAAGGGAGTTCATAGCAGTTCGTTAGTTAGTATCGTTGAACTGTAAACTGGCTCTCAAATACTTGCTCGCCGTTGATCCACACTTCATCGGCAAAAGCGCTTCCCTGAAAGTAGGCAAGTGATTCTGGCGTCGGAAGATTCCAGAGAGAGAAGTCTGCGAATCGGCCCGATTCAATAGAACCAATCTTGTCTTCCATGCCAAGCACTCGCGCTGCGTCCAATGTCACCGACCACAACAACTCTCCAATTGAAAGCTTTCCATAAATCGCCGCAGTAGTCAGACAAAAAGGAATGGACTCCGTCATGGATGTCCCGGGATTCATATCGGTTGCAATAGCCATGCGCATCCCATTGTCAATAATGCTCCTCATAGGAGGGTAAGGTATCGCATTCATAAAATAGACACATGCAGGCAAAATTACTGCAACAACGTTTGCTCTCTGAAGAGCTTCTATTTCGTCTCGATTGAGATACTCAAGGTGATCTGCGCTCCGGGCGCCAAGCTCGGACGCAAGCATGGCTCCACCTGAGTGACCAAACTGGTTTGCGTGAATCGTAATCGACATGCCTAATTGTTTTGCGACTGACAATATCTGCCGTGACTCCTCAACTGAAAATGCACCTTGCTCGCAGAAGATGTCGACACATGACGCAAGCTTACGTTCATGAACTTCCGGGATCATTTCTTCAACTACTGATTGAACGAATTCAACTCGGCGGTTTTGCGAATCTTGCGGAATCACGTGAACTAAGAAGGTCTTGCTCATTCGTTGCGGAATAATCTTCTCAATCTCCTTCATGGCGAACAAGAGCCGTTCTTCTCCTAGCCAAGTCAGGCCATAGCCACTCTTGCATTCAATGGTAGTCACTCCTCCTGCAAGCGACATTTCAAATCGCGGTAACGATTCGCGAACAATCTGCTCAACTGAAGCGCTTGCGATCTTTCGAGAAGAGGCATGAATGCCGCCGCCGCTTTCAGCGATCTCGTGATAACTCGCTCCGCGATTTCGCATGAAGAACTCGCCCGCTCGGTTGCCGACAAACACAGGATGAGTGTGACAATCTACGAACCCGGGCAGCATAAGTTTGTGGTTGGCATCATGGCGCGCTACATCCGCGGGTGTAGTATTCAGCAGGTCGAACGAACGGCCAATTGACTTGAAGCGTCCACCCTCAATTAAGACTGCGGCATTGTGGAACTCAAGCAAAGGGCGAGTCGAATCATCCTTGTCTTTTGCAAGCGGAGTAACTAACTTGCCGATGTTATGTATGAGAACCGAATGCAATGGCTATTTGCCAGTGAAGTTCGCTTCGCGCTTTTCGAGAAACGCCGCCGTGCCCTCATTCTTGTCACTTGTGCCACAGCAAAATGCAAACAGCCGCTCTTCGATTTTCAGTCCGTCCGCAAGTGGCTGACCTGCGCCTTGAAACACAGATTCGAGAATGGCTTTGCGTGCAAGCGGGGCGGCGGTTGCTAATTGACCTGCAAGCTCTTTTGCCCGAGCCAGCGTCTGTTCGTGGGCGACAACTTCATTTGCCAACCCCCATTGAAACGCGGTGTTCGCATCGATCATGCGACCGGACAAAAGCAAGTCGAGCGCGCGTCCTGTCCCGACAATACGCGATAGTCTCTGTGTTCCACCGTATCCCGGAATGATACCAAGCTTGATTTCGGGTTGACCAAACTTTGCCTTTTCGGACACAATGCGCAAATGGCAACACATCGCTAATTCGCATCCGCCACCCAGTGCAAATCCGCCGATTGCCGCAACCACTGGAATCGATAAGGATTCAATTTGCGAGAAAAGCTTATTGCCGCGTTCCGTAAAAGTAAGTCCTATGCTTGCGTCGAGATCATGAATTTCAGCGATGTCGGCACCCGCGACAAAACTCTTTTCACCCGCACCTGTGATAACAAGTGCACGAATCGAATCACTCAGATTTTTTTTCAAGCAAGCTTCGATGTCATTCAGCGTTGCGCCATTTAATGCGTTCAGCGCTTTCGGTCGATTGATTGTGAGAATACCGACGTTGCCGTCAACTTCCCATAAAATGTTTTCGTAGCTCATGATTAGTAATTCAAACCCGGAATCCGGACGTTCTTTGTGATTGCAGTTTGAGTGGCCAATTCATACCCCGCGTCGTGATGGCGAAAAACGCCCATCGCGGGATCATTCGTCAATACTCGCTCGATTCGTTTCGCGGCTTCGGGGGTACCGTCCGCGACTATAACCTGTCCGGCATGCTGTGACGCACCAATGCCAACGCCTCCACCATGATGAAAACTCACCCACGTTGCGCCGCATGCCGTATTCACAAGCGCGTTCAAGAGCGGCCAATCGGAGATTGCATCCGAACCATCTTTCATTGCTTCGGTTTCACGATTTGGCGATGCAACTGACCCGCAATCAAGATGATCACGGCCAATCACAACAGGAGCGGTGACTGCGCCGGACGCGACAAGGTCATTAATTGCCAAGCCAAGCATCGCGCGATCACCTTGACCAAGCCAGCAGATTCGAGCAGGCAAACCTTGGAACGGTATCTTGGGTGTAGCAAATTTAATCCATCGCTGCAGGCCTTCGTCATTGGGAAACAGCTCGAGCGCCTTCTCATCAATAGTGTAGATGTCTTCTGGATTTCCAGAGAGTGCGGCCCAGCGGAACGGGCCTTTACCTTCACAGAACAGTGGCCGCACATACGCGGGTACAAAACCAGGATAGGCAAACGCTTCAGTGTAACCCGCTTTCAAGGCCTGCCCGCGCAAATTGTTGCCGTAATCAAATGTAATCACACCTTGATCCTGCATTTCCTTCATCGCACGGCAGTGCACGGCCATGGAATGCATAGAGCGTTTGATGTACTCTTTCGGATCACCCCTGCGCAACTTCAATGCGTCTCCAAACGACATACGATAGGGAATATAGCCTTGCAATTCATCGTGTGCAGAGGTTTGATCCGTTACGATGTGCGGCAGGTTGTCGCGCTTCAAGATTTCTGGAAACACGTCTGCACAGTTTCCCAGCAATCCAACGGAAAGCGCCTCTTCATTTTGCACGGCATTGGTGACGAGTTCGAGAGCCTCGTCAAGTGAGTCCGTGGACCGATCGCAAAAGCCAAGTTCCACTCTTCTTTTCAAACGGGCTGGATCCACTTCCACGCACAACACCGCGCCACCATTCAACGTTACTGCGAGCGGTTGCGCGCCGCCCATGCCGCCAAGTCCGCCGGTGAGTGTCCATGTGCCTGCAAGTGTGCCGCCGAAATGTTGACGACCCGCTGCGGCAAACGTTTCGTATGTACCTTGCAGAATCCCTTGTGTCCCTATATAAATCCAAGAACCCGCCGTCATCTGACCGTACATGATCAGCCCCTTGGCTTCGAGGTCGTGAAAGTACTCCCACGTCGCCCATTGCGGCACGAGATTCGAATTGGCAATCAACACACGCGGCGCGTCGGCGTGCGTCTTGACGACGCCAACCGCTTTGCCCGATTGCACGAGCAACGTTTCGTCGGCCTCAAGCTTGGTCAGCGCATCCAAAATTACCCGCAACGCTTCGCGATTGCGCGCGGCTTTGCCTGTGCCGCCATAGACGATCAATTGCTCTCTGTCCTCGGCCCCCTCGGCATCAAGGTTGTTCAGTAACATGCGATAGGCCGCCTCTTGCAGCCAGCCCTTGCATGTTAGCTTGATTCCAGTTGGAGTCTTTGGTATCTCAAACATAAGATATTTCTATACTTAAAGTCTTTGCTCAAAAACCAAAATAGCTTTTGACCAGTAAAGAATATAGCTACTAAACCTATAAAAATCAAGCCGCTTATTGGGCGGCTTGATAAATTAACGGGATTGAATGGCGCTATTTTACATTATTCCCTATTTCACCATTCAGCGGTATTGTGAAAGTCTCGGCCTGCGTCGTGGTCAACTGAACGCGCTCGCGAATAACGAAACTTAACCCGTTTCCTTGGGTGAGATTCTTTGCAGTCCGGACTGTAATATTGCTATCATGAGAATATCTGAGACGAGCAAAATTAACGCCCAATTGGGCACGGATCGTTTCCTGAAAACTCAATACAAGAGCGTTACTTTGCCGTCAATAGCAACCCAATAATCCGCGCCTTGCTGCACTTCCGCTTGTGAGTTAACAACTAGAAAATCACTCCGAAAATTGGGATTGTGATACCGATGTTCCAGTCCCAGATCCGAAGTACCAGGCATAAAGACCCAGAAAGGCTGGACGTACACTGAATATCCTTTCGGTGCAGCGTCACAGCCGAATAAGACCTCTCGATCTGGGGAACGGGCATCAGCCGCTGAACCTGATTGAGAAAGTCTTTCCCCCGCGCATGCATGTATATGATCCCATCAATTTTTTCACACATCGCAGCTTGTGAAAACACAATCCAGATACCAAAAAGAGATACAAGCGCGAGCTTCACACTCGGACGGCATATTTCCAAAGTGCACTTGCGCTGAACGCGCAGGCGAGTATTCCTAGTGGTAGTGATCGCGAGAAATTTCTTTCATTGGTATGATTGAATAACAAGACAGGGCCTTGCACCAACATAAAGAGAATTATCATCAACACAATCCGCTTTATATTTCCATCCTTGCGGAGCCTCAACAAACCGAAGATAAGCAATCCAATCACAATCGCAGAAAGGATTAAAGCCAGAATCATCAACGGAGGATTGCGCAAAAAAATCTGGATGGTAGTAACCGGACAAATGAGTGCTCCGCTGATCAATGCGAGATTGTACAAAATGTTGCCGCCAAGTGAAAACTCCAATCGGGCCGCTGTCGCTAAGTGGAAGTCGGAGCACAAAATGTTCTAATCGCGAGATATGCGGCCAGAACAGTTAAACTAAGGGCGGCCGCATACATGTGGCCAGTGCGTACCGATGTATTGCGCCTATCCGACGATAAGATCCAAGCCATGAGCGGAATTGAGGGATAATGACTCCCGCCTCTTTGCCCATGCAAGCAAAAGCCGTTAGTAATCCGGTAAATAATGCATAAGCACTTGCCTGTGTCTTACTATTTTCATACTGACCAACCAGCCCGACAACAAGAATTACCGATAGCGTGACAATAACATCGCCCATCAAGTCCGGTTCGCCTCCGAGCACCTGATTTTGGTGAAGAAAGAAAACCGCACCTGCGATGTAACTCGCGCTTCTGGTAAGTCCTATCGCGCGTGCTGACCAAACGAGACTCACCCCGCAGATCAAAATCACCGCGAGCTTTATTATCTGAACCCAGACCAGCGATTCGCCATCTGCAAGCGCGAAATGCAAAACGTGTAATGGCCGCCACATAATGAAGAGTGGCTTATCAAAGAAATTCCAAAGCCCGCAAAACAGACTTTCGCCAAACATGCAACGCTCGGCATCGATAATCAGAGGCCAATCATCATAAAGCGGCGTGATCCAAATTGTTCTGCCGTATTGCAGAAAATACAACACGGCCGACAGCCAAAATACAAGTGTGACAATTCGGCGTTGATGCCTAACATTGTGTAAGTATTGCAACATCTCCAGCAGGCTCACTCGAAGATTTTCATCTGACAAGAGGTTTTTGAGTGATCCAAGTTTAGCCTCAATTAGACGCTTAAAAGGCAGCTTAAAAATACCGACAGACTGATTGTCTATCTCCCGGATTTGAGTTCTTCGTACTTAATTCTCAGAGCTAGGCTATCTCCCACTCCATTGTCGTACTTCAAAAGCGCACGTTCCCATGAACCGTAGGCCGGATTGGGTAGCATTAGCCAGTGAGTGCCCCACCAGCTCATATAGTTTTTTGCCAAAGCGTTGCGCTCTTCGGTGGTCTGCTTGTAACCAGCAAAGTCGTCAAGATTATCACCAGCGATTTGCACGATGCGGTGCGTGCGTGCGATGTAGTCGCGACGAGTACTCTTGTCCGAACCCCAGCCCTCATGCTCGTCTTTGCTCAGCACCTGCTCGGCTGTCGCGGTTTGTGGAAAACCTTGCGCGCGTAGATTTCGCCACGTGCATTCGTCCAGCTTCACATCGCGATTCGTTACATAGAAAATGGCCACTCCACGCTTGTCGGCCTCTTTCAAATATTCCACGGCGCCAGGCAAGGCAACCGCCTTCTCTTCACAGCACCATTCGTCCCACCCATTTGGATAATTTGATCCATCAAGAATCAAGCGTGCTTCATAGAACGAATTGTCGAGCACGGTTTCATCTACGTCAACAATGATTGCCGGTGGTTTCGTTCCAAAGGGAAGCTTCTGTTCGCTTGCCGCTGTCCAATCTGAGTCGGCGAGTGCCCGATCCAATGCATCAAGAGCGCCCAAATAAACCGTTTCGCAAGCCGCATAATACTCGGCAGAACGCTGCATCCATAGCACACTGTGCAAGAGTTCATGAGTCTGTCTGTAATAGACATATGGGGTGGTATGCGAACACGACGCAAGGACAACGCACGCCAATATGGCAATTGCAATCAAGAATTTCATTTGAAGTACTTACTTTTTGTCCGACGGTTGCTCAGCATAAATGAGCAAATGAGCGCTGAGATTACGGAATTTGAGAGAGCTGACAATGACTTCATAAAGCATGCTAAGCATGTAAAATGGAAAGAAAAACGCGTAGTAGAATGACTGGTAATAGCTAACACGAATTGAAACTTTTACAAAGCCGTGTTTTGTGAAGAGTTTTTCAAACCCAGTCGGATAGCATTTATCGTAGTGTGCAGGAAACCCGCAAATCCCTTTGCTGGACTCCCAAGTGAAGCCTAATAGTCTTTTTGAGATAGAATTTGGAAGCATTTGATTTACCAAAGCAAACGGCGCGAACCTATTGGGCAACATGTGTATAAAGACTCCGCCCGGTTTCAACACTCTCTTTGCTTCCCGGAAAAAGCCATCCTGATCAGTCAAATGCTCAAGCACACTTCGGCTGACCACTGCGTCAAATGTGTTGTCACCAAACGGAAGACTTGCTGTGACATCTGATATATGAGCTTCATCCAGATCATTATTCTGACTAATCTCATCTAACGAAACGTCAATACCAATAATTCTTCCATTGCCAACCGTACGAAAGTAGGCCGCATAAGGACACGACTTACCTGCACCTACATCGAGAATCGAAGCACTCGGGTTCCGATCTATGAAAGCGCAGACCTCTACGGGATAAGCTTCATAGAGGTGACCTCTTACATGAGGAAAGGGTCTACCTATTATCTCACTCACCCGCCTATTCCAGGCGAAGAATCTTTAAGCAAGCCAACTCCACGGTGTTGGTATCAGCAACAAGAAAAGCCTTGACCATAAAAGTCAAGGGCTTTTTACTAATAAAATTCCCGCTGATGTCCTACTCTTCCAGCCAGTTGCCCAGCAAGTACCATCGGCGATGAAAGGCTTAACGACTCTGTTCGGAATGGGAAGAGGTGTGGCCCTTTCTCTAAGACCAGCGGAAAAAAACGTTGACAATTGGAAGGCGTGACGGCGAACCGTCACCTTTTCATTTCATGCAGCTTCGCAAAACTCAATTTCTCGAGCCCGAGGAAGCAATTCTCAGTGGAAGCTTCGGGAAGCGGTTGGCTTCCGAAGACAATTATATTGATCAAGCCGAACGATCTATTAGTACTACTCGGCTGAATGCATTACTGCACTTACACCTGTAGCCTATCAACCTTGTCATCTTCAAGGGATCTTCAGGGAATCCTAATCTTGGAGTCGGTTTCACACTTAGATGCTTTCAGCGTTTATCCGATCCGAACCTAGCTACCCGGCGCTGCAGCTGGCGCCACAACCGGTACACCAGAGGTTCGTCCATGCCGGTCCTCTCGTACTAAGCACAGCACTCCTCAAGATTCCTACGCCCACGGCGGATAGGGACCGAACTGTCTCACGACGTTCTGAACCCAGCTCGCGTGCCACTTTAATTGGCGAACAGCCAAACCCTTGGGACCTTCTCCAGCCCCAGGATGTGACGAGCCGACATCGAGGTGCCAAACCGCCGCGTCGATGTGAACTCTTGGCGGCGATAAGCCTGTTATCCCCGGGGTACCTTTTGTCCGATGAGCGACGGCATTTCCATTCACTACCGCCGGATCACTAAGCCCTAGTTTCCTACCTGCTTGACTTGTATGTCTTGCAGTCAAGCTCCCTTATGCCTTTGCACTCTATGCACGATTGCCGACCGTGCTGAGGGAACCTTTGGGCGCCTCCGTTACATTTTGGGAGGCGACCGCCCCAGTCAAACTACCCGCCTGACAGTGTCTCTGGTTAATCCTAGGTTAGACATTCAACAGCTAAAGGGTGGTATTTCAACGTTGGCTCCACCGACGCTAGCGCGCCAGCTTCAAAGCCTCCCACCTATCCTACACATCAGAAGCTAAATATCAGTGTCAGGGTATAGTAAAGGTCCACGGGGTCTTTCCGTCCTGCCGCGGGAACCCAGTATCTTCACTGAGATTGCAATTTCGTCGAGTCCAAGGTAGAGACAGCGCCCAGATCGTTACACCATTCGTGCAGGTCGGAACTTACCCGACAAGGAATTTCGCTACCTTAGGACCGTTATAGTTACGGCCGCCGTTTACTGGGGCTTCGGTTCACTGCTGCCGACTTGCGTCATGACAGATCCCCTTAACCTTCCAGCACCGGGCAGGTGTCAGGCCCTATACGTCGTCTTACGACTTCGCAGAGCCCTGTGTTTTTGGTAAACAGTCGCCTGGGCCTCTTCACTGCGACCCGCTTGCGCGGGCACTCCTTCTTCCGAAGTTACGGAGTTAGTTGGCCGAGTTCCTTTACCTTGGTTCTCTCGAGCACCTTAGGATACTCTCCTCGCCCACCTGAGTCGGTTTCGGGTACGGTCGCCTCAATTCTCCTTAGAAGTTTTTCCTGGCAGCATGATTAGGGACACTTTGCGGGCTAAGCCCTCGTATTCGGCTTTCGGCCTTAGCCAGCGGATTTTCCTACTGACCAGCCTACGACCTTAAACCAGGATATCCATCACCTGGCTGTCCTTTCACTTCTGCGTCACTCCATCGTACAAACGAACTTTTGGCGGCCCATGAATATTAACATGGTTTCCATCGACTGCGCCTATCGGCTTCGCCTTAGGAACCGGCTAACCCTGGGAAGATTATCTTTACCCAGGAACCCTTGGGCTTACGGTGAACAGGTTTCTCACCTGTTTTCTCACTACTCATTCTGGCATAATCTCTTCCAGGACCTCCACGGCTGCTCACGCTACCGCTTCATTGGCAACTGGAATGCTCCCCTACCGAAACAATAAATTGTTTCCCGCAATTTCGGCGGATACCTTGAGTCCCGTGGATTTTCAGCGCAGATCTACTCGACCAGTGAGCTATTACGCACTCTTTAAATGGTGGCTGCCTCTAAGCCAACATCCTGGTTGTTTTTGCGGACCCACCTCTTTAATCACTTAGGTATCACTTGGGGGCCTTAATTGGCGGTCTGGGTTCTTCCCCTCTCGTCCACACAGCTTATCCCACGTAGGCTGACTCCCAGGGTCCAAGTGGCTGGCATTCGGAGTTTGGTAAGGGACGGTACCGTGGTGACGGCCCTAACCTTTCCAGTGCTCTACCTCCAGCACTCACGCCCTGAGGCTATACCTCAATATATTTCGGGGAGTACGAGCTATCTCCGAGTTTGTTTGGCCTTTCACCCCTACGCACAGCTCATCCAGTGGGTTTTCAACCCCAATTAGTTCGGACCTCCATTTCATGTTACTGAAACTTCATCCTGGCCATGCGTAGCTCACTCGGCTTCGCGTCTACCGCCACTGACTATTCGCCCTATTCAGACTCGCTTTCGCTACGGCTCCGTGTCTTAAACACTTAACCTTGCCAGTGACGAGTAACTCGCCAGACCATTATGCAAAAGGTACGCAGTCACTCCTTGCGGAGCTCCTACAGCTTGTAAGCGTTAGGTTTCAGGTACTATTTCACTCCCCTTCCGGGGTGCTTTTCACCTTTCCCTCACGGTACTGGTTCACTATCGGTCACAAGAGAGTATTTAGCCTTGGATGATGGTCCACCCAAATTCAAACAGGGTTCCACGTGCCCCGTCCTACTCGGGAACTATGACAAGAGACTAATTAATTTCGCCTACGGGAGTTTCACCCTCTGCGCTCTGACTTCCCAGACAGTTCGACTATCAATTAGCTTTGTAACTCTTTCGGATTGGTTGCACAATCCAGTCTAGCCCCATGACACCCACGCTGCAACGCTGCAACGCTTTCACACAACGCGGGTTTAGGCTGTTTCCATTTCGCTCGCCGCTACTCTGAAAATCTCGGTTGATTTATTTTCCAGCAGGTACTTAGATGTTTCAGTTCCCTGCGTTTGCTCATGATGAGATCAGGCATGACCCTGATCGGGTTTCCCCATTCGGACATCGCCGGGTCTAAGGATGTTTGCTCCTCTCCGACGCTTATCGCAGCTTACCACGTCCTTCATCGCCTTCTTGTGCCAAGGCATCCACCTAACGCCCTTAGTAGCTTGATCAAAAAAATCCTTTTAAGCTTGAAATTGCCGTTGAATACCAACCGCTACCCAAAACTTCCAAGAACTTTGAATTGCTATCCTCGGTATCTTATTATGCTCGAGAAAATGAACTTCTCAACGAAGTTGCATTTCAATTTCCTTCCAATTGTCAAAGATCTATGACTACCCGTGCGCGGGGTAGGTCTCACCGGTTTCATTATTCACCGGAGGATGTGGACCGAATTTTCATTCGGCTCTCTGTTCTGCGACGGTCATACTCGGCAGGAGATTATGTCGCGACAAAGACTTATTCCAAAAAACTTATAATAGAACAGAAATAAATCGCTCCACGCGATGTGGAGCGTATCGGGATCGAACCGATGACCTCCGACTTGCAAAGCCGGCGCTCTCCCAGCTGAGCTAACGCCCCAAGTTCGAATTCCCCAAGCCCGTGCTTTAGTGGGCCTGAAAAGAGTTGAACTTTTGACCTCACGGTTATCAGCCGTGCGCTCTAACCAACTGAGCTACAGGCCCCAACGTAGGTATAATAGAAAAAACGACGGAGAACGACCGTGATTGGCGCGATGCCAACCACGGGACAGCTTTTACTTAAGCTGACGTTCCGTCTTCTAATACAATGGGAAATGTGCGATCTGATAGGTTCCGCCACAGAATCAAAAAGGCCTTCGACCATATCCTGTGCATGACGTTCTGTCTTGCACAAAGGATTCTCCTTAGAAAGGAGGTGATCCAGCCGCACCTTCCGATACGGCTACCTTGTTACGACTTCACCCCAGTCATCGGGCTTACCTTAGATCCTTACCCCCTTACGGTTGGCGCAGGATCGTCGGGTCCTACCGACTCCCATGGTGTGACGGGCGGTGTGTACAAAGCCCGGGAACGTATTCAACGCGACCTGCTGATTCGCGTTTACTAGCGATTCCGACTTCATGCTCTCGAGTTGCAGAGAGCAATCCGAACTGAGACCGGTTTTTTACGATTAGCTTGACCTCGCGGTTTTGCGACGTTTTGTACCGGCCATTGTAGCACGTGTGTAGCCCTGGACGTAAGGGCCATGAGGACTTGACGTCATCCCCACCTTCCTCCGACTTAACGCCGGCAGTCTCCTTAGAGTTCCCAGCTTTACCTGTTGGCAACTAAGGACAAGGGTTGCGCTCGTTGCGGGACTTAACCCAACATCTCACGACACGAGCTGACGACAGCCATGCAGCACCTATGTAGCGCTCCCCGAAGGGATACCTCACTTTCATGAGTTTACACTACACTTCGAGCCCAGGTAAGGTTCTTCGCGTTGCATCGAATTAAACCACATGCTCCACCGCTTGTGCGGGCTCCCGTCAATTCCTTTGAGTTTCACCCTTGCGAGCGTACTCCCCAGGTGGATCACTTAATGCGTTAGCGTCGTCACCGAAGGGGTCGAATCCTCCGACGACTAGTGATCATCGTTTACGGTGTGGACTACCAGGGTATCTAATCCTGTTTGCTCCCCACACTTTCGCGCCTCAGCGTCAGTTACAGACCAGTAGACCGCCTTCGCCTCCGGTGTTCTACCTGATATCTACGCATTCCACCGCTACACCAGGTATTCCATCTACCCCTTCTGTACTCAAGGGATGTAGTTTCGAAAGCAATTGTACGGTTAAGCCGCACGATTTCACTCCCGACACACATCTCCGCCTACGCGCCCTTTACACCCAGTCAATCCGGACAACGCTTGCACCTTCCGTATTACCGCGGCTGCTGGCACGGAATTAGCCGGTGCTTACTTTGGAGGTACCGTCAAACCCATCAATAACAGGTTGTTCTTCCCTCCCTACAGAAGTTTACAATGCAGAGCACCTTCATCCTTCACGCGGCGTTGCTGCGTCAGACTTTCGTCCATTGCGCAATATTCCTCACTGCTGCCTCCCGTAGGAGTCTGGGCCGTATCTCAGTCCCAGTGTGGCTGATCATCCTCTCAGACCAGCTACCCATCGTCGCCTTGGTAGGCCATTACCCCACCAACAAGCTAATAGGCCGCGACCCTATCCCACACCGATAAATCTTTCAAGCGCAGATGATGCCATCCGCGCTCAACATGCGGTATTAGCGGAAGTTTCCCTCCGTTATTCCACAGTGTGGGGCAAGTTAGTCACGTGTTACGCACCCGTCCGCCACTAAGTATTGCTACTTCGTTCGACTTGCATGTGTTAAGCACGCCGCCAGCGTTCGTCCTGAGCCAGGATCAAACTCTCCGTTGTAAATTATTTACAATTGAATTTGTTCCAAAAATTGTTCAGGGCCTTTCTGATAAAAGTTCTGGGCGGAACCTATCAGAATCGCACATTTCCCATTGTCAAAGATCATTTGTTTGCTTCTTGGTGCCCTTACGGGGTGCAGAACGCCGGGCAGTACCCGGCGTGTATAACCGACCGTAATTTGAAGCAGGCCCTAATATAACCAGCTCGACCTTCCCTGTCAAGCGAGAAATTTACGAACTTTCGAGGCCATTTTTTCTTTTCTACTAATAAAAACAATATATTAACATTTTGTTAGAGAGGAATTCTAATGATGACCCGACTCCTCGAGAGGACAAAAATCGCACCAACTTTTCACAAATTGCCGTTGCCTGTCCGCTCAAAGTGTCGTAAATTCATGCCTATGCTCCTCTTGACTTTGCTGCTTGCCAGCTTTCTGACTGCCTGGAGTCAGACCCTCCCCTCGATTATTGAGCCTCGAGCCACCGGCATGGGCGGCGCCATGGTCGCTCTATCTGCGACCCCGGCTGGAGTCTTATATAACCCGGCCAGTTTATTTGATATGTCCAGCATGGGGTCGGACATGAGTTACGGTAGGCAGACCGGGACAACGACAGACAGGCTTCTGATCTCATACGCGAACCCGGCGTCTGAAGAGGGAGCGCGAGTCGGAACGGGACTATATGTGGACGGTCAGTTTCAGCCAGGTCCATGGAAATACTATGTCCCCTATATTGCTTCTTTGTGGAGTCCCTTGCCGCGAGTTGCAGTAGGTGCAAATGTTCGCATTATTCATGAGATTCCCCGAGCGGACAGTCTGAATGACAAATGGAGTAATGCCGTTGATCTTGGATTCTTGACCGCCGGAGAGAATCTCAATTTTGGGGCACGAGTTGAGCGAGCGTTTGGTGGAACTTCTGTAGTCCCGAAGACTGCTCAGTGGGGAATTGCCATGAAGTCAGATAAAGGCAAGATGAATGTCAGCTATCAATGGGACGGCGACCTGCTCAACGGAATCAAGTACTCTTACGAGGCTTCGCGGCTTGGTGCGGAATATGTTCTGGGCAACTATGGATTGATACGTGGTGGCTATGTATGGTCAAACGTCCATCGTATCTCAGGTGGTGCAGCCGTCGGCTTAATAGAGGGCGGCTCACTATTGCAAATAGGTTTTTCATTCCCGACAGAAGGCAAGGCACCAACCGAATGGAGCCTTGGCCTGTCGTATCGCTTATAGAAAGGGTGTCAGATGATTCGGTGGATTCTCGGCTTGACTTTTGTTCTCGCCATCGCAACAACTTCATTTGCAGATACGTCTCGATATTGGGTGTTTTTCAATGATAAGGGCATTGTTCCCGGTCAGGAGCAACGCACACTTGATAACGCACAGGAGTTGATCTCGGTACGCTCAATTGCGAGAAGACTTCACAACGGTGTGGCCATAATTCAATACAGCGATATACCTGTAAACATGCAATATGTCGATCAGGTGCAGCGACTCGGCATTCAAATCAGAACTCAAAGCAAATGGCTGAACGCGGTCAGCATTGAAGCTACGCCGACGCAGATTGAACTAATTCGAACATTGCCAGTGGTTCGAGAAATTCGCCCGTTTTCACGAAAACTCTGTATTGATCAGCCGACGAGAAGTGAACACTCTGCCGTCGATAGCGCAGAATACGGCAACAGCTTTCGACAAAACGAAATATGCCGGATTCCAGAGCTACATGAACGCGGATTGTCCGGAAATGGCGTGCTTTTGTGCATTCTCGATACAGGATTCAGAACAGAGCATCAAGCCCTCGATGGCCTTAATTATCTTGCCATGCGCGACTTCATTTTTGGTGATTCAATCGTCCACAACGAGCCGGGATTAGACTCCGCAGAACAGCATTGGCACGCCACGGCGTGCTTATCCGCTATGGCCGGTGTAGATAGCAACAATATCATTGGACCTGCATTCGGTGCGCAACTGATGCTTGCAAAAACCGAGTATGTTCCGACGGAAACTTCGGTTGAAGAAGATTACTACGTAGCTGGCATGGAGTGGGCCGACAGTGCTGGCGCCGACATTACCTCATCAAGTTTGGGTTACATTGATTGGTACACACAGGACCAAATGGATGGACGCACAACTGTTGTGGCACAGGCCGTCACGGAAGCGCAGCGCCGTGGAATTCTTGTTGTGACCGCGCAGGGAAACGAGCGTAATTCAGCGTGGAACACAGTGATTTCACCGGCCGATGCAGATAGCATTTTGGCTATTGGCGGCGTTGATTCGTTCCTCGTTTTGTCAAGCTTTTCGTCTCCTGGACCGACTGCTGATGGGAGAATTAAGCCTGATTGTGCTGCGCAGGCAACTGATGTTTGGAGTGCAAACGCATTTACGACCGATCAGTATTCGCGCGTAAGTGGAACGTCGCTGGCAACGCCAATCGCTGCCGGTGTCGCCGCACTTGTGATGGAAGCGAATCCTGAATGGACGGCGCAACAGGTTAGACAAGCAATGCTGGCGACAGCATCGCAAGCGGAAACACCTGATAATGACTTGGGCTACGGAGTTCTTGACGGCGTTGCGGCCGCAGACTATGTATTTTCGGGTGTGTCCCCACGCGGTTCAGTCCCGCAATCGATGTCACTGATTGCCTATCCGAACCCAGTAAATGGCTACGTAACGATCTCCCTAAATCTTGATCGTGCGCAAACAGGTAAGCTGTTGATGTATGACTTGCTTGGCCGCCAAATCGTTTCACTGGACAAACAAGTTAACATCGGCGCGAACTCGTTTTCATTGCCGGTTGATCAGTTTAGTAGCGGCAAGTACTTCCTGAAGTTTGACGGTGCAGAAGAATCCATAACCGTTCCTTTAGTAATTCTAAAGTAGAATCTTGGCAAATCACGATCCCGTGCGCGGCTCATTGACGCGCTACGCTTGGCTTTCCGTTGCGGCGGCAATTGCCACGATAGCACTGAAGACAGGCGCCTACTATCTTACTGGGTCAGTCGGCATTCTGTCAGACGCGCTTGAGTCGTTGGTAAATTTGGCAGGAGCAATCATTGCTCTTGCTATGTTGACCATAGCTGCGCGTCCGCCGGATGAGGATCATGCGTTCGGCCACGGCAAAGCCGAGTATTTTGCAAGTGGCGCCGAAGGCGCGATGATCATTATTGCGGCAGGGAGCATCGCTTACACTGCAATAAATCGGCTTCTTCACCCGCAACCGCTTGAGCAGGTTGGTTTTGGCCTAATGGTCACGCTGGTGGCAACATTGATCAACCTAATCGTCGCGCAGATTATACGACGAGCGGGAAAACTTCATCACTCGGTTACGCTCGACGCCAATTCGCGACACTTAATGACCGACGTTTGGACTTCCGCTGGAGTCATTGCGGCAGTTGGAATCGTCGCAGTAAGCAAACTGACATTTCTGGATCCAATTATCGCCTTGGTCGTAGCCGGAAACATTGTTCGCGAAGGTTACTTTATTGTACGCGGTTCAATTCTTGGCTTAATGGATACCGCGATTTCCGCCGATGAATTCAGCCGCGTTGTCACAGTCTTAGACAGCTATAAACAGGGCGATGTTACATATCATGCGCTTCGAACACGACAAGCCGGACATCGACGATTTGTCTCTGTGCACATTCTTGTTCCGGGTAACTGGACTGTGCATCGCGGTCATGAGATGCTCGAAGATATTGAGAGCAACCTTTGTGCAACAATCCCCAACCTCAGCGTCCTCACACATTTGGAATCACTCGAGGATCCTGCGTCGTGGGATGATATTGGACTTGACAGACAGACTTAGAATAGAAGCGCGGCCTTAGTAGCCGCGCTTTTTGTCAACTTCAAATAGCAACGGCCTATCATTCGAGTAACGGACGACGTTTTCAATAAAGATATCATGCACGCGTTGTGTATACTCCGGAAAATTTCCAGAAACATGCGGCGTCATAAAGACGTTTGGCAAATCAAATAGCCCTGAATTTTCTGGCAGCGGCTCTTGGGCAAACACGTCTAGGATTGCATAACCCGGCTTGTCGGCCTTTAAACCAGCAATCAAATCAGTTTCATCGACGATTGAGCCTCGCGCGACGTTTATGAAGATACTGCCTTGTTTCATTAGTGGAAAGATCCGACGATTAAAGAGTCCAAGCGTCTTTGGTGTCGCTGGTAAAGCTATCACAACTATATCCGCTTCCAGAAGTCGCTCTTCAAGCTGCTCCATCGGATAAACGTCGACGATATCCGATCTGCTCCGCGTGGCAACCGCTTCCACAACTAAACCGTTAGCTTTCAGCACTTCGGCTATCCCCCGCCCTACTTCGCCGTATCCTACTACAAGCGCAGACATTCCATATAGTACTTTGCGGAATTCTGTCATGTGCTTCTTGGGTTCTTTCCATTCCCGTGTGCAGCGCCACTCCTCGGCAAATTGAAACTGCTGTGACCAATAGTGCAATCCGGCCATAACCCACTCAGCCATCGGACGCGCGTGCATGCCTCGGCTGTTTGTAAGTATTACATCGCTTTCGATAAACTCCTTGAACAAGCTGCGCTCAACTCCCGCACTGCTCAGGTGAACCCACTTCAGATATGGTGCAGCGTAAAACAGTTTATCGGTGAACCTGTGTGCAAGCAATACGTTTGCACCTTTGATAAACTCGCATGCCTCCTCCTCAGTTGCCGCGAAGCTAATCTCTACGTCTTCTCCATGCTCTGAAAGCGCGTCGCGGAGCTCAGCTTGTCTGATTGGATTCTGCGACGCGAACGATACTATTCTAAGTGATTTCACAAGTTATTTCACTCTGTAATTCTAATCGGTAGTTTGATTAATTTGGATAGACTTATTCCGAAAGGTATTCGACCGCTCTGGGCAGCCGCCAATGTCTCACTCGTCGGTGATTCGCTGCACGATGTTGCGTTGTTGTGGCTTGTCTATGATCTGACCGGTTCATCGACGGCCACTGGCTTGCTGGGGATTGCTCGCTATTTGCCGTCCATTCTGCTCGGAATATTCGCGGGCGCTTGGGTAGACAGGGTTTCAAGAAAATCCGTTTTGCTCTGGTGCGATGCGCTGCGCGTGCTGCTTGTCGGCATACTTGCTGCGTTGACCGCGACTCAACAGGTTGACAATGTTAGCCTGTATCTGTTGGCATTTGCCATTGCAATTTGTACAGTTTTTTTCGCGCCTGCCCGCGACGCGCTTGTACCGCAGCTTGTGGAAAAAGCGGAACTCACACGTGCGACGTCGATACTGCAGAGCAGCTTAGGTATTGCATATTTTGTCGGGCCGCTTTTGGCTGCTGCGTGCCTGCCTCTGATTGGATTGGCTGGACTTTTTGGACTTGATGCGCTGACCTATGCCGCATCATTCTTGTTTCTACTCGCATTGCGTCCGCAAAAACGAAACATTGATCATAATGCTGATTCTGCATGGCAGATGGTTCGTGAAGGATTGTCTTACGCTCGGCACACGCCACTTATTCACGGATTGTTGTGGGTTACGGCGGTTGACAATCTTTTCATAATGGGTCTTGCTATCGTAGGCGCGCCGATCTATGTCAGATTGCATCTCGGCCTTGGCGCGGAATCGTATGCGCTATTGCAAAGCTGTTTTGCGCTCGGAATCATCGTTGGGAGTTTGCTCATGCACCACTATAGCCATAAACTCCCGCGCGGAAAGACTCTACTTTGGGCCTTAGTCTTCGACGGTTTCAGCTTTGTGCCATTCTATTTCACTGACACGCTTTGGACGACTGCCGTTGGTTGGTTCATCCACAGTATCGGAATTCCGTTCATTCTCATTCCTCGTACTTCACTTGTGCAATCTGAGGTACCACAACACATGCAAGGTCGTGTGTTTAGTCTAGTACAACTGACTGTCGTTGGCTTATCGGCTATCAGTGCCGGGTTTGCTGGTGTCGCGCTGGAAAAGATATCTCCACCCCAGCTCTATTTGATCATGGGGTTGTCGGCAGGAATTGTTGGAGCATTGGGATTTCTTGAACAGGGATTTCCGGAGATTAAAGTGATCTGTTAACGCGGAGAATCGGCCAAGTGTACGGCGCTTCGATTGCCCGGGAGTAAGCTAACCCCGCCAGTAAGAGCGCCGTTCCTATGAGCAGCCAAGGCCACGGAACCCATGCAGCATCTTCAGATGCCGCCCACCCCATTCTTTCAAACCAATCTTCAAAGCGGTAGATCAATACGCTCGCAGAGTTGTTCATGAAATGCCCCAGGATCGCTGGAAAGATCGAGTTCGTTTTGATAGCAATGTAGCCTAACAGGATACCCAACGAAAATGTCGGCAACAATCGATATGGATTGAGGTGCAAGAAGGCGAAGATCAATGCCACCACGATTATACCGGGCCATATACCGGTGTTCTTCGTTAAGCCGCGCAACATCAATCCGCGACACAAATGTTCTTCGACAAATGCAGGCAATACTGCAATCAACAAAAGCGCTTGCCAGGTCGGGATATCGTCAAGTCCGCTGAATAAGTCAGTGAACTGTTTGATCATGTCTTCCGGAAAAGGAAAGAACATGTGCTGCAACGTGGCAAGTTCAACTGTCAAAACCCAGCCGCCAGTCACGGCCAGAATCACGGCTAGCCAACTAATCGGTGCTGGAATGCGCCAGCCAAAAGACGGGACAGGATCAAAACCTCCCTTGTAAACCCACAGCGCAGATAACAAGGCCAATCCTCCCTGGACAATAAATATCCCTTGGAACGGTGCATCTGCTTTTGCAAGCCCGCCGGCCATTCCGACTACAATAACAGCAACCGCGCTTAACATTGCCACACCCGTCGGAGTCAGGACTTTGCCTTCTTCGCGAATCGGTTTTGTGAACAGTGACCACTTCACGTCTTCTGCGTGTCTGAACAAAACACTCTCGCGGTTGAATTGTAGCGTAACCCAGCGCAAAGACAACGCGGCCAAGGCTGCCGTGCTCACAATGGTTATTGTAAATTCAAGCCACGGGGTATTCCCAGCCATCAGCGCTCGCATGAGTAGCGATACATTGGCAATTGGTATGACCGCGAGCAATGGTGTCAATTCTATACCAGGGATCATGGAAACCATTGCAGGCAAAATGCTGATCATCATCAGCGGCGTGAGCATCCCCTGCCCTTCTTTGTAGGTGCGCGCGGTCACAGCAACAGCCATCGTAACTCCAGCAAACAACACCGCAAGAGGTAGCAAAGTCAGTAAAACGAGAACGACTGATCCCGGCGAAATGAGCATAGCCCCCCCTGCACTGGCGGATGTTCCAAGCATATCCACAGCGTACAGTGTAGTCAAACCCATGCTGACCAAGTTAAGCACAGCTGAGAGCAATGCAGCAATCACGGTCGCGAGGAATTTCCCATAAACGAGTTGCTGTCGCAGAGCCGGACTCACAAGCAGAGTCTCAAGAGTGCCGCGTTCCTTTTCGCCGGCTGTTAAGTCAATCGCGGCATAGAACGCACCTGTGAGAGTCGTAAGAATCAGGAAGTAGCCAAGAAATCTGCCCATCTCTGAACCGGCTTGTTCTTGCTCCGTTGCTTCGTCAACTGACTTAATTGAAACGGGATGAATGAATGATGTATCAACACCAATCTGAGTCATCCTTCGTGCGATTTCACTCGCCTTATAGTCGTCAGTCTTTCGTTCAATGCGGCGCTTCACTTGAACGGAAAAATCCCGGCTGCTCAAATAGTGCAATGAGATTTCGCCAACTTTCCCAATTGCAATACTATCCAGAAAGCCGCCTGAAATCGAAACGGCCGCGTCAATTTCACCAGACTTAAGCTTCTCCTGCCAATTTGTTGAATCGACGAGATCAAGTAGCGATGTCGAATCCGTAGTAAGCAAGTTTCCCGGCAGTGACTCCGGCGTCAGGATTGCTACCACGCCCGTTTGCTCTTTCATCTTTCCGGCCTGAAGCATTGTCAACTGCATCACGCCAATAAAGATGATCGGATACATTAGCAGCGGCAGCACTACAGTGACCATTAACGTACGGCGGTCTCGGTAGAGATCGCGCAGTTCTTTCAAGAATACTGTCTTGACTGGAGAAACGGACATGTTCGGGATTGCCATTGAATCAGAAGTGTTCTGGTAATATACGCAAAGCGGACGGTTTAGGGCAACCGTCCGCTTAAGAAAATGAATTTATGTCGATTAGCCTCAGAGAGCGTCGTTAATGACCTTACGGTGGTCAAACGCAATCTGTTCGGGCAAGGCATCCAACGGGAACCAGCGGGCATCCAGTGCATCATCTCCGGCCTCAAGTCGGCCGCTGACCTCGGCGGCAAATGCGACTGTTATGGTATGATATCGCGTGTCCCGTTCTGGGTCTGAATAGACTCCCACAAGCCGTAAACTTGTAGCTAACAGCCCAGTCTCCTCGTGGAGTTCCCGCGCGGCGGCGTGCTCTGCGGTTTCGCCGTACTCGATAAAGCCTCCCGGTAGCGCCCACCCTTCCGGAGGATTCCTCCGCAAGATCATGAGCACTTGGCTGTCCCGAATTGCCACCACATCCGCAGTTGGAGCCGGGTTCTTGTATTTCAGGACTTTTGATTTGCAGTTGGGGCAGCGGACGTATTCTTCCATGGTATGAAGTTTGAGAGACTATTCGTGGACGTTACAAGAAAAAGCCCAGTGTCAAACCGGGCTTGATTTCGAGAGTACAGTGATTCTATGCCTGTGGTGCGACGTCAATACGAGGCGTCCACAAACCGGACATGCG
The DNA here is from genome assembly GCA_016721565.1 of bacterium. Classification (GTDB taxonomy): domain Bacteria; phylum Electryoneota; class RPQS01; order RPQS01; family RPQS01; genus JABWCQ01. Next base: position 221,622 of record JADKHW010000001.1, on the reverse strand, counting down.
GTCCTTAATTTCAAGTTGCAACTGCTTTAGTTCGCCCTTGAGTGTGTTCAGATCTTGCTTTAGCTCGTCCATCCCAACTTTGATACGCTCACGCAGGTCCTGAAAACTCCAGTTCCACCAGCCGCGATCTGCGCTTATTGCGCGAGCTTCGCCAGAGCCGATGTAAACGCGTGGATTGTCCGTGTCTATCTTCATTTCCCATTTGACGTCAGGGAGCGATTCCAGTTCAACGCCCATGGACTTCAGCTCCTCATGAAGCTTCTCCATTTCGGCTTGTAGCTCCTTTGTGTCCTCGTCTGTGAAAGCGTATTCCATTCCGTCTTCAGAGGCGTCACCGTAGAAGTCCTTGCGGTTCGTCAAGGTAACCGGAACCACCATTGACTTGCCTTCGCGAATGACATAGAAGTCCACTGTCTGATCAGGGTCCAAATCGCGAATGACTTCAGAAACGTCGCTTTGATCTTCGACGCTTTCCGTGCCAATCTTGGTGATAATATCCCCCGCCTTCAGGCCAGCTTTGTCAGCAGGTGATTTTTCGACAACCTCTGATATCAGTGCACCGCCTTCAACCTTGAAGTAGCTCTTCAGGCCGTCAGACAGTTCTTGGGTCACAATACCTGCAAACGCGGCAGTACTCCGCTCCCCGGAATCCCACTTAAAAACATGCGGGGCATGCGGTGCAATTGGCGGCACCGGAGTTCCTCCACCCCAGTTCCAGCTAAAGTCATTGTCGGAACCGCTATCTTCAAGCTTGACGTTCGCCGTGCGCTCTTTGCCTCCGCGCATGTACACTAAGGCAACCTCGTCACCCTCTTTATACTTTTTGAGTTGCACGCGAAGCTCGGAGGGACCTGTCAAACGGCTACCATTGATCGAAACCAATATATCGTTTGCACGAAGTCGCGCCTCATCTGCCGGCGATCCATCCACAGTTTGTTCAACTAAAACACCCTGCCCAGCTGACACACCGTAGTCGTTGGCGACATCCGAGGTCACCTCTTCAGGCACAATACCCAAAAAGGCACCGGCCTCTGACTTTTTAGTCATCTTGGCAAGCGCCGCCATCTCTTTCGCCCGGGACTCGGAGGCATTGTCGCCAGCGAAAGCCATTGAAAAGGCCAATAATGCAGCTACCAAAGCCAGACCAACTGCGCGATTCGTCATGTCTCTTCTCCTGATAAGACTATAATTAGTCCCCTTTCCCAGCTCGTCGCAGTTTACACGACACGACTACGATTCCGGTTCCGGCTAAACCTTGCGGCATCGCCGCCAAATCGCTATACTGAAAATGGTCCTATAATAAAAGGAGTGCTAATGTGTCTTATTTGTTGCAAAACAGGCGACGATTCTACGAAACAATTTTGCCCCGTATCCCTGACCAAAAGGTCAGAAAGGCGTTGGAGGAGATCAACCAGCTTTCTGGAATCGAAATGGGGATAGAACATTTTGAGGATAATCAACATAAATCTTTATTATCTATTGAATTAGATGATGCCTTTAAGAAACCTGCGATGGGGGAAAGACTGGGGCGCACAGTGATTTCCGTTGAAGAGTTGATTGAGCATGCCCTTCGATTTGAGCAACTGTGCCACACTGAATACTCTCAAGACGACTTTACAATTGGACGACAAATCTATGTTTCTTCAGGCCTTAAAATTGAAAAACTGCGAAAACTTCGTGACAGCTTACAATATCACAGATTTCGCCTAATTGATTAGGTTTAGAGGTGCGAATTTTGCGCTGATGAAGTGTGATGACACATGACGCTTCACAAAACCTTCAGATCGGCGACCCGGAAACCAAAGTACGCTTGATGGCACAGGGCCACAACCTGTGGCGCGTACGCATGCTCTTCCCAACACACAAAGCCTCCGAAATCCCGGAACAGCTTCGACAGATTAAGGTTGAGTTAGCCCATAGTTTCGGCGTAGCTGATTATCGACTCGAATACGTTGGATTATACTCCAAGCGCAAAACCTCGACTGGGATCTTGGTCGAGATGCAGATTCGCCGTCAGGAAATTCCTGTTGGCTCTGTTCGTGTTCGTTATCTTCCCATGACTGCGAATGATGGTACTGTTTTCTCCGACATGCAGGTTGCGGTTGATCTCTTTCCACTTGATGATTTCGAGCAGCGGCTCACCTTTGAAAGCGTTGAAGAGCGCCTCAAAGCTGAGGGAGTAGATACCGGACTTGTGCACTGGGTGCATGTTCGAGAACTTGTTGAGTCGTGTCATCGACAGCAAGTGCCGCTGCTTGACCAAATTGTTGGGGAAGGCATCATGCCGGATGTGGGAATTCCCGCCAAGGTATATTATCGTTGGTTTCCGACTGACGATGAAGCCTCCCCGACTGCGTGGATGGGACTGCGAGTCGTTGAGACCGGTGAAGAATTATGTGACCTCAATGTCCCTGTATCGGGCTTGAAGGCAGGAAAGAACATTTTTGGCAAAGAACTCTCGCCGAGACGAGGCAACTCGACTCGTTTAGTCGCGGGTAAAGGTGTTGCACTGAGCACGACCGAGCGTCGGTTCATGTCTCGCGAGGAAGGCGTCGTGGTCTTTCATAGGCGCTATCAAGATCGAAGGATGAAAGACTCCCCCCGCGAGACTCCTGCGATTGTCGAGGCTGAAGTCCTCCAGATGCGCAATATTCGTGCTGAAAAGGCGCAGAACGAGCGCTGGGAAGGATCAATCTGGATTACAGGAAGCTTTGATGAACCGTCACGTTTGATGGTGAATGGTGATTGCGTCTTCTACGGTGACATTGCCGACGGCTGTCAAATCCAGGTTTCAGGTAATCTACGAGTCTTTGGCGGAATCGGCGAAGCCACGCTTACAGTGGGCAACCATCTTTGTGTCCATGGACCTATGATCAAGACGATGTGTGAGGTTGGCTTAACGGCTCAACTGATCGGTGAGGTTTCCGACTGCACAGTATTCGCACGTGAGATTGTTGCAGACAACATCATTGGCGGTGTCGCCGAAGCGTATGCGAACGTATCCACGAACAATGATTTTGTGCAACTCAATAAAGAGAAGCTACTCGCTGAACAGCGCGCTGCAGGAGAGGACGCACTACTGACCCTTAGGAAACAGATTATCAGGCTAAATGAGATTTTCGGTCCGGAGATGCTACAGCAGGTTACCCCAGATACGGTGCAGATCCACCTGCTTCGCTGGTTGAGGCAACAGAAGACTCTTGGTGTGGCAAGCTACACCTATCCTCAAGTACAGGAACTTCGAACCCTGTTGGAACTGGTGCCTACTTTGCGTGCCCAGATGGCTTCTATAGCCGGTGAACTGCGTGAATCTTCGGCGACTGACTGAGTTTAGCTCATATAGACAGAATTGTCAAAAAACGGTCTTCGGACCGTTTTTGTTTTGCACAATTCTATAAACTATAGTAAATGTAACACAGGTAGGCATGAGTGTAGTTAATATACTATATGAATAATATAATCTACCTGATCCAGTTAGAACATTGCGCATTCGCCTTCATGAGCTTACCTTAGATAACTTCTAAATAGAAAGAACCGTGAACACCGTCGAAATTAAGAAGAATGGATCGCCGAAACAGTTCAACCCTGCATATGCCTTGGTTGAAGTGATGATGCACGAGCTGGCGAATCCTGTTCAGGCGGCCCGTACAACGCTTCATCTGCTGCGAAGCGAGCCTCTCTCCGCAACAGACGCAATGTCGCGTGTGCAAGGCCTTGAGACGGCTTTGGAGCGCGTTGCCATTGTGATCCGAAATGTGCAAGCGGTCAAGGACTCCTCCCTTATCCCTCCCGCTTCAGTATCTTCGGATCGGTTGCTTACCGAAATCGTTGCCGAGTGCACTGCGGTTAATTTGAAGGCGAACGTTTCTGCGTGGCCGGAGCAACCCGTAATTCTAAAACTGCACGGAGCTGCAATCCCGATTTTAGTATCGCACTGGGCAGCTGGCGCACGGGCGGAGCAGCAAATCCTTAACTTAAGCCTGATACCTATTCATGATGGTTGGACGCTGAGCGCGCGCCTGCGCGATGGTGAAGGAGCTGTCATAAGCAAAGAGAGCACCGCAATAGCCGTGGCCGGGTACCCAGCAGCGATAGGTGAATTTATGTATTGCGCCGGCGGTAGTGCATTTGTAAAAGAAGACAATATTGGGACGTTTGAAATTGCATTGAACATTGCTACTTGGACTTGAGATGCAAAGATGTGACTCTATGTGGACTGATTTATGACTGATATGACACAAATTTTGGTTGTTGACGATGACCCGCTGGTTCTGTCAGGTTTTCGTGAAGTTCTGAGCAGAGCCGGGTATTCTGTCATTGCTTGTTCCACAGGGCAAGCTGCGCTCGACATATTGGTAGAGCGACGTTTCACCGTCGTTTTGACTGACCTCTTTATGCCTCGCATTACGGGAATGGACATTCTGAATGCGGCACTCTCCGCTGATTCCGATTGTGTTGTCATTGTCGTGACCGGCTTCGCCTCGGTGCGTGGAGCCGTAGACGCGTTGCGTCGCGGCGCTGCCGACTATGTGATTAAACCCTGTGACGACAACGAACTCTTGCACCGAATACGTCTTGGTATCGAGAGGCTGACATGCGCGCCGAACTGAGAGCTAAAGAACTCGACGGTGAAAAGATGAAGGCGATTGCTCAAACTGCCGTTACGGTTAATGATCAGATCAATACACCACTCAACGTTATCTTGAACAGTGCTGAGTATATCCGGCTGACACGCATGCCCGATGCTACCGATGTTCGTCAATCACTTGACTTCATTGTGCAGGAAGTGGCAAAAATTAAGTCGGTTATTCAGAAACTTGCCACGGTCGCCAATCCCGCCCGTACACGCGAGTATTCAGTTGGACAGCACAGGATGATTGATCTCGACGTCCCGCGTGCAAAGGCGATCCCGATTTCAAATGATCCTGCAAAGCGGCAGAAGATTCTCGTTGTGGACGATGAGCAGTTCATGGTACATACCCTGTCGAAGATACTTGAAGTTCTCGGTTATGATGTAATTTCGGCTTTTGGCGGTCGTGAAGCATTCGAGAAATATATGGCTGAAAAGATTGACTTGGTTGTGAGCGATGTGCACATGCCCGACATGAACGGCATTGAACTGATGACTTCAATCAAGTCCAAGAACCCCGAATTCCCCGTTATTCTCGTCACCGGATACGGCGTCGAAGACGCGCGCAAGACGGCTGGCGAGTACCACGCGGATGGATTCTTAGGCAAACCATTCCGTATTGAAGAATTGCGTCAGATAATCGAGCGCACGCTACCTTCTAATGCAGCGGCATAATGACATTACGTATGAATAGGGATAGACTCAGTTTGACGGAAACTCATAATGCAATAAACGACAAGAATACGAATCGCCGTATTCTGATTATTGACGATGACGCAATAATTTGCGAAATAGCCGAGAGCATTCTGGCCGAATCTGGCTGGGTAGTTGCGCACGCGTATTCTGCTAAAGAGGCATTAGCAAGCATGACCAAGAATTCGTGGCCAGTTGTGCTCTCAGACGTTCACCTCCCGGGGGATTCAGGTGAACTCTTAAGAATTCTCAGGTTGGACTATCCTCAAGCACAAGTGGTCATGATCACGGGTGATCCGACCATAGCCAGCATGCGACAGGCCCTGAAGGCGGGTGCATATGATTATTTGCTCAAACCAGTCCGCCGTGAAGAGTTGCTTCGTGTTGCCGATATGGCGCTTGATAAATTTGAGTTGCAATCCGAACGCGATCGACTCGAACGCGAGAACACAAGCTATAGAATGCAACTTGAAGAATTATTGGGAAGAAAAACAGAGCAACTTCGTGACAGCGAACTTCGCTATCGAATATTATTTGACCACGCCGTTGATGCAATCTTGTTGGTGAATCCGGCTTACGCGACGATTACGGAAATGAATGGTACCGCCAGCCGATTGTTGGGGCGCAAACCTTTTGACATTCAGGGGACATCCATTCGGGACTACGTCGGCAAACAGCTCGATCCCTGCCTTGAATCCGAAGGCGACGACTACCGAATTTGGCGCATCAATGAGTTGATGGTTCAAGACCGCGACCTCAATGAACGAATGACAACTGCCACAGTGAATCGCATTCGCCTCGGCTCCGAAACGGTGTTGCAAATTGTCGCACGCGACGCGTCAGACCAGAATGAACTTGCACAACGCGCAAGCCTCATGGAGCTTGAGCTGATGAGTGAACAGCGACTCGCCAATATTGGTCTTCTTGCAAGCGGAGTTGCGCATAACATTAATACTCCCTTGATGGGCATATATGGATTGGCGCAAGTCATCAAGATGAAACACCCTGATATTGAAGATATTGACGGTGTCATTGCGCAGGTTGAGCGGATCAACGGGATTGTTCGCAATCTAATGTGGAAAAGCCGCCAAGAGCAGGAACTCGCTAAACAGGACATTGACTTGAACGTTCTGTTGCAGGAGGAGCTACGATTTTTAGAGGCCGACATGGAGTTTAAACACAATGTCGACAAGTTTTTTGAATTCTCACCAGACTTGCCTCCAATTTGGGGCCGCTACAGCGACTTTTCGCAGTCGCTGATGAATATCATTCGAAATGCACTTGATGCGATGCATGAAACAACTCACAAGCAGTTGCATGTGTCAACATCCAAAAGCGATGACGAGATATCAATTATAATAAGGGACTCTGGTTCCGGTATCGCAACAGAGCATTTGCCGCAAGTCTTTGAACCTTTCTTTACGACCAAGCCTGCTGTTGGCAAGTCCGACAACGGCGAGCCAACCGGAACAGGCCTCGGTTTATCGACGGTGCAGAAGCTGCTTGCGCCGTATGGTTGCAGGTTCGATCTTCAAAGCAAGGTTGGACAAGGCACTGCTTTTACATTGTTCGTTCCTGTTGCGCAGAACCAGCCCACAGAAACCGAGCTGAGTGAGATGCAGGATTAGTTGATCACTGTAGAGTACAAGCAAAGAACCCGCTGAATCGTCAGCGGGTTCTTTGTTATGTGCCAGGAAATGCTCAACCTTTGAATTCACGACAGATTCTCTCAGCAATATCTATTGGGTTCTCTGTGAACACCCGACTCACCCAAATTGCACGCGTATCACGGCGAAACCACGTTAGCTGACGTTTGACATAGTGGCGGACCGCCTTCTGAATTTCTTCACGCATTGTCTCATAATCATACTCTCCGCGCAAATAGGGAAACACCTCTTGGTATCCGTGCGTGCGCAAGGCGTTGCTGTTGGTTTCGTCAAACCCGAGTGAGAGGAGTTGCTTGACTTCGTCGACAAGACCTTGCTTGAGCATGTCTTCTGCCCGACGGTTAACTCGATCATAAGTTTCGACACGATCTCCGTGCAGGAAATACAGCTTGAATGCTTGTGGGAGCGGTTCGCGTTCATTGCGACGCATTTCTGAAAGTCGTTTTCCGGTGGCTCGAAAGTGGCCAATCGCTCGAAGTGCGCGGTGAGAATCCGCTCTATTGGTCCGCGCCGCAATCTCAGGATCCAGTTGCTCTAATTCCTGCATCATTTCATCTGAACCACGCCTCTCCCACTCTGATCGCAACGCAACATAGTCAATCGTTGGCTCGTTCTCGCTGCTGTAAAGCCCATCTATCAATGCGCGCAGATACAGCATCGAACCGCCAACTACAACAGTGCTAAGACTTTTGTCTGAGCGGTTCTTGATAATCTCTCTGGCCGCGCGCGCAAAATCTCCAGCCGTCCAGCGCTCCGTTAGGGATTTTGTAGCTACAAAATGGTGCGGCACCGCTGCGAGCTGCTCTTCCCTCGGCGGTGCCGATCCTATTTTCAGTTCACGATAGACCTGCCGCGAGTCTGCACTGATGATTTCAGCATTCATGCTCAACGCAAGAGGTATAGAAACTTCTGTCTTGCCTGACGCAGTTGTGCCTGCAAGAATAAGTACCAACGGAATCCTCTTATCCGGTGCGGCCAAAGCGGTGATCCAACTCGCTTAACTTAATTTCGATAAACGTCGGTCTTCCGTGCGGGCAGCTTCCGGGCTGTTGTGTCGCAAACAACTCATCAACAAGGGCGGTCATCTCTTCCGTGGAAAGCTCATCACCAGTGCGAATAGCGGCCTTGCAGGCGAATCCTGCGGCAAGTGACTCTCGCGGACCCAAGCGCGCTCGGCGGAACTCTTCGTACTCCGCGATCATCTCGCGCAACATACTGGCCTCAGAGGCTCTGCGAAGCCCTGCAGGCACGGCTTCAACGCTGTAGGCGCGCGGACCAAATTCACGAACAATGAAACCAAAGACAACCAAATCCTTTTGCATTTCGCGAAAAACTCCGTCTTCCTCTGGAGTTAACTCAAGCAGTAGGGGAAACAAGAGTTGTTGTGATGCGAATGATCTGGTATCAAAACTTTTCAACGCGCGCTCATACAGCACTCGCTCGTGCGCGGCATGTTGGTCGATAATTGCAAGTCCCGAGCGAATCGGTGCAATTAGATACTTTGAATGTACTTGATAGATTTGGGCGCGTAATTTTGCAGGTTGTTGCGCTGGCTGCTGAAGTGGTTGTGACGAAATTGCGCTTTGACTTGCTGAACTTCCCAAAAAAGTCTGCACCAGCGGAGGGGAATATGATCCCGGCGCAGGTGTAAATAATGACGGAGGCTCATTTGCCGAACTCGGTGTGGGCGGCGCCCACGCTTGCCGCAACTCACTAAGCGAAGCCTGTTGTCCTTTCAAGGCTTCACGCAGAGCTTCAAACACCGCCGCGTGAATTAACCGCTCATCGGAGAAGCGGACTTCCCGCTTTGCCGGATGCACGTTCACATCAACTGACGATGCATCCAAATCAATGAACAGGATGTAGAACGGCCATTCTCCCTCCTCAAGCCAATCACGCAGTGCGCCGCGCGTGACACCGGAAAGTCCGGTGCTTTGAAAAGGCCGCCTGTTTACAAAGAAAAACTGATCGCTGCGCGCTCGGCGATTCAACTCGCGATTGCCCAGAACTCCGTGTACGCGTACACCACGTAATTCATGCTCAACCGGCAGGAGTTTTGTTTCAATACCAACTCCAAATACGTCAGCGATTCGACCACGAAATGTAGCAGCCGGCCAAACGAATTGTAGCGATTCACCGTGCCGAAATGTCCAAGCGACTTCCGGATATGCGAGCGCATAAGTCCGCAACGTGCGAATAGAATGAGACAGCTCGGTTGCATCCGCTTTTAAGAATTTTGCACGCGCAGGAGTATTAAAAAAGATCGATCGGACGCGTACCATTGTGCCTTGCGGCGCTGCAACGGCTTCCTCATGTGCGATGTCACCGCTGATGACTTGCAGTCGAAATCCGAGATCTGACTTCGCCTCGCGCGACACAATCTCCAAATCACTGACCGAAGCTATACTTGGCAGAGCTTCACCACGAAATCCCAGTGTCGTGATTGCAAATAGATTAGATCCTTCGACAAGCTTCGACGTTGCGTGCCGCTCAAGCGAGAGGAGCATGTCATCGCGCGACATGCCAACTCCATCATCTCTAACTGCGATCAACTCGCGACCCGAGCCTTCCAGCTCAATGTCAATCTTTGACGCACCAGCATCAAGCGCATTGTCCATGAGTTCGCGCAACACAGACGCGGGGCGCTCGATAACTTCACCGGCAGCAATCTGATTGACCAGATGCTCGGGCAATATGCGAATTTTAGCCACGTAGCTTCTGGTCAACTGATTCACGAATTGAACTTAATGCACCACGGGACTCGGTGCGAACTCTATCGACTTCAGCACGCAGACTCTTGGCTTCTTCGTCTGTCCTACCAAGTAAATTGATCAGGACGTTATTGGCAGCGCCTTCTAATCCTGCCAGAAGCATTTCTGCGCCTGTCGCGGCATCAGACACCGTGTTCGGATTGCCTTTCATCACTATAGTATGCGCCTTAGATAATGCATCCGCGCACTGTAGCATCGTCTGGCGGGGCACTTCGATCGTCTGCGCTGAAGTTTCTGCAACTTCATTCGACTTTCTGGCCTTCTCTTCTGGTGTGCTATCGGGTAACTTGCTCGCAACTCTAAATCGAGAAAAGGCCCATGTATCTTCGTCAACCTGGGTAAGAAGTTTGATCCGTAATTCATCAAGCGAGTACTTTATCGCTGTCAGGTCTTCGCCGACCGCTTCAAAGCCCTTTTTGCCGATCGTAAATTCGCATACCATCACCAGCAGCGCTGCACCAATCGCGCCAGAGAGCGCCGCGGCGCTTCCACCTCCTGGCGCGGGTGATTTTGCAGCGAGTTGCTCAACTAATCCTGCGACAGGCTGGTAAACAAGCTTTGCAGGCATATCCGGCATTTTAGACATTTTACTACTTCCTATTCTGCAATTGCGTATTCAATAATCTTCTTCTCGGGCTCAAACTTGTTGAATGAAGACAGCACAAGCTTGTCTTCGACAAGTGAGATAGCTTCGCGATCTGTCTTAGGCCGCGAAAGCTTCTCTTTCCACACAAAGTAGTTTGACGCAAGCAGAACTGCTTCAAGCGGAATCAGCCCAACAACCTCTGAACCAAAGACCTCGTGTCCGCGCTGGTTCGCCTCATATATAGATTGTTCGAAGGCGATATGTGGAGCTGAAATCAAGTAATTTGTCAAATTGATTGATACTTGACAAAACCTTTCTTGATCCAGGTACACACCCATTGCCTTGCAGTTTTGCAGCGGTCCGGGTTGATACACGGTCTTTCCCGCTGCATTTCGGACTTCTTCACCGTTGTCATGCTTCAGTGGCCATCCCATTTGCCGAATATGAAGTGCAATATCATGAACAGAGGCAACATCTGCTGTACGAATGTTTACGTTGTATGCAACGAGAAAAAAACGTGCGCCCGTAATGACACATCCAAATTTCGGAACAAACTTGTGTGGGCCGAAGTCGGGAATCCACCCGGGGTTCTGCATTTTTTCGGGCAAAGCTTCGTACTCACCTTTGCGAACTTTCGCCAAGTTCTTGCGATCGGGTGTAGAAGCAGCTGCCTCATACAAAAACACCGGAAGCTCAAGCTCCTCGCCCACCCGCTTGCCATACTGTCGCGATAGATCGGCGCACTCAGCCATGGTGATATTTCTGACCGGAACAAAAGGAGCAACGTCGACAGCGCCACTACGCGGATGCTCGCCTTGATGCGTGGTCATGTCAATCTCTTCCCATGCGGCAGCAGTCAACCTAAACGTCGCTTCAACGCAAGCCTGCGGCTCACCTGCATAAGTTATTACACAGCGATTGTAGTCCCGTTGGGATCGACATCGAGCAGTTTGACGCCCGGCACAGTCTTGACGATGTTTGCGATGCGGTCAATCTTAGATCGATCCCTTCCTTCGGAAATATTTGGGACACATTCAACGATCGGTTTGTTACTCATAATTGTTCAATTCACCGCGTGAAATACCGCGCGGACCAGATTGTCTTGAATATTTCTGACAAAGTTTCGCGAACAGCGAAAATTGTTACATAGAATAGCAAAAGTGACCTGCTTGCCGCTATCAAGCGCGATATAGCCCGCGAGTGCGGAGACGTTCGTCATCGTACCTGTTTTTGCGCGTACACGGCCCATCATGCCATCTGTGGACATTCTGCCACCAATTGTTCCATCAACCCTTGACTGCGCTAACGATGCTTCAAATGCATTGGCCGACTCAGACTTTGCCATTTTCGAAAGTAGCTGAACACAGGAACTGGCAGAAACTATGTTCTGTCTCGAAAGTCCGCAACCATCTTGAAGTGAAACTTGATCACGTTGTATGCCGCATTCGCGTGCAAATTTTTGAACAGCACGCAGGCCGGCTTCCATTGAGCCTTGCCCAAACGACTTCTTTCCTACTGCCGACAGCAGGTACTCTGCTAAGTAATTGTCGCTTTCCTTGTTTGTGATTGTCGCAATTTCAATCAAAGGAAGCGAGGTGAATTCGTAGAGTGTAACGGCACTTGGGGCAACATCGCGTGCAACATGAACCTGGCCAGTCACGGTAATTCCCTTCCGTGTCAATGCATCACGAAGAGCCAATCCAAAGTAAAGGGCAGGATTTTGAATCGGGAACCAGATATACTGCGGATTGTCACCGTGCGCCATCACACCAGTGATTTCAAGCTCATCACGGCATGGGGTCACGTTGAACTCAACCCAGCTTTCGTTGCCGCCTGATGCAGTCACAACTCCATTGCGAATAGCGACCGGCGCAAAAGGTGGATCAATTGTGACCGATGCACTGTCACCTTCGCTGCCGCCGGGACCGATTGCGATGTGGCATACGTTGCTGTTATAGCCTACGCCGTCAACTGAAGGTGCAAACCCCTCACGTAAGTCGCCCATTTCCCACACACCGTTGCCGCACGACCGATTGTATCCATTGACGACGATTTCAATGTCACCGTTTATCCTGCGCAGGCCTTTTGCGTGAAGTTCATCAGCAATCTTGTCTAAAGACGGCTTACCCAAGTCTTTACGGTACTTCTGCTCAAAAATTGGATCACCACCGCAAACAACTTGCAGTTTGCCGTTAACTGCGCCTTGCCCGTCGAGATTTGAGGCAACAGCAAACTTCGTCGTAAATTTAGCGTCAGCACCTAACACCGAAAATGCCGTGGCTGTTGTCCAAATCTTGGTCACGGATGCGGGAATCATGAGTCGCTCCTGATCATGTGAAATGATTTCCTTACCTGTTTCCAAGTCCGAAAACAAAACGCTCCAGGATGCGCCTGTCACAGGCTCAAGGCTCAGAAGCGAGTCAACCTGCCATTTAAGATCTGATGCAAATGCGACATGAGTAAACGCAATGCAAAACGCCGTCGCGAATATTGCGAGCAATTTATAGTGACGAAGTGTTGCTATGCGCAAACTATCCGCGTGGATGAAACGACCGTACGGTCTCGGTGAGGTACTCGCGGTCAAGGTGCGTGTAGATTTCAGTTGTGGATATTGATGAGTGGCCAAGCAATTCCTGCACGACGCGCAGGTCCGCTCCGCCTTCAAGCAGATGTGTTGCAAAACTATGTCTTAAGGTATGAGGAGTAATGTGCTGGGTTATCCCGGCTTTGTTGCACAGTGACTTCAAAATCATGGCGCAACCAAAGCGAGTCATGGGTTCACCGCGACGAGAAAGGAATACAAAATCTTCGGCACTGGATGGCAAAGGCAAAGGTTCACTATCTCTCTTTTCGCTAGCGATCTTGGCGCGTCCGTTATTAACGTAATTTGCCAACGCTTTAGAGGCTGCCTCCCCGTATGGGCATAGTCGCTCTTTGCCGCCTTTACCGCGAATACGCAGTACGCGTTCTGTTGAATTGAGCTGTGAAATTCTCAGTGAGCATAATTCTGACACTCGCAAACCCGCGGAATACGCAATCTCGATTATCGCACAATCTCGCAAGGAAACGGGATCATCCTCAGAAGTCACAGCGAGAATCGCGTCGATAACCTGCAAAGAGACAACCTTCGGAAGTCTTCTTCCTGCGCCGCCGCCTTGGATATCTGTTACGGGATCTTTGCCGATTCGCCGCTCGCGCAACAACCATTTATAGAAATTGCGGACCGCTGAAAGTCTACGATTTTCTGTTCTCGGAGAGGATGTGCGAGCGATTTCGTGCACTGCCGTCGCAAGCTGTTCGCGATTAGCAGTTAGCAACGTTATTCTTCGCGACGCGAGCCTTTCAGCTAATAGGCTTAGATCACGCCGGTACGCCGAAATCGTATTCTCAGCGATTTGCCGTTCGTAGCGTCGCGCACGCAACCAATCTTCAATCAAGCGAAGCTGATCTGCATCAAGGGCGGACGTAGGGGTTGTAGCGTTTTTCGTGTCCAACGGTTGTCGGGTCTCCGTGGCCCGGGTACACTTTCGTTTCGTCCGGAAGCATGTAAATCTTCGTTCTGATTGCTGAATGCAAATCTGATTCGCTTGAATCAGGAAAGTCCGTTCGTCCAACTGATTCGTTGAAAAGCGTGTCGCCCGCGATTAGTAACCCATCAGCGTTAAACACCAGCGAACCCGGTGAATGTCCTGGCACATGAAAAAGTTTGAACTCCACATTCCCACATTTCAGAAGATCACCTTCATTCAGCTCCTCATCCGCGTCTGGCGATACCACCTCTATCCCAGTATAAACCGAGAGGTTTAGAACCGGGTTGGTGAGCTTGGGTCGATCAAGCGGGTGGATGCACAAGGGAACATTGAAGGCGGCTTTAGCAAAACCATTGTCCGCGATGTGGTCACAATGTCCGTGAGTATTGACGATGCGAGTAACTATCAAATCGTTTGACTTGATCCAGCGCAAAATTGTGTCGCCCTCTGCGCCCGGATCAAACCATATTGCTTCACGGGTTTCATCACACCACGCAACAATCGTATTCATTGCAAAAGGACCAACCTCGAGGGAGTGAATTCTCAGCATCCAGCCGCCTGTCGTAACCGTTGCATGTTACCTGCGAAATCCGAGCCAAACAGAGCACTACCTGCAACCAACCTTTCGGCACCAGCTTCAACCACTAAGGGCGCTGTTGTTACATCCACTCCCCCATCAACAGAAAGCATAAAATCACCACGACCGGATTGCTGTAACACGCGCAGTGAAGCCAGTTTTTCGAGTGCAATTGGAATGAACTTCTGTCCACCGAAGCCGGGATTTACGCTCATTATTAGGACGATGTCGCACAAAGAAAGTACGTGCTCAATGCTCGCAATCGGAGTCGAGGGATTGAGTGCCACACCTGCTTTGCAGCCCAGCTCCTTGATGCGTGCAAGTGTACGGTGCAGATGCGGACTCACCTCAGCATGCACCGTGATGGCATCCGCTCCAGCGCTTGCATATTGGTCGATTGAGCGTTCCGGCGTTTCTATCATCAAGTGAACATCAAGCTCAAGCTTGGTAATCCTGCGCAACTGCGAAATGACAGGCGGACCAAATGTCAAATTAGGCACGAAGTGTCCGTCCATTACGTCGCAATGTAGCACCGTCGATTCGGCGGCAACGCAACGCTTCACATCATCTTCCAAATGCATAAAGTCAGCGGAAAGAAGCGACGGAGCAATGTGAATCTGAGTTTCGGAGGGTCGAGTCATTAATCTGCCTGAGGGGGAGGAGTTTCTTCGAGAGAATCGCTTGGTTCAGCTTCGGGAATTGCAACGACCAAATCGACTTCGGTATCTTGCTCAGCTTCAGTGCCCGAAGTGAGACTTTGTGCAATCACGGTGCCAGCGGTGAAGATATTTGTTTCTTTTCGAGTAATCTCGCCAAGCTTCAAACCGGATTCTAGGATCGCTTGACGCGCTTCATGCAGAGACAAGTCAATTAGTGTCGGCACGATGATCGCATTTGGGCGAGGCCCGAGCGATATAGTAAGAAGCACAGCCTGACCGCTGATGACAGGCGAACCCGGCGCGGGACGTTGCCGTACAATTCCGCCTTTGGGAACTATTGCCGAAAAATCGTAACTCGTCCCCGATGGAGAAACGAGTAAACCAAGATTACGGCACTCGACTTCTGCAGTACGCTGATCAAGTCCGGTTAAGTCAGGAATCTCCGATGCTGTGCCTGCTCTCGCAGGAACAATGTGGATCACTCGTCCGGGTTTTGAAAATGAACCAGGCAGCGGACGCTGTTCCAATACCGTACCTTCAGGTGCATTACCACCTATCTTAGCAGGCTCTTCAATAATCCGAAAGCCTTCGTCTTCCGCTAGCGTCTTCGCTTGCAACACGGTCATGCCCTCAAACGTCGGTACGGGCTTTTCGGCACCGTGACGAGTATAAAGGGGCATGATGACCCAATCCGTCACCATGCCCACAAAAAAGAGAATCAAAAAAAGTAGCAGCGCGCTTGCGCCAAGCGTGCGCAGACGATTGCCTGACACGCGTTCGTCAGTCATGCTTAATGGGACATGCGCCGCAGTCTGGCTGCGAATGCTCCGTCCGTCTCGTGTATGTGTGTATAAGTTTCAAGGTCGCCATGTTCACCAACGACGGATTCCGGCAGGAAGCCGCGCGCATCTTCACGCAGAAACTCCGGATGATTCTTCAGGAATGCCTGCACAATTTCAATGTTCTCAGACGGCAAAATGCTGCACGTCGAATAAACCAACACACCACCCGGCTTTACCAAGTCCGCTGCGTGATCCAATATCTCATGCTGGAGTGCGTGCTGTAAACCAACGTGGTGGCTCTTCCGTCGCCAGCGCAAATCAGGCTGCTTTCTTAACAGACCCGTGGCGCTGCACGGCACATCCACGATAACTCGATCAAACTGACCTGCTGGGAATTTTGTGGCATCTGACTCGATGACAGTTACGTTTTGAGCACCGACGCGTTCGAGGTTCTCACGCAACCTCTGGAGTCTTGACGCTTCCACATCGACAGCAGTGATCGTCCCGGTTCCGCCCATCTTCCGCCATGTGGCCAAAGTCTTGCCACCTGGGGCAGCGCAGAGATCTAACACACTTTCACCCGGCGAGGGATCAAGCAGTGCAGTTGCGAGGCCAGCGCTCTCGTCCTGAACTGTTATCTTTCCTTCATCCAGCCAGGGCTGAATCACGGGAAACGAGGGCGCGTGCAGTCGGTAGTATCCTTCGAGGAACGGAGAGTGTTCCCACTTCACCTCGTTGGCGTCAAGTTCACGTTCGAATTCCTCTGCACCGTTCTCGTCCATCAGAAAAACGCTAATCGGCGGACGATGATTGGCAACGTCTAAAGCGCGCTCAGCCTCTTCCTGCCCAAAACGCTCGACCAGTTCCCTGACGATCCAGCGCGGCATCGAGTAGATAAAGGACAGGCGAGCTAAGTCATCGGCCCCTTCAGGAGGCGTGTTCCAGCGCTCGCGCTCACGAGCAAGGCGGCGCAAAATAGCGTTTGTCAGGCCGCCTGCCTTTTTGCCAAGCCTCTGGATCGCCAATTCAACGGTCTGACTGACCGCTGCATGGTCAGGAATCCGATCTTGCCCATAAAGCTGGTATGCGCCCATTCTCAAGAGAATCCGGGCCACAGGATCGGCGCGGCGGTAATCCCCATGAAAAACGGGGGTCAAAATGCTGTCCAACCGCCCACGCCAGCGGATGGTACCCCAATATAGGTCTGCCGCCAGCGCGCGATCGCTACCACGGAGGTGCGAGGAACCAAGGTATTTTGAAAGTACCTCGTCCGCGTAGTCCTCCGTTTTTTCCAGTTCGGTAAGCGCGTCAGCCGCTACAACGCGTGCGGAAGATGCCGTAGTCCCCGTTGGCATAGGTCAATCCTTGTGAAATTAAGCAATTCTATGAGAGAAACGCAAGACTGTGAATTCCCTTCTGTTGACAACGCGAGGGAATTTCTGTTATTTAGACTCCGCCAACCTACATAGAGTTTCCGTGCCCCACACCACTTCTCACTATATCCAGTATTTCGCCATTCGAGCGCTTTTCGCCTTGTTCTGTCTTTTGCCGCGCAGAGTTCGTGGCGGAATTGGTGTCAGTTTGGGTTGGTTGGGCTACCGGATTGGTATCCGTAAGGGCGTTGTTCTTCAGAATTTGAGGAGGGCATTCCCGACCCTCCCCCCTTCTGGCCAAGAAACCGTTGCTCGACGATGTTTCGAACATTTTGGGACTGTTGCGACAAGCCTTTCACTTACCGGAGGTATATCACGAGAGGACATCGGCGGCTGGATATTCCCTAAGGGGCTTGACTGCATGGATCAAGCCGTCGCTGGGGGCAAAGGTGGGATTGTTGTCTCAGGGCACCTCGGTAATTGGGAAATGGTCGGTGCGGCTTGCGCGAGGCTTGGATACCCAGTCTCTTTTGTTGTGACGACCCAGCGCAATAAACTTGTACAGGAGTGGTTGGATAATGTTAGAAGAAACGCTGGAGTAGAGATTATTCCGCGTAAGCAGGCAATCAAAGGCGTTTTGTCAGCACTTCAGAGGAATCGCGTTGTTGCCATTCTGATTGATCAGGATGCGCATGAAGATGGTGTTT
This sequence comes from bacterium, assembly GCA_016721565.1. GTDB lineage: Bacteria > Electryoneota > RPQS01 > RPQS01 > RPQS01 > JABWCQ01. The sequence continues at coordinate 203,647 of JADKHW010000001.1, read as the reverse complement.
TTGTACCGTTCTTTGGAAAACTCAGCTCGACACCTCGCGGTCCAGCGGTTTTTCATCTGCGTACTGGCGCGCCGTTAATCTTCATGTCATCTTATCGGCTGCCAGGCGAGAAATATCGGTTCAAACTCGATAATGTTGAGATCCCCGATGGAGCAGACCAAGAGCAAATCATGGGACTGCTCACAAGTAAACTTGAACAAGCGGTTAGATTAGCTCCCGAACAGTGGTTTTGGATGCACAAGAGATGGAAAACTCCCCCACCCGCGTCCTCATAATTGACACCGCTTGGCTTGGCGATGTGTTGTTCACGACGTCTTTAATTGGTGCTGTGCGCGAAGCATGGCCGCAAACAGAGATTCATCTGGTGACAGCGCCTCGAGCGCGGGAACTTGTTCTGCATCATCCTGAACTTGCAAGCATTCGGATATTTGATAAGCACGGCAACGAAGGTGGATATTCTGCGCTTCGCAAGCTTGCGTCTGAATTGAATGCTATCAAATTCGATGTCGTTTTATGTGCCCATCCTTCCATGCGTTCGCGATTGTTGTGCTCAATGCTTGATGCTCCCGTTCGTGTCGGCCATCAGGGCCTATTGGCATCGTGGGCATTTACAATTATCGTTCACAATGATCTCGCTGTTGAACCAGATCATGTCGAGCGACGGTTGAATCTCCTTCGGGCAGTTGTCCCGGTGCGCCATATTCCGCCACTCAGGGTTGGGGTATCGCCTGACGAAAAGCTGTGGTCAGAGCGGCTATTCTCTGATTGCGGAGCAAATCCCGCTACAACTCTTGCGCTTATTCCGGGCTCGGCTCGCAAGACGAAGCAATGGGATCCCGCAGACTTTGTAAAGCTGACGAGACTTTGGCTTCAGAGCCACTCAAGTGGAAGGGTATTCGTCTTCCTCGGGCCAAATGAAGCTCTGCTCAAGCCGGTATTTGAAGCCATGAGCGAAGAGCGAATAATTATCGTCGAGGAGTCCCTACGAAAGTGTGCGGCGCTGCTTAGTAATTGCGTTGTCGGCGTAGGCAATGACACCTGGCGTGTCGTTCTTAGCGATTGCCGCAGGCTGTAAGAAAGTGCTTGTACTCTATGGCTGTACACAGGTGAACTATACATTTCCATTACCGCACAAAGCAATTGCCGCAGGAGTTCCTTGCTGTTTGCTGAGAACGGGCCATGGCGAAAAGAAATGTAAATGGACAAGTGGACCCCCATGGTGTATGAATCAAATCTCGGTCGAACGAGTCGCAAATGAGATTGTCTCCAAATAAGAAATCGCCGAAGCAAATTGCTCCGGCGATTCTCATTTTGTATTTTGTTGCTTGTGCTACTAATTCGTGGCAGACGCGGTAGCCGTTTGCGGCGAATTTACCAACCTTTGCAACAAGTCGTGTGCAAGGCTCTTCAGCGTTTGCGGTGATTCGATCTCTTCGAAGTGCGCTAACAAGATTGCCGGATCAAACTGACCGTTTGACAGTGACATAACGCTCTCTACGTGATTGCGCAATTGTCTAACATTTTCCGGCCACTCGACCCGTGTCAACAACTCCATATAATGATACGGAACCGATGGACGAGGCACGCGTTCGCGTGCGGAGAATGACTGCAAAACGTCCGCAACCAGGTAGGGGATGTCTGCATTTCGTTCGGCCAGCGTAGGCATGCTCAAGACAGACGTGGAAATCTTGCTATACAAACTCTCTGAAAACACTCCACGCGACAATTGCGTGGCAAGCTCACCACTGTGCCCGGTGAGCATCAGTCTCGCGTCAAGCGATTTTCGTTCCCCTGCCGACGTAGTGTATTCGGCCTTCTCAAGGATCTGAAGCAACCGCTCTTGCGCCATCGGCACCAGTTGTTCAATACCGGCAATTACCAGTGAACCCCCTTCTGAGCGCGTCATCACACCTTGCTCGCGTGCCGTTGCACCGAACAAGACCGCATCAAGCGCATCCGGCGTAAGCCGCGAGGCTGCAACGCTTAAGAACGGCCGATTAGAGCGCAATGAGGAATTGTGAACAGCACGAGCGAGAACGCCCTTGCCTGTCCCAGTTTCACCTACAATCAAAAGCGGATTGTCACTATGTATGTGTTGGCCGGCTTGCTTTACGAGGCGCTGCATGGCCGCACTTCGTGCCACCAGCGAACCAATCGTGTACCGACTCTCCATCCAGTTTTTTTCAAGCATCTTCTTCTCCTCAACAATACAAATTCATCAACTATTCGCGCGCCGAGCAACATGGGTCGGAGTTCTGCGCACTTTCATTCTTGCCGAGCCTGTCCCAAAGAATATCTTCTGCCCAATCTTTTCCGTATCAAAAAAAGTCCGTAGAATAAGGCGATCAAACCGACCGATCCTCCGATCAATAGCAGGGTCGTCAGATAAGCATTGGGATTCATAGTAGTCTGCTATTGATTGAGACTTAAATTTGAGCCGCAGAGCCAAACAAATGGCCATCGCGACATTGGTAATCATCATTGCCCACTGTGAAACGACAAGAAACGCCATTTCTAAATTAGGCAGCATCATTTCGGCGGTATCGATTGTAAGTGCCAAGCCGAATAGAAATAGCAGCGTGTCGGCAAAAGCACCAATCGGTCTATCCGTGCGATATTTATGCACATAGAATGCCAACAACACCAGCAAACTGTACAGATTCAAGATCGCTGACGAACGGTTTAATTCTACATAATTTACGGATCGCGTTCCATTGGGGTCTTGAACCAGAGCCGCAAGTGGATTCCAAGTGTAGGGGGAATACAACCATGCAACCATGATGAAAAGCGCCAACCCTGCAATTGCAACATGCACGAGTCGTTTGCTTGGAGTCGTGATATAGCCAACAGTGATAGTTGTCACAGACCAGGCAAATGCGGCGTGCACACCTAAAATTGGATACCAAACGTAGTACCGAAGGTAGTTGTCAAAATTCCCAGCCACGTGGAACATCGCTTGGATAGGGGCGCCCAATGCATTGATCGCGAATACAACCCAAAGCGTGAAGAACACGTGGCGGTAGTGGCGCTCCCGTTGGTATGCCAAGAAACTGAGCAAGGACAACACCGCAAGGATCGCGATATTGCCCAAAAAGCTAAGCTCCCAAACCCATTCCGGCGTTTTGGGATGTAGAAGTGCTGTAGCGAGCAGACCTAGTGTTATTATGCTATAAACAAAAAAAGCGACCATTGACTCATGGATATGCAATCCACAAGCCAAAGGTCGCTCTGGGCAAAGCCCTAAAGTCTAACTATTTACCGGGCTGCGGCGGCACAACCGAGGTCAATGCCGAAATGCCCTTACCGGGTTGCGGCGGAACGACCGGAGTCAATGCCGAAATGCCCTTGCCGGGTTGCGGCGGGACAACGGGTGTCAACGCCGAAATGCCCTTGCCGGGTTGTGGCGGAACAACAGGTGTTAACGCCGAAATACACTTGCCGGGCTGCGGCGGGACGACCCCCGAAATGCCCTTGCCGGGTTGCGGCGGGACGACGGGTGTCAACGCTGCGTAACTTGCTACAGATAACAAGCTTACGAGCAAAATTGCGGAAATAATTTTCTTCATCAAACAATAACCTCACTTAAGAATTGGCCCACCCTTTTCTTGACGCTTTCAATATAAGAACACCATAACATGCTGTCAAGCAGGTGAGATAAACTTCTCAATTTGCTTCATGTTGCTATGTATCGACAAAGCAATCCTTTGCAATCTGACATTTACTTTGAACTGCTGATTTCGAGAGGCATTGCACAGGGTAGGCGAGTAAATTAGAGGTGAGAGCCCGCCTCGAAAGCAGAACTTGTTTAGAGTGTTCAACTTGTGTAAATTATCTGGATTAAAGACTAATCTATCTGAGTGGAAATTCTTCTAAGTGATTGATAAGATAGAACATATTCTCAAACGCGCTGCGGATATTCAGGCCAAACTCGCTTTACCTGAAGTCGCTGCGGTTCAGTCACAGGCAATGCCCCTGATGAAAGAGGCTAAAGACCTTTCGCCGTTGGTGGACAAGGCCCGTGAGTACTTACGGGTAATGGACGAAATTTCCGGTGCAAAGGAGCTTGCGACATCATCGGACTCAGCGATGCGGGAAATGGCTGCACTCGAACTTGAGAGTCTGGAGAATCAGCTCAAGCAGCTTGAAGACGACCTTCGGAATTTACTCCTTCCCCGTGATCCGGCGGATGAGCGCAATGCAATTTTGGAAATTCGTGCGGGTACAGGCGGCGAGGAAGCGGCACTATTTGCCGGAGATCTCTTCCGAATGTACATGCGCTACTGCGAAACCATGCGTTGGAAATTTGAAGTTGCATCCGTGACAGAAGCGGAAGCCGGTGGAATAAAGGAAGTCGTTGTAGAAGTTCGTGGACAAGAGGTGTACGGTATGCTAAAATGGGAAAGCGGCGTGCATCGTGTGCAACGAGTTCCCGTGACTGAGGCGCAGGGCCGTATTCACACTTCGGCGGCATCAGTTGCCGTGCTTCCCGAAGCAGAAGAAACAGATCTCGAAGTTAAGACGACCGATCTGAAGATTGACGTTTACCGTTCTTCCGGTGCAGGTGGGCAGCATGTCAACACCACAGAATCAGCTGTTCGGATCACACACTTACCGTCCGGGCTTGTAGTGGCCATTCAGGATGAGCGTTCACAGATAAAGAACCGTGCGAAAGCGTTGAAAATTTTGACGTCAAGATTGCTGGTGATCAAACGTGATGAAGAGGCTGCTAAGCTCTCTGCCGAGCGCAAGGGATTGATTGGAAGCGGTGATCGCTCGGAGAAAATCCGCACATACAACTATCCACAGAATCGCGTCACGGACCACCGCATAAATCTGACGCTTTACAAGCTTGATCGCGTGATGGAGGGCGATATTGCTGAATTGATTGAGGCTCTGCGTATGGCCGACCGCACGGAGAAACTTAATCGGGCAGCCGAGAGCATGGCGTGAGTGAAAGCAAGCGGCTAATCGATCTGTTGTCGGCAACTGACGAATTCTTTAAGACTCGCGGAATCGACTCGCCGCGCAGAAATGCTGAAGCACTGTTTGCGAAGGCACTCCAACTGCCGCGAATTGAATTGTACTTGCAGCATGACAGGCCTCTGAAGGACTATGAGCTTGACCAAATTCGCGATCTAATCCGAAGGAGAGCAAAGAGAGAACCGCTGCAGTATCTTGTTGGCGAGGTTGAGTTTTGTAATGCGCGCATCGGATTGACTCCTGGATTGCTCATTCCACGACCAGAGACGGAAGAATTGGTCTCTACTCTGATCGAGCGAATCCCGGCCAATTCAAGAATTCTTGATATTGGCTGCGGGACGGGTTGCATCTCTGTCGCACTCTCGAAGAACCTTGAAAAATGCTCAGTTGTTGCGATTGACAAAGATCCCGATGCTGTAGTACAGACTAAAAGTAATGCTGAACTTAACGAAGTATCAGACAGAGTCTCCTCCCTCGTTGTGGACCTCTATTCCGGCTCGCTTCCGCAGGAAGCAAATGCTCCATTCAACGTTGTTGTTTCAAATCCGCCCTATCTTCGGACTGATGAGTTGCCTTCACTTGAACCTGAGGTCAAAGACCACGAGCGACCACATGCGCTTGCAGCAGGTGTGAAAGGAGACGAGTGTTTTGTGCGAATCGCTGAATTGATTCCAGATATACTTAACTCTAGTGGCATTCTTGCGCTCGAGTTTGGCATCCACCAGGAAAACAGGGTCCGCGAACTGTTCGAGCCTGTCTTGACCGAGTTGACCATATATCGCGATATACAAGGCAAAGAGAGATTCCTGATCGGCAAACGCTAACATGCGAGTCGTATTCCTCACACTCCTTCTGCTTACTTCCTGCTCCAGCAAGTCACACGTGCACACCAACGCGCTCATACACGAAGCCAGCCCCTACCTCTTGCAGCACGCGCACAATCCTGTCGATTGGCTGCCGTGGGGTGATGCGGCATTTGAAAAGGCGCGACTTGAAAACAAACCTGTATTCTTATCCGTTGGCTATGCGGCTTGTCACTGGTGCCATGTCATGGAGCATGAGTCGTTTGAGAATGAGGAGATTGCCGAATTCCTGAACGCGCACTTTGTCGCGATCAAAGTGGATCGCGAAGAGCGGCCCGACGTGGACCATCACTACATGCAAGCCGTGCAGAAGATGACAGGTTCCGGCGGGTGGCCGATGTCTGTCTTTTTGACTCCTGAACGCAAGCCCTTCTATGCTGGAACTTACTGGGCACCTGAAGCGCGTTATGGCAGGCCCGGATTCATGGATGTTTTGAAGGGACTCGCCAAGGCGTGGGAAACGGAGCGAGACTCACTCGTTTTGTCGGCGGCGCAACTTCATGACGCAATTCATGAAGAGCTTGTATTGGCTCCTGCTAAAAGCAAGCTCTCCCCCACTCTATTTGATTTTGCTGTCAGAGAATCCGAGCGCAATTTCGATACGATTAATGGCGGGTTTTCGCGCGCGCCAAAGTTTCCGCACGCAATGGAACTCGCGATGTTGCTACGCTACTATTCGCGCACAGGCAACGATACTGTCAAGCACATGGTTGAGTTCACTCTCGACAAAATGGCCCGCGGCGGAATCTTTGACCAGATCGGTGGCGGCTTTCACCGCTATTCCACTGACGAGAAGTGGCTCGTCCCGCATTTCGAGAAGATGCTCTATGACAATGCGCTGCTGATGCAGGTGTATGGTAACGCAGGAAGAATTTTACGAATTTACGGTGTCACCCATCAAAGGTGCTTGGTTTGGCTTCGCAGAGAAATGCAAGTTCCAGAAGGCGGTTTGTTTCTTCAATTGATGCAGACTCGGAAGGTGAAGAAGGCAGGTATTACCTTTGGAATCCCGAACAAGTCCGGCAGATATTGGTGAGGATGCTGAAGAATTTGCGAATACTTTGACATCACCCCGCAGGGAACTTTGAGAAAGGACATTCGATTCCAAATCTATTGAAAAAAGCCCGAATCAAAGATTGGATAGATTTGAATATAAACGGTCAGTATTGCAAGTAGCACGTTCAAAACGGATTGCGCCTGGACGCGACGAAAAGGTCCTTTGCGATTGGAATGGCCTCTTGTTATCGGTTCTTGCGTTTCGGCAATGATGGTCAGAATTCCTGTTGCAAATCGCTTTTTGACTCCCTACGAGCGCGACGGCGAACTTGTTCATTCTTTCCTCGGTGACAAGGAACTGCGTGTTCAGTTGCTCATGACTATGCCGCGCTTGGAAATGGCCTGTTGGATCTGTTTTGCGCAACTGGCGACGCTGCGCTGGTTTGACGGTGCATACAAGCTCGCTGAAGATATCGAGCGCCGCTTCGCTAAAGGAGACGGCCTTTACTACATGAGTGAAGACTCTGTTGCAGGTGTCCGCTCTGTGGACCTGTATGACAGTGCGCTGCCGTCCGGTAATTCGTTGGCGGGCAATCTTTTCGTTAAGCTCTATTATTTGACGGGTGAAGTGAAGTTTCGAGACCGCGCAGAGAAACAAGTCAATGCGCTCATGCCTTATCTTGAGCGCATGCCAAATGCTTTTTCGCAAGCGCTATTGACCGCCGAATGGCTCATGTATCCGCCAGAACAAGTTGATCATGGCGTCAGCCCCATTTGGAAAAACAGGCATCTGGCCTCTCGCTCCAAACCGGCAAGTCGTTTCCATAGATGAGCGAGTTCGTCAGACATTTGCCCAATGATCACCCCTAAAGTCATTGGTTGAAGGTAAAGATACTTCTGGAGGGCAAACCACTTGGTATTTCTGTCGAAACTTCATTTGCGATCTGCCGACCAAGGATTTTGGGAGGTTGTTCAACGAGTTGAGAAGAGGTCGGCAGAAATAGCGGCACATCCTTTCCGAGTGCTGCTTGAGGATAAGTCCGGCACCAGCGCCCGCAGAACTGTTCTTTCTACCGAGCATGGCGAAATTCAAACGCCGCACTTCTTTCCCGTTGGTACGCTTGGTGTCGTAAAAACACTTACTCCGCGCGAACTGCACGAATCCAACGTGCAGGCGATGCTCTCGAATAGCTATCATCTGTATCTCCGACCCGGTCTTGATATTCTGAAGCAGGCTGGCGGCCTGCATAAGTTCATGCGCTGGGATCGGCCAATTCTCACGGACTCTGGGGGCTTTCAGGTTTTTTCGCTTGCGGATATTCGGAAGGTTCATCCAGATGGAGTGCGGTTCCAATCGCATCTTGACGGGAGCTATCACGAATTTACTCCAGCTTCCGTCGTGAGCATTCAGCGGCACATCGGTAGCGATATGATGATGGTGCTTGACCTCTGTCCGCCTTATCCCTGTTCGCACGGGCAAGCAGATGAATGGAATCGCTTGACGACAAAGTGGGCGAAGATGGCACAGAGCGCAGAGCAAGAGCAGCCTTTGCTTTATGGCCATCGACAAAATCTTTGGGCCATCGTGCAAGGTTCGACCTATCACGACTTACGCCGTGAGTCTGCTGCTGCACTAATCGATTTGAATTTCCCCGGCTACGCTATCGGCGGCATGGCGGTCGGCGAACCTAAGAGCATCTTTCACGAACTCGTTCCACTTACTGCAGAGCTTCTTCCAAAAGATAAACCGCGCTATCTGATGGGTGTCGGTTTTCCGGAAGATCTGTTACGTTGTGTGTCGTGGGGCATTGACTTCTTCGATTGTGTACTACCCACTCGCAACGGGCGCAACGGCTGTGCTTTCACATGGAACGGCCGTGTGATTATTAAAGCCGCACGCCACAAAGAGCAATTCATCCCGCTCGACGCAGGCTGTGCATGTTACACCTGTCAAACATACGACAGAGCCTATTTACGTCATCTGTTTGTCTGTGATGAAATGCTTGGTTTGCGTTTGATTTCTTTGCACAATATCCACTTCTATCAAGACCTGATGCGTCAGATGCGTGAACACATCGAAGGCGGCGATTTCTCGTCGTGGCTCGAATCCGTTCTGCCGCGTGTTGAACAAAAAGATTCCTAAACCGGAGGCAAAATGCCTAACATTGCAATGTCACCTGTATTTCTTCCTCTCCTCCAAGCCGAGGCCGCGTCACCGCCGAGCATGATCGGTGCGTTGCTGCCGTTCGTACTCATCATCGTCGTCATGTACTTCCTGATGATTCGCCCGCAGCAAAAGCGTCAGAAAGCTCACGCCGCCATGCTCGCTTCCATTAAGTCTGGTGACGAAGTCGTCACGATGGGCGGAGTCTATGGAACGATTGCTGGTATTGACGAGAAAGAGAATACGGTGTGGCTGAAGATTGCCAACGAAGTCAAGATCAAAGTCGAGCGCGCTTCTATCACACGCGTATTAAGCGCGTAAGATGGGTGTTGGTGCAAGAACGCGAGAGGGTTTATGACAAAACCTTACGACGAGACCACAAAGAAGCACAAAGTAATCATCTATGGTCATCCCACTCTGCGAAAGCGCGCGGAGGAAATCACCATATTTGATGATAACTTGCGAGAATTCGCCCGTGAGATGTTTGCCACAATGGAAGAGTACGAGGGCATCGGACTTGCCGCACCGCAAGTGGATCGCCCGATCCGCCTTCTCGTAGTCGGTGTCCCCGATGAAGAGACCGAGGAGATGTTCTATATGGCGGTCGCGAATCCAGTAGTTAAGGAGCCGGCAGGTACCTATGAAATGGAAGAGGGTTGTCTTTCAATTCCAGATATTCGTGACACCGTGACGCGCCCTGATTCGCTCACAATGGAGTATGACACGCTTGAAGGTGAACATAAAACCATTAAGGCAACCGGCATGCTCGCGCGCGTCCTTCAGCACGAAATCGATCATCTAAACGGTATTCTCTTCATTGACCATCTCTCGCCTGTTCGTCGTGCGCTGCTGAGCGGCAAGCTCAGGCGGCTTGAACGCGGCGAATCGCAGGAGCCATAAGGTTGCGCGTGGTCTTCTGCGGCAATCCGGAGTTCGCGTTGCCAACTCTCAAAGCACTTCTTGCAAGTGAGCACGATGTCGTTGCCGTTGTGACAAGTCCCGATCAGCCGCAAGGTCGTGGTCGCAAGCTCACGCCGATGCCCGTGAAGGAATTTGCACTCGCCAATCGTCTGCCTGTATTATCTCCTCCGAAACTCAAAGACTCTGAGTTCTTGAGTCAGTTGCGCGACCTAAATATTGATGCGTTGGTTGTTGTGGCATTTCGTATTCTGCCGCGTGAGATGTTCTCTTTGCCAAAGTTTGGCGTGCTGAATGTTCATCCAAGTTTGCTTCCAAAATGCCGCGGCCCCGCGCCAATTCAATGGACTCTATTGCGCGGCGAAGCGGAAACCGGCGTGACGATTATCCGCCTGACTGAAGAAATTGACGGAGGCGGTATGTTGGCGCAAGAGCGCACTTCGATATCACCGGATGAGAATTTTGGCAAACTTCACGATCGGCTCTCGGAAATAGGTGCCCAAATGTTGGTCAAAGTCTTTAGCAGTCTTGGTCGGAGGGATTCCATTCAGCCAATCCTGCAAGACGAGTCGCAAATCACCACGGCACGAAAGCTTAAGGCAGATGACTATATCCTCGACTTTCAACTCTCTGGGGCTGAATTGCTGGACCGAATTCGCGCATTCTCCCCCGCCCCGGGTGCTTTGGCGAGGTCGAATGACTTCTCCATCAAAATTTTGAGTGCCGAGCTTGCCAATTCAAGCGTATGTTTACAACCCACGCAAGTTCTTCAATTACAAGATTCTATAATAGTTGGAACAGCCGACCGACCGCTTTCGTTAAAGAGTGTGAAACCTGCCGGAAAGAGAGAGATGGCCGTCGCAGAGTACTTGCGAGGCCGCCCCACCCTTCCGGACAGATTTGAATAAACCCAATTTGGAGTATCCACGAAGCAATGATCTCGATCTTTAGTTCGACAGCGTTCTTCTTTCCGTTTTTCGATTCGACCATGATCCTACTAATTCCTGCATTCGCGTTGGCTATGTGGGCACAATGGAAGGTCAAAGTACGTACCGCCAATTCAGCGAGGTTCGTTCGCGCCTTGGCATGACAGGCGAACAGGTCGCACGCCGTATTCTGGACCAAAACGGCTTAAGCGACGTTCCAGTTGTTCCAGTCGCAGGCGAGCTGACGGACCATTACGATCCGAAGGATCGCAAAGTTAGCTTATCTGAAGGCATCTTCGCTTCAACGAGCCTGTCCGCTCTCGCGGTCGCATCGCACGAAGTCGGGCACGCGATTCAACACAAGGTCGGCTATGCTCCGATGAGCTGGCGTGCTGGTCTTGTTCCGGTTGCCAACATTGGTAGCATGGCCGCGATGCCGTTGTTCTTTATCGGTATGTTTATTCCGTCAATCGGCTGGATGATGGACTTGGGAATTATCTTCTTTGGCGCTGCTCTGTTGTTCCATTTGGTCACATTGCCTGTAGAATTTGACGCTTCGAGTCGAGCAATCGCCATCTTGGGCAACGGAAGTTTCCTTGCGCCTGATGAAGTTACTGGTGCAAAAAAAGTATTGAGTGCCGCCGCGTGGACCTACGTGGCTGCCGCGACAATGTCGTTGATGACGATGCTGCGCTTGATTATCTTGCGCAATAGCCGCGATTAAGACAAGAATTACTTCAATAAGAAAAGCGCGGACTCAATTGAGTCCGCGCTTTTTGTTTCTTTATTGCGCTCGAATTTACATTATTCTATGCATCGATCTTCGACGCAGGATTCTCCAACTGGGAAGCATCCAATGCTTTTCTCACAACCCGCGCCAATTCACTTGTATCCGGAGGCTTCATCAAGAAGCCTGAAATTCCAAGCTCTTTGCACTTTGCTTCGTCAGCGATTTCACTGTAACCTGTCATTAGAATCACAGGCATGCTATTGCAAATTTTGGAGACTTCTTGCGCGAGCTGCACACCCGTTAACGTTGGCATCTTCTGATCAGTCAGCAACAAGTCAAATCGGTGCGGCTGATGGCGTACAAGCTCCAGAGCCTCCAAGCTACTTGTGCACACAGTTACCTGATAACCCAAGTACCGTTCTAAAGCTCCCTTAATTACGTCTGCTACACTGGGATCGTCATCTACAACAAGGACTCTTTCATTGCCGCCGCGAATAGACTTTGATTCTTGGCCCGAAACGGACGGACTTGTGCGCAGCTTTGGGAAGTAAATGTCAAATGTTGTACCGATGTTGACTTCACTCTTAACTGCAATAGCGCCGTCATGACTCTTTACGATCCCGTGAACAACTGACAGTCCCAACCCCGTACCCTCATCCACAGGCTTAGTCGTAAAGAAAGGCTCAAAAATCCTTTCTCGCGTAGTCTCATTCATGCCACAGCCGCTGTCTGATACTGTTAGCCTGACATACTCACCTTTGCTTAGTGGCGGAATGTTTCGCGCCTCATTATCACTTAGAGTAACATTTTCGAGACTAACATTCAGAGTTCCGCCCCCCTTACGCATGGCATGATGAGCATTTGTGCACAGGTTTAGCAGCACTTGGTGAATCTGAGAAGGGTCACCACGAACTTCAGTGCCTTCAGTCTTAATGTTCGTTACCACTTTAATATTCGGCGGCAACGATACTTGAAACAATTTAAGCACCTCTTTGACAATTGGAGACAAAGCCACGGGAATCTGCTCATTGTCCATTTGCCTACTAAACGTCAAGATTTGTTTGACAAGGTCTTTTGCTCTATTGGCCCCCGCAATGATCTGTTCTAAATCGCTTCGCAGCGGATGATCTTCGCCCAGCTCCAAGGCCGCCATATCAGAGTAAACCAGAATTGGAGTCAAAATATTATTGAAGTCGTGCGCCACACCACCGGCAAGCGTACCAATCGTCTCCATCTTTCGCGCTTGCCGAAGTTTTGATTCGAGATTTTCGCGCTCGGCCTCTGCTTTTTTTTGCTCAGTGATATCTTGAATTGTGCCAATCATTCTTATTGGCTTGCCTTGTTCATCAAAAACAAGTGCACCAAGCCCGTGAACCCAACACTCTTTGCCATCAGATGGCCTGACCAGCTTATAATCTTTGTTAAACCGTTGCTGCTTTCCGATTACTTCCGTTTGGAAATAAACCACCATCGTCTCCCGCCAATCAGGATGAATTAGCGAAACCCAGCCCTCTACGGTACGCTGGAAATGACTGTCAATCCCCATAATCTCATCCAGCACAACTGAACTCGTCCAATAGCCGGTTTGGATGTCAAGATCGTAGCTGCCAATTCCTGCAACTGATTGCGACTCGCGAAGCAATGCCTCACTCTTGCTCAGAGCAAATTCGACTTCCTTACGCTCAGTGATGTCTCGTCCGAAACTTGCAACTCCGATGACTTTTCCGTGCCGGAATTCGGGTACAGATGCAATCTCGAGATAGAAATTTGACCTGTCCGCTCGGATTGCTTCCACCTCATATTGCTGCGGCTCGCCACCTAATACTTTGAGAAAGATAGTGTGAACTCGCGGCAAGTCTTTTGGGCTCAGAATGTCAACAAAGCTGCGGCCAATCCATTCTGATACCTCATAACCTGTAACCTCAGCACACCGTTTATTGGCAAAAAGAAATTTCCCACCCAAGTCGAGCGTCCAGAACATATCGTGCGAATGCTCAATAGCTGTACGGTACTTCTCTTCACTCTCCTCAAGCAACTGATTGGCCGCATTTAAGCGATTTGACAGATGCTCGGCCAGCCGTCCGCCAGTTAGTGCGGCGATGAGGGCTGCTGCGAGCGGAGTCAATACCAGGACAACCGTACGATTCAATTCAGTTGCACTGGATAGCTCATGAAACGTCTGTTGAGCAAAACACGTTAACACGACTAACGGCACAATCAAGCGAAGGATACGGCTTTTCGTGCTCTGCCCAAGAAATGGTTTTAGAATGGACTCTGGCCCTGAAACTGCGATTAAACCGATTCCGAGAAAACAGAAGGCAATTGAGGTGAGGAAAGAAAGCGGAATGATTTTGCCGTTGTAAAGAAAAGGAGCACCCAGAACATAACCATATGTCATCAGGGATCCTACTCCGAACACACCGGCGCCTATCCAACCTGCAAAATAGTGCACCCTACCTTCGCGTTTAGTAATTTGCATTGCCAAGATCGCAGCACCTGAGATAAAGAACAATGCGCCTGCGATTGGTGACATGCGATTGAGTGCGTAGGTACCTAAGTGCTCTGTGGTTGGAAGTAGCACATTTGAAAATGTCCAATCCGCCCCAGTCAGATACCCGAGTACTTTAAGAAGGCCATAACCACTCAGCATTCCGGTCAACAAAATTGCCCCGGTTCGAGTTGATAGACTGTCGTTACTTCGGCGGTAGTAAAGAAGCATTATACCAATCAAGATGAAGCTCAGGCCCGTATCCTGAGCCATTGGAATGAACTTGGGCGAAATTCGATTCAGCTCCGGCAGCCCTACAATCCAGCCGATACTCGCGATCAACCCAATCGCGAAGACTATTGCGCCGCTGACAATACGAGCCTTTTGGAAAAGCCTATTTATCTCAAGTTCATTCATACTTTGGTTTGTCGTATTCGGTGCAATGAATATTTACTTTTGTCCAGCCTGAATAGCCTAAGTTCATTCTGAAATTCACAACTTCAGAGAGGTATGGGACAATTTATGGTGCAACTCCCAAGCCAACAGCCAAACTCATCCTGTGAACCCCCCAAATACTCAAAATGCCTCTCGAAATTGTCTATTTTAACATAAACCTATATTGTTCAATTATTTATTAAGTTCAATAAAATGAAAATATATCTTGACCAAACGTTCAAAATGTTGTATATTAGTACCAACAAACCAATCAGAGGTGGTCCCGGCTCAACTGCACAACCTCCCTGCCTCCGGCAGGGGTAGAACTCGAGAACCTAAACCTACCCACTCCACCGACGGCCAGTGGCCGAGTGTAGAATCAAAAAAACGCGGCGACTAATAATAGCCGCCGCGTCTACACAACAGGTGAATTGTTAAAGCACTTACTTCATCAAAACCATCTTCTTGGTTTCAACGAAATTACCGCTTTCAACACGATAAAGATAAACACCGGAGGGTAAACCACTCATATCAACATTTACAATGTGCTGTCCGACATTCATTTGCTCGCCCTTAATCGGAGCCACAACTTCCTGCCCCAATACATTGTAAATTGTCAACGATGTCAACCCGGCATCTGCCAAATCAAATCGCACCTGCGTCGAAGGATTGAACGGATTCGGATAGTTCTGATAAACCGCAAACTGTGCCGGAATTTCCGGAGTCGGCTCGTCAGCCACAAGATACCTTGCCAACGTCAACGGCAAGACTACCAAACTATCCAGTGAATTGTTATGCACGACGATGTTTACATGATAGGTCAAGTCGCGCAAATTCGCAGGATCAATTGACACAGAAATATCACGCGAACTCTGCGGCAATACCGATGAAATCAACGGAGTCACACCAATCCAATCTGTGTCAAACTTCATTTGACGCATCTCAAGACGGTCGCCCTGTGAATTCTGGAAAATGCCACCGAATACCGTCAGCATGCTATTCCAATTTGAGGAAATATCACAGCCGCCCGCGCGGTCGCCCGTTTGATCCGTAATTGTTGTTACCGCCAAGATTGCGCCGGAAGTCGGATGAACCTTACTCACCAAAGTTCCACCAGTACCTTGCGTATTCCAATGGAAGACGTAAAGCTTGTAGCCATCAGGATCGTCAGGGTACCACGCCATTCCGGTCTTGTCCAAGTTATTGGTAAAACGGTGTAGCTCGTTGCCCTGGCGGTCTATGCAGAAAATCGCCGTGCTATAATCTGCAACCCAGAACTGATCCAATGCCGCATCGTAAGCTATGCAACGGGCCGGGCTGACCTGCGTGCAAGGAACGGTCATCCGAATATTGCCCGAATAATCGACACCCTGTAACTCCTGAAGCCCGTCGGTACTACCATAGATGTACTCTCCGTCAAAGGCGAGATCATAGTAACCGAATTGCGTCGTTGTCGGCTGATTTGCGGAGCCGATGTAATTGCCGTTTAGGTCGTAGTAGTATAGGAAGTTCGGACCGGTAGGACCCGAACCGCCACTGACTACCCAACGGTCTCCGTCAAACGCACACCCAAGAATCTGGGCATCTTGTGTTTCTTGGGTCACGTTTTCATGAGCAATCGTTGCCCAATTGCCGCGTTCGCCGTTCTCCGCCTGATACTCAAGACTAATACGGAAATCAAGCGGGCCGTTGCCGGCATTGTCAATGTCAAAGGATTGCTCAGTCGGATCACCGGGCAAATTCACATTCAGCGCATTTGTAGAAAGCGTAACTTCCGGATGCGTCAAACTGAAGCTTGCGACTTCCGTGCTGTCCATTTCAACAACAAAGTTTGCTGTAGATCCTTGATTGTAGCCGAATCTCGTCGCACGAACCGTGTAGGTGCCGATTTCGACGTCTATCATCGTATAGTGGCCCTGCACATCCGTTGTGGCGATATCCTCTTCGCCATCAAGTGAAATCACAACTCCGTCAACTGGCAGGCCGGTTTCTTCATCCGTTACCGTTCCCATTACAATACCGGTGGCAAACCGCTTCTCCGTTGTAATCACAACAGCGCGATCATTTCCGAGACCGTTTGCACCAGCCGCATTTGAACCGCTGTGACGGTATTGCAAGCCAAACGTCGAACGCGGCGCTTGGATGCCAATCGTCTCACCTGTCGCATCTTCGAAGTTATCCTGCGTTACTGACTGTGCATTGTCGTATTGGAAAATGATAATTCCATTACCGTCGTTGGTCGGATAAAACGCCGGATCCAGCAGAATAAGCTGGAAGTCCAAGCTTGAGCTTTGGGCAAAGGCACCAACAGCATTCCACTCGATGATTAGGCGGTGATTTGTTTGATCGTCAAGATAGAAAACACCGTCGCCATTGCCATTGGTTTTTAAGTCGTCCCAAAACGGTGCCATCATCGCTTCAGGTGCTTGTTGGCCGGGGATAGGATAGTTGCGGAACATGTCTAAAGTGCCCTGGTCTCCGAAAGCCGCCCAGCCATTCGAACAAATCGTTAACGTATCATAGGTTTCGCCATAGAACATAAAGTCAAATGGCAACGCGATCACGTCGCTGTTTGTCTGGCCGTTCGGCTGTTGCTCACCCGGATCCGCGCTGGCATGTGTTAAACGAACTCCAGAAGCGGAGATATCTGTCCAATCAAAATTGCGGTGAAATTCGTAGTCAACATCCACGTTATCATAGGCCAGATAGCCGTATGGATCGGGCCCAGTTGGGTCAGTCGAAGCAGCAACTCCAATTGGTAAGGCGAACGCCACTGAATCAATAAAGCCACTCGGTGTTTGCAAGATAACGACGAGATTCCCAAAACTTCCGGGATACCCAACGCTATTCGCGCGAACAACGAAATCACTGGCACCGCTCGTCGCCGTTCCGTTAATTGCTATATCACCGAATGCGCCCGTTCCATCATTGATCGAGAGCAAACTGTATTGCGATATTAGTGTTGCAGTTACGCCGTTCATGGCCAAACCGCCCACATTTCGCACCGTGACACGAAGGTTAGCCGTTTCACCCGGATCAAGGCGATTGTTATTGTTCCCGCCTGTGATTTGCGACGAAACATATACGGCGCTTCCCGCTTGAATGTCTAACGCGACTGTGCTAAAAGCAGTGCCGGTTGAAGACGAAACTTCAAAAGTAAGCTTGGCCACTTCTTCATGGAGCATCGTCGGGGCAAGCTGAATGCGAAACGCGGTATTACCGGCAGCTTGCTGGCCCGGCGACAATGATGGATAGGTCGAATTTGCTTGTATGACTGTTACATCCGGATTGTCGCACGTTACGGTTGCGTTGATATTTGATGCTGTCGTAGCAGTACCAAAGTTGCGTAATGTGACTGACAAATCTACTATCTCGCCTGGGTTGAACTGATCGTCGTTATTGCCGCTCGTGCCACCCGTGTTGTCGTCATCGACAGCGAAAGTTTGGACAGTGACCATCTCGTCGGAATTTACGCAATTGATATCAGCAAGAAACGGCTTGTGATTTCGCTTGGAAACCGTCAGTGTCATTATACCGGTTGAGTTCACCACAACGGGCAGGTCAACAAAACCGCCTGCATCAGTGAATCCTTTAACGAACGTTTCGCCGTCCTTAATTACGACGACTAAGGCATCAGCAATTGGTTCATCAGTTGCATCGTCCACAACCTGCGGGCGAATGCGTCGTGCACCGACATTCACAGTGGTCGGGTAGGTTACATCCATCACAACAGGAACGTCCGTCCACATAGAGAGGCCCGGATCACCCATAAGATTATTCCACCAAGTAAACTGCGCTCCCCAGCCATCACCGGGGAAAGACTGCAGGAACGCAGCTTTAGCACCTGACAGTGCCGATCCGATATGCCGAATTCCGAGGTTGGTAATCGCGTAGGCAAGGCCGCCTGCAATTGTGTTGTTATACGGCACGTGCGTGTTAAACGTCGCCGTACCGATACCGGCTACGCCACCCTTCGGCGCTGTGGCAGTACCAGCGAGCAACCATGACTCGTTCAAGGCGTCGCCCTGATCGTAGTCACCAGAACCACAAGTGATCGTGAGAACGATAGGGAGCTTTGTTGACGACGTCATTGAAGAAGCTGCGGAGTTGTTCATTTCACCAACAACCGTCCCACGCCACAAGAAGAACGCAACACCCTCTGTAAGGCGCTCGCCAATTAGCGAATTGCTAACGTTGCCACTATGGGTCGAAACTTGGGGCGTTGTGACACCAGTGTAATTCCGGAACATATCCGCAGCCCAAAGCATCAGAATCTCGTTTGAGCTAACGTTATTTGCCGTACCTGCATACAAGAATGCACGCGTAAACCACGACGGATCGGTCATGTACGGTGTGCGCTCATAGGCCGTGATCTTATTAAAGATTAGCGGGAAATGCCCTGCCTGTGATACGGAGAGACGACCAACTCCGATTTCTTCAAAATCATCGTTGCCCTGCAAATCGGCAAATCCATGGTCATATCTGCTACTTGGGCTGGTGGGAATTGCCCACGTACCTTGCACGTCCCCTAACAGGCAAGCAAACTCGAGTGGCGGATCCCACGTGGTATAAGCGTTCTGCAAAAAGCTCAAAAGTGTTGAGCCTGTCCAATTGTCACGCGCTTCTACGGTAACCGTGAAGCCTAGTCGCTCACGCCAATCCTTCAATGAATCCGCCCATTGCAGAGCGGTCGCATTGTTCTTGCAAATAATCGCATAGCTACCGGGATTGTAATCTACGTCATCTAAAGCTGTTTCATCGAGGTTTTCAATGTAAGAATCATACATTGGCGCCCACTCACCACTGGGGCGGCGATTCAAAAGCAGCTCGTTTTCGCCGGGCGTGTCATTCGCAACGATATCTGCATTGATGTTATCATAGAATCGTGCTTGTCGCGTTACAGGGTTGACCTGAACCGGGTAGAGTGTTACTTCTACAATTCGAAAATCACGAAAGATTTTAGGTGCGCTTATTTCGGCAACCACCGGCGGGTACCATTCATCCACACCATAGACAGCCGGAGACTTCAGTGGCTGGCCCCAGCCAGATTGCTCTTCACGACGTGCCGGTACAGGATAGAAGTTATCTTCCACTCGGTATTCGGCACCATTGATAACGAGTTCAACAGAACCGGTGTTCGGGATGCGATAGATGCGAGTCACGTGAGGCAACGCTGGATAGCCCTCGCGAACAAGAACGCGTTCGCCGGGAATATCCACGGCTGATAACATCTCGCCATCAATCATTTGTGAAGCAACATTGAATTCGGGATCTTCCCAACGAATCTCCGTGTACTCGGGAGCGAAACTGGAGACGTGCAGGTAGGACGAACTCTCGGTTGCTGCAAGGCCGAGGGCGGACCCGATAAGCAGGGTCAGCAGGCCAAATGTGAACCGTGCTGGGATGCGGATCATACTATCCTCCAAAAGGCGGGACAAAAGGTGACAAAACAATACTTAGACCGTGTGAAAATAGAGGGAAAAAGTCAGGTATGCAATGAGTTTGAAAGGGAAAACACAAAAAGTCTCACTTGTCTATAAATGCAGAAAATGCGCGCCGTGCGCACATTTTCCCAAAAACCAAGCGACTTTCACCGAAAGAATAACTTTAATAATGTGATTTATATACTCTTACAAAATCTCACATGAATATCAACGTAGGGCCAAAAAGTTGATTAAGCAGAGGGTGTGCCGGGTTTGCATCTCTAATAAGAGGCATTATATTGAATTAGCCTCAAATCCAAAGCCCGCCGTGGACGTTTAGGACTGCACCGTTTACGTATGCGGCCTGGGTTGAAGATAGGAAAACAGCGGCCTCGGCGATGTCTCCCGGGTGGCCAATTTCCCCCAAAGGGACTTCGGATGGCATCCACTGGCGCATCCGGGGTGTCATCACATCATTTTCAATAAAGCCCGGATTGATCACATTGGAGCGGATGTGCTTTGGTCCAAGGTCGCGTGCGAGGGTCTGCGCGAGGATCACGACCCCCGTTTTGGCAATTGAGTATGCGCACGAGACATGTTGTGAACCAACACGCTCGGCATTCGGTGCGCCGATAAAAATAATTGAACCACCATTTTCAGAGCGCAGAATTATTGGCACGGCGCGTTGAGTTACCCAAAACGCACTCAAGAGATTACCGCGTAACATCAAGTCCCATTCTTCCGACGTTGTCTCGAGCACTTTCTTGACTTTGAACGGTCCTGTGTTATTCACCAGAATATCCAATCGCGAAAACTCCGGTGGGATCATTGAGAAGAGCTTATCTGCACCGTGTTCGGTGGAAACATCGGCTTGAATCGCGACGGCGCGACGGCCAATTCCGTGAATCCATTCTACCACTTCGTTGGCGGCATCCTCGCGCTCAAGATAGTTAACGATGACATCTGCACCTGCTTGTGCAAGCTTCAGAGCAATGCCACGTCCGATACCGCGCGCGGCGCCGGTTACAAGCGCGACTTTACCATTTAACTCATAATTCATATGCCGACAGTCCTAATCATATGCTTGTGGTGTGTATTCGCTAATTTAGCGACGGCACAACCGCTTGAATTTGAAACTTCTACGACGACGGCGTTTGGGGACACTGCATTATTCCATGTGCAGATTCCGTCACATTACGATCCGAATCATCCGCCCGCTATTATTGTGGGATGGCATGCATTGGGCGGATCTTTGGTCGAGATCTTTGCTCACCAGTACGATGAAATGTGCGAACAGCGAGGATGGATCATTGCAAGCCATCAAGGGCCGAATGACCGACACTGGAATACACGACTTCCGCAGCTACATTGCCGGGCGATGTTGGAATGGCTGGATGAGCACTATCCCTTTTCGCACGATTCAATTTACATGTGCGGCGCTTCGATGGGCGCTGCTGCGGGGCAAGTGTGGCATAACAACAATTGTGCCTATGACGATGATTATTTCATCGCCGCAACCGCTGGTGGGTCGCAAATCCTTGATTGCCAGCTTAGGCAAGAAGAATACCTTGCCATGGGGGACACAAACCGCTCCATGCGCGTTGCATTCGGCGGGTTGCCCAGCGAGTCAGACTCGATTGCATACGAGTATCATCGCTATAGCGCAGTGCATTTTGCAGACACGACCGAGAGTATGCACTTCAATAGTCTGACTGTTCCAATCTGGAGCAACTGGGGAGCTGAGCAATTTGAGTGGGATGCGTACGGCTATAACGCGCAGCGTTATGCAATCCTTAGACAGAACGGTGCGCAGTCGAGGTTTGCCGCGCAAGGTTGGGAAGGTCACGGATTTAATATCATGATTCCCGAAGAGGTGATCCCGTGGCTGTCTCAATTCTCAGCAGATCGTTTTCCGGATACGCTATCACTTACCGCTGACGAAGACGGTCGATATTACTATTGCGACGTTACGCTCCGCGATTCTGCGTATACGTTTGCGCGGTGGGATATCCGAAAAGAGCAGGAAACCAAGCGGCTTGATCTGGTGTTTCTGCAAAATGTCGCTGGGCTAACTGTGAACTTTGTATTTCCGTGGGTGCAGATTGATACGCTTTACTGCGACTGGAGATCAATGGATCCGGTAAATCAAAACACTCAAGTAACGCTTACGAATATGCCCAGAAATAGGATTGCGTTGCTGGACGGTTTTGCGCTGTATAGAGTGTCAAATGAAGGCAATCTTACTATTGACCTAAACGGGCAAAATGAATTCGTGCTCACATTTGATTCGACACACGTTGTTCCGAGCCAAACGGAAATTGTGCGTGCTTATCCTAATCCATTTAACTCAGATCTGACGCTATCAATCAATCCAAATCGAGCGGGACTGACTACCATCAATGTCTATGACGTTTTAGGCAGACTTGCGCAAAGCACGACGGTGCAACTCTACTTGCAAGTCAACACAGTGCACTTGTCGGTGCCGGACTTACCGAGCGGGGCCTATTGGATACGAAGTGGCGACTCGACTCCTATCAAAGTTATCCTGATTCGTTAGGCGAGTTCGTGAGCGCGCTCGACGACGCGCTTGGCAAGCTTAAGGGTGTTTTCGAAGTCCGGCCAATACAAAGTTGTGTTCGGGGAATGAATGTAGCGGCACGGAGTTGCGATACACCCTGCAAGAATACCGGCGCGCGACATGTGAATTGAACCTGCATTGGTGCCGCCATAGATCGGCATTTTGTATTGGTAGGGCACGCCAGTTTGCTTTGCGCAGTCGGTCATCAGGTCGACCATTCTGCGCGGCACAAGAACAGATTTATCGGCAATCGTTATTACCGGTCCTTTGCGTTGAGCACAGGGCCGTTTGTCTTCTGGGACGCCCGGAAAGTCTGAGCCGATAGTGCCTTCAAATGCTATGGCGACGTGCGGATCAATGCCAAACGCTGCAGGGCCTGCGCCGCGCAAACCAACTTCTTCACTGGTTGCAAAGTTGGCGTAAACATCCATATCGGTTTTGATTTCGCCCTCGTGCAGCGCTTTCAAGAGTGAAACTACTGTCAAGCAACCGACGCGGTCATCAAACGCTTTTCCGATGTAGATATCGTCTTTGAGTTTTTGGAATGGATAGGCAAGTGTTCCGGGATCACCCACGGACGCTCCGAGTGCGCTAGCTTCTTCGGCAGAATCGACACCGAGATCAACAAAATAATCTTCGGCGGGAATTCCTTTTCACGTTGGGCGGGCGAAAGAACGTGCGGCGGCGCCATACCGATGACGCCGTAGTAGAAGTGACCGTCGCGCGACTTAAAGGTAACTCGATGGCCGGGGAACATGCGGTCATCCCAGCCGCCGATGGTGGCAAATTTGACGAAGCCGCGGGAGTCTATATGGCGAACCATGATGCCGATTTCGTCCGTGTGCGCGTCAAGCATCAGTCGTTTGCCGCTCGTGCCGGGGCGATGCGCGATTAAATTACCGAGCGCATCAACACGCATGTCGCTGACAAATGGCTTGATGACGCGGCTGATAATTTCGCGAACTTGCTCTTCATGATTTGATGGTCCGAAAGCATCGGATAGTTCGCGGAGGAGATCTACGTAGAATTTCATTGTTGTTTTGCGTAAGGTCTATTTACGGCGCGCTTGGGCTTGTTTCCAGCGCGCAGAAAGTACGGGGTCGGTTGAAGACGAGAATTTGCTTTTCAATTTGTCGAAGGATTTGTCATCAAATGCAGATGAAGCTGCGACGAGCGCCGCGCCTTGAACATTGGGTGATGGATACTCGAGATACATTTTGATCAAAGGCAGAATTGCCTTGATGGATTTTGAAGTCGCTGGATCAACTTTCCATTTGTCCACGAGCAAAGGAACAGACATCAGAATTTGTTCAATATAGGCGGGATCGCGATTCTCTGCGGCGGCTTTTGCATGGCTGGAACGACTTCTTGCGGCTGTTCTGCGAGTGCATAAATTGCCGCGCTTCGAACCGTAAAGAGAGAGTCTTTCAGCGCGTCAAATATCTGTTGGTAGCCGTCAGCCTGTTTGAGTTTACCGATAGAAATGACTGCCGCGAGGCGTTCACGTTCGGATTTGCTCTTGGAGTACTCTTTAAGCGTCGCAAGTGAATTTGTCGCATTGATCTCGCCGAGCGTACGCAAAATTGTGGGGCGAAGTGTGGTGTAACTTTCGTCTTTGAGTTTGGGGATCAGCCAATCAGCCGCAGCAGTGGCTTTCATTTCGCCGACAGTTGTTGCTGCCGTGCGGCGGCCCTCGGGATGTGAGCCTTCAAAGGCCGTGCGCAGGTATGGTAATGCTGCGTCGGGATACTCTTTGAAAAGATCTACGATTGCACGGCGTTCGAGGCCGTCGTTGGTGGTCATTTTGTGTTGCCCGACCCAATCAACTGCGCGAGTGCCGATGGCTTTCAGAGCTAATCGAGCTTGGCGAACCTTGACGCGATTGTCTGTGACTTCCCACATCGCAGCATCTTTGAACAGCTCTTCGATGGATTTCGTCGTGTCAGCAGGATTCAATTGAACTTCGACATCGGCTTCGCGTGCGCGTGTGCTATCATATGAAATGTCAACCGCGTAGCCGTAGGCATCGTGGAACCAGACGCTTGAGTCAGCTCCGTCCCCTGTATAGACATCTTTCCCTTCTCCATCGACGAACAACGCAAGATTCCCAAAGCTTCGCGCAGGGCCGGTGCCGCCGTTGGATTGTGTCGGAGCCAAATTTGAGTAGAGATCATTACCTTGCACGTCAACGAACAGCGCGCCACTGTTGGTGATTGCCATGCCTTGTCCGCCAGATGCCGTGTAGTAATCGTCACCTGATTGGTCGTAGAGCATGCCGACAGCAAGGTCGTGTGCGGCACCTTGGCTCGGGCCAAAGCGCGCGGTGTAGCGATCATCTCCGCTGACGTCTTCTAAGACGCCGCAGGCGAGATGAATGCCTGATCCTTGTGCGTATTGAGTCGCGCTGTAACTGTCGTTGCCACCGTCATCCAGCAAGGCACCAAGAGAATACCAGTAGCCTACACCTTGACCGTAGATTTCGGCATCGTAGAAATCATTACCGCCGAAATCATGCAGGATTGCATAGCCACCGCCACCACGCGGGCGCGAACCTGTCGCGAAGCCCTGTGATAGTGAACGATAATCTTCGGGGCGTAGCGGTTCATGTTTGACTAAGCCGCCAGCGCGGTAAATGTCGTTGCCTTCAAGATCATTGAGCACAGCGTAGCCATAGGTTGAGGCGAATGCTTGGCCGTATCCTGCACCGTCGTAAAGATCACGGCCCTGAACATCTGTGAAGAGAGCGATACCGCAAACTGCTGCGGCCTGTGTGAACCAACTTGCTGTGTAGAGATCGTCGCCAGATCCGTCCCACAACATTGACACTCCGCAGAAAGCAGCGGACTGTGAAAAGGCTCCGGCTCTGTAAGTGTCATCACCAGATAGATCAACAAGTGCGGCGAGTCCCATCACGGCACATGCTTGCGAAAGCCATCCAGCTGGAGCGTAGAAATCATCGCCGCTGTAATCAATGACGACCGATGTGGAACGACGAATGCCTCCGATTGCGGAGGCACAGCGTGCAACGTATTTGTCATCACCTCCGAGGTCAATGATTACTGCAAACTCCTCAGTGTAACGATTCGGGCCTTTGCCGCCTACGACAATGCGGCCTAACGGACTATCTTGATAGAAGATGACCTCGCCCTCAACTCCTGTAACGGGAGCGGGTGCAGGGTCGTTCTTACCTTTGGTTTTCTTGGGAGGGGCAGGCGGAGCAAAAGTCGGCTCCGTCTTGCTATAGATTGCGACACCTCGCAAAAATGCGTAGCCTGCGGCGGCGAGCGCATTGCGATTGACACGAGCGAGCAAGGTCAACACGCTGTCAGCAGTGACTTTTTGCGACGTGTCGGTTTCTATTCCGAATGCGTGAAAGAGCGCGCCTTTTAGGCTGTCATCGGTCGGTGTTTCGTTGTCTTCAAACCAGAGTGGAATGGAGAGCAGTAAAGCCTGTCGTTGATCAGGAGTTAAGGAGTCGAAAGCTTGTTTGCGATAGCCTTCGGCGAGCGAGAGAGCACTTTGCAATGGCTCAAGTGGGTTGTCTGTTGGAGCATGCGCAAGTTGCGAGTCAATGTCTGCGTAGATCGCTTGCGGAACAGAGACGTTCAGCAATGAAGCGAGATCGGGGAACTTGTGGAAGTCATCAAAAGACATCGGCGCAAAATCAGCGGCGACGTGTGCGACTTCACGAGCGGCAAGCGGTGATGACAGCGCGTGACGAATTTGCGGGAGCAGAAAAGTGTCATCTTCCACCCAGATTCGATCGGAATCGAAAGCATCTCGGGTCAAGCCAAAGCGCTGGAGAGCATCATCAACAAGCTTGACAGGTTCGGCGGCAAACGACGGCGAAAATGTCAGCGTGGTGAAGCTCAAGAGTACATGCGTAAACAAGATTTTCATACTTTGCCCGTGGGAATGATGATCAGTGAACGGCCTGTGTTCTGCGAAAACTCGACGACATCGTCGGTTGCGACATTTGAGAGACTGTCAAACTTTCCGTATTCAAGAGACTTATTCGCAAACGGCCACTTAACACCGGAAAGCGTTGTGCCCGTTGCTTTCATAAAACCTAACCACGACAAAACGTGGCCACGACCTATCGGCAGACCAATTTTAGATCGGCCTGTCAGTGTGCGGGATATTGAGTTGCGGAAGAGGAAGGTGAGCGAGGAGTTCTGCGAATGCAAGGACTTGCTGATAGCGTATAGAAAGTGGTCAGGACGGCTGCCGTCGGATGCTGCAATCACAATATTCTTCCATTTCATTTTCTTACAAAGCGCAAGGGCCTTATCCATGTCGGAAGAATCTTGATCTGAACGCAAAATAACGTGGGCCCGCCGGCGGCGAGCCCACGTTATGTCTTCAGGCTTTGCGCTATCGAAATCGCCGATAACGATTTCTGGTGTCACGGCAAAATGGCGCACATGGCGCAACCCGCCGTCTATGGCAACGATATGCTGACTGCGAGACGCAGCCAGTATAAACATGTTGCGAGCGGGACGAGTCCCGCCCGCAACCAGCAAAGCATCGATCTTGGCGGGGAACAACTCCCCTATTCGATCAATTTCGCGCACGCTTACGCGTACAGACCGCGGATTTCCGAAGCAACCGAAACGCGGTGAATTGCAATCACAAATGCCGCGACGCGCATCGGGCAATTGTACTGCAAGTAGGTATCATACACGGAATCGAAGGCCGAGTTCATGGCAACTTCCAGTTCTGAGTTAATGCGCTCGACAGGCCAGTAGTAGCCCATGCGATTCTGCACCCACTCAAAGTAGCTGACGATCACGCCGCCGGCATTGCAAAGAATATCTGGAATCACAAAGATGCCCTTCTTGTTCAAGATAGCATCGGCATCCGAGTCACACGGGCCGTTGGCGCCTTAAGCGACGTAACGAGCCTTAATCTTACCGGCGTTCTTGGCAGTGATGACGAGTTCAAGCGCACACGGGGCGAGGATGTCAACGTCCATTTCCAATACGTCAGCCGGATTGTCAAACTTTTTGGCGAGTTTGGTGCTTTCGAAGTTCTTCAAACCACTGTTCTTCTCTGCGTACTTCATGGCTTCCGGAATGTTGATGCCGCTCATGTTGTAGTAGGCACCGTATTGATCCGAGATACCAAGAATCTTGCAGCCGTCTTGGTGCAATAACATGGCGGCATTGCCACCAACGTTACCAAAACCTTGCACGGCAACCGTCAAGCCGGCCATTTTCTCTTTGTGAGCGGCAATAGCGCGACGAGTTGCAAACAAGAGACCCATAGCAGTCGCGAGCACGCGGCCCTTGCTGCCACCGATTTCGAGCGGCTTGCCCGTTACAACGGCGGGAAGGTGTTCGCGCTTGTGCATGGAGTAGGTATCCATGAACCAGCCCATGATTTGCGGAGTCGTGTTCACGTCGGGTGCCGGGACGTCACGATCTGGACCAAACATCTCTTCAAGTTCAGAGAAATAGCGGCGCGACAGGCGTTCGAGTTCGCCCATTGAAAGTTTCTTAGGATCAACAATTATACCGCCCTTACCACCACCCATGGGGATATCGGCTACGGCACACTTGAAGGTCATCCAGAACGAGAGCGCCTTCACTTCATCAAGGGATACGTCCTGATGATAACGGATACCACCCTTAGCCGGGCCGCGAGCGATATTGTGTTGAACACGGTAGCCTGTAAATGTCTGAATAGTGCCGTCGTCCATACGAACGGGCAGAGTTACTTCAACGATCTTGCGTGGTTGCTTAATCATTGCGGTTTGGCTGGCCGTGAGCTTAAGCAGCTTGGCGGCAGCGTCGAATTGCTTCATTGCATTGTCAAATGCGGAGTGCGGCATCAAACCCTCCGTGCGCGGATTATAAGCGTTAGCGGCCTTAAGACCTTTACCTGCTTTGCCTGAGGACACCATTTCGGTATTCTCTTCTTTTTTACTTGAATTCTTGCTCTGCTTCGCAGAGGCTTTCTTTGGCGATTCTTTCTTCTTCATAAGGTTTCCTGTGGTTCAATGACCGATAGGAGGTGATAACGACGGATCAGCACTCGACCCTCGAGCGCCGTTTATTTAAGTTTGAAGTATGCTAACATGCCACCAGCGCGTTCCCCGTCACGGCGGAAAGAACTCCAGCGGAGGTCAGAATATGTATCAGGGGGTCGCGGACAAAATCGCGCCGTCGCAACGCCTGTCCGCATTAAGTCAATAATTATGCTTGCAAAAACGTCAAGATGAGGTTTCCCCCCGAGCTTGACGATAATAGAGGGTCCGAATTTGGAAACGAACTTTTCAGCAACATCGTCACCGACTTCATAGTTTGAAGTTGTAATCATGGGGCCGACGGAGACTTGAATCTTCTCGGGTTTCAGCGAGAATTCGCGGGACATTTCGCCTACTGCAATCGATGCAATTCCGGCGAGTGTGCTACGCCAGCCTGCGTGAACCAAACCAATTGCTTTTGCACCCGGATGATAAAGATAAATCGGGGCGCAATCGGCATGCGAAGTTACTAACAAGACAGCGGGGTCGTTGGTGATCATGCCGTCCGAGCTGGGAATCCGAGTTGTCGGGTCAATGATACCTGACCCACAAAGCGTTCGGTCAACCTTAACTACGCGAGCCTCGTGGACTTGTTCAAGAGTGATCGCCTCTAAATGAACAAGGCCCAGTTTTTCTGTCCATTTAATTCTATTTGAAGCGACATCCGCTACCGAAGCCCGGCCCCACGCGAGGATTCCGTCCGATGTGTCGGAGATACCGCCACTTACGCCTTCCCAGTTGGGTGGAATGGTCCACAATGCCGATTGCTTCTTTGTCACAGTTTGGGTATCTTCCGGCATATCACGTCCCAAGGAGACAAATATGGCCTATCAGGCACTCGACTACTTTCATCTGGATGACCTACTGACCGAAGAAGAACGATTGACTCGCGACACGGTGCGTGAGTTCGTGACCGACAATTTGATGCCGGTAATTGAACATTGCAATATGGAAGGCCGGTTTCCCAAAGAGATCGTTAAGCCTGCTGCTGAACTTGGCTTGCTGGGCGCTCCATATCCCGAAAAATACGGTTGCGCGAACTTAGGACCGATTGCATATGGATTAATTAATCAAGAACTCGAACGCGGTGACTCAGGAATTCGCTCATTTGTCTCCGTGCAAACGAGCCTGTGATGTATCCTATCTTCGCTTACGGAACTGACGCGCAGAAAGACTACTGGCTACCGAAACTGTCGGCTGGTGAAAAGATCGGCTGCTTTGGCTTGACTGAACCTGACTTCGGATCCAATCCCGGTGGCATGCTGACACGTGCTGAAGACAAGGGCTCATATTATCTTCTCAACGGCAGCAAGGCTTGGATTACTAACGGCACAATTTCCGACGTCGCAATTGTTTGGGAAAGCTTGACGGCGTTGTGCGCGGGTTTCATCGTTGAGACAGATCGCGAAGGATTTTCAGCACCTGAAATCAAAAACAAATTCTCGCTGCGCGCGAGCGTGACATCGGACTTAATTTTGCAGGACGTGCAGATTCCCAAAGAGAACATCTTACCAAATGTCAAAGGACTGAAAGGACCGTTAGGATGCTTGACCCAAGCACGCTACGGGATTTCATGGGGCGCGACAGGTGCGGCCATGGCCGTCTTTGACGAAGTGCTGCAATACTCAAAGTCACGTATTCAGTTTGACAAACCGATTGCAAGTTTCCAGCTTGTACAGAATAAGCTTGCATGGATGGCAACCGAGATTACAAAGAGCCAGTTTCTTTCTTATCGCCTGGGCCAACTCAAATCGGCTAACAAACTTCGTCCGCAGCATGTCTCGATGGCAAAGCGCAATAACGTCGGAACGGCATTGGATATCGCACGTGTTGGTCGAGATATCCTTGGAGCAAACGGCATTTCAAATGAGTATCAGACATTTCGCCACATGGCGAACCTTGAATCGGTCAACACGTACGAAGGTACCTTTGATATTCACACGCTGATTATCGGTGAAGACCTGACGGGAATTCCCGCGTACTTTTAGTTCGTCAATGGCTCGCGGTCCAAGACTTTCATGACGTCAATTGCCATATCAAACTTGTTGAACGGCGGCATGAGATAACAGCCTTGCACCATGGCCTTTGTGTCGAGTAAAAATTTCTGAGCAATCTCGACACCCACTTTGGCCCCCTCGGTGCCTGCACCCTTCATACGGTCGCGGATATCCTGGGGGACAAACATATCTGGGATTTCATTGTGAATGAACTCTGCGTGCTTCGATGATCTTAGCGGCATGATGCCTACAAAAATCGGGATCTTCGAGTAGGAAGAGATTCTGTTCAAAAATTCTTCGAGTGTTCGCGGGTCAAAGAGCGGCTGCGTGAACGCGAACTGCGCGCCCGCATCGAGCTTTTGTTTGAAGCGGTCGTATTCCAAATCGAGATTGGGTGAGGTCGGGTTAACAGCAACGCCCAACAGAAAATGTGTCGGTTCATCGAGGTCGCGACCGGTCAGGTCGCGACCTTTGTTTAGTTGTGTGACCATGCGCGACAGGCCAATCGAATCGAGTTCGAAGACTCCTTTGGCAAACGGGTAATCACCAACGCTTGTCGGATCGCCTGTTACTGCAAGGATGTTCAGCACTCCGAGCGTGTGTGCCCCAAGCAACTCGGATTGCAATCCAATTGCATTGCGATCACGACACGACACATGTAAAAGAACGTCCATCCCGGCGTCGCGACGGATCAAGTGCGACATTGACACAGCACTCATGCGGCCGCGCAAGCGGGAGTCGGCAACGTTGATCAGGTCAACACCAGCGGCTTTTAGCTGTTGGCGTGGCGAATGAACGGGCCCGGATCGTAGCTGCGGGCGGATCAATCTCGACGGAAACTTGAAAACGTTTGCCAAGGTTGGCGCGAAAATCGAGAATACGGCAGACCGCGATGCGGCCCCTCTACCCTGCCGTCTTCTTCAATATCTACGCTGACTGCTGACTTGAACCTTGCCGGGTTTGCGACCTTTGACGGCATCCGCAACGGCTCGTGTATGCTCTGGAGTTGTACCGCAGCATCCGCCGAGTAGTGTAACTCCAGCGTCGGCGAATTTTACTGCATACTCGGCAAAATAACGCGGCGACGCCAAGTACATAAATCGACCACCAACCACTTTCGCGCTGCCTGCATTGGGTTGCGCACACAGTGGGACGGTTGATCCGGACATCCGCTCTAAGACTTCCAACATCGCCTGCGGTCCGACGGTGCAGTTCGCACCGACGACATCCGCTCCGTACTCAATCAGTGCGCGGGCAACTTGTGATGGTTTGTCACCGACCAGAGTCTTTCCGTCTTCGGTGAACGTCATCGTCGCGATAATCGGTAGATCGCAAAGCTCGCGAACAGCCGAAATCGCTTCGCGCATTTCGAACAAATTAGATATCGTCTCGATGATAAAAAGATCAACTCCGCCTTCGAGCAATCCTTCGATCTGCTCTTTGAAGGCGGCGCGCGCTTGCACGAATGTTATTGGACCTATCGGTTCAAGTACTCTGTCAAGCGGGCCGATAGATCCTGCTACATATATGGAATCTCCAGCAGCACGGCGGGCATGCTCAGCGCCTAATCGATTCAAAAGTTTAGTTTTTTCGGCAAATCCGTGATCCAGTAAGCGGAATGGATTAGCGCCGAAAGTATTCGTCTCAATTATCTGCGCGCCTGCCGCTATATAGTCCCGATGCAGATCCTCGATGATCTGCGAGTGAGTCTCGTTAAGTTCATCGAAACAGGTGCGATGCGAAAAGCCCTGTGAATAGAGTGCAGTACCAATTGCACCGTCCACAATCATAACTTCCGACCGCAAACGATCCAGCATATCCTGATTCCGACGTTGACTCAATCTCGTTCACCTTTTACTCAGATGGATTCCGTTTTTCCTGAAAGACTGACGTATATGCAATGGCTGCGAGCGCACCACCCGCAAACGGACCAACCCAATATAACCACCCATTCATGTAGTCACCACCGACAACAGCCGGCCCCAACCAGCGTGCGGGATTCATCGAGCCACCGCTAACCGGACCGCCCATGAGTACATCAACAGCGATGGTAAGACCTATTAGCAAGCCACCTAATTTCGGTGCGCGCTTATCGACCGCCGTGGAGAATATCACAAACACCAATAAGAATGTCAGCACTATTTCCGTGATTGCCGCCATTCCCGGTGTTGCGCTCTCGCCAACCATGGGAATTCCAAAATTTACTGCTTCAAGCGACAATGGAGAATTTGCAGACATCATTAACGATGATGCGGCAAGTGCGCCAAGACATTGTACGACGACGTAAGCAATAAACTCTTTGACGCTCATGTTTCCCGTAATGAGCATACTGAAGCTTACGGCAGGATTCAGGTGGCCTCCGCTAATCGGAATTGTCGCCGTTGCAACTGCCGCCACGATGAAACCGAATGCGAGTGCAATTCCAGTTAACCCTACGGCGCCATTGGTCAGATGGTCTGCGACAATTGCACCCACGCCGATGAATACAATAGCAAACGTACCGATGAACTCAGCGAGTAGCGATCTAAAGTTCATACAGACTCCCTGCAAGTTCAGTGATGGAACCAAACTTGTCAATCACAATACGACCCTTCTCGTCTTGGCGAACGGTAATCGCTTCGATGTGCGGGTCATGTTCGAGCACAATTACCCAATTATCGCGAGCCGCGCGCTCGAGCCAAAACTCTTTGTCATTCAATGTCGTGAGTGGAAAAAGATCGTAGCCCATGATATAGGGCAGTGGCACATGTGCGGCGAGCGGAATCAGATCCGCAGGAAAGAACAGAGTACGCTTGCCATCGGTAATCCGAAGCATCTGAAGCGCAGGCGTGTGGCCGCTTGTTGTCTCAAGAAATAGGCCAGGCATCAGTTCGGTGTCTTCATCAAGAAACTCAAGCAAGCCTGCCACGCGCACCGGCTCATAGTTTGGATCGATGTAACTTGCACGGTCACGCGGATTGCGCGTCAGGCCGTGTTGGTATTGGACACTTTGGACGAAGTGCTTTGCGTTTGGGAAAAGCGGAATGGCCTCGCCATCGCGTAACACAGTCGTTCCACCGGCATGATCAAAGTGCAAATGAGTATAGATTACGTGCGTGATCTGCTCGGGAGTCACATTGTGCCGCGCGAGTTCATCTACGACCGATCCGTGTGGGAACGTTATGTCAAATATTTCGCGAAACCTCGCGTCGTCCTTGTCACCGATACCCGCATCAACCAATATGTAGCGGCCTTGCATCTTTAACAAGAGCACACGCGCAGTCATTTCAATGCGGTTTTTACTGTCTGCCGGACATTGTTTTTCCCACAGCGGTTTGGGGACAACGCCGAACATTGCGCCGCCGTCAAGCTTAAAGTCACCCACTCTGAGTGGTATTATCTCGTATCCGGCAATCTTCATACTGCTTTGAACTGCGGCCACTCTTCGCCATTCCAGATGCGGCGCGGGGCGTCGGTTACCATTTCTTTTGCTGTCGGCAAACCGACGATTGCTGCTGCTTCATCGCGCGCTGCAGCAAGGCAGAAATTTTGTTTGTCGTCGTCGTGCGCGTCGCTGGTTAGAATCTCAATATGACCTGTCGAAAGTAAATCGCGCGAATGGCGTTTCATTGGAAGGCCGAATTGTCCGGTCAACGATCCCGCATCCATTGTCAAGATTGCCCCATCAGTACGCAATTTGATTAGTTGCTCGATACTTCGAAAAGCCAATGGATATCGCTCGTGATGCGCGATTACAGGAACATACCCCCACTTGACAACCGCCTTCACAACGTTGTGAATGATGTCAAATGGTGTCTGGCGCGGGAACTCAATAAGTGAATATTTCCCTTTGCCGTTTAAGGTTCCAAAAGGCTGCGTAAGCACCTTTTGCATATTCATGCCGAACATGATCTCGGCACCGAGGCCAATCTCGATTGGTAATTCGAGTTTTGCGGCTTCGGCATTTAGAGCGGCCAAGCGATCATTAAAAAGATCATTCGCGTTCGCATTCGAGTGGTCGTTTGCGTGCGGTGTGCAAATAACATGCGTGATGCCCTGATGAATGGCAGACTCAAGCATGCGAATGGACTGGCGCATACCTTTCGCGCCGTCATCCACTTGCGGGAGAACATGGTTGTGAATATCGTACACGCGCTTTTATAAGTCCGTGTACTCTGGTCCTCCGCCACCTTCCGGCGGTACCCACGTGATGATCTTGTAGGGATCCATGATGTCGCACGTTTTGCAGTGCACACAATTGGACGCATTGATTTGCAGTTTCACGCCGCCGCGCTCTTCATCCGCAACCATTTCGTACACGTTGGCCGGGCAGAAGAATTGGCACGGATTGCCGTACTCTTCGTGGCATTTCGTGCGACAGATTTCGGTATCGGCAACGTGCAAATGGACAGGCTGGTCTTCTTCGTGAAGGGTTTTGCTCTTGTAAACGTCGGACAGCTTGTCGAACGTCAACTTGAGATCAAACTCCTTGGCACGAGAGGCAATCACATCATCACGATTTTTCAGGCCAAGCTCTTTAACCTTCTTCATGTGAGTATGCGTCTCAGGCGAGAGCATTTTGGCAGTAAAGCCGCGACCTCCCGTGAAGAACTGCGCACCCGCGTGAACCATGCCTGTAACTAAACCGGACTCAAACGCCTGATGGAAGTTGCGCACTGACCAAAGTTCTTCTTTGATCCAGCTTGCGTCCACCGCTTCCTTATACGTCCTAAGAGTCGCTGCCGACGTATCGTTCTTTTTCAAAGCATGAAAAATCGTCTCGGCAGCGAGCATGCCGGATTTCATCGCGAGGTGAATGCCCTTTAGTCGCTGTGCATTCAGGAACGCTGCGCTGTCACCGGCGAGGAGCAAACCGTCGGCGTACAATTTTGGCATCGAGAACCAGCCGCCCTCGGGAATGGTTTTGGCGCCGTAGCCGAGCATTTTACCATCACGAAGAATCTCACGAATCCAGGGATGCTCTTTGAACTTTTGGAAATTGTAATGTGGATCTGTATAGGGATTCAGATTACCTTCGTACAAGACTTGCTGGCCCGGAGTTTCTGTTGCGATAAGAATCTCTTCGGCTTCGCACTGCTCGGCCAGCCATTTTGAGACGCGATTAATTGAAACTATCGGGAAGCCGTGATTGTTCAGCGGCGGCGGCGTCCACGGGGCTTTCATTTTGCCCGTTGCCGTCAGATAGTAAACACCTTCTTCTTCGACGATGCGCTCAACGGGAAAGCCACGCTCGCGCCAATCGGGAAACAGCTCCTTGATAGCGCGCGGATCCATCACGGCGCCGCTCAAATTGTGCGCGCCGACTTCACGGGATTTCTCGATAACCATGATTTCGACGTCGCCCGGGCCGTTGCCTGCGGCATTCGCGCGCTTGATCATTTGCTTCAAATGATACGCACACGAAAGCCCAGCGGGACCTGCGCCGACAATCAATACATCAACTGGGAGGGATTCGCGAGTCATTGATTATGCTTTGTTCCCCCGGGGGTTCCCCCCTTTCCCCCCCCCCCCCTTCCCCTCCCCCCCCCCCCCCTCCCCCTGCCCCTCCCCCCCCCCCGGCGTCTCCCCCCTTCCCCCCCCCGGGGCCCCGCCTCCCCCCCCCCCCCCCCCCCCGGGCCCCCCCGCCCTCCCCCCCCCCCCCCAGCGCGACACCCCCGGCCGGGGGCCCCCCCCCCCCCCACCCCACCCCCCTCTTCCCCCCCCCCCTCCCCCAAATCCCCCATTTTTTCCCCTCCCAAAGGCGTTCCTTTTCTCCCCTTCCCCCCCCCCCCCCCCCACCCCAACTCTCCCCCCCCCCCCCCCCCCTTTTTTTTCCCCTTTTTCCCCTTGCCCCACCATTTTTTTCCCCGCCCTTGCATTGCCAATTCAATCAACGTCTTCGTCGCCGTCCCACTTGCTGTCATTTTAGGTGACAACGAGGTCGGGTAGGCTGGGAAGGAAGTCGGGGCAATGTCTATATGTGCCCATGGGATGTTGTTGACAAACTCTTTAAGAAAGCTGCGGCTAAGGATGCTCCGCCCCAGCGGTGGCCGGCAGCGTTTTTCAGCATAGCAACGTCGCCGCGCATTTCATCGAGGTACTCTTCATACATCGGCAGTGGCCACATTCTTTCCATAGCGCGGTCGGCAGCGGCAAGAACTTTTTGCGAGACGCGATCGCTGTTTGCAAACACGCCGTCGGCATGATTGCCCAAAGCAACTTTGGCGGCACCTGTCAGCGTGGCGATGTCCACCATCATATCAGGTTTGTATTTGTCCGCGACGTACGACAAAGCGTCGGCGAGTACCAAGCGGCCTTCCGCGTCTGTATTGCCAATCTCGACCGTTTTGCCATTATAGGCCGTATAGATGTCAGACGGGCGGAAAGCGTTGCCGCCTATTGCATTTTCGCATGTGCCGATGACACCAATGACGCGCTGTTTTGGCTTCAGTCTTGCGACCCCGTGCATCGCGGCCAACACGGCGGCTGCTCCGCACATGTCCGACTTCATCTCTTCCATCATGGCAACTTTGATGTTCAAGCCGCCGGAATCAAAGACTAATCCTTTGCCAATCAGCGCGAGTGATTTCTTCGCGCCGCGCGGATGATAATCCATGATGATGACACGCGGGGGCATGGTGCTGGCCTGGCCCACAGCGAGAATCAAATTCATGCCGAGGCGCTTCAATTGCTCGCGCTCGAGGATGGTGACTTTGATTCCCAATTTGCCAAGCTTCTTAGCTTCAGCTTTCAAGTAGTCCGTGTTGACAACGTTTGCAGGATGTGTGCCATACTCACGAGAAAGCAGTTGGCACTCGGCCATGACTTGCGCAGTCGGTATAGCTTTGTCAGCGGCATTCTTGCGTGCGATGCTGTTGAAATAGAGGTTAACTGATGTGACCGCATGGGCGGCCTTCTTGCTCTTAGCCTTGTAGTGCTCGAAACTCCAATGCCCGAGAATAACTCCGTCCACAATAGCGCGAGCAGTCGTACCTGCGTCGAGATCATCTTCGTAACTTGCGGAGCTGAGGATGGCGAGCGATTTAGCCGCGTTGCCTTTGGCGGCTCGAATAATCGAGCCAGCCGACAAGCGCAGACGGTGCCACGAAAACTCTTTGCGCGATCCTAAGCCTTGCAGAATGAGTAGCGGCGATTGTGCGCTATCGCTATAGTGAACAATAGTCTCTTTGTGTTTGCCTTCAAAACGCGAGACCGCGATTAGTTTCTCGAACGCGGAAATTGTGCGGCGGTCTAAGCCAGAAAGTTTCGGAGCCTTTAGTTCGTCGTCAAACAGGCAGACGGCAATTGCATCCGGTTTGCTCTTCAGCGAACCTGTGGAAGCTGTGATTTTCATTTCGGACGCTCGCTCTTATGCTCAATGAGCTTTGTAATCTTATTCTTTCCGTCCACCAAGACGACTTTGCAACGGTGTTTGCTCAGTTCTTCGTCAGCAACTTGAACGTAGTTGACGATAATCACTTTGTCACCAGGCTGGCCGAGACGCGCCGCCGCGCCATTCAAACCGACCTTTCCGGAGCCGCGTTTGGCAGGGATTGCATAGGTATCGAGGCGCACACCACTGTTAACGTTGTAAATATGCACGCGCTCGTAAACAGCGATGCCAGCGGCATCGAGCAGATCACGATCAATGGCACAACTGCCTTCGTAATCCAATCGTGTTTCTGTTAGTGTGGCGGAGTGAATCTTTCCGCCCAGCATTTCGCGCAACATACTCTTATCCTTGTTGTCCTGCAATCCGCATCTGTGCGATGTGATACTCTTCCAAAAGGCGGTTGACCATTTGCTCCACAGTGGGAATGTCGTTTATCAATCCGACGCCCATTCCCGCTTCAAATTGACCTTCCTCCCAATTTCCTTCAAACATCCCGGCGCGCTCCCGTTTTTGACTTAGGAGTTCACGGGTTTCCTCAGTAGAGGCACAGCGATGCTCAAACTCAGCACACTTCAGCGCAAACGGAGATTTGATCATGCGCGTGGGGCCAATGTTTTTGAGCGACAAGACGGTATCTGTTTCACCTGCTTCTACAATCGCTTGCTTGAATCTTACATGCGAGGAGGCTTCCTGTGTCGCGGCGAAGCGCGTACCGATCTGCACACCGTCGGCACCTAATGCGAGAGCAGCTGCGATTCCCCTGCCATCCGCGATTCCTCCTGCGGCAATCACAGGGATTTGAACAGCATCTCTGACTTGCGGCACGAGCACGAATGTTGGGATTTCATCAACGCCATTGTGCCCGCCTGCTTCGGTGCCTTCGCACACTACGGCATCCACGCCCCGTTCTTCACATTTCTTCGCGAGTTTTGCCGTTGGTACAACATGCACGACGATTGCACCTGACTTCTTGAACGTCTCAGTGAACAGCGCGGGGTTTCCGGCTGAGGTGAAGACGATCTTGATGTGTTCGTCTAAGCAGACTTGCACGAGTTCTTTGACATCGCCGCGTAAGAGCGGAATGTTGACCGCGAACGGTGTTCCTTCGGCCAATGCATTGCGCGCATCGTTGATGTGCTCGCGCAAGAGATCGGGTTTCATCGAACCCGCGCCGATCATGCCTAAGCAACCCGTACGCGCCGTGGCTACGCAGAGCTTCCACCCCGATGTCCAGACCATGCCGGCTTGAATAATGGGATGCTGTACTCCAAAGAGCGACTGGATTTTGTCAGATGGCCAAATGTCAGCGCTGCTCATCTCGTTACCTTTATCATAAGCACAAGCCGCACGGAACTGCTCCCGTACGGCTCGCTATAGTTCCGAAATTCGAACGCAACACTCTTAGTGCTGCTTCGCTTGCGCCAATAAGTCCACACGCGTGACGACCACCCCGTCGAGCTCTCCGCGATATTGTGAATGTGTTGTGAGTGCTGAATCCTTCAACATAAAATCACGATCCATGTAAAACTCACCGCGACTGTGGCCGCCCAAGTCAATATAACCCGAATCCATACGAATCGCATCTTCGGGGCAGGCTTCCACACACAATCCGCAGAAGCAGCAACGCAGAAGATCGAGTTCAAAGGCAACCGGATATTTTTCGATACGTCCGTCAAGCGATTCTCCGGCTGTAATGTAGATACACTTATCCGGGCACGCGGTTTCGCACATCATGCAGGCAACGCAACGCGGAGCGCCATCAGGACGTAGCATCAATCTGTGTCGACCACGCCAGCGCGGTGCGATTGGACGGCGTTCTTCGGGATACTGGAACGTCACCAACGGACGCTTGGTTTTCAGACCAATTGCGCGACCAACGAAGCGGTTGAAGTTCTGGAAGAAGTGCCGCGATGTGACAACCATACCACGCCACAGTTCGGGGTAGTATGTGTTTTGCCACATGCTGAGCTTAATTTCGCGGACTTGCTTGACCGTTATCATCTTACTTATTCAACCAGAGAACGACGAGGCCAGTTATGGCGATATTCACGAGTGCGACCGGCATCATTTCTTTCCATGACACGCGCATCAATTGATCGTAGCGGAAGCGCGGGAAGGTCCAGCGAATTTGCATTTGTAGCCACATTAGAATTGCAAGCTTGGCTCCGAATGCAAGCATGCGCATGATGATGACTGTCCATTCACCAAGCGGTATGTACATTCCCCACGGGAAATGGAATCCGGCTTGACCTGTTTTCTCAACCGCATCAAAGAGGAATGGAATGTGATAGCCACCGAAGAAAATGGCAGTCATTACACCCGCAAGGACGACGATTTCAGCAAACTCACCTAAGAAGAACATGCCCCAACGCATACCGGAGTACTCAGTTGCAAAACCGATAATCTCGGATTCTCCTTCAGGCATATCAAACGGTGCTCGTTTGGTTTCTGCCATCGCTGCAGGAAGGAACAATAGGAAGGCGATTGGCTGAACAATAACGCCCCACATAGGAATCCAACCCCACAGGTATTCGTTCTGCGCATTCACCATCGCGCCAGGCTCCATCGTGCCAAAAGCCAGAATGGGGCCGATGAGTGACAGGCCCAAAATGATTTCGTATGAAATCATCTGAGCCGATGCACGCATGCCACCCAAGAGTGCATATTTGCTATTTGAGGCCCAGCCTGCAAGCATAGCGCCATAGACGGCGATTGAACCAAATGCCAGAATAAATAGAACGCCGATATCGAGATCGAGGATTTGCAGTTTTATGTGCCTGCCAAACAAATCGACAGGCGGACCAAAGGGAATCACCGCCATGGTCAAAAAGACCGGGCCAAGTGCGAAAATTGGAGCGAGAAAGTGGACAACGCGCAACCCTTTAGGCGGAACAAAGTCCTCCTTGAAGATCAACTTCATAGCGTCGGCAAGAGAGTTGACCAAACCGAGTAACTTGATTCCAAGAATCGAAGCACGGTTGGCCCCGATACGATCCGAAATTAGAGCACTCTGTTTGCGTTCGACCCACGTCAAAATGCCCGCGCCATTCAGTATGTTGATGAGCACGAAGGCAATCTTGCCGATGATTATGCCTAGATCTACAAACATCCGATTAGTAAGCCGATAAAGGTGAGGAGGTTTGCACGCGCTTGTAAGCTGGCTCTGGGGTGCCATTTAGTAATTTTCCGCTGGAACCTAAGCTCTCCCACGTCAAGCCTTTGAAGCTGTCGTTGTGCGCGCCGAGACCGTCGAACACTTGTTGCGCGGTCGCGAAATCCGTTTTCAATCCAATATGCGATCCGAGCTTCTGCCATATTTCCCACTCAGGAATGGCCATTCCACGCGGATCCAATGGCTTGGCAGTTTTCTGAACTCGGCCCTGAAAATTTGTATACGTAGCTTCGCGCTCTGCCCACATCGCGAGCGGCAAGACATCGTCAGCGATTTCAGTAAGGCCATTTTCGTGCGAGGACAGATAGACGATGTAGCTAGTGTTCTTGCGTAGCTTGGCCAGCTCACGTTCAGACAGAGCCTTCGACAGATCATGGCGAACAACTACGAGCACATCAAATTCGCCTTCGACAGCGGCGGCCAGTAGTTCATCACCACCATGTCCATCACCGCCCCATGGCTTAATCTTAAGTTCCAATGCACCGCGACGATTCGGTGTTAAGTCCGCTCTCTTTAGCAATTCGTCTTCTTTGCCTTTTTGCTCGAATCCGAAAGTGACGTCCACATTCTGAACTTTCAGTTTGTCGATAAAGAGACGGTTAAGAAGGAACAGATCTTCATTCGACGATGAGGCAGAAGCTACTACAGCAATGGAGCCTGCGCCCTGTTTTGCAATTGTGCTTTCTATCCGAGCGGAAACGCGAGCAATGACCTCTTCAACAGACGGTGCGTGCCCGTTAATATACCAAACACGGCGCTTAAAGCGGAAGTCTTTGTCGGTCAGCGCACCAACAGGACAAATATCCACGACATTGCCAGAATAATCGTTGTCAAGGGTTTTCCCGGACATTTAGTAATTCGGCATCGCGGCCGTGGCCAAAGACACCCAGTTCACCTGTGCCAGTAATTTCGCGGCAGAAGCGGACACAACGCGTGCAAACAACACAACGCTCACTGTCCAGAACGATGTTTGGACCAACGTCCATGACTTTGTGCTTGTGCTTCTTCTCCAACAAGGGCATACGGCTGTCATGTAGGCCGTGCTCCATGTAGTAGTTCTGGAGATCGCACTCGCCGGCGTCGTCACAGATCGGGCAATCGAGCGGGTGATGCTGCAGGTAGAACTCAAGCACCGAGCGGCGAAGTTTCTGAACCGTTTCGCTCTTTGTGATGATCTTCATCCCGTCAGCAGCCTTGGTGTTGCAAGCAATCGCAACACTCTTGCGTCCCCCAACTTCCACTTCAACTTGACACATACGGCACGAACCCACTACCGTCAGGCCAGCGTGGTAGCAGTAATGCGGGATCTCCACATTTAGCAAACGCGCGGCCTCAATGAGGTTCATTCCTGCCGGTACATCAACCGGTTTGCCGTCTATTTCAAGCAGGGGCACAGTTAATCGGAGTTCTTAATTCTTGCAAACCGCTTCAAACTCGTGGCGGAATTTCACGAGGTAACTCTTTGTCGGCCAAGCTACGGCGGCGCCGAGCGCGCAGATTGTCTTGCCGTCAATGTTATCAGCCAGTTCCCACATGTCGTCGATGTCGCTCTTGCGAGCAGTGCCATCGAGGAATTTCTTGGAAAGTCGAAGTAGCCAATCACAGCCTTCACGGCACGGTGTGCACTGTCCGCAACTCTCATGAGCGTAGAAGCGCACCATCCAATGCATCAACTTGGGTATGGAGACAGAATCGTCTATCACCATCACGGCAGCGGAACCAAGCATAGAACCACGGGCAGCGACAGATTCGAAATCAAGCGGAAGATTCTCGCACTCTTCGGCGGTCAGAATATGCGATGACGAGCCTCCGGGGATTACAGCTTTGAGTTTGCGGCCATTGGGAATACCTCCGCCAAACTTGTTCAACAGGTCCATCAACGGCGTGCCCATGGGAAGCTCGTACACTCCCGGTTTGCTAATATTACCGGAGAGTGAGTACAGTGCGGTGCCGCCGTTCTTCGGCGAACCCATTGCAGCGAATTTCTCGGCTCCAATTTCCAGAACACGCGGCACGAAAGCCAACGTTTCAACATTATTGACGATCGTAGGCTGACCCCAAAGACCAATGGCTGCAGGATAAAACGGCGGCTTCAATCGTGGCCAGCCCGTCTTCCCTTCCAACGATTCAATCAAGCCCGTTTCTTCACCACAAATGTAGGCTCCAGCGCCGTTATGCATGTGAATCGAGCACGACCAGCCGCTGTTCAAAATATTCTTTCCGGCGAATCCTTTGGCATACGCTTGTTGAACCGCTTCGGCAACGATTCGCGTTGGATAAAAATACTCGCCGCGAATATAGATATAGATGCGTTCGGCCTGAACTGCGTATGCACAAATCAATGCACCTTCAATCATCAAATGCGGATCTCGCTCGAATATCAAACGGTCTTTACAGGTGCCCGGCTCGGATTCGTCACCGTTGACAGTTACATAGCGCGGGAATTTATCCTTCGGAATGAAACCCCACTTCGTTCCGGCAGAGAAACCAGCGCCGCCATGCCCACGCAAGCCTGAAGCTTTAACAATCTCTGTGACCTCGTCAGGTTTCATTTTGACTGCGCGCTTAAACTGTTCGTAGGCGCCATGCTTCAGGGCGACATCAACAGTCGCCATGTTGTCCACAGCGAAGTTACGCGAAAGCAGTCTTGTTGAACCGTTGCCAATCATCAGACCTTCTCTCCCGCAACGTTACCCAAAAGCGGTGTCGGATGATCTGCCTTGACCGGCGTGCCAGAACGCAAACCGTCAATCACTTGATCTACACGCTCTTTGGTCAATTGGAAGTATTGATCTTCGTTGACCAGCATCATCGGACCCCATGAACAACCGCCAAGGCACTCAACACACTTCAACGTAAACAGGCCATCCTTGGTGGTTTCGCCGGGATGAATGCCGAGCTTGTGCTCAAGGTGATGTTGTAGCTCCTCGCCGCCCGTCAGGCAGCACGAGATATTTTCACAAAACTGAATGATAAACTTACCGTGCGGTTCGGCGCGCATCATTGAATAGAACGTAATAACTTCGCGCACACGAACGGGCGTCACGCCGAGCGTCTCCACGACCCATTCTTCGGCCTCTGGGGTAATCCAACCGAGTTCACGCTGCACCTCAAAGAGCAACGGGATCAAGGCGGAAGCCCGCTTATCCTCTGGGTAGCGGAAGACGATCTCTTCGGCTTTCTTTTTCAGCGATTCCGAAATCGGCATGTACGTTTATCTATCCAACTCGCCGCCGATCATGTTCACGGACCCGAAGGTCGGAACAATGTCAGCGATCATGTAATCGTTAATAATTTCAGGGAGACAGGCAACCATCGGCAGGCACGGCGGACGGCAACGGACTCGCCATGCGCGGTCGTTACAGCCGTCTTTCGAGTGTTCGTCGGGGTGGCTAACAATGTAGAATCCCAATTCGCCGTTACCGCCTTCAACAGGGAAGTAAACTTCGCCTTCTGGAACTCGAATGCCGTGGCCGTACATGATGA
The DNA here is from genome assembly GCA_016721565.1 of bacterium. Classification (GTDB taxonomy): domain Bacteria; phylum Electryoneota; class RPQS01; order RPQS01; family RPQS01; genus JABWCQ01. The sequence goes on along the minus strand of JADKHW010000001.1, from coordinate 159,091 downwards.
GCTTGAAGTGATTCATCAAGCCTTCAATGTTCCCGTAGGTATCTTTCTTGTCCGGCAGCGTCACACGTTTATTGTCACAGTTGATCGGGCCGCCGGGAATTTTTGCTACACATTGCTCAATGATGCGGCAACTTTGCTCCATCTCTTCCATGCGGACAAGGTAGCGATCCAAATTGTCACCTCTGCGTCCGACCGGTACTTCCCAATCCAACTGGTCATAGACTAAATATGGAAAATCTTTACGCACGTCATATGCCACACCACTACCGCGCAAGCACGGGCCAGTCCAGCCCCATGCAATTGCTTTTTCGGCAGGCATGAGTCCGACATTTTCCATGCGCTCGACGAAGATGCGGTTATTGGTCAAAAGAATATCGCACTCGGCCAAAATCTCGCGAACCTCTTTGATCACCCAAAGACACTTGTCAAGCCAACCTTCGGGCAAGTCGTGCGGCACACCACCAACCCGCGTGGCCATCGTGGTCACGCGCGCACCGCAATACTCTTCAATCAGCTCCCAGCAATATTCACGGCCCTTGATCATGTATAGAAAAACCGTAAAACCGCCTAACTCCATCGCCGATGCGCCAACGCAGGTCAAGTGATCGCCGATGCGCGAGATTTCACACAGCAAAGTGCGGATGTACTGACCTCGCGGCGGAAGCTCTATACCTAAGAGCTTTTCTACCGCCATGCAGTAGCCAACGTTGTTGATCGCGGCAGAGACGTAATTCAAGCGATCGGTGTAGATGATCGCCTGATTCCATGTACTCTCTTCGCAGGATTTTTCAAACGCACGATGCAGATAACCGATCTCCACATCCGACTCAACGATCAGCTCACCTTCGAGCTTCGTCTGAATGCGGATAATCCCGTGCATAGCAGGATGCGCAGGCCCGATGTTCAGCAACATTTCTTTCTGCTGGAATTCAGGCTCGTATGTCGGGACTGCTGCGTCGAGAGTTGGGAGGTGATCTGTATTCGACATGAAACGGTCTAATTCTGCGGACCGATGAGCGGCTGGCGCTTGGTCTTGGGATAGTCTTTGCGGAGCGGATGGCCTTCAAACGATTCATAAAGCAAGAGGCGCTTCATGTTCGTGTGGCCGTCAAATTTAATTCCGAACATATCCCAAGCTTCGCGCTCAAGCCAATCGGCTATCGGATAAAGTGAAATGATGCTTGCGATGTGCGGGTGCGACTCTTCAAGTTGCACCTTAACTCGCAAGCGAGCGTGGCTATCCACATTCAAGAAGTGATAGACCACTTCAAATCTTGGACGACGAGGGAAATAATCTACGGCCGTCAAGTCCACGAGCATATTGTAACCAAAACTATCACGCAGCAACGTAATCACATCGACAATCTGCTTGCCATCGACAATCAACGTACGATCACCAAAACGGTCGTGCCAATCCAACACAGCCGTGGGATGCGATTTTTCGATAGCGATATGTTCAGGGAACTTGCTCATTACCAATCGTGTTTCTGATTCTGAATCAGGTCTTGCAATTTCAGCAAGCCGTCCAGAACAGCTTCAGGACGAGGAGGGCAACCTGCGATATAAACGTCCACCGGAATTATTGTGTCAATGCCCTGCACAGTGGCGTAGTTGTCATACGGGCCGCCGCAACTTGCGCAGGCGCCAAAACTCACTACCCACTTAGGGTCGGCAGTCTGGTCGTAAATCGTCTTCAGAACCGGCGCAATCTTGTGACTAATTGTTCCTACCACCCAAATTACGTCTGCCTGACGCGGCGAGAATCTGGCGAAGGCGGCGCCGAAACGGTCAATATCGTAATGCGAGCAGGCCGTGGCCATGTATTCCATACCACAACAAGCGGTCACAAAGGGGTACTGGAACAGCGAATACTTGCGCGCCCAGCCGAGGATCTTGTCAAACTTGGTCGTCACGACTTGGCCAGACAACGAACGTGACATATCCATCATTGGGCTTTGAATCAATTCGCTCATTCTATTTCCACTCCAGTACGCGCTTTTTCACAGCGTAGTAGAGGCCAACCGCCAAAATTGCGAGGAATACGTTCATTGAGATGAATGAAATAACGCCATTCTCCCGAAAACTAACGGCCCAGGGGTATAAAAAAGCCACCTCGATGTCAAACACGACAAACAAGATGGCGACAAGGTAGTATTTGATCGGAAACGGCTGCGTGGCATCCGTCTTAGAGACAAACCCAGATTCAAAGGGTGCGTTTTTAGTCTCGTTCGGGCGCTTCGGGCCGACCAGCACAGTCAATCCCACAAACAGCCCCACGACTGCCGCTACCGCAGCAAGCAAAACTAAGAAGACTACAAGGTTATTATTGTGGAGGGCGTCCGGCATGAAGGTGCGGGAGGTGGCCAAAGCTTGCTACGATTTTCACGAGGCGTTTAGAAAATTGAGGAAATTTTTCTGAAATTAATCCAAATTTATCTAACCTATTTGATTACAAGTATTTGCGTTTAGTGCCTGAACTTGTTAATCCTGCCTAATCGTGTGGTAAACTACGGAAAACTTTTGGCTTTGTCAACCCGATGTTTTGTTCTACCCCTGTTTCAAACTACTTGGCTTTTTCTAACACTAAGAGTCGGTTCTTAGGAGCGACTAATTCTTCGAAGGCGGACCGTAATGTAGCGTAGTTCTCGACCGGGACGTAGTCGCTTTTGTAGCTCACACTTTGCTGCCACTCCACTCTATCTTCAAGTTTCTTTGGAACAAGCGATAAAGCCACAAAAGGATTTTCAACCAGCACCGCAGGAGGAAGATAGGAGACGGTATAACCCTTTGGATAGGTCAAAATGATTGTCATCTCGGTTGTGCCTTCCAGAGGTAAGTCAACTGGATAGATTACTTCATGCATCGATGGATAGAACCCGGACAAAGTAAACGAGAATGGGGTCACGGGCAAGTCCACCATCATCAGATCGCCCTGCTTGATTGCATAACCTGCGCAGGAAAAGTCCATGCTTACCCGCATCGGCTGTGTCAATTGCTCGGGGTCGGAGACTTCGGTTTTAATCACTTCACAACCTTGACCAATTCGCGAGGCAGCACGTTGAAAGTAGATTTCCTTCTCTTGCTGCTTCTGGTCGCTGAAGGTACTGCGCGCGGTGTTGGCAAAGTCAGCATAGGCTTCGGCATCGGCACGCCCCGACAGAGTTCCGAGTGTATCCAGAGAAAGGGACATACGCGTCGAAGCTTTGCGATCTATGTGTACGATCTCCTTAGCTTCTTCAACTATTGGTGAACCGTGAATCAACTGACAGCACATTCCTTGAGTACGGGAATAACCGATTTCATAGGGCGCCGAAAAACGCGGCATTGGATCGAGGTAAAGCGTATCATCAGGAAACGGTACGGCCAAAATCATGTGATTAAATTGATCAATCGCCGGAAGGTGGCTGAATGGTGCATTACTCGATTGCATGAGTACGGGATACGATTCAATTCCATAACCACCCAGTAAAGCTGAGAGTAAGACAAGTTTGTCGCGTACATCGCCGTATCGATTTGCCCAGACATCATCAGCATCGTTCGGCTGAAACCCCACTGCACCAAGTGATAGCGGCACCGATCGGATATTCTGCTGCACCCAGAATGCAATATTCTGTGCCAGTGGCCGACCGCTGATCTGACCATAGCTGACTAACTTTGAAAATTCAAGCTCCGCATAATTTGCTTTCTCCACTGCCTTCCAGAACTTCTCCCCCACATATAGTCCCATCTCACTCCAGTCCTTAAAAGAAGTGAAAACCATTCGAGGAACAAGATGGGTACTGGAAACCATGTTCGGCTCGGGCTTTAGTTGAGCCATATTCTCAAACTTCCAAGTCAGAGTTTTGCGAGATCCACTTAGCTCCCCCGTCGGAACATACTCGGAGTTTTGCATCTCGTATGTGAGCCGCTGTGTCGTGTCGCAGCTGATCTGAAAGACTTGCTCGGTGACCGGCTCGAAACCGCCGAAAGAAACAACGCCACCAAAATAATCATCTGCCCACGGATCACGACTAACCTTGGGAGCAATTCGATATTTCCAATAAATAACCGCATCAGCCGCAAGACCGGGGAAACTGACGTTCTGCTGTTTTAACTGCGAATACGCACTTGCCCACTGGACTTCAGGTGCGCTCGTTACAGTGTAAGCATCTTTCTCGGGTTCTATCCATGTCCCGTCGGCCTGACGAGTATAGACTGCATCAAAGATCACAGTATCACGTTCTGCGTCAAAGCGGATAGAACGGTCGCCTTGTTCATCTTTTGCTCGATCATCGATTAGTTTGATGCACTGTTCAACATAGGCTGTTCCAGCCCCGGCAGAGTCAATTTCGAGCAACCGATAGTCCTTTAGGACAAGCACGGATGCATCGGAAAACGTCTCCGCTCCGGGTGCGTTCGCGGCGAGCGTTTCAAGCCAATCGGGAACTGTTACTGAATAGGAGGTCGTTTGGAGGAGCAACGACAACACGACGAATGCAATGCGCTTCGGCATGGGAAGATCCGGAAAGAGATGTGTGGGATTAAGAGATTAGTGCGTGCGCAGTCGATAACGATGCAGCGCACGTCCGACCATTGAGCCAAGCAATGTTGGCAAGACCGCAAGAATCACAGCCAACGAAAGCTCTATGGGGAATAGGCCGTTGGCTTCAGGATAGTAATAGAGTTCAAGTATAGTGCGTAGCAAGGCGGCCAAAGGAATGCCGTAACCGAGCATGATAACCCAGCGCCACAAACGGTCACTATACATATAGCCGAGCACCAAAGCGGAAACAAGTAGCAAGATGGTCGCGAAGACGACACCGCTCTGTCCGGGCAATTTGACAAAAACAATAGAGGCGAGCGTTCCTATGACAATTGCAATCATGCGTGCAATTCGGGGTCTCGGGGCCGGACAGTTGCAATCTGCCACGAACTATTTTGCGCACGACAGCCCCTGCGTAAGATCCAATTGCGGCAGGAATTGCGAGAGTTGCCCCAAGTTGAGTCCGAATAATCAAATCAGCGGCCGTTTCCATCCCTCCAAGAAGTGAACCGGCAAGCGTGTACCCTGCCGCAAGCATTGCAGGAAAGACCCACGGTCTACGTGAATCAAGCAAGCCAAGAACGGCGCCTGCAGCAACAATACCCAGTGACCACGCGATTGTTCCCGCTTGGTCTGTTAGCATAAAGGGTACAATTGTCCCTGCGGCGGTACTGACAAAAGCCAAAAACCACCAAAGGATTTTACGGTTGCGAATCTCTTCGAGTTCGCGGGTCTCTTGAATTGACAATTCAGGCTGGTCTTTTTCCATTGGGGAATTCTAAAGCAAGAATCCAGCCGGGAGAAATCTCTAAGATTTTGTAGTTAAGACCACTTTTCCGCGCTCAAGAGCTTCAAGTCGGTTTACCATCTCCAACAGGTTGGGATAACGCGACAGCGGAATATCCAACGCGCGGACTTCGAGCGCTTGCTTGACCGTGACTTTGCGGCCTTGCGACGTGCAAGTACGCGAAAGGCGGAACTCGTCCTCAACGATTTCAAGTGGATCGGGCAGACTGCGGACTTTTGAAACCTTTGGGGAATTCCATGGTTTCGCCCATGTGTACCGCAAAAGTTGACTCTAATCGTAGTGGGTAACGGCGTTCTGTTAATTCCGATCCTGCCATCAGCCAACTGGAAAGAAAATCAAGCTTGCGGCCCTGTGCGATTGAATTTAGCAGCCAATATTGTCCTGCTTTGATGGCATAGTCTTCTGCGCTTACTCTAAGAACAATATCCAGCGGTGTGTCAAGGTCGCTTAACTCGGAAATCGCCAAGCTGTCAAGTCGCGCTGTCGGAGCCAAGCCTTGCACAAACCCTTGAAACATTATTTCGCGTTCTTGCGGTGAGACTGATTGCAGATAACTGCGCAGAGCGAGATCGGGAAACCCGCGTGATTCAATCTTGATGACCGATGACATACTTCCGTCATCCAGGAGTTTACTTGTCGCCGACACGCGATAGAGGTTTTTGGTCGCATCTTCGACGGGCGTCCAAGCGAGGTTTTTGCCTTCTTCTGTACAGGTCAATACGGCACGGTCTTGCTCATTCGCAGCGAGAAACTCCGTGGTCTTTTCGACCGTCGGGTCAATGAAGATCTGCGAATCACCTTGCTGAACTGACACGATCGCATGATTGAACTGATCAGTTGGGATATCTTGGTCAATCTTCCATGACGGGTTCATCAGCACGATGTTTGACTCAATTCCGGCTTCGCGCAGCATGGTCACCATTAGGGCTGCCTTGTCGCGGCAGACGCCATACTTGTTACGATAGGTAACAGGAGCAGACTCGGGCTTATAACCCGCCTTACGGCCGGTTAGGGCAGTGTCAACATAGCGGATTCGGTTAGAGACAAACTGAAAAATAGAGCGAATGGACTCGTCACGGCTCTTGCCTTTGATTAGCTCTGCTACTTCTGCTTTGATACTCGAGTCTGCCGTCATTTCAGGTTCAGCAAGTTGGCTGTACCATTTTGACCAAGTTTGCCAGTCTTTGACTGTAGTCACAAGTAATTGGCGAGCGGTCTCAGGGAACGGCGGCATACCCGGTTCAGGAACCATTTGCGGCACATCTTGGATCGACCAAGAGTGATGTGTACGGCCATCGCGGTCGTATTTCAAGTGGGCAACTCCCGCACCGCGAACCTTCCATATGAGTTCCATTTCCTGTGGAACGGAAATCTCAACGACCTTCTTCTGCATCGGGTCGGTGTGCTCAAAGTAATCGGATAGGCCGAACTCCCCGTCCATTGGAGGCTCGTGCGTAATCTCCTTGTACATAACCTCAATCTCTGCGCCCTTTTCCAAAGCCGGGAAGGTGATGATCTTCTCGCGAACATTCTGCAAGAAGAACTTGCCAAAGGCTGGTAGCGGGACATCCTTGATGGACGAGGAATCAACCTCGATGATCTTGCCATCAGGGAGGTGAATCCGGGCAGCAATGACCTCGACGGTGTCGTAGCCCAAATTGTACACGGTTTCGTCTTGAGCGTACTGGCGGACTGCTCGGTCAGAAAGCAGAGCAATCCGGTAGCGGTGCAAGGTCTCCCCTGAGCCATCTCCATTGACCACCACACTGGTGCAATCGTAGCGCACGACAGCGTTGGCTTGATCAAACGGGAGGTTTGGGCCGGGTTGTGGAGTTTCCTGGGCAAATAAGGATGCTGCAACCAGCAGCAAGGCCAAGAGAAGGCTTTTCATGTCGGAGGATACCAGTTGATTCAACCTTAGAGTATAGGCTTTCTAAGGCAGATTTGCAAGATTACCAAAAAGCACAGACCCCGCTTGCGGCGGGGTCTGTGTATCTTTGTTCGCTTGACTGCTTACTTAAGCAACAAGAGCTTCTTAGTCGCCGTAAAGTTGGCGGCAGTGAGGCTGTAGAAGTAGGTGCCGGAGGGCATATTTTCGGCATTCCATTCAATCGAGTGTTCACCTGCCTGAACAACACCATTCATCAGTTCGGCAACAGCGCGGCCAGTCAAATCGTAGATACGAAGTTGAACAGCGGCGGCCTCAGGAACAGTGAAGGAAATCGTGGTAGTCGGGTTGAATGGATTCGGGTAGGCATCAGCCAACGAGTATTCTGTTACGCTTGCTGGATGGCTACCATAAAGAACCGTTACCGTTCCGGGATGAACCGTACGAACACCGTTGGCATCAACATCGGCTAAGCGGTAGTCATAGGTCGTACCGTTCAAGCCAACACGATCCGCAAACGAATAGGTCGCACCAGTCGCACTGTTTTGAGCCGGAATCTGAGCAATCAACTCAAATCCACCTTGGCCATTCACACAACGCTCAATTTCCCAATGATCAGCATTCGCTTCGGAAGCGGTGATCCATTGCAAATCAACACCGTCAGTCGTGCTGTAGGCATCGAAGCCCGCAAGTTCGACTGACAACCACTTGTCACCGGGGAATGCCCACGAGAAGCAAGTATCGATAGGCTCGAGCGCCCAAACAAGCCACTGGTTGTTATTGAACGTAGATTCGTCACAGCCAACTAATGCAAGTGCCCACGAGGACTTCGTGCAAAGTGTGACGTAGACAGAATCCGGATTCAAGATTGGCTGCGTCACATTGATCTCGATGCAGCCGTTTTCATCAGTGTAGAAAGTTGCCTCGTCAGCCGGATTGTCACCGATTTGCACCGAAGCATTCAGTTTGATGTTAGCAAGGCATGTATCGTTCACGAGCGCCGCGCCAATGCCGCGGACGACACAGAATTTCAATGTAACAGTCGCGTAATCGCCGTCCACAACAGGGCCGATGCAAGCGTCGCTGATAGAGTCACCAGGAAGCCAAACATTCTTACCAATCGCGTCGAGAATTCGCGTGTTAGCCCAGTCGTTACGCGGAACATTCGAACCGTAAACCGTATTCACGTAAGGGTAAGTCGGGGTGTCCCCGAAATTCGGGTAACCACGGCCTGCATCGTAACAGAAGTGCGGCAAACCGTCATCCGGGCCGCCATTGCGGATGCTGGAAAGCTTCCAAATCGCCAACTGCATGGCATCGTCTTCAAACGTGTTGGTTGGATAGTTCCACGCCATCAAATAGGCAAGTGCGGTCAACTGCGCCTTACGGCATGAGTCATCCGTGATTACCGCAGGGAAGTAGTCAATCCCGTAATTCTGAGTCTGGGCAGGGTGATAAAGATCCACACACCAGCCGTAGAGCGGATTTCCGAAATCGCAGGTGCTGTTGAAACCATCTGGCCATAGTTGTTGCCTGTTGAGCCACCGGGCCAATGAATTGTGCCACGACCGTCTTGGCCGCCCGTGCCCAAATAGCGTAAACCTGTGTAGTCAATGCTACAAGCGCCGCAACCGTCATCCAGAGCTGTGTTGCCGTGATTTGGATCACTAATCTGACTTTCGTCCGGGTTCAAAGCCCATGCCGAAATGCTGAAGAGCATCACTAAACCAGCGAGTGCCACAGTTCTGGAGATGAAAACACGTCTAAAATTCTTCATCATCGTTTGTGTTCCCTCATTTAACATATTGTTATCGTTCATCTAAAATCAATTCAATGGTGATTTGGACCAAAATCTCGACCGCCTCCACAAGACTTGAGGCTTGACAATACGAGACTTGCTCCGTATATTGCCCGTCTTTCGGGGCAGTAGCTCAGCTGGGAGAGCACCACGTTCGCAACGTGGGGGTCGGCGGTTCGATCCCGGGTGGCCGCCCAAACCCGCCAGGACCGGAAGGTAGCAACGGTAAGTGGTTCATCGCTGTGTGCGGATCGCCTGGCGCTATCTGCCGAGCTTTTTTGTCCGCCCAGCCCAAACCGTCTGGCCCTTTTGGCTTACGGTCTAAATTTACCTTGTTTCACTCTGAACTCATAAGATTGAGTCAAGGTATTCGTCAATTTTGGTGATTTGCTGTTTTCGTTTACGCCTATGGTACCCGTGAGTTGTAGGGTTACTATACTTTTGCTTATCGTTTAGGTATTGCTGTTCTTAGCGTAGTTGTCCTGCGACGACAGTGAAAACTAAACACGAAGTCATTTGAAAGAGGTTTCTATGACGAAAAATGAGTCCTCTCTGTTGATTTGGTTGGTTATTGGAATTGACTTGTTGATCGTTGTGTTGAACGTCTTTCCCACTGGAAATGGCGGCGTTGACCATTACATGTCGCTTGACGACGAGAGTAACTTTGTCACCTGGTATAGCAGCTCAAAGCTGCTCGTAACAGCCTTACTTTGTGTTATCGTTGCACGATTGCAAGATAGTTTTCGATGGACATTTCGCTTTACGGGGATAGCGTTGTTGGGCATTTCGATGTCTGAAACCTCTATGTTTCACGAGCGGTTATCGGCCGCGATATATACGATTCGCACGGGAGAAGTCGTCTTGACCGGAGGAAAGGGTATATGGGTCATTTATCTTGCACCAGTATGTTTAATAGTATTGCTTGTGCTTGCGCGTGTGGCTCAAAAAGTGTCTAAGGAGTTCTCAGTGATTCGCTGGCCGATGATTAGCACAGTGTTTCTTTGGACTGTTGTTCTCATTGCTGAAACGGCCCCGCGTTGGGCTACGCCAATGACTGAAGCAAGCCTGCGAACTGCGATGATAATTGAAGAGTCATGCGAGCTATTTGGTGCCACAACTTTGCTAATTGGTCTGCTGGCCGTTATCCGAGAGATTTCCAACTCAAGGCTGGTTATACAAGAGGCAGTCTGACCGGTGGAGGGGATGAAATCATCTAAGTTCAGGAATAATAGCAGACTGGCTGTGAACATTTGTGCAGAATTTTCGTTCTAACCGTTGACTTTCCGGCAAAAAAGGGCTAATTTCGTGTTTGCATACATTGGGGTCCGCCTTCCTTTGGTTTGTTGCTCTCCCCTGATTACTGTCCCCTTTCGTTTTCCCAATTACTTAATGAGTTATCAAGTCCTTGCCCGCCGCTGGCGACCGCAAAAATTCGCGGACGTCGTTGGCCAAGAGCATATCACCCGTACACTACAAAATGCTATTGCGCAGGAACGCCTCGCGCACGGCTTTTTATTTACGGGTCCGCGCGGCGTGGGGAAGACATCGACTGCGAGAATTTTGGCGCGAGCTATCAATTGTGAACGAGCGGGCCAGATCAGGCCAGTTGAACCGTGCAATGAATGTGAAACCTGTCGCGCGCTGTTGGAAGACAGAGAAATGGACGTACTAGAGATAGACGGTGCGACATACCGCAAACTCGAGGACATGAATCGGATTCAGGACTCCGCAAGACTGGCACCAATTGCAGGATCCAAGAAAGTAATCATAATTGATGAAGTTCATATGCTTACCAAGGAGGCTTTCAATGCATTTCTAAAGACATTGGAAGAACCCCCTTTGCATGTGGTCTTCATTTTGGCGACGACAGATGTCCACAAGGTTCCGGCGACTATTCGTTCGCGTGTACAACGGTTTGACTTTCGTCCGCTTTCAACAACCGAAATTGCAAAACATTTAGGAATCATTGCAGAAGTTGAGGGATGGAAGGCCGAGCCAGAAGCTCTTTTTCAACTTGCACGCGCTGCTGAAGGTTCACTTCGAGACGCAGAAGGCCTTCTGGATCAGGTTGTGTCCTATTGTGCGGGCAGCATCACTGCGGAAGAAACACGTAGTGTGCTTGGAACGCTATCACTTGTTGTGCTGGAGCGCGCAACGCAGTTGGTGGCCAATCAGGATATCAATGGACTACCGGAGTTCTTTGATTTGCTGGCGCGTCAGGGGACTGAATATAGCCTGCTTCTGCGCGAACTTCAGAGCTATTGGACCGATGCGGTTTTCTTGCTACAAGGTCTGACGGTGCCCGGAAGATCACAGGAAGAGTGTGTGGCACTTAAGAGTGTAATCGGCGAGTTGAATGTTGAAGACATGTTCCGCTTGATTCGATTGGCGGCAACGCTTGAAGATGAAATCAAATGGTCGGTGTCTCCGCGAACAAGATTTGAAATTGCAATGCTGAGATGGGTGAAGCTTGATCGCGCAGTTTCGGACAAAGACCTCATCGAACAATTGAAATCGGGGCACGCAGCGACACAGACCGCTCCCCGACCTGCTTCGCAAGCTACACAGCAATCTTATACGACCCCACCAACACCTGTTCCGGCAGTGAAACCTGCGACGGCACGCCCACTACAGACCGCAGCAAAGCCTGAACCCGCAGTAACTACGCAAGCTCCCGCAGTAGTGGCACCTGAGCGAACGACGCCTTTAGATGTTGACGAGCTTCAGAATTCGTGGAACGCTGTCTGTGATGTGCTCGAGAAGATAAGTAGCGCGGCGGCGGCATTTGCGCACAATGATTGGGAAATTGTTTCATTGACCGGCCCGGCTTTGACTGTTCGACCGAAGCTTCCGGGTAAGTTCCATATGGAATCGCTGAAGACGCACTCGGTTTCTCTCGAACAGGCAATATTGCAAGTCACCGGCGGCAGAGTAAAAGTGACTGCAACTGCTGCGGTGGAGGCGTCGGCAAACAAAGAAACAACGCCAGCGGCTGCTCCTAAGAAAGAAGAGAGCAACGGCGGCAAGACTCCCGGCGATTTGTTTTCAAGTGTGATGTCACAATTCGGTGGCGAAGACGTGACCACAAAAATGGACAAACCGGGCAAATAAGATGTCGCAAATGTCACCGACACTTGAAAGACTTGTGGACCAGATTGCCAAACTGCCCGGTTTGGGAAAGAAGTCCGCGCTGCGGTTGGCGATGCATATTCTTAAGCAATCTGAATCAGACGCCCGTGCATTGGCTGAAGCAATTGTGCAAGTGAAGATGCGACTGCACATGTGCGCCCGCTGTGGGAATTTAACTGAAGTTGAATTGTGCTCAATTTGCTCGGATGCCAAGCGTGACGGTGGGTTGCTTTGTATTGTAGAGTCACCACAGGATATACTAAGACTCGAAAAGGCAACGGCGTTTCGTGGGATTTATCATGTGCTTGGCGGAGTCTTGAGTCCGTTGGATGGAGTGGGTCCAGAGGCGTTGCGCATGGCCGATCTATGGAATCGGACTGAGCACGAGAAATTCCGTGAAGTAATTTTAGGCGCTTAGCCCGACTGCCGATGGGGATGCAACCTCGCTCTATCTATTGAGGGAATTGAAGGATCGGAGTATTCCAGCTTCAAGACTCGCGCGCGGTGTCCCGATTGGGGCGGAGCTTGAGCAAGTAGATGAAGTAACCTTGGCGCGAGCAATGGCCGAACGCACCCGAGTGGACGCATAACAGATGATTCCAGGTTTTAATCTCGCGAACCAGCTTACACTTTCCAGACTCGCATTAGGGCCATTGTTCTTGCTTGCCTACTTGGGCGAGTTCAAGTATTCGGTTGAATTCGCGTTGGCCGTTGCGATTTTGATAGAGGCAACAGACGTGGCCGACGGAATTGCGGCACGCTCGCGCAAGCAAGTGTCTGACGTGGGTAAATTGCTGGATCCGATGAGTGACACAATTGCGCGTATTTCATACTTTATCGGTTTTCTCGTAATGGGATTTGCCGCCGCATGGATGGTTGCAATAATTATCTATCGCGATGTGGTCGTCGCATACTTGCGCGTCTTCTCCGCATTGACAGGTACAGCAATGGGCCGCAGAACGAGCGGGAAGTGGAAGGGAATCTTGCAAGGCGCTGTGTCCTTGACGATACTTACGTTGCATTGGGTGAACTTGAGATTGACGCCTGTTCCGTATTTTGAGAAAATTGTGTGGTGGATTCTAGCGGCAGTTACGGCATATACCGTGTTTACACTTATTGAGTACTTGCACGGAAATCGAGAATTGCTGAAAGAAATCCGACATCGTGGCCGCCCCATTTAGACTATGACTCGCGCAGAAGAGATGGTTACTACCGTCTTCTGGACGGGCTATTCACCGATTGCTCCTGCTACGGTTGCTTCAGCGCTCGTATGTGCAATTCTGTGGTTTGTTCCGCAAGCGTTGACACTTTGGATGATCATTCCATTGGTGATTCTTACGATCATTGGAGTGTGGCTGTCGAACCGATTCATTGACGGCTACTCGGTGATTGATCCAGGCAAATTCGCGGCGGTCAGACGAAAGAACCCCAAGAGGGATGATCCGGATCCAGTTGTGTTTGACGAATTAGTCGGACAGTGGATTGTGCTGCTGGCGGCTCCGCATTCAATGATTGGTTTTGGCGCGGCCTTTTTTCTCTTTCGTTTCTTTGATATTTTCAAAATTCTTGGGGCGAATCAGTTGCAGAAGCTTCCGCGTGGCTGGGGCGTGATGCTCGATGACGTGCTGGCGGGAATTTATGCTGCACTCGTGCTGTACGGTTTGAATAGTTGGCAACCGGAATTGCTGAGCGCATTCTGATGAGCGATAAACTCTATGGCGAAATAATCACTGTCGGTGATGAATTGCTTTTGGGCCACACGATTAACAGCAATGCAGCATTTCTTGGTCAGCGACTTTCTGAGTGTGGTATCCCGGTTCGGTGGTCGTCTTGCGTGGCGGATGATTTGGGTGAGATTCAGGCCTCTATCAGTTTGGCTATGAACCGCGCTCATGTGATCGTTCTTTCTGGCGGTTTAGGGCCGACACCGGATGATTTGACTCGTGACGCGATTGGACAGCTCTTTGATTTACCATTGGTGGAATCACCAGTACAGCGCGCGCAGGTCGAAGAGATGTTTCTCAAGCTTGGCCGCGAATTGCCAGTACAGTCAATGAATCAGACGCTTGTGTTGGGTGGAACAGAGCGTCTCGAAAACCCGCTCGGTACGGCGGCAGGAATCCATCTCGAACGCAAAGGCAAGCATTTGTTTGCAGTGCCCGGTGTACCGCCGGAGATGGAGCGGATGTTTGATGATCAGATTGAGCCTATTATCAAGCGCGCATTTGGACAAGCCAAGTACTTTGCGCGGACTTTGAGAATGGCCGGAATCGGGGAGTCGATTCTGCTTGAGAGACTTGGTGATTTAGATTTGCTGGCTCGCCGGGTTTCATTGGCCTACCTTCCTCATCAGGGATTGCTCGACGTGCGCATGACGTCTGCTTCGCAAGATGAGATGGAAGCCGATGCGGACATCGCGTTTGCTGAGCATTACATTCGCGAGCGTGTTGGGAACACATCTATGCACCGGGACGCGATACGTTGCCCAGAGTGATTGGAGATATTCTCGTTAATCGCGCGCAATGGTTGACCACTGCCGAGAGTTGTACCGGAGGATTGGTTGCCTCGCTTTTGACGGACACGCCAGGTGCATCGCACTGGCTGGCGCGTGGAGTGATTGCTTACTCAAATGACGTGAAGCAGGAACTTCTCAGAGTACAGCATGAGACGCTTGAAGCACGCGGCGCCGTGTCTGAAGAGACTGTGCGCGAGATGGCTGAGGGTGCGTTGATAACTGCGAAGGCAGATTGGGCCCTAAGCCTATCTGGAATCGCCGGACCGGATGGCGGGACTGCCGAAAAGCCCGTGGGAACGGTGTGGATTGGTATCGCACATAAGGGCAAGGAATCGATTGAGACTACTGCGCGCAGGATTCAGGTGGGAAGCCGAAGTCGGGAATTGGTAAAATTGCGAGCAGCACATAACGCGCTATATCTGCTCTATCGACAACTTGTGGCGACGCGCTAACACTTGAGACTTTTTGTTGCCATTATGCTGCCTGAGGAGTGGCAGGCCATTCTCCGACTACCCCAAGAAAAGATCGGTTGGTTGGGGCGTGGTGTTAAGTGGGTCGAACCGGAGAATTTACATCTGACTTTAAAGTTCCTTGGTGACACACTGGACACGTTCGTGCCCGAAGTTGAAGATGCAATTTACGAATCGTGTCAGGGGATTGAGCCATTTAAGATGGCGATTCAAGGCGTCGGGTGTTTTCCGACTAAGCAGCGACCTCGTTCGTACTGGGCGGGACTAACGAAGTCGAAATCGCTTGAGACGTTGCAGGCTAACGTCGCAGAGCGAATTGAAGCACTAGGTTTTGAGTCTGAAGAAAAGAAATTTGTGCCGCACTTGACGGTCGCGCGGATCAAAGAGCCGATTGGTAAAGAGCGGATGACGCAAGCCTTCCTGAATTTTGAATTACGAAGTGCTCCCTTTGTAGTTGACCGCGTGAGTCTCGTACAAAGCACACTAAGACAGGAAGGGCCGATCTATACAGTGTTGAAAGACTATCCACTGATTTGATAGTTTTGGAATACCATTAACGAGACTGGGTTAACTCGTGCCAAAGCAAATTATTACCACAGAAATTGAAGCGTCTACTGAAAAAGTGTGGACGGCATTGACGGTGCCAAAAGAAGTTGAGTTTTGGGCGCCCAATGTACGGGATCTGCGCGTCGAGCCGAACGGCAGTTTTGCCAAAGATTCGCAAAGATTTTTCAACGTCGACTTGGGCGGCAGAGACGTCACGTTGGAAACGACGATAACGCATTGCGTTCCCAACGAAATGTTCGCGGAATCGGTTACGGGCGGCACGGCGGGAGTGCACGAGAAAGTCGAGCACCTCAAAGTGATTTTCCGTTTGATTGAACTTGCAGACAAACGCTGCGCGCTGAACTTTACGATTGACTATGAGATGAAGGGCTTCATGAATAAGATGCTCGAAAAAGTCATCATGGGGGCGCTGCTGTCGCAGTATAAACT
Source organism: bacterium (assembly GCA_016721565.1). Classification (GTDB taxonomy): domain Bacteria; phylum Electryoneota; class RPQS01; order RPQS01; family RPQS01; genus JABWCQ01. The sequence goes on along the minus strand of JADKHW010000001.1, from coordinate 142,965 downwards.
CTGGTTTGAAAGACTTAAGACATATGCCGAGACGGGTCGGCCGGTATAAACTCTAACGCTTGTGAGTGATCCTATGAGCAAAATGATTGACACGGAAAAGCAGAAGAATCTCGATCTGACGTTGTCGCAGATTGATAAGCAGTATGGCAAGGGTTCGATCATGCGATTGGGCGACAATGGCCCGATTGCCAAGCTGGACGTCATCTCCACAGGTTCGATGTCGCTCGATGCCGCATTGGGTGTAGGCGGTGTGCCACGTGGTCGTGTGATTGAAGTTTACGGACCTGAATCTTCAGGTAAAACGACTCTTGCGCTGACCATTATTGCTGAAGCGCAGAAAAAGGGCGGCAAAGCGGCGATCATTGACGCTGAACACGCGCTCGATCCGGCCTATGCCCGAGCGCTTGGTGTGGATATTGACGATCTGCTCGTGTCTCAGCCGGACACCGGTGAACAGGGCCTCGATATCGCCGAGATGCTCATTCGCTCCGGCGCGCTGGATGTTATCGTGATTGACTCGGTGGCCGCGCTTGTGCCGAAGGCTGAAATAGAAGGCGACATGGGCGATTCGCTGCCCGGTTTGCAGGCTCGGTTGATGAGTCAGGCCATGCGTAAGCTCACGGCAGTCGTCGCGCGTTCACGAACATCATTGATTTTCATCAATCAGCTTCGTATGAAGATCGGCGTCATGTTTGGAAACCCTGAAACGACAACGGGTGGTAATGCCCTTAAATTCTACAGCTCTGTTCGCATGGAAATCCGCCGCATGGCTTCGATTAAGGACGGTGAGACGATTATCGGGAACCGGACGAAGGTTAAAGTTGTAAAGAACAAGGTGGCTCCGCCCTTTCGTGAGGCGGAATTTGACATTATTTATGGTCAGGGCATTGAAAAGGTCGGCGATTTGCTTGACCTCGCCGCTACTTTAGAAATTGTGAGCAAGTCGGGTACGTGGTACTCCTACAAGGAAGAGCGCTTGGGCCAGGGCCGCGAACGCGTGATTGGAACCTTGAAAGAGAATCCCGAGATGCTTAAGACAATCGAAAGTGAAGTTCGTAGGGAGATGGGCTTCCTTGCAATTGAGACTGAACAGCCGGTGGTACAGGAAACTGAAAACACTAAATCCCGCGCCAAGAAGTCGTAAGACCTATATATTTGCGCTTGGTGTCTTGCTCATGTTTTTGAGCATTGATGCGCAAGCGTATCATCTTGTGCTTGCGACTGGCTACGCCAATTCGGGGACACCGAACACCGGACCCGGAGTAGAGCGAAGCAGTTTGTTCGGTTCCGGCAGTGGATACACGGCTCACTTTAGATTTGAAACTAAGACCGCGCACGTGTATTGGGGGCCGTCGTTCTTGTTTTGGAATAACGTCACAGGCAACAGAACCTACGATGCCCGGACCAACTACTTTCAAGTTGAAGTTGGTGGGCGGATGTCCTATCGCATGACCGCCGATCCGGATTTGTATGCCGGTGCAGGTGTGGGTTACTCGTTTGCTCAAGGTAAATACAAAGATCGCTTCTTTGAGGGCTACGACTACACGTTTGACGGCGACTTCCCAACGGCATCCGTTCATGCGGGCCTAAAGACTGACGGGCGTAAGAATGGTGTCGGCGTTATGGGTGAATTGTCCTATCACTGGGGACTCGACCAACCGGCGGGACGAAACACCATCGGGCCGGCAAATGCCTATCTTGTTCAGATTGGTGTTTTCTTTGATTCGATGAACATGGTTGGACAATGAGACGTGGTCCGATGCAACCGCCGCGCGAACCCGCACTGCCGTATGCTGTTAAGCTATTATCAACGCGGTCATATTCGACGCGGAAGTTGCGCGACAAGCTCAGAATGAAGGGCTATCTTGCTGAAGAGATTGATGCGACCATTGAGAAGCTCAAAGCAAAACGGTTATTGGATGACGAGCGGTATGCAGATGGTTTTGTAAGGTCGCGAATCGAAACCCATCCGCGCGGGAAGTCCGCATTAGTGCGCGATCTGTTGGCGCGTGGAGTTTCCGGTTCAACTGCAAAACAGGCCGTAAACGATAATCTCACAGAGGCGCAAGAGTTTGATTTGGCGCGTGAACTGGTGGGGCGTAAAGGCAGACAGTACGACAGCCTCGACCCCGACACGCGCAAGCGCAGATTGATCGCGTTGCTCTCGCGTCGCGGATTTCGACCGGGAACAATTTTCAAAGTCCTGGCGCTGCCGCCGGATGAATCACTTTCAGAGGATACTTATTGAGCATTGCGCGCAGTTTCTTTCTTAGGCTGTCACTTTTGATTCGTGAAAGGAATTGTGGAATGCGCTCAATTCTGGCCTCCCTCCTGCTCTGCTCGAGTTTCTCACTTGCCGCTGAGTACGCGCGGCCGACATATGCAGAAATCCAAGTTGGCTTAGCGACTTCGACCGTGCTTAATACCTACAAAGATATTGAAAGCGAACGCGTCGCGCCGGGATCGCTGGGCACGACGTTGATGTTTAGTGGATATTTCCCGGTCGTGGGAAGCTTCACATTGAGCCCGACTTTCGCGCTGTTGACGACTGATGGAGAAATCAGCAATGATCCGACTACGCCGTCAGTATTTGACGTCCGATTTCATCAGCGGGAATTTGGTGTTGACGCTTTGATTTCACCCTCGAAATTGAGCCGTTTGAATTTGGGAATTGGCTCCTCGATGGCGTGGTGGACTGCATCTGAAGACAACGCGCGCCAGACCGAAGAAAACGTTTATGTCAAGGGCCGCTCGATTGAGGGTAAGTCGGTAATGGCGCGCGGAGTTGTGCACCTTGCGCTCCGAAACCCGGAAGTGTCCGGCGCCTCCCTCAAGCTTGTTGCGGCATGGCCGCTCACAGAGTTATTACGCTTGGACAACACCGCCGCGACGGGCTACGTCGGCCTGCAATGCGGCTTTTCTATGATTTTGAATTAGCAAATTGAGTAAGTACGCACCTTTATGACTGCCGCAGAAATCCGCCACCAATTCCTCGAGTTCTTTCGCGAACGCCAACACTTGATCGTGCCCTCTGCTTCGGTCGTCCCGCAAGACGACCCGACGCTGCTGTTTACGAACGCAGGCATGAATCAGTTCAAACCGTATTTCCTTGGCCTTGCGAAGCCCGCCGCAACTCGTATTGCGGATACCCAAAAATGTATCCGCGTTTCGGGTAAGCACAACGACCTCGAAGAGGTTGGTGTTTCGCCGTATCATCACACGTTTTTTGAGATGCTGGGCAATTGGAGTTTTGGAGATTACTTCAAGCAAGACTCGATTCGCTGGGGCTGGGAACTGATGACAGAAGTCTTTAAGCTCCCGAAAGACAAGATGTATGCCACGGTTTACGAGACTGATGACGAAGCGGAGCATATTTGGCGCTCGGAGACCGACATCATCCCTTCCCATGTCTTACGCTTTGGCAAGAAGGACAACTGGTGGTCAATGGGTGACACTGGGCCATGCGGACCGTGTACAGAAATTCATATTGACCGAGGGCCAGAGTTTGACAGTGATCCGAATGCTTTTGTTAACAGCGGTTCGCGCCGCTATATCGAGCTGTGGAATCACGTCTTTATTCAATTTGATCAGCAAGCTGACGGCAAGCTTGTACAGCTTCCGGCCAAGCATGTTGATACTGGTGCTGGGTTGGAACGGCTTGCGACAGTGTTAGGCGGGCACAAGTCAAATTACGATACGGATTTGTTTCAGCCGATTATTCAGGCGATTGTTGAGCGCACAGGTAAGGCCTATTCTGATGATGAATCGAGTATTCCGCATCGGGTGATTGCTGATCACTTGCGCTGTTTGACCTTTGCGATTGGCGACGGAGCTATGCCGGGCAACGAAGGGCGTGGATATGTGTTAAGACGCATTCTACGACGCGCCGCAAGGTTTGGGCGAAAAGTGGAATTGCACGAACCATTCTTGTACAAACTTGTTCCGGTTCTCGTTGACACAATGGGTGACATCTTCCCAGAAATTAAGGATCGCCACGCACACATCGCACGTGTCATAGAAGCGGAAGAATCGCATTTTGGAAAGACACTTGACCGAGGGCTTGAACAGTTTGAGCACGTCATCGCTGAAGTTCGTAAGAGCAAGTCAACCGAGATTCCGGGCGAAGAAGCTTTTAAGCTCTATGACACGTTCGGGTTTCCGCTGGACCTAACACAACTCTTGGCCCGCGAGAACGAGCTTACTGTTAATGAAGCGGGATTTGCTAAGTCTATGGAGCAGCAGCGTGCGCGCGCGCGCGCTGCAGGTTCATTCAAAATGGGCCGCGAGGAGCTTGTGATCGACGGAAAGTTGCCTGAGACGGAGTTTGCGGGTTACACCTCACTTGCAGTTTATGCGGAGATTCTTCCGCTACATTTTGATCCCGAGAATGGCAGACTTGTATTTACTTCAAAGCTTACGCCGTTTTACGTTGAGTCGGGTGGCCAAGTTTCGGATACGGGTCTACTGGAAATTCATGTTGGCGATGAGTTGATGGTTGCGCATGTGACTGCTGTGTCACGGCGCGATAAGGCAGTTCTCCATTCGGCAACGCTGGAAGGTATTTCGCTGGTCGTGCAAGATGCTGTGAAACAAAAGAAATGGCTCAAGGCATATTTGACCGTCTCGCGTGAGCATCGCTTGCCAACGGAGCATAACCACACGTCCACGCACTTGCTGCACGCGGCATTGCGCGCCGCATTTGGCGACCATGTGCATCAGGCGGGCTCGTACGTCGGGCCGGACTACTTGCGGTTCGACTATACACATTTCAATAAGCCAACGCACGAAGAACTTATCAATATCGAAACGCAGGTTAACGATTGGATTCGCGGCAATTACTCGGTTTCGCCAAAAGTCATGCCCCTCAAGCAAGCTCAGTCGCTCGGGGCAATGGCGTTATTTGGCGAGAAGTACGGCGATGAAGTGCGCATGGTTGAAATAGCCGATTCCGATCTGATAGTGTCGCGCGAATTGTGCGGTGGCTGTCATGTGAATCGTACCGGTGATATCGGCATGTTTGTCATCAAGGCGGAAACATCTGCTGCTGCGGGTGTGCGTAGAATTGAAGCTCTGACAGGTGAATCTGCATGGCAATACATGGCGGAGCAGCGCGCGAAAGTTGAAGAATTTGTCGAAATACTTGGCAGTGCCGGAAGTGATCCAGCAGAAAAGATGAAGCTTGCTCTGGATGACAAACGCAAACTGCAAAAGGAACTTGAGTATCTGCGTGCGCAAGCGGCCGGAAGTGCGATGCAGTCCCTCGTGGCTAAAGCACAGCAAGTTGGGAGCATGCGCGTTATTGCCGAGAAGGTTTCAGCGCAAAATCTGGATCAACTAAAAGAGATGGGCGACGCTCTTCGCGAGAGCCTCGGTAGCGGAGTGGGCGTACTGGCGATGATTGTAGAAGATAAGCCTTCGCTCGTCGTGGTAGTAACTCCTGACCTTGTCAAAGCAGGATGGGACGCAACACCGATTGTGAAGGAGCTTGCCAAGCCGTTGAAGGGTGGTGGTGGCGGTAAACCGCATCTCGCTACAGCAGGCGGTAAAGATGCCTCAGCGCTTGACGAAGTTCTTGCCACGGCGGCAGCAGTAATTGAGCAGATGAATCCCGCGAAGGCATGATATGAGCCACAGTGACTCTCAACAGAAATCCGGCGAACATCTTATCATTGGTGCGGTTGAAAAACTTCAGAGAGCGGTGCAGGATGCGGCAGCTATGCACAGCCAACTCGCGACAGCGTGTTTTGCTGAACTAACTGCGATCGCTGAAGCGTCTGCAAACAGCTTGCGCAATGGTGGTAAGTTGCTCTTTTGCGGGAACGGCGGCTCGGCTGCCGAGTGTCAGCATCTCGCGACGGAGTTTGTTGTTAGACTCTCTGCCCATCGTGAACGCCAAGCGCTTGCGGCCATAGCTTTGACTACAGATACTTCATTGCTAACAGCTTGTGCCAATGACTATGGTTTTGATCGCGTTTTCTCGCGGCAGATTGAAGCGCTTGCTCACAAGGGCGATATTGTGTTTCTGCTTTCCACTTCGGGGCGGTCGCAGAATCTAATTTGGGCGGCGCAAGCAGCGCAGGCGTTGGGCGCAAAATGCGTCGGCTTCTTAGGTAGCGGCACCACCACGCCTCGATCGAAATCTCGACCATGCCTTACGGATACCTTCTTCATCGGGCCAGCGTGTGCAGGAAGCCCACTTGTTGTGCGGCCACATGCTTGTTGAGCTGATTGAAGATTTGTTGCTTTCACGACCTGATGATAACTTGCGACATACTCGATGACTTTTCTTAATTCGGCGTTACTTGCCGCTTTGTCTTTGGGTTTGATTCCCATCTTGATCCATCTGCTCAACCGGCAACGGTTCAAACAGGTGGATTTTCCGACTTTGCGCTTTTTGCAGGAGATGCAGCGTCAGAAGATGCGGCGCGTACGTGTGCGGCAGTGGATCTTGTTGGCTTTGCGGACACTTGCTGTGCTGGCGCTGGTACTAGCCATGGCACGGCCAGTGTTGCGATCTGAGGCAAGCCTGATCGGCGGTGGAGATACTCGGACAAGTGTGGTCCTTGTGCTCGATCGATCCGCATCCATGAGTACAGAATCGGCTGGAGGCACACGCTACCGTGAATTGCAAGTTCGTGCTCAAGAATTGATTCAATCGCTTGGCTCAAACGATGAGATTCAAATCGTTTGGGCGGATGCGACGCCGCAGGTCTTTCCAGATTCTCCAACTCAACACCGAGCATTGATTCGTGAGGCGATTGAAGTTTCAACGGTCACTGAAGCAAGCGGATCACTGACAGATGCAGTTGGAATCGCACGCTCACTTTTAGGCAAGTCACAGAATCTGCTGAAAGAAGTTTACGTTTTGTCCGATTTCAGCGGAAGCGCGTGGCCGGAAAAATTGCCTGACATCCCAATACTGCCTGATGATGTGCGACTCTATTTGGTCAAACTGGGTTCATCCAATCTGCAAAATGTTGGATTGACCTCGGCAGAAATCACATCGCGGCTTATTGCACCAGGCAGACCTGTCGAACTTAGCTTTACTGTTGTCAACAGCGGCACCGATGACAGCAATGATCGTATCGTGAGTGTTTATCTCGACGGCAAGCGCGTTGCTCAAACCCGCGTGTCAGTCCGCGCGGGCGAATCGAGAACCGAACAGATTCGATTTGTACCCGAGAGCGTCGGCGATTTAGTTGGTTATGTTCGCCTCGAAGATACAGATGCATTTGCCGACGATGATGTTCGGCGTTATGTTCTTCGAGTTCCTGCTCGACTTAACACCGCCATTGCCGGTGCGGATGGCCCGGCTAGACGATTGACTGCTTTGGCGCTCGATCCGAGTGGGCGAGGCGAGTCGTTCGTGCATACACTCGAATTGACTTCGCAGCAGCTTGAATCCGAGGATTGGTCAGCTTTTGATGCGATCTTCATTGTTGACGCGCCCGCATTCAGCGGCTCCTTTTCAGAGCGCACGCGTGCGTACTTGCAATCTGGACGCGGCATATTCATCGCAGGTGGGCCGAATTTTGACATTCGCGCACACGCGTCGTGGATACAGGAGCTTGGTTTGCCTGCTCCGGTGAATGTCGAGTCTCTTGGCGATCCCGGTGCACGATGGAACAAAGTTGACTTAGACCACCCTCTGTTTGAAGGCGTATTTCAAGAAAAGCCCGCTGATGTTTCGCCTGATTTTCAAACGATGTTTTCTTTGTCAAAGGGTACTTCTACCGCTTCATCAGTTATTGAAGGTGCAGGTGGAACACAGTTTATGGTCGAAGTAACGCAAGGTCGCGGACGCGCACTGTTCTTGACAAGCTCTCCTGATCCGCAATGGTCCACGCTCTATCGCGCAGGGATTTTCTCTCCGCTGATGACTGGGAGCGCAGCGTATCTGGCGGGGTTTGGCGGAGCAGGCGCTCAATATTCTTTATCGATCGGCGAAGGCTCAGAGCTGATACTTAGAAACACCGTGCAATTGCAGTACGATCTCGTTAAAGACGCAAACAGCGAACGCTTGACTGCTGCGCCTGTCACAGGCGGTCAGTTGTTAAAACTCCCACCTTTGTCATCGACAGGTGACTATTTGTTGAAGCAAGATGCAAGAATCGTTCGGCCAATTGTAGTGAACATTTCAGCGCGCGAATCGAACATTACTCCTGTGACAGAGGATGAAACGCTCGCATTGCTTGGAGGTCAGCAAATGACATTATCCGAAGGACAAAATGTGCAAACTGCGATTCGTGAAGGGCGATATGGACGCGAACTCTGGAAGATATTCCTCTTTCTTGCTTTGGGCCTGCTGATTGCTGAAATGCTTATTGCCCGTACGCCGAAGCGCGATGTGCTCGTTCCCGAACCGGCCTAATCCTAATATTGTGAAATACAAAAGAGGCTCTCGATTGAGAGCCTCTTTTGTATTTCTTAGTTCACTTATCAGTGAACGATTTGGATTCTGATTGGAGGGCTTGATTTCGCCGTAAGCATGTATGTACCACTGGGGAGATATGCCGGAGCGCTCCAGAATCCGCGAGAACCAGCAAGTATCGACTGATTCACGGTGCGCCCCAACATGTTGTATAATGTTGCAATGACTTGAGTACCGCGCGGCAACTCATACTCAATTCGACCTGTAACAGGATTTTGGGTGAATAGGGCTCTTGGCGACTCGACTCGTGGTTGTTCATTCACTGAAGTACCACGCCAAGAAGCGTCAAAGAAGATGTCACCGTCATCGCCGACCAATCTCCCGCTCCATATGGCGGAGAACCCATTGGCATTGCCCGCGGCCGCATAACCTTCAGAAATCATGAACGCATCAGTCTCGCTTACAGCTATTTCTGGCTCCCATGCCCAAGGTTGATTAAGTGAAGTCTGACGAAACAGTAGTTGTCCTGACTCCGCCTGCACCTGCGCTCGCGCGTAGAATAGCCCAACCATGCCATCTGATATTTCAAGTTCTGGTCGAGTGTCATCGTACACGTGATCTGTCAATTGTATTGGCTCAGACCACGATTCGCCGTTGTCCGGCGAATAGACAAAATAGATGTCGTGTGCAACCGATGCGCTATTACGGCGTTCATAGGCAAGCATGATTGTCTCTTCGTAGCCGAGCATTGTCAGATGCAATTGCTCGTAGGAGCTTGAATCTGGCGTAAATCTATTTGACCACGTTTGACCAAGATCGTCAGAGAAGTAGAGTGCAACTTGTTCACCTGTCGTGCCGGGCCGGTCGAGTGTAATTGCGGCCCAGAGTCGCTCGTTTTCACCTGACCAAGTGTATGCTCCGGAAACGGAAACTCTATTTTCATTCATTAAGAACGCGGAATCAATTTGTCCGTAAACCGCAATTGACTGCGCACGATTTTCTGAACGAAAACACCCAAAGTGAGCACTGTCTGATTCGCTGCGGTAAACGGCAAAACCATGCAGGTAGGTATCAACAGGTTCAAACTCGCTGTCGCATACTAAGTCCATTGCAATCACGCCTTGTAACTCAGGATAAGCATATATTGCCCCTTCGTCTGGCCACTCAGTTTGTGAATTTGCGATTCGCCAAATTGCCGCACTCGGGTGCCAGATGTAAGCATATTGATTGTCTGCAACAGCCCCGAACCCGCTGACTTCAAGAAAGAGCTGCTTGTCGTCTACTGCACCCCAAGCTTCGCCGTTAAGTTGCGACTTTCGAGTTCTTAACACCTGTTGTTGCGAAATACAAAATGCTCGGAACTGGCCGTTGCCAACCGTAACCAATAATGGCAGTGTCTCGTCATTCTCCGTGCCGAACACGATGACATCATTATCCCAGTCCAATTGTGCAAAAGCAACGGACGAGAAAATGAGAATGAAAATAACACTACAAACTTGCCCAATGCTGAAGGATTTGAATGGCATTTGATGCCGCCCCTTTGCGTGTGTTGTCGCCAACAACCCAGAAATGAAGCCAATTTTTGTTTTGTGGATCAATGCGAACCCGGCCTACGTGAACATCCTGCGCGCCAGAGATTTGCATCGGTGTCGAGTAATCTTGTCCGTCACAAACAAGTCCGGGGAAACTCTGCAAGGCCGCTTGAATTTCGTTGATGCTCGCATCCCGACTTAGTTCAACGCTTACCGCAGCGCTGTGGCCAACCTCCACAGGTACACGAACCGCAGTTGCCGAAACATGTAATCCAGGACGACGGAGAATTTTCTGAATTTCCTGACTGATTTTGGTCTCTTCGCCAGTGTATTGAGTGGCATCAAGATATCCGATTTCGGGAAACAGATTCCCGGCAATGCGATGCGGAAACACCCGTGGGTCGCTTAGGATCCCGGCGGTTTGGTCTTTCAGCTCGTCACACGCCGCAATACCTGCACCACTGACACTCTGATAGGTCGCAATTATAACTCGTTTCAAACCAAATGTTTGATCCAACGGAGCGAGGGCCATCAAGATTACTGACGCAGAGCAATTTGGATTGGCGACGAGCTGAGTCTTGGATGTGATTGTATCCGCATTAATTTCGGGAATCACCAGCGGCACATCAGAGTTCATGCGAAATGCGCTCGAATGATCGATTACTTTCATGCCGCGAGCATTTAGCTTATGTGCCCAATCTTTCGAAAGCTCCGCAGAGAGAGCAAGAATTGCAAAGTCGGCGCGAATGTCATCTGTCAGCGAATGCACAGGCAGGTTCACATGGCCCATCGGCATCGTCTTCCCTGTTGATGCAGCAGATGCATAGAGTTTCAACTCTGCAAGGGGCACGTTCCACTCGTGCAGAACCGCCAAGGTGGTCTGGCCGACCATGCCAGTAGCACCGATGATTGCCAAGCGTATGGGCTTCACGATCCGCGCACCTCAATGCCCTTTCCTTCAACTATCTCGCCAATTTGTGCATAGAAAACATTCTTTTGAGAAAGGCTCTCCGTTGCACTTTCAAGTTTATTACGCGGAATTGCAAACAGCAAACCGCCCGAAGTTTGGGCGTCATAGAGAATCCATTGTAACGCAGGACTCACGCCTTCAAACGTCACATAGTCACCTAAATAGAGTTTGTTCATCTTAGTTCCGCCAGGCACCTTTGCTTGCTCAGCAAGTGACCACGCAGTGTCAATTACAGGTACTGCATTTGCGTTGATCAGCAGTTTAACATTTGATCCTTTGGCCATCTCAGCGGCGTGACCTAGAAAACCATTGCCCGTTACATCCGTCGCAGATTGAATACCGAGATCAGTTAGTGCGAGAGCAGCATCTCGATTTAGGAGTTTCATCCAATTGATAGCGGGCTTGGCATCTTCAACCGTTATGGATTCACTCTTCAAAGCTGTCGTGATGATCCCTGTGCCCAGTGGTTTTGTCAGAAGCAAAACGTCCCCTGTACGCGCACCGTTGTTGCTCCAGATATTCGCGGGATTTGCAATGCCCGTAACGACCAGGCCATACTTGGGTTCAGTGTCATCAACAGTGTGGCCGCCCGCGATAACAATGCCCGCTTCGAGTGCTTTATCAGCTCCACCGCGCAAAACTTCATGCCATAATTCCGCAGGTAAACTCTTCGGGAAAGCACAAATATTTAGCGCAAAAAGCGGCCTGCCGTTCATCGCATAGACGTCGGAAAGGGAATTTGCGGCTGCAATGGCACCATAATCGTATGGGTCGTCCACGACCGGAGTGAAGAAATCAACCGTCTGAATGATAACTTCACCTGACGGCAATCGATATGCCGTCGCATCGTCGCGGTAGTCAAACCCTACGAGTAAGTTGTCATCCTTGCGCGTAGGCAAACCACTAAGCATGATATCCAGCACCGCTGGATCCATCTTAGAAGCTCAACCGGCGCAGCGCACGAGATGAGTAAGCTTGGTTAGCTCGTCTTTCGTGTAGGACATAGTTTAGGGTTCAACTCTGGGAATGGAGAGCTTCAAGTCAGGATAGAGACGGCGATACGCCGCCATGTGCTGTAAGATGTGCTTGACGTACAAACGGGTTTCTTTGTAAGGAATTCTTTCTACGAAGACGTCTCGGTCAGACTGCCCAAATTCACTTTGCCAACGGCGTGCTGCATTGATACCTGCGTTGTAGGCACAGAGAGTCAAGACGGTGTCACCGTTCAAGTCACGCATTAAATCTGCCAGGTGAGCAATGCCGATTTCAAGATTGCGGGGACCATTGAATAGTTCATCTTCGCGTACAGTCTGTCCGATGCGGCGCGCCTGTTCTTTAGCAGTCGCGGGCATGAGCTGCATCAGGCCAATAGCACCTGATGGACTGACGATGCTGTCGTCAAAGTGACTCTCTTGGCAAATTACGCCCAGCGCGAGATACGGATCGACTTGATACTGGTTGCAAAGGTCGAGCAAGAGTGGTTCATAATCGAGCGGATACCAAAGCCTGAAAAAGTCAGCAGGTCGCTCTCCAAACGATGCGGCTTCATCGCGCAATTCCTTGATGACCCAGCGCCATGCTTGAAAGCGTTCACCGTTATTCCAATATAGCACAGGTCGCCACCATGCGACATCTGTACGCTGACCGCACTCCGCTTCAACTTCAGGCCATTCCCGCAAGGCAAATTCCCATAGACCAAGCGCTGTTAATTGCGCGAATGCCCGCGTATGCTTGCCGCCAAGTGAAGCCAGTTGATCAAGGCTCAAAACGTGCAAATCTCGGCGCTCAGGATCGGGGCGTGGAGTGACATCACACGAGAGCTGCGCATAGTATGAGTAAGGATAGCGCGACAACAATATGTTGCAAAGGCTATCGCTTTGCGATTTCTTTCCTGCTTCCGTGTAGGCTCGCGCCGCCCAATAGGTTCCGACGATCACATAGCCTGACTTCGGATAGGATTGAACAAGAGTTTCGAAATCGCGCCCCGCTAGCTCATAATTTCCGGAAAGAAATCGCGCCCAGCCACGGTTCCAGAGCGCGTCATCTGCACCGTTAGCGCCCGCAACGGCTTTGTACCATTTATCAAAGGCAATGGCTGCATCAGCAGGATGTTCGCGATCTATGTGTAGCAAGCCAATCAAACGCCAGCTTTCACCAATCTGCTTTGACTCTGTTCCTGTGCTTGCAAGCTCTTCGGCGATCTTGATTGCCAGATCATCCTGATCGGTCAAATAGGCCGCTCGAACAAGCGAGAAGCGCATTTCGTCACGATAGGTCGAATTGGGGAACTGCTTGAGATGTTGTTGTGCAAGAATCTGAGCGTCTCCGTGACGGCGCAAGGCGATTGCGAGTCTGACTTGTCGCGCAATCAGAAGTTCATCATGCACTGCGTAACGACCTCGCTTGCGCAACTCGGCAATCTTGTCAAAAGCCTGCATCTTCTGTCCAGTCTTTTCCAAGCGCTCAACCTCTTCCCACTCTCCATCCCAACCCGGCTGCGGCGGCGTGTAGCCGTAACGCGCTGAATACTGGTCAAGGGATTCTCTGGCCTGCTTGCCAAATGTAGTCGCAGGAGAGATTAGGTAGGCTACGCGAAGCTTCTCGGTAGCTTCGGCATGGCGATTTGCGCGCGACAGGAAAGAGGCTACCTCCAGATCGATTTGTTGCTGCAACTCGAGCGAAACGTCCTTTTCTCGGGCACTTCGCGACAGTGTTTGCAGCGTATCAAGTTTGCCCAGAGATTTCGCATCAATAAACAACTCATTGATTGCTAATTCGCGGTAATCGGGCAAATCGGAATCAACCAGCCGCCGCCAGTAGATACCGGCCAAGTGCGGTTGACCAAGCGAGGCCATCGTTTTACCTCGTAGCCACGCTGCATGTTCAGCGAGTTCATCCGTGACGCCAAGCTCAAGTAGAGTTGGAACGACCGCAAAATTCGAATCTGAATAAGCCACATAGGCTGTCAGAAAGTTCGCCAGTTCGTCCCACATTGGTGATTCTGGGGACTTATTGTCCTCCAGTGCCGATTGAGCTCCAATTGTATCACCAGCCTCGATGTACCCCCAGAACTGGGCAGCGCGGGCAGAATCAGAAGCCAGCCCGCCTGACTGCGAAAAGGCTTTTGAGCCGCTAATTAGGCAAATTGTGAAGGCCAAGATTAGATACAAGGAGTGCATCAGGGAAATTACGCAAAACCCACCGGAAAAACAATTCTCTAACCCTCCAGATTTGCCTCTAACTCTAACGCATTTCGTGAGTAATTCCCTCTGATTTCCCTTGAATATCGCGAGAGCATTCCGTATTTTGACAAGTCTAATCAATTCCCCCGCCAGATTCCCCTTTCCCTACTTCGGACTCCTATGCATTTCTTAGCGATTTTCGCTGTAAGTATCTTATTGTCAATAAGTTGTACAATTGGCCAGGTTATCACTGTCCATGAGGTTCAGTTCACAGAATCGCCTGACGGGGTTTCTCCGCTAAGTGGCCAGCTTGTGGAGGTTACCGGTTTGGTCTCCGCCTACGGTTTTGGCAGTGCAGGACTACAGTATTTCATTTCTGACCCGGGCGGCGGCCCATGGAGCGGCGTGCTGGTTTTTGACACGCAGCCTAGGATAATCGCCGTTGGCGACTCGGTCGTTGTGCGGGCGACTGTCACTGAATCAAGTAGTCAAACGAGATTGAACTCCCCTGAATTGCTGAGCACAAATTCAAGCACAACGGGCATTGCACAGTTTGCGGCAACAACCGGAGCCATCGGTGAATCGCTGGAAGGCGTGTTCATCGCGCTGACAAATCCTGTCGTTACGGAAATTGTCAGCGGTGGATTTATCGTCAATGACGGCAGCGGACCGCTGCGCGTGCGCGAGGGGTTCAGTTTCCTTTATGAACCGTTTGTAGGGGACACCTTACAATTCTTGAAAGGCATCGTTTCTTACACAAGCGGAGAATTCGCGATCAACCCGCGCGGTGACTTTGACTTTGGATTCTCGTCTAATCGCCCTCCACTGATTAGTGAAGTTAGCTATGCGCCTGATCGTCCGACGGGAGTTGATCCAGTAACGATTACGGCCTTGATTAGCGATGACAATAACGAGCTTTCTGAAGTGCTCGTCTTTTATCGATTTGGCGATACTGGTGATTTTGCAGCAGTGACAATGCACGACGACGGTGAGCATGGTGACGGAGGGGCATTGGATGGCCGCTGGGGTGGCATTCTACCCGCAGGTCCGGAACGTGAGCAAGCTCATTACTACATTTCTGCAAGGGATGCTGACGGCGCACGCGCGCTTTCGCCGGAAGACGCGCCTACAACGACGTATTCTTATTTCGTTCGCTCGATTAATCTATCAATATTCGACATTCAGTTTGTGGATAGTCCGACGGGTGGAGATTCGCCGTTCAATGGACAAATTGTCACCGTGACCGGTATTGTAACGGGATCCAATTTTGACGGTGGCAGCTTCTTTATGAGCGATCCGGGCGGCGGCCCGTGGAGCGGCGTGTTGGTGTTTAATCCGCCTGCGACTCCGGCGGAAGGTGACTGCGTACGCGTTACGGCGAGAGTCCAAGAGTATTTTGAGCTGACAGAAATGTCCAGTGTTTCAAATGTGACTATATTAGGAACAAGCCGAGTAGCTCCACCTGATACACTTCATGCCGGAATGTTGCCAGATTCATCTGAAGCCTATGAAGGTTGCCTCGTGTATATCGGCCCGTGTGTGGTCACGAATACCGATGACTACGGCGATTTTGCGCAGTGGACTGTTCGTGACGCAAGCGGTGAGGGCATTATCCTTGGCGACTTTGGTTTGGATTATACGCCTGCTGAGGGTGATAGTTTCCAGTTCATTCAGGGATGTGTTACATTTAACAGTAACCCCGGTTATATGATTGCGCCTCGTCGGAATGAAGACATGGGTATCATAGATCGCAGAGCACCTCAACTGCTGATTGCCGAAGCCGTGACTGAACACCAAGTGAATTTGCGATTCAATGAACGACTTGATCCAATTGTTGTCAATGACTTTGGGCACTTTGAAATCACCGAAGTCACGAATCCCGAATTTCCCACATTGCATATTCAATCCGCACAGCTCTTCAATGACGGTCGCACAATCCAAGTCGAAACTATTGAATCATTGCCAGGTGAGTCCGCATATCAGGTTGAAGTCACTAACATCATAGACGTAGCCGGAAACGTGCTTACGCAAGCTACTCTGGGGTTCGGCGGCTACAATGCGACCGAAGTCACTCTGATTGCGGATATCTACAATGACTTCCATAGCTATGAAGGGCTTCCAACAACGTTACGCGGTATTGTGAATTTTGTGCAGGATGTCACTACGACTTCCGGTTCTCGGCGCATATCTGCATACATTCAAGACGAAAGTGGACGCGGTTTCAGCCTTTCGCAAACTGGCGCGGCGTCAACTTTCCCGGGAATTCAACGCGGTAACTTAATTGAGATCACAGGCGTTGTCACTGAGTTTTCCGGCGCGATTCAAATGGGCGAATTTGCCTCTGGCGCTAACTCTGCTGACGTAAGGGTGCTGGCTGAGAACCAAGAATTGCCCGCACCGATTGTGATTCGTACCGGCGATCTGCGCACGCAAGCATCTATTGTCGCAGTCTCCGACCCCATTCTCAGCGGATCAGGCACATGGTGCAAAGCTACGGGAACAATCTACCAAGTTGACGAAAACGTTGGCGGCGGAACGAATATCTTCCTTGATGACGGCTCGGGTAACTTGACGGTTCGCATATGGGATTCAATGTACCTTGACAGTGTTCAAGTAGCAGGCGAGTGGATGCTATTAGGTGACCTTGTCGGCGAGCGTGTCAGTATAGCTGGACCGTCATCTACGTTTAACGGGGACTTCCAGATGCTTGCTGGATATGCTGAGGACTTCACGGATCCGGACACGAACTCGGTCATACATCCTTCCGGCAGTCTTATTCTTGACGTTCCGAATAAAGCGTTTGCACCGGATATTGGACAAACATTCCCGATCTTCTATGATGCACCGTCGAACGGTGCAGTTCGACTGCGGCTATTCAATCTGCGTGGGCAATTGGTTTACACATTTGTTGACAAGCGCGCTGGTGGCCCGCAAGCAATCGATTGGGACGGACGCGATGATCGCAAAGAACTCCTGCCGATCGGTACTTACATTTTACATCTTGAATCCATTAAGAACGGAGAGACGGAGTCTCTTACGAAACCAGTCGTAGTGGGGACCCGCCTGTGATGAAGAAATATTTTCTTTCGCTAATCGCGCTGTGTGCAATTGCTTCTATCGCCACAGCACAGTTGATATCAAATCCAAATCTCCCGACTGCCGGAGCACAGGGTATGGGCGGCGCTTACACCGCCGCAGCACGCGGAAGTGATGCAGTGATGTGGAATCCGTCTGGGCTTGGAATGAGCCACGGAACTGGCGGACGTTTCGCATATCACCAGCCGTATAGCGCAAGCTTCTTATCGCACCTTTCCGTTTCAGGATTCACTTCCCTGCCTAAGAAGTATGGTGCCGTTGGCCTAGCAATTCAGAACTTAAGTACAAGGCTAGGTGGCGAAACAATTTCCGGTGAAACTGAAATTGCAATTGCGCATGGATTGTTGCTGCAGGAAGATATTCACTCTGCACTAAGTGTCGGATATGCTTTGAAGTTGATCTCTTGGAGCCTCGGTGAATCTGTAGAAGGTACCTCAGGCTCTTACGATTTGGGGAGTGCTACGACTGTCGGTATTGATGTTGGTGCAACAGCCAAGGTGTGGGACAGATTTTTCTTGGCGAGTGCGTTTCATAATATCAATCATCCGCAAATGGGCGCAGATCTCAAGCGTGATCTGCCGCGCTCAATGTCTGCTGGCGTGCAATATGAACCGTATTTCGGTGTAAAGACGTCGTTTGACATCGAGCGCAGGCTTGATGCTGGGACAATCTTTAAGGCTGGTGGAGACTTGCAGGTTGTTAAGCCGTTCCACATACGCGTCGGTGTGATGACAAACCCCAATATTTTCACAGCCGGTTTCGGTTTGTTCTATCGCGACATTGTGGTTGACTACGCGTTTCTTTATCATCCGGTCTTGTCGCCGTCGCATTCTTTTAGCGTCGGCTTTGACGTACCGCAGAGCCTGGGCAAGCTTTGGAAGCCGGGTGCATGATGCATCGTGTCTATTGGATAGTCGTGGCCTTGCTCCTAATCACGTCACACAGCCATGCGCAAACAACACTCGATTTGAATGCCGCCACGCGTTCAGAAGTGGACGCCTTGCCAATCACTCTCGCTCAGGCAAACGCAATTTGGGAGCGCTTGGTTTACGAAGGGCCGTTCAAGAACTTATATGAGCTAAATGACTTGCCGGAAATAGACCCGACGACATTGCTCAATTTGCGTTCGCTCGTGCGCATCAATCCCCCTCGCCCCGGCGATGATCGTCTTGACAAGATAGAGGATGCCTATTACCGAATTGAGAATCTTGGCACCGAAGAAGGTACCAATGTTGGATTGGTAGATGAGTGGATCGATCGCATGCTCGAACCGATGAATGTGAATGAGGCATCGCTCGATGAGTTAATGGACTTGCAGAATGTATCGCCTGCTGATGCTGTTGCAATCTACAATCAAGTGAAATTACAAGGCGGAATCCGCGGCTCGCGAGATTTGCGTGCCGTGCCGGGATTGTCATCGTGGGGCTATCGCAATGCGCGCAATTACTTGTCCTATGATCCTCGCGTCATGAAGAAAGAACTTCATGGCGCATATACGTTCAGAGCGTATGATACGCCGTTCTTCGCCGATGAGGAATTGGCGATTGATCCGGCTCTGTTGGTTGATCCGACGCCGGACGTGAGCCATAAGCTCCGTGTCAATTACACCCAAGATTACAAGGCAGGTGTATTGTGGCACCGCAGTTTGGGTGAAGAGACGCAATACTGGAATGTTGCAGGCTCGCACCTGCCGCAATTCAAGTGGTTTGGTGGCATGGAAAAGAAAATGGCCGGCCCGATTCACCTCGACCGTGTATACGTCGGCAATTATCAGATATCGCTTGGACAAGGTGTCGCTATGGAAAGTGGCGACTATTTCAATCCGCGTTATTCCGGATTTGGCTTTGACAAACGTTTGACAGGTATTGCGCCTGACTTGTCGCGCTCGCGCGAGTTTACCTTGAAGGGCCTTGCGGTTGAAGCGTCCTACGGAAAGTGGAAGACAGTTGTTTTTGGTTCGTCGCAGCTCAAGGACGCTATCATCAATCCTGACGGGTCGATGAATAGGTTGATTACGCTTGTGCCGCGTGTTGATGTCGACATCTACCCTACTCTACAGAAACTCGCCAACGGCGATACCGTAACGGTCCCGGCCTTTGAAGGCAACCAATCGATGCTTGATGCCGTGCGCGAAGTCGCTTTAGGCGGCGAGGTTTCATACCGTCCGTTTATCGGCACGTCCGTTGGCTTAATCGCGACTGAGTTCGGTTACAACAAACCCATCCAACCGGACTTGGGCAAGGCATATCAATTTGATGCTGTCACCCGCGGTGGCCAAGACACTGTGGTAAACGTCTACTCTGTGATCGATCCGCAGGAGCGTGACGAGATCGCGGATAACGTGATCAACTCCGAAATCCGAAATGGGTATCATTCAGATGTCGATGGCGGTATTTGGAGCGGCGCGCGCGGTATTCGCCGTACGTTTGGTATTGACCTCGTGCAGGTCGTCAATAACTACACATTCCAGTTTGAATTCGCGGAGCTTGAGAAGAACGGCGGCGTGCTAAGCATAGGCGATGACCCGCACGGAATGGTCGGTTCGGCTCACGCGCAGTGGAATTCGTTGACTCTGTTGGGTGTTTTCCGCGATTACTCAATTGGCTACGACAATCCCTATTCTCGTGGCTTTGCCAATTATGCACGCTATAACGGAACGACCTACGAAGACGAGTTCTACTTAGCAACCGAAACGTTTGCACAGCTCGAACGCAACTCAGCTTCGCCACAAGCCGAACGTGGAGTGTACTTCGAGGGCAGATACCAGTTGTCACGACCTGTGTTGTTTGTCGGTGAAATTGACAATTGGACGCGTGTGGCAGATCAAGCGGATTACTACCGTTGGGTGGGTAAGATCACATACCGTCCGGTATGGCCAATTCAATTGCGTTTACGTCAAAAGCTGCAAGGTCGTTGGAACAGCAACCCGACACAACCCGCAGGTTTTCAGACTTACGAGAACCGAATCAACCTTGAATACAGGCTTTCACGGTTTGACGAACTTGAGTTAATGTATTCGAGCGGGTATACGAGTTTCACGCACCGACCGCGCTTGGTTGGCGAACCGGATCCAACAGGAGAAAGCCCGCTCGACGCGCAAGGTGCTTCCCCGCAAGAAGCAGTTGGAATTGAAATGACGCACAACTTCTCGCCATCGTTAAAGCTTAAAACCGCTTGGTTGATGTATGACGGATTCCTATGGAATTTTGAGGACACTGAGTTTGTCGTTGTTGACGGCCGCTCTACTCGATGGTGGGTATCATTGACAAATCGATTCTCCAATTCATTGACCGCGCGTTTCAAAGTCACAGGCGATAGCCCGACAACGAAGACTTTCGTTCAAGCTCGAGACAGTAACAGTTACCCTGATCCGGTTGAAGGACGCAGTTTCGGCGGCGATAATGTCGTGAAGCGCTCGTGGTCGTTCCGCGTGCAACTTGACTATCTGTTTTGAAAACCCCTCCGCTACCCAAGAAGAGCCTTGGACAGTGTTTCCTGACTGAACGGCAGTATGCGCATGAGATTGTTGCAGCATTGCAGATTCGACAGGGTGACACAGTTGTAGAGGTTGGACCGGGGCGCGGGTTTCTAACGGAGTTGCTTGTTGATACGCCCGCAAAGATTATCGGCGTAGAGATTGACAATCGATTGCAGGATTTTCTTGCCGAGAAATTCAAAGCCGCGACAAATTTCTCGCTTGTGCACTCAGATTTTATGGAATATGACCTGACGGCGCTTGCAGGTATTCCGAATCTGAAGGTTGTTGGGAATCTCCCGTACCATCTTTCGAGCGGAATTATCTACAAACTGCTTGAACACAATCGAGCTGCGCGCAAGGATAGTTCGCAGCCGTGGTTCACGCTTGGCGTGCTCATGATGCAGCGCGAAGTGGCCGAACGAATGGTGGCAAAAGAAGGCTCGCGGGTTTACGGCAAGCTTTCGATATTTGTGCAGGTCGAGGCCATGGTTGATTTGCACACGATCGTTCCCGCTACTGCATTTCGCCCTACGCCTCAGGTGGATGGAGGTGTTGTACGAATGGAGTTCTTGAAAATACCTGAGCACTATCCGAATGATTATCAGCTATTCGAACGGCTTGTGCGATTCACATTTTCGCAACGGCGCAAAATGCTCAAGTCTACCCTATCGCAATTGGCCGGTGTTCATCCGATGTGGCAAGCAATTGACTTTGATTTTACTCGAAGACCGGAATCACTTAGCGTCAGCGAGTGGTGCGCGCTCTGTAACAACATAGCGACACGAATCGGCAAGTCGCACTCGTGAGTGAATTGGTTCGAGACGCGGCGATTGTCCTGAGGACGACGGCGTACAGCGAAACGTCGCTGATCATTACGGTCTTCACGGCGAGGCACGGGCGCATAGGACTGATGGCCAAGGGAGCGTGCCGCAAAATCAAGAATGGCAGCACGCTCGTTCTTGAACCGGGTTACGAGATGGAATTCGTGTGGGCACACAAGAACTCGCGTGATTTGCAGTTGGTGCGCGAACAGTCGCTCTTGAATCCGCACTTTGGCATTCGCCAGTCACTTGAGGCAACTGTCATCGCAAGCTCAGCGCTCGAGCTTTTGCTTCGTACGCAAAACGATGATGATCCGCATCCTGAGTTGTTTCTTGCAGCCACGCAGTTGCTTGCAGCATGCGAATCTCCTGCGTCGGCGCGTTGGTCCGTTTATTGGAAATTTCATTTGGTGCTTTTGTCACAGCTTGGATTCGCGGTCGGGGATCCGAGCAATTTCACAAAGGCGCCTTTCAAACTATCCGGCGAGTCTCTTGCTCTGATTCGCATGCTAAACAATGCGGATTTCGCGATAGCCGCGAGATTAAGGACAACAGCAACTGCGGAACGCGAGGTCACGCGTTGGCTCGCACTCTACCTTTCCGAACATTTACGCATGCCGGCTCAACCGAGGTCGCTTGAAGCACTACGGTGGGTACGCCGTTAATTCAGCTAAACAACTCTATATTCCGAATGGCATCTAATGTAATGGACAAAGTCGTCAGCTTATGCAAGCGCCGCGGCTTTGTTTTTCAATCTTCTGAAATCTACGGCGGCTTAGCGTCGATTTGGGATTACGGCCCGCTCGGGATCGCTCTAAAGAATAATATCGCCAACTACTGGTGGCGCGAGATGACACAGCTTCACGACAACATCGTTGGTGTCGATGCGGCCATCCTCATGCACCCGCAAGTTTGGAAGGCCTCAGGGCATGTAGACGGATTTGTGGATCCGCTTGTAGATTGCAAGCAGTGCAAAGCGCGCTTCAAGGCGCAAGATTTGATCAAACAGTGGCGTGCAAAGAAGAAGCTGGCGGCGATTTCTGACGGAGAGATCCCTGATGGCGGCGAAGGCGATATTGAGCAGCTGATGAAGGTGCGATGGCCTGAAGCGGCATGTCCCTCATGCGGCACGACCGGAAACCTAACTGCGCCGCGTCAGTTCAATTTGATGCTCAAGACTTTCCTCGGACCGGTGGAAGAGAGCGCCGCTGTTGTGTACCTTCGCCCTGAAACCGCGCAGGGAATCTACGTCAACTACCAGAATGTGGTTAACACCGCGCGTGTAAAACTTCCGTTTGGTATCGCACAAATCGGCAAGGCATTTCGCAACGAGATCACGCCGGGGAACTTTATTTTCCGCACTCGCGAGTTCGAGCAGATGGAGATGCAGTTCTTCGTACCGCCAGCCGACGCAACGGAGTGGCTTGTAAAGTGGTGCGACAAGCGATTCAAGTACTACAAGAAATTAGGCATACGACCGGACAAGCTAAGACTGCATCAACATACACCACAGGAACTTGCCCACTATGCCGCTGATGCATACGATATCGAATACGAATTCCCGTTTGGGTGGCAAGAACTTGAGGGCATTCACAACCGCACAGATTTCGATCTGAAGCGTCATACTGAATTCTCCGGCAAGGACCTCAGCTACATGAATGAAGAGACGAAAGAACGTTTCGTTCCTTACATTATTGAAACTTCGTCCGGCCTAAACCGCACGTTGTTGACATGCCTTGTTGATGGTTATTACGAAGATACTCAAGATGGTGAAGCCCGTACAGTATTGAGGCTTGCGCCAGAGATCGCTCCGTTCAAAGCTGGTGTTTTTTCGCTGGTGAAGAAAGACGGATTAGCCGAGTTAGCAGATCAGCTTGCGAATGACTTGCGCAAGGTCGGAGCAGTGTTTGTTGATCATTCAGGCTCTATTGGACGTCGCTATCGACGCATGGATGAGATTGGTACCCCGTGGGGTATCACGGTCGACTACCAAACCAAAGAGGATCAGACGGTTACATTGCGCGACCGCGATACGCTTGAGCAACTCCGCATCAAGATGAATGAATTACCCGGCTGGATGGCGGCAAAACTTGTCGTTGGCTAAGAGCAAGACAATTCTAACGATTGTACGCATCCTTTGCGCTGATGAAATGCGCAGAGCACAACAAGAGAGGATGCATGTTACAAGATGAAATGTGCCGGCATGGCCGGTTCTTGTTTCGCTACCGCACTCATTTACCGCTGGTGCTTGTCCCATTCGGTATTTGGCAGCTCTCTTATTATGACAAATATGTCGGAGGATCCCATTTCTATGACACGATATGGGATTTTACGTGCTTTGGACTCGCATTGCTCGGCTCGTTGATTCGTTTCGTATCTGCTGGCTATGCTCAGGCGGGCACGTCAGGACGCAATACAAGTGCCGGTCAGGTTGCCGATGCATTGAATACGAAAGGCATGTATTCGCTTGTAAGGCATCCCCTATATCTCGGAAACATTATTATGTACACGGCCGCGCTGCTCTTCACGAAATCGCCGTGGTTTGCCTTGGCCGGGTGTTTGGGCTTGGTGCTATATTACGAGCGAATTATCGCAACGGAGGAACAGTATCTGCGTGATAAATTTGGCACGTCGCTTAATGCATGGGCAGACGTGACCCCGTGCCTCATCCCAAAATTCTCCGGATGGGTTAAGCCAACTTTGAAGTTTTCAGCACTAGCAGGCTTGCGCAGCGAGTTCTATTCTGTCGTGGGGATTGTCGTCGCATTTTACATTCTCGACGTGGTCGAACACTATTTCGTCGAAGGCATGTTCCGTGCAGATATGATCTGGAACATCTTGCTTGGCATCGCTATCGTGTCTTTCTTCATCCTAAGGTTTCTACGCAAGAACACGCATCTTCTTGAACCGAAAGATCGTCGATTTGAAGCTATGTAGGGTACAAAATAAAAGGCAAAAATAAACCCGGTCAAATGACCGGGTTTATTTTTGAAGCGAAACTACGATTAGACGTTTGGAACAACGTCAATAGTGACGATAGCCGTGATGTCGCGGTGAAGTTTGACACCGATGTTGTACTCACCAAGGTGCTTAATCGGTTCGTCAAGCTGTATCTTGCGGCGGTCGATTTCATAACCGCGTTCCTTGATCAACTCGGCAATATCAGAGGAAGTAACCGCACCAAACATGCGATCTTCTTCACCAACCTGCACTGCCTTCAGAAGCTTGAGGCCGTTAATCTGTGAGTACACATCACCGGCCCTGCGGCGTTCCTTCAGGTCGCGCATCTGCAAAGTCTTGCGCTCTTGGTCAAGACGCGCGAGATTTGACTTATTAGCGGCAAATGCGATGCCGCGAGGAATCAAGAAGTTGCGCGCATAGCCCGGCTTAACCGTGACCAAATCGCCCACTTTCCCGAGGGACTCTACATCCGATCGAAGAATAATCTGCATGATCTCTATCTAAAGGTTATGGCTTGTTCAGAATGAAACTGCGATATGTGAAATGCGCGTGTTCTTGATCGTCTTCAACGGCGGGGTGATGCTGTTCATCGTCCTCGACCGAATCGACGTGCGCTTGCGCGTCACCTTCGCCCACGTGCTCACGGCGGTTCAAGAATTGAATCCGGCGAGCTTTGATTTCCACCCAACTACGCGTTGTTCCGTCTTCGTTTGCAAAACTGCGGCTTTGCAATTCACCTTCCACAAGGACCGCGCTGCCTCGATGAAGGTTTTCTTTACAGCTCTCGGCCAGTTTGTACCAAGCTACAATACCGATGAAGCAAACGTCTTCTTTGATTCGGCCGCTCGAATCCTTAAACTTGCGGTTCGAAGCGATTGTAAAATTGGCGACTGGCACATCGGAAGTCGTCTTCCGAAAGCTCGGGTCCTTTATGAGGTTGCCCGCTATAATAACACAATTGATATCCGGCATTTTGTAGTCCGCCATACGTTCTCCCTCGTTATCCCACCTATGCGCGAATTTTACGATCCACCCTCCCTGAAGGCGGTCGTCAGTATATATCCTATGCGGTGCGGTCCTCGGTCGCCTCGTCCTCGATTTCGAGAACATCCTCAATCACATCCGGCTCAACTGCTGAGATAACCTCCGTAATCTCGGCAGGCGGAGCGACTTCCTTGGCAATACCAAGTGAGGCAACAGATTCTTCATCAACTTCCGGAATTCTATCTGGCTCAACTACTGTCACGAGATGACGCAGCAATGACGTTGTCAGGTGCAGGAGTCGATCAAGCTCATGTGTGGCGGCCGCGGACAGATCGTATACGGTCAATACATACTGACCATACTGGCGGTGACGGATTTCATAAGCCAACCGGCGCTTGCCCCATCGCTCCCAGCGACGGAACTTTCCACCTTGGCCTGTGACACTGTCTTGAATCTTGCGCAGATCGGTTTCGACCTGCTCAGGTTCAACATTCGGATCGAAAATCAGGACTAATTCGTACGTCTTCATTCGGCCTCTTTATTCCCTGTGGACTTTGCGGCCTACGCCATGCGCAGGCAGGGTGAATTGTAAAATCGATTATGAATCGGCGGAAACATTGAAGCGATTCATTGTCGCTTCAAGCCCGCTAACCAGCCAATGCTCTATTGCATCGGCGCCGCGCTCAGCAAGCTCCCGATAAACATCGAGATCTTTGCCGCGCAACTTCTTCAAAACATAGTTACCAACATCGGCACCTGGATAGCCGCCACCTACGCCCATGCGAATCCGCGGTATGTCTTCGGTACCGAACGTCAGCACTATCGAGTTCAAACCTTTTTGACCACCTGCCCCACCACTTTGCCTGATGCGCATTCTTCCGAATGGGATATTGACATCATCGCAAACGACAATGAGATCCTGCGGCTTCAGTTTGTACCAGCGTGCTGCCGCTGATACAGGCCGTCCCGAAAGATTCATATAAGACAGCGGTCGAAAAAGAACGGCCTCACTTTGTGAGGGCAACTGGGCAATCATACTCTCCGAAACCGGGCCACGCTTAAAGTTAACAGCTGAGCGGCGCGCGATTTCTTCGACAACTGCAAATCCGATATTGTGCGGAGTGTCATCATATTCCGAACCGGGATTGCCCAGCCCTACGATAAGCCGCACAGCAAAGGCCTGACGTTACTCGGCAACCGGCTTCTTCTCGCGGATCACTTCAGGCTCAGCCGCACCACCCTCGGCGGCTGCGCCTTCGGTGCCGTCCTCCGCCTTCTTGCCGCTGACATGCAACACGACGGCATGCTGATCGCCCAAAACCGTGACACCGTCAAGCTTGATGTCTTCGACACGCAAGGCGTCGCCGACCTTAAGTTCAGAAACGTCCAGATCAATGCGCGACGGCATGGCATCCGGCAAGCACTCGATTTCGACTTCATAGATCACGACATCAAGAATACCTGCTTGCATTTTCACACCGTAGGAAATTCCGACAGCGTGAACAGGAATGTGTACGCGTACCTTCTGCGTCAAGTCAACTCCGTAGAGATCAACATGAATCACGTCACCGAAAACGGGGTGACGTTGGACTTCACGAATAACGCAGGGAAGCGATTGGCCGCTAATATTGAGATCCAAGACGGCCATTTCTTTTCGCAGTAGGCGTGCCAATTCAAATTTGTCAAACGAGACGTACTTAACATCGCGGTTGGCATTGTAATAGACACCCGGCACGCGGCCGCTCTTGCGAAGCTGGTGGCCTTTCGGCTGTTGAGGCGTCCGCGCTTCAGCGGACAGAGACAAATGCTCAGACATTTTTGATTTATAAGAAGTGAAAGAAAAAACTAATCTGAAGAAATCACGCCCGCCAGCATCTCAAGTTGCGCGGAGTCTACCATGGATTCGCGTGATTCGTCGTGGCTATCGAGGAATAAATGGCTGATAGATTCCTCTTCATGGATTCTTCGAATTGCACCGGCAAAGAGTTTCGCCGTGGACAGTTTGTGAATCTTACTGAATTGGTGTTCGCGCGGAGTCGGCAAAGTATCGCACACCCACATCGCTGTGATGGGGCTGCTCTCAATGCGATCCACCGCTTGCCCCGATAACACGGGGTGCGTAATCGCGCAATAAATATCCTTGCATCCGCGATCTTTCAGCATCACCAGTGTTGCCGATAATGTCCCTGCTGTGTCGACGATGTCATCGACGATCAGACAGTTCTTGCCACTCACATCGCCGATGAGGTTCAGAGCTACGGCTTGGTTTGGACCCGTGCGAAATTTGTCAACAATCGCGAATTCGGTTTTCAAATAATTCGCATAGAAGCGTGCAAGCTTTGTCGAACCGACGTCAGGAGCAACGATTGTCAGGTTGTCGATCGGATGCATTGTGAAAAGATCAATGAAAAGCCGAGAAGCCATCAAGTGATCGAAGGGGATATTAAAGAAACCCTGGATCTGCGGTGCGTGTAGGTCCATCGTAAGAATGCGATGAATACCTGCGGCTTGAAGCAGATCCGCAACCAGTCGCGATGTGATTGCAACACGCGGACCGTCCTTACGGTCTTGGCGCGCGTAGCCGTAATAGGGAATCACGGCTGTGATGCGTCCCGCCGAAGCGCGCTTGGCCGCGTCCACCATAATCAAAAGCTCCAGCAAATTTTCTGCGGGTGGACACGTCGGCTGAATCAGGAAAACATCGCGACCGCGAATGTTCTCTTCAAATTGAACGCCGATCTCGCCGTCCGAGAAGCGACTGATCTTCACTTCGCCAAGGGGTAGCCCTAGGCACGCGGCGATGCGCTCGCCCAAAGGACGATGCGATGTTCCGCTGAAAACCTTCATTTCGTAGCTGCGATACAATAGACTAATACTCCGTTACACCGTCAGCGACGCGCGTTCTCGAATCATTTACTATTGCCAGAGCCCATTCTCGCTGGGGCGGAAGGACTCGAACCTCCGAATGGCAGGACCAAAACCTGCTGCCTTACCAACTTGGCGACGCCCCAGTATGCGTCTATGCGTTATCTGTCGAAGCCGCCGTGGCCAGGAGCAACATGGTTCCCTGCCGCTTCTTCTGATAGCCTACGGAATTCATCGAGAATCTGAGTCTCCATTTGGCGACGGAACTCGTTGGTGATGGGATGAGCTATGTCCTTGTATGTGCCGTCTTCGAGCTTGCGACTCGGCATGCACACGAACAAGCCCTCTTTACCTTCGATGATTTTTAGACCGCGAATCACAAACACGTCGTCAAACGTGATGTTCACAAAAGCTTTAAGCTTTTCTTCGTCGCGGAGATTTACGTGAATTTCTGTTATGGTCACGATACGACCCCTTGCTTCCCATGCAAGAATGACCTGGCCCCAATTGGGGGTTGCTATAATTTATCGCTCGCGAGCCACGGCGCGGCACACCTTGACCCGTAAGTCACGTTCCTGAGACAGTTCCAGCGCGGCACACTGGGCGATCTCGCTTGACTCGAAAATTCCAAATAGGGTTGACCCGCTTCCGGACATCAGCGCCACTTGGGCACCTAACTCAAGGATCCGATCTCGCCAGTGTGGAAGTCCTGAATAACGATGGAAAACTATATTTTCCAAATCGTTACAAGGCTTTATTTGCGGATAAGCTTCACCCTCCTCTGAAATCCGCAGAGGACTAAATATAACATTCTTCTCTACTTCTGTCAAGGGAAACCTGACTTCTGAAAATGCCCAAGCCGTCTCAACTCCAAAGTTAGGAATAAGGAGGACAAATGCTCCTAAAACGGCACCTTTTAGCGGCTCGATTATGTCTCCCCTGTTTGTGCCGCTCGCAAGCCCACCATGCAGGAAAAATGGGCAGTCTGCTCCCATTTTGGTAGCAATAGGTTCGAGGTGCGAGACCGGCCAGTTTAGGCCCCAAAGTCTATTCAAACCAAGCAGAGTAATGGCCGCATTAGACGATCCGCCGCCGACTCCACCCTGAAGAGGGAGATTTTTCGAGAGGCGTAGTTTTCCGCTGAGCTCATGGCCGGACGCCTCAGCCAAAGACCGAGCCGCCCGGGTCATGAGGTTCCGTTCGTCCGCCGGGAGGTTTGCTCCTCTGATTTCAAGGGAAAACACTTGTTCCGGGCTAAATTCAATTTCATCTGCCCAATCCAATTCTTGGAAGACCGTCTCAAGCGCGTGGTAACCGTCTTGTCGCTTCCGCAGGACGCGCAGGCGGAGGTTCACCTTTGCTGGTGAGCTTATAACGAAGCCAGAGTCGCTGTCGCGAACATCCGGATATGATCTCGGGGGAATAGAGTCCATCAAATAATGAGGGTAGAAAAACAGTCGCTCCGCCGCTTTGAGTAACGGCGGAGCGACCTGCAAAGCTTGTGGAACAACTGACTATGTGGCGTCGGAAACGTCCGAAGAAGTCTTCTGTATTCGGCGATGTTTTACCGTTGACTTCTTCTTTTTCTTCTCTCCGGATTCCGATCCGTAGTAATAATAGTACTGGTAGTAATGGAAGTAGTAATAGTACGACCCGTACATCTTCTTGATATCGAGACCATTAAGGATTACGCCCATGACATTTGATCCAACACTTTGGATCAATCCAAGTGCACGTTTAAGTTCAGCGCGCCCAGTCATACCAGAACTCACAACCATAATTGTTGCGTCGGCACGGGTTGTCAAAATTGCGGCATCAGTCACGGCAACCACAGGCGGGCTATCGAGTAGCACTACATCGTACCGACTGCGAGCTTCTTCAAGGAACACTCGCATACGCTCGGATGCGACCATTTCGGCGGGGTTAGGCGGGATATCTCCGGCCGTAATTAAATCAAGGTTCTCCACTTCTGTACGTTTGATAACGTCGCTGAAAGCAAGTGAACCAATCAACACATTGCTCAAGCCATACATCTTATCAACGTTGAAGAAATTGTGCAGCGTGGGGCGGCGCAAATCGCTGTCGACAAGCAAGACTCGAGAGCCGGTCTGCGCAAACGTAATGGCAAGATTAACGCACGTTGTTGACTTACCGTCTTTCGTAGCCGACGAAGTCATCAGGATCACGCGCTTGGGATTGTCAATGTCAGAGAACTGGATATTTGTTCGCAAGCTACGATAAGCTTCCGAGATCGGTGACTTCGGAGAAAACCGCGTGATCATCTTCGATTCTATGCGAGCCTCGTCTTGCGACGTCAGCTCTTTGCCTTGCCGTTTCATGCGGCGGCGAATATCCTCGATGTTCACGATCGGAATCGTACCGAGCGTAGTCAGCGACATGCGTTCAAGCTCTTCCGGAGTCTTAATTGTGTCATCGAGCAAGTCGATCAGAAGCGTGATACCAACACCAAGAGCAAAACCGAACAGCATGCCGAACAGAATATTCAGTTTTTTGCGCGGCTTGACCGGGAATTCCGGCGGCTTGGCCGTATCAACGATCTCAACCCCCGCAGACTTCGCGGCTTCGCTAATCCGAGTTTCTTCATACTTCTCATTCAGCATGAGGTAAAGTTCTTCGTTCAGCTTGCGGTCGCGGGTCAGGCGGGCCAGCACAAGCGTTTTCTCGGGAAGCTGTTCGAGATCATAGTCAACATTCGAAATAGCTTCACGCAGAGCTTCCGCGCGGGCGGTTAGAGCCTTAATCTCGACTTCACTCTTCAAGATACTCTCAAACAATTCTTGTGACGTTTTAAGAGGCTCAAGCGATCCCGCACCGCTGGCGATCTTACGAACTTCTTCGACAAGTTTGCCTTTGATCGTCTCAATTTCGTTCTCGAGTGCGTTAATTGTGACTTCGGTTCCCGGACCCGGATTGGATACGAGCGATGCAAGGCGAGACTGCTTGTCGGCAATCTCACGCTGTAGAGTTTCAATAATCGGACTAGTAATATTGCTCATGTCCTCGACAAGCGACCCGCGTACGTCCTCAAGCTGGCGCTTCAGGTAATCCATGCGGCGAAGCTCGGCATTCAAATCGCTCTCAGTTTGATTGTAGAGCGCGTGCAAGTTTGTAGATTGCTCAACCATGGTGCGGGCTTCGTCGTCCAACGAAGACACGCCGCGGCTTTCCTTGTACGCGCGCTCAAGTTCTTCCGATTGTGAAAGTTGATCGCGCACAACTTCAAGCTGCTGTTCAAGGAACTGTCTGATTTCAGAAATCTCGCCGCGCGCTCCACGCAGCTTATAGCGATAGTATTCCTCCGCGATTGCATTTGCAAGGAAGGCACATTCAAATGCCGAAGGAGCCTTCACCGAAACCTTGAGGACATCGGTGTCCTTCAAGTTCTCGACACTTGTGTTTTCGCGAAGCATCCCGACTCGATCATCGAACGTAATCGTGTTTCCCTCTACGTCCGTCTCGCGCATGATTGCAAGTTCACTGCGATAAGGAGATTCGGCTAATGAGCGCAGGACGTCTTCAGCAATGCGGCGACTTCGTAGCAACTCCGTTTCGTTCAAGTTCCTGGACTTTCGAAACGGCGCGGGATTCGCATTTCGAATCGCCACATCCACTGGATCATCATCCAAAATCATTACACTGGATGAGGCGACGTAAACCGGCTGCATTCGGTATGTCAAATAGGTCGTGGCGGCAACAACCGCAAAGAAACAGCCGATGATAATCCATCGACCACGAAACAATATGCGGAAGTATTCCGAAAACCGACTTGTGTTGTCTCTAGACTCCAAGATCACCTCTCAGCTTACGATATGCGACTGGACGCGGTTTCGACTTTGCGAAGATCCGGTCTATTCTCAGGCTCGACTTCACTACTGTGAAAGGACAAACCGTATTTCCAAAAGAAGAGTAACCCAACTAACGTCAGCGGAATGTAGTTCAAGGCATGCAACAGCACTGCAAAACCCGCCGCGCGATCACCGGGGACGTTAAACAAACTCAAGCCCAAAACAGCTATACCGTGGTAGGTACCGACTGCGCCCGGTGCACCCGGAATAACAAAACCGATGGTCGTTACGACGAGCATGACCAATACGGAACCGACCAGATCATCGTGGATCATCGGGTATGCTGGTCCGGTAAGCCCGACTGCTGCCATCACGAGGTAAACCATGTAGGTGTACATGGCCCATAATGCCAGAGAAGACAGCGCGAGTCTCCAGAATAGCTCACGACGTCCCATCACTCCTAGGCCAGCACTAAAGGTTGACAACACGTCAAAAACCTTGTCCGCGAGCTTGTGGGGAGGTAGTTTTTAAGCAGAAGCGCGCCAAATTCAAAGCTCGTTCGCGATCAAGTCCAAGCCAAACACAGAATCCGCCCAAGAAAAACGCGGCCGCTGACAATATGTAAGCGCCAGTCTGCAATCTTTCTGGCAATGGATAGATAATCAACGCGGCCGCGATATACGGAACCATGTAGACCAAATCAATTAATCGCTCTGCTACAATAGTGCCAAAGGCCGCAGGCCTCGAAAGACCGGTCAATTGATGAATCACTTGCGCGCGATAGACTTCGCCTAATCGCATTGGAAGCAGATTGTTCGCCATGTAACCGATGGTCATCGCTCCAAACGTCGGGAGCAGCTTGATCTCGGTTAGTGTACGCAGCGTAAGCTGCCAGCGCCACGCGCGGAGCAATTGCGTCGCATAGAAGATAATACCCGCGATAACAATGTACATCCAGTTCGCACCGGCAATCACCGAACCCAGTTCAGACAGATTGAACCTCGGTGATCCGAAAAAAGCGTCAAACATCCCCAATTCGCCTTTGAAAAGCGAAATGAAATGCGGCTTAAACGCCGTCAGGTAAAGAAAGAAACCACTGATCGTTAGGCTTAACAGAATCTTCGAGGCGCGACTTTTCATCTATAGCTTTGTAATTAGTGTATTCTAAAATCAATTCTGTTCTCGTCCGGAACTTCCGGAGGCAGGAAAAGCGCGCTGTCAAGTTTGACTGACTCATGCCACATCAATATCTCATAGCGGCTTGTGCTGTTGCCCTCGTCATCTTTAAATGAGATTTCTTTGGGGATACGCTTGTTGGCCGCAAAGGTCATTTCAACTTGTCCCGAAATCTGTGCTGACACAGCATCGAGAACAAGCATTGTATCGCCTGATTCTGTGGCAATCAAATTAAACGGTACAAGCTCGCGATTCAAACTCAAAAGTACGGCTTCCGGCGACCAATCAGATCTGCCCTCGGCCGTTTCTAACATCAAAGTCTGTTGCTCCTTCAAATATCGCCACTGTTCAGCGCCCGACTCACAAAGTGTCCACTCAGGCGTGTCATGATAGAAGCCGTTGGGCCGCTGAAACGCAAGACGACCTTCAAGTCCTTCTTTAGGAAAATCAGGACCTGTCGCGCGATAGCCTATTTCAAGCGAAGGCAAAGAGCGCAAATGCCGTTCCACGGCCGAGTAGAAATCCTCTGCAGCCTTGTTTGCGAACGCTGGGGCGCAAAGAACGAGGAGTGCCATTAGTATCTTACTGTTGCTCAATGTCCATCAAAGTTTGTTCATCTGCCAAAACGGAACGTGCTTTTGAACCATCAAACGGCCCAACGACACCCGCGCGCTCCAACTGGTCGATCAATCTTGCCGCTCTACTATAACCAACCTTCAAGCGACGCTGCAAGATTGACACACTTCCTTGCCCGGTGCGCACGACAATTTTTGCCGCCTCAAGGAATAACGGGTCACGGCCTTCAAAGCCACCATCCACAGAGCCGCCTTCGCGCTCCTCTTGTGGATCGAGCGGGAGCACAAGTTTATTCTTAGGTACGGGTTGTTTCCGAATATGCGTAATGACTCGCGCGATCTCTGCCGACGTCAAAAGAGCTCCTTGAACGCGTTGCGGCGCGGGTTCTTCAGGATGCTGAAACAGCATGTCACCTTGACCGAGTAGCATCTCAGCGCCGTTCGTGTCAAGAATCGTTCGCGAGTCAACTTTCATGGCCACACGAAACGCAATGCGTGCTGGGAAATTTGCTTTGATTACGCCCGTGATAACGTCCACTGACGGACGCTGGGTGGCCACAACCATGTGGATTCCCACGGCACGAGCAAGTTGCGCCAAACGCGCAATGGGTTCTTCCACTTCGCGCTGCGCAGTCACCATCAAATCCGCAAGTTCGTCGATGATAACAACAATGTAAGGTATTGTTTTATCTCCCTCTCGCGGAGACTCTTTAACCATCTCGTTGTACTCAGAGAGTTGACGCGCCCCGCGTTCCGCAAGCAAATCGTATCGATGCTCCATCTCGATCAGGCAACTGCGCAAGACTTTCACCGCTTCGTCAGGTTTGGTGATGACGTGTTCACTCAAATCGGGACGATGTGTCAAGTGATGATTGCGCAGTTCGTTGTAGGCTGCGAGTTCAAGCTTCTTCGGGTCGACCATCACGAATTGCACTTCTTCAGGAGTTGTGCGTAACAAGATTGACGTGATAATCGCATTCACGCAAACTGACTTTCCCGAACCCGTTGTGCCTGCGATTAGTAAGTGCGGAAGCGAGCCTAAGTCTGCGGTTAGGATCTCACCGTTGACGGTTCGACCCAACGCGATAGTGAGTTTGGACTTGGCAGAATGAAACTGCGGCGATTCAACGACCTCGCGGAAAGTCACGAGTGCGGGTTTCGGGTTGGCCATCTCAACACCGACAGCGGCTTTCCCGGGAATCGGAGCGAGAATTCGCAAACCGCGCGCGCGCAATGCTAATGCAATGTCGTCTGCAAGCGCCTCAATACGAGCGACTTTAACACCTGGCGCGGGCGTTAGTTCAAACTGAGTAATTACCGGACCGGGATTGACTTGAGTGACGGTCGCTTTTACACCGAAAGTCTCCAAGCTCTTTTCGAGTAGCATGGAGTTGTGCTGCTGCTCCTCTTGCGACATTCCGCCCACGCGATCTGCAGGAGGCGCGTTGAAACAATCCGCCGACGGGAAAACATAGCCTGTTTCATCATCAACAGGCATCGCAATTTGCTCAGCAGTCCGCAAGGTCGCTTTGCGCGCACCTGTCAGCGGATCAATCTCTTCACCAAGATTGTGAATCACTTTGCCGGGCTGTCCGTCGGCATTCGCCACAGACGGAAACGGTCTTACTTCAACAGCGCCGAGTGACTCGGTTGTCGCGCGGTCAATATTAATTTCAGGAATAGTGCTCTCTTCAGCTTTTCTTTCAGCAAGCCAGTTGCGAAAGAATCGCCAAGCCGGGACAATTGAAGGAAGCGGCAAGCTGCGAGCTTTACCCGCAAGTACAGCCGTTTGCTCAGCGCGCCGCTCTACCCATTCTGCAAATCCCGCAACGGTCATTGTCAATCCAACCAGCATCAAGACAAACATCGTCAATACTGCGCCGAAGCGACCCGCAAGCATAATCAACTGCTGCGAGGCCCAATAGCCGAATTCACCAGAGTGCAGGTAATAACTTGCAATGTTGTCACGATGAATCAAGTCACCAACCAGTCCAACACTGGTCGAACTCCAAAGTCCCAACGCGAACATCCATACTGAGACGATCGTTGCGCTGCGGCGTGAAAGACGACGCACAAATGCCCAACCCCAGATTCCCAAAATCATAGGAACAACAAGTGCGGGCCATTGCCCCATGAACAACGGACCGAGCATGGCCGACATGTATTCGCCAAACCGTCCGGCAGCGTTGTTGGCCTTGGAAGAGAAATCGCGATACGGAAAGTCAGTTTGCGAATGACTAGCGAGCGCTACAAATAACAGCACGGAAATCCCTAACAACAAAATGCCCGCCACGATAGGAGTGGACGAGCGCTCTGTTATTTTCGGATGTTGTTCCGTATCTTTACGAACTGCCATTTGCTTTGGGAAGTCTGATCTTTCCTTCAATCAATGTCGGCACAACTTGATGAATGTCAACTTTGGCACAATGTTCCAAGTCGGCATCGAAACCCAAACTCGACAGATACTTCCCATGATAGCAATGTTTAACGACCTCGGAGATCTGTGAGCGATAATATCTGAATAAGTCAAACGAGCCTTGAGCACCGTCATTCGCGATGCTGTTGTGTGGAGTCATAAGTCCCTCCACAATCTTACCGGCACAGACAAAATCCTCGAGCGAGTACTTGCCATTTCTTCCGGAGCAGATGATCGAAATATCCAGACCTGTCTCGCGTGCGCTGTTTG
This sequence comes from bacterium, assembly GCA_016721565.1. Lineage (GTDB taxonomy): Bacteria > Electryoneota > RPQS01 > RPQS01 > RPQS01 > JABWCQ01. The sequence goes on along the minus strand of JADKHW010000001.1, from coordinate 106,462 downwards.
TGACGGCAGAATAGTTATTGAAGCAGCCAATCGTCACAAGCTCCGCTGACTTTGCTCTGACCAGTGAGGGTGAACCGTTTGTCGATGCGAAGATCACCGTTCGTCCGTTGACCCTTTCACTCGAATACTCAAATGGCGAGTTGCCTAAATCAAAACCTTCGATTAACTTACCGTCGCGCTCTCCGCCCAGAACAACATCGGCACGCCCTGCTTTGACGGCAAGCTCGCCTGCTTCCGCCGGAGTCGAAACCGGCACGACTTCCCGCGCGCCATTTACAAGCGCTTGCGTTATTGTTGACGAAGCGCGCAGTACGTCGATCACAATTGCGACACTCCCGCGCACATCATCTTCTGTCCACTCGCGCGGAGTGGCAAATACCCGAATATTCAATGTATTCTCCGCGAGTTTAGTAGGGCCGCTTGTAGAATGGCGGCTTGACAACTTTCGCAGGAGCCGGTTTACCGTGACAATCGACGAATACTTGAGATCCAATTGCTGAGTGCTCATTCGGAACGTAACCTAATGCAATGCCCTTATTCAAACACGGAGACACCGTGCCCGAAGTCACTTGACCAATTTCTTTGCCGCTCGCATCTTGGATTGCGTAACCGTGGCGCGGAAATGCAGAACCGTCGAGTTCAATTGCCACCAGCTTGCGGTCGATACCCTTTTCTTTGGCCTTCATTAGCGAATCGCGCCCTATAAAATCACCCTTGTCAAGCTTTGTAATCCAAGCCAACCCGGCTTCAAGCGGGTGTGTGGTGTCATCAATGTCATTGCCATAGAGACACATTTTCATTTCGAGACGGAGCGAGTCGCGCGCGCCCAATCCGATAGGTTCAATGTCAAATTGCTTACCGGCCGCAAGTGCCGCACGCCAAATCGCGACGGCATCTTCATTGGCCACATAAAGCTCAAAACCATCTTCGCCCGTGTAGCCTGTGCGCGCAATTACGGCAGGCTTACCGAGTATCTTGCCAAGCGCAAAATGATAATACGCAATCTTCGTCAAATCCGTCTCGGTCATAGTTTGCACCACGGCTGCGGCGTTGCGGCCTTGAATTGCCATCAGTGACATTTGTTCTGAACGGTTCTCAAGTTTCACATCGCCGCTGACGTTGGCATTCAGCCAATTCCAATCTTTCTCCATATTCGAGGCATTAACCACGACCATTACGTGATCTGCGCTCTTATAGATCAACAAGTCGTCCACGATGCCGCCATCCGGACGGCACATGCAGGAGTATTGCGCCTGTCCAATATTCAGGCCCTTAACATCGTTAACTGTAACGCGATGGAGAAACTCCTCGCGGTCCTTTCCGGTGACAAAAAACTCGCCCATATGCGAGACGTCAAATATTCCGACCGTATTGCGAACGCGCAGATGCTCTGCGCGAATCGAATGATACTGTATGGGCATGCGATATCCCGCAAAATCCACGAGTTTCGCGCCAAGCGTTTCGTGTTCAGCGGTTAGTGCCGTGTTCTTCAAAATTGCTCCGCAAGTAAATCTTGGTTAATATATGTTCCTCATGCGTAGGAAAGTCTCTGCGACAAGCCTTGCCTACGATGTGGTATCTTTTACAATAGTTATCTTTTCGTCTTCCGGACTGGCTTTTAACTGAATCACACGTACTGGTACTGATGCAGGGCGATACCCCTCATTCATGACCATCTTCTGACCGTCATTGGAGACAATGAACGTCAAATATCCCGCCGCGACGTCGCTTTTCATGTGCGTCGTGGCGTATGTGAATGTGGTCATGAACGGCCAGCGCGGCGATTCCAAAATTGTTTTTGCATTGGCAGGAACCCGAAGTTCTCCTTGTGCCCAGCGCAACTTCTTGTAGCCCACAGCCTCGGCAGTCTTCTTCGAGTAGATCAGCAATGCTCCGGGATCGTTGCTTGCAAGCTCCATCATGCGTGCATTCGTCGAGCACACTACTGCTGCAACGGAATCCAACTCCCCATAGAAAGTCAACAGCGAATTCCATGCGCCATCACCCGGCAACGGCGCGTAAGGTGTGATCGGCACATCCGCACCACCGAACTCTTTCCACGACTTGGCCTGACCTTGAAGGATTCTCCGTAGGCCCAAGCTGTCAATATCCTCGACAGCCAAACTCTCGGGAATCAGCAAATACGTCGGATAGTGCGCAACCGGATAAGTGTACAGTTTCAGGTTGTGCTGCGCAAACGCCAGTGATTCTTCCTTACTAAATGCGCGGTCAATGAATATCTCTTCGGCGCGGCCACTGGCAAGTGAATCAATTAGCACTTGTGTGGAGTGCCGCCACACACTGATGAAGGCAGACTTGTGAAGATCGCTGTATTGGCGCGCAACATAGGCGGCAATATCGTACACAGCATCGCTCGTGCCGATATGCGCCGAGCCGCGCGTATACGTTTCTTCAGGCTCTTTTTCTTTACAGCTCCACAGCAGGCACGTACATAACACAAAAAACAAAAGCTTATACATCGTTTCAACTTTCCCAGGGCCGTCTGTGTGTTCCGCCGAATCGCCTGCGGTCACCACGTTGTGTACGCGAGACGACGAAGCGGTGAATCCCTAAGAGAATAACTGTTATGCCCATAATCGCCCGTAATCCCGTTCCGCGCGGAATTTGCCTAAGAATCGTACCAGTAAGTATCAAAACACCAAGCACGACAAACGCAAGCGGTAATATCCAGCGAGTAATCATCTATTGTGCTGTAATAAGCGTTAGTTTGACACCCGGAATTTTATGGGGACGTGCACCCAGACCGCGACAGGATTATTCTGCTGAATCGCAGGAGTGAATTTCCATTTCGGCACAACACGCGCAACGGCATCTTCAAATCCGAGTCCAGCAGGTCGCACATTAACGATTTGCCAACCGATGACGTCGCCTTTATCGCTGATGTGGAGCCAAACATTAACCGTTCCACCAACTCCTGCCCTTTGCGCCATTTCTGGATACTCCGGCTGTGGGTTGATGTCGGTTAATGCTACAGGCTCAAACTCGTGCGGAACAAACTTCTGCCAAGGAGGGACAGTTCCAGCAAAGTCTACAGAAGTGTCGATGTTTCCGAAGCCGCCACCATCTATTGCTCCGGTGTCAATTGTACCATCTTCCGGCAAATTTCCGGTTAGCGGTGGGTAATCTTCGCTCCGTTTTCCCAATGGTCGATAACCATTGGCTCATCATCGACTGGAATCAAGCCTTTGATGTCAGGCTTCAGAGGAGGCTTAGGTTTCAGTCTCGCAGGAACCGGGTTAACTGGTGAATCCGGTTGGCGTTTTGGTGGATTGTCGACAATGATAACAATTTCACGACCCCTTGACTTGTCCCCGCTTGGCCACATCCCAACGAGCGTCATGACCGCACTATGCAGGAAAACACTTGCCACCAATCCTTGCAGCAGATACCATCCGAGGTGATCTTTCAGACCACGCGCACCGATCACCAGCCTGTCAATCTTCGATCCGGTTTCCATAATACCTCCTTGGCCGCAGTTGCGACATGGATTTTTGAAACTCCGGGACCCATTCGAAGAAAAATGATTCTAACAGAGCGCAAGACCGCACGACGAAACGCCGCGCGGTCCACAATACTTTCGCGGCGAACCTACTGAACCTTGAAGTTGAACGGGATAGCGATCCAAACACCAACCGGATTCCCCTGCTGAATGGCAGGTGTGAATTTCCACTTGGGCAGAATCTTCTCCACTTCCTCTTCGAATCCCAACTTCTCAGGCTTGGCCTGAACAATACGCCACTTCTTTACTTCGCCCTTCTTGTCAACGTACACCTGTGCCGTCACTTTACCGGACACACCAGCACGCTGTGCCATTTCAGGGAATGCTGGCTGCGGACTAAAGTCAGGTAAAGGCTGTGGTGCGACTTCAAAGGGAATAAATTCCTCATAGCCAGGAATCGCATTTTCGTCGCCTAAAACTAGCTCAACACCCGCATCAATCGCAAGAGTATCAGTGCCATATTCTTCAACGATAGCCGCAACCAACTCTTCCTGCTTCATCAATTCCGGCTGCTCTTCAACTTTCTCTTCGCTCACAGCAATCGGAATCACGACTTTAGGCATCGCCAGTTTGGGCCGTGCAATCTTGGGCGGCGCTTGATTCGGATTCAATCGCTTCAACTTTTCGAGAATCGACGGATCAATCACCATTACCCTGTCGGGTGGCGGGATCTCGTCTTCAAATAAAGAGGCAACAAACGGCGCAGCGACTACGGCAGTATGCACCATCACGCGAAACATCAAGCCGCGCAATAGGTTTTTGCCGAGAGTCTTCTTCAATTCAATTGAGCCGTATTTCCCTTTTTCGAGTTCTTCTAAGAAATTTGTCATCCTCCGCCTTCCTTTCCTTTGTCCAGCGGTTGGTTAGAGACCCGCAGGTTGTTCGTACACAGGCTCTTCCGGATTGGGCAATCCTGCCGGTCCCGGAGTTTGGAAGCCCGCGGCTCGCAATACAGAGTCTTCCCACGTTGTGTACTTATCAATCGAGAATCGTGTCGTGCCTACAAGGTTAAACTCATCAACCATGTCAACAAGTGACATGAACCTCGCCTTGGGGTGAACGCGAGCTACAACTACCACACTATCGGCATAACGGTCATAACGCGACTTCAAACTATCCCGAAGGTCAGCCCAAAGCAACGGACGTGGAAGCGTATCGCCGATTTGAATTGCCAACGAGTCATTATTCAAAACGTAGAACGTCAACATCTTCTCTTTGAAAACTTCTGACTTCGACACCGGGCCATCGTTCGGCGGCAACACCATTTCCATCGCAGTAGGCAAACGGAACACAGTCGTCACCATGAAGAAAATCAGAAGGAGAAATGCAATATCTACCATCGGGGTCATGTCAATGCGAATCGAAACGCGTGGGCGTTTCCATGCTTGACCGCCACCGGATTTTTTTGCGCCACCTAAATCTACAGCACCCATTGTGGTTCGTCCTTAGCTTTGTTCGACTTCGGTGACCATGTTCACGAACAGAAGATCGTTCTTCTGTAGCGTGTTCAGGATTTTTCAATCGTGCCGTACGAAGCGTCCTTATCAGCTTTCAGCACCACTTTCTCTACCAACCGCTTCATCATCAGGCGCTCAATCGGTCTGGCAATGGAATCGGGTTGAAACTCAATACCGCGAGTTGAAAGACCTTTGATTTCCGCAAGTCCGTTCTCTACGTCCAACGCGGCATTGTCAAGCGTCATAAACACGCGATTATCTTTAGGTACTGTAATGACGACAATACCGGTTTCCGGCAACGGCCGGATCGAATGCGATGACGGCGTCAGCACCGCAACTTCTTCTGGTTTCTTAAAAACCGTTGTTGACATGAAGAAGATTAAGAGCAGGAACGCAATATCCACCATCGGTGTCATGTCAATTGAGACGGGGATGCGGCGTTTTTTGGGAGCAGCCATAGTCTGTCCTTAGTTGGTTAGCTTACCCGGGAACCCGCTTAGTTCTCTTTATCTTTCAAAATCTCAACCATCAAATAGGCAGCTTCGTCGATTTCGTAGTTGAATTGGTCAACCTTGTTCACGAAGAAGTTGTAGCAAACGATACCGACGATAGCGGCAAACAGACCAAGAGCCGTGTTCACGAGCGCTTCAGAAATACCGCGTGCAAGCTCGGCGGCATTTGGCGCGCCTTGCGTAGACATAGCCGCAAACGAACGAATCATACCGATCGTCGTTCCTAACAGACCGACCATGGTCGCCACTGAAGCAATTGTCGACAACGCAATCAAGTTTCTTTCAAGGAACGGAACTTCCAACAAGCGGGCTTCATTAATCGCGCGCTGCGTTTCGGAAATCTTCTTTTCCATGTTGACCGACTTGTCGTTGGCCACACGTACCCACTGCTCAGCACCGGCTTTCAAAACGGCAGCAGCCGAACCACGCTGATCGTCAGAAATCTTGACGGCATGATCATACTTGCCGTCACGCACGGCTTTTGTAAACTCAGAAAAATACACCGGTAACGGGCGAGCGCCGCGCGCCTTGCCCAACGTGATGACACGTTCGATCACGAACGTCAAGAGCATCAGCGTCAACGTGATCAAGAGCGGCACAATCGGTCCGGCCAAGGCAATCTGGTGGATTAGCGGCGTATTCTCTGCGCCCTTGTCCATGGCAGGTAGAAGTCCATAATAGAAAATGAGTGCCAACACGAGAGCCGCGAACAGCGTAATCGTTGTGAATGTACCTTGCTTCATACTTTAGTTCCTTTTTCCAATCAATTGAACCCGGGATTGGAGAGTTTATCTCATTGTCTTTAAAATCTCGCCTATTTGTTCACACTTCTCGCGGCCAACCGGATTCCCTAAACTGCCGGCGCGGCAGTAGGCATCCTTCGCTCGTTGGACTGTGGCCTTGTCCTTTTCATTCGAGAAGTAGTAACTGTCACCTAAATATACCCACATGTCCGCATTATTCGGGCAGGCTTTAACACCTTCCAACAAAACGGAAATCGCAGCGCCGTAGCGTTCGCGTTTAAGGTCAATGTATGCGTTGAGCTGATGCGCGTCGCAATTCCCCGGGTCGCGTGCGATCAACATATTTACAGTTTCGCGGGCCTTGTCGTATTGCTTGGTTTCAATGTAACTATTCACCAAGATCAATCCATACTTGTTCAGCATCGTGGAATCGCCCGCCAACACATTCAAATAGTCCGCAAGCCTAGCTTGATCGTTGATTCGTTGCAACAAACTCACTTTGCGGGTGATATCGCTTGACGAACCGGGTGTGACTTCAAGCTGCTTATCGGTGTAAGTTAGTGCTGAATCAAATTTCTCAAGTTTGTCAAACGCTCTGGCAATGCTTGCGTAAACATCCTGCTGTTTGGCAAGTTCAGGTGCGCTGTTCACGGCTTGCAACATTGTCGCGGCGGACAATTCAAGTAGCTCATTCCTCAGCGAGTGCTTCCCATCCAATTTGGCAGCTGGGTCGCGTAATGCGATTTCAGCGGATCGATAGCGCGCAGCAAGTGCGAGCATTTGAGCGGTGCGCTCGGCTTCCGTCAGTATTGGAGGTTCTGGAATCGGCGGAATACCGTTCCCCAGATCGACAGGCGGCTTCGCTGGAATCGGCGGCTTTATGTCGCGCGCCATTGCTTCATAGTTCTCAGCTTGCTTCTTAAACTCATCAGCCAGACGCAAACGCGATTCTTCTGACATTGAATCCTGCTGGGAGGTAAATAACGTCGAGCGACCCACAAAATACTCTGCTTCTGCAAGCGAGAGACTGATATCGCCACGGTCCGGACGCAGAGACAAGGCTTTGCGAAGCGGAGCCAAAGCCGCCGCGTAGAAATTTTTCTTTTCAGCCTTCGATAAATCTATAAAGCTGCGACCAAGCCAATAGTTGGCCAAGAAATTCTCAGGCTCTTTGTCGACAGCTTTTTGAAATTCACCAGATGCTTCAGCATATCGCTTGGCGGCAAAACGCAGACGACCGCGCAGATAATCAACCTGCTTGTTGTCGGGGTCGCGTTCTTGAACAATCTTAAAGAGCTTATCGGCCTCGTCGTACTCTTTCAGCGTTAGCAGTGTTTGGCCGTATTCAAACGCAATGTCCGGATTGCCTTCATCAAGGCTCCAAGCCTTCGCGTAATTGTCTTTTGCAAGCGCAGTTACATTTGCGTTGCCATAAATACGCGCAAGCATGAGCGGATAAAGCGGGTTCTCAGGGTGTTTCGCGGTTGCACTTGCAAGAATCGGTGTTGCTTCACCAATCTTGCCTTGCTTACCCAGAATCAGCGCACGCGAGACCTTGATTTCGTCAATCTTGCCCTTCGGATCCTTCTTTTCTGCAGCGGCAACAATTCGATCAGCATCGGCAAGGCGGTTCATTGCGACGTACACCGTCGTCAAATCAACGACGGCATCTGCCTGCTTGTTATTAAGAGTGAGCGCCTGCTCGTAGAAACCAATCGCGGCAGTCGTATCACCAAAAAACAGTTCTGCACGTCCACGGAGACGCCACCCTTCGTCGCTCTTGGGTTCAAGATTCGTGCTTTCAAGCGCGAGCGCTTGAACCTCTTCCCAGTCACCTGTTTTAGCCAGTTGGCGCGCTTTGTCGAGCGGTGGATTCGCCGCCAACGACAGTTGGACGACAAAACCGAAACTCAAAGCAATGGCAATATAATGTAAGTGTCGAAAACGCATGCTTATTGAACAAATGTCCCAGGAGGACGGGAGGCGAAAGGAAGCCTGAAGAATTAAGACCTCAATATACCCAACCGAAGCAAAAAGAGCAAGTTAGGGTACTGTTAAGGTGAGTTTTTCCTTAGACTCGATGTCCAGCCTTTTCTCCGTCGATCCTTTCAGATGGTGCTGTTTTCCTGCTATTTAGTGGCGGTCAGCCGGACGAGGTTTAGCAGAGGACGAGGCCAGCGATTTTGCCTGGTCAAACATACCCATCGCTGCTTGGACTTGCTCGTCATCTTCGATTCGAATCAGGTTGTAGATGTCGCGGTTATTAAAGACCAAACCGGCGATTTCGCCTTTGAGCTGTGTCTTAGTAAAAGCGATATCCTGATCCCAGCGGGCGTCGTCCACTTCGATTTTACGCTCAACACAGAACTGCTTAAACTCGGCCAACATCTCGTCCGTAATTTGGAAGGACTTGGTAAAATCCTGATGCTCTTTGCTGATATTCGGATGCTTAACGGCGTATTGTGAAGCCCATTCAAAATACATCCGTTTGCTAAAAAGCTGTGCTGTCAACGTATTGGTCTTGCTTGGGACAACAGTGCTATCTGGCGTAATACCGCCACCGCCATAAACAGTGCGGCCGCCATCGGTCGTGAATTTTTCACGCGCCGTAGTGTCTTGTGCCGCCGCTTCCGGAGCATTTGGGTCCTCGTCATCGCGACCACCCATCACGTACTCGGCAAAACCCTTATCGTAGGGCCGCTGAATCAATCGGCCCGTGGGGGTATAGTAACGTGCCGTAGTAATACGCACGACTGAACCGTCAGGCATTGGGTACGGTGTCTGAACCAATCCTTTGCCAAAACTAACTTGACCAACAACCAATCCACGGTCGTGATCTTGAATCGCACCGGACACGATTTCGGACGCAGAAGCACTTCCGTGATTAATTAAGACAATCAACGGCATGTCATACTTTGCGCCGATGCCCGTTGAACGAAACTCTGAGTTTGACTTGGGCGTCCGGCCCTTCGTATAGACAAGAAGCATGTCTTTGCGCGGCATAAATAAGTCAGCCACGCGCCATGCCTGATCAAGATAACCTCCGGGATTGCCGCGCAGGTCAAGCATCAATCGCTTCATTCCGTTATCCCTCAAACTATCCAATGCCGTAACAACTTCGTCAGTTGTCGTTGCTGTGAACTGGTTGATACGGATGTAACCGGTTTCGTTATCTGGGAGCATGAACGATGCGCCAACTGAGAAAATGGGTATCTTATCGCGTACAATCTCAAATTCCAGTGGTACTTCAACGGAAGGGCGCTCAATAGTCACGCGCACGGTCGTCCCTTTCTCGCCACGAAGTTTTCCAAACACTTCTTCATTGGAAATTCCATACGCCGAAAGTCCATCAATGTGCGTGATGCGATCCCCTGCGCGCATCCCTAAACGATCAGCGGGAGTACCCGGAATCGGCGAGATAACCGTCAGCCAGTCGTTCTGAATCGTGAATTGAATTCCAATGCCTTCAAAGTCTCCACGGAACTGCTCAGCTATCTTCGCTTGTTGGTCGGCTGGAATATACACCGAGTGCGGATCCAACTCTTTCAGCATTCCTTCGATTGCACCTTCAAGCAGTTTTGCCGCGTCAGGATCTTCAACGTAGTTGTCCCGCACTGCGCGCAAAATGTAGTTCAACTTGTTGAGTTGCATGTTGACATCGCCGGGATTCTCTGCGAGAAGCACAGGCCCCCATAGTAATCCTGCACCGGCAATGATGACACCCAGGACCGCCATCGCGTAGTAGTTTCTGGATCGCTTCAAACTAATTCTCCTGCTTGACAATTGTCGAGTAGTGCTCTGTCAGCAACTCGATCTCTGCTTGTGATAATTCTCGGCCCCGCCTGCTAACGGCAAGCTTCGCCGACTCTATTGTTCTGGCCAGCGGCTCGACGTGAAAGCCGTCGTTTCCGCCCCATGAAAAACTTCTGATAAATCGCGGTGGATATCCGCCGCCATAGACGTTCGCTCCGACTCCGACGATTGTGCCTGTATTGAACATCGTATTGATACCTGTCTTGGTGTGGTCCCCGCACAGCAGTCCAACAAACTGTTTGCCTGTGTCAACGAGTTTCTGGTTAACCTTAACCTTGACGTTACCGTAGTCATTGCGAAGATTAGAAACGGTCGTATCTGCGCCGAGATTAACCCATTCACCCAAGTGGCTGTTGCCCAGAAATCCCGCGTGTTGTTTGTTAACATAGCCTTGCATGATCGATGAGCTAATCTCACCGTTCAATCTGCACTGCGGACCAAATGCCGAACCCCCGTACAATGCCGCACCTGCTTTCACTCTACCTTGGTCGCCGAGCGCTAACGGTCCCTTGAGATAGCAATGCGGCTCAATTGTGACATTGCGCCCAAACCAAATTGGCCCATCAGAAGTGTCAAGCACGACGGTCGGAAAGATGTGGGCATCGACACCGGCATAAACAGGCTGTGCCCCTATCATTTGGACACCAGAAACCGAATGAAGTTTAGTGGAACCCAGTAGCTCGTCCGAAGGATCTCCAAATCCCAGTTTCAAAAGTCGCTCATTGGCGGACATGTAGTCCCAAACATAGTTTGCGGCCAGCCCACCAATAGCCTCAATTTGGGTACCCCCGTTTACATGTTTAACGAGGGATTCCGCAAGCTTGGTTCCGGGCAAACTCAACAATTCTGAAACTCCACGGCCAGAGACCAATGCCCAAAGGATGTGCCCTTCTTTGTCAACGACGGATTTCGGGAGGTCGTCAGACATTTTAGGCAAATGGAGCAGTCTGCCATTCAAGAAAATCACCGGTTCGCCAGTATCTGCCCACGAGTCATCAAAGCACGACAATTCGCAAGCGCGGCCGACCAAATTCACCCGAGGTCTCAGGCTCACGCTGTAGCCTGCCGAACGGAGAGTATTTAACCATTCGCGTAGTGATCCTAACCCCGCACGAATCTCCCACGATGGTCTGAGGACATTCAGAGGAAAGAGCTGCCCGGCGGTTGCGTCGTCTTCAAAAACAACGATTCGCTTGGCGGTCAACCACTGTGGGGCGATCAGATTATGAACAACGCTAAGCACGAACAAAAAACTTTCCGGGTAGTTGCTTGATGTAGCCCTTGAGTTCCATCATCAGGAGTCTGCTTAAGACCTCCCCTGTCCCCTGCTCGGCCTTTTCGGCAAGCAAGTCAATGTGGATTTTATCAGAACCGGGAATGAGGTCCCACAATTTCTTTTCAGGTTCGGCGAGGTTTGGTGTGACTGCGGCGGCAACGGAATCTGACGCGCGGGCGGTGACCTTTACGAGATCGAGAATATCCTGCGTTTCATCTACAAGAGCCGCGCCCTCTTTCACCAACTCATGACAGCCCTTTGCGCGGCCACCGACGATGAATCCCGGTACTGCTCCAACTTCGCGACCATAAGACACCGCAAGACGAGCGGTTATCAGTGCACCGGATTTCTCAGGCGCTTCAACCACAATCGTTGCTGACGAGAGTCCGGCAATAATCCGATTGCGCTGTGGGAATGTATAGGCAGAGGGTTGCGTTCCTGGGAGCATATTCCGAGACTAGTGCTCCGCCTGCGGCGAGAATCTTCTCGGCCAACGGTCTGTGTGCATCGGGATAGACAATGTCAATACCGCAGCCGAATACCGCTTCAGTCGGGATATTCCGTTCAAGTGCCGCTTGATGTGCAGCTCCGTCAATACCGCTGGCCAAGCCACTGACAATATGAATACCCGACCCGCTCATTGCACTTATCAACTCTTTGCAAGCACGCTTACCGTAGTCACTCGCTCTTCGCGTTCCTACAAATGCGACTCTGCGCGCATCAGCAGGCAAATTCCCCTTGACGAATAGTACTACTGGAGCATCCTGCTCGAGTTCTTTGAGTAACGGAGGATATTCTTCGTCCCAATAGCATACAACGTTCGCTCCGCACGCAATTGAGGCTTCATACTGTCGTTTGCCAGCGTCCGCATTCGCGGTTGATTTGTGAATTGCTTCGATCGCCTTCTCACCGATGCGCGGAACCGAACGCAACGCCCCGTCGCCTGCCGAGAAAACTTTGGAAGGCTGTCCAAACTCTTTTACCAGTCGAATTGCTCCCCATGCCCCAATCCCCGGCACGGCAAGTAGATTCAACAGAGATATTTTTTCAGACTCACTCAATCCCACTCGTCGTCTAACTCCGTCTCTTTTAGTTTCTCGCGGCTGTCGGGTAACTCGTCCGGTTCGCGGAAGATGTGCGGTGCAGGTGCGCCTTCCAGAAGTTTCCAGAGCTTCTGAATCAATTCTTCGACGCCGTCATACGTTGCCGATGAGATTGTTTGTTTCCACGGACCTTTGAGCGGTTTTGTTCCTTCATCCAGCAAATCTGTCTTGGAAAGAACTATCAAACTTGGACGCTTCAGCAAATCCGGATTCCAGCGTTTAAGCTCGGCTTTCAGTACCTTCAAGTCAGCTTTGATATCGGGGCTCGTACAATCAAGCAAGAACAAGAGAACTCGAGTGCGCTCAACATGGCGCAAGAATTCGTAACCTAATCCTTTGCCTTCGGAAGCGCCTTCAATCAGTCCCGGTAAATCTGCAAGCACAAAGCTTGAATACTCCGATGGTCGTACAATCCCGAGATTAGGCGAAAGCGTCGTAAACGGATATGCCGCAATCTTCGGTCGAGCCGCAGTTAAGACAGAAAGCAATGTTGACTTACCTGCATTAGGCAAACCTACCAATCCGACGTCAGCCATCAAGCGCAATTCGAGTAGCAGGTTGCGCTCGATCCCCTGTTTGCCGAGTGTAGCTTTGCGCGGTGCTTGATTGCGTGCGGTCACAAAATTGTAATTCCCCTTGCCGCCCTTCCCCCCTTCCGCAATGCAAACACGCATCGCAGGCTCCGCCAAGTCCGTAAATAATCCATCTTCAGTGTAAACTTGTGTTCCCACTGGAAGACGAATTTCAATATCCTTGCCGCCGTGACCTGAACATTTTTTTCTTCCGCCCATTTCGCCGTGTTCTGCGGAGAACTCAACCTGATGGCGCAAGTCCATGAGCGTGTGCAACTGCGGATCGGCAATCAAATAGACCGAGCCGCCGTCTCCGCCGTCGCCACCGTCAGGTCCCCCTAACGGACGAAAGGCTTCACGAAGAAATGAGACGCGGCCATCTCCTCCATTACCGGCTTTTACATATATCTTAGCTCGATCTACAAACATATTATCTTTCTAAACAAACTGAGTCAGCGCGAATCACCAGCGATGAAATAGAATCTTGTGTTGGAGAAAATGATTTTCGAATTTGTGCCTTCAACTAAAGCAGTGGGGCCGGGTGCGCTTTGGTTCACACCCGGCCCCAACAAGGACTCAATCAGTATCTAAACTGCAAGCAGTCAGATTACTTCATCAACATCATTTTGCGTGTGGAAGAAACACCGTTGGCTTCCAAGCGGTACATATACACGCCGCTGGCCAAGCTTGCGCCATCAAACGCGTAGGTGTGAGCACCGGCGGAGAGGGCTTCGCCGTTTACCAACGTTGCCACAGCTTCACCCAAAACGTTGTAAACCTTCAGCGTGACCTTCGATGCGTTCACGAGGTCGAACTGAATATTTGTCGTCGGGTTGAATGGGTTCGGGAAGTTCTGGAACAACTGGAACGAAGTCGGCAAGCCTTCAGCATCGCGGCCAACAGGCGTGGTGCAAAGGCTGTTCGGATCAAACGGAACAGCACCCGTACCGGTATGCTGACGACCGTCGATGTGCAAAGACGGCGTCGTGTAGTCGTGCGGCGTCGTGAAAGCCAGCGCCGGATCCGACAGCGCGATACGCTGATAGTACACGTTGTTCAATGTCGTCGCACCTTCGGTCTGAGGAACACCGCCGACGTCGAGGTCGAGGACATATTCAAGATGGAGGTAGCTTTCGGCACCATCATACGTCACCAGAGGGGCCAACGTCTGATCACGTTCGTGCATACACTCGCCCGGGGCTGCTCAACCGGCGTAACTGTCGAGGTCAAATTGATTGGTTCAAACCATGTACGGCCATTGTTGCAGGACTTCGACAACCAAATATCCGCGCTCATGAAGTAGTTCGCAGAGTATTGGGTTGAGTCATGCCAAATGAATGAGCAGTACAGATCATTGCTGGACGTGTCAAAGCTCATGCTCGGGCGCTGAACCATTAACTGCCAAGCATTATCCGTCATCAAGCTATCGCCGTTCGAGAACGAAGCAAAAGCATTGTGATTGACGATATTCGAGAACTCATCGGTGTCTTCACCCCAATGCCAGATGCTGGACATGTTGATGAAGGCTGTCGGAGGCGCATCGTAGCCGGGATAGCCGAACTCATACAACGTACGGGTCGTGAAGGCCACGTGGATGTTGTCGTTGTAGTCGAATTCGACGTCCAAGCAGGTGTAAGGACGAAGCGTGTCGCCGTTACAAGCAATGGTGTCGCCCGAGGCACAACCGAAATCTGGCTCAATCCAATCGGTCAGGTCGATCGGCGGAGCGAAATTCATACCGCCGTCTTCCGAAATAACGAGCATCAGGTCGTTGTTGATCTGCGTGATACCGCCTTCGCCACCACGGGAATCATTGAACACAACCGCAACACGTCTGGAAACCGGGGAAGCAGCAACGTCAGGAGCAATCACTTCGCCGGTACCAAGCAACTGATAGAAGTCGCCGGTGCTGAACGTCGTGTACTGAATTTCAATACCAAAGCCCTGATCGTAAACAGGGGTGGCCTTGAAGTAGTGGTAGCCTTGGTCGGTATCCGGGTCAGAAGTGGACACACCGTGTAGCGTGCCGTCGTCATCGCGCGCGATTTTAGGCCACAGAACTTGGCTTGCGCCAAACAGACCAATCGGGAACGGTGTGAACGCACCAGCGCCGCCTTGGAAGTCGATCGAAACGTGCGTTCCAAGCGTCGCTTCGCCGGGAGGTGTCGAGTGGAATGCCGGGAACGAGAAACCGTTCGGCAACACAGCATTCGTGACGTAGCCGGCACGAACTGTGTTAGCGGCAACACCACCCTCCGGAATCAACTCTTGCCAGTTGCCCGTACTCGGGTCCCAACAATTGTAGAACGCATCGCGCTGCGTGAAGGTTTGATCCAAGGCATTCATCCACGTCACGTGAACGAAGCCAAGTTCGTCAACACCGATCATCTTGCCGGCGGTGCCGTTGTGCTGATAGTCGTAGTACGTCGTACCAGCTAAAAATTGCTCACCGATCACATCGAGCGAACGCGACGCATCGGGGGTGCGAGTTTGCACCGTTTGGGTGTGGTTGACTTCAGTGACGTTGCCAGCTACGGGCGTCTTATGGCTTGTATCCATACGCTTCGATGTAGCCGGAGCCGCCCATGCTGTCGCGGCAACCGACAGCACAAGAGTCAAAACCAAGTACTTCTTGATCATGGGTTACTCCCTTTCTTGCTCCTGCGGATTACGCAGGTTGTCTATGCAGGTGATTATTTGGAGATTTAGCTATTTGCCAATTCGGTATAAATTACTCAGCAACTTCTAAAAAGTCAAGTGGTTCTTCACCGACCCAGCATTTTCAGGTAGGCATCAATGAACCCTTGCCCCCAGAAAAGGCAGATGACAAGCGCCACGGCAAGGAATGGTCCAAACGGCACCTCGCGCCCTGCGACTCCCTTACGTAAAACTATAAAAATCAACGCCAAAAGTGTGCCCAGTGCAGATGCCATGAAGATCATTAGCAGGGTTAACTGCCACCCCAAAAAGGAGCCTGCCATGGCCCCAAACACGACATCTCCCCCTCCCATGGCTTCCTTCTTGAAAACAAATTTTCCGCCCAGCAACATGAAGAGGAATATACCGAACCCGACAGCAGCGCCTATAAGGGCTGTGGACAAAGGAATCATGTCAAAAAAGGCTGCCCCCCCCAGCCCAATAAAGGTCAGGGGTATCGTGATTGCAAAGGGCAACAGCCAGTGGCGTAGGTCGATAATGACCAGCGCCAGTAGCCCGATAAACAGTAGCCCGGACGCCATTCCCGAATAGGTTGCCCCCCACTTCCAGACGGCAAAGACCGCCAAACAAGCCGAGGCCAATTCAATCAAGGGGTATTGAATCGAGATCGTGGATTTGCACTGGCGGCACTTCCCCTTCAGAACCAGCCAGCTCAAGACGGGGATATTGTCGTACCACGCAATCGGCTTCCCGCATCCCGGGCATCGCGAGGCAGGCTTGATTAACGACTCTTCGGCGGGCAGGCGATAGATCAGCACGTTGGCGAAACTGCCAAAGCACGCGCCAAGAATGCCGACAACAAGAAGAACGGGGATAGCGGGCAGCTCCCCCCAAGGGGTTAAGACGGTCAACGAGATCCTCCCGGAAAAGAAAAGGGTGACTGCAAACAATATGCAGTCACCCTTCGTAAAATGCAAGCCCTGTGCCTTACGAACTTGCCTGAATGGCACGTCCCAACATAAACACCGGCAAGTAAATCGCGATAAGAATGATACCGATCACACCACCAATGAGGATGATCAATAGCGGTTCAATCAACGAGGTCAGGCGGCCAATTGTGGCATCCACCTCTTTTGAATAGAAGTCTGACACCTTCTCAAGCAGCTTGTTAATTTCACCGGTTTCTTCACCTGTCTGGATCAACTGCACCATGATGGGCGGAAATACACCCGTTTTCTTCATTGCGACAGAAATCGCGTAACCGTCTTTGATCATGTGCTGGGCGTCTCGCAAGGCGTTGCCAATCACACGATTCTCGACGACGCGAATGGAATGGCTCAGCGACTCCAATACCGGAACACCCGAACCTATCAAGATACCAAAGGTACGTGCGAATTTGTCCATCAGCGAAGACATCAGCAGGCCGCCAAATACCGGAAAACGAAGCTTCAGGTTGTCCCACACGAGACCGCCTCGTTTGGTTTTTGTCAGAAGCCACAGACCCGCGATGCCCATCAATGCAAATGAGAACACGATGGGTGCCTGATTCACCATCAGCTTGAGAGTTTCATCAATACGAGTGTCGCAAACGGCAGCTTCGCGGACAGTTTGCCGTAAACATCTTCAAAATAGCGGAACGACGAAAATCATCAAGAAGCTAATTACCACGGTCAAAAAGATAATCGAAAAGACCGGATAAGACATCGCCGAAATCACCTTGCGCTGCGTGTCGGCAACGGATTCAAGGTAGTCTGACAACTGCTCCAAAATCACATGTAAGTTACCAGAAACTTCACCGGCGTGAACGAGCGCCACAAACAAGTTGGAGAATACACCCGGGTGCTTCGCCAAGCATTCTGATAACGCATAACCCTTCTTCAAGTCCGTAGCAACTTGCACGAGGACCTTTTTGAATTTGTGGTTACGCTCTTCCTGCAGGAGGTTCTGAATTGCCCTCTCAATCGTCAGACCTGCAGAGAACATCGTGGAAAGCTGGCGTGTGAAGAACACAAGTGTCTTCAGAGGAACGCGTGTGCGCCAACGATAAACCGCAAGGCTTACCTGTTCGCCAACGCTCATCTCGTCGAGCGCCAAGCCTCCTTTGATTTCACGAACCGAAACGATTTGTGCTGCTCCTTTACGGCGCAGCACTTCAACCGCAGCTTCATAGCTTGCGGCTTTGACGTTATCTTCCTGACGGTTTCCCGCGGCGTCTTTGATGACGTAACTGTATGTCGGCATCGCCTGTTTGCCCGTCCGCTTTGTGTTAGATTTCCTGCACCGTCACGCGCAACAGCTCGTGACTGGTCGTAATCCCTGCAAAAATTTTCTTGAACGCCGCGTCGCGCAGCGAAATCATGCCGTTTGCAATTGCGGCATTGCGAATTTCATCCTGATTGGCGTTATCAAACACCAAAGAGCGAATATTGCGACGCATTTCGAGAATCTCGAAAATACCGGTACGACCGTGATAGCCCGTGTTTCGGCACTGCGCACAACCACGTCCGCGCCAAAACTTCCGGCCTTTCAAGAATTCGTTGTCAACCAACAACGCCTGCATTTCGGCTTCATCCGGGTCGTACTCAACCTTACAGTGCTGGCATATCCGGCGCACAAGACGCTGGGCCATCACAAGGTTCAAAACCGATCCGCACAAGAATGGAGGCACGCCGATGTCCAGCAAACGTGTTATCGTTGAGGGTGCATCGTTGGCGTGAACCGTCGAAAAGACCAAGTGGCCCGTCAACGCGAACTTCACCGCGATGTCGGCAGTTTCTTCGTCTCGAATTTCACCGATCAACAATTTGTCAGGATCCTGTCGCAAAATCGAGCGCAAAGCAGCAGCGAAAGTCAAGCCGATCTTCGCTTTCGTTTGCACCTGATTGACACCGGGAACGTGGTATTCGACCGGGTCTTCCACCGTCGTGATGTTGTCTTCGACGCTCTTGATTTCGTTCAAAGCGGCAAACAATGTGGTGGACTTACCGGCACCCGTTGGTCCGGAGATAATGACCAAACCGTACGGCTGACGAATCCAACGACGGAAGATCTTACCGTCTTCTTCCACGAAACCAAGCGTCGCCAAACTAAATGCAAAGCTCGACTTGTCCAACAAACGCATCACGATCTTCTCGCCCGTTACGAGCGGGAGAATCGAGACACGCATATCGATTTCTTTTTCCGGAGTTCTAACCGTGAAGCGTCCGTCCTGTGGAAGACGCTTTTCGGCAATATTCAGTTTCGAAAGAATCTTGATACGCGAAACAATACCCGCGTGTGAGGCCTTCGGCGGTCGCATGACTTCCATTAGCACGCCGTCAACACGGAAGCGCACAACAAGTGCTTCTTCGTATGGCTCGATGTGAATATCAGTGGCGCGCGATGTAATTGCATCTGCAAGCATCAGGTTCACAAGCTTCACAACAGGAGCATCTTCATTCGCCCCCGTCTTGCTCATATCAACTAAGCTCTCGTCATCTTCATCCGAAGTTGCAAAGAACTGCAAGTCACCGATTGCCTCGGTTACTTCGCCAGCCTTGCGAATCTTCTCGTAGGAATTCTCAATTGCCGTCATGATCGCCGACGGCGATGCAAGTCTTCCATCCACGCGTTTGCCCGACAATTTTTGAAGGTTGTCCACAGCGACAATATCATCCGGATCGGCCATCGCGACAACCAAAGTGGTTTCGGTAAGGCCAATGGGAATCAAGAGATGCTCTTTTGCAAAACCTTCGGGCACCAGTGACAGCGCCGTTGCATTCTTGGCTGTCAGAGCCTCTGCGGGAATGTACTCAACGCCCCATTGTTGAGCCAATGCAGCGTAAACGTTCTCTTCAGAACAATGTCCAAGAGAGATCAGTGTTTCGCCGATCTTCTTACGATTACCTTTTTGACGCGTCAGCCCGTCATTGAGCTGTTGCGCGTTGACATGGCCCAAACGGACCAGTATCTCGCCTAACTTCTCGCGCATAATATCGTTTTAGTCTTCCTGTCGTCGTCCAAATACGGGCCGGAGCCGGTGATTTTCCGGCTCCGGCCCCCAATGATTCAATCTTTCAACTCAACCAGGAATGCGGCGGAAATTGATGACTTGTGAGTCCGTCGCGTCTTGATAACCTACAACCTCAACGCGAACTTCGCCCGGAATCTCAGGCGTCAAAGCGTCGGGGAAAATGAAACCTTCTTCTTCAACCAACCAGATTGAACACTGACCATCCGGTTCGCCGTAGTCCGGACCGGTAAAGTCTGTGCTGATGGCGGGTGCGATACCCTGAGTCGTTGCGTACATTCTGCCGCGTGTCGCGGAGTAGTAAACTTCCTGACCATTGATCAACACTTGGTGACCATCGCGAACGATAGCCTGGAGTTCAATGTGGCAAATGTTGCCTTGAGCATCGAAGTGCCATGAACCCGGCAAGCAGTTAAGCACGATGGCCGGTTCTTGAATCGGCAATACAAATTCAAAGGTCTGTTGATTCCGTTTGCCGTGCTGGCGGTAATCTGCACGGTGCTGTTGGTCGCCAACGAGTTGTATCGGAGAGTGGAATAGGCTACACCGGGGTGGGTGTCACCGTCCTGATTTACGTTTCCGACCACGACTGCGGTTGAAAGAACCTGTGCAAGTTCTGGCGGCGCGACTTCAAAGAAGACAACTGTACCGTCAAGCACGACATTCTGCAGTGCGTCCTTAACGAGCGCGCTGATTTCAACGTCCCATGCACCACCACCGGCGTCCTCGCCGACTTCGTCAAGACCCATGTCAATTTCAGCAGGCGGACCGGCCACGATTGAACCGGTAACAGGTACACAGGTCTCTTCGCCTTCAACCCTGATACAAACGTTAACCTGAACAGTGCCCAAGCCTGTTCCTGCGTTCAACGTTGCGACTGCCAAACCGCTTGCTGTCTGAGCTGAATCCAGAGCGCCGTTACTATTGATGTTGGCGCCGACAGGTCCATTAATCAAAATGAAACGGACCCAGACACCATCCGGAACAGCGTTGCCGTTCGCGTCAAAAACGTGCGCTTGGATTTGCGACCAATCTTGCCCACCCGATCCTTGAGCAGACAAGCTGGACGGTACCAAGCTGGCGGTCAACGAATTTGCCGAGCCTGGAGATACCTGACATGAGGTAACGGCGGTATCCCCACCGGTTGTCAAGAAGGCCTTAACCAAGGCAATGCCAGAAGTCGTGCCTGGATTCAAATTGGCGGTGGCACAGCCGGTAGCGTCAGTATTGGGAATGGATCAATGGAGCCAAACGACGTTAAGGAACCGACGGGAACATCCTCGCACCGGGTTGTTAAAGGTATCGGTCACGCAGGCGACAACAGGGACAGGTACGTTGATAGTCGTCGGCGGAATCTGGTTTAAGTAACTCGGTTCGGCAATCCGGGGTTCACGAATATCTGAACGGGATCCGAGAACACGCCGTCCACTTCAGCAGTGAGTTCCACAGGGAGGCTGGTAACCGACTGGCACAGGTAGTAGAAGTTGGTCGAATCCGGGTGACCGTTTACCAAGCGCAAGTGAGTCATACTTGAAATCGCCGCACTGGGTGAAGCGGAAGTGAACATAGTATCCATTGACTGGCGAATTGTTCGCGAAGAGCACGGTCACGTTCAGTGCAACAGAGTCTTTTCAGCAACTCCAACCGTGTTGGTGACGCCAAGGTTCACCGTGCCGATGCCGGATGCCGGGACAACGCGGACATTAACGGTGTCACGAATGCCCCACCTTTCGTAGCGCGCAACGACTTTTGAGGAGTCTGTTGGATCCTGATCATTCGGAATCAACATACCGCAGAAATTCGGATGCAACGCCAAGCGAATCAGTAATCGCATAAGGCTGAATTGCGCCACGATCAGGAGCGCCGAACCTCACTGTGTCATTGCGCACAGCTTCGCCGAATTGATTCTTTAGCGTTGCTGTAATCATTGCGGCAGTGATACAACCATCAGCCTCAATCTGAAGCTGATTCGTCGCCAACGTCAGCGTACCTTGTACGGCGGGCACTTGGGTCACGTTTACAATGGCCGAGTCCCGTTTGGTTCCAGCGCGAACAAATATCGTAAAGTCACCAAATTCGCGATTGTTGTACCAATAGGTCGTTGTACGGCCCGAGGCGTCCGTAACGGGCGGAGTCGTGAGACGACCACCGGAAGCTGATACGTTCAAGGCAACATTGGGAACTCCGACGTTGCCTGCATCGCGAATTGTTATGGCAACCATTGCAGAATCATCTTCAAGCGGTGACGCTTCAAGCTGCAAAGGTGTTACGGTCATCGTGACCGTGTTAATCGAGCCTTCAAGCTCGCGAATCACCAAGGTACGCTGTGCGGTGAAACCGCCCGTCGTTGCGGCGATGATCTGATCACCCGCTTGATTGTACACGCGGAAAATGCAGTTCACGCGGCCCAGCGAATTTGTAGTGTCACCCAGCGCAGCATCAACATACTCAATGACGCCCAGGTTCGTGTTCGCCAAGCTGATGGCAACCGGTTGTCTCGGCATCGCCAGACCACGCGTGTCTGTTACGATAACTGTGACGGTAGTCGAAGCAGAGTCAGCCGGCAAAAAGCGCAGAGTGTCATTCGGCGTGCCGGTGACAATCTGAATTGAGCCGACGGTTTCGTTGCCGCCGCCACCGGTCACGGTGCTCGTCTTCTCTTGACAGCCTACGCTGCTTAGCAGTATTGCCAATACGGCAATGGATAGAGCTGCCCAGCGGATGAGTTTCATTCTTGCCTCCATAAGTCCCTCCAGGTCCTTTGTTTGGGTTTGGGAAACCGACCGGAAACTTCCAATTCGAAAATCTCCGATTGATCCCTGTACCGACCGAGAGGTTATTGTTCTATTTCTTGTTAGCCGAGTCAATCACCAGCACAATCGTCGCGAGCTGTGCGACAACTGTAACGACGTCCTTAATGCGATCCCAGCCCGTTGTCCGCGGTCTCTGGGGGACAAATAGCACATCTCCCGGATCCACTGACACGTTATGCGTGTATCGTATCTGAGAGAACCATTACGGGCTTTCAAGATTACCGTGCGGCCTTTCCAGCCCGCAGTGTTCTTGCCACCCGCTTCTTTCAAATAGTAAGACAGGTTTGCGCCTTCCACCCACGGCACTTCACCTGCATTATTCACATATCCTAAAACTCGAACTCCGAGCGGTTGTGACGGGACTTCGAGACGATCACCATCCTGCACGACCACATTTCCAGCCCAACCCGATTCGCCCTCTTTCGCAGTCAAATCCAAGACTACCGTACCGTATGCCCAGCGCGCGAATTCCGCTGACATTTCCATATCCGCAAGCATCATCGGATCATCTTTCTGCGTTCCCTTAAGAGGCTTGGCAGATAAACGACGACGCTCCATGTCAACTCTGTCATCTCCGTGGCGAACCAGTCTCGCAGACTGTGCCGCCGCATCTGGTGACAATCCACCCGCTTGTTCAATTACTTCCGCGACCGTCGTCACACCCGGCGTAATTGTGTACCCACCGGGATACTTCAATTGTCCACTAAGCGAGACAGATCCAAGAACCTTGCTCTTGGGATTGCCGCCGATATATACGCGATCTCCAACATGAACTGGAGTCGCCAAGGAGGACGGAGAATAGTTCAGTTGCTTGGTTTCTCCGGCAGCAGTATGAACGCCTATCTTTGATGAGTCAGCAAGCGAAGTCAATCCACCAGCCAAACTCAGCAAAGTCGCAACGTCATCACCAACGGCGTAATCATAAAGACCGGGGTTCCGCACTTCGCCGAAAACCCCGACCTGAGTACCTTCTGACTTCGGCGGTACATAGATTACGGCTCCACTCGTTAAATAGGGATTACCGCTCAAATCACCGCCCTGATAGAACCTCAACAGATCCACGCGAGTGACCGAGCCTGTAGTCCCATCGCGCATTTCGATCTGTCGCAATGAGGCCAGTGGCACCATTACCGAATCGCCTTCGTAGTACTCTGGCACCGACCGGACACCGCCCGACATCTCAATTGCATCTGCAACGCGAGCCGTCGCGGGGAGCGTAAGAGTACCAGGAATCAAAACTTGGCCTGTTACATGAACGCGAATCTTTCTCGGCTCAAGCAGCGAGATCGAAATTCGCCCTCGCTTCAAAGCATTGAGAAATTCCGCAGCAATTGCCGACTCCGCTTCCGCAAGCGTTAGTCCCGCAACATCGACTGGACCAGCAAACGGTACTGCGACCCGACCGTCACCTGAAACCATCGTCGGAGATTCCTCATATGCAGGACTCCAAACTTGCAGCATCAGTTTGTCGCCGGGACCCACGCGATAGCTGTCCCGATCAATTACACCTTCGTATGCCGTCAAACCAAGTCCGTCTGTGCCTGACGATTTCCCCGTCATGCGGCTCAGTATATCGGACTTAAAGGATTGACTGGCCGTCTGTCCCGCATCTTGTGCGAAACATGTTGCAATGCCAAAGATCAACAGACTAAGCCAACACAATACCGCGACCTGCACGCGCGGCGCGCGCTTACTTGTTGCCTTCACCACTCTCCTGCGGCATGAACTTATCTTGCACTTCTTTCACTCGTTCCGGAAGCTTAAGAGCGTAACCGGTACCAATGATGTGCGGCGTGACCTGAATAATCAAATCCGTCTTACGGGTTGAAGTAGTTTTGTGACGGAAGAGGCTGCCAAGGAATGGAATGTCGCCTAAGAACGGGAAGCGATGCTCAGTCTTATTTGATTCAACGCCCAACAGACCACCGATAATCACCGTTTCACCATCCTTGATACGGATAGTGGTCGAAGACGTACGGCGCTTTACCCACGGCAACTGCGTATCCGAAGATTCAAGGAATTGGAAAATTGATGAAAGTTCCGGCTGAATGCTGGTCGTAATGTAACCATCCGAATTGATTTTCGGCGTTACTTTCAACAATGCGCCCACGACAACTTGATCGATCTGAACCTGACCGCCAACACCGCCAGAACGGGCGACGTAAGGAATTTCGTCCACAACTTGAATGGCAGCTTCCTGGTTGTTCAGAGTAGCAACTGAGGTGTTCGCCAAAACTTCAGCACGGCCTGATTTGAGCAAAGCGTCGATCGCAATTTCAAATGCGGTCGCCTGCTTGGACCAATAACCAAGACGGCGGGTTTCCAAGGGGAAGAACGGCATCTGGGCTGGGAGACGGCCACGAACGGACGGGTCGATACCGGACAGAGCGGACGTTCCTTCCGTGTTCACCGGGTTGCCATAGGCATCCACAGGCGTTTCCGAAATGACCGTTTGAATCGAAGCAAGTCGATTCCAGTCCATACCCAACGCTTCTTCGTTTTCCACCGCAACTTCAATCATGCGGCATTCGAGAACGATTTGCAGTGGCGGTACGTCAACTTCTTGAACCACGCGCTGAATGTCGGCCAGCACTTTGGGGCTGGTCACGACAAGCAACTTGTTGCCGGTCGCGTCAATCGTGATACCCGCTTGCATGTTTTCAAGCATTGCGGCGACAGTAGCAGCATCGGTATACTGCAAGTCAACCACATAGGAGTTCAGACCGACTTGTTTTTCAAGTTGCTTTTCCGGTGCCACAAGAAACGACTTACCCACGATTTCATAGGACAACCCCGCCGCGCGGACCACAAGGTTCATGGCCTGCTCGATGGGAGTGTCCTTCAGGTGGATAGAAATCCTCTCTTCTTGATTTACCTGCGGGCCGGTCACGATATTAAAACCGCTTTCGACCGCAAGAATCGAGAGTACCGAAGGCAAAAACGCATCGTCGGCATCAATCGTTACCAACTTTTGCAGTGCGTCATCGCCTTGCGCACGAACGGGTGTCTGCGCAAAAAACATGCAGACAAGCGCGGCCATCAACAGCCCGCCGCGCCACGCGAACGAACCCTGGGTTCGCTCTTGAGAATTACGGAGAAGCATTGCCAGTTTCAAAAGCCTGTTCCTTTATCTCGGCTAAAATTTGCTAATTTCAATTAATAAAAGTCCCCGAAACCCGCACCAAACTTAGAAGTTCGAGCCCTCGTTGCGGAGCGAAGTATTGCGCTCAGAGAATTCTCCTTCAGGGGCAGCCTCGTTAATAAGCACCAGACGTGAGCCACCCTTCATCAATACCATTTCAGCAGGTCCAATTGACGTCACACGGAAACCGTTCAGTTCATCGCCGATTCTCAGCACATGGCTGCGGCCCATAAATTTCACAATTCCCGAAGGATTGTCACCTAATACCGTGCAAGATAAGCGCATGCGGCCGCGCTGCTCAAGCGTTTCGCGCAAACCAAGGCTCGCCAAGAACGACTTGCTCTGAATCGTGCGCGTCAAATCAAGTGGATCGACCGAGACATTCGTTTGGTACGCGATGCGATCATTGAGATCTTTCTCAAGCGTGTTGACCGTCTCTTCGAGTTGCTGGTCCGTACCGAGGATGATCGACTTATCACGCATCACCTCGATGCGTTCGGAAATTTTGTAGTTCTGCCATCCCATCCACGCCATCGTCACCACCAGCAAGGTGAGCAGGATGCCCCACAGAACATTTAAGCGTTGCGACATATCGTTTATGGCCTTTCGGCTTATTTCTGCTTGATGAGGGTCAACGTGGACAATTCTAACATCATCGGACGCTTGTCCGTCAAACCGTTCTTGGCCATCGCCTGAACCTGCTTGACCTGACTGCTAAGTTCAAACTTGTCAAGCGTCACGAGACGATTGCTCTTCTCGACGTCGTTCAGGAAGTTCACCAGCGATTTATAGCTCGTATTTACTTCCACCATGTACGGCGTGGCGATATAGGTGTTGTAATTCCTGCGACGGCCGGGTTCAATCGTTTTAAGATCGATTCCGTGGTTGCGCATGATATCGGTCAACTGATTCATGAACGGAAGTGATGCGTCCTCAGCCAACGAATCACGCTGCGATTGTGCAAGGTTGCCTTCAATCAGGCGCGTCACCTGCTTCAATTCGCTCGCGATAATTTGCGCGGCGATGAGCTTCTCGTTCTCTACGCGGATTTCTTCGTCCAACTCTCGCACAATACCCGGTTTCTGCTTATACACTAACTTAAGATAGTAGTAGAAGCCACCGGCGACGATAGTCAGGAGAATCAATGCGGCAATTGCTTTTCTCATTTGTCGTGTTCCCCTTACGAGCCTTGAACGATGGTTTTTGACGGCGTGGGAAGCACGGAAGAGGATTTCTTCTTCTTGCCTCGTTCCGGATCACGCGTGATACACTCGACGGAGAACATGAGGGCGTCCTGATCTTCGACGACCTTGCGAAGCGACTTGTCAAACTTGATTTCAAACATACCTTGTCGGAAATCAGGAGTCGTCTTCAAGAGGTCCACAAAGCTCGAAATGATGTCGAATTCCTTTTCCGAGGAGTCAACCTGAGCAATGCAGTTCAGAATCAGACGATTGTTGTTCAATTCAAGCCCAGTTACGGACATGCCCGGAGGAAGCACTTCGGCCAGAACCTCGAGACGGCGCGCCCACAAAAAGCGCTCTGTCTCCAAATTCGCTAATGCCATCACGTCATCCTTCGACACGTTTGTGCCTTCGCGCTTCAAGCTGTCGAGTTCGTATTTAATACGTTCAAGCTTGTCGCGGCGCGAGGTGATTACGTCGTTAATCGCCCCATTTTGAGCCCAGGTGATACCGCCTAAAACAGCGAACACCAGACCCATCAGAAAGAGCAGCAAAAAGCTGCGGCGTTCCTGACGGCGCTGACGCAGGACGATTTCGCCTTCGCCCTTATTCAGATTAATTGTAAATATTCTTACCATTGCTCTTGGTCAATTGCCTTGCGGCCGGTGTTTAGTAAATCGCCTGCGCGCGCAGGGCCAACCCAACTGCTGTCGCAAACTGCGGATGGTTCTTCACGTCCGCACTGCCGTCCAAAATCTTGAACGGATCGTACGCCTCCACCGGCACGCTGAAACGGCTCGCAAGGAAATCACTTAACTCCTGCGAAGCTGCCGTGCCGCCAAACAACACAAACTTCATAATGCCGCTCTGTCCCGTTTCCTTGACGTAGTAGCGGATTGAGCGGTTAATCTCGTCATACATCTTTTCAATCGGTGCCTTGTCAGACAGAGCAAGGCTCGATGCCAATGTCTCAGCGCCTGCTGTGGCCATCGGCTTGAAGTCCTTGGAAGTCAATCCTTGGCGCTTCTTGATCTCTTCGGCCTCAGCGAATGTGCAATTCAACCTGTTCATAATGTCTTCAGTGAAGCTCCATCCGGCAACCGGAAGATCGCGACTGAAGTACATATCCTTACGGCCCAGAATGACAAGATTCGTGCGGCGCGCTCCTATATTCAGGAAGCACACGACGCCGTCTTCTGGCAATTCATTGCGGCCGATATACGAATTGACACACGCGAGCGGTTCAAGATCAACCACGCCCGGCTTGAGATCAAGCTCACGCAGGACATCGAGATGTGTATCGAGCGTACGTTTGGTCGTTACGGCCAAGAGCACCCGCACCTTGTCTGCCTCACGAGTATCATCGCCAAGAATCTGATAGTCCACAAGCAACTCGGAGCCGTCAAGCGGCAAGTGCTTGCGACCTTCCTGATTCAACGCGCTCGCCATTTCATCTTCTGGCATGGCAAGCGAACGAATTTCCTTCGTCGCCATGTTGAGACCCGAAAGACAAGAACCGAGATGCTGAACGCGTCCCGGTTTTATCCCTGCCTCGCGGAACATGTCCAGAACGAGCGGAACGATGGCTCCCTTTTTGGGGCCATCGAGGTCATACCGCTCGTTAGCGGCACTGTAGATGTCACGGGTCCAAGCGCCGATAAGACGGTTCTTATCAGCGTGCTTTTCGGTCACGACCAGTTGAATCGCATGTGAACCAATATCAAGGCCCACGCGAACATTTGTTTTTAATCCAAACACGGGATCTCCAAAGCGAGAGAGGAAATCAAGAGGGTTTCTGCTCTAAGTTGTCGGGCTAAGCTGCGGCAGATCAAATTGAGGAAGGAAGGGCCGCGGCGCGAATCGAATTGGCCTGCGGGCAAGTTCTGCCCGCAGGCACAATTCAAGAATCTCTGAGGGAACGGATTCAACTTTTCACCTTGTCAAGATCGCTCTCGACAAACGGCTTAGGTTGATGTTGCCGCAAGTCCGGGGACTCGCAACTTCTGTTTAGTTATAACGTACGCGACGCTGGGCCGCGACGTCAATCGGATCTTCAGACGCTTGGCCCCACTGAACCATGTTCAGAAGAACTCGCCCGTCTTCGTCCGAAGCGCCAAGGAAGCACGGAGGACGGCGGTATCCAAAGCGATTATCGTAGTGATAGACCTTGTTGTAGCCCGTGCCGCCGCGATTAGAACGGTGCACATAACCACGACGCCACTGGGTGATAGAACCGGTCATGACAATGTTTCCGCGCTCATCCGGATTCGTCGGGCTAATATAAGGATCATTGACGTCGTTCATCTGCTCGAGCTGGAAGCTTCCGCGCAGAGACACGATTGCGGCAGTAATCACGATATCGTGGTTGTTGGGCGGCGTGCCGGTCTTATTTTCGCGGCCGTTCTCCCACGTGTTCGCAATGTAAATCCACTGCTCGCTTACGATACCTATGATACTTGATGCGTTATCCCGCAACTCACCGTTCGTCATGTTAGTGCCTTCAAGCATGACATTGTCAACGAGCCTAATATCCTGCGAATTGTCGTCGATACGATGCTACATGCCACTGGAAGCCCGCCAACATTTTGTGTCGCAATCCAGTCATTGGAATGCACACGGCCCCAAAGCGTATCGCGGCCGAAGAAGCGGACTATATCGCCCGGGAACGTTGCCGATGTCTCCCAATTGGTCAGGTACATGTAGTCCACAAAACTACGCACCTGCACATAGAGAATCGCTTTCGCCGTATCGGGTGCAACTTCATGCGCATCCCATGGTGCGTTGACAATGCCAATTGCCTCAATTTTGTACTTCTGGTCGAAGCTAAAGAGCGAGTTGTTGTCAATTGAACCGAAGATCGGAGTGATCTTGACGTTCTTATAGCGGCCGATACCATTTACGGTGCCGTCACTCAGATTAATGACAGTCTGCGGCATCAAGCCTGCCTGTTGCTGGTACATCCACGTCAAGCCTCGTTCAATCACACCTGCTTGAGCCACATAGTAGGCTTGCATGGACGACTGCGCCCGCGTGCCTTGTAGCGACTCATCTGTTGCCCACTGCATAAACGCAATGCCCGTACCCAACAGCGCCATTGTCAGCGCCATCATGGCCACGAGAATATAGCCGCGGTCGCGGCGAGTTGCGAGGTGTAGAGTGGTCCTGTTCATGATCCGTTCCCTGTTGATCTGTATTAGGACTAAATCGTCATTCGGAAAGCCCGACAGCCAGATTGGCAAAGCTCCCGCTACCTGACTTCATCAAAAGCCAGAAAGCAAAAACTCTTGCCTACCGCCGTGCATTGCGAGGGAACGAACATATCCCTTAAGCAGTATCAAACAGTATGCAGACCGGGCTGCCGCGCCGCATAATCGGCGCGGCAGCTTCCGGACAGTTTTCAAATTAAAAGATCAAAGCCAAAGAATCCCAACCGCGATAGACTGGTTATCCCGTCAGGCCGGTGACAACGAATTCTTTGTAAAACCGATTGTCCTTGATCGCTTTGCCCCAATTCAATGGGCTTATTGTGGTTTCGTAAACGCGTTCGCGAATGTAGTCGTCACCGTACAGGGCAAACGAACCATCGGCGCGGTAGCGATACTGCATGACCATCTTGATATGAATCGCCGACCTAGTGAATTCGCGCGTTTCATAAACCCCACGCGGATCCAAGAGAAGCGGATAGTCAATCGAAAACTCAGTCACGCGCATGCGATCACGTTGGTCGAATGCGGCGAGATCGGTCTGGGAATTGCGGGCCTGTCTGGCGCTCCAAAAATAAGGCCACTCGGCAGTGCGCTTTGCCCATGACGGCTCGACATTGTTAAACATAATGCCGCGGTCGGCATTGTGACTCAACGTGATGAAACCGCCAAACATCTTATGACCGTTTACAATTGTCCGGTCGTAAAATAGTTGTCTGTCAAATAGGGGAAGTGGCCGCCTAAACGAACGGTGCTGTTAAGTCCGCCATTCTCACCAACAAACTCCCCGATTGCAATGCGCCAGCGCGGATTTCTACCACTGGTAACCTGGTACCCGCCAAGCGACCATTGCAGAACATTAACCATCTCGGTCATCGCAGATTGCGCATACTGATCCATCTGCCGTTCGGCATTTGCGACTCGCGTTTGCATTCTGAAATCACGAAATGCGGCATAGCCACCCAATAACACGGTGCTGCCGATAAAGACCGTAAGCATTTGCGACACCAGAGTAAATCCGGCGGCTCTGCTTAGTTTCACAAGTCCTGCCTTGCGGAGGACAATCTTGAGCGTACTCATGTTCTGCCTCCTTAGTTGGGAATAATGAATGTGGATTGTAAAGTGATTAAGCGCTCTGGGCCTTTGCGCTCGCGGTCATCTTCTGAACCTAAATCACCTGAGATGATCGGCTCTTCCCATGACGCTGTGCACTTCACTCGATAATAGTCGGGGTTCAAACTCGTCAGAGCATCATCTTCAAGATCAAATGCCTCCCGACGCAACAGAGCAGTCGTCATCATAACTCTGCCGTCGCGGTCCGTGCGTGAGTCCAACTCCACTTCCGTTTCACGCGAAGCGATCAGCCAAGCTGGGTCGTAGCGATACGACGCAGCGAAACGGATACGAGCCGTCTCCTCTTCCATAAAGCCGCGCAGCTTATAGAGAGCTGTCTTGTAATGTTCCTGATGAATTAGGGCTTCTCGCCCATACAGGAGGGAGTAAGAGGTCCCAATCGCGGCGATGGCGAGAATCGTCATACCGACGGCTATCGTCACCAGATCGGCTGCACCGCGCTCCAATTTGCGAATGCGTTTGCTCATGTTCGGCCTCATTGATTGATTCCAGTGGTCCAAGGCCCACCCCCCGGATTACTCGGAGAGGTTAACCTCGAACAACTTGGAATTTTCGGCCACGTGAGCCGCTGTTTCGCGGCTGATCAAGCCCTTGTGCATCAAACGCATCAAGTCCTGATCGAGGCTTTGCATACCCGATTTGCCGCCCGACTGGATTACAGAAGGGATCTGATAGATTTTATCTTCGCGGATCAGGTTTCGGACCGCCGTTGTTGCCACCATGATTTCGGAAGCAACCACTCGGCCCAGTCCATCCTTTTGCGGAAGCAGTTTCTGTGCCACCACAGCTTCCAGCGACTCAGCCAACATCGAGCGGACCTGAGTTTTCTGGGCAGCCGGGAAAATATCAATAATACGGTCGATTGTCTTGGCCGCGCTGGACGTGTGCAACGTCGCAAACACCAAGTGACCCGTTTCTGCCGCCGTAAGGGCGAGCGAGATGGTTTCCAAGTCGCGCATTTCGCCGACCAGAATCACGTCCGGGTCTTCACGAAGTGCGGCACGCAAGGCGTTGGCGAAACTGTGCGTGTTCGCCCCCAACTCGCGCTGGTTCATCATACAGTTCTTCGAGTCATGGAAGAACTCAACCGGGTCTTCAATCGTAATGATGTGAAGTTCTTTATACTCATTAATCCAGTCAACCATCGTCGCCAGAGTCGTGGTCTTACCGGAACCTGTCGGGCCGGTCAAGAGCACCAAACCGCGGTCGCGGTCGGCGAGGTCGCGCATGACTTCCGGAAGTCCGAGTTCTTCAAACGAGCGGATTTCCGACGGGATGGTACGGAACACCGCGCCATAGCCGTTGATCTGCTGGAAGACGTTCACACGGAAGCGGGCGATGTCTTCAAGCTTGGCTGAAAAGTCGATTTCCTTCATTTCAAGGAATCGTTCCAACTGCTCGCGTGTCAACACCTGCTGGACAATATTCTCAAGCGTGGCGTGAGCCATTTTGGGCAAGTTCAACTTGCGCATACGACCATGCACGCGAATCATCGGAGTCGATTCACTCGAAAGGTGCAAGTCCGACGCACCTTGATCTACGGCAAACCGAAGCAGCTCGAAGATGTTAATATGTGTTGCCGTTGCTACTGCCACGTGTCTTTCCTCACTTGCTGAACCCTAAAAGCCTATGCTACCCCGAAAACGCCAACGTCAAATCGAACAAGTGCGGAGCGGAATAGCTCCGCTCCGCACTGATCGCATATCTTACTGCTCGTCCGGCTCAGGCAGGCCGTAGCCAAGCCATTTGCCTTCCTTCACCACATACTTGACTTCTTTGCCGGCACCGCCGCGCATTTGGTCAGTCGACGTGGCAACAATTTCATCCGGTGGATTACCCGTGAATGAGAAGGTCCATTGGAGTAACGTGGACTCCGAGATCTTCACATAGCGGGCGTCCTGCAGGTCTTCCACGTTACCGGGATATTCGCCACGGTCCTGATAGAAGATCTGAGCGGCCTGCCAGATTGAGCTAATCGCCGTCTTGGCATCGCTCGCACGGGCACTTTCAACGTACTCAAGATAGATCGGCACCGAAATCGCCGCGAGAATGGCCACGATGACCACCACGATCAAGATTTCGATAAGGGTAAAACCCTTCTGGTTCTTGCGCCGACGGATCAGTCGGTTCAACATGTTACTTCCTCCATACATATGGCTTACCGTTGCAGATTGCCCGTGCTCGTTTCGCATGCCTTGCACGGTCCTCCATGAACTTAGTAGCACTCAACTTACGATGAGCGCGGCATTTTATCAAGTCCTCAGAGGCTCGTCAAAAAACTCAGGTTCCTTGCAACTCAAGAACTTACGGCAATATTCAAGCCCTTTTGAGGTTTGAAATTTTTCTTCCTAACCTTAATAAAATCAACTTCACCACTACTCATCCACCGTGCAAAGCGTGCAAAAGATGCATTTCGTGCACCCAAGAGACATCGTGTATTTTGAGGCTCTTTTTGATTCAGTCGAAAAGAGAGGCCCATGCTGAGAGGCGAGACTTGATCGAAATCGAGATGTCGTGGGTGCCAGAAACGGGAACACAAGGGATAGGGCAATTGACAGGTACAGAAGGAAATGCAGAACAATCCGATAGATGGATTTGGGGTCAGGGGCGGCTATGAAGAGATCGTAGATATCGGCCTTCTGGTCAGAAACTCAAGGTGTTAGGGGGCTGGTTAAGCTCTTGTTTCTGTGTAAAACGCTAATAATTGACGGAACAGGAGTATTTTATAAACAGGGGGTTAATTTTCGGGGGTGCACCATAATTCACAAAGTCTTATCTCATTGGTTTTTTTCATACCCTAATATACGATAGTTTGAACGGATGGTCAATAGAAATTTTCTGAATATTGAACTTAGGAAGTCGTTGCTGGGGTTAGGGTTAGGGGGAAATTTGGGGGTTGGGGAGGCGAGGGGTAAGACCTTACTGAAGGCTGAAGCGGGGAAGTTTCACTTATTAAAGTTGGTCATTGCCCTCGGATTTCGGACACTCTGCGCCGTGCTCCGACGAGAAAGTTGTAGCAGACAAAGTTGCTGTGGAAACGAGTTCATCGGATAGCTTCGCCCACCTTCTGGACTCTGGAGATAAAAAACTCTGCGTACTGAAGCGCGTCTGGACGTGAAACTTGACGAGCAAATGTTCGAAAACCAGCATCGTCAAATTTCCCATCTTTGGCTCTAAAAAGTCGAGTCGCCGTGTCGATTAGACGAGGAGTAACCACATAAGGTTCTTCTGAAATGCTCAGTAATAGATCTTTGCAATTCAATGTATCCTCGCCAACTGCATCGCGAGATCGACTTATTAAGAGCACCAGAGTGTATGCAGATTCGACTTTCCAAGGATGATTCCTCGGTAGCTGAAAAATTGCATCTAATCTCTTTCTCAATGTGGCTATGTCTCTTGCATTCTCCGAACCATGAAAGGCATATCGAACTCGTTCTAGTTCGCTGATTTCCGCCCATGTAGACTCTAATGTGTCGGGCACATCTGCAACAACAAAGTGAAAATCTCCACTAATATTATTATAGCCAAGTGTTCCTCGATAGCTTCCTGGCAGAAGAAGTGGATATAGATCGCGAAGCCCCTCAGAGGGAGTATAAAGAACACGGTTCAGCTGAACAGCAATTGTCGTATCAGTAAACACCTCGCCAACGATTTCCAGATCTGGATAGTTGGTGGCGATGCTGTATCTATTTGAGTGAATCGTGATATTGCGAAGTAATTCGATGTTAGACGGGGCCTTGCTCTCACCTGAGTAATCTGTGAGATGCACAAACAACCAAATATCTTCACCAAATAGAAAGGTATCCCGCTGACATTGTACGGACATATCGAAGCCCCGCACAGTATCCACGATAACCTCGGCTCGCAATTGACCTTGGCAAAACAAAACCGCGAACCCCACCCGCTTCAAAAGATTGAACACAGATAGAATTCGCGTCATGATTGTGGTCTCCGAGGTGAGGGGGTTGGGTTAGTTCCGATGACCTTTGGATAAGAAGGGGTTTTGAGTTGAGATTGTCAAGGGGGGGCAGACCCCCATCCCCCTGCCCCTTCCCCCGTGAACGGAGGAAGGGGAGAACGGAAGCGGAGAGATTCTTCAGGCTGCGGCGGCCATCAGGATGACAAAGAGCTTGAAATCACGATTTTGCTCGGGTAGGTCCCTTCGCTGCGCTGCGGGATGACATGAGGGTTTTACGTTCTCGAAATTGCTTGAGGCGGGCGGATTGCCATCCGTCCTAAAGCAAACAAGCGGATTAAATGCAGGCGGGTCAAGACCCGCCACTACGATATGTGGTGGGATGCGTTGGGGATTGGTGGTTCGCTTGGGGGTTTTGCGCGCGAAGGCGGGCGCTACAATCGGATTCCGGCGGGGAACCGCTGCGCTAAACCCCCGCTCGGCGAAATGAAAGCCATACAATGACAAAAACAGGTGCGTAAGCACCTGTTTTTAATTGTCGGGGCGACTGGATTCGAACCAGCGACCCTCTGCTCCCAAAGCAGATGCGCTACCGGACTGCGCTACGCCCCGAAAATATTGCTCTGTCGAGCCTTTAATATAGGGGAGTTTTGGCGGATTTGCAAACGTCTGGAAAATAACAACGGCCCGCCAATCGGCGGGCCGTCATGCCCTCAAACTTGCCCTTGCCCGTTACATTACGACAGCACTTGGCCGATCGCCTACTACAACTTGACGGCGGCTGGAGAATTGGGCTAACAGTTCTCTCAGTTGTGCATCTCCATTAGAGATGACGCCGCGATCTTGAAGGAAATGCAGCACGGTGCCGTAATCCTTGTTCGCCAAGCGCAGATAGCGCTTGACCGTGTTCTTCGACAAGTTAAAATCACGAGCCGTTGCACGGATACCTTGACCCGTTAACAGACTGCGATAAATCTTCTCGATGGTATCCCAATCGAGTCGGGAATCCCAGAAAGGAGTTCCCTTCAGCTCGCTAAATGTCTTACCGCAGGTCTTGCAAATCAACAGGCGAACCTGCTTGCGACCGTAGCGTGTATAGAGATTTATGTTGCCCCCATTATTCTTGCCATGATCGGGGCAACCGGGGTTCGGACAGGAAAATTGGTCCAGGTTCATGGTGTCTCACCCGGTTCGTGAACAGCTTATTACCGTTTGGATTATCGGCGGGAGCAAAGCCATCTCTTTAATTAACCTAATCCACCCTTTCTAAGTGTCTAATTTGCACATAAGGCATAAATTCCACTATTTCATACAATTAGATTATTCTAATCCGATTGCCCCTCATTGCTTTATTCAGCGGGTTTAAGTATTTTCATGGCTTATCGGTTTGCCCCCTTTTATTTCATATCTCGAACCCTCTTATGCAAGCCATTCAGAAAAGTAATACCAATCCCGGACTTACGTACCTACCCAATGCGCCAGTCCCCCAAATCACAACTCCGCACGATGTCATCGTCAAAGTTAAAGCAGCCGGCATCTGCGGTACAGACGTTCATATTCATGCCGCTAAGCCATCCTTAATGAACAGAATGGGCAAGGTGGTCCCGTTGACCATCGGCCACGAATTCTGCGGACATATAGAGGATATGGGGCATGGTGTGGAAGGCCTCACCAAGGGTCAGTTCGTTTCAGCCGAAATGCACTGGACCTGCGGCCAATGTTACAATTGCCGGACCGGAAACGGTCACTGGTGCTTGTCGCAGACTGTTGGTGGTATTGACCAACCCGGCGCATT
Organism: bacterium; assembly: GCA_016721565.1. GTDB lineage: Bacteria > Electryoneota > RPQS01 > RPQS01 > RPQS01 > JABWCQ01. The sequence continues at coordinate 69,612 of JADKHW010000001.1, read as the reverse complement.
CGCCGATTACGTTAAGTTACCTGCAAGTGCAATCGTTCCCCTGCCGCCGGAACTCTCAATTGAAGTAGCTGCCTACCTCGATGCCATCGGAAACTCCGTTTACACGGCTCGCAAAGTCGATGTCGTTGGTAAGGATGTGGCTGTTATTGGTGCAGGTCCGCTCGGCATACTTGCGGTTGCATTGTGCCGCTTGATGGGTGCAAAGAAAATTTACGTTACAGATATCTCGGACTATGTGCTGAAAGTCGCGAAGGCCGAAGGCGCTGACGAAGTCTTCAATGTTAAGGACGAAAAGCAGCATCAAGAATTCTTGAAGATCGCCGCCTCTGACCACACCAAGCGCGGACTCGATGTTGTGCTGGAAATGTCCGGAGCGACTTCGGCATATAGTGATGCATTCAAAGCGTTGCGTATGGGCGGTGACTTTGTGCTGCTTGGATTGCCCTCGGGCGAGATGGCGGTGAATTTCTCTGCTGACGTCGTGATGAAAGGTCTGACTATTCACGGAATTTTTGGGCGCAGAATTTTCAATACGTGGGCTGACATGCTGGCGCTGTTGCAAGGAGAATTCCTTGGTACGGCGAAGCGTCTTGTGACACATCAATTCGCGCTCGCAGATTTTGAACGCGGATTCCAAACGAAACTTGCCGGTGAAGGACTTAAGGTTGTTCTTTATCCCGGTGGATTACCCCAAGCTTAATAAGTGAATAAACCGCCGACACAGTCGACTCCGGAGCACGATCCCGAGACGGAAAAGCTGCCGATAGGCAAACGAATTCAACGCACGGTAATTGGCCGTCGTTTGAATCCGTTTGATCCTGCGGTTTTTCACAATATCTCGCTGATCGCGTTTTTTGCGTGGGTTGGCTTGGGTGCGGACGGCGTCTCTTCGGCAAACTACGGTCCCGAAGAGGCTTATCTTGCACTTCACGGAGCAACATTCCTTGCTCCGGTTCTTGCACTTATGATTGCCGTGACGATCTTGGTCATCTCGGCGGCTTATGTGCAAGTCATTGAAGAGTTCCCCAACGGCGGCGGTGGTTATCTCGTCGCTTCCAAGCTGCTTTCTCCGCAGCTTGGCGCGCTTGCCGGAACAGCTCTGGTCATCGACTATGTTCTGACGATTGCTGTGTCTATTGTTTCAGGTGTTGACGCTGTATTCAGTATGGTGCCACCTGATTACGATTTCTTGAGAACATGGGTTGCGATAGCTGCTGTCGTGTTCTTGATAGCGTTGAATCTGCGCGGACTCAAAGAATCTATTCTTGTTCTCTTGCCGATCTTTTTAATCTTTGTCATCACGCATGTGGGCTTGGTGACGTATGGTCTTATCTCGCACTTGCCGGATTTCACTGTGAGATCGACAGAGAATCTTGGTTTAGCTTCGGATATGGTCAAGACTGAAGGTTGGCTGTTTATTATCGGGGCGTTGCTACATGCATTTTCGATGGGAGCCGGTACTCTAACAGGTATTGAAGCTGTGGCCAACGGAATGCAGACTCTTAAGGAGCCGCGCGTCCGCACCGGTAAACGAACGATGTTCTATATGGCGCTGTCGTTGGCCTTTTTGTCCGTGATGCTGCTCTTAAACTTCTTCCTGTTTCAGACGCCGCATGTTGAGGGCAAGACGCTCAACGCTTCGCTGTTTGATCAGATTACGGCTGGTTGGCATATCGGCGGACTTGATGCAGGCAACGCGCTCACGAGTGTCATGCTGATCTCAGCGGCTCTGCTTTTGTTTATTGCCGCGCAAACGGGGTTCATTGGCGGTCCACGCGTGTTGGCCAATATGGCAGAAGACTCGTGGGTGCCTCATCGTTTTGGTCATTTGTCTGAACGACTGGTGACGCAAAACGGCATCGTCTTGATGGGTGCGGCGGCAATCGGATTTATTCTCTTCGCACGCGGCAGCACAACCGTACTTGTCGCCCTTTACGCGATTGACGTATTCCTGTGTTTCTCACTTGCGCTCCTTGGTATGTCGAAGTTGTGGTATCAGAAGCGCAAGACGGATCCAACGTGGCGCAGGCACTTACTCATAAGTGTGGCAGGGCTGATTGTCAGTCTTGTGTTGCTCGGCATCATGGTCGTGCTGAAGTTCTCGCACGGCGGCTGGCTTGTCGTACTTTTGACTGGTCTTTTCTTACTGCTTTGTTTGAAGATTCGCAAGCATTATCGAGAAGTCGAGACAAAGGTTAAGGAACTTGATGATATCTTGGGAACTCTGTCTCTTGGTGAATCTACCGTCAAGGCTGAAGCGCTAAAGACGAGTGAGCCCACAGCGGTCATTCTTGTTCAGCGCTTTAGCGGCCAAGGTATCCACCTTCTGCTCTCTACACAACGTCTGTTCGGAGGGCGCTTCAAGCAGTTCATCTTCGTTTCGGTCGGTGCGATTGACTCAGGCCGATTTAAGGGTGTGAGTGAGATGCAATCGCTTCAAGACGAGGTTAATAAAGAGACTGAGAAGTATGTCATGTTGGCGCGCTCGTACGGTCTCAAAGCTGAATCGCGAACGAGCTGTGAATTGGATTACATGGCAGAAATCGAGCGGCTCTGTGTGCAAGTGCATGAAGAGTTTCCCAATAGTGTTTTCTTCGCTGCCAAATTATTGTTCTGGAAAGATACTTTCTGGACAAGGTTCTTACATAATGAAACTCCGATGACGCTGCAGCGCCGATTGATGTTCCACGGCTTGCAGTTCGTCGTCCTCCCTGTTCGACTACAGTAAACAGTTAGATTAGACCAATGTATAACGGTTTCAAAGAATTTCTCTCGTCCGAACTCGTCGGCATCCGCGAGTCCGGATTGTTCAAAACTGAACGCATCATTGATTCTCCGCAAGGCGCCGAGATCAAAGTGCGCAATCGTGACGTTCTCAATTTTTGCGCAAACAACTACCTCGGTTTAGGCGACCATCCGGCCTTGATTGAAGTGGCAAAGGAGGCCCTCGATCAGCGCGGATACGGGCTATCGTCTGTGCGCTTTATTTGCGGTACACAAGACATTCATAAAAAGCTTGAGAATCGCCTGGCAAAGTTTGTCGGCACGGACGACGCAATTCTCTATTCATCATGTTTCGATGCCAACGGAGGCCTGTTCGAAACTTTGATGAAAGAGGAAGACGCGATCATCACCGATGCGCTGAATCACGCTTCAATCATCGACGGTATCCGCTTGTCCAAAGCTAAGAGGTTTATCTACAAGAACTGCGACATGCAGGACCTTGAGGAGCGCTTGAAAGAGACGCAAGATTGCCGTTTCCGTCTTGTTGGCACGGACGGCGTGTTCTCGATGGACGGTTCGATTGCTCCTTTGCCGCAGATCTGCGACCTCGCTGAGAAATACAACGCAATAGTGATGGTCGATGATTCTCATTCGACAGGATTCATGGGCAAGCACGGACGCGGAACTCATGAGCATCACAACGTGATGGGCCGTGTAGATATTATCACTTCAACTTTGGGCAAAGCACTTGGCGGCGCTTGCGGTGGTTTCACTGCGGCACGTCAGGAGATTGTTGACATTCTGAGACAGCGTTCGCGCCCGTATCTCTTTTCCAATACCGTTCCGCCGCCAATCATCGCGGGTGCATCCAAGGCGCTCGATATGCTGATGGAAACCACTGCACTGCGCGACAAGCTGCATGCGAACACCAAGTACTTCCGCGAAGCGATGACCGCTGCCGGCTTCGACATTAAGCCCGGCGAGCATCCGATTGTACCAATTATGCTCTACGATGCTCACAAAGCTCAAGAGATGGCGGCGGCAATGCTTGAAGAGGGCGTGTATGTTATCGGCTTCTTCTTCCCAGTTGTGCCGAAGGGACAAGCTCGCATCCGTGTGCAGATTTCTGCCGCGCATGACGGCGATCATCTCGATGCCGCAATTGCTGCATTCAAGAAGGTTGGCAAGTCGCTCGGCATCATCAAATAGTCAGAACTTGATAGAATTGAAAAGCCCGTCATTTGACGGGCTTTTTTCATTCTCAATCTATGGAGATCACGCTTCGAGCGTGAGCCAAAGCGTTTGGTCTTTTCTGGCCATGTAACGACGTGCGCGAATCGTGGCACGCAGCTTGGGTTCAAGCAGGTTCTTTTTGTCGCGCTTGACATCCAGCAATTGGAGTTGTCGACCGAGTCCGCCGGCGCGGGCCTTGCTCACGAATTCAGGATTAAGCTCAAATAAGACGAAGCTACGTTCTTGACCGTCGCCCTCATGATGACTTGCGGCCTTGCAAGCTAAACCGGCGCTACCTGTCCCCGCAAAAGGATCAAGGATAATGTCGCCGGGATCACTGCTTTTTTCGACTAAGACTCGCAGCAGCTCAACAGGCTTTTGCGTGGCATGAAAGCGTTGCGCCGAAGGCACATTATCACACTCCATCACATCCGCATCACGTTTACCGTTCAGGTGTCGCTTGCCTTTGTGAGCGAAGATAACCATCTCATATTGAGGTGCATAGGAGCCATTCAAATCACCACTGCCATGATTATTCTTCACCCAGATGAGACAATTCTTCACATCAAATCTGCGCGCGATCTCCGCATAGAACAACGGATAGGTATCGTAGCGCGTGAAGCAATAGAAGTGCGTGTCGTTTTTCAAGACACGATGCATTTCATCCACCCAGTCGCCCACCCATTCGAGGGAGACGTCGTTGGCGAACTTCGGCAGCTTTTCGCGCGCCGTGCGGCGATTGGATTGATAGTCAATCCCGTATGGCGGATCCGTCACGACCAAATCAATGGACTCATCCGGCAACTGCCGAATTAGTTCAAAACAATCGCCGCATGTAATGGTGTTTAGCCAATCTTCACGAATGCTCATGTCCACTCAGAGAGAGGGTCACCACACGAAATAATCGCGGTGACCCGAACTTCTGCCTCGTTGTTAAACGAATTTCCCTAGCCCGCCTTAAACAAACTCTTCACCACATATCCTGCAAGCGCCGGATTTTCTTTCAAACGGCGCGTCGAATAGCCGTACCAGGCTTTGCCAAATGGAACATATACACGCATGCGATGACCGCGCTTTACAATGCTATCACGCAATTCCGGCAACACACCAAGCAACATTTGGAATTCATACCGTGCATGATCCATGCCATGCGACTTAATCATCTTTTCAGATTCCTGAATTAGATAATCGTCATGCGTTGCAATGCCAACTTGCGCGCCACCCGTGAACATCAAATCGAGCAAAGCCAAGTAGTTATCTTGAACGGCCCTGCGATCTTTGTAGGCGATGCTCTCTGGCTCAACGTAAATTCCTTTGCACAACCTGAAATTTGTCTGGCCGTGATCCATCAATCGCTTGACGTCGTCGGCAGTTCTTTTCAAGTAGGCTTGGACAACAATGCCGAGTCTGCACTCATTACGAAAATCCTCGAAGATCGCAAGAGTTTCACTTGTGTATGGCGAATCTTCCATGTCGATTCGCACGAACACATCTCGCTTCTTTGCGGCATCGATTAGAACCTTTAGATTCTCTCGCGCGAGCTTTGGGCTGATTGAAAGTCCCACTGCCGTTAGCTTTACGGACACTCCAGACTTCAGCTTTCTTTCGGCAATCGCATCAATTAATTTCAGATATGCATCAATTTCCAGACGTGCTTCTGCGGGATCGGAAACAAACTCGCCCAGCACATCAACAGTCGCATGCATTCCACGCGTGTTAAAATCTTGTACTACGCGCATGGCGTCATCAAGTGTTTCACCAGCAATATATTTTGCTGCCACTCGGCGAATTATCGCTCGGGGGACTAGCGGCATCGTCTTTACGACCAATTGGTCAAACAGAGACATTGTAGGAGTTTCTTAGAATCGGATTGTGGCGCCGATTTGAAAGCCATCAGAATTCTCAGGTGTCAAGCTCGGCGAGATGTCAATTTCAAAAAGCTGTGCGTCCACGTATGCATCGCCGAGCGAGAGTAATTTGAGTCCGGCGAGCCACCAAATGTTCTTATTGCGCGAACTGCGAAAAAGTTTTTCATCGGTGAAGTTATCAGCTTTCTTTGCGGCTTGCATTTGGTCATTGTAACGCGAGGTTCCAACAATGAACAAAACCTCCGTAATGAAGAATGCCGCTGACTTCACATATGATTCGTTATAATACTGTCCCCAACCTGGCACTGCAAGCGAGCGAAAGACTGCGCCCGTGGTGCTCTTTTTTGGCTTCACTCGGTTTGACTCTTCAGCATGCGCCGAAGCTAACCCAACGAGTAAAATCAAAACTATGCAGACAGCAAGAGCGCGATGCATTCAACCTCAACTAACACATCTTTGGGCAAACCTGCCACCGCAACCGTACTGCGTGCAGGCGGAGATTTCTTGAACACCGCGCCGTAAATTTCGTTTACGGCAGCAAAATCACTCATCGATTTCAAGAAGATTGTCGTCTTGATGACGTGATCGAAATCTGTTCCAGCAGCTTCGAGAATCGCTCGTAAGTTCTGCATGACCTGTGTGCACTGATCGGCTGCAGTTGTTCCTACGATCTCCATTGTGGCAGGGTTAAGTGGAATCTGGCCGGCAGTAAACAGCAGAGGGCCATTCACTTTCACACCCTGACTGTAGGGACCAATTGCCGCAGGGGCGGACGTCGTACTAACTATTTCGCGCTGCATTATTTAATCTCTCTAAAATCGGCGTCTTCAATATCATCTGATCGCCGTGCAGAATTTACAGGACGTTGCGGTCGTCCCTTGACGTTACTTTCCGGTGCGCGCGAGCGAAAGAAATTCAAAAGTATCTTCACTGCAAGCACAGCCGCAACTACGACTAAGAGCATCCGCAGCATTCTAAATATCCACCGGGTTGAAGTAGCGTGTTCCGAGCTGTTCACGTTCAATTTCTGCTGTTATCGCAGCTAAATGATTTGAATTGTTGACAAAATCAAGCTGAGTCGTGTTCACGATTAGCAGAGGAGATTCGTCGTAGTTGAAAAAGAAGTGATTATAACCTTCGTTCAAAGTGCGGATGTATTCTTCAGACATGTCGCGCTCATACGGTCTGCTGCGTAATCTGATGTTTTTCATCAACCGTTCAGTCGAGCTTTGAAGGTATACAACAATATCGGGCTTGCGCACCCGCACTTCCATTAGAGCCATCACCTTTTCGTACAGCGTCAATTCGGCTTCGCTCAAATTTATGTACGCGAAAATACGATCTTTTGGAAAGATGTAGTCTGAAATCAGCGTTGAGTGAAAGAAGTCTGGCTCAGGCAATTCCTGCTGTTGACGGAAGCGGGATAGCAGGAAGAACAGTTGCGTTTGAAACGCGTAGTGCCGCTGGTCTTTGTAGAATTGGGCAAGAAACGGATTCTCGTCATGATTCTCAAGAATGAGTCTGACATTCAGATTCTCGGAGAGAATTCGCGCTAGCGACGTCTTGCCGACACCGATGACTCCTTCAATCGCGATGTACCGATGGCGGGTATTCATGTTTCTATCGAAAAATCAGACTCGATAATGTACTTTTCTTCGCAACGCTCAAGATGTTCCCGAAGTGTCAAGGTTGATCCCGGCATTGTTTCATCAGGAATCAACTCACACAGCGGTTTCAGAACGAAATCACGACGGAGCATGCGAGGGTGAGGCACGGTTAGATTAGATTGCACTATGAACTGATTGCCCCAAAGCAACAAATCTAAATCGCAAACTCTTGCACCGCCGTTCTTCTTGTTCGCAGAGCCAAGCGTCGCCTCGATCCTCTGTAGAATGGCAAAAAACTTCTCAACGGGCATCTCGCGTCCGCATTCGAACACTGTATTCATAAAGGTACCGCCTTCGACGCCCTCGGCAGGTTTAGACATACAGCACTGTGCGATTCCTAATAAGTGAATACCATGCTCTCCAAACTCCATAAGAGTATTGGAGAGATTCTTCTTTAGATCGCCTTCGTTGGTGCCGAAGGCGACATATGCGTGCCTAATCATTGACTCGACATCGCACAACTTCCACTTCGACGTTGCTGATGACTCCACCCATTGGGACGTGCGGTTTGCGAACTCGCACAACGACCTCCTGAACGGCGGAGAATTTCACCAACACTGCATTGGCAAGTTCGGATGCGCATGTCTCCAGTAGCCGATAATTCTCTGCAAGGAATGTGCGTTCCAGTTCGCGAAAGAGTAAGGTGTAATCCACCGTCCAATAGAGATCGTCACCGCTGCTGCCGCTTCGGCCAAAGTCTCCGGCAACTTCACAATCGAGTTCAAACAACTGCCCAAGACGGCGCTCCTCGTCGAGTGCGCCGTGATGTGCGTAGATCTGAATTCCCTTGAGACGAATTCTATCCTGTGGAGCGCTCATGATGCGTCGACCTTCAAGGATTCAATAATTCTAACGAGACTCTTAATCAAAGGCTCAAGCTCTGACAATGGAAGCATGTTGCCTCCGTCCGAAAGCGCGTGAGCCGGATCGGGATGTGTTTCAATAAATACTGCGGACACCGCACCGGTTGCAACCGCGGCGCGTGAAAGTGGTCCAATAAATCTCGGTGTGCCACCAGAAACCCCGCCGCCTTGTCCACCCATTTTCTGCACGCTGTGTGTGGCGTCAAACACTACCGGAAAACCCAAATCGGCAAGTTGCACAAGCGAACGCATATCCACCACCAAATCACGGTAGCCAAAACTTGCACCGCGTTCAGTTAACATGATCTTTCCGTTTCCCGTCGAAGCAATTTTGTCCGCCGCAAAGCGCATGTCTTCAGGTGCAACGAATTGCCCTTTCTTTACATTCACCGCTTTACCGGTTTTGCCTGCTGCCACGAGAATATCCGTCTGTCTGCACAAGAAAGCCGGTATTTGCAAAATGTCAACCACTTCACCGGCAGGCGCAGCCTGCTCAGGCAGATGAATGTCGGTCGTCACAGGTAGTCCTGAATTCTTGCGCACATTTTCCAGAATGCGCAATCCCTCTTCCAGTCCCGGCCCGCGAAAGCTCGTGACTGACGTGCGATTGGCTTTGTCAAAACTTGCTTTGAACACAGGCAACACACCCGTGCGAGTTGCAATCATCGCAAGTTCTTCCGCGATGTATAAGCACAAATCTTCAGACTCGATCACGCACGGCCCAGCAATGATTGCGAGCGGATAGAACTCGCCGCCGATATCAATTGAGTTTGTCAATGATCGCCTTTGTAATGTCAGCAGTTCCATACTGTGACCCTGCCAAAAGATCGGGAGTCAAGTATTTACCTTCCTTAATCACGGCTCGAACTGCTTGATCAACATTTGCGGCCGCGTCATCTTCGCCAATATGCCTCAGCATCATGGCGCCGGCGAGCACAAGTGAAATTGGATTGGCAATACCCTTGCCTGCGATATCCGGGGCGCTGCCATGTATTGCTTCAAACATTGAAACCTTGTCGCCATAATTAGCGCCTGGCGCAACACCTAACCCGCCGACCAAGCCAGCAGTCAAATCTGAAATGATATCGCCAAACAGATTTGTCGTAACAATCACGTCGTAAGTGTGCGGCTTCTTGACAAGTTCCATGCATGCCGCGTCAATGATCTTTTCTTCGGCCATGATGTCCGGATGATTCGCCGCGACTTCACGGAAGCTCTCAAGAAAAATTCCTGAAAAAATCTTAAGGATATTTGCCTTGTGAATGCACGTTACTTTCTTGCGATTGTTCTTCCGTGCCCAATCGAAAGTATATGAACACACGCGATCCATTGCCGAGCGCGTGTTGCAGGCAACAACAATAGCCGCGCGCTTGTCAGGATCGACGTACATCTCTTGACCCGTATATAGGCCTTCCGTGTTCTCGCGAACGACGACAATGTTCGTGTTTGGAAAGGGTGTTTTTAACCCTTCAAATGACACGCATGGTCTGACGTTGGCGTACAAATTCCATTTCAGTCTCATTGAGACATTCACGCTCTTGTAGCCACCGCCAACCGGTGTCGTAATCGGGCCTTTAAGAACAACCCCGGTTCGATCAACAGAATCGGATGTTTCTTTGGGCAGCGGGTCTTTGCCTGCTGCTATCGCGGCCAAGCCCGCGTGACAAACTTCCCATTGAATGACAACGCCCGTCGCTTCCATGATGGCCACTGCGGCCTCAGAGATCGACGGGCCGATACCGTCACCGGGAATGAGCGTCGCCTTGTGGGTGCGCTGCACTCCTACTCCTCTATCACTGTTTCAAATTTTTTGGCCGAAGCGTGTTCCTTCGCTTTCGGCTCTGTCATATTCAAACATGCCCCCACAAAATCTCTGAACAACGGATGCGGGTGCGTCGGACGGCTCTTGAGTTCCGGATGGAATTGCACCGCGAGAAACCACGGATGATCCTGAAGCTCGACTATTTCCACCAAATCGCCGCCGGGCCAAACGCCGGTGCAGCGCAAACCGTGCTGCTCCAATTGTTCGCGATATTGATTGTTCACTTCAAAACGATGGCGGTGACGCTCTGTGATAGCATCCGTGTTGAATGCCGCATGAGCTTTCGATCCGCGCGTGAGGAAACACGGATAGCTGCCCAAGCGCATCGTGGCTCCTTTTTGTTTCAGGCCGCGCTGCTCAGGCAGAAGGTCAATTACAGGATGCTTCGTGGTAGGCGCAAACTCCGTCGAGTGAGCCTTACGCAATCCACAGACGTTGCGAGCATACTCGATTACTGCGGCCTGCATCCCTAAGCAGATTCCGAAGAACGGAAGGCCTTTTGTGCGTGCATACTGTATTGCAGATATCTTACCTTCAATGCCGCGTTCGCCAAACCCGCCCGGCACAAGCAAGCCGCTGCATCCGGCCATCAAGTCTTTGGCTTCGCCGTGCTCAAACTCTTCTGCTTCAACCCATTTAAGTTCGACTTTGACACCGTGGAACGCGCCTGCGTGTACAAACGACTCAATAATCGATTTGTATGAGTCGCGAACTTCAACGTACTTCCCTGCAATCAAGATTCGAACTGTTCCAGTTGGGTGCTTAATCTTGCGCACGACGGATTGCCACTGTGAAAAGTCTGGATCCTTCGCACGCAAGCCCAACTGATCGAGGAGACGCTTGCCCATCCCTTCTCGCTCAAAAATCAGCGGCAATTCATACACCGTATCCACATCGGGAACGTCAAACACATCTTCTCTACCGACATTGCAGAAGAGTGCAATCTTGTCCTTGACTTTGCGGTCAAGCGGACGATCCGTACGGCATAACAGCAAGTCCGGCTGGACTCCGATTTCGCGCAGCTCTTTAACTGAATGCTGCGTCGGCTTCGTCTTGACTTCTTGCGCCGTTGCAATGAATGGGACAAGAGTCAAATGAATGTAAACACAATTCTTCGGTCCGAGTTCTAAACCAAATTGACGAATTGCTTCAATATACGGCAGGCTCTCAATGTCACCGACGGTTCCGCCGACTTCAACAAGTACGACGTCATACTGTTTTGATCCCCGCGTGACGGCAAGCATACGCTCAATAATCTCACCCGTGATGTGTGGAATAACCTGCACCGTCGCGCCAAGATAGTCGCCCTTGCGTTCTTTTGAGATGACCGTGTAATAGACTTGCCCCGTCGTCGCGTTGTTCGCGCGCGACATGTCTTCGTCAATGAAGCGCTCGTAATGCCCTAAATCAAGATCCGTTTCAGCGCCGTCCTCAGTCACATAGACTTCGCCGTGCTGAAACGGATTCATCGTGCCCGGATCCACATTGATGTAGGGATCCAATTTCATCATCGAGACCTTCAATCCGCGTGCCTTGAGCAGTCGCCCGATCGATGCGGACGCGATGCCCTTACCCAGCGAAGATACCACTCCGCCGGTGATGAACACATATTTCGTGCGACTTGCTTTGCGCGAATTTTTTTGCGGCGACATGATGATTAGGGGGTTCGGAGAGAAAGGTTCAACAAATCTTCGGGAGTATCCACACCGACCGAACGGCTTTGCACGGCGACAGTGTGAATGGCATAACCTGCTTCCAGCCAGCGGAGCTGCTCAAGGCTTTCAACTTGTTCAAGCGGCGACATTGGTAGCTTCACAAGCTCTTCAAGCACCTCGCGGCGAAAACCGTAGATACCAAGATGGCGATTGTGGATGGTACCGCTCTCGGGTTGATTTCGCAAAAAGGGGATCACAGAGCGGCTGAAATAGAGCGCGCGTCCGTCGTGTGCCACAACGGCTTTCACGACATGCGGCCGCTCAAGTTCTTTGTCAACATGAGTCGGAACAACTGCGGTACCAATTTGAATATCGGCGGTTTTCATTAGCTGAGCAACCGAGCCAATGACTTCAGGCTCCATCATTGGCTCATCGCCCTGTACATTCAGGACGATGTCATAGCCCGGAGTTTCCGTTGCAGCAGCCGCTACACGATCCGTACCCGAGGGTAAAGCAGGATCGGTCATCACAGCTTCAGCACCGAATCCCGCGCACGCTTGCAAGATACGACTATCATCCGTCGCGACCACAACGCGATCCACTCCCGATGCAGCTCGGCACTTTTCCCAAACATGCTGCACCATCGGCTTTCCCCACAACAACTCGAGCGGCTTGCCCGGAAAACGAGTTGCTCCAAAGCGCGCGGGAATCACCACCAATACTTTGGTCATCCGCCTAAAACTCGCGGCAATCTGAAAAATTCCTCAGTCCGATCAGGCGCGTCCCGCAACACAGTCTCACGTGGGAGCGACTCATGTGGCACATCATCTTCAAGCAGATTGTCCCCTCCACACAATGAATCATTGGCTCTATTCCCGTCACGTCAACGGTTTTAAGCTGATCAAAATAGGCCAGAATCGCGTTTAGGTCCTTTTCCAGACCCGCGATCTCTTCCTCATTTAGTCTCATCCGGGCCAATTTGGCCAGATTTTCTATATCGGTTCGTGTGACGCTCAAAAGATGGTTACTTCAACAAAAACAAGGTGTTTAAGAATATGAGTGTATTAAGGTTAAGGTAGCGGAAAATCGCCCAAAAGTCAAGGGAGCGTGGGGGCTGCATCTACACCGACCGCGTGTCCGAATTGCAGGCGATACAGCCGATGGTAAATACCGCCGAGTTTCAAGAGTTCGTCATGAGACCCCTCTTCACGCAGTTTTCCGTGGTGCATTACCAATATTCGGTCGCAACTTTGGATGGTTGACAGGCGATGCGCAATAATTATCGAAGTTCTGCCCGTCAAGACCCGGCCAATTGCCTGCTGGATAAGTTGCTCGGTTTCTGTGTCGATGGAGGCTGTCGCCTCGTCCAGAATCAGTAACTCGGGCTTTCTTAGAAGGGCGCGAGCAAAAGCTAACAATTGCCTCTGCCCAGTTGAGAGGGTTGCACCTCGCTCGACGACAGGTTCTGCCAGTTGTCCAGGCAATTTTTCAATGAACCTGCTGGCAAACACAAGCTGAGCAGCTTCCTCGACCTCCGTGTCCGTTGCCTCTGGCTTGCCGTAGCGAATGTTGTCCGCGATATTCCCGGCAAATATGAATACGTCCTGCAGCACAATTCCCAGCATCGCCCGCAATTCTGCCAATGGATACTCGCGTATGTCTCGCCCTTTGATCAGGATTTGCCCTTGCTGGATGTCATAGAAGCGCTGTAAGAGCGAAATGATGGTGGTTTTCCCCGCTCCAGTCGCGCCGACAACAGCAATCGATTCGCCTTCCCTTACAATAAAACTGACATCCTGCAATATCCACTCGTCTGTTTTGTAAGCAAACCAGACGTTGCGGAACTCGATAAACGGTGCGTCTAATCGGGCTGATTGTTCGGACGATCCTGCTTGATCCGCCACTTGAATCGGCTCATCGAGTACGTGAAAAACGCGTTCTGCCGCCGCCATTGCCGCTTGCAGAATGTTATACTTTTCGGCAAGGTCGCGGACCGGACGATAGAAGCGCTCGACATATTGCAAGAATGCCACCAGTGTTCCGACAGTCACGGTTCCCCCGATCATCATCGTGCCGCCACCCCAAATGATCGCACCCACCGCCAGCGCTGAGATCAATTCCACACCCGGGAAGAACAGGGCGTAAAAGAAGATCGTATCAAGATACGTGTTCTTCAGAGCACTGTTCTGTTCCTGAAAACGATTGTAGTTGTGGTCTTCGCGGCCAAACAACTGCACCACCCGCATGCCTGTGATATTTTCTTGCAAATAACCGTTCAGATTTGAAATCTGTGAACGGGTCTGGCGGTAGAGGTCGCGGACTTTTTTGCGGAACGCAAATGTGACTGCAAGCAGAATCGGAATTACCGTAAGCGTCAGCAACGCAAGCTTCCAGTTAATCACGAACATGACAATCATAATTCCGGCCAATGTAAACACGTCGCCGAAGATAGCCACCATGCCCGAGCCAAATAATTCGTACAGAGCCTGTACGTCCGATGTGACTCGAGTCATTAGTCGACCGACGGGATTCTTGTCGAAATAGGGAACGGAGAGCTTCTGCAGTTTGTCAAATACGTCGCGCCGCATCCGGTACATGATGATCTGCCCTGCCTCGCCCGTAAGGTAAACTTGGCTCCAGCGTAGCGCAGCCGACACCGCCGCAACAACTATGAAGATTGCCACAATCTTCAAGAGTCCCGGCATGTCCCCATTGGCAATGTATGTGTCAATAGCAATCTTGGACAACCACGGTCCCGCAAGCTCCGTTGCGGCACCCATGATGAGTAGCACCACGGCAAGGAACAGTTTCAATTTCTGATCGCCGACATAGCCCCATAGCCGTTTCGCAAGCACAGAGTCATATGCCTTTCCCATCACGTCGCGGTCGTCGGAAGTCTTCTTTGTCTTGTCACTCATTCGGCAAGCTCCAATTCTTCTTCCAACCGTTGACGGCGTTCCATGTCAGCATAGTAGCCATCAATTGCAAGAAGCTCGTCGTGCGTCCCTCGTTCGATTATCACTCCATTGTCCAGCACATAAATACAGTCCGCTTCGTGAACCGTTGACACGCGATGAGAAATCAAAATTGATGTGCGATTCTGCATGAACTTCTTTAGGCCAGTGAGAATCTCTTCCTCGGTGTGCGTATCCACTGCCGCCAGCGCGTCATCCAAAATCAAAATAAGCGGATTGCGCACCAGTGCACGCGCGAGAGCAAGTCGGCCTTTTTGTCCACCTGACAGCGTCACACCGCGTTCACCGACGAGTGTCTCGTACCCGCCAGCGAAATTCTCCACATCCTTATCAATTCGTGAAACGCGCGCAGCCGACATCGCTTCATCGCGATTGGCATCTGGTTTTCCGAAGATCAAATTATTGTACACCGTTTCAGAGAACAGAAAAGCGTCTTGCGGAACCATCGCCACACATTTGCGTAGCTCTTCGAGGTTCCATTCATTCGTAGGAACTCCGTCAATCACTACTCTGCCGCTCGTCGGATCAAGCAACCGAGGAATCAAGTTAATCAGAGTTGTCTTGCCACAACCCGTCGCACCCACAAAAGCAACTGTCTGTCCGGGTTCAATCACCAAGTTGAGATTCTTTAGCGCGGGTTCGCGGTCGTCGAACGTGAAAGTGACATCTTCAAAGCGAATTTCGCCCAGTCTCTTCTGCGGCAATCTACTCGACTCAGGATTCTGAATCGTCGGATTGGTATCGAGCAACTCCTGAATTCGCTTCATCGATGCCGCGCCGCGCTGGAGGATATTTGCCACCCACCCTATTGCAATCATCGGCCATGCCAGCATACCAAGATATCCGACGAACGCCACAAAATCGCCGACCGACATTTCATTCTTGATAATTCCGTAACCGCAGATCAACAAAATCAACGCCGCTCCGACTTCAAAAAAGAAACCCATCAATGGAAAGAACAGCGCCTGCACGCGCGTCATTGAAATATTGCGCTTGACATACTCTTTGTTTAATTCATCAAACTTCGCACGCTCTTGATCCTCTTGTGAAAATGCGCGCACAACACGAGCGCCTGACAGGTTCTCCTGAGCTTGATCGGATAGCTTTGAGTATTGTTCCTGAATGTCCGTAGTGAGTTTGTGTGTGACTTTGCCAAGCTTGTAAACTGAGTAGCTCACGAGTGGTGTAATCACCAATGTCATCAGCGTTAACTTCGGCGAAATCATTATCATCAGCACCAGTGAGAATATCGCTGTCAGACCTGTGTCCACCGGGTACATGAAGCCCGGTCCAAGCACGTTGCGCACGCTGTCTAAGTCATTTGTCATACGTGCCATTAAGTCGCCGGTGCGGTGGCGCGTGTAGTATTGTACAGGCTGAGCTTGCAAATGTGCGAACACTTTGGCGCGCAAATCCTGTTCAACATAGCGCGACATGCCAATTAGTAACATTCGCATGTAATAACGAAAAACGCCGCCAACCAAATAGACGGCGACAATCAAACCTGCATACTCGGCTAGCCTGACAGCCGTGATTTTGCCGCGCAGATCATCAATTGCGAGCTTCATAATCCACGGAGCCAGCGCGCCAATTGCAGTTGACAAAACAGCGGCAATACAACCCCAAGTGATTTGACGTTTGTATGGCCGCAGATAAGGTATTAGATGCTTCAGCGAATTCAAACTTGTATTTCCCCAAATAAGACAAAGCCTCCGGCGCAAACCGGAGGCTTCGCATTCATATCATGTTTCGCAGCTGAGGTATTATCCAGCGGGTTTGGCTTTCTCAATCAGATCATCTTTCTTCTTCAACAGCACGTCCGCCGTACTGTTGTAGATCACAAAATCAGATAACGCTCCGGTCTTGCGCACGTAGTATTGTTTGTCATCGCGAGGAGCAAGCAAAAGCTCCGTGCGGCTGCCGTCCATCATCTCAACTGTAACAACACCCTTTGGAGTTGCGAATGTCGCATCCGTTAACGTATCGGCAAATTCAACTGCGCTCATACGCGAGAGCAATCTTGTGACGCGTTCGACGTTCTGCTTGGTGGCTGGAAACGGCACGCCATTTTCTGTCGCATTCCACAGAGTGTCTTGCTTTTCGAGCATGATCGTTGCGCCTTCGCGCGTGATCGAAAACTTGCGAACACTGTCCATCGGTATCGCGGTGATCGTCTTGTCGCGCCAATCGGCTGATGGACGACGAAAAGCCGACGCATGATTGCCTCCGATCTCCCAAACCTCCTTGTCGCCTTCAACTCGCGCATAGCTCGTCTGCATCGT
The DNA here is from genome assembly GCA_016721565.1 of bacterium. Lineage (GTDB taxonomy): Bacteria > Electryoneota > RPQS01 > RPQS01 > RPQS01 > JABWCQ01. The sequence goes on along the minus strand of JADKHW010000001.1, from coordinate 52,523 downwards.
CGGTCCGGCTTTGCCCAAGAACAGCGACTGATCTTTGCCGTTCGCGGTGAAATTCACCAAAACGCCTTTGGCTCCGTCAACTTCAAACTCACCATAGCGATCCGGTTTATCCGTAACCATGGCCTTCTTGGTCATCTGTGAGAATCTCTGCAATGCACGACCAACATTCTGCGGATTAGCCGGAAAGACTTTGACGCCCATAATTTTCCAACCGTCTCCCTCTTTGCGAAGTTCGGTTGTGTCCGATGCCGTGATTATCTTCATCGCCGTGACGGATGCGCTGTCAGCTTGCACCAACGGAATATCTGTTTTGCCAACAGGTTCGCTTTGATTCATTACCCAATAGATACCGACCAATGCAAACAGCACGGCCGCTAATACTAAAGTCTTGTTCACAGCGTTACCTCCTTGCGCTTGCGACGACGATTCCAACGAATTGCGCCGAGCAACAATACGAGAGCAGGCGGACCAATCAGGTTGGCGAGCTTCACTCGCTGCTTCGTTTCATCGGAGATATTCGGATCGAGCGGTCTGACTGCTGCATCACGCGAACGAATTTCGAGCAAGTCAGTATCCTGAGAGAGCCAGTCAATCGTATTCAAGAACAGCACGAGGTTTGGTCCACCCTGCTGCATGTATTGACCTTGTAACAGATTGCCGTCACCAATCACAACCATACGCGTATCCGAACTCTCGGTCATAATATTCAAAACCGGTGTCGTGGCCGTCGAATCAGCTGGAGCGGGAACCCCGCGACCCTTGAAATACGAAGGGAACGTTCCAGTCAAGGCCGCCGCAAACAGCTTCTGTCCCCCCGTGAATTGCGAGCGTTCGCGGCGCGTTTCGGGGCTAATATCAAATTGACCTACCTGAACAATCGTGTATTCCGTCGATTGCAGCAGTGGCTTAATCTCTACAGAACCGTCAGATGGCTTAACCGTGTCAATTGAACTAGGGAAGAACAACGTGCCGCTGTTCAGCCCCTTCGTGATCGGATGATCCTGATTGAAGTTCACAATTTCCGGGAAAGCGGGGTAGCGCACAAGGTTCGTCATCATGAACTGACCCTGCTGGCGCTGAATATTAATCATTGCTCCATTACCGTCCAGCACGAGATTGTTGGCAACTGTGAAGCCGTAGCGGCGTGTCCAGTCGTCAATATCGATGGGAATTGCCGTCGCTTGACCTTGCGACGCATCGCCCGCCACCTTGTTGATGAACCAAGCAACTTTGCCGCCGCGCATGACGAATTGATCGACGACAAACTTTGTCCAATCATCAATCGCTTCCTTCGGCTGAACGATGCACAGCACACTTACATCATCCGGAATCATCTCAGTACCGGACTTCGTACTAACCGGCACAACTTCGTAGTACTTCGATAAAGCTTGCGCAACGGTTCTTAAGTCCTGCCCCAAATCGGGCATGCCGTAGTTTGTCAGGAAGCCGACCTTGGGCAACTTCTTCGAGACCAATCGCTTGATTGTCGAAGTCATTTCATATTCGAAATTGTCAACGGACTGAATCAGCGGAATCGTCTCATGCTTGTCACCGTAGATCAGGACAAGCCCCATGTAAACTTTCTTGAGTTGAAGCGCGTCCTTCTCCATCACATTCACCTGTGCGGGTTGCACTCGATAGCCTTGTGCTTCCTTCTCAAGCTGCTCTTCGTCAGCGGGGTCTACAAACTCATAGTAGAAATTGCCGCTTCCGTAGGTGCGATAATCCTCAAGAATATCGCGGACATATCTCGAATTCGCGTTATACGGAGCGGGTAAGTCTTTGGTGAAGTAGGCTTTGACAGTTAGGCGATCCGACAGATTGCCTACCACGCCGCGCGACGCTTGGCTCAGAGTGTAAATAGACTGTTCGGTCAGATCGGCTCGAGCAAAAATCTTCATGCCAATCAAATTCACCACAACCAAAATTGCGGCAATGACCAAAAGAGTCGAAATATTGGAAACAGACCAGGTACTTTTCTTCATGTGCTTAGTCTCCCCTGCGGCGCGAAAGTGCGTGGCTTGCCAACAGCAAACCGAAGAAGATCAGCGAACCAAAATAGAGGAGGTTGCGTGTATCAATAACACCACGCGCCACGTTTTGGAAATGATACTCTATAGCCAAATACTCAAAGATTCCGGCAATCCCGCCTGGCAGGAAGAACAGGATTTTATCGGCAATAAAGAAGAAGAACGAGATAAACAGCGCCAAAATAAACGCGACAATCTGGTTGTCCGTTACGGAGGACGCAAATACTCCAATCGCAAGATAAGATGCAGCCATTAGTATCAGCCCGACATATCCAGCAACCGCCTGACCGCTATCCATATTCCCCAAGCTGCCAACCGTTATTGCATAGACAATCGTACACGCGACCAAGACTCCGAGAAGTCCAAGCGCCGCGAGATACTTCCCTACCACAATTTCGGAATCTTTTATAGGATAGGTGTAAAGCAGTTCTATGGTTCCCGACTTCTTCTCTTCGGCCAAAAGTTTCATAGAGAGTGCGGGAATGAAGAACACAAACAGCAGAGGAACGATCCCCCACAGCGTCCGCAAGTCGGCCTGATTGGCCAAGAACAGATTGCTGGTAAAGAAGTAGCCTGTGACAATGAGGAAGAACGTGAGAACTATGTAAGCGACCGGAGAATCGAAGTAGGACTTGAATTCGCGGCGCGCGATGACCATTATGTTGTTCATGGTTTAGGCCGCCGTGAGTTTGTGGAACACTTCTTCGAGACTTTGTGTTTCGGGAATCATTTCAAGGATCGTCCAATTCTCGCGCACAGCAAGCTTGAACACATCTTCACGAACATCTGAATTAGGATTGCTTTCCACGCGGAATTTGTTTTCACCTGACTTGCCCGTCTGCACGCTGCGAACTTCATCCACAACCGGTAGCGCCTTCAACTTGGCGAGGGCACTGTCTGCGCCACCTTTGAGAGTTAGCATCAACACAGTGCGGCCCTGCAAGCCTGCTTGAAGTCCTTCAGGAGTGTTATCAGCTACGAGCTTGCCGCTGCTAATAATGATAACGCGCGAGCAGGTGGCTTGAACTTCGGAGAGAATATGAGTGGAAAGGATGACCGTCTTCTCACGACCCAGTTCCTTAATAAGCGCGCGGATTTCAACGATCTGGTTCGGGTCCAAACCCGCGGTCGGCTCATCTAAGATTAGGTATTCAGGATTATGGATGATTGCCTGTGATAATCCCACACGCTGACGATAACCTTTAGAAAGCTCTCCGACGTCTTTGCCTAGTACTGCGCTGAGACCACATCGGTCAACAACCTCTTTGATGCGTCCGGCCTGTTTGTCTTTGGGAATCTTTCTAAGTGCACAAACGTAGTGCAGATAATCCAGCACGTTCATGTCTTGATACACAGGTGCCATTTCAGGCAGGTAGCCGATTTTCTCGCGAATAGCAAGAGAATCTTTTTCCATCGTCAGGCCGTCAACCGTAATTGAGCCTGATGTCGGTGGCATGTAGCCCGTGATCATCCTCATGGTCGTGGTCTTGCCAGCGCCATTGGGTCCCAAGAATCCGAGGATCTGGCCCTTTGGAACGCTCAACGAAACCCCGTCTACGGCTTTAGCGCCGCCGTAGGACTTGGTCAAATCGTGAAGTTCAATCATGGATCAGCAAATGAGTTGCTTGTAGGTTGATGTTGTAGCAGTTATGGAAGATAAACGCGCGAAAACGGAAGTAGTTCCCGTATTTTGACAATCTTAAATTTATGAATTTTTTGGGATTATCGCAAATCTCACAAGGGCAGGAGGAGTCGAAGTTCAGAGCTTTGTCAGGTCCACGCGAACCTCGTAGATCGGGTCGCCGGCCTGAAATATCAAATCCTTAGTATAGGTAGGGAATTCGGGATGACGCAACTCAAGTTTGTGCTTGCCAAGTGGCAAGAAAAGAACTTGGGTTGACGGGGTGCGAAATTTCATTTCACCATCAACATATACGTCGGCCCACGGACGGACGGACGATATCTTAAGTCGCGCAATTGATTCTTGAAGGTTCAGAGCAATTTCGGTCGTGTCACCGGCCTTCAGATCAACCGCTCGTGAAACAGGGAGTTTTACTTGGTCATTCAAGAACAAAAGCGTGCCCTGTCCGGCTGGTAGCTTCAGGGGAGCCATTAGCGGAGTTGTTCCTAACAGCGAATCATTGTAGAACACTCGCGCCCATGGCGTGCTCGTAATCGTCGCGTAAGCCGGTCCGCTCTGTTTCGGCAGTTCAATCTTCACTGGAGCCTGCTTTGTCGTGTCCGGCGGCTGAATAGGTTTTCTACCGCTTGTCGTATCCTTCGGTAAAGGCTTTGATGGAGCGGATTGCGTTGCCCCTACTGTATCAATCTTTGCCACTTTGGATGTGTCAACAGGAGTAGGAATTGGCTTTGAAATAACGGGTTGTTCCGGACTGAAGTCAAGCATTGAGAATATCAGCGCGAGTACTGCAACTAAAACTATGGAAGTCGCAATTGCATACCAACGCTTCGTATGACTGTGGGCGCGCGGCACGATAATGACCGGCTTGGTCATCTCGTCCCCCGTCAAGAACGAAGCTAATGCCACTGATGTCAACTGATATTCCTGCGGCTCAGATAGCAAGGCATTCCGCACAACAGAGGCAGAGCGCGGACGTTGCGCCGGATCGCGTTCAATCAGCTCTTCAAGTATCTTACGAGCGTTGGCCGGAATCACCTGTGCATAGATGTTCAGATCCGGCGGCTTGTACTTCATGACATTCTGAAATGCTTCACCAAGATTTTCACCTTGGATTAGCCGTGTCCCGGTCATCATTTCAAAGAACATTGCGCCGCATGTGAACAGGTCCGTCTGCGGTCCGGTGTCACCACCTAATGCCTGCTCTGGCGACATGTAGGACGGCGTCCCAACCACCATCCCCTCTTGCGTCACCGCAGGCAAATCACGCAAACTTGCCAATCCGAAGTCAGTTATCTTGACTGCGCCATTGCGAGCAATCAAGATGTTATCGGGCTTAAGGTCGCGGTGAATGATTCCGTTGGCATGCGCGGCCTCAAGCCCAGCCAAGATCTCTGTTGTGACCCGCAAAGCCAACCCGTATGGCAATACACCTCGCCGCTTAAGCAAGCTCCCTAGCGTTTCACCCTCAATGAACTCGAGCATAAGGGAGAGTGAATCGTCGCCTGACTGAATGTCATAAATTTGCACTACATTCGGGTGCGACAGCCGCGCAATAGCACGGGCCTCCCGCTCAAAACGAATCCGCAGATCGGCGTCACGCGCGAACTGCGGATGAATGGACTTCACCAGTACTTTGCGGTCAAGACTGTTGTCCCAACCTTCCCAAACCGTCGCAACTCCGCTGCGCGATAGTTCGCGAACGAGTTTTACGCGTTCTTCACTCATGGCAACATCAACAGATCAATCACATCCGTATCAATTGCTGCCGTCTTTCCATTCCGCCAGCTTGTAGTGCAGCCAGCGCAAGGAGACACCAAGAGCCGAGGCGGTTTTGTCTTGTTGCCGCCCATCTCGTCGAGTGTGCGCATCACATAATCGCGTTCATGCTCGCGCAATGAACGCGATCCGCCCGGAGCTTTCATCACACGCGGAATAATCAGTTCGTCAGGTGTAAGGTCACGATCACCGGCCAAAACGATTGCGCGCTCGATGGCGTTCTCAAGCTCGCGGACGTTGCCGGGCCAATGATAGCCTGACAGCATGCGCATGGCTTCAGAAGCGATTTTCTTCTCCTGCATGCCACTCTTTGATGCGTATTTATTCAAGAAATGACGCACCAGCAACGGGAGGTCGCCGTCGCGATCTCTGAGCGGCGGCATGTTAATCGTAATGACATTTAACCGATAAAAGAGGTCTTCACGGAAACCACCCTTTTCAACCTCTTTGTTCAGCGGCTTGTTCGTTGCCGAAATCACGCGCACGTCAACACGACGAGTTTCGGTATCGCCGACTCGCCTAAATTCACCATCTTGCAGCACGCGAAGTAATTTCGCCTGAATCGAGGGCGGGATGTCAGAGACTTCATCAAGGAAGAACGTTCCGCCATCCGCTATTTCAAGCAATCCCTTTTTGTCGGACACCGCGCCGGTAAATGCGCCGCGCTTGTGGCCGAACAACTCACTTTCCAGAAGCGTCTCAGACAAGTTGCCGCAGAACTGCGCAATAAACGCTTTGTCGCGGCGCGGGCCGTTGTAGTGAAGCGCGCGTGCTACAAGCTCTTTACCTGTGCCTGATTCACCCTCCAGCAAAACGGAGATGTCCGCATGAATAATCTTGTTTAACAGCTCAAAGATATCCTGCATGCGCGGACTGTTGCCAATGATCTCTTTGAACTGATAGGTCCGCTGGACTTCGCTGCGCAACTGATAATTTTCGTCGCGCAAGCTTCCCATCAACCGCGCGTTCTCAATTGCGATTGCGCACAAGTTTGAGAAGGCCTTGACAAACGCGAGCAACTCATCCGTGAACCCCTCACGGTGTTTGCGGCTGTCGAGGTAGATTGCTCCGACGATCTTGCCTCGAAGCAAGAACGGCACGGCCATTACCGCGCGAATCTGGTTGAAGATCACCGACTCCGCTCCGGCAAAGCGCGGATCCGTTTGCGCATCAATCGTCAACACCCCTTGCTGCGATTCAATCGCGCCCATCACAATGGAGCGGCTAATCTCAGAAACGGAGAGCGCCGATTCTGGTGCAATATTGCGTGCGGTGCGAACGGATAGTCCAGTCCCATTGCCGTCCTCTCGCAATACAAGGAACCCGCGCTCGGCATTCACGGTCTGGATGGCAATATCCATAATCCGTTCGAGTAGCGAGTCAATTTCCCAAATTGCATTTAGGACTTGAGAAATATCAAACAAAGCTTGCAGTTGCTCGCGGGGCAGTGCAGGCTGCGATGTCATTCCGGCGGGACCCGGAAGTCGTGCAGAGCTTTCCATGATGCCTTTAGTATCGGTAGTACGGAGCTATTGCCCGCAATTTGCAATGCAATTCTGTTGGCTGTTTTCGCGGTAATTAAACCCACCAGGTATTGATCCCGCGCTATTGCCGTTTTGATCAATAACGAACAAACGCCAACCGTAAAAAATAGTTGAGTTGCTATCCGATGAAACGAAGTTTCGGTCCACGGTAATAAACGTATCTTGCGGCGAAATATCATGGATTGTGAGAGATGGAACTAAATCGAAATTAAGGAAATAGAATCTCATCTCAAATTCACGAGCTTGACCCTGGCCCGTCCACCGATCCCAGCTGAAATCCCTGCATTCGTCACAGACTATGTCATCAATGAAATCAGGCCAATGAACTTCTGGATAGTCGGTAAATAAGAGCGGAAAACGAGTTGTGTCAGAGTCTGTCGCTCCGGAGTCATCTGATACGCTCACGCGAATTAAACTGTTGTAATACCTCACTGCACCAGAATCCAGTTCTGTGCCCTGTTTTGCGAGAACCCAAAGTGTATCAGTTGGTACGTATGTGAGTCGACCAAAGAACCTGTCATTAACTGTCGCAACTACTTCATCAATTCGAAGGTTACTGTCTGGGTCTGCGATCCTGGCAAGGATATTTACTCCGCACAGATCTTCAGTTGCGAAATTCACACAGTTGGTTCGGATTGAAAGCCCCAGCACTTGCGGAGGGCGATTAGAAATCGGCGGCTCAATGTACAACGGAGAGTCCGGATCATACGGATTAGCCCGCTCCGGGGTCCAAGCACAACCGGCCACAATTGCAGCCAAAGCGAAAAGTGTAAAGCAACTCTTTCATACTTGAAGGTATTGACAATTTGCGCGCATGTCAAGTGATTGTGCACTCTTCGTGCACTATTCTTAGATAAAAGAAAAAGGGTCGTTAGGTTTCCTAACGACCCTTACAAAATCTTTGTTTCGCACTACTTTATCAACGATAACTGCTGATTGCCAACAATCTGGCCATCGAACTCAGCCTGTGCAATGTATGTCCCGGAAGCGAGACCAGAGGCTTTGAAGTGCACATTTTGCAAGCCAGCGCCGTAGACCGGCTGGTTTGCCTCCCACACTATTCGGCCAAGCACATCCCACACCGTTACCTTCAGCAATCCCGGACCAGCAACTTCTATCGGCAGAATGGTATTGGGGTTAAACGGATTCGGATAGGCCGGTAGCATACTCGAATTGCCCACAACACCAGGGCGCGGATCTACGGGGCTTGACGTCTGGTCAAAATAGAACCGACCGATATCCAACCTTGTATTGTCCGGATCATTACCTAAGTCGGGATCTCCACGATCAATACATGGGGAGAAACGCGTCAGCGCAAAGAAAGCGGCGATTTCAACCCGATTGTTCCAATTGCCCCACGTTCCATTCATCGCAAATTGTGGGTTCTCTTCCCAGATTGAATCACCGAGATTCACCGAAAGATTGTCAAATGACGTTAACATTTCGCTCGACGCAAGTGGCGGCACCGACGGATCTTCATCCAACAACGAAGATCCTGCCTCCGCCCACTTGAGCAGATAATTTGCATCAATACGGCCCGCACCGCTCGTGTTAAAGAAGATATCAAGCGGGCTACCCATAATCGTCGTCGTTGAGTTGACACGAATATAGGCCGTGCGCGCCGCAAAGAAGCAGCTTGAAGAATAGCCTTCTGCACCGCGAACAGTTATTGTCATCTGAGAGACATCCAAGTCACCGTTCACTTCATTCAAAACCCCGATCGCCATCTGAGTGAAGCTCTCTGCATATACTACTGTTTGGTCCAAGTCCCACGACTGATCGCCAAAATCCGGCGTATTCCCGAACCGGACACCGACTACAGTTAACGGCGCACGAACGGTAACCTCATTCGAATTCATACAGATGTTTGTACAGTACTCCACCCACAAACCAGACGTCACTGAAAACGGGTCAACCGGATCACCCGGCTGAAGCGGCGCGACATCGCACTTCAAGAAATTGTCTCTAAAGACATTTCCAGGAGCGAATTCACAGTCTTCCGAGGGAAAACCGACCATCCCACTTAGTTCAACAACCTTTGAATAGAGCTTGTTAGTGAGAAAGGCGTTTTCAATGGCATGCAACTCACCTCCGATCACTCGAAGGCAATTTTCGGCAGCGGAGAAATTACAATTCCGAATGTCCAAGCCTCCGTCACGCAATTCCACACATTGACGCGGCAAGCCAAAATCACTCAGGATATTGACAAAACTCATTCGATTCCAAGCACTGCCGCTCAAACGAATACCGCGCCATCCGTCAACCGCGTAAATATTCACGGGCTGAAGGGCGTTCCCTTCAACCGAGATGCTCCCTTCAACCTCAAAGCGCCCAACGCCCTCAAAGTAGATTCCCACACCGCCTTCGATGCCAAGTTCACCGTCCACTGGAACGTATGCTCCGGCTTCCACAATCACGGAGTCTCCCGAGAGCCACTTGCCCGTTACTGGGCCGCCGGGCACACGGATCACTCCGGCGATCGCAATGGATGCGATTGCCATACACAGTAGTATCCACTTAGTGTAGTTCATTCTCATGGCGGAATGTCCTATCTGGTTGCCGAGTGATTCCAGCAAAAGTGGTGTAACCTTCTGTTCTTCGGTGATCTACAATAACTGAGGTGCTTCACAAATACCAACATCCGTGCGCAATACACGGTTTCGATTACAATATAGTGTGCAACTCATGCAATGTCAATCATTCCTGACACTATCTCTAACAAAAATCCTGCCATATCCGCTTACTTATCTTTTATCAAATTAAGGACTTCTGCATGATCAGGGAATCTATGTTCGCGCATTTTAGAGAAAAGGAGGATACCATCCTTGCGCACCTCAAACACACCTCCGCTCGATGGTATTCGCTCTGGTTCTGGAAATCCTTGTTTTTTCATATATTCGGCCAAACTGGCCGCTCGTGGTCCGTAGTTTCACTGAACACAGTATTCAATTGACCAGTTCATCGTATCCTCTAAATTAAAGATTTCGCTTTCACGGGCGTTGCCCTACCAGAAACTCGTCCGGTTTGTCAACGAGAACCCGCATCAATCCTTCGACAATTTCCTCACATGTGAGGTCACGTCCCTCCTCGCCAACCTTGACCTGCCCGAGAAAAAGCTCGGTCAAAGTAATTTGTTTGCCTGCCAGTTCACGGCGCAACGCCTTCAAGAAGATACGCAGGGACGCTTTGCTTGCCGCATAGGCTACGGGCTGATCGTCAGGATTCATTGCGGCGGCACTGGACATCACAACAGCGTGACCATGTCCCAAGCGTTGGAACATCGGCTGAATCAATTGGAAGCAGTTGACGAAACCAAAAAAATTTGCTCCCATCACGCGTGCCAATTCACCTTCGGTGACATTTTCAGCTCGCTCGTTCGAGAGCACGCCAACATTGTAGATCATGCGATCCACTCGCGGCGACCACTCGCTGAACTTCATAATTGCGCTCAGAACTCCGTGGGATTCCGTGACATCCACCACGAAAGCTTGACACTCTACTCCAAACTCTTCCAGCCGTTCCTTGTAGCGATTGAGCAATTGTGCATTGCGCGAAAGTAAGCCAATCTTCTCACCGTTACGACCAAGCGCTCGACCCACTTCGAGCAAATCACCCGATACACCCACGATGAGTGTCGCAGGTGCGTAGTGCACTAAAGATTCCAACCGAAGCCTGCTTTCCATTCTGTTCGATCTGGCACGCGGCTCTTGGAAATTGCGACTATCTCAAACAGCAAATTCAGATTTGGCAAGACTTCATAGCGTGCACTGAAATTAATCTTGTCAGTATGCTCAAACCTGCCCGCCAAGAACGGAAAATTCTCGTTGTTGCCTTCGTAGTTTGTCTCGTAGATTGAGCCGCCGACGTTTTCAGTTTCCGTGTTCGCACCGTGATTCTGTCTTTCGTATCCGACTGAAAGATACAGAGGATAGAATGAGGCTCCCAGCCGCAAATTAATAAACTCGCTGTTCGGCTCGCGCGTATACCCCAACGGCGAAGTCCAGTGCGAGTAGGTATTCACCTCAAAGAAATGTGAGTAAACAAACGGTCTGATCTTGGTGTATTCAACTCTCGCGTCAAACTTCTCCCAGAATGGCTTCGGTACAATTCCGTGCACCCCCACCGTATAGGCGTTTTTGCTGTTTCCCGTCCCCTGAAACAAATCGCTGACCAGCACGTCGTCCAACAGCAATTCGCCGTAGAGTTTTAACCCCGAAGTGGGCCGCCACTTTCCGTCGAATGAGAGCATCAAATTGTCTTTATCGTCATTTGAATGCTGCACGCTATACAAGAAATTCAAAGGAGTCAAATAGCCCAATTGCAGGCCGCGATCACCGTAAACAACCGCCTGTGAAAAGGCGACCAACACATTGTTTCTTGGAGAAACCTCGATCCTTTGAGCTGACAGAAACTTCTGCGCGTTAATTGTGCGCGGGCGCCCGTCAGGGTTTGTATAAAGCGTGTCAGCCGGAGTGATAGACTCCAAAAACCCGTGCAAGAACGTATAGTTCACGCGGCTGAAATTTGCATCAAACCGTGCATAGTCAAACGGCGGAGCGTAGCTATTCAAAAGCAATCCGCCGAAGTATCCGGGTCCCCATTTGTGACGTCCGCGTCCCGCCGAAATAGCAAGATTCTTTCCGTAATATTGCAGGATAGATTCAGAGATATCGTAAGACGTCCCAGCTTCGCCTTTCAATTCGGCATTCGGCACATTGTCTTCATAAAGAGTGGCACGACTGCTATATGGTCCATTCCCCGCTTCTGTAATATCTCGAAAATCCACCATTCCATATAGCCGCGCATCATATCCAGCTTCGACTCGAAATCCACCTGTGAACTGTGATATCTTACCGCGCTCGTCGTCAGTCTCAATTACTTTTAGGCCATAGACGGGTTGGAAGGAAAAAGCGAATTTCGAATAGGTGTCGCCGTAGGAATAGAAATCGTAGCCATCTTGAAATAGTTTTCCCAAGCAGGGCGGCCAGTGACGAACTTCATCAACACGCGAATCGCGTTTTCATTTTGACTCGATCCGCTTATGACTTGTGCTCTTGCCGATAGTTCGCCCGCATATCTACCAATCTCTCTTCCACCGCTAAGCCAATTCGGCCAATAGGCCGATGTGCTTAAAAGTGCACATCTCGTTTGGGGCTTGATTGAAGTACGCAAGTCCCGATGAGAATTTGTCTCAACCCGCTCGATGAAATTCTCATAGTATCCATTTATCCATGCGAAGTCATGTCGGCTCACAAGTGAATGGAAGACAGGCCCGGCAGGGGATCTACTGTTGGACATTTCTTGCGCGATTGACAACCCGGCAAGTAGCAAAGTGAGCGTCAGTATTTTCATATCCCCAATCTACCCAATCCCGCCCCAAAACTCAATAGTTTCCAAACAAAAAGGGCCGCCCACAGGCGGCCCCTAATCCCGGAAAATCCGAGTCTACTTCTTCTCAGACGAATACATTGCCTTCTTCATCATTCCGGCGCGCTCTTCGGGGCTTGCCTTCATGACGTGCTCGGTGCAGCCGTCGCAACAGGCGTTCAGCTTCATGCCGTTTTCGACCACGCAGGGAGTCTTTGCACCGACTTCAAAGACACCGCCGCACGCGCAAGTCGCCATCTTCTTGCCGTCCTGCATCATACAGTTTGAAGCCATATCCTTGGCGGCAAAGGCCTTTTCCCAATCGGTAATGGCCTTGATCATCTCTTCGGCGCTCGCGTTTTTCATCTTGGCGGCGCAGTCCGGACCACACGCGTACATTACCAAGCCGTGGATGTTCATGCTGGCTGTCTCGGCAGTTACCTCGAACTCCTTGCCACAAGCACAAAGTGCGGTTTTGTGCTCATCCTTGACCGCATACACGTTATTCAAAGCATGCAAAGTACCCAGTTGAACATCATCCGCCGCCGGCTGGACAATTGCCTGATCTTCGGCCAAGACCGGCAGTGCAATCATCACGAGCATCAGCAGGACCATGAACTTCTTCATCGTTCCCTCATTTCCTATGTTGGTTACGGCGCTTCGTAATACTAACTCAGGAATCCCCCATCAGTTCCTATAGTGCACTAATGTACTGATTTATATAGAAGTTGTCAAATTCTGACTAATAAGAAAGGCGGCCAGAAGCCGCCTTTCCATTTCAAACCACTCTAAATTCTACGCTTCCGCTCGGTAATTCTCGTGCAAAATTGCATAGGCCACACCCAGAATAGCTATCGGTATCAATGCTCCAAGCAAAAGAAACGGCTGATTAGCGAATAGCTGTGTTCCAAGCGTGTGATCCAGCCAACCCGCACTTTCTGACATTTCCCAAACTGCTCGGCCCCAAAGATCCTGGCCCCAAATTAAAGCAATGACAAGCAACGCAAAAGCTGGCGCCAACCCCATTGCCCAGTCCAACCAAGAGGCCTTTTCCTTGGCTGGGAGAATTACAACACGTGGTTTGGTCTTCTTCAACACTGCCGCAGTAAAATCCAGAGACGGCCATTCCACAGGCAGATGGCTAAGGCCTGTATCCAGCTTGCACATCTGACGGTATGTTCTTGCGAGTCGCGGATTCGACTCCAGATCGAGGTCAAACTGCATCGCTTCTTCGGTTTTCATTTCACCGTGAATGCGGCGACAGATACGCTCGATAATTAGTTCTTGATTCATGTTATTCATTCGAAATCCTCCACACTGTCCCCAAATAACTGCTCACGTAGCCATGCTTTTCCCCGGAAGAGGTAACTCTTTACCGTTCCAACGGGCACGTCCATAATTTCGGAAATCTCATTATAAGAAAGTTGCTTCAAATAAAACAGTACCACGGCTGTTCGGTGCTTTTCCGGCATGTCCGGCAGCAGTCTCAGCATCTGCTCTTTTAACCTAACCTCTTCCCCATAGGGGTTATCATCATTCTCTACAAAGTGCGGACCACGCTCGACCGTCGGGTCATCAATATCCAAAAACTGAGATCTTGACCGGGCCGTCTTACTTTCCGCAATTGCGAGGTTTAGGGCAATTCGGTAAATCCACGTTGATAACTTGCAATCGCCGCGAAAATTGTGCAACCCCCGCCAAACCCTGACAAAAACCTCCTGAGCCAAGTCCTCGGCATTCTCAACCTTGCCCGACATGCGTGCGACAAGGTTCAGTACCATGCCCTTGTACTGGTCAATTAGCTCTGCAAAGGCTCTTTGATCCCCCGCCCGAATCCGCTCGACGAGCTGCAGGTCCCGTTCATCTGAAGGCGGAGCTGACACCAATTCCCCTTTTTATAATGATTGAGGGGGCAATGCGGTCCAAGGTTGCAACCTTCTCCAAGTTCCTCTGCTCATACCTTACGAATGGGGCCCGTCTAAAGGGACTGCTGCACGTTCGCCGATGCCCAATATGGGATTCAGGTATTGGCACAAGCTTAGGAGATTTAATATGTTAAGTGATGTTATGGGCGCGCTGATTGGACTTGTGACGGTCAGTGGACTCCTGCTTCTGATCCTTATTGTGGTCATTATGGACAACCGAACTCGTAGAATGAGGGTCAAACTCCTCCACGAGGAGAGGATGGTGGCTTTGGAAAAAGGCCTCCCGGTGCCTATGGACTACCAAGACGGTATGTCGCGCAAACGTCGTCCGTACGTTCGGGGGTTGGTTTTCCTCGGAATCGGAATCGCAATGCTCTGTTGGTACGGTATGGCTGCCGATGGGGACAATGACCTCGGAGGTATGGCAATGGTACCCATCTTTGTTGGCGTAGCGCTGATCCTCGGTGATTGGCTCAACGAGCGGAGATCGGCGGCAAAGCCGAAAGTCGAGACAATCGACTATGCCACGGAGCCTGTGAAGTATCCGTAGTCGGATAGTCGGTACTATAATGAAGGCCGCGGCTCTCTTTCCGAGTCAAAGCTGAGCGGACAATCAAGTCTGCCACCAATACAAGATTACGGAGTTCCACCAGATCCGGACTCATTCGAGTTCGCTGGTAGAATTCCGTAATTTCTTTTGTGAGCAATTCCAACCGAGTCTGAGCACGCTGGAGCCTGCGGGTTGAGCGGACAATACCAACATAGCTCCACATCATGCGCCGGATTTCGTCCGCATTGTGCTTCAACAAAACAGCTTCATGTTCAGTATGAGTACCCTCAGATGACCACGCATCGGCACTTGGCAAGTCCGGACACTCCTTCAGCCACTCTTCACAACTCTCGGCGGCATTAGCTGCAAACACGACCGCTTCGAGTAGCGAGTTTGAGGCAAGCCTGTTGGCACCGTGCAAACCTGTGCAAGCGACCTCACCAATCGCATAGAGTCCTTGAATAGAACTTCTGCCCTGCATATCCGTTTCCACACCACCGCATTGATAGTGCGCTGCTGGAACAACCCAAATCGGCTGCTCGGCGAAGTTGAAACCTTTCTCTTTGCAGCTTTTGTCGATGTGCGGGAAGTGTGATTTCAGGAGCTTGGGGTCAATGTGCGTGCAATCCAACAAAACATATGGATCGCCGCGCCGCTTAAGCTCTGAGTCGATAGCCCGTGCAACAATATCTCGCGGGGCAAGATCGGCGCGCACGTCATAACGCGGCATGAACGCTTCACCGCTGATACTACGTAAGATTGCTCCGGCACCGCGTAAGGCCTCGGTAATCAAGTGATTTTGCACCGTGTCATCACGGTCATACATTGTCGTCGGATGAAACTGAAAGAATTCCATATCCGAAACTACTGCTCCGGCACGGTATGCCGCCGCGACGCCATCACCCGTCGCAATCGCAGGATTTGTGGTATGCTGATAAACCATGCCCGCACCACCTGTCGCCAGCACAATCGCTTTGGCTCGAACAGGTGAAATCGCTCCGTTACGTGAATCTAATACATAGACGCCGTAACAATGCTGGCCCTTCAACGCAGTGTCAAGTTCCGGATTTGGAGACACAAGCAAGTCCACCATGACGTGGTGTTCAAGCAGTTGCACCCGCGACTGTTCCTTCACTCGCTTGAGCAGAACGGATTCAATTTCCTGGCCCGTTTGATCCTTGTGATGTAGAATACGGGCACGGCTATGACCACCCTCGCGCGCCAATTCTATCTCACCATCCCGCTTCGAGAAGCGTACACCGAAATCCATCAATTCCTTGATTCGTGCGGTGCGCTTCGCACCACCATTTCAACAACATTAGGATTGCACAGACCGGCACCCGCGTTAAACGTGTCGGCTTCGTGCATGCGAAAGTCATCATCGGTAGCAGTAACAGCCGCAATGCCGCCTTGCGCCCAGTTCGTAGCTGAAAGCGCCGAGTTCTTCTTGGTAATCAACAAAACATCGGCAAACTTCGCACAGCGCAGAGCCATCGAAAGACCCGCAGCGCCGCTGCCGACAATGATCACATCAACAGTGTGAGGAAGTGAAGACACGAGGGGAAATAAAATTCGACGGCGGCGCCTGAAACGGCACCGCCGTCTTTATGAAGGGTATTAGCGAACTAAGAGAATCTTCTGCGTTGCGTCAAACTTGCCCGCAGCTTTTAGTCGCACGATATACAAACCCGTCGGCACATTCTGGCCGCCGTCATTTCGTCCGTCCCATCTTGCCCGATAGACTGATGGAGCAAGCTGCGCGTTAATCAATTCCCGTACAGGTTGGCCAAGCAAATTGTAAATCGTAAGCTCGGTAGACTCAGTATATGGAACCACAAACTCAATTGTGGTTTCTGAATTGAATGGATTCGGATAGACTTTTTTCAGAATAAAGCTTGATGGTGGCGAGGCCGGGGTGCCGCTGGCGCTCATTCCCGTAACCGGAAAAATTGTGAGACCATCCATGCTAACGACATCAATCGAATAGGTATAAGTCAAGTCGTTTCGCAGCCCGCGATCGACATAACGATAGCGCTTGGCGGACGCCGCAGTGCCGCGACCATAAAGCTCTTCGTTACTCGAATAGGTTGCGACAATTTCAAGCACGCCATTTTGATTGTCCGATCGCCACAGTCTGAAGCCTAGTACATTGTATTCCGATTCGACAATCCAATTCACCACAAGTGCACTGAATGTCGTATCTTCGCTGACAAACATGCTTGAAACCATGACAGGTAGCGCCACGTCGGGCATGCCAATCGGGCACTCCGCACATGTAACCGGATCACCACCGCAATTGACCTCGTTTCCGCTATAGAGCACAAGATTGACTGCATGTGCTGGATTTGCACTTGCCGGGAAAGTCCCGCTGATAATAATGTGACGTTCATTTTCTTCGATGGCCAGACTGATCGAGTCCCATTGCATTGTGCCGTTGAACCAATAGTCCAACGTATCTAACGGCTCGTCAAGCTCAACTTGAAGCAATGAATCCACGCTGGACCAGAGGATCATGCGAGTGGCAATAATGTCGGTGGTCTCTAAATCACTTTCGACACCCAAACGAATTCCGCGCAAAGCGCTTTCACCAAGTGACGACAATCCGAATTGCATCAAGGGGACGTTGCTTGCTCCCGGAACGACCTCGGTACTCAGCACGCTTCCCCGAATTGAAACAGACGAACCGCTCGGGAAATACAAATCGCGGACAAAGGTTGTTGCAGGCGCGTTGAGTAATACGTCCTGATATGAGAGCGTCAGCTTGTATTGTCCCCGTGAAATCAACGATCCTGCGTTTGTTACTGAATCAATGCCATCCCCAATTCCAATGAAGGCTGGATGGATGGTCACGCTTTTTGTCACTCCTGAGTCCAAATCGGACAAGTACATTGTATGCGGCGATAGCAAGTCCACTTCAGGTCCGCCAGTCTGCTCCAAAATGAGCTTCAGAGATCCAGGCGTCGCGTTTTCTATTTGCGAATAGATAACATCCGTCCCGGCAAATGCGAGAGAATCCCCGTTCACGGGAAAGTTGATGACTGGAAGTTCTGTCGCACCATCGTAGCGGGACAAGCGTCCGGTTGAACCGGCTTCATCATTTCCATAATGATCTTGATAAAACACGCGACTGAGGTATCGGCTGTCATGGTGGAGACTATTTCCACCCTCAACTTCCGTCACAGGCAGGCCGCTCGCGTCCAACGCCTGCGAATTCAAGAACAGTCCTGTGATTCCGCTTGATGCAAGGTTACCAAGAAATATTGTATGTGGAGACCCTGGATAGGGTGGCAGTGCTGTAAATGTAATGTACACGCTCCCGATAAGCGGAGTCTCGGGAAGTTCAATTTGTACCCAAAACGTATTGTTGTCCACGGTGTTCGTGGCTGGTGCGAGAATTCGCGGTGGAACGGTAGTCAAATCTTCCGGCCAAATATAACCTTCGTTCGTGACAACTGCCGGTGGATTCCCCACAAGGTCGCCGACGCTGAGTGAAACATTGTACAATGCTTGCTCTACTAATGCGTCATCTGGTCCGTTGCTACTATGCAAAACATTCTGCCCGCCCGTACCAATATTGGTCCCATCCAGGATCAAGTAGTGCTCACCATTAAACGTACTTGACGGTATCAAAGTAATGATGTGCGGGCTAAAAGGATCTTCCACCTGTGAGAGTGAATCAACGGCAAAGATCAACTGCACGCTGTCCGCCTGCTCATTCAACCTGTAGATTACGCGGATGTCAGGAGCTGGAGATTCCGATCCCACGTGCGGCTCCGTCAAAATTGGCGTTTCAGTCTGAAAATCAACACGTAAATCCTCGACAAACGCAGTATCTGAAGTTTCGCTGTCACTGCCCTGGATTTCATAGTAGAGCTTCAGAGTAACCCGCGAGTTGTGATTTAGTGATGGTAGGCCAACAAGGGAATCTACACCGTCAGTTTGTCCGAGATTCAGTCCGTTGATTAAGATGAGCTTGTCTTCTCCGGCCAGTGTATCAGCAAGAAACATACGGTGAGTCGACGTACCGCCGATCTCAAGCGTTTCGCGGAGATCAAGCACCAAAGTTCTGCGAACAGCATCGAGTGGCTGATCGTATTGCAATGCGAACAAGCGCCCAATCAATTGATTTCGAGTAGGCGATGAAATTATCGGTCTTGAAATTGAAGGCAAATCAACGCTCAGGTATGACCTGTGCAAAGTGTCAACGGGATTTGACACAGGCAGCCAGTCGTGTATTTGCAAAAAGCTCACGACGTGTTCGGAGTACTGCGGATTACCTGTCCCGTCTTCGCCGATGATAGCTGCGCGCATTTGCATCGAACGAATATTCGTCGCGAGATCCTGCGGTAGCCTAGTTCGAAACTTCACAAGCTGTGGGTTGACGAATGTATTCACGACAAAACTTGTCGAGTCGATCTCCAGTCGCATTTCCGTGGCCGGATCGCCGAAAGGCACGTCTTCACGATAGAAATAGCCGGTCAATACAAACCTGCTTTCACCTTGGTAGCCGACTCCGTTAATCACCCAATCTGTCGGTACATTGACGGAGAGGATGATATGGACATCTTCTGCTGCCGCGACCATAGTGTCAAGGCTTGTATTGCTACCCGACAGTCCGAAGCCGTTGATGACAAATTGAGCCTGCGAAATGCCGCAGGACAGGGCCAAGAATAGCCCAGCCAGTAACACTGAAGATCGTATTTTCAAACTCTTAGGAATCATAGAGTAGTTGTATTTGCAACCCGCGTGCCGGGTCATGGTAGATAAAGTAATTTCCCGGTGGAGATCCCGCCGGTATGTTCAAGGCGATAAAGGAGAAGTCCCGGTGCCATACTCGGTAGCTCTGCAAACTCCAGCTTTCCTGCCGCCAGGGCTTCGCTGTGAAGCCGGGCGATCTCTTGTCCAAGAATATTGTAAACCGTCAACGAGACGGATCCGGCCATGATGCCTGAAACCGCTAACTTCTGCCCTTTTGCAAGCGGATTTGGCGTGACTGTCGGCTTCACAATGGTGACGTCACGGGGCTCATCGGGAGGTTGTTTGTGCTCAATGCCCATAGCGTCGCATAAGTGATTCAGTACAGATCGCAACTCAGTTAAAGAGTTTCCAGTCACTATTGCGAATCTCCTCGTGACGCTATCAGCGCTCGCAAGTGAAGGCAATTGGAGCGAGGCGGCGTGACTAAGGTCACGCGGCGTTGATGTGAAACCACCAATTCCCGCAGTGACCAATTGCCAAGCTCGTGCGTCGGTCAAGCCGCCCGTTTGAAATTCGTCGCGATTGCCAATTTCATATGCCGTCGACAATGCTTCGTCAAGTCCGGCAATTCCGACCAATGGTAACGATGGCAATTCGCTTCGGACGTAGAGAATCCCACTCGTCTCATCGTATGCGCCAAAGTTCCGGCTGGACGGACCCAAATCCCAATCCATCATCAGTCCGCAATAACAATCTTGCCAATCGCCCTCTCCGCGATTGATTGTCTTTAGCTCAAGTGCGAAGCCGTTTTCAATCTCAGGCCACGACAAAATTGTTGCCGAGACTTCTGCATGTATTCGCTCAGCTTCGTTGAGTCTGCTGTCATCAAAGCGACTGTTCACCGCAATGGGAGCAATACTTGATTCAACATGCTGCGCATAGACGTCGGACAAGGCTGTCCAATCAAAGCGCGAACCTGTTGAATCGCCGTAGAAATTATCAATGACTTTGCCGTCAACTCCTACAAAGATGGAACCATGATAGAGTGCATTGCTTAAGTGATTCTTCAGCGCCAACCCCGGCCCAACCGGGATGTTTCTCACATAATCAAAATAACCGAGCGCGCCTTGCTCGCCCAGCGCGATCTTCAAAGCCGAAGTTTCGATTGTCGCGAATGTGGTATCCAAAAATACAGCGGTCGTTGCTCGTCCGACAACTTGATTCGTCGCGTCACGCCATTCTAATCTAAGCGGGAGAATTGCACCGCGATCAATAACTTCAGGCATACGAATGCGCGGATCTGTGAAATCAGACCACCAAGACCAGTTTCCAATAATAGCCGGATAAGTCAACTCTGTTGGGGTTACGGTAATGCTGTCAAGTTGACTGTAAACGTATCCAATAACTCCCAGCAGTTCGCCGTGCTCATTGGCTATTTCAACATCGAGAAAAGCCTGTTCACCCGCTTCTATGCGATTATCCCCATCTCCAACTGTCTCGTGAAACCGCAGCCCTGACAACCTAACTCCTTGCGATACCTCAACATTTGAAATAGCACGATAAGCGTTCACTCTCCCCAACCCCAGTCCGCCTGCCAGAGTATCATTCACCGAGTCTATCGGATCCGCGCTGTTACATATCGCCGTGACAACTTGATCCCTCGACCAATCGGGGTATTTCTTGAACATCAACCCGCACACTGTCGTCACGATGGGCGCTGCCATGCTTGTGCCTTGCCATGCGCCATAGGTTCCATCTGCAAGCGTTGAGAGGATGTAAACACCCGGTGCGGAAATCTTCACCCACGGACCATAGTTTGTGAAGCTTGCCGCCGTGTTATCTTCGCTCGTTGCGGCAACGCTTAACACACCTTCAATCGCGGCGGGATAACGTGGGATTGAGTTGCCGTTGTTGCCTGCAGAGCACACTACCACACATCCTTGCGAACGAACATAGTTTACAACCTCGCGCTCATAGGCTGATTCGGTTGCCCCTCCCCATGAGCAATTGATAACTTTCGCCCCACTCACGCAAGCATAATACACACCTTCAAAACCGTAGGGTATACTGCCAGCTTGGCCCACACGCACCCCCATGACTTTCGCGCCGCCAGCAACACCCGCTATGCCGATGCGATTATTGCGTGCGGCAGCGGCGATGCCCGACACATGTGTGCCGTGCGAATTGTCACCGTCCAACGGATTCGGACTTGGGTCTCCGTCGTACTCCATGAAGTCGTACCCAAAAAGATCATCAATATACCCGTTGCCGTCGTCATCAAAGCCATTTGTGCCGTTGACTTCAACAACATTGTTCCATCGAGCGGCTTGCAACTCAGGTAAATCGAAGTTGACTCCGTTGTCTACAACGGCCATGACAATAGTCGAATCCGGAGTCACAACATCCCATGCTACCGGAGCTTCAATCTGATCCAGATACCATTGCTGCGAATAAAACGGATCATTCGGAGGTGCGTCGAGGGGGTCAACTCGCTCGTCGCGACTGAGACGCGAGTCAATATACCGCATCTGCCGCAACTCTGCCCATTCGACTCGCGGATCGGCTTGCAGCTCGTTCAGAATCCGAAGTGCGTCTCTTACACTCTCAGCTGACAAAGAAACGATCTTACACAGATCGCCCGTCCGCGTCGCGTTGGGCAAGGCTTGCTTGACAGAGACTACTTTGTCTGAAAAAGGAAATTCAGTGGCATCCAATCGTGCCGGTGTCGTCCTAAATTTCACCAACACTTCACGCGCCGCTCGTTGCTCCAGAGTTTCGCCATTGACAATTTGCCCAATGAGCACACCAAGCATGAGTAGCGTGAGGAACTTCACCGAAACTCCCTGACCATTTCACCCAAGCGGATCAGATGCTGGCGAACTTCAACCGGATCTCCACCGACACTAACGCGGATGTACCCAGGAAGTTCAAACAGCGAGCACGGAAAGGCACCGACTTTTTTCTCGCTTACCAAAGCCTCAACGAACTTCAGGTCGTCCATACCTTGCGGCAGTTTCAAACAAACATTTATACCACCACTCGGAGGAAGCATTTCAAGCTCGGGAACGCTTTTCAAAAAACTGGTCAGCATTGACAATTGCCCGCAGGCTGTCTGTAGCCTGAGTTTGAACCATGCGACCGCCGACTCGTTTCTGAGAATCTGATCGGCCAAATCCTCCGTCACATACGGCTGTACAACTCCCATCAGATTGTTGAACTTGTACGCTCTTTCTACAACATCCGCCGGAGCAACAGCCCAACCAACACGAAGTTGATCAAGTCCCCAAGTCTTGCAAAAACTGTCCACCGATATTGCGCCATAGGTGAACCCATGCGAACGATAATCGGGTCTTGTGGAGTTCAAATAGACCTCATCAACAACCAACATTGCGCCCACACGGTCACAAATTTCGACTAATGCTTGTAGCCGCTCGTTTTCGAGTTCAATTTGCGTGGGGTTCTGCAAATTAGTCAGCCAGATGAGCTTCGTGTCGTCTGTGATCAAGCTCTTGAGTTCAGCAGGATCAGGTTGATAACCGTTCTCCTTTCGGCGTGGCAATCTGATCATTCGGTCAGCCAACATCTCAATTCCGCGCATCACCGGCTCGTAGGTTGGCGTCTCGACAATTGCGGTCCCGCCGTTTTCCAACAGCGCTCCGGCAATCAAGTAGTTTGCTTGACTCGCCCCCTGCGCAACCAAAATCTCTTCAGGCGATGCATCGTAAAGTTGAGCTAATCGAGCCTTTAGCCCCTGATGGCCATAAGCTGCGTTAGGTCCTGCGATTTTTGGAATATATGGCCCACCCGGGATTTCAGACAGAGATTTCACAAGCGGGACGGCGCTCCGCGACAACGATGGCGTGGGAAGCGTCAAAACGCTCTTGGCCCACTCCTGAAGTTCGGAGCCGTGCCAAAGAGCGGATGTTTGTTCGATATTAGACTGGGTCATCACAAATTTAGAAGGGGAGATGGTAGCATAGTAAGGTAGTGGAAACACCCAACAAATTCAACCGTTTGGAAAGGAGGCAAGAAGGTTTGGTAGATGGTGGGAATAGCCGAGAACGGTGCGTAAAAGAGTTGACAATTCTGGCAAATTGCCCTATCTTTTTGATTCAAAGCAAAAACTATACCCCCACTTTAATAATCCTTGAATCTAAGGTTGAAATCTTTTGCCCTGTCCTTCAATCCGGACCTTCCCGATGAACTGGCTGACAGGCTGCGCAAAATCAAGCTGCTCTTGGTGGATGTCGACGGTGTCTTGACTGACGGCTCGATCCTGTTTGGTGATGATCTCCAAGAATCTAAGGGCTTTTCCACCCGTGATGGGCTGATTCTTGGTAGAATCTCGAAATTTGGGTTGGCAACAGGTGCCATTTCCGGCCGTAAATCCCCCGCCACTGAAGCCCGCTTGAAATCTCTTAAGTTTGATGAAATTCATCTGGGATATCTGGCTAAATGGCCGATTGTCGAGCAGATCATGAGTTCTCGCGGATTGCCCGCCGAAGAGGTCGCCTTTATCGGAGATGATCTGGTGGATTTACCCGCTCTCACCCGAGTTGGCCTCTCCGTCTCGCCGTTTGACGCACATCCTGCTCTCATCGGAGGCGTGGACATCGTGTTAGACTCCGACGGTGGCAGAGGCTGTGTACGCGAGTTTTGCGATCTGTGGCTTTGGGCTAATGGCAAGTGGGAGGCATTCGTTAACAGCTTTGAGGTTGAAGAACGATGAGTCCCCAACAGAACATCCCAGAAGCCCTCATGGCCGCGAGGCACCTCCTTGAGGTTGAGGCCAGGGCCGTCTCTGATCTGGGTGGCCGGATAAACGGCGACTTTGAAAAAGCTATCCGCCTGCTCATCGGTGTCCGAGGCCACGTCATCGTAACGGGTGTCGGCAAGAGCGGCCACATTGGCCGTAAGGTTTCTGCAACTCTGGCTTCGACTGGAACTCCGTCAAGCTTCCTCCACCCCGCTGAGGCAGCTCACGGTGATCTTGGTATGGTCACTCGTGAAGATGCAGCCATCGTCATTTCTAAAAGCGGCGAGAGTGACGAACTCTGGACAGTCTTGCCCTATTTGAAATTCCTTGGAATACCCATTATCGGTTTGCTGGGAAATACGACCAGCGCAATGGCCGAGAAGTGTGATGTCGTTCTCGATGTTTCGGTGGCAGAAGAGGGCTGTCCAATGAACTTGGCTCCTACGGCATCAACCACTGCCGCACTCGCGATGGGAGATGCGCTTGCAGTTGCTCTCTTGAAGGCCAAGGGTTTTCAAGTCGATGATTTCAAGTTCTTGCATCCCGGCGGAGCACTGGGCCGTAGACTTTCGCTGACAATTCAAGAGGTCATGCACTCTGGCGAAAACATGCCAATCGTTAACAAATCTGATGATTTGAAGACGTCGATTATGTGCATGACTCGGCAGCGTCTGGGGGCGGTCTGTGTCGTCGCGCCCGATGGCTCGCTATTAGGTATTTTTACCGACGGAGATTTGCGCCGCGCCCTTGAACGAAACGTCGATTTGGCGAGTGTAAAAATTGGCGAGGTTGCGACCATAAATCCCAAGTCGGTTACTCCCGATTCTCTTGTGAGCCGGGCGGTGAATATTATGGAGCAATACAACATCATGGTGCTGCCGGTAGTGGATGAGAACAAGAAACTCGTTGGCGTCGTACACATGCACGATTTATTGAAATCCGGTATAGGTCGATGAGTCGCGCGTTATGGCTGCTCGTGTGCGGCCTGTCTTTGTTCTATGGTTGCTCTACCACTCCTCCTCCGCCGCAAACTCCGGTTGAAGAGGTTTTTCCTGAACAAGAATTATTTGGAGCCAAGATTTCGTTCTACACCGAAGACCGCTTGGCGACGGTGATTGATGCAGGTCGAGTCTTGCAATATGAAAAACAGAACTTGATCATCCTCGACAGCGGAATCGTGGCAGACTTTTATGATGAATTCGGCAATAAGCGCACGCGCATTTGGGCTGACTCGGGTACTGCCTCAGAAGCATCGCGAAACCTTAATGCCTACGGCAACGTCATCGCGGTTTCAGACAGCGGCGAACGGCTGGAGACAAATATTCTTCGGTATGATAATGCGCAGGGCTTGATTTACGCTGATGGACCTGTAAAAATCTCCACGCCGACAGATACGATCTACGGCACGGGTTTTCGCGCTGACAAGAATATGAAGAACTGGACAGTACTTGATCCCTCTGGCCGTACATTACGCGACCGTCCTAACAAAACCGTGTCTGCGGTTACGGATTCGACAGTCAAACTCGATTCATTGACACAGTAATGCGACTTCTGCTCGCTATATTTGTTCTTGTCATTGCATCTGTCGCTCAAGAACGCAATAGCGCAGTCGAGTTACGCCGCGCCAATAGTTTGCGCTATGGCCAAGAGAATGGTCAAACGGTGCAAGAACTCACAGGCGATGTGCTGATTGTCAAAGATAGTCTGAACATCACCTGTGAACAAGCTCTGTATTATCCGGATTCCGGTCGGCTGATCTTTCGCCAAAACGTCGAATTTCACGATGGCAGGCGTCTGATGTTTGCCAATCAGGTGACCTACAGCGATTGGACCGAAGTTGTTGAGGCTGTCGGCGATGTGCGCATTTATCAGGATACGATTTCGATTTATTGCAACCGCGCGCTTTACCGCGAGCGGCTCGGGGTTGGCTACCTCTACGAAAACGTCCGTGTGAAGTATGAGCCGCGTGGCATTACTCTTACAGGCGGTATTGGCTACTTTGACCATCGTGATAAATCGGCATGGGTAGCCCAAGACCCGGTTCTCACACGCAAAGACAGTGTCGGCTATACTGACACCGAAATTTCCGGCGACACGATTACCTATAATGAGTCGCAGGGCTTGGCCACAACCAAGAACAACGTCATCATTGCCCGTGATAGCCTGACTGCCTTTGGTCAATTGCTCGAGTTTTATCCCGATTCGCTCTACGCTGTACTCACAGGAAAACCACTCGCGTTATCCGGGGCGGACAGCATTGCCGGTGATACGATGAGGTTATTTTTCAAAGATGAGGAACTAGAGCGTGTCGAAGTTCAAGGTGAAGCCATAGCTTCCAGCCCGTCCGATAGTTTGCCCAATTCGCCGCGTCAAATCTTGACTGGAAAACAGATGATGCTGTGGATTGAGAACAGTGCCCTATCACGCGCAATTGTCCAAGACAATGCCACTGCAACCTATTACGTTCGTGACAAACAGGACGCGCAAGGTCTGAACGTCACGAGCGGCGACAAGTTGCTTATTACGTTTGACAATCGCCGCATTTCGCGTATACGCGTCGAAGGCGGCACGCAAGGAACATTCACTCCTGAATCTCTTGTTGCATCTCCCGCAACAAATAAACCCTGACCGGAGAACTTTGTGAGCGCAAAGCCTGCCAAACCCGCACCAGTTGCAATTACTGTGAAGAAACCACTGCCCAAATGGCTGCCCGATTTGCTCGGTGTGCTAGCCATCTATTTCTTGGTGGTTGTGCTGTTCAACCAAGTGGTCATCGGCAATAAAGCGTTCTCAGCTGGTGACGATACTGAAGCTTCAGTTGCGCTCAACACATTTGCTATTCGCGAAGCAGATAACGGGCAATACCCGCTGTGGTGCCCGGAATTATATGGTGGATTTCCGTCGTTCGCCGCTGGCGCATATTCCAATTACGAGTATGTCGGTGCGCCTTACGCGCTGGCCTATCGGTGGGTGAACCCGCGCTACTGGGCGGACATGTTCACAAACTATGTGCTCTTGCTTGGCAACTATTCCGGCCCGACTCGTGGCGAAAAATGGCTCGTTGCTTTAATGCTCTATGCAGGGCTGTTTGTCTATTTCGTGGTGCGCCGCCTCGGCTTTAGTGTCATCTTATCAGTTTTGTGCGGCCTTGTGCTGGCGTGGAATCCGTATTTCATCTCACTTGTAACGGCCTCGCACGGCGGCAAACTTGCGACGTTCATCTACATTCCGATCTTGATGTTCCTTGGGTGGCAAGTTTTTGAGCGACGCAGGCTTCTCGATTTAGGATTGTTCGCGATGGTATTCGGTTGGCAGATTCAGCACGGCGGACACACGCAAGTGCTATTCTACACTGGATTGTCCGTCGGAATATTGTTTATTACATGGGCAATATATGAGTTGCGGGAAGGCGGCGCGATGAAAGTCGCCACCGCCGGAGGGCATCTTGCCTTAGCCGTCGGGCTTGCGGCCTGTGTCGGTGCGTTGTGGTATGTCCCGCTGTTTGAGTATGTGAACTCCTCTATTCGCGGTATGGGGCCTGCACTCGGTGCTGCCGGATCGAGTGGCTACACAATTGAAGACGCGACTTCGTGGAGTATGGCCCCGTCCGAGTTGATTACATTCATCTTCCCTTCGTGGTACGGACTGAAATCCCCGACGTATTGGGGCGACATGCTCTTCACGTCATCCAGCTTCTATTTTGGTATTGTGCCACTATTGCTTGCAGTTATTGCTCTGATTGGCCAAAAGACGCGATTAGTTTGGGGACTATTGAGCCTGTCGATCTTCTCGATTCTGTTGTCATTTGGAAAGCACTTCCAGAGTTTTTACAGCTTGTTCTTTAACTACGTTCCGTTCTTCGACAAATTCCGCACGCCGTCACTGATTCTCTTGCTCGTTGTCATCTCGGCGGCAATTCTGGCGGCCTTCGGTTTCCGCAAGCTTGAAGAAAATCAAGACAACGTGAGGTGGCACAAGGCGTTTCGCTATGCGCTGATTGCCGCCGGAGTCTTGCTGGTGATTTCGCTTGTTGGCGGTGAAGGGTTGGCAAAGGGACTTGCAAGCCTAACCAAAGACGGCGATGCCCAGCGCTATCAGCCCGGTCAGATCACGCAGCTTGTTAGTGAGCGTGCCGCGATGTTCGCCAAAGACCTGACCGTGCGTTTCTTTCTACTTGTGTTGGCATTTGCCGCAATCTACTTCTTCATGCTCAAGAAATTGACAAAGAACGTGTTAATCGGCGGCTTGCTTCTCTTGACTGTTGTTGACCTTGGCGTCTTCAACCAGAATTTTTTCTCGCCGCAGCCAAAAGGCCAACAGCTTTCTACCTTAACTGCAAATCGTGTGGTTACGGCTTTGCAAGGCGACAACAGTAATTTCAGAGTATTCCCGGTTGGCCGCTTGAACCAAGACAATCGTTGGGCAGCATGGGGCGTTGAATCGCTCGGAGGTTATCACGGCGCTAAGATGCGCAGTTGGCAAGACCTTGCTGACAATCTGTTCTACAATGGGGCTAATAAGAACTTCCCGCTAAACAACGAACTGCTTGCTTCACTAAATTGCAAGTATATCATCACGGAAGGGTTGCTTCCACCCGATCTTGGTTATACAAAGTCGTTTGAAGACGGCTCGGCAAAGATGGCGGCCTATCTTGTGCCCAACGCGAAAGACCGCGCCTATTTCATTGATTCAGTCATGGTCATTCCTGACCGCAAGAATGCCTTTGAGACCATGCGTCGCCCCGGATTTCCGTTCACACGACTTGCCGTACTGAATAAGAATTTGCCCGGTCAAATCGGAGTTGATGCCAACGCAACCGCTCGTGTGACGTCGTATCAAGCTCACAAAGTTGAAATCTCAACAGACAACTCACAGTCCGGCTTGATGGTGTTGGCGGATGCATACTACGAACCAGAGTGGCGAGCAAGCGTGGATGGCCAGTCGACGGATATTTATCTGGTCAACGGCTTTTCACGCGGGGTTTATCTCTCGGCTGGAAAACACACAGTCGTGTTTGAATATCTTGGCAAGCGTGAAGCGCTTGGCGTGAACATCGCCACTGTCTCGCACTTCCTCGTGCTGCTCCTCGTTGGAGCGGGTTATTGGCTTGCACGCCGCAAAGAAGAGAACGTCGCGTGAGTGAAACTTTTGCCGAAACAGTTCCGCTAACTGCTGCCGAATTGACCACGACGCTTCGCGGCGAGAATCTTGTCAAATTTTACGGCAAGCGCAAGGTCGTGGACGGCGTTTCCGTCAATGTTCGAACAGGTGAAATCGTCGGTTTGCTCGGCCCCAACGGTGCAGGCAAGACCACGTCGTTCTACATGATGACCGGCATGATCAGACCAAAGTCCGGACATGTTTATTTGGGCGACGTTGAAGTCACCGATTTCCCGATGTACCGTCGGGCCAGATTGGGTATGGGCTATCTTTCGCAAGAGCCTTCTGTTTTCCGAAAGCTCACCGTTCGCGAAAATTTGATGGCTATATTGGAACTGTTGCCCATTTCGCGCGCCGAGCGAAAACTGCGTGCCGACGAACTGCTGGCTGAGTTTCGATTGGAACACGTTACCAATAACAAAGGCTTTCAGCTTTCCGGCGGCGAACGCCGTCGTGTTGAAATTGCTCGCTCATTAGTCACCAGACCGAAATTCATGCTCCTTGACGAACCGTTCGCGGGAATTGATCCCATTGCAGTAGCGGACATCCAAGCCATCGTGCGCTCTCTGAAAGATCGCGGTATCGGTGTCTTGATTACTGACCATAATGTTCGTGAGACTTTGGCCATTACTGACCGTGCCTATCTGATCTTCAGCGGCAAGCTGTTGATGGAAGGATCAGCCGAGTTTCTGGCCAATAGCGAAGAGGCCCGCCGGATCTACCTCGGCGATTCTTTCCGCCTCTAAGGAATGTTATAGCACCTGCTTTGCCTCATTGTGGCAGAAATGGTCCAGCCGACTTATTCACATTTTGGCAGACCAGCAATTGCACTTGATTTATCTTTTTGTTTATAAGCAACCTAAGAACTAACCGACTCGAATTTCGCAGAGTACGAAACGGTGAAGTTCGGTGGAATTTGATGATGGCACGAACCTTGCTTTTTGTAGGGTACTGCCTTGACTCGTGCGACTGGATCTTCCCACCCGATCCCGCTCCGCCGCCCGAGCCACCCCACCGACTGGACCAAGAGGGTATCCGATGGAACTGAGACAAGTCCTTAAGCCCGAACTTCAACAATATCTCCAACCGCAGCAGATCCTGCGGAGTGAACTCATTCAGCTCCCAATGCTCGAGCTGGAGTTACGAGTTCGTGCCGAATTGCAGGAAAACCCCTTCCTGGAAGAGGTTGCCGAAGATGAAGCCGTTGTGGATAAGTCGATGTCGGAAATTGAGTCAGACGCCTCTTCCGCTTCGATGGAAGATGCTGAAGATGGCGCTGGCTATGAGGCCCCCGCTCGCGGCGACCGAGACGAACCGGAAGTCCGCGAGTCGCGCGGGGAAGACGACGTCGATTGGGACAGCTTCCTGAGCGACGACGATCAGAACATTTATAAGGCTTCGCGCTTCACCGGCACAGGTGAAGAGTTAACTGAACTCCCTCGACCTTTCGTTCAGTCGCTGGCTGAACATCTCGAAGATCAACTCCACTTACAGCGCCTTTCCGACGACGAATACCGTGTCGGGCAATATATCATTGGATCGGTCAATCGAGACGGTTTCTTGAGCTATCCAATTGAAGAAATTGCGCGCGAATTGAACGTTGACGTCCCACTTGCGATGCGCGTTTTGTCCATCGTGCAGGAACTTGACCCTCCGGGCATCGCCGCGCGTGATTTGCGCGAGTGCCTATTGATTCAGTTACGCCAGAAGGACGATCCGCAGAAGTATCGTGTCTCAATGCGCATGCTGCTTGAAACTTACGATGATTTCATGAACAAACGTTTTGAAATTGTCGCGCGTAAGCTTGCAGTTGTGCTCGATGAAGTTAAGTCGGCATATGAAGAGATTCGCCGCCTGAATCCCAAACCGGGCGAAGGCTACTTTGACGAAAAGCAAAACTATATCGTCCCCGATCTTGTTGTCGCACGTGTAAACGATGAAGGTGATGTTGCGGTCTTCTTGAATGACGGCAACACGCCGAACTTTCATGTGAATACGGCATATAAAGAGATGTTCCTGTCCGGCAATACGGATAAGAAGGTCAAGGAGTTTGTGACTCGCAAACTTGAGAGCGCGCGCTGGTTTATAAATGCGATTCATCAACGCCGCGCCACGATCTTGCGCACAATGCGCGCCATTGTCGAACGTCAAAAAGAGTTCTTCATGAAAGGCCGTGAACATCTGAAGCCTATGATTCTGCAAGACATTGCTGAAGATATCAGCATGGATATTTCAACCATCTCACGCGTTACCAACGGCAAGTATGTACAAACTGAATGGGGCGTCTTTGAATTGAAGTATTTCTTCAGCGAACGCATGGAAACATCCGACGGTGAAGAGATATCCACAAAAGTTATCAAGTCACGCTTGCAAGAAATCATTGAAGCCGAAGACAAGGGCGATCCTCTTAGCGATCAAGCTATTGCCGAGATTCTCGCGGACGAAGGCTTCCCGATTGCCCGCCGAACTGTGCAGAAATACCGTGAACAGCTAAGCATCCCCGTCAAGCGTCTGCGTCGAGAAATCTGAGGCCGCCCCTTAGCATTTCTGCCTAAAATTTCGTATCTTTCCGACCGGTTGGCCAATGGGGCCAACCGGTTTTATTTTTCTTGTCACAATATTCTCTGATTTTACATGTCCTTCGAAACCTTCGAGACCCGCGACAACGACCTCCTGCCCGTCCTGCCTCTGCGGGACGTTGTGGTCTTTCCGTCGATGATCTTTCCTCTTCTGATTGGCCGTGCCGCAACTCTGGTTGCCATAGAGAAGGCCATGCTGCAAGAGCGCCGCATCTTGCTCGTCACTCAGCGTGACCCGGGCACTGAAGACATCGCACCGAAAGATTTGTTTGAAATCGGCGTCGTCGCAAACGTACTGCAGACGCTGAAACTCCCGAACGGCTTGGTGAAAGTACTCGTTGAAGGCGTGCGCCGCGCGAAGATTTCGGCATGGACTCCTGAATCTGATTGCCTTTATGCATCCATCGAACCAATGGAGATGCGCGGAGCGGAGGGCGCTGAAGCACGCGCACACATGAAGGTCGCTCTACGCGCATTTCGTGATTACGTCAGTTTGAATCGCCAACTTCCCGACGAGATTCTGCTCACTTTGAATAACCTCAACGAGCCGCTCGCTGTTGCCGACTTCATCGCTGCTCACTTGCCGATGGTAGCCGTGCGCAAGCAAGAGATTCTCGAGCAATCCTATATGCCCGAGCAATATCAGCACATCAATCGCGTACTCGACGAAGAGATTGAATTGCTGAAAATTGAGCGCAGCATCGAAGGACAAGTGCGCGAGAAGATTTCCCGGACGCAACGCAACTTCTTCCTGCAAGAGCAGATGAAGATTATCAAGAAAGAGTTGGGCGAAGAGGGCGACGAAGATTTTTCCGATGTCATTGCCTATCGCAAGAAGCTGCGCAAGATGCGCATGCCGAAGGAAGTGCGCACGCGAGCCGAAGAAGAGATGGAGAAGCTCAAGGGTATGCCGATGATGTCGCCTGAGGCGACCGTGCTCAAGAACTATCTCGACTGGATTTTCGCGATGCCGTGGGGTGTCACCACAACGGACAGGCTTGATTTGGTTGAAGCTGAGCGGATTCTTGATGAAGACCACTTCGGTTTGAGAAAGCCTAAAGAGAGAATCCTTGAGCATCTCGCGGTGCTGGCTCGCGTTGAGAGAATTCGTGGACCGATTCTTTGCCTTGTCGGTCCTCCGGGCGTGGGCAAGACTTCGCTGGGCCGCTCAATAGCACGCGCGATGGGACGTAATTTTGTCCGCATTTCGCTCGGCGGTGTTCGCGACGAAGCCGAGATTCGCGGCCATCGCAGAACTTATATTGGTTCTATGCCGGGGCGAATCATTCAAGGCATGAAGCGCGCAGGCTCGATGAACCCCGTGTTCCTGCTCGACGAAATAGATAAGATGTCGTCGGATTTCCGTGGTGATCCATCATCCGCATTACTTGAGGTGCTCGACCCCGAGCAGAATTCGACCTTCTCAGATCATTACCTTGAAGTGGATTTTGATCTCTCGCAGATTCTTTTCATCACCACTGCAAACATCAAGCACGATATTCCCCTCCCGCTGCAAGATCGTATGGAAATCATTGATCTGCACGGATATCTCCACCACGAAAAAATGCACATTGCGCGTGAGTTCCTGCTTCCGAAGCAGATGCGCGATCACGGCTTGCGCGAAGGTGAGTTGAGTATCGCCCCGACCGCGATGGACAAAATTGTTTCGTCGTACACTCGCGAATCAGGTGTGCGCGAGCTTGAACGCTTAATGGCCCGCGTTTGCCGCAAGGTGGCCAAAGAGAATTCTGGCGACGCGACGAAAACTTACAATTTGCAGCCCGCCAAGCTCGACAAATTGCTCGGTGCTCCTCCCTACAAGGACAACCAAATTGAAAAGGGCGACCGCATCGGTACGGCCGTCGGTTTGGCTTGGACGTCGCAAGGCGGCGAGATACTCAACATTCAAGCCAGTGTAATGAAGGGCAAAGGCTCTATCCAACTCACAGGCCGCCTGGGTGATGTCATGAAAGAATCTGCCGCAGCCGCAGTCTCATTCATTCGCGCATACGGCGGCGAGTGGGGCGTCCATGCCGACTTCGTGCAAAAATGCGACGTGCACTTTCACATTCCTGAAGCTGCAACACCAAAGGACGGTCCATCGGCAGGTATCACACTCGCTACGGCCTTGTTGTCAGCCTTGACCTCTGCTCCGGTCCCCGCCGATATTGCGATGACGGGAGAAATCACGTTGCGCGGGCAAGTGTTGCCGATTGGCGGTTTGGCTGAAAAAACGATGGCAGCCAAGCGCGCGGGAATTCGCAAAATGCTTATTCCCGCCGAGAACGAGCCAGATTGGCTTGAACTTGACAAAGCGTTGCGCCAAGGCCTCGAAGTTACTTATGCTGAGAATATTACCGACGTTTGGCGCGTGATATTTCCCGTTAAGAAATCAGCGCGAGCAATGGCGGCAACGTCAACTCAGGACAGCGCGTCTCACTAAATCGTGGCAACTACGCTTTCCATACCGTCTGCCGAATTCATCAAGTCGTGCACGGACTTGAATCAGTCGCCGAAGCCCGCTCTGCCTGAGATTGCTTTCGTCGGTCGCAGCAACGTCGGCAAATCGTCGCTGATCAATTCGCTCTTGAATCGTAAAGGCCTCGCGCTTGCTTCGGGTACACCGGGCAAGACTCGGCTCTTGAACTTCTTCAAAATTGGCGGCAACATCTGTTACTTCGTCGATTTGCCCGGTTACGGCTTTGCAAAAGTCTCGAAAACACTGCAAGAAGAGTGGTCGGGCTTTCTCGAAGACTATCTTGCTGATTCGCCGCAATTTAAACTCGTGGTGCTTATTGCTGATTCGCGTCGCGGACTGACGGATTTGGATATGCAGATGATTCAAGCGCTGCATTTTTACCGCCGAGGCTTTGTGGTCATCGCAACCAAGGTCGACAAGCAAAACCGCCAAGAGCGCGCCAAGAGCATGCTTGAAATCCGTGGGCCAGCACTATCGCTTGGCGCATCTGCTGTAATCCCTTTTCGAGCGTAAAGCACGAAGGCCGCGAGCATGTTTGGGACGCAATCTACTCTGCTCTAAGCTAACACAGAATTTCTGCAACGAAAAAGCCCCGCATCAGCGGGGCTTTTCCTATTTCCTGATCAATCAAATCAACGTTGATAAATCAATACGCCAAGCTGTTCATCCGAGGCGATAATTTTGCCGTTTGAGGTCGTTACTGACGAGACTTCAGGCAACACTATCGTCTGTACTAACTTTGGTTCGATCGGATCCGTTACGTCAACAATATAAAGGCCATCGGCATCATCAAGCAAGACCGCGTATTGTCCGTCGACGACAATTCTCTGTAATCGATCAGCACCGGGAATAGTAAGCGTTGTCGCGATGCTTGGACTTGCAACGTTCGTCACATTCACAACTGTCAGATGAAAATTATCTGCAACCAACAAAAAGTCACCGTACCACGCGCAATCTTGCGGGTCGCCTGGAGTTGAAATAATGGCCGTTGTTGTACCGTCCACGGGGTTGAAGATTCGCACATTGTAGTCGTTTTGTGCAACAGCAAACAGGTCATCACGCCCGTCAAAACCTCTCAGCCGAACTAAATTCTCAGGGATGAACGAATTGTAGAGCGTTGCACAATAGTCAGGCCGCCAACGCGCCGAATCAGCAATATAGCAATACGAACTTACGCCAAGGCCATCACCATCTGATTGATCGGTACGCCATGCATTAAATACATTTTCAGTAGAAGAGATCGACACCTCTTGTATCCCACCTGAAAAGGCTGCGCCACCAATTCGGACGCTATCTGCTAATCTATGAATAGGGTACTTATCGCCCGGCGCAGCATCTGGTCCGGTTACAGTCAAGACAAGACCGTTAACAGCGTCAACACCAACAAATTGCGTGTATAATTGACCTGAGGGCTCATAGTGAAACACTTCAGTCGGATCGGCGGCGTTTGAGATGTTGTATACATACGTTCCAGATGATGACGCAGCAACTCCAAGTAGATCGCCATCTGCTTCAACGTAGAGCGCATCACCCGATGTTACAATATTCTTCTTGAGAGAATAGACAATCTGCGGCAAATCGGCGTCATTGCGTTCATCACAACTGACGACGGCTATTGCACCAATAATAATGAGCGCGCTCAACATGGCGCGCATAAGTGTGCGAGAAATCAATTTCGGTCTCCCGTGCTTACGATGCGGTTCTTGTTAGGTTCAAGTATCCAGGACAAAAACAGCCGATGAAAGCGATCATCGCCCGTCAATTCCGGATGAAAAGTCGTTAATAGAATATTCCCTTGCGCCACTGCAACGGCTTCATCACGAAACCATGCAAGTGTGAGAACGTCCTTGCCCATTGAGGAAATTCGCGGTGCACGAATGAACATGCCAATGCACGGTTTCTTCTCTTCAAGCTCGGGAATGACTCGCAGCTCGCCTTCAAACGAGTGCACCTGCCGTCCCCAGCCATTGCGATTCACATGCACATTTGCAATCCCAAGCGTCTTCACTCGCGGATCGGGATCCGTTTGCGAAAGCATGATCATGCCCGCGCACGTTCCCCACACCGGGTGTGTCTGACAAAACTCCTTCAATGCCGAGCGAAGTTCGTCGCTCATAATTCGCGTCATTGTCGTGCTTTCGCCGCCGGGCCAGATGAGAGCTTCCAATCCATCAAGGTCGTTGGGAACACGAACCTGTTTAACTTGGCAGCCAAGCTCGCGCAACCGCTTCTCGTGCATCGGAAAATCGCCCTGCAATGCCAGTACGCCCACCCGCGCCATCACCAACCCCTCTACCATCCGCGCGTTGACAGCAATTCCGACTCGGGCATCGAGCGCACATCGAGTCCGCTCATCGCGCCGCGCAATCCAGTTGAGACGCGTACAAGCACTTCCGGATCCATATAGTGCGTTGTCGCCAACACAATCGCTTCGGCACGCGCCGCCGGATCATCACTTTTGAAAATGCCCGATCCGACAAACACAGCCTCTGCCCCAAGCTGCATCATCAAAGATGCA
This sequence comes from bacterium, assembly GCA_016721565.1. Lineage (GTDB taxonomy): Bacteria > Electryoneota > RPQS01 > RPQS01 > RPQS01 > JABWCQ01. The sequence goes on along the minus strand of JADKHW010000001.1, from coordinate 15,499 downwards.
TCAGCCGGAGTTGCAATGCCTCCAGCCGCAAAATTCGGAACAGGGAGCTTACCCAATTCACGAACATACTTTAACAACTCAACAGGCGCGCCGATTTCTTTGCCGAAATTCACAAGCTCTTCATCGGCCATTGTTTTCACTTTGCGGATGTCGCTCATCACCGATCGCATATGCCGCACTGCTTCCACGATGTTACCTGTGCCCGCTTCGCCTTTCGTACGAATCATCGCGGCGCCTTCGGCAATTCGCCTCAATGCCTCGCCAAGATTGCGGCAGCCGCAAACGAACGGAGCTTTGAACTTATTCTTATCAACGTGAAACTGCTCGTCGGCGGGCGTGAGCACTTCGCTCTCATCGATGAAATCTATTTCAAGCGCTTCCAGGATCTGTGCTTCGGCGAAATGGCCAATGCGGCATTTCGCCATCACAGGAATCGAAACGGTAGCTTGAATCTCCCGAATCACTGCAACATCGGACATGCGTGCGACGCCGCCATCACGACGAATATCGGAAGGCACGCGCTCAAGTGCCATGACCGCACATGCGCCCGCTTTTTCAGCAATTCGAGCCTGCTCAGCGTTCGTGACGTCCATAATCACACCGCCTTTCAGCATCCGGCCAAACCTACTTTTGTTGCAAAAGTCCCCGTTGCACTCATATTCTATCGCCTCACTCTGGCTATGGTTATTTAAGCAAAGTCAATGGAGTTTCATAACGCGCGCCGTCACTCGCTTGCAATACCGCGATGTAACGCCCCGTCGCCAATCCACTCGCCTGCCACACAAATTCAAATCGACCGTGTTCCAATCGCCCGTTAAAGATACTTGCTGCTTCGCGACCCAAGATATCGTAGATGCGCAAAGAGAAATTCCACCTTGCGCAATTTCAACCGGCAGCGTCACCGTCGGATTAAACGGATTCGGATACGCCGGCGCAAGATTCGTTTTCAATGGCATCAGCGCGCCGCCCACTTCTGGTGCATCCAAAACAACAATCACCAATGCCAAATCCACCAATGAGTCCGGGCAAGAGTTTGTCCGCAAGTTCAGCGAACCAAGTATCTCGTAATTATTATCGTTGCTCGTGTCCGGCGTAAACGTAACTCCGAACATGCCGCTGTCCTCGGGAGCAACTTCTATTGCCGAAGGACTTACGCTTACCCACGAACCATTGGGTGCGATTTGCTGAGACACATTTGAAACCGTCAAAGGCGCATCGCCCGAATTACTGATCCACAATTCGTACGTCAACGAAAGATCGTTTTGCACAAACAGATTCAGCGATGTTACGGGAAGCTCCATCACAGGCCGGCGAAGCACCTTATCAGCAAACGTTGTGTCGTCCGCAAATGTCTGAATCCCCGTCAGATCGGAAGTCTGCCAGCACGGATGCTCGAACCGCAAGGTAAACGTGCCTTCAATCATGCCCATTTCATAGCGACCGTTAACATCTGTCTCGCCAGATACGCCTGTTTCGACAGCCGTGACTCGGACACCCTCGACTGGCGCTGCGCCACGTTCTGCAGTCACATGTCCAATGATGCGCGTCGGCGTGCCCATGCGATTTTCAAAGAGATACACCTGTTCCGTTTCGCGATTGCAGGCAATCAAATCAATGTCACCATCACGATCGTAGTCCACGATATCCAAACCGAAAAAGCCGCTCGATGTACTTAAATCCTGAATGACGAATGTTCCGTTAGATGTCTGGCGCCACCACGAAACTCCGCCTCCACCGCCGCTCTGTCCTTCGCCGGTCGCGGCAAAATCAAGCAAGCCATCTGAATTGAAATCTTCAACCACAATATCGCGCGGATTATTCATCGAACCATTCAGGGGAATGTTGACCCAACCGGTTGCCGTTTTTTCCCATCTGCGAACCGCGTCGTCTTCGAAATCACAGCCTAAGGCATCGAGCGCGCCATCATTATCAAGATCGACCACCGCAACTGCGACCAGATAGGCATTATTGATTTCTTGCGAAAGGGCATAGCTCCCCGTCTGTGTGCGACGCATCATGTATAATCCGCCGTTTGTCGAACCAACAGCGATAAAAATTTCTTTGACGCCGTCGTTCTCCAAATCGGCTATTGTCATTCCAAGCGGATCGAGACCACCGTAAAACGAACTCAGCCAAATTTCTTCCTGTGCACCGGCTATCTGTCGATAGAGACGAACTTTATCTGTTCCCGTTACTTCGCTGGCTACTAAATCCGTTAAACCATCTCCCGTGAAATCTCCGCCCAGTACTGCAAAAGGCCCTGTGGATCCCACTCCCATATTTACAGGTGAGAATCGCGTCGAGGGTTGATTAGAATCTGTGTTCCGTAGTAACACCAATCTGTTTTCGCCAAACGACGCAAATATCGCATCCAAATCACCGTCGCCGTCAAAATCTCCAGATGTGACTTGTCGCCCGGCACCGCCTGCAACATAAGCTTCGAAGGCCATCAACGTATCTGGTCGACGATCATAGTAGTAAACGCCGCCGGGATTCATGGTGGATACCATCAGGTCAACGTCGCCGTCACCATCAAAATCGCGGGCGCTCACGTCCACCGCGCCGCCCATGTCACGCGCAAGCACGCGCGAGGTAAAGTTCTGAGCTTGCGCAGGCATGGCCCCAAGCACGAGCAATGTTAAACCAATCAAGAGTTGCGGGACCAAGACACCTGCCTCCTTCTGGAGAGCCCACCAAGATACTATTTTATCATCAAAAGCTTTTGGGTTGCCATATTCTCCCCCTGCACAAGCCGCGCAATATACACACCCGACGCGGCATTCTTTCCATCCCACCTCGCGTGATGAACTCCCGGCGCGAGAGATTCATTCACAAGTTTTGCAACCTCTCTGCCCGTCACATCATACACATTCAATTGAGTTGCCCCCGCGCTTGCAAGTTCAAACTCCAAATTTACAGAAGCATTGAACGGATTTGGGTAAGCTGTTGAGAATTGAAACTCCTGGGGCAAATCACCATGTCCGCTCGCAGCAAGAATCGTGATCGCAACCGAAATCGTGACAAGGTAGCCGGGACAAGCAGGTGAGTGAATTTGCACTTCACCGAAATACTGGCCTTCACTGTACTCGCTCGTATCCGGGAAGACGCGCAGATTAACTTGCTGTGAATCGCCAGGCGCAATGAATATCTGCATCAAATCAACGCTCATCCAAAAGCCTGCTGGAGTTATTTCAACTGGTGAAACTGTCAAGTTAAGGCTTCCTTGGCCATCGTTCACCAGCGAAATTGGAGTAGATATAGCTGCACCAAATACTGACATAAGATTTATCGAGGTCCGCTCCAGTACCAAGTGCCCTTGACGCATCCCGACGTCTACATGAGCCTGGTCCTCTTCTTCAACGATTACACCAGTCACATACTCTGTATCCCAGCAATCCGCGTCAATTCGCAAAGTGTAAGTTCCTGCAGGCGCAATCATTATATAGCGACCGTACGCATTCGTCCGAGCACTCTGCCCGAACTCTTCAATTGAAACGAGCGCGTTTGGTATTGCCAAACCATTGGAGATCGACGATACACGCCCGGATATTGACTCTGAGTCTGCAAGCATACTGCGAAAGGAATAAATAATCTCATCCGTGCTGCTTGCCGCGAGGATGTCATTATCCCCGTCTGCATCCAAATCTGTAATTGCAAGACTGTAGAAACTGCGGGGAGCCATGATTCGCTCGCCAATCAGCTCACCCGTGCCAGTCTGCCGCCACCACCCAAGCTCGCTTGAACCGTATGGGTCTCCAATACCCGAAGCGACGATATCAATCAGGCCGTCAGCATCAATGTCTTTAAAGGCAAGTGCGCGAGGATTGCGCAATGGAAATAGGTTCACCATGTCGCTCCAGCGATCGCCGCTCCACTCCCAACGTCGCACAGAGTCGATCTCTGATTCACAACCGTAGATTTCAGAGTCCCGTCGTGCCCAACGTCAAATATCTTAATCGAATTTATAACTGACGAAGGAATCACACGGTTAAATTCATAATCGCCGCCAACATACCTCATTCTAAGTATGCCGCCCGTCGACGAAGTAATGTAAACTTCCACTAGGCCGTCTCTGTCAATGTCGGCAGACGCGAAGCTCGTTGGCGCACCTAACGTCAGAGAATCAACCGAGGCCTGTACAAGGACATGATTACGCTGCTCGAATACTCTTACTGTACGGCCTTCGTAGCGCAGTTCCGCCCCAACCAAGTCAGTCAGCGAGTCTCCATTGACGTCGGTGGCAATCAGCGCCACCGGACCGCGCGCGTGTGTCAGCAGTACCTCGGGTTCAAATTGACTTTGAACCTCACCTGTCCACTGATTCCGCAGTATCACATAGCTGTTGTCGTCGTAAGACGCGTAGGCTGCGTCAATGTCACCGTCATTATCAAAATCGCCTATGACCAGCTGTCGGCCATTGCCATGCGTGGACCACTCCAAATCACTTATAAAAGATCCGTCGTCCTGCCGCTGGAGATAGTGAACCCGCCCGGGCCAATACGTACCGAGCAACAAGTCGTCGTCGCCATCCGAGTCAAAGTCTTCGACGAAAATGTCGCAGACTGCGCCGATATCAATTATGTATTCTGTGCGCTCAAATTCGAGCGACCAACAGACACCAACTAACAATCCAATTAAAACGGCCCGAGCAAGTTGACGCGCGATCATTTCACGCCCTCCTAATTGCCGTTGCAATGACACTATTTTATCATTAATAATTTTTGCGTTGCCATATTCTCCCCCTGCACAAGCCGCGCAATATACACACCTGACGCGGCATTCATTCCGTTCCACGTCACGCTATGTACTCCCGGCACGAGTGATTCATTTACGAGTTCTGCCACGACTCTACCCGTCACGTCAAACACTTTCAATTGAGTCGCACCCGCGCTTGCAAGTTCAAACTCCAAATTCACGGAAGCATTGAACGGATTCGGATAGGCGGATGCGAACGCAAACTTGTCGGGCGTTTCCCGATCTCTCTCCGGCGAATCCAACACAATCGTGGAAACGTCAATTACCACATTTAAGTCAAGGCATGTCGTCGAGGTTATGCTGATCTCACCGAAATACTCAAAAAAGCGGTCGTTCGTCGTGTCTGGCCTAACCAGAATCGTCAAAGTCTGGCTTTCGCCCGAGGCTACATCCATAAAATATGGATCGACCGTGACCCAATTACTGAATGGCGACACGCCATGAGGCACAACTGACAGGCTCAATATGCCGTCGCCCGTATTCCGGAGCGTCAAAGGGTAAGTCGTCGTTTCGTCATTCTGCGCAAATATGTTCACCGAAGTTTGGCTGACTCGCAAATTTCCCTTATGCAAATCAACACTTACATGAGCTTGAGTGTGCTCTCCGACCGTTATATCCGTGATGATCGATGTTTCCCAGCATTCGTGCTCATAGCGCAATGAATACGTACCAGCCGCCAATTGCAGCATGTATTGCCCAGTATTGTCGGTCGTGGTGCGTGCACCGCTTTCAACCGCAGTCACGCGAACTCCCGCGACAGGCGAGCCATCCGACGCCGAGGTAACACTTCCTGACACAGAGGCGGGAAGAACCATTGTATTCTCAAACAAGTAGACCGCTTCAGATGTGGAACTGGCCCCCAGAATATCCATATCACCGTCGCGGTCATAGTCTGCGCTGACGATGCCGTAGAAATTTACCTCGTCGAGAATCTCTTCGCGAATAAACGATCCAATCTGCGTCTGCCGCCACCAATAGATTCCGCCCGGATTGAAACCGTCACTAAATCCTGCCGCCGCAACGTCGGTTATGCCGTCGTCGTCGAAATCTTCAAATATCACCGTGCGCGGGTTCGTTATTTGGCCGGGCAGGGTGGTCGTTGACCATTGCACACCACTCCATTCCCACCGGACCAACAACTCATTGTCTAAATCACAGCCGACGATATCGACTGCGCCGTCACCGTCCAGATCCCCGACCTCGATTGCCGTCAAGTTGCGATTCGTGATCTCTTGCTGGAGTTCATAGCCGTCGTCAGTATGGCGAAGGACGAATATTCCGCCAACAGAGGATGCTGTCACGAATATCTCATCGACTCCGTCGCCGTCAATATCACCTGCTGCAAAATTAGTCGGAGCAAACGGAGATGGAAGTGAATCAATCCAAGTCTGCACCAGACTTCTATTTCGTTGTTCGAAAATGCGGATAATTCTGGCTGAACTTCTAACTTCGCCGCCCACAAGATCAACTAAGCTGTCACCGTTTACGTCCGCCGCAAGCAGGGCAACAGGACCTCGCACGCTATCAAGTAGGTCCTGCTCTTCGAACACCAAATGGATGTTATCCGTGTGATTCCCGAATAGCTGTACATACTTATTGTCATCATACGAAGCATATATCGCATCAAGGTCGCCGTCGTTGTCAAAGTCTCCCGTTGCAACCTGCCGCCCGTTACCATTTGTGGAGTATTCCGACTCGCGAATCAGTGAATCATCCGGCGAGTGTTGCAGAAAGTACACGTGTCCCGGCCAGAACGATGCGACCAGCAGGTCAAGATCCGCATCACCATCGAGGTCTTGAACTGCCAAATCCCCCACGCCGCCAAGTTGCGACGCAAGTACGACATGATCAAAACTCTGGGCCAGAGCATTTTCAACCATCAAAGAAATCAGCAGGACTGAAGCAAAGTTGAGCCAACGCACGATGCCTGCCTCCTTTCGGAGCACTGATTAACTAAAGTTATTTCAGCAGAAGAAGCTTTTGAGTTGCGACGTTTCCACCTTGCATCAATCGCGCAAAATAAACGCCTGACGCGGCATTTTCGCCATTCCACTGCACAACGTGGACTCCCGGCGCAAGACGCCCGCTTACAAGAGTTCCCGCTTCACGTCCCGTCACATCAAAGATCCGCAATTGCACATCTCCCGCTTGCGCCAGCGAAAACTGCAAGTTCACCGTCGCGTTAAACGGATTCGGATAAGCCGGCATCATTGCAAAGTCTGTCGGCAACTGAGTCACATCGTCGACATCGACGTTCCAGTTTACAAACGTCCATGTTTGAGTCGAGTGTCGCTGCATTTGCGGATAATTACTATAGGCAATAACCCACCAAGTCACCGTGTCACTGTGATGGATAAACGGATGGTCAGTGAAGTTCACCGTTGCCATTGTATCCAGCAGTGTATCGATTAACGTGACCGAGTCGCCGACTTGGAAGAACAGTGAATACATCAGAGTTTCGTCAAGGCTGTCCGGATCAATCGGCAATTCCCAACTGAACGTCGCGAATGGATTAACAATCGCGTGGCCGTCGAGCGGCTCTATCAGGTTAAAGGCGCGCGTAGAATCAGGACGAATCTTACGCACATGCCGATAACTCTCCGTACAAAGCCGCAAGTTTCCATGCTGGTCCTGCGCCATAACTCGCCAGTAACGATCAAAAATATCTTCCGTGCGCGTCAGTCTGGTGGTCGTCTGTGAAAGTGGACCAATAGCCTGCGGATTGTCAAACAGCGTGTCTGTGTCAAGCAAAAGCGCGTAAGCAATCTGATCGCCCGGATCGGGATCAGTTGCGGCCTCCCAGCTGAAACGAATAGTGTCCACCGTGAAGAACGCGTTGTCCGCCGGACTCAATATCGAGAACGGATCGGGATTGTGCTGCAACGGCGCGGCAGGATCAACAGTAGTCACAGCATAATACCCATGCGGCAATCCCGTATTGCGAATACCAGCTGCATGGTATTGAAACATGCTGTCCACCGCAACATCACGAAACTCAGATACAACGACCGTATCAGATTGAATCACCGTCCACATGCTGTCAAAGTCCTGATCGTACTTCAACAGAAATGCGTTGCGTGTTCCCAAGTGCTGCTCAGACCAGTAACCGCCAATCACAAAACCGCTGTCGCGATCAGCAACAGGGAGTACACACAGCGCAGCGTCGTTCTCTGTTCCACCTAATACATCCGACCACAAGCTGTCGCCATTGTCATTCGTAGCGAGCACAAAGATATTCGTCTTTGTGCTATCCCCAAAGGAGCGAGTTGAACCAACCAATAAACTCAAATTGGCACTCACTCTAACCGCATCATACAACTCTTCAGCACGCGCTGCACCGAAGCGACGCGAACTCAAAAGCGCTCCAGCAGAGTCCGTGCGCCCAAACCAAAAATCTCGATTGCGGCCCGCCACGCTGTCGGCAGTACCAAAGAGCACTATATTCCCGGAAGCAATCCGTTGAACGCGCCTGATGGCCGCAGATGCATGATATGTGTGTGACCACTCGACAGAACCTTGATCATTCACCAGCACCATACTGCCGTCCGATGCACTCGAATCGCCTGGTGTAACCGAACCAACCACGATGGTGAATGTGCTATCGTAATATTCTGCACCACTGCCTCGATCCGCACGCACGTTACCGCCAAAATCCCACTGGTCATTAAGCGAACCCGCGCCTGTGAACTGCACAACTTTGTAATCCGGTGTGCTATTCTCAGTCGTAAAACCAATCATGCGGCCCATGCCGTTACGCCATAGGCAATCGTACATGTAGTTCGTGCTTCCCCACAGCCGTGACCAAATAGCAACGCCATCGGTATCGACTTTCACAGCGTACGCTTGAAACTGCTGTTGCAAGCCAATTCCCGTCAAGTAAACACCAGGCGCCGCAGTGTCCTGTTCAGCGAGCGTAATATGATAAAACTCGCCGCGATCAGCAAACGTTGTCTGAATCGAAACCGCTGGCGGATCAGCGAAACTCGCCGACACCAAACAACACAACAGACCCAAAAATACCGTGAGCTTTCCTCCCATGTCCCTCTCCCTTGCGTTTCATCGAATCTCAGCCGTGCACATTGCACATAACCCGCCTCCCAGACGGGCGTTGTCCATCTCCCACACTCTGTAAACACAAAAGTTACCGATTTTGCCGCTGAGTGTCAAGGCGAAAGAACAAGGCACCGAATTTGCGAATTATTCTACCAAAGAACTCACTCATAGCTTTGCCACAGGTTTCATCGCATGCGCGCATTCGTCAAAATCATCGGAATCGCTGTTGGTTTGACCGGCCTCCTCGGAGGTGCCCTGATGTCTATGGGCCACCTGCGGACCGCCGAAGGGGACTATCAGGATCTCGAAATGGCTAAATTGAAGAATTTGGCTGCTTCTTGGGAAACCCAGCTGGTTTCGGTTCGTTCGTCCTTCCGAGATCTGCTCATGCGGCATAGCCTAACTGCCGCTGTGGAACACCCTTCCGAATGGGCGGGTTGGCGGGTTGAAAACAAGTTTGCCCAGATGACGGACGAATGGCCGGCTGGTTTGGCAAAACCACGTGGCTGGGTGTTGCTTCGTTCAAACGGCCAAACCCATGCGGTCGCTGGTGACAGCGTTGGACTTGCCGTTGCCCTGGACGAGTTTGCCCAGTCCGATGCGCCAGATATTCTACTCACCGATAAACATGGCCCGAGCCGCTGCCTGGCTTTGCAATATGCACCCCCATCCGACGAGCAAAATCCCACTCCCGGGAGGCTTGTCGCGCTGTTCAATCCAAACGACTTGTTCAAGGTCCCGACAGACCCACCAGCTCAGTGGGTTTTGATGAACGGTCCTACCGAGACATTTCTGGCTTCGGCCCGCCGCTCCGATCCACCTATTGGGGCTGGAACATGGGGAATTCTGCTTTCCCAGACTGCCGGGCTGGTCACGATGGAGGACGGATTACCTTTGGCGTTTGCGCGCATCCATGTCCCCGGCATGGAGCCCCTGCTGTTAGTCTCTGAAATTGACTCCCCTACGAGTGCCGGAAGCGCTGTCGGTGCTTTGCTACTCTTGACTGCCGGGACTGCGTTTCTTGTGTTCGTGTTGAAGCCCCGCCGCAAAGGTGAGCTTGTCACCACCGAGCACGCACAAGCGACCGAACCTGTTGATCCTGATGAGCAGAAATCAGCGCGCGAAACCATTACGTTCCGTCAAATCTTTCAGGCCGTTCGTACACCAATGTGCGTTGTGGATGAAAGTGGTCGTTTGATCCGCGTGAACTCCGCTGCGCGTGGTTTGCTCTCTATTTGCCCAAAGGTGGTCAGCCGGATGATTCTATTTCAGTCATCGGCGCAGATTTTCGCGGACCGCTGAAAGAGTTCTTAGTCAAAGCCGCTACCAGAGATTTTGCCGGAGGATGCTGGCTACTCTGCCGTGAAGACAAGCACTATTTCGACGGAGAAATTGTTGCAACAAAGCTCTCCGCAAATTCCGACGGTTCAGGACCAGTTGCCCTTGAGTTTGTGGAGAATCGCCCGGTTGCCGCAGGTGATAGAACCGAAGTTGCGCAAATCATTACGTCTGTCGATGCGCTGAATCCACAACCTGTTTTGTTAGTTGATAGTGATGGACGAGTGATTGAATGTAATCGCGCGGCATTGGATATTAGCACCAAGCTTGCTGACGCACCACTCTTGCACGAAGTGCTGCCCGGCCTTGAACAAGCGGATGTTGCATCCGTCGTGAATCCTAATCGTTCCGAAAGATTTGAGAGTCTCTTCGGCGCGCGGATGTTTGAGTTCTATCCGGTTCCGACAGCCAGCGGCATGCTGCTCTATGGATTGAAGAAATCGGATTCCCAGAGTTTACAAATTTCCCTGCATCAGTCGCAGGAGAATTTCAACACTCTATGCAGTCTGACTGGCGAGGCAGTTTTGCTTGTTGACCCGCGCACACATTTCATTCAGGAAACCAACCTTGCGGCCTCTGATCTCTTCGGTGCTGTTCATCCCGGATTAGTCGGAAAACAAATGGACGAGTTTGCAGATTGGCCTTGGAACGAAGAACACCTGCGCACTTCTGTACAACTGTTGCGCGGGGACGGCGAGTGCGTTCCCTGCTCGTTTGAGCACGAACTCATCAAGGTCGAAGGTGAGCCAACGTTGCTTGTTGTGTTGTCGCGTCAATACGAAACCGCGCACCGCACGCCATACGAGCTTGCTGACTACGCCGACTCTGTTGCTGAGCAGCTTGCCGATAACTTGCAACACGAGCAAGCGCAACCACAGCAGAATATTATTCCTGTTGGACCAGGCATGCTGGTCGTAACAAATCCAATTGTGCGTGATGTCGCACGCAAGATGTTGGAACGATTAGGTCATCCGTGCGAAGTATTCACGAATCTCGACGATGCTACAATTTATCTTGTGCGCTCGGATATTCGTCCCGAATTTGTGATGATTGACATGGGTGATTTTGATCAACCAAGTGACTGGATCGAAATGGTTCGCACGCGTTGCGGAAGTGTGCCGTGCGTCGGTTTATCCGACTCGCAGAGTGAAGATTTGCCCAACGGCCCCAACGCTGTTTTGCCTAAGCCGTTTGAGCTTGAGGATGTCGCCAATAGCCTGCAAAGCTTAGACTTGGACAGCGTTGCAGATGAGGCATAGGTAAACAGAGAACAACCTTTCGAAAACGCCCTGCATCGCAGGGCGTTTTTTGTGATATATAGCCAATGCCTCTCGCACAATCTGCATTGCTCTGATTGAGGTGTGCAATCCTCGCACACTACTAATAACCCCGCCGCATTTTCCAATGACTTAAATGCCTGACTAATGAGAATCCAATCAATTCTGTCGACCCTCTTCGTGAAATCGTTCACTTGCATTCACATCGTTTTCTCCTTATCTTACAGGCTGTTGCATTCTTGTCGATGACGCGATTGAAATTGTTGACCTGTGTTTTTTCAGCATTTATTTTTGAGGTGATGAAGATGCGTATGTTGCGTGGACTTTCTTTGTTGGCCGCGCTCTGTTTAGCAGCCCTGCCGGTCTTGGCTCAATCCTTTGGTGACGTTGTGTTCACTGAAGTCATGTACGACGACACCGCCGGTACTGACATCGAGTGGGTTGAAATCCACAACACCACTGCGGCTTCAATTGATATCTCCAACTGGGTAGTTGGTGATGGCCCTTCTTATCCCGGGCCGGCAGGCGAAGGAACAATCACAGTTCCAGCTGCGACTTCAATCGCTGCAGGTGCATACTTAGTATTGTGCCGCGTCGCCATCGCAGAATTTGCCGGAGAAATTCTCTGCACCGGTGCAGGTTCATGGACACTTGGAAACACTGGTGACAACTTAACGCTCTACACTGCTGCCACAGGTGGCACACTGATTGATGGTTCACTTACCGTCAGCTTCCCTGATGGTGCGGCGAACAATGCAGGTAACTCAATAGAGAAGTGCGACGTAAACGCAACATGGACAGGCGATCCTGCCGCATGGATTGAATCTACAACAGTATTCGCCGCCGTCGGTCGCTATCGTCATTGCACACCCGGTGCCGCAAACACACCGTGCGGAGGCGGAGACATTACTCCTCCTGCGTTAACCAGCATCACGGTAATTACAAACACGCAGATTGACGTTCTCTTTGACGAAAATGTTAATCTGACAGTAGCTGAAACCGAAGCAAATTATTCCGTCAATAACGCGGTCGGCAATCCCTCGTCTGCCGTCCGTGACGTAACCAACAATTCCCTTGTCCATTTGACGTTCGCTGCAATGGCTCCGAATAACTACACGCTCACCGTGTTGAACGTGCAAGATATCGCGGGCAACCCTGCTACGAACTTGACAGGCAACTTCACCATCGCTCCGCCTGCCACCAACAACGTGGTCATCACCGAAGTCATGTACGATGACACCGCTGGAACGGACGTTGAGTGGATCGAACTCTACAATACAACCGGCAGCACGATCAACATCGGAGGCTGGATTGTCACCGATCACAACACATATCCCCCGACAAGCGAAGGCGCTCTCTATATTCCAGCAGGCACGACAATTAATGCAGGTCAATACCTCGTGTTGTCAACACTTGACATTCCGGAATTTGCGGGTGAGTTGATTTGCCCCGACTCCGTCGGCGGCTGGGGTCTTTCAAACAGCGGCGACAATCTTGCGATTTATACTGCATTGTCCGGCGGCACGTTGATCTACGGCTCATTGACGGTAAGCTTCCCCGATCTTTCCGCTGGCAACACCGGCAGTTCAATTGAAGTATGTTCAGCCGACGTCGGTCAATCTTGGGATGTTGTTAACTGGTATGAATCCGCCGCAGTCTTCGCAACAACTGGTCGCTATCGTTTCTGTACTCCCGGCGCAGCACCCTCACCGTGCATCGCCGATGTGATTCCGCCTGTCTTGACTGGTGTTACTGTAATCACCAGTAGCCAGATTGACGCAGTCTTTAACGAGAACCTGACTGAAGTCTCAGCCGAAACCGTTGCCAACTACAGCGTTGATCTCGGCATCGGCGTTCCGTCAACCGCAGTCTTGCAGCCTGACGGAAACACGGTTCGTTTGTCATTTGCCGCTTCGATCCCTGCTAACACCTACACACTGACTGTTAATAACGTCACCGACGTTGCAGGCAACCCGATCGCTCCGAACAGCTCCGCGCAATTTACAATCGTTCCTTCGGCCTACGACTTCGTCATCACCGAGTTCATGCCGAACCCGAATTTCGCAGGAACCGCAGACTCGCTGGGCGAGTGGTTCGAAATTTACAATCACGGCGCGAATGCCGTTAACATGAGCGGTTGGATTATTTCCGATGCCAACGGCTCCGATACACTCGAAGGCAATCCGACCATAGCCGCTGGAGCATACTTCGTCTTCTGCTCGAATGGCGACAGCGCGACCAACGGTGGCGTTCCCGAAAATTACGCCTATCACTACGGCACCACCGGCTGGGGCCTTGGCCTGAACAACACGGGTGAACTCATCACCGTGCGTGATGCCAACAACGTCACCGCCGTTGCGCTTTCTTACAACGGCCTTCCGTTTGTAGCAGGTGCCAGCGCTCAACTTTCTGCAACCAATCTTGATCCGTCTAATCCGACCAACTGGTGCACTGCTTCAACCGCTTGGAACGGCGCAAATAACGGCGACCTCGGCACTCCGGGCGCAGCCAACATCTGCGGCGCACCGGCTGTTCCTGACACACTCACGATCTGCCAGATTCGCGCACAGAACGAGTGCGGCGTTCCCGTTTGGAATGACTCGCTGCTCGTCACCTACGGCGTTGTAACCCACAACGATTCCTGCCGCCGCAACATGTATGTCGAGTACAACGGCTGCGCGATTCTCGTCTTCGGTACCGCTGCGCAATTGCCGATGCAGAATTCAACTCGTTTGGCCCTCCCCGGCGACTCTGTTCGCATCGAAGGTGCGCTCGACTTCTTCAACGGCGTTAGTGAATTCTCGCAGTTCGCTCTGCATGCCGCAGTCGTGACGTTCATCTCAGCAGGTCATGCCGTTCCTGCCGCAACCGTTGTTGCCGCCAACACGATTTCACAGAACGCCGCCGCCTGTGCACCTGAAGCCAACGAAGCGCGTCACATCACAGTTCAGAACGTCACGTTTGACACGACCGGTGGTGTGGACACCTTCTTGACCAACACCAATTTCCTTCTGTTTAACGGCACGGACACGATTCAATTCCGCGTCAACGCTTGCGACTCTTTGGTCGGTCAGCCGATTCCGCTCGGCGCGCTGAACGTCACCGGTATTCTCGCCCAGTTCGATTCATCGGGCGCGTGCTGGTGCCAAGACTATCAACTCTTGACAGGCCAACTGGCACCGTTTGAAACGGCCATGTGCGGTGAACCGGTTGCGCTTACGGCCTATCGTTTGGCTGGCACAAACACGGTGCAGCTCCGTTGGTCACCTGCCGTTGCCAATAGCTGCGGTTGCTACAACGTCTGGTATGCGTCAAACTCCGATGCCGCATTCCCGGCGGAATACACGTTGCTTACTCCGATTCCGACCTCGGCTATCACGTTTGATGACACCCCGCTCGGCGGCCCGGACACCAAGCGTTTCTACGTCGTGACCGGCGTTCCCTGCCCGTAAGGCTGAATTTGCCTAATTCAAAGCGGCCCGCTCCTTTCTGGAGTGGGCCGCTTCTCTTTGCAGGGTTTGCACTTAAGAAGGCTGCGATAGCATCTTCAACCGGCGGCACAAGGATTGCTAATTGCATACTCGAAGGAGAAAACCCCTATGGCAGACAATCTGATTGAAAGCTTTCTGATCGGGCAAAACCAGCCCGCGTCCGTGCTCAAGAGCATGCTGGATGCTCAGGCGGCGCGCCAGCGTGCGCATACCCAGAACATCGCCAACGCCGAAACTCCCGGCTACGAGCGCGTGCGCGTGGAATTTGAGGAGCTGTTGCGCGACCGTTTGAACGGTGACGACCAGAAGCTCGCACAAACCGATCAGCGTCACATTCCTCCCGCCAATGATCTTGAAGGCTTGAAAGCCAAAACCGTTCGCGAACCGATTCCCGATGACATCACCGGAGTCAACGGCGTCAACATCGAAGAAGAAATGGCCGAGATGGCGGAAACCCAACTCCGCTACTTAACTGCCATTGAACTTCTCCGCCGCCGCTACACAGGCATGAAAGAAGCCATCACCGGACAAGTCAGATAAAACTCCTCAAACGCAATATCGAAAACGGCGAGCAAATGCTCGCCG